>NZ_LMRV01000001.1 GCF_001428245.1 Paenibacillus sp. Soil522
TGATATGCTCCCCATACAGTAGACAGGTTAAATAATAAAACCTGCTGCTGTGAGGGGAGCTTTTTCATGTCAAAAGAACAGTATAGCGCACCAGAGAAACTTGCGATCCTTGATGAAATAAAGAGGGGGGAAATTGGTGTTAAGGCTGCAGCTGCTAAATACAGCACAAACAAAACAACCTTGGCAAAGTGGCGTCGTCGTTATGAGTTGTATGGATATGAAGGGTTAGAGAAACAGAGCCACAATCGAACATATTCCGCGGATCTGAAGCTTCAAGCGGTAAAGGATTATCTCTATGGAGGGTTATCTCAGTATCAGATCATCGACAAGTACAAAATAGCCAGCCGAACCCAACTCTCCAACTGGTTGAAGAAGTATAATGGTCATAGCAGCTTAACAACCTATACAGGGGGCAAGAAAGCTATGACAAAGGGTCGTTCAACCACGTGGCAGGAGAGGATAGACATCGTTCTCTATTGTGTTGCCCATCATCATGACTWCCAAAAGGCGGCAGATCATTACGAGGTCTCCTATCAACAGGTGTACCAGTGGGTAAAGAAGTATGAGGACGGGGGGCAAGAGGCTCTCAAAGATGGCAGAGGGCGTAAAAAAGCGACAGAGGAGCTAACCGAAGCAGACCGCCAAAAGCTTGCGATGAAGAAGCTGGAGTATGAAAATGAGCGGCTTCGAGCAGAAAATGCGTTCCTAAAAAAGTTAGAGGAATTCCAAAGGAGGCGAAGCTAAGCGGGCACCGTCAGGAGAACGTCTATCTTGCCATTCAAGCCGTTCAGCAAGAAGAATCATTCAGCGTACAAACTTTGTGTGAAATCGCAAATATTCCACGGYCAAGCTATTATAAATGGCTGAAGCGCAGACCCAGCTCCCGTGAGCTGGAGAACCAACAACTTACTCTTGCTATGATCGAGCTGTACGAGAAGGTTAACGGTATCTACGGATACCGTCGATTAACCCTTCATTTGCGCAGGCAGACCAATCACCCGATTAACCATAAGCGCGTACAACGCCTTATGAAGCTAAAGGGAATCCAATCGGTTATTCGTAGAAAGAGAAAGAAATATGTGAATGCAACCCCGCAGCAAGTCGCTGAAAATCTGTTAAACCGCGAGTTTCATGCAGAAACACCGAATGAGAAGTGGTTAACCGATGTAACGGAATTCAAATATGGCAGCGGTCAGAAAGCATATTTAAGTGCYGTTCTGGATCTTCATGATAACACGATTGTCTCTTATGTCTTAGGACATTCCAACAACAATAGTCTTGTATTCCGAACGATAAAGTCAGCCTTACGAGCGGCACCGGGCAGCAAGCCTATGCTTCATAGCGATCGTGGCTTTCAATATACCTCTTTAAGATTCAAGAAGTTATATGGAAAAAAATTGACCCAAAGCATGTCACGTGTTGGCAGGTGTATCGATAACGGCCCCATGGAATCATTCTGGGGAACCCTAAAATGCGAGAAGTATTATTTGCGTACTTACAGTACCTTTAAGGAGCTCGAAAGGGATATTAAGGCCTACATCCGCTTTTACAATTACGAACGATTACAGGCGAAATTAAACGGCCTCAGTCCGATGGAATTTAGGACTAAGGCCGCATAACTGGTTTTTATTATTTGTACTGTCTACTTGACGGGGCGCAGTTCACGATTACAGGCGAAATTAAACGGCCTCAGTCCGATGGAATTTAGGACTAAGGCCGCATAACTGGTTTTTATTATTTGTACTGTCTACTTGACGGGGCGCAGTTCAGTTTGGTATCGAGTCAGCCCTTCTTGTTATGCAAAAAATAATATTTTAACTGGCTTTACTTATGGCTAGCTGTCTCTACATCGCTGCTGGCGCGCGTTTCCGCAGCAGCTTGCTCCTTGAAGCCATTGATCAGATCGTTCATAACGATCTGATCGGACATGCTTAGCTCGGTGCGCGCACCTTCGTAGGCGCCAATGCATGCGCTCATATCGCCTGCTGTATGTTCTTGAATATTCCAGCAGGCGCCATGCCCCGCGATACCGTCGGCAGAAGGCATATAGTAGACGGCACCATCGGTGAAGGCGCCATTTCTCAGTACGACCTTTTTGCCTAAGAGCGGTTTATCCGTCAGCAGAGGAGTTCCGATCAAGTATTGATCGGCAGTTGAAATGCCTAGTAAATGCATGATCGTCGGCGTTATATCAAGCTGTCCGCCTACCCCGGTATACGTTCCCGCATGCTCGTCCTTCGGCAAATGAACAATCAAAGGAACCTGCTTTAGAATCATTTGCTGCTCAAGTTCATCTAGCTTCCTGCCAAGGAATGATTCGAACAGCGACCAGTCATTGATCGAGTTGTCGTGATCCCCGTACATCACCAGAATTGTGTTGTTCCAAAGTCCTTCTGCTTTCATTCTGTCCACCAGCTCGCCGAGCGCGGCATCCACATAATGAATCGCCTGCAAGTAATCGCCCATCATTGTACCATCCAGCTCTCCCAGGCTAAGCTTCTTCTCCGCAGCCGGAATCACGTAGGGATGATGGCTGGACAGCGTGATGAGGAACGAGTAGAAGGGTTGCTTCTGTTCGGAGATCACATCGATCGATTGCCTGAAAAAAGATTTGTCTCCAAGCGCCCACCCGATTTTTTCATCCTGCGTAAAATGCTTCAAACTGTAAAACTGATCGTACCGCATATTGTGATACATCGTGTTACGGTTCCAAAAGCCGGCCTCATAGGAGTGAAAAACGGTTGTCCCATAATCGTTTTCTTTTAAAGTTTTGGACATGCAATCAAACTCGTTCGGTGCGTACTGGATGAATACGGAACCGTTTGCTGCCGGCTGCATCGAGCAGTTTGCGGTAAAATCGGCATCCGAGGTTCTTCCCTGGGCGGTTTGATGATAGAACTGGCTGAAATAAGCGCTTTGCTTGATCAGGCCGTTTAGATGAGGCGTAATCTCTTGGCCGCCAATAGATCGATTGATCATAAAGTTTTGAAAGGCTTCAAGCTGCACCATTAAAACATTGCTTCCTTCGTACGCGCCAAAAAGCGCATCATGCTCGAGCGCACCGCGCAGGTCGCCGCGCGCTTCGATCCACTTTTGCGCTTCCGAGTACTGCTCGGCGGTTACGGTCTCGGCGTCAAGCCAGTTCTGCTTCACGTAACGGTATACGTCATAACCGTGGAAGCCAAGCGCGCCCGTGACATTATAAATCGATAGGTTCCACCAGTTGCCGTCGAAAATACCTTGTCCCCACGTACGCTTAGCTTCATTCACATTCGTGAAAACAAGCGATGAGCCGATGGTCAAGATGACGGCGCTCAGCATGATACGGACGATCGCTTTTTGCCAGACGGGAGCCGCTTTACGATGCTCGTTCGTATGGCGAAGATCGCCGTGGCCGCGCCAAATCACATAGACCGCAAACGGAATAATAGCGATCCAGTCAAAGAACAAAATAAAATCTTTCGCCTGAAGCAGCGTTCCGATGCTATCGCCTAATGAATCTACTTGTCCGAGCTGAAGCAGCACCGGGACCGAGATTAAATCTTGAAAGTAACGATAATAAATGAGATCGGCATATAAAACGAAGGATGCGATCACATTTAGCGCAATAAGTGAAACAATCCGCCCGCGAACGGGCAGCCAAATCGTCCAGAAGCTGAAGATCAGAACGGCGCCCAGCTCAATAAGAGCGTCGATACCGGTCATTTTCATGTTGGCTACATGAAGAATTTCTGAGAACCAATATAGTTTGGCCAGCATCACGGCAGTAAACAACAGCAGGTCGACAGCTTTAAACCGCTCAAGCCCAATTAACAGGATGCTCATGCCGCGACGTACTGGATTTTGTCCACTAGATAACATAAGTAAACGACCCTTCCTCTCTCGCTACTGCCGATTTCCGCGAGGAGGAAGCGGTCCGAAAAATTGCAAGTAATTACACTCGATACGCCCATTGAACAGCTTCCGTTTCTTATCAGCCGGGCGTCCAAAATAATGCTCGATCGTTGTGGAAGGACTAATTGAGAAATACGACCATGTCGGATAGTGCAGCGCAGTCAGACCGAATTGGCGCAGCGCGGCCTCCGCTTGCACATCATCACCGAGCCGTTCGCCGTATGGCGGATTCGTAATGATAACGCCGTATTCGCCTTGCAGCTTTACTTTTGCAACAGGCTGAACGGACAGCTTAATCTCTTTGCCGAAGCCTGCCTTCTTGATCGCAGCCTCTGCGATTTCGATCGCACCCGGATCAATATCGGAGCCGGCAATTTGGAGCGGAATATTATCCTTAACGGAATCAAACGCCTCGTCGCGCGCTTCATCCCACAGCTCATTCGGAATAAGCGGCCAGCCTTCGCTGTTAAAGCTCCGACGAAGTCCAGGCGCAATGTTCCACCCGATCATAGCAGCTTCAATCAGTATCGTGCCTGACCCGCAAAAAGGATCATACAGCGGTCGTTCAGGACGCCAGCGGCTAAGCTGAACGAGCGCAGCTGCCAGCGTTTCCCGAATTGGAGCTTCGGTAGCTACTTTGCGATAGCCCCGTTTGTGCAAGCCGTCGCCGGTCGTGTCAAGCGTGAGCATCGCCCGGTCATTCATAAGCGTTACTTCAATAACGTAACGACCACCGTCCTCAGGAAACCATTCGGTGCCGTAACGCTCGGACATTTTGTCCACGACTGCCTTTTTTACGATGCTTTGGCAGGCTGGAACGCTTGTCAGTTGTGATTTTTGCGACCGGCCGTTAACGGGAAATTCTCCGTCGTTCGGAATCCATTCCGGCCAATCGAGCGCTTTCGTGCCTTCAAACAGCTCCTCGAAGGTGGTTGCATGGAATTCTCCCATTTTAATAAGGATTCTGCCTGCGGTGCGCAGCCAGAGATTGGTTCGGCAAATATCGATCGGCCCGCCTGTGAAATTAACGCGTCCGTTCTCCACTTGCAAGTCGGTATACCCTAAATCTTTCAGCTCGCGTGCGACAACCGCCTCAAGCCCCATCGGCGCGGTTGCGATTAGCTGTAACTTTTCCATTTTTACACTCTCTCTTCATCTATACTTTGCGACGGTAGAAGTCACGATTAAGACATATGCTTGTAACCCTACGAACAAAAACATACAATCAAGTATAGGACAAATTAGGTTGTTTTTACAAATTGCAAAAATGGAGAGAGAAAATAATGTTGCAGAACGAACAATATGTAGATTCACTTTATGGGAAAGATGCCGATCTTGAACGCGCAAAAGCAGGCATAGCAGCAAGCGGAATGCCGGATATTTCCGTTGCTGACGGCTATGGCAGGCTGCTTACGATGCTTGTATCGCTGTCGAATGCGGAAAGTATTGTAGAAATAGGCGCGCTTGGCGGGTATAGCGGCATTTGCTTGGCACGGGGGCTGCGGGAGGGCGGAAGACTGGTATCGCTCGAGCTGCTGCAAAACTACGCGGATCTAGCCAAAGTGCATATGGAAGCGGCCGGATTAGGAGACAAGGTGGAGTATATGGTTGGCGATGCGAAGCTAAGCTTGGAGGAGCTCAAGTCAGCCGGCCGTAAATTTGATTTTTTCTTCATTGATGCGGATAAAGAAGGATACCCGGTCTATCTGGATTATGCCATTGCCCTGGCTAATCCTGGAGCTGTTATCGTAGGCGATAACATTCTGCTCCGCGGCAGAACGGTCGATCCAGCCAAAGCGGGCCCGTCGGTTCGCGCAGTACGTTCCTTTAATGAAACGATCGCGTCAGACGACCGCTTGCAGAGCACGGTGCTGCCCGGCTACGACGGACTGGCGATAGCTATTGTCAAATAAGTTAAGTAATCGACGCCCGGAGCGATTTCGGTATGACGCCGAAATCCTTTCGGGCGATTTTGTCACTTGAAGTTTCTCATTTGATTGAAAGAGTAAAGAACTAAGAAAAAGAGAGAAATTAGGCGATTTCAGGAGAGAAATAAGGATATTGCAATCTAAAATGAATTATTTGAATATTTCAAAAAATGAGATTATAGTATAAGTATCAACTCAAGATAAAAGTTCTTGAAAAGGCTAACCCTCACAAGGAGACTTTAGTAGTGAGAGCGCATTCAGGAACTATAGTATCTTGGAGATTGATACTATATCCTCAATCCTTATGGTAATGATTTCGAATCACCGTCAGGACGGTCTGGATTAAATAGCTTCTATTAAGCAGGCTATTTAACCAACGTCAAACCCAATGGGTATAAGATGAAAGATGGAAGGAATTACCTGACAGGTTAGGCAGAAGGGATAAGGTAGCTGATGAATAATCAGTATTACCTGCTCAATGCCAGTCTCAGACGATTTCTATCGGATGAGAATAATCGTGGAGAGGAGTCTGGGAAGTAGAATGGATATAGTGGAAATCACGTAAGCCTCATTTATTGACGAATGTCGATAAATGAGGCTTTTTGTTTGTGTGACGACCTTACTCCTGGACTCTTTGCGATCGCGAAATTATTAGGCTCCTAGCTAAAAAACAACGAGTGCATGCAATCGATAAACATCTTGTTGTACTCCGAGCGGCTTAGGTCACGGCTGCAGTTAATATCTCTTCCGAGAAATTGAAACCATTCAATGATTGTATCATCCTTCTTGTACACAAATTTGCTGTTTTCCAGTAAAAATGTATCGGTTTCAATTTTCGGAACGTTGGCAAAATCAAGCTGCATACCTTTTTGATCCGCAGCCATCTTTACAAGCAAGATCAGCATTTTAAACGGATCATCGTACATTTCGAACTGTTCGCTCATCCTCGTTCACTCCTCTCGCATTCTCAAGCCCATCTTACTTTAGCCTTATCATAATGAGAAGAGGGTTAGCACATTTCATGACGATTTTAAAGAAAGTGATGAGAATTTTAAGACTTTATCCTAGGAATGTATTCCTCCTCACAAACTGTCTAGCGAACGGCGTCAGCCGTCATTGCCTCGCTGTGGCAGCGGCCGCTTGCGCTGCAGCGACTGCCACACCCATCCCGCGTTAACCATAAGCATGACCGAGGATAGGATGAACAAGCCCTGAATACCGATCCAACCGGAGAGGGCCCCGCCGGTAATAGGGCCGATCATGTTGCCAAGGCTCATCGTACTGGTGTTAAAGCTGTAGGAACGGCTCTCCATACCGTCAGGTGTGTATTTGCGAATAAGGGAGTTTACCGCTGGAATAAGCCCCCCCAGAAAAATGCCGAGCATAAAACGAGCCAGCAGCAACTGCCATACGGTTCCTGCCAAAGCTTGTGGAATAAAGGCAAGCGAGGCTCCGACAAGTGCGGCCCCGAGCACACGCTCCGCGCCAATCCGGTCGCTAAGCCTGCCAAGCAGCGGCGAAGCAACGAGATTGGATAGTCCTGTGACGGAGCCGACGAAGCCGGCGTAGAAGGCAAGATTAGCGGTTGTACCGTGCAGCTCCTGAACGTAGAGCGGAATAAGCGTCATCGGACTCATCATCGCGAATTGGATGAGAAAAGTGACGGCGAACAGGGCCGTAAGCTGAGGAATTCCGCTTAGCTTCCGGAAACCTTCAATAACCGAAGCCTGCTCGCGGGCAGCTGCCTTCATACGGTCAAAGGGCTCTTTTACGACCAGCAAGGCAAGCAGCGAAGCCGCAAACAGCAACGCTCCCGTCAAATAGAATATCGGCCGGAAGCCGATCGTATCTGCAAGCAAGCCGCCAATGAATGGACCGAGTATCGTTCCGGCAATCCCGCCGGATTGAATCGTTCCCATCGCGAAGCCCATCCGGTTTTTTGGCGTTGTTGCGGAGATCAAAGAAATCGAGGCAGGGTTAAAACCGGAAATCGTACCGTTCACCATACGAAGCAGCAGCAACTGCCAAGGGTTAGTGGCAAAGCCCATCAATACCATAACGATCGACATGCCGAAGCCTGATCGAAGCAGCATCATTTTGCGGCCGTACCGGTCCGCCATCTTCCCCCATATCGGTTGAAATATAAATGAAGAAACAAAGTTTCCGGCAAAAATAAACCCGGCCCAAACGCCGATCTCATGCTTATCTTTTAAGCCTAAATCAAATTGTAAATAAAGAGACAAGAACGGAATGATCATCGTCATCCCAGCCATAACGAGAAACTGTCCGAACCACAACACGATCAGATTTTTTTTCCATTGTTCCATAACCAAAGTATAACATAAGTTATACTGAAATTTCCTTTGGCCGGTTGTACAGAAGCATGGTGATCAGAATGGGCAATTATTCATGCGCTCTTCATGCAACTAACGACTGATTGTCATACTATTGTCATAGGAAGCCGAAAAGCGGCGGTTGTTAGGTTCGATGAAAAAGGGCATAATGGAAGCATAGGAAAATTCATAGAAATGGGGAACGGGAATGTCTTATAACGACCGTTTCATACGGGCTTGCCGGAAGGAACACGTAGATCAAATACCTGTATGGTACATGCGACAGGCAGGAAGGTACGATCCTGATTATCGCAAAATAAAAGAAAAGTATTCTTTGCTTGAAATATGCAAGCAGCCGGAGCTTGCGGCTGAAGTTACGATGATGCCGGTTCGCAAGCTGGGCGTCGATGCCGCTATATTATACTCGGACATTATGAATCCAGTTGCTTCGATCGGCATAGATTTTGATATTGTCGCCAACATCGGGCCGGTAATCGCGAACCCGATTCGTTCTGCGGCTGACGTGGAGCGTCTGAAGCCTATTGACGTGGAAGGGGATCTCAGCCATGTCATTGAGACGATTCGTATACTGGACCGTGAGCTAGAGGTTCCGCTAATTACGTTCGCTGGCGCGCCATTCACGATTGCGAGCTATTTAATTGAAGGAAGACCTTCCAAAAACTATTTACGCACGAAAGAAATGATGTACAGCGAGCCGAAGCTATGGCATGAGCTGATGCGAAAGCTTGGCGACATGGTCATTACTTATTTGCGCGCGCATATTGCGGCAGGCGGCAAAGCTTTTCAATTATTTGATAGCTGGGTAGGCGCCTTGACTCCTGCTGATTTCCGGCAATTCGTATTGCCGACGATCGAGCGTATTTTCGCAGAGCTGGCGGATTTGCCGCAGCCGAAAATTTATTTTCCAGGCGTTAGCTCAGGCGAATTGCTTCCGGAGCTGCAAAATGTGAAGGCAAATGTGATCGGTCTAGATTGGCGTGTATCGCTGGATGAAGGCCGTCGTAGACTGGGCGGCGGATTTGCGGTTCAAGGCAATTTGGATCCGACAATATTAACGGCGCCGATCAGCGTTATTGAATCGTATGCGAAGGAAATTATGGATAGCGGCATGGAGAAACCCGGATTTATTTTTAACCTTGGGCACGGTTTATTCCCGGAAGCTTCGCTCGAGAAGCTGGCTGAGCTAACTGCATTCGTACATTCGTACTCGAAGAAAGCGATCGCAGACAGAAGTCTGAAGGAGGCCAGTCATGTCTGAGCATAAAGGGCAAAAAACCGGGGTGCTCGTTATGTCCTACGGTACGCCGGAGTCGATGGACGATGTAGAGGCATATTACACGCATATTCGCCGCGGAAACGCCCCGACGCCTGAACTGCTTGCAGAGCTGAAGGGCCGTTACGAAGCCGTCGCGGGCGGCGTATTTCCTTTGCGGGAAAATACGAACGGGCAGGTAGCCGGTCTGCAGGACAAGCTGGAGCAGCTGGCACCGGGCCGATTCGTTTGCTATCAGGGCTTGAAGCACGCAAAACCTTATATTGAAGTCGGCGCCCAGGAAATGGCGAAGGATGGCATCACGCAAGCGGTTGGGATCGTGCTTGCCCCTCATTTTTCGACGATGAGCGTAGGCAGCTACATAAAGCGTGCGGAGGAGAAGGCGAAGGAGCTTGGCATTGCGATGACTTTCGTAAAGCAGTACCACATGCATCCGAAGCTGCTGCAGGCGCTAACTGGCCGGGTCGTAGACGGATTAGGCCGTTTGGCCGCCGCTGCAGGTGGGGAAGAGAACGTGAAGGTGCTGTTCAGCGCACACAGCTTGCCTGAGAAAATTCGCGAGCTTGGCGATCCGTACGAGCAGCAGCTGCTTGAAACTTCTGCAGCGGTTGCGAAAGCGGCTAATGTGAAGGATTGGCAGTTTACATGGCAAAGCGCGGGTAGGACAAGGGAGCCTTGGCTCGGACCGGATATTTTGGAAACACTGCCGGTGCTGGCGGAAGAAGGCGTTAAAGCGGTGCTCGTTGCGCCGGTCGGCTTCGTGTCGGATCATTTGGAAGTTTTATATGATCTTGATATTGAAGCGCAGGCTGTTTCAAAACAGCTGGGCTTAGCTTTAGACAGAATCGCGATGCTGAATCGCGATCCACTATATATGGAAACGTTGGCGGAATCGGTTATCGAGGCCTTGAACTGCCAAGGGAAGGAATGAATGAGATGCGGAGAATCGGAAACCCTGATCGAATTGTCATTATTGGCGGAGGGATCAGCGGACTGAGCTCCGCTTTTTATTTGCAGCGGGAAGCGGAGCGACAGGGCAAGGAGATTGCAATTACCATCGTAGACGGTGCTCCTGCCTTTGGCGGAAAAATTAATACGCTGCAGCATAACGGGTTCGTCATCGAGAAGGGGCCGGACTCTTTTTTGGCGCGCAAGCAGGCCATTATCGATTTGGCATTAGAGCTTGGTTTGGAGGATGAATTGACGACAACGAATCCGGGAGCGAAAAAAACATATATTTTGCATGAACGCAAGCTGTACCCCATGCCGCCTGGACTCGTGCTTGGCATACCGACGGAGATTGGCCCATTCGTAAAAACTGGCTTATTGTCATGGGGCGGCAAGCTGCGCGCTTTGCTGGATTTGGCGCTGCCGGTCCGCAAAGATAACAGCGATGAGTCGCTTGGCGGCTTTTTGGAGAGGCGTGTAGGCAATCAAGTGATGCGCCGTATCGCTGAGCCGTTGCTCGCGGGCATTTATGCGGGGGATTTGAAGAAGCTGAGCCTGCAGGCAACCTTCCCGCAGTTTGCAGCTGCTGAGCGCAAGCACGGCAGCCTTATTCGCGGCATGATGCATAACCGTAAGGCTAGCGCGTCTGCCGGCGCTCTGCCAGCCGTTGCGAAGGGAGGCACCTTCCTCACGTTTAAGGGCGGTTTATCGACGCTGGTAAAGGCGCTTGACGAAGCCTTGAGCAAAGCTCAGAGGCGTCTTGGCACGAAGGTTACGGAGATTAGGCGCAATGCGGATAGCTCAGCGGAAGCGGGCAGCATGCGTGAAGTATCCGCTGAGGGCGGGGCAGGCCGTTACGAGGTTGTGCTGGACAGCGGAGAAAGGCTGCAGGCTGACCGGATTGTGATGACGGCACCGGCTTATGATGCGGCTGATCTGCTGGAGCCATTGACGGATTGCAGCGAGCTGCGAACGGTTAATTACGTATCGGTGGCAAACGTGGTAATGGCGTTTGACAAGTCGACGTTTGGGCTTGATTTTGACGGATCAGGGTTTGTTGTGCCTCGCTCGGAAGGGCTGCATATTACGGCTTGCACATGGACGTCAAACAAATGGCTGCATACGAGTCCGGATGATAAGGTGCTGCTGCGCTGCTATGTAGGCCGCTCAGGAGCCGAGGAAAGCGTTAAACTGCCGGATACAGAGCTTATTAAGGCAGTACGGAAGGATATTGAAGAAACGATGGGCATTAAGGCAGTTCCGATGTTTACTGAAATTACGAGATTGCCACGTTCAATGCCGCAATATCCTCTCGGCCATTTAACGAATATGAAGCAGCTTCGGGAACGTTTTGAACGGGAGCTGCCAGGCGTCTGGATCACCGGCGCGGCATTTGATGGCGTCGGTCTACCGGATTGCATCAGACAGGGCAAGGAAGCGGCGCAGGCGATTTTAAAATAAGGCCATGTAATTGTTTCCCCACCTAAGGTGGATCATTGCTATAATGGTAGAGTCTAAGATTCCCAGACTTTTAAACCTTTCGCAGAGGAGCCATCTTTCATGCATGTATCACGGTCCGAAACGCATAAGCAGGACAAGCTTAGCCGGAAAAAAAGGCTTAAAAGACTCATTATCGTTAATTTAACGCTGCTTGGTATCCTTATAGTAGGGCTCGGCGCATGGCTTGCCGCAGCGAATTCAGATAAGCTGCAAGATTGGTTTAGCTTTGCGGGCGGTAATAAGAAGGAACAGGCGGAGGCAGCGAAGCAGGATGCCGAGGACGCAGGAAATGCTGCAGAACAAGAGGGAAATACGAATTCATCCATAGATGAACAGAGCAATAAAGGCGGTACAAATGTAACGCCTGAGGAAGACAATGCAGCTGCAGCGGAGCCTGAAGCAGCAGACAACGAAGCTGAAAAAATTAGCCTTTCCTTTGTCGGAGATTTGCTGGTCGAACAATATGTGAGTGCAATTACGGAGCAAGAGGGCTATGATTATTTGTATAAGCCGTCGATGCTTTACTTAAGCGAGCCAGATCTTACGGCAGGAAATTTGGAATTTCCAATAACGAATCGCGGAGTGCCGGCAGAGGGTACGCCATATGTGTTCAAAGGCGCGCCGGATGTACTTCCAGCGATGCGCAATGCCGGCTTCGATGTCATGAGCCTTGCCAATAATCATGCGCTTGATCAAGGCGCTGAAGGCATGTTCGACACGATGAAGCATTTGGATAAGGCAGGCATATCGCATATGGGTACGGGAAAAAACGATGCGGAAGCTTTTACGCCTGTCATCAAAGAGGTGCGGGGCATTAAAGTAGCTTATATCGGCTTAAGCAGAGTGCTGCCGTTCAATTCGTGGAAAGCGGATAAGAATGTAGCCGGAATAGCCGAAAGTTACGATACAAAACGCGCGGTTGCCGCTATTGCGAAAGCAAAGGAGCAGGCGAATATCGTTGTTGTTATGGTGCATTGGGGCAAGGAGCGGGTCGATCAGCCGGAGCAATACCAGAAGGATTTTGGAAGACAGTACATTGATGCAGGCGCGGACCTTGTAATCGGCAGTCACCCGCATGTGCTGCAGGGCTTTGAAATGTATAAAGGCAAATGGATTGCATACAGTTTAGGAAACTTTATTTTTAGCTCTTATCCGAAGGAGACAGCGGCAGAAACAGGGGTCCTTGACGCGCTGTGCTCAAAAAACGGCGACTGCGGCCTGACTTTCCATCCAATGGTTACGGTACAAGCGCAGCCGACTCCTCCTAAAGCGGATACGGCAAAAGCGATACTGGACCGGTTGTCCGCCCTTTCGTTTGGCGTGAAGCTCAATGAGGACGGCACAATCGTTCCTAATTAACGGATGCCTTCTGAAAGGATGATTGCATAATGAGAAATCCGTGCGTTGCGCACCGAGGCTGGTCTAGCCGCGCGCCGGAAAATACGATGGCTGCCATACGGCTTGCAATCGCTGATCCTGATGTGGAATGGATTGAAATAGATGTTCATCTGTCGAAAGATCATATACCGGTAGTTATACACGATTACACGCTGCGCAGAACGACGAATGGAAGGGGCGATGTGAAGAGCCTGACGGCTGATGAGCTTACGTCCCTCGATGCCGGCCATTGGTATTCGCAAAAATATCAGGGAGAGCCTGTTCCGACGCTTGAGCAGGTGCTCAGAGAAGCGGTTGGCCGCTGTAAGCTTAATATTGAGCTGAAGACCGATGGAATCCGTTACCCTATGATTGAGCAAAAGGTATTGGGATGCATTCAGGCTTACCGGGCGGAGAAGGAAGTCGTCATCACGTCCTTTCATGAAGGGACGCTATTTCGTATGCGGAAGCTCTCGAGTCAAATTCGTACCGGACTTATTATTGATGGTTGGCGCAATACGCTGCCGAAGGAGCTAAAGGAGCTCGGCTCCGATTTTCTGTCCATCGGCTATTCAAGGTTAAATAAGGAGCGAGTCGCGCTGCTCAAAAACGCAGGCATTCAAGTGATGGCCTGGACGGTCAACGAGAAACGCGCGATCCGTAAAATCGCCGCGCTTGATCCTGATATCATGATATGCACGAACTATCCGGAGCGGTGGCACGAGCTGCGGCTGCAGAGCGTGATCAGTTAGGAGCACTCATTTCGGATATCGCAAAAGCAGGAGGTCGCTCATTTCATGGTTGGATTGCTGGAGGAATGGTGGTTAAGGCTGCTTGCCGGACTATTAGGAAGCGGCCTTATTGCCGCAGCTGCCTATCGTGTGCGCTCGTTGTCCGCTTCAGGCGCATGGTCGGCGATTATTATGGGCACAGGCTATGTCACATGGGGAGAGCCGGTCTGGTTCGGTTTGCTGATCGGCTTCTTCGTCTCCTCGACGCTGTGGTCGAAATGGAAGCGGAAGCATCGTGCGAAGGCATCGGCCGAAGCAAAATATGAGAAGACCGGTCGCCGCGATGCCGGGCAAGTCTGGGCAAACGGCGGCGTCGGCTTGTTCTTGTGCGCCGCCAATGCGCTGTGGCCCGATCAGGGGTGGCTGTTCGCGTACATCGGCGTGATGGCTGCCGTGAACGCGGATACTTGGGCCACCGAGATCGGAGCCCTAAGCAAGACGGCGCCGCGATCGGTGACGAGCGGCAAGCCGGTTGTTGCGGGAACGAGCGGCGGGGTCACGCCGCTCGGCAGCGCAGCAGCGCTCGCAGGCGCCGTGTTCATCGGCGCCGTTGCCGCGCTGCTGCTGGCGGCCCCGCAGCCTGCCGAGGCTGCTGCGGGTACGCCAGGCGGCGGAGCCGCAGCGGCGGTCTATATCGCCGCCGCGGCCGCCGCCGGCCTGGCCGGTGCCTTCGCCGACTCCTTGCTCGGCGCAACCGGCCAGGCCATGTACCGCTGCCGGATATGCGGCAGCGAAACCGAGCGCGCCGCGCATTGCGGCAGCGCGGCGGAGAAAGTGCGCGGCTTCGCCTGGCTTAACAACGACAGAGTGAACCTGCTGTCGTCGCTTTTCGCAGGCGGGCTGGCATGGATCATTGGTCAATTGCTGCTGTAAATCCCTTAGTAAAACCGATCACATCGTAAAAAAACATCGCGGCTTTCGCGATGTTTTTCATTTTTTTGCAAGGTTAATTATTCTGCCTATTGCCGCTCGATTCACTGGCAAGGGAAAATGATGTGTTGTAATATTGAAGGACTACTGAAAATAAAAGGAGAAAGCTATGTGCCGAAATATAAAGACGTTATTTAACTTTGATCCTCCGGCTACCGACGATGAGATTTTTGCGGCCTCGCAGCAATTCGTGAGAAAGCTTTCGGGCTTTAACAAGCCTTCACAGGCGAATGAGGAGGCATTTAATCGCGCTGTAGAGGAGGTTGCAATCGCTGCGCGAACTTTGCTCTATTCACTCGTAACGAGCGCCGATTATCGTAATCGCGAGGTGGAGCTAGAACGTGCCCGCGCTAGATCTGCGCGAAGGTTTGGAGCGGGAGAGGGTTAAATGGACTCTTCCGCGATCGTTACACTGCCGGAACAGCCAATACCGTTCATTCTTTAAGTCAGGATATTTCACAATAAAAAGACCGCCAAGCTCGCTTGGCGGTCTACCTTATTTTGTCTACTTCGTCAATTGCTCCATCTGTCCGATAAGCTCTTCGAACACGCTCATCGCTTGCTCGATCGGCTCAGGTGAGGACATGTCGACGCCTGCCTTCTTCAGAATGTTGATGGAGAAGTCGCTGCCTCCGCTTTTCAGGAAACCGAGGTAACGTTCAACGGCAGGCTCGCCTTCCTCCAGGATCTGCTTGGAGAAGCTGGTTGCTGCCGAGAAGCCTGTTGCATATTTGTACACGTAGAAACTGTTGTAGAAATGGGGGATACGAGCCCATTCCATTTCGATATCTTTATCGATGACCATGTCTTTGCCGTAATACAGGACGTTAAGATCGTAATAGATTTTGCTAAGCTCCTGCGGAGTCAGCGAATCGCCTTGCTCGGAGCGCTCGTGTACGATTTTCTCGAACTCTGCAAACATCGTTTGACGGAATACGGTCGTACGGAACTGATCCGCGTAATACGTAAGCAAATACATTTTTTCCTTTGGATCTGTCGATTTGCCAAGGAGATAATCCATCAGCAGCGCCTCGTTCAATGTAGAAGCGACTTCAGCCAGGAAAATCGTGTATTGCGCGTCACGGTAGTTTTGATTCGTGTCCGAGTAGTAGGAATGCAGCGCATGGCCCATTTCGTGCGTCAAAGTGAACATGCTGTTCAAGTTGTCTTTATGGTTGAGCAGCACATAAGGATGCGTACCAAAAGCGCCCCAGCTATAAGCGCCGCTGCGTTTTCCTTCATTCTCGTAAACGTCAATCCAACCGTTGTCAAAGCCCTCTTGCAGCACCTTCAAATAATCTTCGCCTAGCGGCTTTAAGCTTTCGCTTACCGTTTTTTTAGCTTCCTCGAACGTAATGTCCAGCTTGAACTCGTCAACGAGGGGGGCGAACAAATCATACATATGAAGCTCGTTTAAGCCGAGCAGCTTCTTGCGCAGATTCATATAACGGTGCATAAGCGGCAAATGCTTGTGAATTGTATCGATCAGGTTCGTATACACTTCCTGCGGAATGTTATCGCCGTAGAGGGACATATCCAGCACAGAATTGTATTTCCGGGCCTTCGCATAAAAAATGTTTTTCGTTACGTTTGCAGTTAACGTAGAAGCGAGCGTGTTTTTCAGCTTGCCGTAAGTATCGTACACCGCTTTAAACGCTTCGCGGCGCACATCTTGATTTTTGCTTTCGAGAAATTGTATGTAACGGCCATGTGTCAGCTCGATTTCTTCGCCGTCTTCATTTTTTACTTTAGGGAACTTCAAATCCGCATTGTTCAGCATGCCGAAGATCGTTCCTGGCGCGGAGCTCATATTGCCCACCTGAGCAAGCAGCGCTTCTTCGTTTTTCGATAAAACATGAGCCTTCTGGCGGCGCATTTCTTCGAGGGTGTGGCGGAATTTGGCAACGGACTTATCAGATATGATCGCATCCAGCTTCTCATCTGGGAGGCTGAGCACTTCAGGCGTTATGAATGAAAGAGCCTCTCCCGATTCAACGCTTATTTTTTTCGATTTATCGGAAAGCGCTTGATAGGTCGGCTCTGCGGTATCCTCGTGATGTTTCATATTTGCATATACATAAAGCCGTTCCACATGCATCGACAGTTCATCCTCCAGCTCGAAGCAAGCTTTAAGCTGTGCGACGTCAGCCAGCTTTCCTTGGAATTCAGGAATTTTTTTGATTAGTGCCTTCGCTTCCGCAAATTCCTTGTCCCAAGCAGCTTGGCTTTCAAATAAATCCTCTAGCTTCCAGCGGGTTTCCGGTGCGGATTCTGAACGTTTCGGTACGTGATTCATCGAATTCCTCCTTGGTATGGATAAGGTTGGTAAGACATGCCCGGTATATGCTGCTGTTTCTTTGGAAGCGCCAGCACCCGGCACGAGGCTTAAAGCAAGCAGCAGGGGGAGCCATTTCATCCGGTTATCACCTCGGAACACAGTTTGTGTTTACTATGTCCGAACGCGACGCACCGTATTCAGCAGTCCGCTAACTATGCTGGACCCATCGTAAAAAAGGCATAAACAATAAGGAAGAACGCAAACGCTATGAATGCGATGGATAGCATCGCAAGTCCGCGGCGCAAACCAAGGGGCAAGGAGTCGCGCTTCATAATAACGATCGCTCCAAGCGAGAAGGCTGCAATAATAAAAATAATCGAAGCGGTAGGATCCATCTGCGGGTAAGGCCTCCTGAAAATAAACTGGCTGGACTGGCAGCATCATCATTTTACCTATGCAATGCGGCGTAACGTTATGTTCGCCGCAAAGGGTAAATTTTCCTGCCTCATGGAAAGAACCGTAAGGATTATACTTCCTTCAAAGCGCGCATAATCGATTCTAATTCTTCTTCGCGGCCTGCAAAGTCGGAAGCGCGAAACCGGTTTTGCGCCCAATGCAGCATTTCTGGACGGCTTATGAACGTATGGGTGTCTTCTCCCCATTGATCGGAGATTTCCCGAACGATGAGCGTTTTGCCTTGTACTTCTACAGTCAGCATATTGTATTTGTCGGTCTTATAAATTTCGTGTTTTTTGAACATGTGTACTTTCCACCTTTGTAGTAGTTAATTATGGTATTATTATCATCATAGCCATTATGAAGGCTGTAATCAATACGGCAGCGCAATAAGCAAGCTCAATAGAGACGAGATTTGATGAGACGAGAAGAGGAGAGAGCACGAATGGGTAAGCAGGGTTACGAGCAAATTGGTGTCGCTATGACATGCAGAAGCTACGAGGAATATATTAGAATGTTCGATTTGCAGCAATCGGATTTGGAGAATGGTACGGTGCTTGATGTAGCGGCAGGCGGCTCTTCTTTTACAGCAGAGGCAAACGCTAGAGGGTATTCGGCATATGCTGTAGATCCAAGGTACGGAGCGGGGATTGAAGCGTGGATCAAAGAGGCCGAGCAGGAGATCGATACATCGACTGCTAAGCTTGCAAAAATAAAAGAAAATTTTGACTGGAGCTTTTATGGCTCGCTTGATAACCATCGCGCAGGCCGGGAAGCGTCCATAGAGCGATTTGCTGCCCATGTACAAGGCAGCTCCGAAACGGATCACTATGTATATGGCATGCTGCCTGAGCTTCCATTCACGGATGATCAATTTTCACTTGTGCTTTGCAGTCATTTTATGTTTTTGTACGCGAATCAATTCGGACCTGATTTTCATATAGAGGCTATTTTAGAGCTAATGCGCATCTGTAAGCCCGGCGGTCAAATACGCATTTATCCGCTTATCTCATTAAATTGGGAGCCGTATCCCGAGCTCGAGCAGCTGCTTGAGACGATATCGGCGAATGGAGGCAGGACAGAATTGTTTCCTTCAAGGCTTCCTTTTATTCCTGGATCGAGTCAATATTTGAAAATTTTACTTTAATTGCTTTTTCTTTTTTGGATCGATATAATAATTTTACTCGCCATCTCAAAAGGGCGGTTATATTTAGGAGGTTGTTCAATTGAAAGGAACAGTTAAATGGTTTAATGCGGAGAAAGGCTACGGCTTCATCCAAACAGAGGGTGGAGAAGACGTCTTCGTGCATTTCTCAGCGATTCAAGGCGAAGGTTTCAAATCTTTAGATGAAGGGCAAGCGGTCGAATTCGACATTACTGAGGGTAACCGCGGTGCTCAAGCGGCCAACGTCACTAAACTATAGGAACAATGTGCGAATGAACGATTGAAAAGGGCTCCCTGGCGACAGGGGGCCCTTTTTTAAAGTAATGCAATGATTTATAAATATGGAAGAGCTGATTTTTGCTTCCAGCTGAAGCGCGCGCGCGCTCGCTTTCATTGACCAAGTCGTGTCTGCGGTGATAAACTGTTGCTTGGAAACTTTGTCAGGGGAGCGAGCATAATGAAATTCAAATTGTTCAAAGACCGTAAAGGTAAGGCCGATCAGGCTAAAAATAACAAGTTCGTTAAGCTCGGACGTGAAATTTACGTTCAAGCGCGCAGAGGTGGACCGAATCCGGATTCTAATTTCGGTCTGAAGACGGCGATTGCCAATGCAAGAGCAGAGCAAATGCCGAACGATAATATCGAACGGGCGATTAAGAAGGCTGCTGGCGCTGGAGATGGCGTTGAATACGAGGAAATCATGTATGAAGGCTATGGGCCAGGCGGCGTAGCCATTATGGTTAAATGCTTGACCGACAATCGGAACCGGACGGCTGCCGACGTCCGCTCCGCGTTTAACAAGCGCGGCGGAAACATGGGCGAGAGCGGCTGCGTAGGCTATATGTTTGATCATAAAGGACTGCTTGTTGTGGATCGTGAAGTTCATGAGACCGACGAGGATTCGATGATGATGATTTCACTTGAAGCCGGTGCGGAGGATGTTGTCGTTAATGATGACAGCTTTGAAATTTTGACGCATCCGCATGAGTTTGAGCAGGTGAAAAACGCGCTTGAGAAGGATGGCTTTTCCTTCGTAAATGCCGGTGTAAGGTGGCTGCCTCAAAATATGGTCAAGGTAGAAGGCGAGAATGCGGACAAGCTGCTTAAGATGATGGATGCTTTTGAAGATAATGACGATGTGCAGGACGTATATTCTAATTTTGAAATTGCCGAGTAGGCTGTACCTCCAGTCATAGAAACAGGGCTGCTACCTAAGCGTGTGATATACACGCTTCACGGAGCAGCCCTGTTTGCTATTGTTAAGGCCTATTAACGGTCTAACCGGCTGATATAGTAACGGGTAAAAAAGGCCGCTGCGGCAACGAGCGCAAAGCCGGCACCCATTTGGAAGAAAACTTCACGTCCAAAATGCTCATAAATATAGCCGCCGAACATCCCGCTGATCACACCCGCAAGCCCCGTCCAGACGACGGCATAAACGGCTTGTCCGGAAGCGCGGTACTCGTCAGGTATGAGTTGCGACAAGTAGCGCAGCGCGGTAGAGAAATAAATGCCGAACGAGATGCTGTGCATCGCTTGCGTTGCGATGACCCAGCGCGGATCTTGAATATCGCTGAGCAGCCAAAGGCGCACCGCGTACATGATGGATGCGATCATGAGCAGCGGGAGCTCTTTAAATTTGTGGCCGTATTTGCCGAGCAGATACAAAATCGGAATCTCGCTCAAGGCGGACACGAGCCATGCAAGCCCGACGAGCGAATCACTGGCGCCCATTTGACGCATAGAGACGGCAAGAAAGCCTTCGTACATCCGGTGTGGAATGGATATCGTCAATATGATTAAAAAGAATAACAGTACATCGCGCTGGCGGAGAAGCTTAAAAAATCCGGTGAAGTCGATTTTGCGGGCGGTTCCCTGATAATCCTTGATTCTAGTTGTTAGAATGAGCGTGATTGCAATCGTGCAAAGGGCAAGCGGGAGCGTCCAATGTGAGCCGATCCCCTTTAGAATGAGACCGAACGTATACGCCGTTACAGCAAAGCCAAGCGATCCGAAAATACGAATAAGCGCATAGGGCGTTCCGGTATACTGACTGGACAATAGAAGCAAGCTGTCGCTTAACGGATTTATCGGTGTCTGAAAAAAATAAAAGCCCATCATGACAAGGCATACAAGCGCAAAATTTTCAATGGGGAAAAGCAGCGATATCATGACGAGTTGACCGAACAGCAGAAGCATAAGCAGCTTTTTGATCGTTCGGTATTTGTCGCTAGCCATGCCTAAAATGATGTTGGCGAAGATTGATATGAATGGTCCGGTCGAATAAATAATGCCGATTTGCTGCTCTGAAAAGCCTCTATCCAAAAAATATAGCGGTATAAAGGAGACGACCATCGCCGCCGTAGAATAAGCGGAGAAGCTGTATATACGCAGCGAAAAAGTCTCCTTGCGCGCTGTCTTAGAGGGCACTACTCGGGCTATCTCTGATGTATCCATCGTAGAATGCACACTCCATTCCTGTCTTAAACAATATGAATATTAGTATAACATGATTTGGTATTCGTACCAATGAGATTTGAAGCTGGATTATTATGAGTCGAAATGGTACATTTAGATGTGGAGGTTTACAATGGGAGCTTATCGTTTTGACTGGAATGAACGGCTTCGGATCCGTATTCCCGTGATGGAAATGGAATGGGAGCAGTATGAACCAAATAAGCAGCTTGCGATCGTTGAGCAGTGGGAGCTTATACGAGGGACGATTCCTGACCGAATTATTGAATTTGAACAGCTCATTAACTTAAAGCAAGCTCAGCTGTTTGATGAAGACAGCTTTGAGCAATCCTGTTTACTAAACTACGAAATTGCCGATTATGCAAGTAGGATTAATGATCTGCACATTTGGTATCGTATTGACCAGCAATTAGAATCACGCCGACATTCATGAACATGAATTTGAGGAGGGTGCATCGTGAGATTGACGACTTTAACAGGCAATCGGGTGCCCCAGAGCCCGTTAAAGCTCATGCATCGTGTATATAAATATGTTCTACCCGAAGTGGAACGGGAGCTAGGCACGCATCGTCTCATCGCGGAGAGGATACCCGATGCTGAGCTGCGAACGCAGGCTCTTAACAGCATGGACAGCAAGAAGTTTCATTGCCAAGGTGGCGGTGTATACGCAGCTGCAAATTTAGAGCGCAGACATGTGCTTATTCCGCTAATTGTCGCTCTGCAAACTATTAGCGACTACTTGGACAATCTATGCGACCGCAGCACTTCTCTGGATTCGGATGATTTTCGATTACTGCATCAATCGATGCTCGATGCCATCAATCCCGAAGCCCGGCTTCAGGATTATTACGCTTTGCGTAACGAGAAGGACGATGGCGGTTACTTGCATCATCTCGTTCGGACGTGTCAAATACATATTGCGCAGTTGCCTTCCTATAGAAACGTGCAGCAGCATGTGACCGAGCTGGTCGGCCTATATGGTGATTTGCAAGTGTACAAGCACATTCGCAAAGAGTTGCGCGAGGAGCATTTGCTCGCATGGTGGGAGCTGCACCGCAGCAGCTATCCGAATCTGCACTGGAATGAATTTGCTGCGGCTACAGGCTCGACGCTAGGCATGTTTATGCTGTTTCTGGCAGCTAGCGAGGACCGTCTATCCGAACAGGACGCGGCCGCGATCAAAAATATTTACTTTCCGCATGTATGCGGCCTCCATATTTTGCTCGATTATTTAATCGATCAGGCAGAGGATTATGCAGGCGGAGATCTGAATTTTTGCAATTATTATGATACTGAAAGTCTGCTTGTTGAGCGCCTTGGAACCATCGTGAACCGGGCGCGTGAGGATGTGAAGCAGCTTCCTGCTTCCC
Source organism: Paenibacillus sp. Soil522 (assembly GCF_001428245.1). GTDB lineage: Bacteria > Bacillota > Bacilli > Paenibacillales > Paenibacillaceae > Pristimantibacillus. The sequence goes on from NZ_LMRV01000001.1 coordinate 22,740, forward strand.
GTTTTCATCGTTTGATCATTGAAGGGCTGCTAGCCTTATATTTGTCAGACCCGAAGGTCCGCCGCCAGGCGGATGTCAGAGATGTTTCGAGGAGGCTAATGAAGAACAGTCCGCTAACGCGTCTGTTTTTCCTTATAAACAGCATCTGGATTCGGAAACAACAGGCCTAACTATAAAAAAGACAATGTGGAGGAATGGACCATGTCTGCAGTCAAATCAATCGCAGTACTGACAAGCGGAGGAGATTCGCAAGGAATGAACGCAGCTGTTAGAGCTGTTGTAAGGAGCGCATTATTTCACGGTTTAGATGTTTACGGTGTTCAACGCGGCTATCAAGGACTTATTAACGATGATTTGCGCCAAATGGATTTGCGAAGCGTAGGCGACATTATCCAACGCGGCGGGACGATTTTGCAAACAGCGCGTTGTAAGGAGTTTATGACAGCGGAAGGGCAGCAGCGCGGAGCGGAAGTCCTTCGCTCTAGAGGTATTGACGGCTTGGTCGTTATTGGCGGCGACGGCTCTTACCAAGGTGCGAACAAGCTGAGCAAGCTGGGCATTAAGACGATGGGTCTCCCGGGTACAATTGACAACGATATCCCGTTTACTGATATCACGATCGGCTTTGATACCGCGGTTAGCATTGTAGTTGATGCGATTAACAAAATCCGCGATACGATGTCTTCGCATGAACGTTCGTCAATCGTGGAGGTTATGGGACGTCATTGCGGCGATATCGCGCTTTATGCCGGTCTTGCGAGCGGTGCGGAGACGATTCTCGTACCTGAGGTATCGTTCGAGCTTACTGAGGTTGCTGATCGTATGAAGACGAATTTTGCCAAAGGTAAGCGTCATAGTATTATCGTTGTCGCAGAAGGCGCAGGTAAGGGCGAGGAAGTCGCACGTCAAATAACGGCTAACAGCGGCATTGAGCCGCGCGTGACGGTGCTTGGCCACATTCAACGCGGCGGAACGCCAACGGCAATCGACCGCATTTTGGCAAGCCGGCTTGGAGATTTTGCAGTAAGACAGCTGATGGCTGGCGACTCAGGCAAAGCATGCGGCGTCATTCGCGGTGAGCTTGTAACGACGGATATCGATACCGTAGTAAACACGAAGAAGCCGTTTGACATGGGTATGTATGAGCTGGCCCTTCGTTTGTCCCAATAATAGAACCATTTCCGCTCTAAAAAAATCCACCGGCGCTGCGATAGCGATGGTGGATTTTTTTATTACAAAGGCCGTTACGGTTACTTATACACAACGCCAGGGGAGTATTTATTGCCCGCATTCCAGAGCAGGTACTCTTGAATGCCAGTGTCATGAAGCGCTTTAATTTGTGCTTCGACCTCGGCTTTGCCATACTTCATATAATGACCAGTACCTAACCAGCTTGCTGTGAAATCTTGAATCCATGGCCGAATGATCGGCTTAAGATCCAAGGTTGGATCAAGCTTTTTATGTGTGTCGAGCATAGCTCCTTTTATGATCTCATAAGGGCTTCGGTCCGGATCCTTCTGCTTAAACCAGCCTGTGCTGTAGTGACTTGGATAAACCATAGGTGAAATAACATGAACATCATTCGATATTTTCACGAAATCCTGGCCGATCCCTTCGGCTGCAGGCACAGATGCAGCGTATCCGAATATGTCGACCGAAACGCGCACGCCAAGCGGCTCAAGCTGCTCGCGGGCGTATTTAACGAAGCCGGCGACCGCATCGACGCGGCTTTGTTCCGTTTTGTTATAGCTAAGATTGGCTGCTTTTTTCTCAAAGCCTTCGGGAAAACGCACATAGTCGAATTGGATCTCCATAAAGCCAAGCTTTGCCGCTTCCTTCGCGACGGCGATGTTATAATCCCAAACCTCCTTGCGGTAAGGATTCACGAAGCTGTCGCCGCGGCCGTTTTTCCAAATCGTGCCGTCCTGATGGCGGAACGAGAGCTCGGGCTGCTTGCGGGCCAGCACCGTATCCTTGAATACGACGATTCTTGCAATCGGATAAATATCGTGCTGTTTAAGGGTTAGCATAAGTCCATTAATGTCGCTGATATATTTCATTGAAGCGCCAATCTTTTGCAGCTCGGGTGTCGTCGTTGGATATGTAATGTACCCGTCGTCATCTTTAATATCGATAACCATGCTGTTCAGCTCAGAACTGTCAACAAGCTTTAATAAGGATTCCATACGCGCACCGCCGGCGCTGTGAGCCGTTACATAAATACCTTTGATCGGCGGGGTATCCGGCTGCGGATCTTTCTTGACATTTGCTGCTTCGGAGGCTCCTCCATTTTTGGTCCCGTTTATGGACAGTTCTGGTTGTATGATCGTTTGACCGGCTGCGGTGTTTAGGTAGACAACAGCTAGCTGCTTCGTTGCGGCACTCTGTTCTCCGCTTCCGGTGAGCAAGTTGTACAGCAGCAGTAAGCTTGAAATGATGATGTCCATTTTGCTCTCCCCTCGTTAACTATTCAGTTCAAATTATAAAGCAGTTGACAGGTCTCGGTCATCAACTTTTTTGAACGTATAAGAAAGTATATGTTGTATTTTTGCGTGCAAGCTCATTTTTTCTTTGTGAAAATAAGAAAATTGATTTGCGGATAATGGCAGCTGTTTTGGCTGAAAAATAAACAAAAAGCCAGTCGAGTTTGACTCGACTGGCGTCTAGCGAATTCATATGTCCCGCATTGTCATTGCAACAAAGCTTCTCTCTGCTGATTACAAATACTATGCTGCACAATTTCCATTGCGTCCGCGGGCTCGAGTAGCGCGAGACCGTCACGCAGCACAATGCTGATGTCCAATTCACGTTCAGTAAGAAAAGGACTAAGCTCTGGAGCAAGCTTCTCTACAATTTGAGACAATTTGACCGTTTCCATATCCATTGAGCATCACCCTTTCATATCGAATGTTTAGGGGAAATCATATGGCAAGAAACCAAAGCTACGGGATACAAACATTATAACAGGATCATTTTCAAAAACATAGGGATACTCTGTAAAATCCATATTTGCGTATATAGTTTAGTCTTTTGGCTTAGAAAAGTCGCCGATGACGCCCACCGTCTCCACGATGTTAATGAATGCATGAGGGTCAATGGAGGTGATCGTTTTGCTTAGCTCGGCTAATTCATATTTCGTTCTTACAGTCATCAGCATATCTCGATCTGCCTGGGAATATGCACCGCGTGTTTTAATTATCGTAATGCCGCGCGGGTGCGAGAGCAGCTTCGCAAGCAGCTCCTCGGTTTTGGTCGTGATGATGAAAGCTGTTAATTTAATATGCCTTACATGGATAAGATCTACTACTTTGCCGGCGGAAAAAATGGACAAGAGCGAGTAAAGAGCCGAATCCCAGTTTTGGGTAAACATAACAAGCAAAGCAATGACGGCGCCATTTAATATAAAAATAATCATTCCCACCGGCAAATCGCGTTTTCGGGTAACGATGGACGCAATAATATCGAAGCCGCCTGACGAACCTCCGTAACGCAAGGTTAAGCCGCTGCCAAAGCCGACTAAAATACCTCCGAACACAGAGCCGAGTACGATATCTTCGGCAATTTGGGTGACCGGGATGATCTGAAGGAACAAAGTAGACAATATTACAGTGTATATGCTCCACATAATAAATCGATGGCCAACTGCGAACCATCCCCATAACAAGACAGGCAAATTAAGGATGAAATAAAGCAAGCCGATATTGCCGCCGGTTATATAGCCAATCACCATGGAAATACCAGATATTCCGCCGCTTAACAGCTGGTGTGGTATGAGAAATAAATTGAAGCCTAAAGCGATGAGGAGGGAACCTGCAGTCATAATCGGTATCGTTATTAGGTAACGCAGGGAGTGTGGATTCAATACATTCGCCCCAATGCAACTGATATGTGTTTTACTTATTTTGTAACGCTTAGTATGGCTTTAATCGGTTTACTGGTATTCACGATTGAATGTGTGCTATAATGATTTGGATTTCTTAAGTAGGCTGAAGATAAAAGGAGTATGAGAAAAGTTTGAAAACATTTGCAGAATTTGGCTTAGAACCGAAAGTGTTGCAAGCTATTACCGAACTTGGATTTGAGGAATCTACCCCGATTCAAGACAAAGCGATCCCTATAGCTATGGCAGGTACAGATCTTATTGGCCAAGCACAAACGGGTACAGGAAAGACAGCGGCATTCGGAATTCCGCTCATTAACAAAATTCCGACAAGCGAGGAACGCATTGTCGCATTAATAATGACGCCAACCCGTGAACTCGCTATTCAAGTGGCTGAGGAGATCGGGAAGTTAACTCGATACAAGGGTCTTCGCTCGCTGCCGATTTACGGTGGGCAAGAAATTGGACGTCAAATCCGTGCATTGAAGAAGAAGCCTCAAATTATTATTGGAACACCAGGACGTTTGCTTGACCACATCAACCGTAAGACGATTCGTCTCGATGATGTACAAACGGTTGTTTTGGACGAAGCGGATGAAATGCTTGACATGGGTTTCATGGATGATATCCAATCGATCTTGAAGCAAGTGCCTGAAGAGCGTCACACGATGCTGTTCTCCGCAACGATGCCGGTTAATATTCAGAAGCTTGCGCAGCAATTTCTGAAGAACCCTGAGCATGTTTCGGTCATTCCGAAGCAAATCACGGCACCATCTATTGAGCAATCATACATCGAGGTGCACGAGCGCCAGAAGTTTGAAGCGCTTAGCCGCTTGCTCGATATGGAGTCCCCGGAGCTTGCTATCATCTTCGGCCGTACAAAACGCCGGGTTGATGAGCTAAGCGAAGCGCTTCAGAAGCGTGGTTACACGGCTGATGGCTTGCACGGAGATTTGTCTCAAAACCAACGGGATAGCGTAATGCGCAAATTCCGTGACGGCAGCATCGATGTGTTGGTAGCAACAGACGTTGCTGCACGCGGTCTCGATGTTTCCGGCGTAACGCATGTTATCAACTTTGACCTTCCGCAAGATCCTGAGAGCTACGTACACCGTATCGGTCGTACAGGCCGCGCAGGTAAAGAAGGTACTGCTTGGTCGTTCGTAACGCCTCGTGAAACCGATCACCTTCATTTCATCGAGAAAATTACCCGTCAGAAGATGAACCGCAAGCCGCTTCCAAGCATCGCTGAGGCTATCGAAGGTAAGCAACGCTTAACGGCTGAACGTCTTCTTGAAGTTGTACAGAACGAAGAGTTCACGGAATATAAAGCGATTTCCATTCAATTGCTTGAGCAATATGATTCCGTTCACTTGCTCTCCGCAGCAATCAAATTGCTGACAGGTGAGAAGAAAAACGTAGAAATCGAATTGACGCCGGAAGATCCGCTTCGCGCGAAAAAACGTAAACCGGACATTCGTTCGAATGGACGTCCATTTAACCGCAGCGGCTCATCCTCATCATACGGCGGCAACCGCAGCGGCGGCGGCGGATATCGCGGTCGCGATGACAGACGCAGCAGCGGCGGTACTGGCGGTACTGGCGGTACTGGCGGCAGCTCGCGCGGCGGCTACGAGACACGCGGTAACAGCGGCGGCTACGGCGGCAAGAGAAGCAGCGAAGGACGCACTGAAAACCGTCGTCCGAAAAGCTCAACCGATGGTTACGTAAACAACTAATTAATCTTTACCCATATATTTTCCAAAAAAACCGAGAAAGTCCGTGACCCTAACGGGCATCCGGACTTCTCGGTTCTTTTTTTTGTTATTGTCCGTAGGATTAATCTTACATTCTGGAGGCAGATCAGATGGAACCAAGAGGGTTAATGGGTGGATTTTACCGAATTTCCGAATGGATTATGCGGTTATCGGTTATCAATATATTATGGTTAGTCTGCTCAATTCCTTTCGTTTTCTTTGCGTGGGGACTGCTTTTCTCACAGGATGAAAGTCAGGTATATTCCGCGTTAATTGCTATGGCTGTCATTGCTCCTTTTACCTTGTTTCCAGCCACTGCGGCAATGTTTGCAGTTGCTCGCAAATGGGTAATGGGTGAGAGCGATGTTGCGCTGTTCAAAACTTTTTTTCGTGCCTACAAGGAAAATTATAAGCAAAGTATGCTTGGCGGTATTATTTATACGATTCTGCTGGCGATTATGATTGTTGATTTTATCGTATACCGTGATCAATTGAATTTGTTGTCATACATCTTCATTGCTTTTCTTGTTTTGTTAATCGTCTCGTTATTTAATTTTTTCTCCATGCTTGTCCATTATCATATGAAAACGTTTCAATTGCTGAAAAACGCTGTCCTCATTACGATCGGCAAACCTTTCCGTTCGCTGTCGACTGCAATAATGAGCGGAGCTGTCATCTATTTCAGCACGCGGTTTACGTTTCTTATTCCATTCTTTATGGGCAGTATCATCGCTTACTTGGCATTCTGGAATTTCAATTTGATTTACCAGAAGCTGCAGGATCAAGCGGAGAAAGCGCGTTTAGCGGAGGAAGAAGAGGCAGAGAAGGCTGCGGAACTTGACCGTATCGATTTGGTTAAGGATGATTCGAACGACTCCAGTAAATAACAACCGATCAAAGTTTACTTTTTCTTATGTTCGGTCTATAATAGCAATACCTCCTGCGATGCTCGTTACGGCTTTACGCTGTTTTGAACCAATGGCTGTTTCACGGGAGACCAATATCGAAACGTAGCTGACATGCCCCCGAAACGGGATCTCAAAAGCGGTTCTGCGGTCACCCACCTGCGTAAGCGGGTTCAGAAACATGTGAGTCGGACGGCATAGGCGGGTTCTCATTTTCAAATGAAGAGCATTTGCTGGTTAAATCCGGTGATAGCTCTTTTTTCATTGGACAAATCATGGTATCATATAGAGTAATGTACATAGATGCCGGAGGGGGAGATCGTTGTTGTTGAAGCGGACCTTAATCGGGCTTCTGCGCAGTCATGAACAGACTGGCGACAGAGCCAAGGATCCAATGCTCAAATCTCATTTCTACAAGCTGCCGAAAGATAAGACTTGGGATGAAGTGATATCGACTCTTAAGAAAATGCAAGGCTATAAGGTGCTGCACGAGGTGCAATCCGTTGGTGAGATTGTGCTAGAGAAGCGCACGGCATTTGGAAGAACGATGGACATTACCGTTTCCGTCATTAGTGTAAACCCGCTGCAATCGGCTGTCGATATTTATTCAGCGTCCCGCGGATCGTTAGGGGATCTTGGTTCTAATTACAGAGTCATCCTGGATTTATACCGTACACTCGATAAGAAGCTTGCCGCATTTAAAATTAACAGTTAATACATAAACAAAGCGAGGAAGGATATCCTTCACTCGCTTTGTTTGCAATATTTGAAAAAATAAGCTCTATAGGATACTGATTATACGAGCGCTTTGACAGCGTTGATCGCTTGCTCATAGTTCGGGTGCTCAGTCATTTCAGTCAAGTATTCAACATACTGAATCGTGTCATTAGCATCGATGACGAAGATCGAGCGTTGATCAAGACCAAGCTCTTTAATGTATGCGCCGTATGATTCGCCGAAGCTATGTGCTTTGTAGTCAGAGAGTAAAACGACTTTGTCGATGCCTGCCGCACCGCACCAGCGAGCTTGTGCGAAAGGAAGGTCAACGCTGACCGTGAGGACAACAACATTATCTCCTAGTGAGCCTGCAACTTCATTAAAACGGCGAGTTTGCGCATCGCAAACGCCTGTATCGATGGAAGGCACAACGCTGATTAATTTGATTTTACCGGAATAGTCCTTAAGAGAAACATTTTCTACGAGCGATTTGTTAAGGATGAAATCAGGAGCCTTGTCTCCTGTCTTCAGTTCTGGTCCAACTAATGTGATCGGATTGCCCTTGAAAGTGGCGACTCCATTACGTTCTTGTGTCATTTGAAAAAATTCCTCCTCTAAATTGAATGGTTAATACCAGATTTATTATAATCGTTATGAAACGGCCTTGTCCAATTGTTGGAGAGGAAAGGTGATGAATTAATGATCTTCTTGCGATATGAAAGCTTTCGCTCTTATTTAAAGCTTTATCCGGTTACGGCTGCTGTGATAGCTCTAAATATGATTTATTTTATCGTAATTGTCATTAACGGTAATCCGAATGAAGGGCTGCATGCGATTCGGTATGGCGCCTTTATTACCAATCCGAAGCTTGATCCGTATGGCATGCTGGAGCCGTGGCGTTATGTAACTTCGATTTTCATGCATTCAGGGATTGAGCATTTGCTTTACAATATGTTTGCCTTGCTAATATTCGCACCGCCGCTTGAACGTCTTCTAAATAGCGTCAAATATGCTTTGTTTTATTTACTTTGCGGCATAGCGGGTAATGGAATGAGTGCATGGACCAACGTTCTCGAAGGAGGCTTCGACACTCACGTGGGTGTGGGAGCTTCGGGAGCGATTTACGGTGTTTACGGTGCGTTTCTATACATTTCCTTGTTCAAGAAGTCGAGGTTGGATGAGGGCTCGCGCAAGACGGTTTATACGATTTTAATTTTTGGGGTTATTTATTCCTTCCTTGTGCCGAGCGTTGACCTGTGGGCCCATGTTGGAGGCGCTCTGGCTGGCTTCCTTCTTTACTATGTATTCGACCGCTTGAATACGCATAGAAATAAAGTGCTTTGAATGAAAACTTTGTATATATGGGAGAGAAACGAACAGGTATGGAACTTCGTCAGCTTTATTATTTTGTAAAGGTAGCAAAAAAAGAACATGTCACTCAAGCGGCAGAAGAGCTGCATGTGGCGCAATCGGCAGTCAGCCGGCAAATTCACCAGCTGGAAGAAGAGCTTGGCGTAAAGCTGTTTGTTCAAAAGGGAAGAAACCTGCAGCTGACGCCTGTCGGCCAGCTTTTTCTGAAGCGTGCTGAAGTCATCTTGGCTGATTTAGAGAGGGCTGTCATTGAAATACATGAATTTCTGGATCCTGAAAAGGGTGAAATCAGACTCGGCTTTCCGCATAGCTTAGGGATTTCATTAATTCCTCAGGTCGTTGCTGCCTTCCGAAAGCTGCATCCGAATGTGAAATTTCGATTTAAGCAGGGGATGTATCCGTCGCTTATACGCGACATGATCAAAGGCGATATAGATTTGGCATTCATCTCTCCTTTTCCCGATGAGCATGAATTTGTGTGCGGCGAAGTGCTGCTCACTGAAGAGCTATATGCCATATTGCCGCCTGGCCATCGTTTATCCGACAAGGAATCGATTGAGCTGAAGGAGCTGGAGGATGAGACATTCGTTTTGTTTAGCGAAGGCTACTCGTTAAGACCGATCGTCTGGGAAGCCTGCCAGGAGGCGGGGTTTACACCGAAGATCGGCTTTGAGGGTGAAGAGACGGATACGATACGCGGATTAGTGGCTGCAGGAATGGGTGTAAGCTTACTGCCGGAAATGGCGCTGCACTACACGGGTCCGCTGCATCCTACAAAGATGCGTGTAACCGGGCCTCAAGTGACACGAACAATCGGGCTTATACGACGTTCAAATGAGAAGCTGCCGCTTGTTGCGAAAGTATTTCACGGCTTTTTGCTCCGTTATTTTCAAGAGGGAAATAAGTAGCCGGGCAAGATAAATAAAAGAGGAGCTGTTCCTAATGGTCTACAAAGACCATTTGAAACAGCTCCTTTTTTTTGTATCAAGTTTTGTTATTCTTGGCGGCTGCCGCCTACAAAAATTAATATATATCTTATAAGCTCCAGCAAGGAAAGGAGGGCTGCCGCTACATAAGTTAATGCTGCTGCATTAAGCACCTTTGCAACGCCCCGTTCCTCATCGTTCGTAATGAAGCCTTCTGCAATCATAATGTCTCTTGCGCGGTTGCTGGCGTTAAACTCAACCGGCAGGGTGATGATCTGGAACGCTACCGCAACCGAGAAGAAGATAATGCCAAGCCCGATCAAATTCAGTGCCGAGAAAAGGATGCCGGCGATGAATAGGAATGGGGCAACGCCAGAGGCGAAATTAACGACCGGAAAGATGCGGTGGCGCAATACGAGCATAGGGTAATGCTCTGCATGCTGGATTGCGTGTCCGACCTCATGACAGGCGACGGAAACCGCTGAAATTGTATTTTCGTAATAAACGGGCTCCGATAGACGTACAACGCGGTGAATAGGGTCATAGTGATCAGTGAGTACGCCTCGTACAGGCTCGATAGGCACATTGTGTAAACCGTTGGAATCAAGCATTCGCCGTGCTGCCTGGTAGCCGGTTAAACCGCTGTTAGCTTGAACGCGAGTCCATTTCTTAAAGGTTCCCTTAACACGGAATTGTGCCCAAATCGTTAATATAAAAGCGAGCACAATTAGGATGTAAATAAACGTCATCGAGTCATTCCTCCATTATAGTGATGAAATATACCGCTACATGAGGGAGCTTTTGTTGATGAGCAGCATCAGTGCCTCGATACAGGCTGCTGTCTGCGGCATCAGACGCGTGTAGAGATGATTGGCCTGACGGGGCTTGAGCTTCTTGATGACGGGCTCCAGCTCCTTCACTTCACGCTCCAGCTGGCTTAGATGATGCTGCAGGTCGGTTAGCTTTCGCGAGACTTGCTCCTCAGGTGTGATTTTGCTCCAGCTTTCAATTGTTGCTTTTATTTCATCTAAAGTATATTTATCCTTTTTCATCTGTTCAATACGCTCTAGACGCTGCAAGGTTTCATCGGAGTAGAGGCGATAGTTTTTGGCAGAACGCTCTGCAGGTTTAATTAGACCGATTGAGGTGTAATAATCAATTGTTCGCGGGCTGATTTGCGCCAGCTTGGAAAGTTCTCCGATCCGGTACATATTTATATCCTCCATTCGTTCAATAATAAGAAAGTGAAATACCGTCATACCCTATATTTCATTCTGTAAAGCAGTTCTGTGTAACCATAGATTAAACGTGAGTTAACTACTATACTCTTAATGATAATAGGAAAGTAACTGTACAGTCAAACTTGTTATTTGACCATGCCTCTAGATCTTTCCATTCTTATAAATATGAGAAAGTTTTATTTTATTCCTTCTATATAATGTTAAGTTTATTTTTAATTTTAATACAGACAAGCAGTCGTTCGAGGGAACTATCATGAATTCCACAAGTAGGAGTCAATGCCTAAAAAAAGTGAAAATGCGAAGAATAAGTGGGAAAGATGGGGGGTTTTGGGGTTGATTTGTTTAAAAACTTAACGTTCGTGTCATATTTCGTGCCGAATGTTTGATTTTTTTTATAAATTTCGATAAAACGTATTGTCAAACTGAGCACTACTGACTATAATGACATTAAGTCTTTCCTCTCATGTAAGGAAACATAACACTTAGGGAGTGGTCGTATTGATTAAGAAAACGATGTTGGCTTTGGGAATCTTTACCTTATTGTTTCCAGTAATGGCGTTTGCAGAGGATCCTTCCGCCGCAACGTTGAACATGGGTCTAAACTCGCTCTGGGTTATGCTCTCGTTCATTCTAGTTCTACTCATGCAAGGCGGATTCATTCTTCTTGAAACAGGCTCTACTCGCATGAAAAACGCTGGCCACGTTGCAGGGAAAACGATTTTCACAACGGGCTTGGCTGCACTTATTTATTGGGCAATCGGATACGGTATCTCATTCGGCGGCGATAGCGGAGTAAATGCATTGTTCGGCTGGGGCAACTTCTTCTTCGATCCAGCAGTAGCTGCGGGAGAAGGCGAAAACTATCCAAGCACTGTATTCTTCTTGTTCCAACTGGCATTTGCAGCAGTATCGCTTTCCATCGCATGGGGCGGTTTCGCAGAAAGAGCGAAGCTTTCATCTTATATCGTATTTACACTTTTCTTCATCGCTATTATTTACCCGGTAGTTGCTCACTGGATCTGGGGCGGCGGCTGGCTCGCTGAAGATGGAGCGCAAGACTTTGCAGGTTCTACAGTCGTTCACTTAACGGGTGCGCTTGCAGCATTCGCAGCAACGGTTTTACTTAAACCGCGTATCGGTAAATTTAACAAAGACGGCTCTGCAAATGAAATTTTGGGTCATAACCAAGTGTTCACAGCACTTTCTGTATTGCTTCTATGGGTTGGCTGGTTCGGTTTCAACGCAGGCAGCACAGTAGCTATTGGCGACGGTTTCTTCGGTTATGTTGCGTTTAACACGATGCTCGGAGCAGGCGCAGGCGGCGTGGCAGCACTTCTAATTTCTTGGGCAGTTACAGGCAAGGCGGATATTACATCTATGCTTAACGGTACGCTTGCAGGTCTTGTTGCCATCACGGCATCTTGCGCTTACGTTGCTCCTTGGGCTGCGGTAGTCATTGGCCTTGTAGCTGGTGTGCTGGTATTCTACAGCGCGAAGTTCTTCGAGAAAATTAAAGTCGATGATCCAATCTACGCTTTGTCCGTTCACGGCGCAGCCGGTGTATGGGGTACGCTTGCTAACGGAATTTTCGCAACACAAGCGCTTGCTGAAAAAGTTAATGTTGGTCAAGGCGGTTTGATCGATACGGGCAGCTGGAAGCAGCTTTGGGTTCAATTCGAATCCGTTGTAGTTGTTGGAGCATTCGTACTCGCAGCCTCGTTCCTTATCCTTGGCATTATGAAACTAATCATGGGCTTCCGCGTTACGGAAGAGCAAGAAATTATCGGTCTTGACCTTAGCGAGCATGGCGCTTATGGTTATCCTGAGCAAATGAAAAAAACAGGAAACATTTAAGGATAATGGATTGATCATGATGGACTGACCGAAGGGAGAGGGCGTCGCATGAGTGATCCGGTGCGATTGCAGCTGCTTAAGCAGATTGGCTCAGCCGATCATGTAGAAGGGCTGCGTAGCTTGCGGGATCAGGTACACGAGCAGATGGAAGCTCTTCTCCCAACGCGTCCGGTCGAACAATTTAATGTACAACTTAATGAGGTGCACGATGCGGTTATTCAACGCTCAATTATCCTCGCAGAAGCGGAAATGGCACGGTTGGGGAAGGGTTCTCCCCCCGTGCCTTACGCGTATATATTGTTCGGTAGCGGCGGTCGGAAAGAGCAGACATTGTCAAGCGATCAAGACAGCGGAGTTGTCTATCAGGATCCAGTAACTGATTCAGCGGAAGTAAAAGTATATTTTAAAGAACTGTGCGATCTAATTGTTCTGAATCTTCGGAAGGTTGGCTATCCGCCTTGCGAGGGGGATGTGATGAGCAGTAATCCGGAATGGTGCTTGTCTTTATCGGAGTGGGGCAATAAGCTGAATCATTGGTTTGAGGAGCCGGCGTGGGAAGCTGTTAGATACTTGCTTATCATTGCGGATGGACGATGCGTTTATGGCGAGCATAGGCTGGTCGATGAGCTTAAGGATTTGTTTTTTACCGATATGCTGAACCATCAGATCATCCTGCAGCGCATGCTGGATAATACGCTGCGCCATAAAGTGCTGCTGGGCTTTTTTGGCCAATTATTAAAGGAGCAGTACGGCCGGGATTCTGGCAGCCTGGATATTAAATACGGCGCCTATATACCGATGGTTAATTCGATTAGGCTCTTATCCGTTCAGTCCGGTATCCGGGAAACTTCGACATTAGAGAGAATCAAAATGCTTGTGAAGGCCGGGAACATGTCCGAGTCGGACGCAGTTGTATATGCCCAAGCATTTCGTGTTTTTTTGCGGCTCCGATTGATGACTACCGAACAGAATGTAAATGATTTATATGCTAATAATGGTAAGCTGTCCAGCCGTAAGCTGACGAAGGAATTGACGGATGAATTAAAGAGTAGTCTGCGTCTAGGCAAGAAGCTGCAGCGAGCGGTATTCAAGCAAACAATGCGCAGGCTTACGTAAGGCGGTGGAGGAATGAAAGAACCAAAAGGCGTCGGTCGCATGTGGAACCTATACAAAATGGGAGGATTTACGCCTGCCATCGCATCTATGCTAGGCTCGCAAAATGCGCAGCAAATGGCGTTTATTCGAAATATCAATAAAGAGCAGCGTAAGCAATCCATGTTCGACATGCCTCTCCGGGAGCTTGAGGTTGTTGTATTTGACCTTGAGACAACGGGCTTCTACCCGACGAACGGCGACGAAATTATTTCGTTTGGCGCTGTTTTGTTGCGAGGCGGAGAGCTCGTGGAGAGTGAATCGTTCTACAGTCTTGTCAACCCGAAGCGAAAAATTCCGAAAGCGATCATCGAATTAACGGGTATTACGAATGAAATGGTGGAGGATGCGCCCGATTTAATGCAGGTGCTTCATGACTTTATGGAGTTTGTCGGCAGGCGCCTGCTTATTGCCCATGCTTCCGGTCATGATAAGCAGTTTCTAAATGCTGCGCTGTGGAGGACATCTAAAATAAATTTAAACCATAGAGTGCTGGATACGATGATGGTAGCGAAATGGCTGGAGCCGAACCTGGCAGGATACAGCCTTGATGAATTGCTCGAGAGCTGCTGTATTCCTATTACGGAACGGCATCATGCGCTGCAGGATTCAATCATGACGGCTAAGCTGTGGCAAAATTATTTGGCAAGGATTTTGGAGAGAAATATTACGACGCTAGGTGACCTATATGCTTATTTAAGTAAGCACTAGCTGTAACGGTACGAACGTTCCTTGTGAGCGGCGATAAGGCTGAACGTGAGGAGCTTCGCTGTTTTGCAGTGATATAATCCAATAGGTAAGCTCGGATGCAGGGAGAAACCCTTCAGAGTCGCTAGAAGACGGTACGGCCTCTGTGCGTGGATGAGAGTGAAATAAGCCGACAAGCGTTTGTCGGTTTTTTTGCATTTCATAATAAGCGGTTGTCCACTCTGCCGGATCGAAGGAGAATGAATGCGTTGGATCGATATGCGTATTTGTAATGGAGATGATCGTATCAATGACGTGATAGTCTGTTGCTCCGGATAATTGAGCAGTGGGGGCTAAGGCAGCATGACTGCTTGCAACGATTCCGCAAGCTTCTCGAGGCTTAGCCTTCGCACAAATTTGTATGAGCTTCTCATAGGCTGATTTAGTAATATAACCCTTATTTTGCCCCGCTTTCATAGTAACGCCTCCCGATAAACGAGTTTAATTATAAAGCAGAATAGCTGTATTTATTAATAATAATTTATCCATTCGGTTCCAGCAAATATAGTATAACGGAATATGTTTCATTCCGCACCTCTGTTGCCCTAAATGGGGTAAAAGGTATGATTGTCGATATGCTTGCCGACAATAAGCTTACAACATGAGGTTGGCTGTCCAGTACAGGGATTCGTGACGTTTTTATGGCTAATTGGTCTCGTGGGTTGAGCTTCCATACGGTGCATGATACCATGGAGCCATACAGGTATGATGATATTTGGAGAGAAGGAAGGTACTTCATGAAACGCGTCATTGCGCTTTTTGCGATTGCATTTGTGTTTGCTGGCTTAGCTGTATTCCAATATAAAACGGATCGTCTTGACTCGGTTACGCTGGCTGCTCCTGCTGCAGATTTTAAGCCGAAAGCGGGATTTGCGGCAACGGCTTTCAAGCTTCCAGCGCTTGATGAGCAATCATATGAAGTGGGCGGCAAGAAGAACAAGCTGACTTTCGTCAACTTTTGGGCTTCCTGGTGCGGGCCTTGCGAGCTTGAAGCCCCCGACCTGCAGCGTTTGCATGAGCAATATGGAGACGTGATCCAGCTCTATGGCGTAAATGCGACGAAGTACGATAAAGAGCGTGCAGCCAGAGATTTTGTTAATGAGCATGAGTTTACGTTTCCGATATTAATGGATCGCGCGGGCGATGTGACGAAGCAATACAAAGTCGATACGTTTCCGACAACGTTCCTGATCGACAGCGAGGGCGTTATAAGAGAGAGAATCAACGGTGTCATCACTTATGCCGAATGGGAACGTTTAATTGAAAAGTGGATGTAAGAAGCTAAAATAAGGGCTGCCGGTGCGTCAACAATGACACACCGGCAGCCCTTATTATTTAATGATTCACAAGACCGATACGATCGAGCGGATCCACATTTGCGCTATCTACCTTTACCATACCCAGCAAGGCGTAACGTATGCTGTCCACAAGGGCCTCCCAGCTTGCTTCGATAACGTTGTTAGAGACGCCGACTGTACTCCACGTATTGTCCAGTCCAGTCGACTCGATAAGCACACGAACCTTAGCCGCTGTAGCGTCCTTCTCGTCGATGACGCGGACTTTATAATCGGAGAGATGGATGCTTTCAATATCCGGATAAAACTGCACCAGCGCCTTGCGCAGGGCGTTATCCAGGGCGTTAACAGGCCCGTTGCCTTCAGCTGCCGTATAAACCTGCTGACCGCCAACGTTGATTTTTACAATGGCTTCGGATATCATTTGGCCGTTCGTTTTTTCAACGAGCATTTTAAACGATTCAACCTTGAAAACTTCCTTAGCCTCGCCCCCGAATGCTTCGCGAAGAAGAAGCTCCAAGGAAGCGTCGGCGCCCTCAAATTGGTAGCCTTGATGCTCCAAATCCTTGATCTGATCCATGATGAGCTTAGTCTTCTCGTTATTCGTATTAACGTCAAGGCCGAGTTCTTGCGCCTTAGAAATAATGTTGCTTTGTCCGGCAAGCTCCGAGACGAGAATACGCTGCTTATTTCCTACGAGCTCCGGCTGAATATGCTCATAGGTTTTCGAATCCTTCATAATTGCAGAGACGTGAATTCCGCCTTTGTGGGCGAATGCGGCATTGCCCACAAAAGCTTGACCGACTGGCATGTGTACGTTTGCGATTTCGCTGATGTACCGGGCTGTTCCTGTTAGCATGCGCAGCTTCTCCTCCGGCAGCACATCGTAGTTCATCTTGATTTGGAGGTTTGGTATGATGGAGCACAGGTTAGCGTTACCACAGCGTTCACCGTAGCCGTTAATTGTACCTTGCACCTGACGCGCGCCGGCTTCAACGGCGGCAAGCGAATTCGCAACGGCCAGCTCGCAATCGTTATGCGTATGAATGCCGATTGGCGTCGATAATTCCTGCCGGACTCGCGTTAGGATTTCATGGATTTCATTCGGGAGCGTGCCGCCGTTCGTATCGCATAGAACGAGCCAATTTGCGCCAGCCTCCTGTGCTTTCTTCAACACCGAGATGGCATATTCCGGATTGTTCTTGTAGCCGTCGAAAAAATGCTCCGCATCAAACAACGCTTCCATGCCGTTATGCTTCAGAAAAGCGACCGAATCATAAATCATCGCGAGGTTTTCCTCTAGCGTCGTCTGCAGCGCTGTATGTACATGGAAATCCCATGACTTACCTACGAGTGTAGCGGCGGGAACGCCGGATTCAGCGATACGCACAAGGCTTGCATCCTGCTCAGCTAAACTGTTTTTTCGGCGGGTGCTGCCGAATGCGGTCATTTTGGCATTAAGTTTGAATGCTTTGATTCTTTGGAAAAATTCAATATCTTTGCTGTTGCTTCCCGGATTGCCGCCTTCGATATAATGAACGCCCAATGTGTCGAGCTTCTGGGCGATTTTTAATTTATCATCCGCGGACAGGCTGATCCCTTCGCCTTGTGTACCGTCACGCAGCGTCGTATCAAAGATTGAAATGTTTGTTGTCATTAACGGGACGCCTCCTTCACTCATAGCCTTTACAAATCATAATGTACTATTATAACACTTGTTGCTGTGAAAGTAGAGGGGGGCTTGTAATTTTTGTCCCTTTGTCTGGAACGCGTTGACTGGGCCCTAATGGAATTGTATGCTGGGGGTGACCAAGCTTATGTAAGCTTATTGTTCCGAATAGGCGGTGTATCGCACAATGATGACAAATGTAAATGAGCATTATCCGGCCAAAGGCCGTGTTATCATTCATTTGGATATGAATGCCTTCTATTGTTCCGTGCATGAAGCAGAGGAACCTGAGAAATATAAGGATAGGCCAATAGCGGTATCGGGCAGCGTAGAGCAGCGCAAGGGAATCCTCGTGACCTGCTCGTATTCAGCAAGGCGAATAGGAATTAAGACCGGCATGACGGTTAGACAGGCGCTTAAGCTATGTCCCGAGCTTATTTTGATAAAGCCTGATTTTAATTTGTACCGCAAATATTCACATGGCTTTATGACCATTGCAAGACAATACACGCCGCTCGTGGAGGCTGTTTCCATCGACGAGTGCTACATGGATATTACAGGCTCGAAAATGTTCGGTTCACCGCTGGAAATTGCCGCGTCGCTTCAGCAGCGAATTATGTCCGAGTGGTCACTTCCTTGTTCAATCGGCTTAGCTCCGAACAAGCTGCTTGCGAAGATGGCTTCCGATATGAAGAAGCCGAATGGTCTTACCGTACTGCGCATACGGGATGTGAAAAATGTCTTATGGGATAAGTCATGCGATACCTTGTTCGGAATCGGGAAGAAAACGGCAGATAAGCTGGCGAAGCTGAACATACGGACGATCGGTCAGCTAGCGGCAACAGATGAAATGCTGCTGAATAAACATTTTGGCGTAATAGGCTCCTGGATGAAATCCGCGGCTCACGGTATCGACCGCTCTGAGGTTAATCCTAATAGGGAGCGAAATAAATCGATTGGGCATACGACGACGCTCCCAAGCGACATTACCGCGCGCGAGGATGTATACCGCGTGCTGCTTAATTTGGCGGATCAGACGGGACGCAGGCTGCGGAGGCAGAAGATGGTGGCTACAACCGTCCAAATTACGATACGCAAGCCGGATATGACGACGATTGCGCGCTCCCATACGCTTGCTGCCCCGACGCAGGCGTCTGATGATTTTTACAGGGAAGCCTGCAAGCTGTACGACCGGCATTGGAAAAACGGCGAACCGATCCGTTTGCTCGGAGTTACGCTGCAAAACCTGACGCTGCTGGATGAAACCGCCATGCAGCTCGATTTATTCAGCTACGAGCAGCAGCCCCGCAAGGAGGCGCTGACGCTAGCGATGGACCGGCTCCGCGATAAGTATGGAGAGGATGCGGTTCTAACCGCAGGAATGCTGGGAGACGACCCCTCGACCTTAATTAGGAATAAACGAATTCGAGGGACATCCTTGCAAAAGGATGATACTTTGTTATATATTGATGATTGAAGCTTGACTGTTAGAGACGAGATTATTTGTATATTTATTTGGGAGGGATTTCCATGGGTAAGTTTACTTGGGTAGAAAAAGATACGTGCATCGCTTGTGGAGCTTGCGGAGCGACCGCTCCTGATATTTATGATTATGATGATGAAGGTCTTGCAGAAGTAATTTATAAAGCTGACGGAAACAAAGGCAACACGGAAATTCCAGAAGATTTGTTTGACGATTTGCAGGATGCGGCTGACGGCTGTCCTACCGATTCGATCAAAATTGCTGATGTGCCGTTTAACTATTAATTTTTGTTAGGATGAGAAGCTCCTCTCCGCTATCAGCGGAGGGGAGCTTTTTGTATGCCTGCATTAGGCAAATCGAAACCGGGATACAAATAAGCTTGAGTCCTGGCTGAAAAAGCGCTTGAAGTTTCGTATGGGCAAAGAGGATGTGGAGGAGCTG
Organism: Paenibacillus sp. Soil522; assembly: GCF_001428245.1. Classification (GTDB taxonomy): domain Bacteria; phylum Bacillota; class Bacilli; order Paenibacillales; family Paenibacillaceae; genus Pristimantibacillus. The sequence goes on from NZ_LMRV01000001.1 coordinate 42,178, forward strand.
TTCGATTTGGTGCCGCTTGGCAAGATTGTCAAAATAAAAAACGGGACGCTTCCGTCCAAGGTGCAGCGGCCAGCCGAACGCTTTAAGCTCGAGCCGCGCCAGAACGAAACCAATCCCGCAAAGGTGTATAAATGGTTGATGTAAGCTGTCTTACGAAGTAAAAATCAAAAGCAGCGCGATCGTAATAATGATAGCGCCGGCGATTGAGCTGAGCCAGATTAGTGCTTTTTTATTGACTTCTTCCTTTGGCTTGGCTTTTATCGTTGCCGGTTTTCTTTTTGGTGAGCTCATCGACAATCAACCTCTCTATTTCATAGATATAAATAGTATGATCCCATTGTAATCGTTTTCTAGACAAGCCGCAATATAACGGATGCGTATACCTTGCGTGCAGGCTCTTTTCTTTTTGTTGCAAAAAAGATAAACTGTCAGGTAGAACATACATCTGAGATCGGAGTGAGTACGTTGCTTTATTCTTCTATTTTAAAGCCTATTTTTTTTCGTATGGATCCTGAGAAGGCCCATCACCTTGTCATTGACGGCTTGGCCGCAGGGGCAGTAGTGCCTGGACTTAACGGGCTGATGCATGCAATGTACGGCGTAGCAAAGTCGCCGGAGCTTGAGACTCAGCTATTCGGATTACAATTTCCACATCCGGTGGGTCTTGCTGCCGGGCTTGATAAAAACGGGAAGGCCGCGGACGGCTTCTCCAGCGTAGGCTTCGGCTTTGCTGAGGTAGGAACCGTGACGCCTAAGGGACAAGCCGGCAATGAGCAGCCGAGATTGTTCCGTCTCCCGCCGGACGAAGCGCTCATCAACCGGATGGGCTTTAACAATGACGGTACGGCAGCGATGGCAGAGAAGCTGTCACGCCGTAAAATAAACAGGATTCCGATTGCCGTCAACATTGGCAAAAACAAAACGACGCCGAATGAATTGGCTCACGAGGATTACCGGACCTGTATTCGCGATTTGTATACATATGGCGATTTTTTTGTCGTCAACATCAGCTCTCCGAACACACCCGATTTACGCGATTTGCAGCACGGAGAAGAGCTGAGAAATCTGCTTAGCGCCGTAAAAAAGGAAATGAATGCACAAGCAGCGAAAGAAGGAAAGAAAACAAAACCCGTTCTCGTCAAAATTGCTCCGGACATGACAGACGAGCAGCTGGAGTTAACCGTTGCAACGATAGTGGAAAGCGGCGTATCGGGCATTATCGCGACGAATACGACTTTGTCACGGAAAGGACTTCAGCATTCCAATGCAGGGCAAGCGGGGGGGCTTAGCGGCAAGCCGCTGCGCGACCGTTCAACCGAGGTCATTAGAGCCATTTATAGACAGACAGGCGGGCAGCTGCCGATTATTGGCTCCGGCGGCATTTTTACCGCCCAGGATGCATACGATAAAATCCGCGCAGGAGCTTCCTTGGTTGAAATTTATACAGCGCTTATCTACAAAGGGCCGGGTTTGCTCCGTGAATTGACAAACGGTTTGAAGGAATGTTTACGTAAAGATGGCTACCGAAATATTGCCGAAGCAGTAGGTGCAGATCACGTTTAAGAACAGGAGGCGGCCGGATGGACGGTAGAGACTGGAATCTTTTTTTACAGCCTTATGAACAAGCGGTTGAAGAAATGAAAGTGAAGTTTAAGACGATGCGGGTTGAACTGAAGATAAGAGAAGCTTACGCACCCATTGAATTCGTCACCGGCCGGGTGAAGCGCATATCCAGCATATTGGAAAAAGCGAGGCGCCTGAACGTTCCCTCGGATAAGCTGGATACAGGAATTGAGGACATTGCGGGCATTCGTATTATGTGCCAATTTGTGGATGATATTCATCGAGTGGCGAGCCTAATTCGAACGCGTAAAGATCTTTCGCTCGTATACGAGAAGGATTATATTACAAACTTCAAGGACAGCGGCTACCGCAGCTACCATATGATCGTAGAATATCCGGTTCAAACCGCGCTTGGATACAAAATCGTACTCGCCGAAATTCAAATTCGCACCTTGGCGATGAATTTCTGGGCAACGATCGAGCATTCATTAAATTATAAGTTTAAAGAGAGCCTGCCCGAGGACGTGCGTGACCGATTGAAAAAAGCGGCGGAAGCCGCATCGCAGCTCGATACGGAAATGACCAGTATACGCAAAGAAATTTTGGATGCGCAGACGGAATTTGAGGAGCAGTCCAATGTGGTCTCTAAGGTGCTGAGCGGCATTCAAGACTTATATTTCTATCACCGGGTGCGCGAAGCTGCGCAGTTCCAAATGAAGTTTAACGAGAAGTTTGAGAAAGAGGATTACCATGAGCTTAACCAGCTGTCGCTCGATATTCAAGCGGCAATCGGGAAAGCCAAAAAAGCGAACCAAACTTAAAAATCGACAGCTTTCATGCTGGTTGAAAGATATAAAAAAAGTGGTTGAGCGAGCGCTCATCCACTTTTTTTTGTTTCCTATATACAACCGGCAAGACTAGCGGCTGGATTTGTTAGGCTTAAATGAGGCATCGATCGCTTCACGTATTTCATCAGCAGTCTTGCCTTGCTTGCTTAAGGCGATGACTTCCTCCATCTCTTTCTTGCAAATGCCGCAGCTTGTGCTGTGATTCGTCCAGGTTACGCTGCCCTCGTCTGCGGGATTCCCGGCCACGTAGCAGCGCAGGAGCGAGTCGTGAGGGGTTTCAACCGCCAGTCCGTCCGCGCAGCCGCAATAGCAATTTACGCCGCTCATAATGTCAGCGTGATCGTGTACCGCTTTGTAGAGCTCGCTTGTATGCGGTGTATAATCAGAGAGAAAGGCTGGAAGCTCGTCATACGATGCTGTCGTCTGCCAGGTTTCGGAGCCGTGTTGATGCTCAGCGCCGGCCTTGTCATCATCCGCTAAGCCGCATGCGGTAAGCAATGTAATGAATGCGAATGCCAGAAGCAGGGCATACATGATACCGCGAATGCGAGAGCTTCGCTGCTCTTCGGCGATCTGTTCATCGGTCAGGCGCTGACGCTTCATCATTTCGTTTCAGCTCCCGAATATTTGTTGAAGAACGCTCTGAAGTCATCCAGGCTGTATCCTTCTGTACCCCCTTCAGACAGGCCTCCCTCGAGCTTATCCAATTGAACGCCATCTTTGAAAAAGACAAGAGTTGGCGTATACTCGACATTATATTTATTAAAGTAGGAAGGGAATTCCCTTAGGTTGAATTGCGGAAGATCGATACCGAGCTCATCTGCGAGCGGCATTAATTGCGGTGTCGTTTTCTGGCAGTGCGGGCAGTCGGAAGCGAACAGGTAGACGAAGAAATCTTCCTTATCGGCAACCTTCTTGTCCAATTCAGCCGGTAATATGATATTCTGATAGTTAGGATCATCAAGCTGCTTGCGTGTTTCCGGGTTTAGCTCTGACACGGGCTTGTCATATAGGGCGTTTGTCTTGCCGCTGTTGTTCAGTACAAATATGAAGCCGAATAGAATGATGACGATTCCGATGTACACATAAATCATTTTCACTTTCTTTTTCTTTTTCATTTGTGCGACTACCTCCGAAACGAGTTTATGGGTGGACAAGTCATTTCTAAACGGCATGTCCTTACTTTAATATATTATATAACAAAGCAGTATGAGGATGTAAGAGCACGGACATCGACGACAATTGGCAGGAGGAAATGAGCATGATCGGCAATTTGCCGCGTAAATTCACAGAAAAAATGGAAAAGCTGCTGGGAGATGAATATGACAAATTTATGTCTTCCTATGAGGCTCCAAGAGTATATGGTTTGCGGATCAACCGTTTGAAGCTTAGCGTCTTGAATTGGAAGAAGCTATCTTCCATGGGTGAAGCGGTGCGTCCGATTCCATGGGCTGAGGATGGCTTATATTACAAGGAAGGCGAGCGTCCGGGCAAGCATCCTCATTATCATGCGGGTCTTTATTATATCCAAGAGCCGAGTGCAATGGCTCCGGTTGAATTGCTGGACGTACAGCCTGGACATCGCGTGCTCGACTTATGCGCGGCTCCCGGAGGAAAATCGACGCAAATAGCAGGAAAGCTGCAGGTCAGCGGCGTGCTGGTCACCAATGACAACGCGAGGGAACGAACGAAGGCGCTCGTGAAAAATATTGAGCTTGCCGGCGTACGTAATGCCGTCGTGCTGAACGAGGAGCCTGCGGCTATCGCGGCTGTTTTTCCTGCATGGTTCGATCGCATCCTCGTTGATGCGCCCTGCTCCGGCGAAGGCATGTTCCGCAAGGATGATTCCATGATTGCAGATTGGGAGAAGCATTCAACCCTGCGATGCTCAGTCATGCAGCGCGATATTTTGCGACATGCAGCAGCGATGCTCGCGCCGGGAGGACGAATCGTCTATTCGACCTGCACCTTCTCGCCTGAGGAGAACGAGCAGCAAATTGCAGCATTTCTCGCTGAGCATGATGATTTTTTTGTTGAAGCAGTACCTCATCAATTCGGATGGACGGCGGGCAGAACGGATTTAGCAGCGGAGACAGCACAGCTTGACGGTGAACGCCTTCAAAGCATTCAAGGGACAGTAAGGCTATGGCCGCATCTTATCGAGGGAGAAGGCCATTATGCGGCAGTACTGAGGCGCAGCGGCGAGCGGAAAGCTGAGCAGGTGCTGGCTGCAGCGCCGATTAATCGTCCTGCAGCGAGGGCCGCCGGAGGAAGCTTGAAGCGCGAGACGCCGCAGCAGGGCGGCAAACGGCTGGATAAGAAGCAGGATCATAGGGATGAACGGCGCGCAAACAAACGTCAGACCAAAAACGAATGGGCAAGCGCTGGGATGGAGCGGCCAGCCAATAAGCGGCCGGCTAACGGCCGTGAAGGCACTGCGGCGAATGCAGCCGAGGAAGCAAGTCCAATCGACTTGTGGCATCAGTATGCGGAGCAGTTTTCAATTGGTGCCCTAAGCTGGACGGGACGAGTGGTGGCCTATGGCTCACGCGTATATATACAGCCTGACGAGCTGCCTTCACTGGATGGCTTGCGCGTGGTGAGAGCGGGCTGGTATGTAGGAGAGGCCGTTCGGGGCCGGTTTGAGCCGTCGCATCCGCTGGCGATGGGATTAACTCGCGAAGATGCAGTACGCTCGGTTAATTGGAGCTCAGATGATGAGCAGACGCTCCGTTTTCTCAAAGGGGAAACGTTATTTATAGAGGAGTCGGAAATACAGGTGCAGGAAGGCTCGCCGGTAAAGGGATATTTATTAGTCTGCACGGACGGCTATCCGATCGGGTGGGGGAAATATGCTGGAGGCATGATCAAAAACGAACTGCCGGCAGGATGGAGATGGATGTAGGATGAGCAAACGAATGCGTATCGATAAGCTGCTAGCCCATATGGGACTTGGGACGCGCAGTGAAATAAAAAGAGCGGTAAAGCTCGGTAAAGTGAATGTGGACGGCCAAGTTGTTAAGGATAGCGGTCTCATCGTTAATCCGGACGAGGCTGATGTTGTATTTGATGGTGAGCCAGTCGTTTATCGCGATGTCGTTTACTTTATGCTGAATAAGCCGCAGGGCGTTATTTCGGCGACGGAGGATGGACGCGAGCGTACCGTTATCGATTTGCTGGAGCCGCAGGACCGGCTTCGCGAACCTTTTCCCGTGGGACGGCTGGATAAGGATACGGTAGGCTTACTGCTGTTAACAAACGACGGACAGCTTGCCCATGAGCTATTGTCTCCCCGGAAGCATGTTGCCAAGACGTATGAAGCGCTCGTCCTGGGAAATGTCGGAGAAGAGGATAAGCATCTATTCTCAGCCGGGCTTACGTTGGATGACGGATACGTTACGATGCCTGCAGACCTGCAAATTAAGGGACGCGAGCAGCGGGAGAATGAGACGTACTCTACCATATCGCTTACGATTATGGAAGGGAAGTTTCATCAGGTAAAAAGAATGTTTGAAGCTGCAGGCAAGAAAGTCGTCTATTTAAAAAGAGTGTCCATGGGCCCGCTTAAGCTCGATGAATCGCTTCCCGAAGGCTCCTATCGCGAGCTTTCCGGTGAGGAAGTGGAGCTGCTCCGCTCTCATCGGCAAGTGGCGGAATAAAGAGAAAAAACCATTTTGATAATAAATAGGAAAAGGAGTGGCATTATGAGCTTGCAATATGATTTAATCGCCTTAGATATAGATGGTACACTGCTAACGGATGACCATGTGCTGACAGCGCCTATTCGCGAAACGGTGCATGAGGCTGCCGAACGCGGCGCTCAAATTGTGCTGTGCACCGGACGGGGCCCATCCGCAGCGTTTCCCGTGCTGGAGGAGCTTGGGCTTGGAGGGACGATCATTACGCATAATGGAGCTGCAACGATAAACTCGGATGACCGTTCTGTTGTACATCAATTCGATATGGTTCCAGACCATCTGCTGAGCTTCGTTACGTATTGCCGCGAGTACGCAATCCATTTTGATTTGAATACGGCCTTCGATATGATGGTCGAGAGTATGACGCCAGAGGCGGAGACCATGTACAGTCATTTTCACACGAAGCCGTACATTCAAGATTTTCGGCAGGGCTTGCCGAGCGGGCTCGTCAAATTTACAGTATTCGGAAGCAAAGAGCAGATGGATGTGGTGCAAGCGGATTGGGCGGAGTGGCCGCAGCATCTTCATACAATCCGCAGCGGTGATTATTTTATCGACGTACATCATGCGGAGGCGAATAAGGGAAGAGCGCTGCAGCAGCTGGCGGAAATCCGTGGCATTGACCGAAAGCGTATTCTGGCAATTGGCAATTATTATAACGATATTACGATGCTGCAATACGCAGGTATGGGTATTGCGATGGGGAACTCCCCGGAGGAAGTCAAGCTTGCGGCTAACGCGGTCGCCCTCTCGAATGGCGAGAACGGCGTTGCGAGAGCGCTGCGCGAATATGCTTGGTGCTGACTGGAGCATGGAATAAAAATAATGGGCTGTTTCCGCAGGGTATTTAAATACCCTGCGGAAACAGCCCTGTTTAATTATCTTTAAATTAGCGATTGCGGCCGCCGCGGGGCTTGGTTGAAGAGCTTCCGCTGCGTGAGGTGTTGCGACCGCCTGCCGGTGCGCTGCTGCGTCCGCCTGCGGAAGAATGATTGCGACCGCCGGAAGGCGAGTTGCCGCGCTGACCGCCACGGCCGCTTGCTTGGGCGTTGCCGCGAACGGCGCCGCGGTTGCTTGCTTTAGCGTCGCTGCGCGCTGCTTCCCAAGGACTCTCTACCGAGGAAGCAGCACGGCCCGCAGCATGCTCTGCGCCTCGCGGACTGCCAATGCCTCCTGTGCGGCGTTCACCGCCGCGAGCTGCATTGCCGCGATTGCCCGGTTGTTCACCGCCGCGAGCTGCATTGCCGCGATTGCCCGGTTGTTCACCGCCGCGAGCTGCATTGCCGCGATTGCCCGGTTGTTCGCCGCCGCGAGCTGCATTGCCGCGATTGCCCGGATGTTCGCCGCCGCGAGCTGCATTGCCGCGATTGCCCGGTTGTTCACCGCCGCGAGCTGCGCTGCCGCGATTGCCCGGGCGTTCACCGCCGCGAGCTCCGTTGCCGCTTTCGAACCGATCGCCGCGACGAGCTGCCCAGCCGGTGCTTTCGCCAGCAACTTCGGCAGATGGACCACGGCCCTCTGCCGTTCTGCCGTTACGTTTGCCGGAAGCGGGACGAACGGTCTCGCGCTGCCCTCTGCGGCCGCCTGGCTTAGCGCTGCGATCCGATTGGCCTGAGCGGTCACGTCCGCCGCGACGTCCGTCCGCGGATGGTTTGCCATTGGCGCTGCGAGTGCCGCCTTTGCCAGCTGCACCGCGGCTCTTCTCCGGACGATCGCCAGGCTGCGGGCGTACTGCAGTTTCTGTGCCTTCATTATCGATCGCGCGACGGGTTAGCTTGGCGTTAATGCTTTGCTCAATGAGCAGCAGGTGGTTTTTGTCATAAGGCGTCGCCAGCGTTATGGCAGCCCCTTCTTGACCCGCGCGGCCGGTTCTGCCGATACGGTGAATATAAAGCTCGCCGTCCTGCGGAACGTCATAGTTATAAACATGAGTTACACCTTCAACATCAAGTCCGCGTGCAGCAACGTCAGTAGCTACGAGCACCTGAAGGCGCGCGTCTCTAAAGCGCTTCATGACCTGCTCACGCTTCGCTTGGGTCAGATCGCCGTGCAGCTCATCGGATTCGATACCGAGTTCTTGAAGCTCCTTGTTCAATTTCTTTGCGCGAACCTTCGTCCGGCAAAAAATAACGGCCAAATAGGGCTGATGACGCTCAAGCAAATGAACCAGCGTTTGCAGCTTGCTTCTGTCCGTCGTTTCATAGACGATTTGCGTAATGCTGTCCAGCGTTACATTCGTGCTGCGCACGCGAATATCAACAGGCGATTTCATATAATCCGCTGCCAATTTGCGAATGGCATCAGGCATCGTTGCGGAGAACAGCATCGTTTGACGCGCCTTTGGCGTTTGCGAAATAATGCTTTCTACTTCAGGCAGGAAGCCCATATGGAGCATTTGGTCGGCTTCATCGAGGATAAGCATCTGCAGCTTGCCTAAGCTGACGGTTTCACGCTTCATATGATCGATTAGGCGGCCAGGCGTCGCAACGACGATATGGGGCGAGCGCTGCAGCTTGCGAATTTGAGCTTCAACATCTTGTCCGCCGTAGGCGGCAAGAACGCTTGCGCCAACGGCTGGTACAAGCTTCTTGAGCTCGCCCGTTATTTGAATGGCAAGCTCCCTTGTCGGTGTCAATATAAGAGCCTGTACTTGCTCTTTCTCTATATTAATCCGTTGCAAAATAGGCAAAGCAAAGGCAATCGTTTTGCCTGTGCCCGTTTGTGCTTGCGCAATGACATCCTGTCCGTTAAGAAGCAGCGGAATAGCTTGTTTTTGAACCGGTGTCGGCTCGGTAATCCCATCTTGTTGAAGCAATTCGCTTAGCTTAGGTACGATACCCAAAGCGTTAAATGCGTTAGACATTAATAAATTTCCTCTTTTCGTTTACATCGTTTGATATTTAGTATAACAGCTGTCCTTATAATGTGCATCTTTACTTTCCTTATGCTATGATGGAAGCCAAAATTACGAGCAGCAGAGGAATGGTTAACGATGAATGGAACAGAGCGCTCCGCCATTAGAGCGGGGCTTGAGGTCGATATTGTATTAAAGCAGGATCAACGGACAGGAAAGCTGACGCGCGGCGTGGTGAAGGATATTTTGACGAATTCGCCAAAGCATCCGCATGGCATTAAAGTAAGGCTGGAAGGTGGTCAGGTAGGCAGAGTCAAGAACATCCTTGTTTAATGACGCTGCGGCTAAACTTAAAAACATTAGCTGAACATTAAAGGAGCGCGGTGCGATGGCATTCGGCATCAAGAGACAGGAGATGGAGCGATGGAAGGCGTCAGTTTCCCGCGGGGAAATTGCTTTTCTCACGCATTACTGGCAGGATCCGCGGTTTCCAAACATGCGAACGGTGACGAAGGTCGGCTGCTCCGACATGGAGAAGCTGTCACGCTGGTGTCTGGATAACGGCCTTAATCCCCGTTATATTCACGCTCGGTCAGAATATCCGCATTTCGATTTACTCGGTCCGAAGCAGCGGGAGGTTTTACGGCAAGCGAATCAAATGGAGCAGCTTGAGCGGTTCGGCATGCTGTGACGATAGAAAGCGCATTTGGCTGCTCATGGAGCAGCTTTTTTTTGTGGATGACATCAATTTCATCTCGCTCGTAGACGAAGCTTCTAGTATGATAAGAGAAACGCTTGGAAGTGTTTACATATTTTACGAGAAGAGGAAATTCGAATGGCTACCGAAAAAGAGCAGCTGCTGCGCAGCTTTGGCGAATGGATATCGTTTGTGACGGAGCTGGCGAACGACGATGCACGCGTATGGAATCAGAGCGTCGCGACCGGAAAATGGACGGTTCGTGAGGTCGTAGCGCATATCGCGCGATGGGATGATTATTTTTATAATGAAGCGATTGCCAAGGCGGCAGCGGGCCTGCCGCTTACGGTCAAACATCTCGATTATGATACGTTCAACGAGGCTGCGAAGGCATACGGGAAGAACGCTTCAATAGAAGAGCTAGCCGGGCAGGCAGCGAAGAGCCGCAAACGAATTATAGATACTGTAGCTGAACTAACAAATGAGCAATATGAAGCGGCATATGAGGATGCTGATAGGCATCCTTTCCAGATGACTCAATATATCAAGGATTTTATTTGGCATGACCAGCATCATATAGAGCCGATAAGGAAGCTTAAACATTTTCGGCTTGAGCAAATGAGCTTGAACGGCTGGCCGGCGCTGCAGACGCTTATTTACGATGGATGGCTGCTGCGGTTTGCGGAGGGCTATACGAAGCGCTCTAATTCGATTAATCCGATATACGGCCACACCCTGGAGCTGGACGCCAAAATACGCGCCTGCGAGAAGCGGTATGAGCAGCAAGGCATACGTACCTTTTTCAAAATTACGCCCTTCAGCCAGCCTGCCTCGCTTGACGAGGAGCTTGCCTCCCGCGGTTATGAGCTTATCGACCAAACGATCGTTAAGACGGTACGTCTGGCCGATGTGCTTTCGCCCTCCCAGGCTGATATATGGCTCGAAAACGTGCCTGCTGAAGGCTGGCTGGATACCCTCGCACTGTTTAGCGGTCTAACGGAAGAGCAAAGATCGATTACCCGCAAAATGCTGGAGCAAATAGTACTTGAGAAATGCTTCGCTATTGTGCACGAGAATGGAATTCCGGTTGCTTGCGGATTTGCGGTGATTGAGGACGGCTGGATTGGACTATATGATATCGTCACCGATCCGGGCAATCGGAATAAAGGTTATGGCGAGCAGCTCATTTTGCATTTGCTTCAATGGGGCAAGGGACGGGGCGCGACTGACAGCTTTTTGCTCGTCGTGAAAAATAATGCGCCAGCCAATCGTCTATACGAAAAAATCGGTTATGTGCCGCAATATGAATATTGGTATAGGGCAAGGCAGAACCAGCAATAAGCGAATCTTGCATGGAAGAAAGCGATTGGAGTCAGGATCAGAGCAGGGAAGCTCTCTTGACACCGTACCGCTCGATCTTTATAATCGGAACTAACCATTTTTATGCATATGGAGCGTTGAAGAGGAATAGTAATTTCGTTTGTAAGGTCTAGAGAGCCGGCGATTATGGTGCAAGCCGGTCCTGCTGCGAAATGAAGCTCGCCTTGGAGCTGTGCGATTAAGGGGCCGATGCACGGAATCGGCTGCGGAAAGCACCGTCTGGCCTGCGATAAAGGCGACAAGTGAGCGATGGGCAAAGCATGCCTGCCGCTAACTAGGGTGGTACCACGGGAGAACAACCTCTCGTCCCTAGCGATATTCGCTAGGGGCGGGAGGTTTTTTGTTTTTATTCAGCAGTAAGCTTACAGCACATATTTTTAGGAGGACATTTACAAATGAGTCAAGAACAGCAATTTCACGGTTACAACCCGCTTGTTGTCGAGCCCAAGTGGCAGCAATACTGGGATAAGAACAAAACGTTCCAAACGATAGAGGACGCGGAGAAACCGAAATTTTACGCGTTAGACATGTTTCCGTATCCATCCGGAGCGGGCTTGCATGTAGGCCATCCTGAGGGCTATACAGCTACGGACATCGTATCCCGTTACAAAAGAATGAAGGGCTACAACGTGCTTCATCCAATGGGGTGGGACGCGTTTGGCTTGCCTGCGGAGCAGCATGCACTCGATACGGGACAGCATCCGCGCGATATCACGTTCAAAAATATCGATAATTTCCGCCGTCAAATTAAATCGCTTGGCTTCTCGTACGATTGGGACCGCGAGATTAGCACAACGGATCCTGAATATTACAAATGRACGCAATGGATTTTTATCCAATTGTACAATAGAGGACTTGCATACGTCGCAGAGGTATCGGTTAACTGGTGCGAAGCGCTTGGAACTGTGCTGGCTAACGAGGAAGTCATCAATGGCCTCAGCGAGCGGGGGAACCATCCGGTCGTCCGTAAGCCAATGCGCCAATGGATACTGAAAATTACCGAATATGCGGATCGGTTGTTGGATGATCTGGAAGAGCTTGACTGGTCGGAAAGCATTAAAGACATGCAGCGCAACTGGATCGGCAAGTCGAAGGGCGCTGAGGTTACGTTTGAGATCGACGGTCACGATTCGGCATTGGTCGTATTTACGACTCGCCCGGACACTTTGTTCGGCGCGACATACTGCGTTTTGGCGCCTGAGCATGAGCTTGTTGCGCAAATCGTGACAGCAGAGCAAAAAGCAGCCGTTGAAGCTTATCAAGAAGCTGCAGCGCGCAAGAGCGATCTCGAGCGCACTGATTTGGCAAAGGAAAAATCGGGCGTTTTCACCGGTGCCTATGMCATTAATCCTGTTAATGGCGTAAAAACGCCAATTTGGATTGCTGATTATGTATTAGCCGGTTATGGTACGGGCGCTATTATGGCGGTACCGGGCCATGATGCCCGCGACTGGGAATTTGCGAAGCAATTCGACCTTCTGATCGTTGAAGTCGTGCAAGGCGGAGATGTAACGAAGGAAGCTTATGCGGGCGATGGACCGCATGTCAACTCCGAATTCCTGAACGGCTTGACGAATGAGGATGCGATTGCAAAGATGATCGAGCATTTGGATGCTTCAGGCAAAGGAAAAGGCAAAATTACGTACCGCTTGCGCGATTGGCTGTTCAGCCGCCAACGCTATTGGGGCGAGCCGATTCCGATTCTCCACCTGGAGGACGGCACGATGAAGACGGTTCCCGAGGATCAGCTGCCGCTGCTGCTGCCTGATGTTGATGCGATTAAGCCTTCAGGAACGGGCGAGTCGCCGCTTGCAAACGTTACGGAATGGGTTAATACGATCGACCCTGAGACTGGCATGAAGGCTCGCCGCGAGACGAATACGATGCCGCAATGGGCAGGAAGCTGCTGGTACTACCTGCGTTTCATCGATCCTAAAAACGATAATCAGATTTGTTCCCCGGAGAAGCAAAAGCAATGGCTGCCGGTTGACTTGTATATCGGCGGTGCTGAGCATGCGGTGCTTCACCTCCTTTACGCCCGTTTCTGGCATAAGGTGCTTTATGATATCGGCGTAGTCGATACGAAGGAGCCGTTCCATAAACTCGTTAACCAAGGGATGATTCTCGGCAATAACAATGAGAAAATGTCCAAGTCACGCGGCAATGTCATTAATCCGGATGATATCGTAAATGAGTTCGGCGCGGATACGCTTCGTATGTACGAAATGTTTATGGGACCGCTTGAGGCGACTAAGCCTTGGAATACGAACGGCGTTGAAGGTACGTACCGTTTCCTAAGCCGCGTATGGCGCTTGTTCGTTAACGAGGACGGCAGCCTGAGCGCCAAAATCGGTGACGGCGAAACGAGCGATGCGTTCAAGCGTACTTGGCATCGTTCAATCAAGAAAATTACGGAGGATTACGAGGCATTACGCTTCAACACCGTAATTAGCCAGCTGATGATTTTCGTCAATGAGGCTTACAAAACCGAAGTGCTGCCGCTTGCAGCGATGGAGCAATTCGTTCAATTGATTTCTCCGATTGCTCCGCATATCGCGGAAGAGCTGTGGGAGAAGCTGGGACACAAGGACTCGCTGACTTACGCCTCGTTCCCGACGTATGAGGAGGCTTGGACAGTCGATCAGGAAGTGGAGATCGTGGTTCAGGTCAACGGCAAAATCGCGGACCGCATTTCCATTGCAGCCGATATGGACGTCGCTGAAATGGAGAGCCTGGCGAAGGAGCATGAGAAGGTGCAGGAGCTTATTGCCGGTAAAACGATCCGCAAGGTGATTGCGGTAAAAGGCAAGCTGGTCAACATAGTCGCAAATTAATGCAATCCGAAGAGGTGAGCGGGCTTTAGCTGAAGAACAGCTATTGACCGTTCACCTCTTCGCCTATAAATGCGCTCGAAACCTTGGCTAAATCTTCATTGAATTTGGCGTGAGTCGTACGTATGAGCTGGTTAAATACGCCATCCGTCTCGCGGCGAAGCAGGTTTAGCGCTTTGGCGGTAATACCGCCGGGCACGGCAACTCTTTCCTGAACATCCGCCGGCGTCAGACCGCCTTCGTTTAGCAGCATGCCTGTGCCAAGCAGCATAGCGCTTGCCACTCGCAGAGCTTCCTCACGGCCGATACCCGTTTCCTCGACGGCTGCATCGACGAATTGTTCCAGCAGGAAGGAGATGAAAGCAGGTCCGCAGCTTGACAGATCCGATACGATGCGCGTATAGCTCTCATCGATTCGAAGCGGCTCGCTAATATGCGCTAATAAATCTTCGAGCTTCGCTTTGTCTTCTTCCTGCATCGTTTTACCGTATATGCAAAGCGATGCCCCGCTCCATACAAAGTTCGTAATGCTCGGAATAACCTTGGCAAGCCTGCAGTCTAATTCACCCTCAAGATGAGAAATGAGCACGGGGCTCGTTATGGATACGACGATCTGATTCGGCCTAATGACTGCTTTTAACTCGTCGACTACCTTTTTGAATTCCAGAGGCTTGACACATAGAAAAATGATATCGCAGCCGCAGGCAGCTCCAGCATTCGTATATTCGGCTCTCAAACCGGAAAAACGGTTGGCCAAAGCTTGCGCTTTTGCAAAGGTGCGGTTGCTGATGGCAATTTGCGTTGGCAACAATGCGCCGGATGCAATAAAAGCTTCAATGAGCAGGCTTCCCATCGTGCCCGTTCCGATAAATCCGACATTCATGCTGAACCCTCCTATGGGACTTTCGTATGCATAACCAGATTCAAATGAAAGATTTAAGGCCATGCGCGAGCAAATCCCGAATCAAAATATCCGTATTCATTTCGTTTGCTCTCTTACCTTATTCCGCAGAACTTGTTTTATATGTCACTAACTACCAACTATTTTGTCGTTTGCAGGGGGACGTGCCGATTGAAGACTTCATCTTATCGAGTGTCTAATAAACAGCTTTTACTAGCTGCAATCCTTATTATGGCGGCCATTATCCTACTGGCAGCTGCTTTGATGGAGCCCAAACAGACTGCTGCAGGAGAATGGGTGCCGCTAAATGACGCAGTAGAAACGGCGCTTGCTTCGTTAGCCAAACCAAATGATGAGGGCGGGGCGGATGAGCCCGGCAATAAACAAAAAACGGCGAAGGCAATAAGCCAAACCGCACAGCCGGCTTCTCCCGATCCGGAAGCGATTGAAAGCACAGGATCGGATAAGGCTGCCCCGGAAAAACCGGAAGCTGAGGCAACCGCGAAAGGAAAAGCTCGGGCAGAGCCAGAGACCGGAACAAAAGCTAAAGCGGAAGCAAATGAGGGGGGCAGACTCGATATTAATCATGCTACGGCTGCGGAGCTGGATAAACTCAAAGGAATCGGACCATCCAAGGCTCAGGCTATCGTCCAGGACAGAGAAAAAAATGGGAAATTTGCGTCGGTTGAAGATTTGCTCCGAGTCAAGGGAATTGGTGAAAAACTGCTGCTAGGTATTCGAGATAGCATTGTAGCCCGTCCATAATTGTGAGAGAATGGAAGGAAGCGGTATGTTTCAGTTTTGCTTGCCGTTATTGCACCCTTTATAAACTTAATAAGAATTTATTTGCGCTGCAGGAATTCGGAAATATTTATTTCAGAATTTATATATGCAAGCGATAGCGGCTAGCCAACAAATTTAAGATTTATAGATGAGCAGCTAGAACATCAGATGCAGCAAGAGAAAGGAAGATGGAGTCATGAACACCCAAACGCAGGATGCGGTCCGCAAGGATTGGGACACGTATTTTATGGATATCGCTTATATGGTTTCGACGCGCTCGCGTTGTCCGCGCAGACATGTCGGAGCCGTTCTCGTGCAAGGAAAAAAACTGTTAGGTACGGCATATAACGGGGCCCCGATGGGCGTGCAGGACTGTCTCGAAGCAGGCTGCATGATATCGGAGGAGGTAGAGATGAAGCAGATCGACGGCAAGGAGCAGCTTTTCAAAAAGCAGCGCTGCATACGAACGATACATGCGGAGCAAAATTTGCTGCTGTTCACGGATCGTGCCGATCGTGAAGGATCAACCGTTTACGTAACCGACCAGCCTTGCTGGACCTGCGCCAATATGCTCGCAAACAGCGGTGTCATCGAAATCGTCTACCACCGCAGCTATCCGAAGGATAGTGACAAGGTGATCAGCCTGATGGAGCAGAAGGGCATCATATTCCGTTGTTTGGATCATTTCGAACCGCCTGCTCAAGCGCATATGGATGTTACATCATAGCAAAGATAATACGAGCTTATAAGCTGGAGGAGGAACCTCTGATTGCATCAATTGGATGCGTCGGGGGTTCTTTTTTTGTTTTTCAAAGGTTTGGAGGGTGGAGCGATGAGAATGAATCGGCGGCCGTTGATCTGGTTCGCGATTTGCTGGGTTTTGGGGAGCGCTTTGGCTGCTGGCCTGAACAGCCGCGGCGCTTTGCTTGCGGCGGGCGCCGCTGCGCTGCTGGCGCTGGCCGCCGCGCTGTGCAGGCAGGCGTCGTGGCAGCTCGCGGCAGCCTGTGCTTTGGCTGTGGGCCTTGCCGCGGGAGAGAGACTGTGGGCGGATGCCCGCAACGTGACCGAGCTGCCGGCCCTGCTGGCCGCCGCAGAGGCGGAAGGACCGCGAGCTGCATATGCGGCGGAGGCGGTCGGCACGATCGTGTCCGCGGTCGAGGTCGACGGCGACCGCGCGGTATTTCGCGTGGAGGCGCACCGCGTCCGCGCGGCGGGAGTGGACGCCGCGCGGGAGGTGCGCGAGCGTGTGCTTGTTCATGTCCGGCTGGCTGAGCAGCCGGAGCAGGCTATCGCCGCGGCGTGGCATCGCGGCGACAGAGTGCGCTTGGCCGGCAAGCTGTCGCGGCCGGCCGGCGCATCCAATAGCGGCGGATTTGATTACCGCCGCTACCTGAGCAGCCAGAGAATCCACTGGCTGCTGAGCGTGCAGGGCACCGCCGCCGTCGATCCGGCGCCGGGCCCCCGCTGGACCGCGGCCGCTCTGCTCGGCCGCGTTGACGCCGCGCGCGCCTGGCTTGGCGCGCGGATGGACATGCTGTATCCATCCTCGCAGTCCGGATACATGAAAGGTCTCGTCCTCGGCATCCGCGAGGACCTCGACCCCGAGCAGTTCCAGCAATTTTCGCGGCTTGGCTTAACGCATATATTGGCTATTTCAGGCCTCCACGTCGCCGTATTTCTATACTCGCTTGGTGGCCTGCTCCGATTCGCCCGCATGAGCCGCGAAGGGATACTGCTTATTCTCATGCTGTCCGTTCCCTTTTACGTCCTGTTCTCCGGCGCTTCACCTTCGGTTATCCGAGCCGGTCTTATGTCCGTATTGGGACTGCTTGCAGCGCGTATGGGAAAGCTGAAGGACGGCTTGCATCTGCTGGCGGCGGCCGCGGTGCTTATGCTTCTATTCGATCCTTTCTTTATTGAAAACGTAAGCTTTCAGCTTTCGTTTATCGTGACGGTCGGTTTAATTATTGGCGTCCAGCCCGTACGCAGCGCGATGCCGCAATGGCGCAGAGGCAAGCCACTGCTTGATTTGGCAGCCGTTACGGTCGTGGCCCAGCTCGTTTCCTTTCTGGTAACGATCTATTATTTCAATCAATTTCATCTACTATCGATGCTGGCCAATTTTGTTCTCGTCCCGTTCATCAGCTTTATCGTTATGCCGCTTGGCGCAGTCGCGCTCCTCGTCGCGATCCCCTGGGAGCCCGGCGGCAAGCTGCTCGCTTATGCATCGCATTATGCGAACGATTGGACTTTTGAGCTTGTCGATCGGCTTTCGCAGGCGGATGCGCTTAGAACGATCTGGGCGTCTCCGCCTATTTGGTGGGTGGCTGCATGGTTAATCATGCTTGGTGCAATATTCCAAGTCATCAGCGTATGGACGGGGCGGCTGGCAGCGGCCCGTGCCGAAGCCGCTGCCGCCTCGGAGGAAACGGCACCGCTGGGCGCTGCTGCGGCATGCATTATGGTTAAAGATAGGAACAGAAAAGTAAGCATAAGCTTTTATTCACTCCTATTCCTTTCGCTTATTTTGCTTTGTTATGCATATAAGCCGGATATTTTAAATACAAATGGCACGGTTAGCTTTATCGATGTCGGTCAAGGCGATGCCATTCATATCCGTACGCCAAGCGGCAAGCATATTTTAATCGATGGCGGAGGCACGCTGTCCTTTCGTAAGCCGGGAGAGGAATGGAAGGAGCGCAGCGACCCTTTTGAGATTGGCCGGAAGGTGCTTGTCCCTCTGCTATTAAAGAGAGGCGTGCGCGAAATTGATCTTCTCGTTATTTCGCATTTGGACAGCGATCATATCCGCGGCCTAAAGGCCGTTTTGGAGACGATTCCGGTTCGCAGCATTTGGTGGAACGGTACCGTTAAGGAATCGGAGGATGCGCAGAAGCTTCTGAGGCAAGCGCTTGCGCTCAAGATTCCGATGTACGGCGTAACAGCAGGTATGAAGCGTCAACTCGATCAAGAAACCGAAATAAATGTTTTATGGCCGGCGGCTAATGCTTCTTCAGAGGTGGTTAAGCTCGAAGAGCAGAATGAGAGCAGTGTAGTATTGGCTATGCGATTATATGAATCGACCTTTTTGTTTTCCGGCGATATTAATTCGGAAACGGAACGCGCGATTATCCGGAATGAACGGCGGCACTCTCCATTAGTGATGAATAATTTATCGGTAATGAAAGCAGCGCATCATGGAAGCCGGTTTTCGACAGGCAGGGAATGGCTGGATTACTGGAGTCCGCTTGGCGCGGTAGCTTCAGTAGGCGCGGCGAACAACTACGGGCATCCGCATCCGGACGTCCTGTCCAGGCTTGCGGGTGCAGGCGCAGCCGTTTGGCGGACTGACAGAAACGGCGAGGTCCGTTTTACTGTGACAGATGAAGGACTGTATATTTACGATAAGCATTAATGCAGCAGGGTTAATGTCCAGATTCTTGCACTTGCTGCTATCATGTCATTTATTTCAACATTCATTCGAGTATTAACAGTGGTCAAACTCCTCCCGTCGGTTTTGGCCAATTTCTATATACGGGGTACTAGAAATTTGGTATCCTTTGATGTGGAGTTTATTTCGTTTCTTTTTCCGGTAAGAGAGTTTGCTTCACTTATTCATAAAGATTTTCTAACAATACGAATTTTATTATGCATTGGCAGCTGTTACTAAAAAATATATAGTTATTTTTCTTATTAATCTGCAACTTTTACCGCAATCCGTTCGTCAGAATGGTTGCAAGAGAGGGGGATCCTTCGTGGTGGAGCCGGAGCTTATAAGAGCCGCTCAGTCGGGAGATCGCGACGCTTTAATTACTCTATTGCGAGAGATTGAAACACATGTTTATCGGACAGCCTACTATATATTAAATAATGAACAGGACGCCCTGGATGCAGCGCAGGAAGCGCTTATTCGCATCTACACGAAAATTGGCTCGTACGAAGAAAAAGCACAATTTAAGACTTGGATTCAGCGTATTGTAACTAACATTTGCATTGACAAGTTTCGGAGAAATAAACCGACCGTCTCGATAGATGAGCACGACATGGTATTCCATGAGAAACAGAATGTGGAGGACGAGGTAATGTCTGCTTATGCTGCTCATGACATTCGAGCCGCTATCGATAAGCTTCCTGAGCACCATCGCGCGGTTGTCGTCCTTCGGTATTTACAGGATTTCTCTTACAATGAAATTGCAGACTCGCTTGATTTACCGCTCAACACTGTGAAATCATATTTATTCAGAGCTAGGCAGCAGCTGCAAACGTTACTCCATGATTATCAGAAAGGTGGTGTCCGGGGATGAATTGTCAAGAGGTGATGGAACTAATGCAAAGACAGCTTGACGACGATCTCGACGAAAGCGAGAAAACAGTCTTGATGAATCATACTGGACAGTGTCCGGACTGTGCAGCTATGTTCGAGCGTTTACAGCTGTTGTCCGCCGAGCTTACCAGTTTGCCGAAAGTAATGCCGAGGTACAGCTTAGTGGATGCTATTATGCCGCAGCTGGAACGGATTGAGCTGTTTAGTCAGCCTGAATCGGAAACGGAACCGTCCTCTGCTGTCGAAATGGCGGAGCCGGCATCGCTCCGCGCGAAGCGTGAACGACGCTGGCCGTCTATACGGATCATGAGCGGTGTTATCGCGGCAGGAATCGTAGCAGGATTGTTTCTGGTTACGTATAAGCCGGGTATGTCGCCGGGCTTTAGCGGTGCAGCGCAATTTGCAGCTAATGACGCTGCAAATAGCGGGGCAGCCGATATGGCAAATGAAACGCGGCAGGAATTATCGTTTACTGCAAAAATTCCTGAAAATATCGATGCTCCAAAAATTGGAACGGAAGCACTTAAGAAGCAGGATAGCGCCGAAGAGCCTTCATCGAATGCGAATAAGGCAGAATCAGAGGAGAAAGCGATGCCAACTTCAGGGAATTCGGATGCAAGCACGGGCAATGATGCGCCTGCTGCCGAACAATCCGATAGTATAGACAAAAGCCTTAACGATGGCGACGGATCGAACTCTTCCGAGGGATTTACCGGTAAAGAAGACAAGAACGGATATGGCATTGCAGCTGATCATTCTGCATTAATTGCCCCTAATGGCAAATATAGCGCTCAGGCAGAAGACTTTACGCTCAAAATATACGCCGTATCAGACCAATCGCTTGTGTTCACATCACCGCGCAAAAACGGTAAGCTGATGAATCTGAACTGGTCAGAGGATAGTGCGCAGCTGACCTACGAGGTTCATTTGGAGCAGGGCGCAATCGTGAAATATGTCATTGATCTGGCTTCCCTTACGGAGAAGAAGGCAGATCATTAATTAGAATATATGCAAGCATAAGTATAGCTCTTCTGCTTGACTCATATTTCAATTTGAAAAAGCTTTTCCGCCCGGACGGCGTCAGCCGTTTCCGCTAGGAGTTATTCGCACACATTTATCCGCTGCTGCATAGATTATAAGCAACGAGAGTGTCTGCGACGAAGTCTTAACGTCGTATGACCATCCGCAGGGCGGCACCATGGGCCTGCCTGCAGATGTTTATATAGATGTTCGACAAGGGATGAAGCCTATAAACGGCTCATCCCTTTGTTGCCGTGTAATTGTAATTACTGGTGATGGGGTGAAGGAATGGATGCCAAGGAAGCATTAAAGGAAATAAAGGGCGGCCGCTTTCGTCCAATCTATGTGCTGTATGGCAAGGACCGATACCGGCTGCAGCAATTTATTAACGCGTTGACAGATGCCTTGTTTACCGCTGAGGAACGCGAGCTCGGCATTGTAAAATTTGATACGGCGGAGACCTCGATCGATGAAGCCGTTCTCGAAGCGGAGACATCGCCGTTCTTCGTTCAGCGCAAGCTTATCCTCATAAGGGACGCGACCGTCCTATGTGCCGGCGGCAAAGAAGGCGGAAAGATCGAGCACCGTCCCGAGAAGCTTATTCAATATATGGAATATCCTTCAGAGTCGTCGATCATTGTCATTTCCGTAAATGCCGAGAAGCTGGACGAACGGAGAAAGCTCGTAAAGACATTAAAGGACCGCAAGGCGCTGGTTCCGTTTCCAGAACTGGATGCGGCTCAGCTTAAGCAATGGATGATCAAACGGGCATCGGAGCAAAACCGGACGCTGCTGCCAGATGCGGCGGAGCTGCTGCTCTCAAGGGCGGGAGCGAATATGCAGCAGCTGTCGCAAGAGGTGGACAAGCTCTGTCTGCATGCAGGCCAAGGCGGAACCATTGATCTGGAATCTGCAGCAATTCTTACCGCTGCGGCCGTTGAGGAGGATGTGTTTGCGCTCGTGGATGCCATAGCTGAGCTTCGTATTGACAGAGCGATTCGCTTGTATAGGGAGCTGCTCGTACGCCGTGAGGAGCCGATTAAAATCGCGGCGCTTATTGCTAGGCAATTAAGGATCATGCTGCAAATCAAAGAGCTGGAGCAGCATCAATATTCACCGCAGCAAATGGCTGGCCAACTTGGCTTGCATCCTTATGCCGTCAAGCTTGCCGCGGAGAAAAGCCGGAAGTTTCAAGTGGCGAGGCTTGGCAGGCTGCTCGCTTCCCTTGCTGATCTCGATTATCAAATGAAAACCGGAGCCATCGACAAAACGCTCGGTTTAGAGCTGTATTTGCTTTCACTCGGCATGGAGAAGGGCGCATAACCCTGTCTCCAGCGCCGTTTTTTTATTCATTGTTCAACGCCTATAAAGAAGCAGACCGAATATTGAGTACTACAAGGGTTAACCGCTAGCTGAAAGGGCTGATGATTTAATGCCGATTGACCGGCTAATCGAAGTGACATGGGTTACAGGGAACGGGGGGGCGAAGGGAGCCGAGACGGTTGTTACGGTTGAGCTGGAGCCTCAAAGCAACGGCATACTGCTGCGTCTTTCGCATAAAGGGTTTTCGGATGAGGAATCACGGAATAAACACCACCATAAATGGCCGTTCGTACTTGAGCAGCTGGACAAACAAATGACAGCAAGCAATTAATAAAAAAAGCTTCACCGCCCGGTAAGGAGCAGTGAAGCTTTTTTTTGCCAAACGACCTTCAAACGCCCATAGGACGGCGTAAAGCGTTTAAGCTGGTATCTTGTTTAGGCTTGAGCCGAAAGGGCGTTAAGTCTTTTAGCAAGACGAGATTTTTTGCGGGAAGCCGCATTTTTATGAATCAGGCCTTTAGTTACTGCTTTGTCCAACTTTTTCGTTGCAGCGACAAGAGCTGCTTTAGCAGCATCTACATCAGTGCCAGCGATAGCATGGTCAGCAGATTTAACGGCCGAACGAAGTGCGGATTTTTGGGATGCATTCAAAGCACGACGCTTTTCACTTGTTTTAACGCGTTTAATCGCGGATTTAATGTTTGGCATGGAATTCACCTCCTAAACTGTTTACAGCGGTTTATTTACATAATAAACCTAAACAACACAACTTAAAATATATTATCATGCACAAGCCCAAAAAGCAATAGCAGAAGCGCCATGTTGAAATAGTCTGTCCAAGCGGCACGCTGATTGACGAGTATGAAAAAAAACCATCTGCAAACAATAACCTCAGAACTTGTGATTGAAGGGAGAATGAGCAGTGGAGAAAGATCTCGATTTGCAAAAATACAATGTCAGAACCGATTTGGCGCTTGAAGCGAAGGAGATGGCCGAGGCTCCGCGGGGCGGACCTATACCTGGCATCCAATCGGAAACAACCGAAGATGACGGCATTACGGTAACGCAGCTTTATGTTCAGGACGAGCAGGGCGCTCAGGCGATTGGAAAAATGCAGGGGCATTATGTGACAATCGAGGTGCCGGGGCTGCGAAATGGCGATACGGGGCTGCAGGATCGCGTCGCGACGCAGTTCGCGAAGCATTTTGAAGCCTTCCTTGAAAGATTGTCCATTAACAAAACGGCGCGAGTGCTAATTGTCGGCTTGGGCAACTGGAATGTTACCCCTGACGCGCTTGGTCCAATCGTTGTAGAGAACGTGATGGTTACCCGTCATTATTTTGAGCTTATGCCTGACCAGGTAGCGCCGGGCTACCGGGCCGTAAGCGCGGTTGCGCCGGGGGTGCTTGGCATTACGGGTATAGAGTCCAGTGAAATCGTGCACGGGATCGTCGACAAAACGAAGCCGGATCTGGTCATTGCGGTCGATGCGCTTGCTTCCAAGGCAGTTGAACGCGTCAATACGACGATACAAATTGCGGATACAGGCATTCATCCGGGGTCGGGCATCGGCAATAAACGAAAAGGGCTGACGAAAGAGATTTTAGGCGTGCCCGTCATTGCGATAGGTGTGCCAACCGTCGTTTATGCTTCGACGATCGTAAATAATACGCTTGAAATGATGAGCAGCCACTTTAAGAAGCACAACGCCAATTCGGATCAAATTTTGGGCCTGGTGAATCAGATGGAGGAAGCGGAGCGCCTTCAACTGGTTAAGGAAGTGCTTAGTCCACTCGGTCACGACCTGCTGGTAACCCCTAAGGAAATTGATGAATTCATTGAGGATATTGCGAATATTATTGCGAGCGGTCTTAACGCCGCGCTGCATGAGGCTGTCGATTCAAGCAATGTGGCCGCCTATACGCATTAACATACGGAAAAAGAATGTACAATACAGGGGCTGTCTCTCAGGTTTTAGACCTTTTGAGACAGCCCTTTTTGTTTTTTGGATGTATGCAGCTGATTACGTTCCAGCGCCGATCTGCTTCAACACAACTCTATTAGAAGCAAATCTTTCACATGAATGAGGTTCTATGAACTCTATCACTCTCATAGTTTAGTAGTAACTCAGCCACTGGCTCAAAGAAGCGGGAGGTATAAAAGCCAATGAAACGAAGGATCATGCTGCTGGATATCGGAAGAGAAAGCAAACGAATGAGACAATTGCTAGTAACGGGACGTACGTTCGCGTTGCTCTCTTTTAGTTCTATGCTGTTTTTTGTCATGCTCGGTATTGCGGGTATTGCGCATCAGCAAACGACAAAATCGCCGGTCAATTCGATGAAAGGATTCGCTGCTGCCGTATCCAGCGGCTTTTTTGGGGATATGCTAGAAATGGAGATGCCTGCTTTTCATAGCAGCCTGGAAACGGAGTCGTTTACGACCAAGCAAATAAGCGCATTTCTAATGCGGGCGTTAACAGATATCAATCCAAATGATCCAAAGAGTCTGCTTGCAGGCGAGCTGCCCGGCATGAGCGCAAATGACGCTATACTCATACGCAAAGGCTTGGGTACGGATACGGCTGTAGGACCGGAGGACAATGCACCGATCACTTATGACCCGCTTGGCGGCATTAATGAGGAAACAGGAGTCGATGTATCAGATAATGAAGTTGGGAATGAAACGGATCCACTGCCTACGGACGAGCCTGCCGAAGGCGATAACGACGAAGAGGTGAAACCAACGACTGGCGGCTCTAAAGTCGTATTCATTTATCACTCTCATAATCGCGAATCATGGTACCCCGTGCTGACGGATAAATCAAAGGACCCGAACTCCAGCACCAAAAATATAACGCTCGTGGGCAAGCGGCTTGCCCAAAAGCTTGAGGAAGAAGGCATCGGCGCGCAGCATTCTGATACGGACTATCCAACCGCCATTAAAAATTACAGATGGGAATTATCTTATAAATATTCGATGAAAACCGTCAAGGAAGCTATCGCCAGCAGCAAGGATTTGAAGTTTTTCTTCGATCTTCACCGCGATTCGCAGAGACGGAAATATACGACGGTCGAAATTGACGGGAAGAGCTATGCGCAGGTTTATTTCATCATTGGCCATAGAAATCCGGATTGGGAAAAGAACGAGGCATTCGCGACCAAAATTCATGAGGAATTAGATAAAAAATATCCAGGCATCTCGCGCGGTATTTGGGGGAAAACCGCTGCATCCGGAAATGCGGAATACAATCAGTCCTTGGCGACGGATAGTGTTCTTATCGAAGTCGGCGGTGTGGATAATACGCTTGAGGAGTCCTACCGTACAGCGGATGCGCTTGCGGAAGTGATATCCAACATTTATTGGGCGGATGAGAAGGTATCGGCGAAGAATGGGAAGGCGAACTAGCAGGGCAATCATTTTTTAAAAGAAAGGAACGATGAGCAAATGAAGCGGAATACGCTAAAATGGACGGTGCTCGGCGGAGCCATGGCGATTATCATCATGTACGGCATTGATATGACTTCAGCGGGCATTGAGCGTATATACGGTCCCGTGGAAGGAGCGGACGAATATACAGAGACCGCTTCGCCTGAGGAGACCGTAAATCCGCGTAATGAGTTCGCAGTTTCCCAGCAGAAAAAAATTGCCGAGCTCGAGAAGGAGCTTGAGGAGCTGAAGCGGCTTGCTTCGCTCGCAGAAGCTGAATATACGCCAGCGCCTGCGCCTGCCGAAAGCATAGCTGCCGAGAATGAGCGGCTGCCCGGCGTTCCGACCCAAAATGACCAGCCGGCCGTGAACCGGATAGCCGATTCAACCTCCGGCCTGCTGCAAAATATGTCAAGCGAAGGCATTCGCATGGTCGTTTCCATATTCGACGGCTTGATCAAATGATAATGAACATTGCTGGTATTCCCTTGAACTGATATAATAGGAGGAATGATCAGCATTATTGGAAATTGTGGGGGTTAGGCATGACTGACGTACGTGACCGACAAAAGAGAATTAGGAATTTTTCCATTATCGCACATATAGACCACGGAAAGTCCACGCTTGCTGACCGGATTTTGGAGTTTACCGGCGCCTTGTCATCCCGCGAGATGCAGGAGCAGGTGCTTGACCAAATGGATTTGGAGCGGGAACGCGGAATTACCATTAAGCTGCAGGCTGTTCGTTTAGCGTATAAGGCAGATGATGGAGTGGAGTATATTCTGAACCTGATCGATACACCGGGACACGTCGATTTCACATACGAGGTTTCACGAAGCCTGGCGGCTTGTGAAGGCGCTTTGCTCGTTGTCGATGCTGCTCAAGGTATTGAAGCGCAGACCCTTGCCAACGTATATTTGGCGCTGGATAACAATCTGGAGATCGTGCCCGTCATTAACAAAATCGATTTGCCTAGCGCGGAGCCTGAACGGGTGAAGCAGGAAATCGAAGATGTAATCGGACTTGATGCGAGCGATGCGGTGCTTGCTTCGGCGAAAGCCGGTATCGGCATCAAAGAAATATTAGAGCAGCTTGTCGTGAAGATGCCTTCACCGACCGGTGATCCGGATGCTCCGCTTAAAGCGCTTATTTTCGATTCCCACTATGATCCCTATAAAGGCGTAATCGTCTATGTTCGGGTTATGGACGGAAACATCTCAGCGGGCAAAAAAATCCGGTTTATGGCGACGGGCGCAGAATTCGAAGTCATCGAGGTAGGAGCCTTTATGCCGCGTATGTCGATCGTGAAGGAGCTTGCTGTCGGGGATGTCGGTTTTGTCGTAGCGGGTATTAAGAACGTAAAGGATACGCGCGTCGGCGATACGATTACTGATGCGAAGAGACCTGCGGCGGAGCGGCTGCCCGGGTACCGTCAGATCAACCCGATGGTATTCTGCGGTCTGTATCCAATCGAAACACAGGACTATAACGATTTGCGCGAAGCGCTCGAGAAGCTGGAGCTTAACGATGCATCGCTCAGATACGAGCCGGAATCGTCAACTGCGCTGGGCTTTGGCTTCCGCTGCGGATTCCTCGGCTTGCTGCATATGGAAATTATTCAAGAGCGGATTGAACGGGAGTTCAACATCCCGCTTATTACGACCGCACCAAGCGTAATCTATAAGGTAACGTTAACGAACGGCGATACGCTGGAGATCGATAATCCGTCGAACTATCCGGAAGCCGGAAAGCTCGACTTTGTCGAGGAGCCGTTTGTTAAAGCGGCGATTATCGTGCCGAATGATTACGTCGGCACGATTATGGAGCTTTGCCAGAACAAACGCGGCGAATTCGTTAATATGGAATATTTGGACACCAACCGCGTTACGATTACGTACCAAGTTCCGCTGTCGGAAATCGTTTATGATTTCTTCGATCAGCTGAAATCTAGCACGAAGGGTTATGCTTCGTTCGATTACGAGGTAACCGGTTATCGTAAATCCAACTTGGTCAAGATGGACATTATGCTCAACAATGAGCAGGTCGATGCTTTGTCCGTTATCGTTCACCGCGATCGTGCATACCAACGTGGCAAGGTTATTTGCGAGAAGCTGAAAGAGCTTATTCCGCGCCAAATGTTCGAGGTGCCGATTCAGGCATCCATCGGAAACAAGGTTATCTCCCGCGAGACGGTCAAAGCAATGCGTAAAAACGTTCTTGCCAAATGCTACGGCGGTGATATTAGCCGGAAGCGGAAGCTGCTCGAGAAGCAGAAGGAAGGCAAGAAGCGGATGAAGCAAGTAGGTAGCGTTGAGGTGCCGCAGGAAGCGTTCATGGCGGTACTCAAAATCGGCGAGGATTAAGACGTACGAGGATGAGGGAGGGCGCAGCTCTCCCTCTTTTCTATTGAAAGTAACCTTTATTTCGCATTCTGTATCCAAACAAAATTGAGCCGCGGCGCTAGTATACGGCGTTAGCCGTTTGCGCTTGAAGGAGAATGTTAACGATGACCATAACGCAATCACCGCGCGCTTTGTATATACACATCCCGTTTTGTACGAATAAATGCCACTATTGCGACTTTACCTCCTATGTTTTGAAAGGGCAGCCGGTCGACGAGTACCTGGACGCGCTTGAAATGGAAATGCAGCGGACGGTTGCGCAGTGGCCGCCGGCGGAAATCGATACTGTATTTGTCGGAGGCGGCACGCCAACCGTACTTACCCCGCCGCAAATGGAAAAATTTCTGAAGGCTGTCCGCACTTATTTTCCACTTGCCCCGAATGTGGAGTTTACGATGGAAGCGAATCCGGGTACGACGGATATCGATAAGCTGACCGCCATGAAGGCTGGAGGAGTGAATCGGATCAGCTTCGGCGTACAGTCCTTTGATAACGGATTGCTGGAGCGCATCGGACGTATTCATAGTGTGGATGATGTCTACCGCAGCATTGAAAATGCGCGTGCAGCAGGCTTTACCAATTTATCAATCGATTTAATGTTCGGCTTGCCGGGCCAGACGGTCGAGCTGCTGAGAGACAGTGTTAACCGGGCAATGGAGCTGGGGCTGCCCCACTATTCCATTTACAGTCTGAAGGTAGAAGAAAATACGCTGTTCCATAAGCTGTATGAGCGCAATGAGCTGCCATTGCCTCCGGAAGAAGAGGAATTTAATATGTTCATCCTGCTGATGGACATGCTGAAGGAAAACGGCTATGCGCACTATGAAATAAGCAATTTTGCTAAGCCCGGCTATGAAAGCCGTCATAATTCCACTTACTGGCGCAACGAGCCTTATTACGGATTGGGAGCTGGTGCGCATGGCTATACGAATCGCATGCGTCACGTCAATTTGAAGGGCATTACGCCTTACATCGATGCGGCAGCGGAGAAGCTTCCACGCCTTGAGACGGCCTTGGTGCCCGAGGCGGAGGCGATGGAGGATTTGATGATGGTAGGGCTTAGGCTGCTTGCGGGTGTGCCTGCGTCACGCTTTTCTAATCAATTTGCAGGTCAAACGCTGGAAGGAAAGTTTGGCGGTGTAATTCATAAATTGATGGACGATGGCCTGTTGGAAGCTGAGAAAACCGGGGACGACACCATTTATCGGCTGACGGATAAAGGCGTGCTTCTCGGGAACGAAGTGTTTGGCTCTTTTATCGGATATTCCGGCTAAAATTCTCTTGAGAATTAATTCGTTGTGTTGTATATTTATTCATATTGATTTTGATTGCACCGGGTGGAGGCGAAGGCAAAAATGCAGGCATTGCAGGTCGTATGCAGAAAAGCGGCAACAGACGATATCGAGACATTATTTCATTTAATTAAAGGTTATGCCGAGAAAGGCATTATGCTGCCTCGCACTCGGGAAGCGCTCGAATATATGATAGATACATTCGTCGTCGCGGAAATTGGGGACGAGGTTGTCGGCTGCGGTTCCCTGACTAGGCTGGGCAAGGATTTAGTAGAGATACGGTCGCTAGGCATGTCCGAGGGCTACAAGGGCGTCGGCATCGGAAGCAAGCTGGTCGACGCGTTGATCGAACAGGCAAGAGAGCAGCAAATTCCGAAAATTATGGCTTTAACGTACGCCGTATCCTTTTTCGAGAAAAATGGCTTCAAGGTCGTAGATAAAGAAATTTTTCCCGAAAAAGTATGGAAGGATTGCGTAAACTGTCCGAAGCAGCTCGCCTGCGATGAAATAGCCGTTCTGAAAATGCTGGATTAATCGCAATTATTTACGTTTTGCTATATAGTTAAAGAAAGTGTTTATTGTCATATAGAGGAGCCATATAGATATGAGCCAAAGAAAAGACCAGCTTGCTGCAGTAGAGGATAAACTTAAACATGTAACGACGGTGCTGCTGAAAAAATGGGCAGGATTAAGCGGATTTTACGGTTTTAAGGCCATG
Organism: Paenibacillus sp. Soil522; assembly: GCF_001428245.1. Classification (GTDB taxonomy): domain Bacteria; phylum Bacillota; class Bacilli; order Paenibacillales; family Paenibacillaceae; genus Pristimantibacillus. Next base: position 72,241 of record NZ_LMRV01000001.1, read on the forward strand.
GAGTACGATGAGGTGTTCGCTTTGCTGAATACGAACGGCTGGAAAGTGGTTATCGATGACACTGCTGCGCCGAATCGCATCGTAGAATTGTATCAAGGCGAGAATCGGATCAGAAGAGAGAAATATGCAGTCGATGAAGCGGGAAGAGTGCATAAAGTATAATAAGATTTTTAATTAAACCGAATTTAGGCGCACTAAAAATGCCGAACTGACTTGACAATCGACAAGTTGGTTTGGTATTTTTGTAGTAATGATTAGCACTCGATTCGATTGAGTGCTAACGATGGTAAACCGCAATAACGGATTAAAAATTTATGTAGGGGGTATTCGAATGCTGTCGGAACGACAACGGATGATTTTGCACGCAATTGTGGATGATTATATTCGCTCAGCAGAACCAGTCGGTTCACGCAGCATTTCGAAGCGCGGCGACGTTGGCTTCAGTCCGGCTACTATTCGCAATGAGATGGCGGATCTGGAGGAGCTTGGCTTCCTGGAGCAGCCGCACACGTCAGCAGGGCGTGTCCCATCGACTAAAGGCTACCGTTATTATGTTGACCACTTAATAAAGCTTAGTGAAGTGGATGAGAATGACATTGGCATGGTTCGCTCGTTCGTTACGGACAAAATGAACCAAATGGAGCAGGTCATTCAGCAAACCGCGATGATCCTATCCAATTTGACCAATTACACATCTATTTTGCTTGGACCGGAAATGTTCAGCACGTCACTTAAGCATTTTGGCCTTGTGCCGCTTGATCAAACGTCGGCAGTCGCCATTATTGTGACGAACACCGGACATGTTGAAAACCGGACGATAACGATTCCAGCCGGCCTCAAAATGGAGGATATGGAAAAGGTCGTTAACATTTTAAACACGAGACTGGTTGGCGTTCCGCTGGTCCGTCTGCGTTCGAAGCTTTACACGGAAGTGGGGCAAGAGCTTGAAAGGCATGTTGATCATTATGAACAGCTGATGCAGGTGCTGGATCATGCGCTCCAAAATGGAGATGAGCATCGGATCTTCCTCGGCGGAACGACAAACATGCTGACGCAGCCTGAATTCAAGGACGTTGACAAAGTAAAAACGATTTTGGATCTGCTTGATGAGACACCAGCCATAATGAAAATGTTTTCCGGCCTTCCATCAGGTATACAAGTACGTATCGGGACAGAAAATGACCATAAGGCAATTAGCGATTGCAGTCTTATAACAGCAACCTATGCCATTGATGGACAATCGCTGGGAACGATCGGTATTTTAGGACCAACACGAATGGAATACGGCAAAGTCATTAGTCTCTTGGATATGATATCTAAGGATATGGCGGTTCTGCTCAGCCGCTGGTATAAATAGTTTTATGCTGAAGCTTGCGGTGTCAAATCTACTTCGTACATTTTTAAGGAGGTGATTGCATGAGTACAAAGGAGCAACAAAATGAAGCGGCCCAGGCTGCGGAAGAGGTAGTAACTGCTGAGCAATCGGAGCAAGCTTACGAGGAATCGGTAAGCGAGGTAGTGGAGGAAGATGCGCGTTATGCGGAACTTCTGAAGCTGGCTGACGAGAACCAGCAGCGCTTTTTGCGCGTCCAAGCGGATTTCGACAATTTCCGCCGCCGTACATTAAAGGAAAAAGAAGAGCTCGGACAGTATGCATCGATGAAGCTGATCGGTCAGCTGCTGCCGGTTGTAGATAATTTTGAACGTGCTGTTGCTGCTGCTTCGTCTAACGGCGATTTCGAATCACTTGCGAAGGGCGTGGACATGATCTTCCGCCAACTGGAGCAAACGCTGGAGCAGGAAGGCCTAAAAGCGATGAACGTAGTAGGTGAGCCGTTTAACCCTGAATTCCACCAGGCTATTATGCAGGTTGAATCCGACGAGCATGCGGAAGGCATCGTAGTAGAAGAAGTGCAGAAGGGCTATATCCTGAAAGACAAGATTTTGCGTCCAGCAATGGTTAAAGTAAGCAGCTAGACATAAATGACTATCTTCCATAAATAAGGCACAGAAAACGGATGTCGCGTTAAAATACAATTCCATGTAGGAGGAACTTTAGCTATGAGTAAAGTAATCGGTATTGACCTTGGTACAACAAACTCTTGCGTAGCAGTAATGGAGGGCGGCGAAGCCGTCGTTATTCCTAACCCGGAAGGCAATCGTACAACCCCTTCGGTTGTAGGCTTTAAGAAGGACGGCGAGCGTGTTGTCGGTGAAACGGCAAAACGTCAAGCGATCACGAACCCTGATCGTACCATCAGCTCGATCAAACGCCATATCGGTACGAACCATAAAGAAAAAATCGACGATAAAGATTATACGCCGCAAGAAATTTCTGCAATCATTTTGCAAAAATTGAAAGCTGATGCGGAAGCATACTTAGGTCAAACTGTAACACAAGCGGTTATTACGGTTCCTGCTTATTTCAACGACAGCCAGCGCCAAGCTACAAAGGATGCTGGAAAAATTGCCGGTCTGGAAGTACTTCGTATCGTCAATGAGCCGACAGCTGCCGCACTTGCATACGGCCTTGAGAAAACGGAAGACCAAACGATTCTCGTTTATGACCTTGGCGGCGGTACGTTTGACGTATCCATTCTTGAGCTTGGCGACGGCTTCTTCGAAGTTAAAGCGACAAGCGGCGATAACAAGCTGGGCGGCGACGACTTTGACCAAGTGATCATCGATTACCTTGTTGCTGAATTCAAGAAGGATCAAGGTATCGACCTGTCCAAAGATAAAGCGGCTGTTCAACGTTTGAAGGATGCTGCTGAGAAAGCGAAGAAGGAACTATCCGGCGTTTTGACATCGGCTATTTCGCTTCCGTTTATTACAATGGTTGACGGCGTTCCGCAGCATTTGGAGATCAGCCTTACCCGCGCAAAATTTGAAGAGCTTGCTGCTGCACTCGTTGAGCGTACGCTTGGACCGACTCGTCAAGCGCTTAGCGATGCAGGCATGTCTTCTAACGATATCGATAAAGTTGTACTTGTAGGGGGATCGACTCGTATTCCTGCGGTACAAGAAGCCGTTAAAAAATTGATCGGAAAAGACCCGCATAAAGGCGTTAACCCGGATGAGGTAGTTGCTCTTGGCGCTGCCGTACAAGCGGGCGTATTGACTGGCGATGTGAAAGACGTAGTATTGCTGGACGTAACGCCATTGTCCCTCGGTATCGAGACTGCTGGCGGCGTGTTCACAAAAATGATCGATCGCAACACGACGATTCCTACGAGCAAGTCACAAGTGTACTCCACTTATGCCGACAATCAGCCGGGCGTTGAAATTCACGTCCTGCAAGGCGAGCGCTCGATGGCTGCAGGCAACAAAACGCTTGGCCGCTTTACATTGAACGATATTCCTCTTGCACCGCGCGGCGTACCGCAAATCGAAGTAACTTTCGATATCGATGCGAACGGTATCGTTAACGTATCCGCACTGGACAAAGGCACAGGCAAAAGCCAAAAAATTACGATTACTTCTTCCAGCGGCCTGAGTGAAGATGAAATCAATCAAATGATGAAGGACGCTGAGCTGAACGCTGAAGAAGACCGCAAGCGCCGCGATCTTGTTGAAGCCAAAAACAGCGCTGACCAATTGGTCTACTCCGTTGACAAAACGATTAAAGATCTTGGCGATAAAGTGGATGCTGCTGAAATCGAAAAAGCGAACGCTGCGAAAGAGAAAGTGACTGCAGCGCTTGCAACTGACGATCTTGAGCAAATTAATGCAGCAGCAGCGGAGCTGACAGAAATCGTTCAACAGCTTTCGGTTAAGCTGTATGAGCAAGCAGCGCAAGCAGCTGAAGGCGCAGCGCCGGAAGCAGGCGCGGCAAAAGGCAAAGACAACGTAGTAGACGCTGATTACGAAGTTGTTGACGATAATAAATAAAGTGTAGCGAGCAAGAGGTCAAAGACAGGCGCTACCTGGCTTTGACCTCCTTTCGTGCGCAATTGCGCATGGAATCATATGATAGATAGCGGAGGTGAGAACAGGTGGCAAGCAAACGTGATTATTATGAGGTGCTTGGTGTTGGCAAGGATGCATCGGAAGATGAAATTAAAAAATCATACCGTAAATTAGCCCGCCAATATCATCCCGATGTGAACAAGGCTGCGGATGCGGAGACGAAATTCAAGGAAGTAAAGGAAGCTTATGACGTACTGAGCGATGACAGCAAACGCTCGACGTATGACCGGTTCGGCCATGTTGATCCGAATCAGGGCATGGGCGGAGGCGGCGCAGATTTCGGCGGAGGCTTCGGCGATATTTTCGATATGTTCTTCGGTGGCGGGGGCGGTCGCCGCGATCCAAACGCGCCGCAGCGCGGCAATGATCTGCAGTATACGATGACGGTCGAATTTAAGGAAGCGGTATTCGGCAAAGAAACCGAAATTACGATTCCGCGCACAGAGACATGCGATACCTGTCATGGCGACGGAGCAAAACCGGGTACGAAGCCGGAAACTTGTTCGGTATGTAAGGGCAGCGGACAGCAGGAAGTTGTGCAAAATACGCCGTTCGGGCGCATGGTCAACCGTCGTGCTTGTACGAATTGCAGCGGCACAGGCCGCGTAATTAAAAACAAATGTACAACTTGTCACGGCGCAGGCAAAGTGAAGCGTCAACGCAAGATCAATATCCGCATACCGGCTGGTGTTGATGACGGCGCGCAAATCAGAATGTCAGGCGAAGGCGAAGGCGGGCTTCGCGGCGGTCCTGCAGGCGATTTGTATATCGTCATTCGCGTGAAGGCGCATGAGTTTTTCGAACGCGAAGGCGATGATATTTATTGCGAGGTCCCGCTTACTTTTGTTCAGGCAGCGCTTGGGGATGAAATTGAGATTCCTACGTTAACCGAAAAGGTGAAGCTGAAGGTGCCGTCAGGCACTCAAACGGGAACTTACTTTAGGCTTAAAGGCAAGGGCGTGCCTAAATTGCGGGGATACGGCCAAGGTGACCAGCATGTGAAGGTTACGATCGTAACGCCAACAAGCTTGACCGATGATCAGAAGGAACTGCTGCGCCAGTTTGGCGGGCTTAGCAGCGATGCCGCAGCCAATGATCATGAGCACCATGAATCTATTTTCGACAAAATGAAAAAGGCGTTCCGCGGTGAATAACCCGGCACGTCTTTTTTCCTTTTCATAACTGTATAGATTTTGACGGAAATTCATATTCTATTCGGGTAGGAAAACCATACATCACAAACAACCGGAGGGAATTTAACAATGGAAGACAAAAACAGTTTGGAAAAACAAAACTTTGGTAACTTACCCATAGGAAAAAATGAGGATGTAGAATTTTCCGAAGAGCTTGCAGACGAAGCTGACCGCATAGCTGCGGAGCGTGCAGCAGCAGCTGACCAGCGCAACGAGCAGGAATAATGAGTCAAATCGAAATTCAAGCAAAGTTCGAGGGCGAGGGCGCTGCTCAGGAGGCTTTGCATAAGCTCCAAGCGCTGCGCGCGGTTGAAGTGAACGGATTGTTCGATAGCGGATTGCTGACCGCTACCGTGGATGAATCCGTCGCTGAACGAGCGCTCCATCTGATCCAGCAAATAGGCGGAGATGTGAATACGACGGTTACTTGATAAGGAGAGTCTGCAAGTCAATTGCTTGCAGGCTCTCTTTTTGTAATGATATTGGAAAAATAAAGCGTTATCGGTTCATTTTTTTGTGCAAAGGCACTACTCTGGTGTACAATAGATGTTAGGTTTTTATAGCGAAACGTTTGTCTGGCCAATTGTGGCCGGGCGATAGCCGTTTACGATAGGCATTGGAGGATAATACATATGAAATGGCAAGAACTCACGATCTCAACGACCGAAGAGGCGCAGGAGATGATATCTAATTTTTTGCATGAATGGGGAGCAGGAGGCGTATCCATTGAAGAATCGGGTACACTGAGCAAGCAGCGCGATACGTCGCTTGGACAATGGTATGAGCTTCCGCTTAACGATATTCCGGAAGGTCAAGCAGTCATTAAGGGCTATTTTGGGGAAGATACGGACATGGATGCGCTAATCGAAGCTATTCGTCCGCGTGTCGAGGAGCTTCGCGAATTTGATATCGATCCCGGAAACGTACAATATTCGGTGCTTTCCGTAGACGACGAGGATTGGGCAACGGCATGGAAGCAATATTTTAAGCCGCTCCGTATCTCGGATACGTTAACAATCAAGCCGACATGGGAACAATATGAGGCTGGTCCGAATGAGCGGATCATTGAGCTGGATCCCGGGATGGCATTCGGAACGGGCACGCACCCTACAACGGCGCTTTGCCTGCAGACGCTTGAGTCTGTCATTCGCGGCGGAGAAGAAATAATCGACGTCGGTACCGGCTCGGGCATACTTGCTATCGGCGCTTGCCGTCTAGGCGCGAAGAGCGTCCTTGCGCTTGACCTTGATCCGATTGCCGTATCCAGTGCAACGGAGAACGTAAAGCTTAACGATCTTTCGCAGCAAATCGAAGTGCGCCTTAGCGACTTGCTCGGCGTAATCAAAGAAGATTCGGCCGGAGAAGTACATGCTTCAGGCGCTTTAGCGACTGCGGTTACGGTACCGGTAGATCTCGTTGTAGCTAATATACTGGCCGAAATCATCCTGCTGTTCGTGGATGATGTGTACGCTGCTTTGAAGCCGAACGGCATCTACATTGCTTCCGGTATTTATAAAAACAAAGAGAACGATGTAGAAGAAGGTTTGATTCGTTCCGGCTTCGAAATTGTCGAGAAGCGCCGCGATGAGGAATGGATCGCATTTATAGCGAGAAAGCCGCAGGTGGTTTAATGGACTTACAGAGCTTTTTCAGGTTTCCGCTTGAGGATTTGCCCTTTGTTGTTCTAGCATTAGTAATTGCGTTCACTGTGCATGAGTTCGCTCATGCCTATAGCGCTTATAAGTTTGGAGACGATACGGCTTATAATGCCGGGCGTGTGACCCTAAATCCGCGTGTTCACTTAGACATTCTGGGTACTCTGCTGATTCTGATAGCAGGCTTTGGATGGGCGAAGCCCGTGCCGGTCACGCCGAGCAAATTCAGCAGCCCGAGAATCATGAACATTATCGTAACGTTTGCCGGACCGCTAAGCAATTTGCTGCTTGGAATAATAGGAATTATTATATATGTCGCGCTCATAGCCTCAGGAGTAATGGAAGGCACATCTGTAGGCGTTGGCGCGGCAATTGACCGTTTTTTTGATTATTTCATTTGGTATAATTTCTTTCTGTTTATTTTTAATCTCATTCCGCTTCCGCCGCTTGACGGCTACCGGATCATTGCGGATCTTTTACCGCTTAAGATTCGTTACAAATTGGATCAGAATGTGCAGTGGGGGATGTTCATATTTCTGCTCATCGTATTTATACCGCCGCTTCGAAAAGTAACGCTGGACCCGTTAACGGGTCTGTCCGCAGATTTAATGAATAACACATTTGCATGGGTTTACCAGATTTTCTTCTAATGGGTGATAGGAATCCGGCGCTGATACAATCAGCATTTGACTGGCAACGGTTTCTGATAGATTTACAAAAGGCAAACATGCTATTATGAAGGATGGAATTTGTTTAAGGGTGGTTGGCAACAACGATGCAACGATATTTTGTAGCGGCGGAGCAGTTTGGCGACTCCGAAATCCGCATAATTGGCGAGGATGCGCATCATGCGGTCCGGGTCATGCGAACGAAGCCAGGTGATAAGTTTATCGTTAGCGACGGACAGTCGCGTACGGCGCTAGTTACTGTGCTTGAGGCTTCTCCAATGGTTATTAAAGCTCAAATAGTCGAGAGGCTAAGCGCGGACAGCGAGCCAAGCTGGGACATTACGATCGCGCAAAGCTTACCGAAGAGCGATAAGATGGAGCTGGTTATACAAAAAGGGACGGAGATCGGAGCTTATGCTTTCGTACCTTTTCAATCCGAACGCATGGTTGTGCAGTACGACGCGAAGAAGGAAGCGAAGCGGATCGACCGCTGGAACAAAATAGCGAAGGAAGCAGCCGAGCAGGCACACCGCAACCGCATTCCGAGCATTGAGCCGGTGCAAAGCTGGCAAGAGCTCATCCAGTCGTTCGGCTCGTATGATTTGGTATTATTTTGCTATGAGCGTGAAGGGCATGCTGCCCATGGCAGAGGTGTCCGCTTGGCGATACGCGAATGGCTTGAAAATTCGGCTGCGGTCAGCACGCCGAACGTGTTGCTCATCGTCGGCTCGGAGGGCGGCTTCACAGACCGCGAAGCGGCTGAAGCAGAAGCGGCAGGTGCCGTATTGGTCGGTTTAGGCAGACGGATATTGCGAACGGAAACAGCGGGTATCGTAGGCTTAACCTGCTTATTATATGAATCCGGAGAAATGGGAGGAGCGTAACAACTATGCCAACAGTCGCATTTTACACGCTAGGCTGCAAAGTAAACTTCTATGATACAGAAGCGATTTGGCAGCTGTTCAAAAACGAAGGCTACGAGCAGGTCGATTTTGAGTCGACAGCAGACGTTTATTTAATTAACACCTGTACCGTAACGAATACAGGAGATAAGAAGAGCCGTCAAATTATTAGACGGGCCGTGCGCCGTAATCCGGACGCGGTTATTGCGGTGACAGGCTGTTACGCTCAGACGTCTCCTGCAGAAATTATGGCCATTGAAGGCGTTGACCTCGTCATCGGCACACAAGACCGCGAGAAGATCATGACCTTTGTCAATCAAATTCAAGGCGACCGCCAGCCGGTAAACGCCGTGCGCAATATTATGAAAACACGTGACTTCGAAGAGCTGGATGTACCTGATTTCTCTGAGCGGACGCGTGCTTTCTTGAAAATTCAAGAGGGATGCAACAACTTCTGTACCTTCTGCATCATCCCTTGGTCACGCGGGCTCTCCCGCAGCCGCGCTCCGCAGAGCGTCTTGGATCAGGCAAAGCAGCTTGTAGCTTCAGGTTATAAGGAAATTGTGCTGACGGGCATTCATACCGGTGGCTACGGCGATGATATGGAAAATTACAATTTAACGAGCTTGCTATGGGATTTGGATAAAGTGGAGGGCCTAGAGCGTATTCGGATCAGCTCCATCGAAGCGAGTCAAATCGACGATGCGATGATCGACGTGCTGAACCGTTCCGGCAAAATGTGCCGCCACCTGCATATTCCGCTCCAAGCAGGAGAGGACGCCGTGTTGAAACGGATGCGCCGCAAATATACGACTGCAGAATTTGCTGCCAAAATCAAAAGGCTTCATGAGGCAATGCCAGGCGTCGCGATCACGACAGACGTGATCGTTGGTTTCCCGGGTGAAACGGAAGAAATGTTCGAAAATGGCTTCCGCTTTATGGAAGAGCTGAAATTTGCCGAAATGCACGTCTTCCCTTATTCCAAACGTACAGGCACGCCTGCCGCCCGGATGGATGAGCAGGTGGATGAAGAGGTGAAGAATGAGCGCGTCCATAAGCTGATCGACTTGTCCGAGAAGATGCAGCTTGCGTATGCAGAGCAGTATGTAGGCCAGGTGCTTGATGTCATACCGGAGCGCGACTATAAAGGTGCGCCGGGAACAGGACTCGTTATGGGCTACACGGACAACTACATTCAAGTGGTGTTCAACGGCTCGGAATCCTTGATTGGCAAGCTATGCCGCGTAAAAATTACAGAAGCGGGCGTCAATGAATGCCGCGGCAAGCTCGTTCGCGTATTGGATGAGCTGCCTGCTGAAGGCAGTGAGACGGAGCTTAACAGCTTCGTGCCCCAGCGTCCAGAAGCGATAAGAGCATAGTTAAAGCTTAACCACATGCGGGGATTCCTTTGCTGATCGATTCCTTTTACGGAAAAGATGGAGGAATCCTTTGCTGCATATACAAACATTTAACGCTGCAAGGGGGAAAACGGACATGAAGGAAATTTCAGCAGGCGGTGTCGTTTATCGCCGGACCGAGGAAGGAAAGCTGCAAATTCAGCTCATTCAGGATCGTTACGGAAAAGTATCGCTGCCAAAAGGGAAAATGGAAGCCGGCGAAACGATCGAACAAACCGCTTTGCGGGAAATTGTCGAAGAGACAGGTCTTGAAGGGGTCATCATTGCTCCGATTGACCAAATTAAATATAAATATGAGCATGAATCATTAGGTACGGTAGATAAAGAGGTTCACTATTATTTAGTGGAGGCAGTAGGCGGCTCCTTGCAGGCACAGGTGGAAGAAATCCGCGGCGTCGATTGGTTTGATCCGCAGGAGGCATGGAAGCGCCAAAAGCAGTCCGGATACGATAACAATCACCGCATCGTTGCAGGAGCATTTCATCTGTTAGGGCTGCAAACGGAATAGATCTGCTAAGTCACAGGGTCCAGCCTCCGGAATGTCCGGAGGTAGCAGAAGGGCAGAGCAAGCAGCGAGCTTAAAATGTTGAAAATCGTTTGCGTATGGGCGATTTGTCCGGCAGCAGACGCGGAGATCCACTCCGATAATGTCGACAGCTCACCGATGAATGGCATAAACAGCAATGCCCCGCCTGCGTTCAGAACGACATGGGACCATGCGACATATTGACCGGCTTTCGTTCCGCCAATCGAGGCCAGCAAGGCGGTTGCGCAGGTGCCGATATTCGCGCCGAGCACGACGGCGATTCCAAGCTCGACCGGCATTGCGCCGATGGATACGAAGCCCATGATGATACCTATAACGGCAGCGCTGCTATGAACAGCAGCGGTAAGGACAGCGCCAGCCGCAAGTCCCCACCACAGGCTGTCGTCTGCTTTGTCTAGAAACCAGCTGAACATCGGGCTCTCCTGCACAGCAGGCCCTACTCCCTGCATCATGGTCATACCGGTCAGAAGCAAAGCGAAGCCGCACAGCACAACCGAGCATGAGCGTAGCGAATCAAGCCAGCGCGCGCCGCGTATGGCCGGGAAAAGACGCATTTCGCCAAGCAATGCAGTAGGCAGCCATAATCCTATCGATACGATTAGCAGAGGAACGGCAAGCTTATTTAAATTTAAACCGATGATCTCTGTCGTTATACAGGTGCCGATATTTGTGCCGAGTATGATTCCTAACGTGCGCGGGAATGTCAGCAAACCGGCATTGACCATTCCGATGGCAATAACCGTTACGGCTGTGCTGCTTTGCAGAAAAGCAGTCGTAACCGTGCCGATTGCCAGCCCGTGGATAGGCGTTCTGGTTGAACGCTCCAGAATACGGGTCAAATAGGGACCCGCCAATCGATGCAGCGCAAGCTCCATCAGCTTCATGCCGCACATGAAAACAGCGAAGCCGAGCAGCATAGGAATGAGAATCATATGAACCATTGGACGGTCTCCTTATACGTTAATGAGCGGTTCGTTTCGTAGTATACATATGCCGCAAATAAGACAAGCATGACAAGCAAGTTCAATGAAGGGAAGAGAGAAAACGTGAGCAATCCGAAAATATATCTTCAAAAGGCTAGAAAGAAAAGGCTGGAGCAAGGACATCCTTGGGTCTATGCAACCGAAATCGACCGACTGGAGGGTGAAGCGCAGCCTGGTGATTTGGTAGATATCGTAACCCATCAAGGACGTTATTTGGCTACGGGCTATTGGAACCCGAAGTCGCAAATTACGGTAAGAGTGGTTTCATACGAGCCCATCGCTGAAATGGATGCAGACTTTTTCCGCGATCGCCTTCGTCAATGCCAGGAGCATCGCCGGCGCTTCGTTAATGACGCCGATTGCCGTCTCGTTTACGGAGAGGCAGATTTCCTGCCCGGTCTTGTCGTAGACCGTTTCAATAACGTGCTGGTGCTGCAGCTTTTGACGCTTGGGATGGACGTGAGAAGGGAAGTCTTGCTCAAAGCGCTGATTGACGTATTCCAGCCGCAGGGCATTTATGAGCGCAGCGATGTAAGCGTTCGTGTGCTGGAAGGCTTGGAGGAGCGGACCGGCGCACTTTATGGCGACTGCCCGTCTATTCTCGTAATCGAGGAAAACGGATTAAAGCTGGAGGTTGATATCGTAGAAGGCCAGAAAACAGGCTATTTTTTCGATCAACGCGAAAATCGCGCTGCAATTGCGCCGTTAATGACCGGCTGGGGCGGACGCAGCGGCATTCATCTGGCAGATCGCGAAGCAGCGGAGTCAGGCTCTGCTGTTGCAGTAGCAAATACCGCGTACAAGGCAGCGGATTCAGCGAACCTCGTTCCGGTTAATGCGAACGGAAAAATCGTAACTTTTCCTTACTGGGACGGCGCAACCGTGCTCGAATGTTTTGCGCATACAGGCAGCTTTACCCTGCATGCATGCAAATACGGCGCCAAGAAGGTCACCTGCCTCGATGTCTCGGAGCACGCCATTGCAACGGCGAAGCGCAACGCCCTGCGCAACGGTTTTTCAGACCGTGTCGAATTTGTGGTAGCTGACGCTTTCGATTATTTGCGCACGCAGGTAAAGGGCATTGATGAGCGAAAGCAGCGCGGCCTCGGCGGCGTCGACACCTCCAAAAAACTGGAGAGCGCAGCGGGGCGGACATGGGATGTCGTCATTCTTGATCCGCCGGCCTTTGCCAAGACGAAGAGCGCAGTACCGGGCGCATGCCGCGGCTATAAAGATATTAATTTGCAGGGACTAAAGCTCGTCAATGAGGGAGGTTACCTTGTAACGGCAAGCTGCTCGTATCATATGCGGCCTGAATTGTTTCTGGAGACGATTCAAGAAGCGGCCGCGGATGCCGGCAAGCTTCTCCGTTTAGTCGAATGGCGCGCTGCGGGCAAGGATCATCCGCAGCTGCTTGGCGTAAACGAAGGCCATTACTTGAAATTCGCGATTTTTGAAGTAAGAAGCAAATAGTCGTGATCTAACGAAAAGACGGGAGAGTTGCACATGTCGCTTCGCTTTGTCATCGGGCGTTCGGGAACCGGTAAAACATCCTATTGCTTGCATGAAATAAGGGAGCAGCTGCGTGTTCAACCGGATGGGCCGCCGCTAGTCATGCTCGTACCGGAGCAGGCTACCTTTCAGACTGAATATGCTCTGCTTCAGAACGGCGGATTAAATGGCACGATCAGGGCACAGGCGCTTAGCTTCCGGCGTCTGGCCTTCCGGGTTATGCAGGAGACAGGCGGTACGGCGCTCGTTCCGATCGGGGATACGGGGAAGCATATGCTTCTCTATAAGATCGTTCATCGGTTAGGCCCGCAGCTGGAGCTGTTTCAGAGCGGCGCAGAGCAGCCTGGATTCATTGATAGACTTGCGGAGCTGTTAACGGAATGGAAGCGGTACGGAATGGATTCGGAGCAGCTGCAGGATAAACAGGAAGCTGCGGAGAAAGGATCGGGCCATTCCACGTTATTAAAGCGCAAGCTGCATGATTTACAGCTTATTTATAGTCAGATGGAGCAGGAACTCGCGGGCATGTACATCGACGCCGAGGATTATTTGCGTTATTTGCAAAACGGGCTCCCGGATGCTTCGGCGATGCACGGCGCGCAAATATGGGTAGACGGCTTTTATGGCTTTACTCCAACCGAATATGAGGCATTAGGGGCTTTAATGGCCTCTTCAGCGCAGGTGACGGTCACGCTAACGCTTAATCGGCCTTACGGATTAGGAGAACTGCCGCATGAGCTAGAGCTGTTTCATCCGACCGCAGAAACGTACAACAAGCTGATGGAGATTGCAGTCAAATACAATGTAGACGTTGCTGAGCCTACGATACTCGGAACTGCTCCACCGGTCCGATTTCGAAACAATCTGATGCTTGCGCATCTTGAGAGCCATTATAGCGAGCGGATTCCGATGCTGACAGCGGACAGATCCTTGCTTGATTCTGAGGATTCGCGCTGCGGGGTGTCGCTGCATGCTGCCGCGAACCGTCGCGCCGAGGTTGAAGCTGTCGCGCGTGATATCGTCCGCAGGGCGCAGCACGAGGAGCTCCGCTGGCGGGATATCGCCGTTATGGTACGCAATAGTGAGGATTATACCGACTATATCGGGCTTGTATTTGCTGATTACGGCATCCCTTATTTTGTCGACCAGAAAGAGAAGGCTGTCCACCATCCGCTAATTGAATTTATCCGATCCGCACTCGAAACGGTACTTTTCGGCTGGCGGTATGATGCGGTGTTCCGCTGCGTCAAAACGGAAATGCTGTTCCCTATGGATGGCAGCCTGCTGCGGGAATGGTTCGATTTGCTGGAAAATTTTGCGCTGGCGGCAGGCATTGACGGCTGGAAATGGCTCGATAAGAAGCGCTGGCTTCCGTTAGTCCCCGTCTCGCTTGATGACGATGCGGAGATGGAGACGAAAATCAGCGACAAGGCGCAGCGGGAGCTTGATATCGTGCTTTCCGCCAGAGAAGCTGTCGTGCCGCCGCTCCGCCGCTTCGGTGAAGCGCTGAAGAAAGCGAATAACGTCCAAGAGATGTGCGAAGCTTTATATCGCCTGCTCGATCATTCGGACGCGGCAGACCGTCTGGAGCGCTGGGGCATTCAGGATACCCAGGCAGGCAGAACGCAGCGTGCCAGAAGTCACCGGCAGCTGTGGGACAGCGTCATGCAGCTGCTGGACCAATTGGTTGAGCTTGCAGGACAGCAAACGGTATCGCCGGAGCTGTTTGGGGGCATGGTCGAAGCCGGGCTCGACAGCTTGAAGCTTGCCGCCGTTCCACCGGCGCTGGATCAAGTGCTGATCGGGAGCATGGACAGGACCAGGTCCGGGCATATACTGGTATGTTACGTGCTTGGCGCCAACGACGGCATCATGCCGATGCGCGTGAAGGAGGACGGCATTCTTACCGAGCCGGAGCGTGAACGGCTCGCAGAGGATGGAATAGCCATGGCACCAGGGGTGCGGCGCCGCTTGCTCGATGAGCGCTTCATGATATATAACGCATTGACCACGCCAAGCCGGCATTTGTGGCTAAGCTGGGCCCAGGCGGATGAAGAAGGAAAAAGCTTGCTTCCGTCTGAGATTGTAAGGCATGTCCGCCAGCTCTTTCCCGGCATTCCGGTTCAAAGCGTTGCGGCTGAGCCTTCGCCAAGCTTGCCGGTCTTGGAACAAAGGATGTTCGTTTATAACCCGCAGCGAACGCTCTCTTATTTGATTGCGGCTATTCGTAAGTGGCAGCAGGGAGAGGCAATCGCCCCTTTTTGGTGGGATATGTATAACTGGTTTGCAGTAAGGCCGGAATGGCAGCATAAGCTTCAGCGTTTAACGGGCTCTTTGACTTATGTGAACCGGGAGCAATTTCTTTCTAAGGATACGGCAAGGCAGCTGTATGGAGCGCGTTTACAAGTCAGCGTATCGCGTATGGAGCGGTTCGTATCCTGTCCGTTCCAGCATTTTGTGATCCATGGGCTTAGGCTAAAGGAGAGAAAGCTTTATCGACTGGACGCTCCCGATGTGGGACAGCTGTTCCACGCGGCTTTAAGCCGAATAGCAACAGGGCTTGGCGGGCGATGGGGCAAGGTGCCGGAAGGGGAGCTGAAGGTTATCGCCTCGCAAACGGTAGACGAGCTGGCTCCTAAGCTCCAATCTCAAATTTTATTAAGCAGCAGCCGCTTTCAATATATCGCCCGTAAGCTGAAGGAGATTGTCGGACAAGCGGCGCTTATGCTGGGTGAGCACGCACGAAGAGCACAGTTTCACCCTGTCGGGACAGAAGTGGGTTTTGGTCCGGACAGCACGCTGCCTTCCCTGCGCATTCCGCTTGAAAATGGCGGGGAAATGGAGATTATCGGCAGAATCGACCGCGTCGATGCTGCGGAGACGGAGGAGGGGCTGTTGCTGCGCGTGCTCGATTACAAGTCGAGCTCAACTCAGCTCCGGCTTGAAGAGGTTGCATACGGGCTCTCGCTGCAAATGCTGACCTATCTCGACGTTCTCGTTACGCATGCTCCCGCATGGCTGGGACAGCCTGCATCTCCTTCCGGCGTACTTTATTTTCATGTTCATAATCCGCTGCTCGCGCTGACCAACAGCATAAGTCCTTCAGAGGTTAACGGCCGGCTGCTGAAGCGTTACAAAATGCGCGGACTTGTAACCGCCGATCCGGTAACGGTAAGGCTTATGGACGATGAATTGGAAACCGGTTTTTCGGAGCTGCTTCCTGTTGCCCTTAAGCGTGACGGAAGTTTTTACAGCAGCTCTTCGGTGGTCACGAATGAACAGTGGGATGTGCTGAGGCACAGCGTCAGAACTACGATCAGCCGGATCGGAAGCTCGATTCAAGCGGGCGAGGTATCCATAGAGCCTTACCGCATGGGAACGAAGACGCCTTGTCAATATTGCGATTACAAAGCGGTCTGTCAGTTCGACGCGCTGTTCGAAGGAAATGAGTATAGGAAGCTGATCAAGCCTTCTAAGGAAGACATATGGCAGCAGCTGGAGAGGGAGTAATGGATGATGCACACTGCAAAGGATTCCCCGAAGCCGGAAAATAGCACATGGACCGATGACCAGTGGGACGCCATCGTATCAAGCGGCTCGAACATCCTCGTAGCTGCTGCGGCAGGCTCCGGCAAAACGGCAGTCCTCGTAGAACGAATTATTCGTAAAATATCGGCTCACACCGACGTCGATCGCCTGCTCGTGGCGACCTTTACAAAGGCCGCCGCAGCCGAGATGAAGGATCGGATCCGGCTCGCACTGGAGCTCGAGCTGGAACGTCAGCCGGATTCCGAGCATTTGCGCCGCCAGCTGGCATTGATGAACCGGGCATCCATTACAACGCTGCACTCCTTTTGCCTGGATGTCATCAGGCGTTATTATCCGCTTATCGGGCTCGATCCGGGCTTTCGGATCGCGAACGAGACAGAGAGCGAGCTTATGCGTCTCGATGTGCTCGATCAGCTTTTCGAACAAAAGTATGAAGGGGCTGGCGACGACGGCGCATTCCTCCGATTAGCCGACCGCTATGGCGGCGAACGTGGCGATGAGCCGCTATACCGGCTTGTTCAGCAATTGTACGATTTTGCGCAAAGCCATCCTTGGCCCGAGCATTGGCTGCGGCAGACGGCGGAAGCCTTTGATGTCGCCGATGTGACTGCCCTGCAAAACAGTGAATGGGTTGTCAGTCTGACGAGCGACATTCAGCTTGCCTTGGATGGAGCGGGATCGCTGCTTCATCAAGCGCTGGAGCTGACGCGGCAGCCGGCTGGCCCTGCGCCTTATGCAGCAACTTTCGATGAGGACTTGCAGCTCATAAGCAGTCTTGCGGAAATGATTCAAACGATGCCCTGGGAAACGTGGATTGAGTCCTTTCAAGCGATTCACTTCGGAAAGCTGAAGGCGATGCGAGGCGATGAATATGATAAGTTGCTGCAGGAGCAGGCGAAGGAGCTGCGCGATCAAGCGAAGAAGCTGATCACGTCGCTTGCGGAGGAGCTGTTTGGGCGGACCGCCGGGCAGTTTCTGGAGGAGCTTCAGGAGTTAGCGCCGCTGATGCGGGCACTTGCTGAGCTTGTCATTGAGTTTGGACATGGCTACGAAGCGGCGAAACGCGCGAAAGGCTTGCTTGATTTCGGCGATTTGGAGCATTATTGCTTACGTATATTGCGTGATCCGGCATCCACGCCGGATCGTATGTCTCCTTCGGTTGCAGCTACTGAATTCCAGCAGCAATTCGATGAGATCCTATTGGATGAATATCAGGATACGAATATGGTGCAGGAGGCCATCGTCTCCTTAATCGAGCGTTCAAGCACAGGGAACCGCTTTATGGTTGGCGATGTCAAACAGAGTATATACGGCTTCCGGCTCGCCGAGCCGAAGCTGTTTTTGCAAAAATATAAAGCCTATCTCTCCCGTCATGATGCGGACAAAAAGTTAGACGCGGATGCGCCGAAAGCTTTACGCATTGATCTGGCGCGAAACTTCCGCAGCCGTTCAGAAGTTGTCGATGGGGTTAATGCCGTGTTTCGCGCCATTATGCGTGAGAATGTCGCAGATATGGACTATGACGAACGCGCAGAGCTTGTATGCGGAGCATCCTATCCTGACGCGGTGCCGGCTGGTCGCTGTCAAGTCGAGTTTGGCATTTTGAACAAAGGCGATATAGAAGAGGAAGAAGCGGCAGCCAGCGAAAATGCGGAGTCATCCGAAATAGCCGAGGATGGAGAGCTAGGGGAAAGCGCTGCTCAGGGAGAGTCGGCCTCCGAGCTCAAGGCAGCGCAGCTGGAGGCGCGATGGATCGCGCAGCAGCTGAAGTCGCTAATCGACAGCGGCTTTCAGGTCTATGACGGGAAGCGGCGCGAAAGCCGTAGGATGCTGTGGAGAGATGTGGTCATTTTGCTGCGCGCGACGCAGCAGTGGGCGCCTCTTATGATCGAGGAGCTGCAGGGGAACGGCATTCCGGCTTACGCAGAGCTCAGCAGCGGGTACTTTGACGCGACGGAAGTAGAGACGATGCTTTCATTGCTTCGCATCATCGATAATCCGTATCAGGATATCCCGCTGGCCGCTGCTCTGCGGTCTCCTTTATTTGGGCTCAATGCGGAGGAGCTTGCCCGTATACGCATCCAATCGGCCCAATCATCGTATTACGACGCGGTGCTGCATGCGGCTGGAGATTTGTTTGTTGAAGAGGAAACCCGCAGGAAGCTTTCGATGTTTTTGGACAGCTTGGACCGTTGGCGCGAGGAGGCAAGGCAGGGCTCGCTTGCGAATTTGCTTTGGGAAATCTACCGCGAGACCGGCTACTATGATTTTGTAGGCGGCTTGCCGGGCGGAACGCAGCGACAAGCCAATTTGCGCGCGCTGCATGACCGGGCAAGGCAGTACGAGGCGACATCGTTCCGCGGCTTGTTCCGTTTCTTGCGATTTATCGAACGCATGCGCGAAAGCGGCGGCGACTTAGGAACGGCAAGAGCTCTTGGTGAACAAGAGGATGTCGTGCGTATTATGTCCATTCATAAAAGTAAGGGCCTTGAGTTTCCGGTTGTATTCGTTGCCGGCTTAGGCAAGCTATTTAATCAACAGGATGTGCGAAGCGCGTTCCTTAAGCATAAGGAGCTTGGCTTCGGTCCTCGCTTTGTCGACCCGACGCTCCGCATCAGTTACCCTACGCTTCCTTATTTGGCGATTCGCCGAGCAATGCGCAAGGAGATGCTGGCCGAAGAAATGCGTATTTTATACGTTGCCTTGACTAGGCCGAAAGAGAAAATGTTTCTTATCGCAACGGTATCGGATGCCGATGCAAAGCTGAGGCGCTGGCTTGCTTCCGCCCCTGAGCACGGCAGGATGCCGGATTTCCGGGTCGCTGCCGCACGCTCCTTTATCGATTGGCTTGGGCCGCTCGCAGCGAAGCAAATCGCAGAGCGACAGCAGATGGAAGACAATGCTCCGCCGTGGCAAGCAGGCATCGTTTCAGCCGCCTTGTTCGGTACGGAGGCTGCTGCTGCGGCAGATGCGGCGGATCAGCACGATGCGGACAAGGAAGAAAGGCTGCAGGCGGTAGCCGCGCTTTCGCTCCTGGAGCACATCGAGGAGGACGAACAGCTGCGAGCCCGGCTGGAGTGGCAGTATCCGCATCAGGCGGCAGCAGCGCTTGCGGCCAAAACATCGGTAACGGAAATGAAAAGACTGCAATCGGAAGCGCTGGAGGATGCGGTTCCTTTGGCGGAGCAGATGGATAGAGCAGTTGGTTCTGAGCATCATGGGGATTCCTTCGTTGTGCCGTCAGCCCCGTATACTTTCCGTTTGCGGCGTCCCGCCTTTATGGAGGAGAAGTCGCTTACCGCCGCAGAGAAAGGCTCGGTCAATCACTTGCTTATGCAGCATGTTTCCCTGTCCGGGCCTGTAGATGAAGCGGCGCTCAGGATAACGCTGGATGGGATGATCGAGCGCCGCCTATTGACGGCTAAGCAGTCGGAAGCGATTGATCTGCCAGCGGTCGCCGCATTTTTCACAAGCCAGCTTGGGCAGCGGCTGCTAAGCGCAGGCTGGGTGCGAAGAGAGGTGCCGTTTAGCTGCATGTTTCCAGCCAGCCGCGTGTATCCGGGTTCAGACGAATCGCTTTCGCAGGAGCCGATATTCATTCAGGGCGTTATCGATTGCTTGTTCGAGGATTCGGCGGGCGTCGTATTGCTCGATTATAAGACGGATCGGATCTATAAGCAGCAATGGGCGGAAGCGGCAGAGCGTCATCGCTTTCAGCTGGAGCTGTACGCAGAAGCGATCGAGTCCGTGCTAGGGCGCAAAGTGGGTGAATGTCACGTCTTTTTCTTTGACGGCGGACAAGCGGTGCAGTTAACGAAAACGGACAAAGTATAAAAAGGAGGCTGCGAAGTTGGAACAGCAGCAAATAGGCAAACGCTCAATCGCGCTGCCGATTACACTCGTTATTCTCGTGTTCAGCTTAATCGGCAATGTATTTTTGTACTCGCAATTATTACAGCATAAACAGGAACAAAAATTTGTAAAAGGCCAAGGGATCTACGAGGCAGCCGCAGAGTCACGTCAATTTTTGGATGCGATGATCCCGCAGCTTGATTCCTTGCTTCAAAGCAAAAGCATGGAGGAAAGGCTTGTTTTGAAATTTGATGCAGGCAAGCTGGCGGCAGACGGACGCGCTTTGGCTGAGCTAACAGCTGAAGCAGCAGGTATATCCGCCGAGCCTGAAACATTGGATTCGCATTTGCCGTTAACTTACTTAAGCGATGTTGAGAATGGCTTGCAAACAATCGGACGCTACGAAGGACCTTTGAGCGAAGCTGAGCGTGCTTACATTCTTGCGCTAAAAAGCTCGTTTGAAGCGATGTCCGGTATTATGAAAGGTTTCAATACGAATATAGGCGATAACCGCAGCGCCATTATCCGTTTGTCCAGCGGGCTCGATTGGACTCAGCTTGTTGCGAAGCTTCAGAAAATGATGCTGGAACAACCGGCAAAGCTTGCTGCCTAGAAAAACAGGCGATCCTTTCCCTGCTGCTTTTTCGATTGGACGAGCACTGAAATATTCGTTATGATAAGAGAAGGTTATTGAACAGGGGGTGAATCATATGGACTGTATATTTTGCAAAATAATTGAAGGCGCGATTCCATCGAAGAAAGTTTTCGAGAACGATAGAATTGTCGCATTTCACGACATACAGCCAGCTGCTCCGGTACATATTCTCATCATTCCGAAGAAACATATACCTACGATGAACGACGTCACGGATGAAGATGCGCAGGTTGTAGCCGAGCTGTTCGCGGCAGCTCGCCACATTGCCAAAGAACAAGGTATTGCGGAGTCCGGGTATCGTCTGGTCAACAATGTTAATGCCGACGGAGGTCAGCTCGTTTACCACCTGCATATCCATTTGCTTGGGGGAATAAAACTTTCACCGCTATTAACAGATATCCAAAGTTGACACTGCCTTTTGGTTTGACTTATAATGAAATTTGATAAACCGTGTTATAGCTCTGGACGGTCTGTTTCGGAGGGAGGGAAAACTGGTGTCTGAAACTAAAGTTCGCAAAAACGAAACTATTGATGCTGCTCTTCGCCGCTTTAAACGTTCCATCGCTAAAGATGGAGTTCTAGCTGAGGTGAAAAAACGCAAGCATTATGAAAAGCCAAGTGTAAAGCGCAAGAAAAAGTCTGAGGCTGCGCGCAAGAGAAAGTTTTAGGAGGATCCTTCCATAATGAACCTGAGCGAAAGATTGACCGACGATATGAAGCAAGCCATGAAGAATCAGGACAAGTTTAAGCTTTCCGTAATTCGTATGATGCGCGCGTCAGTGAAAAACTTGGAAATCGATCTCAAGCGTCCGCTGGACGATAATGAAGTGCTTGATATATTGAGTCGCGAAATCAAACAACGTAAAGATTCCCTCCAAGAATTTAAAAAAGCCGGCCGTGATGATTTAGTAGCGGGTCTTGAGGTCGAAATTGAAATTATTAGTCAATACCTTCCCGAACAGCTGACTGAAGAAGAGATTCAAGAGATCGTAACGCAGACCATCCATGAACTCGGTGCTTCTTCCAAAGCTGATATGGGAAAAGTTATGAGTGCCCTTTTGCCCAAAACAAAAGGTCGCGCTGACGGTAAACTAGTAAATCAGCTCGTACAGCAGCATCTTAACTAACTAAACATTCGGACTCACAAAACACCCTTTAACCGGGGTGTTTTTTTGTTCGTAAATGGCGTAAATGGTATAATATTGAAAACCGCATTGAAACATTTTGACTTCTTCTACGTAAAAGGGAACATAACTAAAAAAGGAGGAACCTTCTTGCACATGAACCGAAGACGAAGAAGATTGTCCGCCACTCCTATTGTATTGCTAGCAGCAATATTACTGGTGACGCTTGCAGGCTTGTTCGGCGTTCCAATGGAGCAAGCGAAGGCTGTGAACGATACCGGCCCGGCCGTATACGTCATTCCCGTAAAACAAACGGTTGAATCTGGTCTTCAATCCTTTTTAGAGAGAGCCCTTGAAGAGGCTGAAGAAGCGAGAGCTGAGCATGTAATTCTCGTCATAAATACGCTTGGCGGAAAAGTGGTGAACGCGGAGCAAATCGGTCATTTTATCCGGGAAAATAAAATTCCGACAACGGCGTTTATTGAGGGGAAAGCGGTATCGGCCGGCACATACATCGCATTAAATGCGGATAACATCGTGATGCAGCCTGGTAGCACGATCGGTGCCGCAGCAGTCGTCGACGGCTCGGGCACTTTAGTGGATAATCCGAAGACAGTCTCGTTCTGGACTTCTGAGATGAGCGAGTCAGCCGCATTGCAAGGCCGTGATAAAAACATCGCGGCAGCTATGGTTGATCCCAATGTGACCTTGGAATTGAAGGATAAGATCGGAAGAGACAAACTGAAAAGCGAAATTCTTACCTTGACTGCCAGCGAAGCCGAAAAAGTCGGCTATTCCGAGCATACGGCTGAATCAGTTGACGAGGTGCTTAAGTGGCTGGGCTTAGAAGGGCGCACAAAGATTGAGGTGGCTCCATCCCTTGCCGAGAATGCAGCCAGATGGCTCGTGAACCCGGTCGTAATGACCGTGCTGCTTATCCTTGGCATAGCTGGCATCGTCATCGAAATGCTTGTTCCGGGCTTTGGAGCGCCAGGCATCGTAGGCATATTATCGTTCGGCTTATATTTCTTTGGTCATTACGTGGCCGGATTTGCCGGAATGGAATCGGTCGTCTTGTTTATCATTGGAATTGCCTTGCTTATTGTCGAGGTATTCGTTCCGAGCTTCGGCATTTTGGGCATTCTCGGCAGTGCATCGTTAATAAGCGGAGTCGTCACGGCGGCATCTGATCCGATGACGGCATTCATTTCGATTGTCATAGCGCTAGTTGCAGCAATCATCCTGATTGCCATATTCGTAAGAATGAACAAAACTAGAGGAATATGGAACAAATTCATTTTGCGCGATAAACTGACAACGGAGCAAGGCTACTTGTCAGCGGATGTTAAGGATTCTCTGCTGGGGCTGGAAGGGATTACGATTACACCGCTTCGCCCGGCAGGAACCATTCTGATCGGCGATAACCGCATTGACGTGGTCACATCCGGCGAATTCGTTGATACGAATCGTACTGTCAAGGTCGTCAAGGCGGAAGGCACTTGGGTTGTAGTCAAAGAGATTGTGAAATAGACTACAAAATAAAACATATGGAGGTTGGGTCAAATGGATCCTTTGGTTTCCTTTTTAATTTTAGCAGTCGTCGTTATTATCGTGCTGTCCGTGTTTCTAAGCTTCTTTCCGATTATGCTGTGGATTTCCGCGTTGGCATCGGGCGTTAGAGTAGGTATTATTACGCTCGTCGCCATGCGCCTGCGCCGGGTCGTGCCGAGCAGGATTGTCAATCCGCTAATTAAAGCGACCAAAGCGGGTCTTGGACTTAACATTAATCAGCTGGAAAGTCACTTCTTGGCCGGCGGTAACGTTGACCGTGTCGTTAATGCATTGATTGCCGCGCAACGCGCGAACATTCCGCTTATATTCGAACGTGCGGCTGCAATTGATTTGGCTGGCCGCGACGTACTCCAAGCGGTACAAATGAGCGTTAACCCGCGTGTTATTGAAACACCGATCGTTGCTGCAGTAGCAAAGGACGGAATTGAGGTAAAGGTAAAAGCCCGCGTAACAGTACGTGCTAATATCGAACGGCTCGTCGGCGGTGCCGGTGAAGAAACGATTATTGCGCGCGTAGGTGAGGGTATTGTTACAACGGTTGGTTCGGCTAACTCACACAAAGACGTGCTTGAAAATCCAGACATGATCTCTCGTACGGTGCTTGGCAAGGGACTTGACGCCGGTACAGCCTTTGAAATATTGTCGATCGATATTGCGGACGTTGATGTAGGTAAAAATATTGGTGCGCATCTGCAAACGGAGCAAGCCGAAGCGGATAAGAAGATTGCCCAAGCGAAAGCGGAAGAGAGACGCGCGATGGCCGTTGCGCATGAGCAGGAGATGAAAGCGAAAGTTGTGGAGATGGAGGCTCGCGTTGTCGAGTCGGAATCACAGGTTCCGCTTGCTATGGCTGAAGCGCTTAGAAGCGGGAAAATCGGCGTCATGGACTATTTGAACCTGAAAAACATCGAAGCTGATACGCAGATGCGCAGCTCCATCGGCAAGCAGGACGGCCAACCTGACAACAAAGACGGGCGTTAAGGCCAAGCGCTCCAACTCATGATTGGAATTAGCGTGACCGCGCCTCGGAGGTGAAGGCAGTTTGAGAATCATTGAATTTCTGATGAACAACATATTTATCGTTGTTATTATATTCGGAGCACTGGCTTCTCTATTTGGCAAAGCAGGCTCGAAGAAGAAGCCGGGACGAATGCCGGACTTTGGCGGAGGAGGGCTGCCGAAAACGTTGTTTCCGCAAGCAAGCGATAGGGAATCAAATCTAGATCGGCCGCTGGCGGAGCGAACCGAAAATCAGCCCGCCTATCGTACACGTCCAGAGCAGGAGCGTCAGTATTCGGCGAATCCTGCTCAAGCATCCAGAGATAATGAAGCGCCTGCAGGGCCACTGCAAATGCCGGCTCTTGAGCTCGCGATTAAGAGGGCAGGAACGGGTAAGGCGAAGGCGCCGGACGCTGCAGAGCGCAAGCCAGGTGCCCAGAGCGCAAATGCAGCCTCAATTCAAGCTGGTGATTTGAGAAAAGCGGTGATGTGGGCTGAAATTTTAGGTCCGCCCCGCTCAAAGAGACCTTATCGAAAATAACGAACGAACCGCCGAAGCATGCTGCTTCGGCGGTTTTTTTGTTTTTGGTGGAGGATGGTCTTCGAGGGCTAGATTAATCTCATATTTAGCTTGCTGTTCGCATATTTTGGTACAGTACATGAAAATCGTCACTCCTCTGCTTTGCTATAGCAAGGCTTAGCTTCTGCTTACATAGCAGGTTTGCTCCACAAACCTTGAAGGAGGCAAAGATTCGTCCATGCGCCTTATAAAAAAGAAATTTCGCAAAGTGACAGCAGAGCTGCTGGATATGCCGCATGATGTCGTATTTGATTTGCCGCGTCTTACGATGATTGGGGATTGCCAGCTATACATCGAAAACCATCGAGGCGTCGTCCATTTCTCCAGCGAGCGTTTGCGGCTCGCTTTAAGCAAAGGACAGCTGGAGGTAACGGGCAGCTCTCTTGTCATACGCACGATTTGGACGGAGGAAGTGTTTGTGGAGGGTCAAATCTCGAACATTCAACTGATACCCTAAAATAAATGGTTTTAAGTTTGCTTTGCTAAAAGCTAAATGTAATGGAGGGGAACGGTTTGAGCGGACAAGGTGCAAATTGGTTAAAGGGAATGGTTACTGTTCACATACGGGGAGGACAACCGGAGCAGCTTGTCAACCGGGCGCTTGCCGGAGGTCTGCAGCTGTCTTCCATTAGGTGGACAAGTAGTGGCTTGCTTGAGTTCGAGCTGTCTGTTAGTGATTTTTTTGGCCTTCGTCCGTATTTAAAGGAGACAGGCTGCCGGGTTCATGTAACGAAGCGCCGGGGATTGCCCTTCCTGCTCGTAAAAGCGGAGCGCAGGAAGCTGTTTGCGGGCGGAATCGTATTGTTTTTCGCTCTAATCTTTATGCTGTCTTCTCTGGTGTGGAGCATCGAGGTGCAAGGCAATGTGAAGCTGACAGAGGAACAAATTCGTTTGGCTGCTAAGCAGGAAGGCTTGTATCCTATGCAATGGTCATTTCGTCTCGCCGATGCCGACATATTGTCCAAGCAGCTCGTGCGCAAGCTGCCGGGATCGACTTGGGTCGGCGTTGAGAAGAAGGGGACGAAGGTTATCATACAAGTGGTTGAATCGACCATTCCCGAGCAGGCTTCCTTGCAAACGCCCCGTCATCTGGTCGCCTCGGCAGACGCTGTCGTTACTGAAATTATTGCCGAGGCGGGGCGGCCCGTTGTCAGAAAAAATACAAGGGTAAAAAAAGACCAGATATTAATCTCGGGTACAATTGGCGGAGAGGAATTTTCGCGGACTGTCGTTGCCAAAGGCAAAGTTCGCGGGCTTGTCTGGTATGAGTTTGAAATATCTTCTCCGCTCGTTCAGCATGTTAAAGTTTACACTGGTGAGAAGAAAACGAAGTGGTTCGCGGTTATCGGCTCAAGAGCTCTTCAAGTCAGCGGGTACGGGGACAATCCATACAGCTCCTCCGAAGCGATCCGTCATGAGGAGAAGGTATCGTGGCGCAATTGGTCGCTGCCAATCGGCAGGATGAAGGAGACCGTAATGGAGACGCGCATGGAGGACCGGAAGCTGACGGAAGAGGAGGCGAGGAGCACGGGCATTCTTCAGGCAAAAGCCGAGGTGCTTATCAAAGCAGGCAGCAATGCGGTGATCAGGGACGAAATTGTTTTGCATGAAAAGGCGGACAATGGTAAAGTTTATATGAAAGTTCTATTTGAAGTCGAGCAATCTATCGTTAAGGAAATGCCACTAGTTCAGATGCAGGGAGAATGAGGATTGTTGCAAATGGAGACGAAAGTAGTAAAAATACCGCTCGGTAACGCAGCGGAAGGATTGGCTGTATTCGGACCGCAGGACAATTACTTACGCCTTATAGAAGCACAGGTTGAATCATCGATTACATCGCGTGAAGCGGAAATTGTCATCACAGGTCCCGCCGAAGAGGTGGATTCTCTGGAACAGCTTTACAATGTGCTGCTGCAGCTCGTGCGTGGCGGTTATAAGCCATCCGAGAGAGATGTAGCATATGCGCTTGAACTTGCAAGGACCATGCAAGCAGAAGAGCTGCTGGATATGTTTAAGAAAGAAATTACGACGACCTTCCGCGGGAAACCGATACGGGTAAAGACGATCGGGCAGCGCCACTATGTGAAGACGATTCGCAAACGTGATATTGTTTTCGGGATCGGTCCTGCCGGAACGGGTAAAACTTACCTGGCAGTCGTGCTTGCCGTAGCCGCACTGAAGGAAGGCTCGGTGAAACGGATCATATTGACTAGACCTGCTGTCGAAGCGGGAGAAAATCTCGGATTTTTGCCAGGCGATTTGCAGGAAAAGGTAGATCCATACCTGCGTCCCTTATACGATGCGCTGCATGAGGTGCTCGGGCCGGATCAAACAGTTAAAGCGCTGGAGCGCGGCATGATCGAGATTGCGCCTCTGGCATACATGCGCGGCCGTACGCTGGACGATGCATTCATTATTTTGGATGAAGCGCAAAACACGACGCCGGAGCAAATGAAAATGTTTTTGACTAGGCTAGGCTTCGGCTCGAAAATGGTCATTACAGGCGACATTACACAAATCGATTTGCCCCGGGGCAAAAACTCAGGCTTGATCGAAGCGCAGCGTATTTTGAAAAATATAGAGGAAATCGGTATTATCCTTTTCTCTGAGCAGGATGTCGTACGCCATTCGCTGGTTCAAAAAATTATTGTTGCCTATAACTGGGATGCTGAAAACAAAGCCTAGAAAGGAATGTCTGCTGCATGAACCAAAACCAGACCGGAAAACAGGGGAGCTTGCAGCCGTCTAAAACAGCGGGCTGGAAGCAGAGTGCAGCCGTTCGCTGGGTGCTGTTGTTTATGTTTGTGCTGCTGTTCTATTTCAGCTTAGCTCCGCATCTTGTTCCCGAGACATACGATATTGAGGAGGGCGCCGTAAGCGAGAAGGACATTAAAGCGCCCTTCCAAATTAAAGACGAGAAGGCGACAAGGCAAGCGGAAGAGAATGCCGCTGACAAGATCGATGTCATATTCTCGATCGTGCCACTACGCAACGAGTCGCTGGTCGAACAAATTTTTGTTCGCATTGAGCAGTTGAATTTGGATGATCAAGTAACGGTTCAAAATAAAATCGATATTTACCGCAATGAAATTCCCGGGCGTTATTCGGAATACATTGATAACTTTGTTAAGCTGAACAAGGGCAAAGGAACCTACAATGATTCGCTGCTTGAGGAAATGGCGCTAGTCGCCAAGGAGCAGCAGTACACGATTCCGGAAGAAACCTTTTACAAAATGCCTAATTTATCAGCGGAAACTTTAACCGAGATGCGCAACGTAGCTCGGGATATTGTGCGTAAGCTGACCGGCGAGCAGCTCCGCGAGGCGGAAACCGCCCGGACGCAGGTAGCCGAGCTTGTAAACGCAAGCTCGCTTTCCAGCCGGACAAGCCGGGAAATTGTACAGGAGCTGGCCAGATTTGCAATTATGCCGAATAAATTTATGGATAAAGCGGCGACGGACGAGGCGAAGGTTCAGGCGAAGCAAAACACGTCTCCTGTCGTCATAAAAGAAGGCGAATTGATCGTGAAGCGCGGTCAGACGATCACTCCTGATTTGTACAAGCTGCTTGTTGATTCCTCACTGCTGCAGGAAAAGAAAAATTATTGGCCTCAGCTCGGGCTTCTGATCATGTCCGTCATGTTCATCGTCGTGCTTTATGCATACTTGCATCAGTCGGGGAGCATCAATGGGATTAAACCCAAATATAACAATGCATCGCTGCTGATGCTTTGGCTGATTTTCTTAATAAATATTGTTACGATCCAGATCATTTCATTGACGCAGACGGATACCGCGCCCTATGCTGGCTATTTAGCTCCTGCCGCTCTCGGCACGATGCTGATAACTTTGCTGCTTGATATGCATTTGGCTATGATCAGCTCGATTTTATTTGCAGTTATGGGAAGTATTATATTAAATACCGGCCAGCATCAAATTTTTGACTTTCAATACGGCTTCGTCATTATTGTTGTATCGTTTGCCGCCCTTTTCTCGATTCACAGAGCGAGTCAACGGTCCACGATATTAAAGGCCGGTATTATGGTCAGCTTGTTCGGCTCGTTGTCCGTCATCACGATCTTGCTGCTGTCAGAGCAGCTGGAACGCGTGCCTTTCATTTATTCCGTAGCCTTCGCCTTTGCCAGCGGTTTAATAACGGCCGTGCTCGTTATCGGTTTGATGCCGTTCTTTGAAATTACGTTTGGCATTTTATCGGCGCTCAAGCTAGTAGAGCTGTCGAATCCAAACCATCCGCTGCTGCGCAAGCTGCTTACGGAGACGCCGGGAACCTATCATCACAGTGTAATGGTCGGTAATTTGTCCGAGGCGGCAGCCGAAGCGATAGGCGCCGACGGTCTGCTTTGCCGCGTGGGCTCGTTTTACCACGATATCGGAAAGACAAAACGGCCTAACTACTTTATCGAAAATCAGACGAATATTGAAAATCCGCACGACACGATCGATCCGAAGCTAAGCAAATCAATCATTGTGGCGCATGCAAGAGATGGAGTCGACATGCTTAAGGGGCATAATATTCCGAAGCCGATTCGGGATATTGCCGAGCAGCACCATGGGACAACCTCGCTGAAGTTCTTTTATTACAAGGCGGTTAAGCAAGCCGAGGAGCAAGGAATTGAACCTGCTTTCACAGAGGATGACTTCCGTTATCCAGGTCCGAAGGCGCAGTCGAAGGAAGCTGCAGTCGTCGGAATAGCCGATTGTGTAGAGGCGGCGGTGCGCAGCTTGCGCAATCCAACTGTGGAGCAAGTAGAGGCGATGATTCACAAAATCATTAAGAGCAGGCTGGATGACAATCAGTACAATGAATGCGATTTGACGTTGAAGGAGCTTGACAAAATTGCGCAATCACTTAAAGAAAGCGTAATTGGCATCTTCCATTCACGTATTGAATATCCGGATGATGTGAAAACAAAGGAGCGTTTGGCATGAGCTTGCAACTTGATTGGAGCAATGATCAGCAAAGTTTGGAGATACCTGAGAATTGGATCGGAAAATTAGAACAACTGCTACAGCTGGCGGGAGAAGCGGAAGGCATAACCGACGGTGAAGTATCACTAACATTTACAAATGATGAGGAGATTCACCAGCTTAACCTCGAATATCGGGGCATAGACCGTCCGACAGACGTTTTATCATTCGCTATGCAGGAAGAAGGCAAAGACGAGCTTGGCATTATCTTCGAGGTGGATAGCGAGGATGAGACCGATCCGATTTCCGGCATGCTCGGAGACATCATCATTAGTATCGATACAGCAAAGGCGCAAAGCGAGGAGTATGGTCACTCTTTGGAGCGCGAAATCGGCTTTTTGTTCGTACATGGATTTCTGCATCTCATTGGCTACGACCATCAGGATGAGAGGTCGGAAGCAGAAATGACCGCCAAGCAGGAAGCGATTTTAAAGCAAGCAGGGCTTTCACGTTAATGCGTAAATTTATCCATAGCTTTGCTGTTGCGATATCTGGGATCGGCTTCGCGCTGCGTACGCAAAGTCATATGAGGATTCATGCCATAGCCGGCTTGATCGCATGCTGTTTAGGCTTTGTCGCGTCGATCAAGCCGCTGGAATGGTCGATCCTACTGTTAGCGATCGCAGTAGTCATTAGTGCGGAAATGATCAATACAGCAGTTGAACAAGCAGTTAACCTCGCCAGCCCGGACATTCATCCGGTAGCTAAAGTGGCGAAGGATGTTGCTGCTGGAGCCGTTTTATTTGCGGCAGCAATATCTGCTATAATAGGGCTGCTCATCCTTGGGCCGCCCTTGTGGCATTTATTTATGGATTAGGCTGCAAACTAAGACGGGGGGCGTTTAGGATGATTTACGAAGGATTGTCCGATAATTACACGGAACTGCTGCATGCGGCTAAGGAAGCGATGACCCGTGCATATGTGCCCTATTCGAATTTCCAAGTCGGGGCAGCACTGCTGGATGACGAGGGACATATCCACTATGGCTGCAACGTGGAAAATGCGGCTTACGGACCAACCAACTGCGCAGAGCGTACGGCATTATTCCGTGCAGTAGCCGACGGCAAGCGTCCGGGACAATTTCAGGCTATTGCTGTCATTGGCAGCACCGATGGGCCGATTGCGCCATGCGGCGTTTGCCGGCAGGTTTTGGTTGAGCTTTGCTCGCCGGACATGCCCGTCATCATGGGTAATTTAAGTGGTCAATGGTCGATTTCGACCGTATCAAGCATATTGCCGGGTGCATTCACGCCGGCTTCACTAGATAATAGGGAGCGTTAAAAAATTTATGAATCGAACAACATCTAATGAACGAGACAGCAAAAAATTCCGTTCCGGCTTCGTCGCTATCATTGGACGGCCAAACGTCGGAAAATCAACGTTGATGAACCATCTGATCGGTCAGAAAATCGCGATCATGTCTGATAAGCCGCAAACGACGCGCAACAAAATCCACGGCGTTTATACGACGAACGACACACAAATTGTGTTTCTTGACACGCCAGGCATTCATAAGCCGCAATCTAAGCTCGGCAATTACATGATGCAAACAGCAGAGAGCGCATTAAGAGAGGTGGAGGCGGCATTATTTTTGATCGACGCTTCCGAAGGCCTCGGCGGCGGCGACCGGTTCATTATCGAGCAGCTCAAAAAGGTAAAAACACCTGTCTTTCTCGTCATGAACAAGATCGATAAGGTATTGCCTGAGCAGCTGCTGCCGATGATTACGCAATATAATGAGCTTCATGAGTTTGCGGAAATTGTTCCGATCTCCGCACTCAAAGGAAATAATGTCGACACGCTGCTGGAGCAGCTATCCCGTTATTTGCCGGAAGGGCCGCAATATTATCCCGCCGATCAAATTACGGATCATCCTGAACAATTCGTCTGCTCGGAGCTCATTCGCGAGAAAATTTTGCATATGACACGCGAAGAAATCCCGCATTCAATCGCTGTTACGATCGAGGACATGCGCGTTAAGGAAAACGGCGTTGTGTATATCGGAGCGGTTATTTTTGTGGAGCGTGATTCTCAGAAGGGGATCATCATCGGCAAAAAAGGAGAACTGCTGAAGGAAGTAGGAAAACAGGCGCGCAAAGATATTGAAGCGCTCCTTGGCTCACGTATTTATCTCGAGCTTTGGGTAAAGGTGAAGAAGGACTGGCGCAATCAAGAACGGGTATTGAAGGATCTTGGCTACCGGCATGATTAAACAGAAATTGTCGTAATTTGTTAAGGATAGACAGAAGCGGTTTATCGCATCCTATTACCGTCTGGAGCAGCAGCATTTCAGGGGACGGAAAGGGATGAATACGTATGCGAAATTTTTCGTGGAAGTATTTTACGTTAACCGGGGATGTCGAATCGTTCATGCTTTACAAAGAAATCAATCAATTTGGAGCGGAAAGCGGCTCTGATTCGTCAGCTTTGGATCAAGATGAGCTTGCAATGATGGAGCTCGAAGACACATCAGGCTAACGAATCAATGGAATTATTGAATAAGCTGATACGTATAAATGGTTTGAAAAGGTAAGCTGGCTGTGTGAAGGAAGCACAACCGGTGTTTATCTTTAACCGCTAAGCGAATGCTCGCCGTCATGGGACGGCGAAATTCGTTTCTGCATTCAGGGGAGAGTTTGCAAATGCTGTATCGTGTCGAAGGAATCGTTATTCGAAGTATGGATTACGGGGAAGGCAACAAAATTGTGACATTGCTTACGAAGTCAAATGGTAAAGCGGGAGTGCTTATACGCGGCGCGAAAAAGATGAAGAGCAAGCATTCTTCGCTCGCGCAGCCGTTTACATATGGAGAGTTCGTTTATTTCCGTACCAGCGGACTCGGCACGTTGAATCATGGTGAGATTATTGAATCTCACCATGTTTTGCGTGAAAAGCTTGATTTGGCTGCTTATTGCTCCTATGTGGCTGAGCTAACAGATCGTTCTTTGCAGGATGATGAGGCAACGGGCTTTCATTTTGAACAGCTAAAGGCATGCCTTTCGGCGCTCCAGGAAGGAAAAGACGCACAAATTGTAACTCATCTGTACGAGATGCGCATTTTGGACTTGTCGGGCTATGCGCCGGAATTGGATGAATGCGTGAGCTGCGGCAACGTTGTAGGACCATTCAAGCTCTCGCCCTATACGGGAGGTATATTATGCACGAGATGCATAGGCAAGGACCCTCAAGCGGTTCAGCTTGGAGAAGGGGCATACAAGCTGCTTCGGCTTTTCCGCAAAATGGATATGAGAAGACTGGGCTCGATTCAAGTCAAGCCGGAGACGAAAGCGGAGCTTAAGCTTTCCATGCGCAAGCTCATGGATACTCATCTGGGCTTTCAGCTAAAGTCGCGCAATTTCCTCGATCAGCTGGATAAGCTAATGTAAACGGTTATAACGGCAGCCTTGTACATTCCAAAGTTGATAATTGACAATTGTCTGAAAGAAGCATAGAATAACTCATTATGAATATTGGACAATGATGGAGAAAGTAATCGTACAATGTCGACGGTATTAGCGAGCCGGGAAAAGTGAAAGCCCGGACGGACAATGCGATGAAAGGGCACTCCGGAGTCGTATCGAACAAAGAGGGTTTGCTCGTAAGGAGCTAACCAAGTAGGGTGGAACCGCGGGATAATAACTCTCGTCCCTACGTCTGGCAGCAGGCGTAGAGACGGGAGTTTTTTGCATGTCACCACCTTTGCCGAGTATAGGAAAAATGTCCGGAAACGGTCAGAAAACAGAGGAAGAAGGAGAGATCAGCAATGAATTTTCAAAAAATGATTTTGACGCTGCAACAATTCTGGGCTGAACAAAATTGTATTCTAGTACAGCCTTACGACGTGGAAAAGGGTGCGGGTACGATGAACCCGATGACGTTTCTGCGCTCGATCGGACCTGAGCCTTGGAATGTCGCATACGTAGAGCCTTCCCGCCGTCCGGCGGACGGCCGTTACGGCGAAAATCCGAACCGACTTTACCAGCATCATCAATTCCAGGTTATTTTGAAGCCATCGCCAGATAACATTCAAGAGCTTTATTTGGAAAGCCTGAAGCAGCTTGGCATTGATGCAAATGAGCATGATATCCGCTTTGTTGAGGATAACTGGGAGTCGCCAACGCTCGGAGCTTGGGGTCTGGGCTGGGAAGTATGGTTGGATGGCATGGAAATTACACAATTTACGTATTTCCAGCAGGTTGGCGGCATTGATGCTAACCCGGTTGCAGTCGAAATCACTTACGGCATGGAGCGTCTTGCTTCCTACATTCAGCAAAAAGAAAATGTGTTCGATCTGGAATGGGTAGAGGGCGTAACGTACGGGGACGTCTTCAAGCAGCCAGAGTATGAGCATTCGAAATATACGTTCGAGACATCGGACACGGCAATGCTGTTCTCCCTGTTCAACATGTATGAGGAAGAAGCCAAAAAAACGATGGAGCAGCATCTCGTGTTTCCGGCTTACGATTATGTGCTAAAATGCTCGCATACGTTTAACCTGCTCGACGCGCGCGGCGCTATTAGCGTAACGGAAAGAACGGGCTACATTACAAGAGTAAGAAATTTGGCGCGCGCTTGCGCATCGACTTATTTTGAGGAAAGAGAACGTCTTGGATTCCCGTTGCTGAAGAAAGGAGTGGAGCAGCATGACTAGAGATTTGTTGCTTGAGATTGGACTAGAGGAAGTACCGGCTCGTTTCGTGCGCGGCGCAATGAACCAGCTTAAGGATAAAATGGAAAAATGGCTGACGGATTCAAGCATCGTGCATGGTGCTGTAAACGTATATGCGACACCTCGCCGTATTGCGGTTCTTATTCAGGATGTGGCTGAGAAGCAATCCGATAGGAGTGAGGAAGCGAAAGGGCCTTCGCGTAAAATTGCCCAGGATGATCAGGGGAATTGGAGCAAAGCAGCGCTTGGCTTCGCCCGCAGTCAAGGCGCCCAGCCTGAGCAGCTTTATTTCCAGGAGCTAGCTGGTGTTGAGTATGTATACGCGAGAAAAAGCAGCATTGGCGCAGAGACAGCGGCTGTTCTGCCGGAAGGCTTGCTGTCGCTTATTACGTCGATGTCTTTCCCGAAAAACATGCGCTGGGGTAGCCATGAGCTTCGCTTTGTCAGACCGATTCGCTGGATAGTGGCATTGTTCGGGCAAGACGTTATTCCGTTTGAAATTACGGGCGTACAGACCGGAAATGTATCGCGCGGACACCGCTTCCTAGGGAAAGACGCAACCGTCGCTCTGCCGGCCCAATACGTAGAGCGTTTGCGCGAGCAGCATGTTATCGCAGACGTTAGCGAGCGCGAGCATCTAATCGTTGACCAGATCAATCAACTGGCTAAGGAAAAGGGCTGGGAGATTGCAATCAAAGAGGATTTGCTTGAAGAGGTGCTCTTCCTTGTTGAATATCCAAATGTATTGTTTGGCGGCTTCGATCCGGCGTTCCTTCATATTCCGCAAGAGGTGCTTATTACTTCGATGCGCGAGCATCAACGTTATTTTCCGGTATTCAACGGCGAAGGTCAGCTTCAGCCATTTTTCGTAACCGTTCGTAACGGTGACCGTAAATCGATAGAGCTAGTTGCAAAGGGTAACGAAAAAGTATTGCGCGCCAGACTTTCGGATGCGAAGTTTTTCTATGAAGAGGATCACAAGCTCACGATTGA
Source organism: Paenibacillus sp. Soil522 (assembly GCF_001428245.1). Taxonomy (GTDB): domain Bacteria; phylum Bacillota; class Bacilli; order Paenibacillales; family Paenibacillaceae; genus Pristimantibacillus. The sequence goes on from NZ_LMRV01000001.1 coordinate 108,069, forward strand.
GTATGCGCTCTCGAAGCTTGAAAACATCGTATATCACGAAGAGCTGGGTTCAGTTGCCGACAAAGTAAGACGGATTCGTGCGACAGCCGACTTATTAAGCAAGCATTTGCTTATTGACGAGCAAAGCTCGCAAGATATTAGCCGTTCCGCAGATATTTGCAAATTCGACCTCGTGTCGCAAATGGTATATGAATTCCCTGAGCTTCAAGGCATTATGGGAGAAGATTATGCCCTTAAAGCAGGAGAGCGCAAATCGGTGGCGAAAGCCATTAATGAACACTACCAGCCGCGTTTTGCCGGCGATCGCGCGCCTTCCGAATTAACGGGAGCTATCGTAAGCTTAGCTGATAAAATCGATACGATCGTAGGCTGCTTCTCCATCGGCATTATTCCGACAGGTTCGCAGGATCCATATGCACTTCGGAGACAAGCTGCGGGAATTGTTCAAATCATTTTGGCGCATGGCCTGAAGCTGGAGCTGAATGATTTGTACGATGCTGCCCTATCCGTTCATGAAAGTCGCGGACTGAAGCGTGAAGCTGCGGATATCCGCAAGGATCTTTCCGATTTCTTCGCCCTTCGTGTCAAAAATGTATTGTCTGAGCAAGGCGTCCGTTACGATGTCGTTGATGCGGTAATGGCTTCTGGTTTTGCCGATCTGAAATCGACAATTGAACGCGCCGCTGTTGTTCAAGCGCTTGCTGCAAACGATGACCGCACAGCATTCAAGATGACGGTAGAGCAGCTTAACCGGGTCAGCAATTTAGGATCCAAAGCGACTGCTAGAGCGGTTGATCCAGCTCTGTTCGCAGAGCAGGTGGAAACGGAGCTTTACGAGAAATGGCTGCAGCAGCGCCCGACCTTCCATGCGGCGATTGAAAATGGAGATATTGCAAAAGCTGTACAAACCTTATCATCATTGAAGCCTTTTATTCATACTTATTTTGAGAAGGTCATGGTCATGGCGCCTGATGAGGAAGTACGCGCTAACCGTTTGTCTACGCTTGCCGGAATTGCTGACGATATTGCGATTATTGCTGATTTCTCGAAGCTAGTTTGGTAATCGGCTCAGTCAGGAGGATGATGGATCAATGACTCAATCTAATACAGAAGTAATCGTATATGTCGTATCCGATGCTGCCGGGGATACGGGGGAGCTTGTTGTACGTGCGGCGATTGCGCAGTTTCATCCGATCAACACGGATATTCGCAGAGCTCCTTTTGTTACAGATGAGATAAGCTTGCAGCGAATCGTGCAGCAAGCCAAGCAAGCCGATGCCATCGTGCTGTATACGTTAGTCATTCCGCATCTTCGTGACTGCATGCGGAAGCAGGCTGAAATCTACGGCGTCGCCGCCATCGATCTATTGGGTTCTTTTATAGAAACGCTTGAAATGCGTACCGGGCGCAAATCCCGTCAGGAGCCCGGCCTCAATCATGTGCTTGATGAGGATTACTTCAAGAAGGTCGAAGCCGTCGAGTTTGCGGTTAAATACGATGACGCAAGAGACACGTCGGGCGTGCTGAAAGCGGATATCGTATTGGTGGGCGTGTCGCGCACGTCGAAGACGCCTTTATCTATGTATCTCGCGCATCAGAAGTTTAAGGTTGCGAATGTGCCGCTTGTACCGGAGCTGAAGCCGCCTGACGAATTGTTTAAGCTTCCAAAGCGCAAAGTTATTGGACTGACGATCGGGGTACCTTACTTGAATACGATCCGGAAAGAGCGGCTCAAAGCATTAGGCTTGCCTAACACCGCTTCTTATGCAACGCCAGACCGTATTGAAAAAGAGCTCCACTATGCCGATACGATAATGAAGCAGCTCGGCTGTGTCGTAATTGACGTATCGCATCGAGCCGTTGAAGAAACGGCAAGCTTGATAATGGAATATGTGCGGATGCCTTAATGGCAGGTGGCAGGATTTTTTATGGTTATGCCGTATATAATAGTACAGGATAAGAATTTGAATTCGAGCGGTGATCTCATATTCGACAAGAGCAACCTACTATTGTGGTCGACGCGGATGCATGTCCGGTAAAAGCAGAAATAGGCGAAACGGCTAGACGCTTCTCGGTTCGCGTGCTAATGGTTGCTTCTCATGACCATCGGCTCGAGCCGCAGCCAGGCGTTGATATCGTACAGGTGGATCGGAGTAATCAATCCGTTGATTTGTACATCGTGAACCATATTGTACGCGGAGATATAGTCGTAACGCAGGATTTCGGACTGGCATGCATAGCGATCGGCAAAGGCGCTATCGTATTGTCTCCCAGGGGGGAGCAATACTCGGATGAAAACATCGATTATTTGATGGAGCGGAGACATGAGCTTGCTAAGCGCAGGCGTACCGGTGGCAAAACAAGAGGCCCGAAAGCGATGAATAATGACGATCGCGATCGTTTTCAACAAAAGTTGACAAAAGTTTTGCGAAATGAGCAGGAGAACCATGAAGTATAGCGAATATTATTTACGTGTTACTAGGATGAAGGTGATGAACGATGACATACGGTAATAAAATACCGGAAGAGGTCATTGATGCGGTACGCAAGCATTATGACATCGTAGAGACGGTCGGGAAATATGTTCATCTCACGAAGCACGGCAAATATATGAAGGGGTTATGTCCGTTCCATTCGGAGAAGACTCCCTCGTTTACGGTCACGCCGGAGCTCCAAATTTTCCATTGCTACGGCTGTGGCAAGGGTGGCAACGTTATTCGTTTTGTTGAGGAAATGGAAGGCTATTCATTTCCTGAAGCCGTTCGAGTGCTGGCGCTGGATGCAGGAATGCCCGTAACATGGGCTTCGTTAGGGGAGAATAAATCCACGCCGCAAGATGCGGACCGAGCCAAGATCATTGAAGCGCATGAGCTCACGATCAAGCTTTATCATCATGTGCTGAACAACACGAAGCAAGGGCAGACTGCAAAGCAATATCTACGGGAGCGGGGTTTAAGTGATAAGCTGATTGATCATTTTATGATCGGATATGCTCCGGAAGAGTGGGACTTGCTTGCACGGTTTTTAACGAATCGAAGCTTTGATCTGGCACTAATGGAAAAAGGCGGATTGCTTTCGGCAAAATCTGACGGGAGCGGGTATGTGGATCGGTTTCGCAATCGCATTATGTTTCCGATTAGGGATCGAGACGGCAAAGCTACCGCGTTTGCGGGTCGCATTATAGGCGAAGGACAGCCGAAATACTTGAATACCTCGGAGACGATGCTATTTGCGAAGAGCAGGACACTATACAACTTGCATTATGCGCGGCCAGCCATCCGCAAGAGCAAGCAAGTCGTATTGTTTGAAGGCTACATGGACGTCATCAAATCATGGAGCGCTGGCGTGAAAAACGGTATCGCGACGATGGGAACGGCACTGACGGAGGAACATTGTGCCATTCTTAAACGGCAAGCCGAAGAGGTCATCGTTTGCTACGACGGTGATGATGCAGGACAAGCAGCAGCATTCAAATCAATTCCGATGCTTGAGAGCGCAGGCCTGAAGGTATCGGTGGCGATGCTTCCGAGAGGAAAGGATCCCGACGATTATATAAGTGAATACGGTCCGGAAGCTTTCTTGCGGGAAATGATCGATCAGCCGGTATCGGTAACAAAATTTAAGCTTATATATTCAAGGAAAAACCATATACTGCTAAAAGAAGAAGGCAGAAAGAACTATCTGCTTGAAGCGGTACAAATTGTTGCTGAGCTGGATTCTTCAACGGAACGCGAGGTCTACTTAAAGGAAATCTCCCGAGAGTTTGAAATCTCCCTTGATGCTTTGAAGCAGGACTGTAATCAAATCAGACAGGAGCTGCAAAAAAAGAAACCGCAAGGGGATAATAACGACAATTCGTGGAATAATGGTAGGAATGAAAAGCCCCGAAAGTCTGGACCGCCTACACCTATGCCCGCATACACGCATGCGGAACGAAGGTTGCTGCATGTTATGATGCGAGATCGGGAAGTGGCGAAAGCGGTTCATGAACGGCTAGGCGATGCGTTCAATGTAGAGGATCATGCAGCGCTTGCTGCTTATTTATACGCTTATTTTGCACAGGGCTACGATCCGGATGTCAGCCGATTTATTGCAACACTGCACGATGACCGATTAGAGCGCGCAGCTGCATCTATTCTGATGATGGACGGTGACTTCCCGTTCGATGAAATGACGATGGACGCTTATATCCAGGATATTATAAAAGTTCCGCAATATCGGGATATTGAACGTAAGAAGGAAGAGATGGTGCGTGCTGAGCGCACCGGAAATTTTTTGGCAGCAGCACAAATAGCAAGTGAGATTATAACCCTAGAAAGACAGCTTAGAGGGCGACAGGAAGATCGTTTCTAGGGGGGAGGGAGTCGGAATATGGCGAATGATCAACATACTGAACTAGATACCGAACAAAAACTGGATCATGTGAAGGATCAACTGATCGAGCAAGGCAAGAAGAGATCTTCTTTGACGTATAAAGAAATTATGGATAAGTTGGCTCCTTTTGATCAAGACCCGGAACAAATTGATGAATTTTTCGAACAGCTCGATGATTTTGGGATTGAGGTACTGAACGAAAATGATGAAGAAAATCCACTCGCTGCCCAAGGGGAAGAGCAAGAGCGCGAGCAGGACGACTTCAACTTTGATGATGATCTTGCATTGCCGCCGGGTATAAAGATTAATGATCCGGTACGGATGTACTTAAAGGAAATAGGCCGAGTTCCGCTTCTTTCTGCGGATGATGAGGTTGAGCTTGCACAGCGAATCGAAAATGGCGATGAGGAAGCAAAACGGAGACTTGCGGAAGCAAACCTGCGGCTCGTAGTTAGTATCGCGAAGCGTTATGTCGGAAGAGGAATGTTGTTCCTTGATTTGATTCAAGAGGGGAACATGGGCCTTATCAAAGCGGTTGAGAAGTTCGATCATCAGAAGGGCTTCAAGTTTAGTACCTATGCAACTTGGTGGATACGTCAAGCTATTACGCGTGCAATTGCTGACCAAGCCCGTACAATTCGGATTCCGGTTCATATGGTGGAAACGATTAATAAATTAATCCGGGTATCCCGTCAGTTGCTGCAGGAGCTCGGCCGGGAACCGACGCCGGAGGAAATTGCAGCGGAGATGGAACTGAGCACCGAGAAGGTTCGCGAGATTATGAAGATCGCACAAGAGCCTGTATCGCTCGAGACGCCAATCGGGGAAGAAGATGATTCTCATCTTGGTGATTTCATCGAAGATCAGGAAGCGCTGGCTCCGGCTGATGCTGCTGCTTATGAGCTGCTTAAGGAACAACTCGAGGATGTGCTCGACACGTTGACCGAAAGAGAAGAAAATGTATTGCGTCTTCGCTTTGGACTCGATGATGGCCGCACAAGAACGCTCGAGGAGGTTGGCAAGGTCTTTGGTGTTACGCGTGAACGTATTCGTCAAATCGAGGCCAAGGCTCTTCGCAAGCTGCGTCATCCAAGCCGCAGCAAGCGTTTAAAGGATTTCCTCGAATAAAACTTTATGATTTAACAATAGTGACCTTTCTGCACGCGCAGCGAGGTCTTTTTTCTAAAATGCAGACCTTATACATATGGGCTTGGAAACAAGCAAGCCGAGACCGAAAGGATAACGGGATTTTATGAATCAGGATCGTCGGCAAATTATCGTGAAAGAAATTGATCATTGGCGGCGAAGTAAGCTGCTGCCGGATCAGTATTGTGACTTTCTGCTGAATTTATATGCTGATCAAGATGCGATCCATACGAACAAAGAACAGCATCATACAGTAGGTAAAGCAATTGCTGCTGTACAGCGGGCAACTGGCTTGCAATGGTTGCTTACATTTGGAACTTTTACCTTAATTTCCTTTGTTGTGCTTTATTTTAACGAATTTCATCCCTTATTGCAAATGGCGGTCATAGTCAGCGCAGTGGCTGTTTTTCTAAGGATCGGGCAGCGTCTTCGGGCTCGTAACGAGGCGGCAGGACTAGCATTATCAAGCACTGGCATGCTCCTTCTCCTTGGCGGCGGGGTGTACATGCTGAATGTGCATAATATCGATCAATGGGTCTGGAAAACGGGTCTGCTTGCCTTTTGCTCGCTTTTTTGGGTGGTCTATGGAATAGCAGCCCGCATTCCTGTGCTCCATTTATGCGGATGGCTAGCGGCAATTCTCGTCTATGCATGGCTGCTGTCGCAATTTATGGTGGATTCAAAATGGTATGAGATTCAGCTTTACTGGCTGCCGCTTGCTTGCTTGTTCGGCTGGAGCAGCTGGTTTGTTCACCGCTGGTCTAAGCCTGTATCAGCGGTTCTTTTCTTAACCTGTGCGCTGGTTTGGTTTATGCCTGAGCTGTATGCGATGTTTGTGGATGAAGCGATTTGGCTACAGCTGCAGCTCCTTTTCAAAATAGCGCTGGGCGGCGGTATACTATTTTCAATGCGAAAAAAATGGATGGTGTGGATTGTATAATGTTAAAACTTTCTAGACGTCTGCAGCTGATTGCAGATTACGTAACCGCGGGTTCGCGTGTTGCCGACATCGGCTCCGATCATGCGATGCTTCCCGTATATTTGCTCCAAATCGATAAATGTCCTTCAGCCATTGCAGGAGAGCTGAATCGCGGCCCTTTCGAGGCGGCAAGAAAGCAGGGAGCGGATGCAGGTCTTACCGCGCGCCTTACTGTGCGACAAGGAGATGGTTTAAATGTGCTGCAGCCCGGTGAAGCTGATACTGTGACAATCGCCGGAATGGGCGGCAGCTTAATGTGCGATATTTTGGAGGCAGGACATGCAGCCGGGAAGCTGGACGGGGTCATGGAGCTTGTGCTGCAGCCAAATGTAGGCGAAGAAGTGGTGCGTGGATGGCTGCTTAAGCACAATTGGTATTTAAAATCGGAAAGCATCGTTGAAGAAGACGGGAAAATATACGAAGTTATGCATGCGGTTCGAGCATCCGATGCTAAATCGCGCAATCTAGAGCTGTACGATGGTCATTTTCTGAGGCTTGAGCTTCAGGATGAAAATTTATTTAAAGTTTTGAAGCAAATGGGACCGCATTTACTTCGCGATCCACAGCCTGCGCTGTTCAAAAAATGGCGTCATGAGATGAACAAGCTTGACCGCATTTGCGAGCAGCTTGCCGCATCTGAGCTTGCGGAATCCGCTCTTAAGCTTGAACAATTCCAAGCGGAGATGAACGTGATTGAGGAGGTTTTGCAGTGTTTGCCAACGGTCACACCGTAATACAGCTAATGGAACAGCTTGCTCCAAAGCATTATGCGGTTGAGAATGATAAAATCGGCCTTCAGCTGGGCACGTTGAATAAGCCGATTAAGAATATTTTGGTCGCGCTAGATGTAACGGACGCCGTAGTCGATGAAGCTATTGAGCAAGGCGCTGAGCTGATTATCGCTCACCATGCCATTATTTATCGTCCGCTGGCTAAGCTGGATACGTCCACAGCTGCAGGCCGTTTATATGAGAAGCTTATTAAAAATGACATTGCCGTATACATTTCCCATACGAATCTCGACGTGACGGACGGGGGAATCAACGATTGGCTTGCTGACCTTGTTGGCATCGTTCCTGAAGGACGTCAGTGCTTAGAAGAGGTGCACATGGATAAATTGTACAAGCTTGTTGTATTCGTTCCGGAAAGTCATCACGAGCAAGTGCTGCAAGCGATTTGGCGCGCAGGAGCGGGAGAGATTGGCGGTTACAGCAATTGCAGCTTCAATATATCAGGCACAGGGACATTTGTTCCTGGACCGGGAACGGCTCCTTATATTGGCGCACAAGGCAAACTGGAGCGAGTTGATGAAATACGGATTGAAACGATTGTGCCCTACAGCATTCATCGCAAAGCGGTACAGGCGATGCTTAAAGCGCATCCTTACGAGGAGGTCGCTTATGACTTGTATCCCATTGATTTAAAGGGACGTTCGTTTGGACTCGGCCGGGCAGGCAAACTTTCGCAGCCGGTGACGCTTGGCGAGCTTGCAGAGCAGGCAAAGAGGATATTCGATGTTCCGGCAGTCCGCGTAGTCGGATCGCTGGATCAGGTGGTACGCAAGGCTGCTGTACTCGGAGGCGCCGGAGCCAGATATGTACGTCATGCTGTATTTGCCGGAGCGGATGTGCTCATTACCGGAGATATCGATTATCATACGGCTCACGACGCGCTTGCGGCGGGTATGACGATTATTGATCCGGGTCATAACATAGAGAAGGTCATGAAGCAGCAGGTCGCCGATTGGCTTAATAAGCAGCTGATAAGCAGTAAATATGAAACGTCGGCTGCTGCTTCCGTCTTAAATACGGAGCCGTTTACGTTTGTATAATATACGAATAAATAAATTTGGATAAGTTGGCATTCGTTTCAGGGTTGAGCTTTTGTGAAATAACTTGTATACTTAACGATACCAAGGAAAGTTTGACAGACAATCGCTGGCGGCCTTGTTGCCGCGAGAGGAAAGTCCGGGCTCCACAGGGCAGGATGCTGGATAACGTCCAGTCAGCGCGAGCTGAAGGATAGTGCCACAGAAATGGACCGCCGATGGCCGGCTTTTAGCCGGCACAGGTAAGGGTGGAACCGTGGTGTAAGAGACCACGAGGAGCATAGGTGACTATGTTCCTGGTAAACCCCATCTGGAGCAAGACCGAGAGGACGCCGCAGCTTTACGCTGCAGCCTTAGCCTGAGGCGCGTCCGGGTTGGTTGCTGGAGCCGTACAGTAATGTGCGGCCTAGATAGATGATTGTCGCTTCCTCGTGGGAGGGTCGTTCCCGTTTGAACCACTAGAAGTACAGAACCCGGCTTACGACAAACTTTCCGTACGACTTTACACATAAGCAAAGAGCACCCTTCGCTTGCGAAGGGTGCTTTATTGTGTCAGCTGATAATTACTTTTCGTATTTGGACACGATGCGATCCAGCCTGCGTTTAACCTGATCCGGGTAGGTTTGCAGCGCGCCTCCAAATTTCGAAGCGGCTCGAAGAGCTTTGTCGACATCAATTTCACCGTATCCGAAATAATCATCCTTGCCCTTAGCGCCCAAATCAATAGTCGATTTCCTCATAAGCTCCATAACCTCGACGTTGGAAAGCTCAGGGTTGACGGAACGAATCAATCCGGCAAGCGCAGCGACATGCGGGCTCGCCATTGACGTTCCCGACAATGCTGCATACTGACTGCCAGGATAGGTGCTGGCAATACTGTCTCCAGGGGCTGCGACGTCAATATAATCGCCGTAATTTGAGAAAGAAGCCTTTTCCTTATTGCTTTCCGTTGCTGCGACAGCGAATACTTCCGGATAAGCTGCAGGATAACCCGGCCGATCCGTATTATCATTGCCGCTGGCTGCGATCATGACTACGTCACGATCATAAGCATACTTAATCGCATCATGAAGGAAGTCAGCCTGCGCGTAGTTGCCTAAACTCATGTTAATGACTTTCGCGCCGTGATCAACGGCCCAAATAATGCCTTGAGCAACGGAATAGGTAGAGCCGGCGCCGCTGCTGTCCAGCACTTTAACAGGCATAATTTTGTTATACCAAGATATGCCGGCTACGCCTTCACTATTGTTGACTGTTGCGCCGATGATCCCAGAGACATGTGTTCCATGACCGACATCGTCATCCGGATCAGTATCTTCATTTACAATGTTAATGCCTTGTATTAGTTTTCCTTTTAAATCCGGGTGATTGCTTTGTACGCCAGTATCAAGCACCGCGATAATGACTTTGCCGTCTCCTTTGGATACGGTCCAGCCCTTCTCTGTTTCGATGGACGGTAAATTCCATTGATATTCCGAGTAAAGAGCATCGTTTGGAACGATGGAATTCGCAGTTTCATTCGTCAAGTATAAGTAATGCGGTTCTGTGTATTCCGTATTCCATGTTTGCTTGAAATATTGAACAAGCTGATCCGTTTCGATGTTTTTGGAGCGGAAGACGAACGTGTCCCCGATATGTTTAACCGATTCCGCATTGATATCTCGTTTTACGCGATTCAGCTCAGCACCGGAGAGCGGCTTGGCGAAATGGACAACGACATCGCGAACATGATAGTGGCTTGCGTTGCCGTTGTCTTCGCCGCTGCGGACAGCCATATCGGTCGTTGAATTAGGCTTTACGGATTCTATTTTGTAATTCCCCTCTGCCGGATAAGGGATTAACCGAAGATTACGCATTTGGTGCTTTTCAACAGATTTTAAAATATCTTGTTTAATAACACCGACAACGCCGATACTGAGATGCTTGGAATCAGGTACGCCAAGCACCATGTAGCGGCTGCCATCCTTCGCTGTGAAGGCAGGGGATTCAAATTTGGCACCCTTGCTAACTTGGGCTTTGGCATCTGCGACATATGATTCGGCTTGCCGGTTCTTTGTTTGCGGCAGAGTGCCGCGGTTAACGCTCCGTTTGCCCGATATCCAGCTAATGTAGGTCATGTGCATATGCTCATGCATCAAATGTTTAATTTGCTGAACAGCTTCTGTTTTGGAGCCCCCGCTTGCGCTCATCAGCTGTTGAAAGTCCTTGGAGCATTCTGCCTGGCATAGCATGGCAGTTGCTTTCATATCATTTTGCAAGGCAGCCATTTTGAGCGTATGTTCCCGCTTAGCTGAGAAGCTTGACGTTTGCGGCGTATTTTTGATGTCTTTTGGTGTGAATATAGGCGTCGTAGGTATAAGCAGGGCGGCTAAGGCTAAAATTGTAAGGGCACCAATCCATTTTCTCGGCATGCTTGAAACCTCCATTGATCGTTCTAATTAGAGCTAAGTCTAATCTATAGAATCGGATTTTAACGCAGAAAATATGCGACCAAAAGAGTTAAACGCCAGTACCACTTCATTGTAATTTGTGGTACGATAATGATGATTGTAGTTTTTACGTGTGTTTGGATTATGAAAGGGGAATTACCTATATGCCAACTGCTAACGTCAAAGAGCTTACTGAATCAACCCGCACTAAGCTAAAGGACGCGGTAAGTCAACTCGAACCGTTTCTGAATAACAATGCTTTGATTCAATTAACCGGAGAGGATAATGGCGAAGAAGCCCAAACTTTTTACAAAGGCCTGTTATCTGATTTGAGACATTTATTGGTGTTTTCTGAAGTCTCGGTTGAAAAGCTGGGAGTATTGCTCAGAAGGCCCAATTTCGATACGGATTATGCGGAACGCGTGCTGTATGAAGTTTACCATCATTGCGTAAGCGCGTTTTTCTATCCAAAGAATGAATGCTATTCCGAAGATGGCCGTTATGCATATACCGGTCAGGATGCGATTCGATTCCGTTTCAAGCCAAACCGTGATTCACGTGATATCGTACTTAACGTTTCAAAAATTTTCGAGGAGCTGCGTGACGAATTGGCCTACTACGAAAATGACTACATGACACAGCGTCGCATGCAAGGACAAAAATAAGGCAGAATGAATCACCTCCTGTCAGGGAAACTTGATAGTGGAGGTGATTTTTTTATGCCAAATGGCGTGGCCTGTAGTGTAGCTAACTGCAGCTTCTGGAAGGAAGGCAATAACTGCGGCGCAAGTGAAATCCAAATTGAAATTGATCAGCATGCAAGTGCTAATTTCAATGAAGAATTTGCTGCAGATGATCTAGGCTTATTCCATCAGGACCAAGCAAAGACATCCAAGGTAACATGCTGCCAGACCTTTAAACCGAAGGAGTGATGGTCGATGGGAAATTATGAAGACGATTATAAACAATTGTTGGATGAACGAGATCGATCAGTACATGCAAGCCATCCAGTTGTGGGGAAGGACGACTTGCTAGACGTAAATGAAGAAATGGCTGCTGATTTTGCAATCAGCAATCCAGTTGTTGCGGAGCGGGGAGAGGAACGGCACGTGGAACGAGCGGAGCGGACAGAAGCACGTTCGGGCGGCTACGCGCTCGGCTGGGTTTCGCTTGTATTTGCAATTGCGTCATGGTTTATATGGCCGTTGTTGCTTGGAGCTACAGCTGCAGTGCTTGGCTTCATCGCTTACCGGCAAGGCGCACGCGGGCTCGGCGGTTGGTCTATGGCGATCGGGATTATTGCAATGGCATTAAATTTAATTATCGTGCCCTTTTACTATGCTGTAACCTAAACGCAGAAGAAGCTCCATCCCGGGTATCGGGCTGGAGCTTCTTCTTATTTCAGGGCTTGCTCGCGATGCTTTTGTACTTCTACGTTCAAAGCAAGCATTTGCCTGTCGAGCAAATGGATCATATCGGCAGAGTCTTTAAGCTGCTCCTGAATATGTGGCGGAATTTGTTCATTGAATTTATAATAGATCTTATGCTCCAGGCTTGCCCAGAAATCCATGGCGGTCGTCCGGATTTGAATTTCTACAAGGACATTCTCCGTTCGATCCGTAAGGAAAACAGGTATTTCGATTAACAAATGAATGCTTTGGTAGCCATTAGGCTTTGGATTGATTACGTAGTCCTTGATCTCAACGACCCGGACATCGCTTTGCTTGCTGATCATATCTACGATTTGATAAATATCGGTGGAGAAGGAACAAATGATGCGAACGCCGGCTATATCACGAATATGCTCTTTTGCATCCTCAAGTGTTATATCGAGTCCCTTGCGCTGCAGCTTCTTCATAACGCTCTCCGGCGCTTTTATTCGGGTTTTCATATGCTCGATTGGATTATAGTCGTGAATAAATTGAAATTCTTCATTTAAAATGTTAAGTTTCGTTTCGACGGCATCAAGAGCAAATTTATAAGTTAAAAAAAAATGAGCCCATTGCTTTAGTTGGTTAGTTTTCATGTGCAGATCACTCCTGAAATAACAAATATGCATAAATGTAATGGTCAGATGAGACGGTTTCGGAATGTAAAAGGTTGTACTATTATAATGGTCGATATTATATGCCAAGTCAAATTTGTGAAAATGATAAATGTCAACGGACGGGAGAGTTAAAGATGGTGATAGACATCCATAACGTTTCATGGAATCGAAATCATAAATTGATATTGCAAAATATGAACTGGACGGTAAAAGAAGGGGAGCATTGGTGTCTGCTTGGGTTAAACGGCTCAGGAAAAACGACGCTTCTGAATATGATCAATGGTTACATATGGCCGACCGAAGGCAGCATGTCAGTGCTTGGCAAAACCTTCGGCGAATATGATTTGCGCGAGCTTCGCAAAAGCATCGGCTGGGTCAGCACATCGCTGCAGCAGAAGCTGTACGGCAGTGAAACCGCATTGAAGATTGTGCTTAGCGGTAAATTTGCAACCATTGGGCTTTATGACCAGACTGATACCAAGGATTTAGGCCGCGCTGAAGCGTTGATGAAATTGCTTGGCTGTACAGCCTTAATGGAACGTACTTATGATACCCTTTCTCAGGGAGAACGGCAGCGGGTACTCATTGCAAGGGCGCTAATGGCATCGCCTAAGCTGCTTATTTTGGATGAGCCGTGCACAGGTCTTGATGTGTTTGCGCGCGAGCAATTGCTGCAGATGATCGGCACCGTTGCGGCGGAGGAGAATGCTCCTACGATCATATATGTAACGCATCATGTCGAAGAAATTTTACCTTGCTTTACGAAGACGCTATTAATAAAGGAAGGGCAAGTTTTCGCTGCTAATCATACATCGGACGTGCTGACATCAGCTCTGATGAGCGATTTTTTTGAAGTGCCGGTTGAGCTTTTAAGGCGAGACGGGAGAAACTGGCTGTCCGTAAAGGGGGCTTTATGGAATTAGCTTTACAAGAACTGGAGCAGCAGCTTCCTGAACCAAGCAGATGGAAAAAAATTAAAGCATGGTTTAGCAGCCGCTTTACAATCAGAAATGACCGGGATTATTTCGTATGGCGGGTCGCTGCCGGAAGCACCGCATTATTTGGTTCATTAGCGATGCTGGTTGCCGTACTGGGTATGCCGACCGGATTAGGTACTGCCGTAGATATTATTGTTTTTTTAACGCTTAATGCGACTGCTATGAGCATTGCTGCTATATTGTTATCATTCTTTTTTAGTCTCATTTATTTGCCCTTGCCTCGAAGATTTGCCGCTGTATGGTTGTATGTTACAATCGAGACTTATTTGATCTTCTATTATGCCGAGTTGGGTGTGCTTATGTCGATTGTTGGTTCGTTGGCGTTCACGCTTATTGGTGCCTTAGCCGGCAGTTTATTGGGCTGCTTATTAAAACTGAAAATAAAGCCGAGGAACAAGCTTATCCTTGTACTTGGGTTCTCAATTGCAGCAGCAGCGGCTTATGAGTTGGTTGACTGGCCTGGACCGGCCGTCGTACCGCAAAGAGAGGCGGCGCAGAACGAACTAACAGATGAAAGCACCGCTTCATTAAACTTACCTAATCCAGCTGAGCAGGGAAATTTCTCTTTTCAGGCTTTCACTTATGGGAGCGGGCAGGACAAGCATAGAGCGATTTTCGGAGATGAGGTGAATGTGAAATCCGCGTCAGCTGATGCGTCTGCCTATATTAAGAAATGGTCAAAACTCAAAACCTGGTTTTGGGGGTTTGATGAGCATGCGCTGCCCTTAAATGGGCGCGTATGGATGCCACAAGGCCTCGGACCGTTTCCGATCGCATTAATTGTTCATGGGAATCATCTTATGGAGGACTATTCTGATGGCGGATACAGCTACCTGGGTGAACTGCTTGCGAGCAAAGGCATCATTGCGATCTCTATTGATGAAAATTTTCTTAACTACTCGGTTTGGTCGGGGATACCGAACGATGATATGAAGTTGCGGGCTTGGATGCTGCTCAAGCATTTAAAGCAAATCAAGCAGCTAAGCGAAGCGGCGGGTAATCCCTTTGCCGGGCGGGTTGATTTGAAGCATGTCGCTTTGATCGGCCATTCGCGCGGCGGGCAGGCCGTTGCCATGGCGGCGGATGCGGAACGATGGTTTAAGGATGATAAAACTTTGGACAACCTAAACGACATTATCATCGAATCTGTTGTTGCGATTGCCCCAACCGATAAACAAGTTGACGATAAATCGGCCCGCTTATCGGATGTAAATTACTTGACGCTTCAAGGAGCCAGAGATGCAGATGTAAACAATTTCTATGGTGACCGTCAGTTCATCAGAACGACGTTCAAGGAGCAATCTGAAAAATTTAAAGCAGCGTTATATATTGCGGATGCAAACCATAGTCAGTTCAATTCAGAATGGGGAAGGATGGACGAACGCCCGCCCGGCGGCTTGTTCCTAAACCGCAAACAACTGTTGGAGGCTGATGAGCAGCGCCAAATATCTAAGGTGTATGTGTCAGCTTTCCTGCAAGCAACCTTGCTTGGAAACGAGAAATATAAACCGTTGTTTAAGGATTATCGCTTAGGAAAGGCTTGGCTGCCAGACACATTGTATACGAATCGATATGAAGAATCGGCTTTTACCGAAATTGCGCGCTACGACGATGGAAAACGCAAATCTGTGCTTAAGGATGGCGGTAAGGCCAGCGCTGCCGGTATGAAGTCATGGCAGATCGCCGCTGCAGAGGACCGCGACGGGAAAAACAAAGGAACAAAAGGAATCGAGCTGGAGTGGAAGGAACCTGGCGCAGAGTACGAGCTGGAGATTTCATCCGTTACGAGTGCGGAAGCGGATGGGCTAATGAAAGGAAATCTTGTGTTTTCTATGGTGAATCTGGAACGCGATCTAATCTCCCCTAAGGGAAGGGCAGAAACGGCAAACTCCGCTGCGGTGGAGACTGAACTGCCGCCGTTGCCAGCTGTAGAGATAGAGCTTACAACTACCCAGGGGGTCAGCAGGAAGCTGGAGCTTGCCGATATTATGCCTGTTCCACCGTCCGTTTACACGGCGTTTATGAACTTGTCTTGGCTTGAAGAACGGATGAAGAAGGAAAAGTACAAGGAGTCTACAGAACCTGTATTTCAAACCTACATGCTGCCGCTTGAGCAGTTTGGCCCTGATAACAGGCCGATTACAGCCGGGGATATTAACCGGATTACGTTCCGGTTCGTCAATGGTCCCGGGAAAGTTATGCTCGATGATATTGGATTTATGCCATAACAGTATGCAAAAGCGGGATGCCTGATTGCAGGGAGTCCCGCTTTTGCACCCTTCACAATAAAAAATATTCAAAAAATAGCTTTAAATATTTTGTTTTTCTTTACCGTCGTTTTATTTGGTGAGAAGAAGATGGTAGAATGGATGATGCCATTTTATAACATGGTATGTTTTTTTAATCTTTACTAATGAGTTAAGGAGTGATCTCATGACGAATCCTAATGATGAACTGCAGCAAGAGCAGCAGCGTGTAGATGACGTAACGGGTATTATACGTTTTCGGATAGAAGAATTACGTAAACAGGTTGGAGGCATGCGCGGGGATATTGTCGATATTCGTCGAAATTTCTGGGACGATGTTACTCTTAACTTCGAAGATCCGACAGAATCTGCAGAATCGCATGCAAGCATGAAGCAGCAAGCGGAGGTGCTTTCGGAGCGTGAAAGAAGCCACCGGCATGCGGAGGAGCAGCTTAAAACACTATTAAAGCTGGAGCGTTCTCCGTATTTTGGAAGAATCGATCTGATGGAGAGAGGTCAATCAAAATCGGAGCCAATTTATTTAGGTGTCGGCTCACTGCTGGATGAAAGCGGCTATGAGTATTTGATTTATGATTGGCGGGCGCCAGTCTCCAGCCTGTATTATGATTATGGTCCGGGACCGGTGCAATATGAAACGCCAAGCGGGACAATTGTTGGTGAAATGTCGCTCAAACGTCAATTTATTATTCGTAACAGTCAAATCGGCAGCATGTTCGATACGGGCGTCACAATCGGAGATGAGCTGCTTCAGGAGGTTTTAGGCAAACAGTCCGATGCCCAAATGAAAAGTATCGTAGCTACGATCCAGCGGGAGCAAAACCGCATTATCCGCAACGAACGGGCAAGGCTGCTTATCGTGCAGGGAGCAGCGGGAAGCGGTAAAACGTCCGCAGCGCTCCAGCGTGTAGCCTATCTGCTTTACCGCTACCGGGGGTTGCTTAATGCCGATCAAATCGTGCTATTCTCGCCAAATCCGATGTTTAACAGCTACGTGGCAACCGTATTGCCAGAGCTTGGTGAGCAAAATATGCAGCAAACCACCTATCAGCAATACCTTGAACATAGGCTGGGCCAAACG
Source organism: Paenibacillus sp. Soil522 (assembly GCF_001428245.1). Taxonomy (GTDB): domain Bacteria; phylum Bacillota; class Bacilli; order Paenibacillales; family Paenibacillaceae; genus Pristimantibacillus. Next base: position 125,215 of record NZ_LMRV01000001.1, read on the forward strand.
TATGCGCTTGAGGATCCTTTTTCGCAGATGGAATATACGCTGGCTGCTGTTAACGATCAGGGGTATGGGACGAGAATAGCTGCTATCACCTACAAATCCGGAGTATCCTTCATGCATTTGATTGATGGTTACGCGGCAGAACTCGGTCATGCGGGCTTAGCGTTTAAAGCCGTCACGTTTAAAGGCCGCACGTTGATTGCCGAATCGGTTATTGCTGAGCAATTTTATAAATGGGATCGATCGGTTTCGATCGGCAACCGTATGCGTTTAACAGCGGAATGGATGCTGAAGGAGTTAACGAGATTAAGCCGCGAGGAGCGCGAGCAGGATTGGGTGCAGGAGCATATTGAGCTGCTCGATCAAGAGGCATATGCGAAAGCCTATGAGGAGCTGCAGCGGAAAAACCGGTTTGCGGGTCATTCATTTGATGATTTTGAAGCGGAACGGGACTATTTGGCTGCAATGGTTGTACAGGAGAGGTTCAAAAAGCTGCGCAGACGCGTGAAGCGTTTATTATTTCTGGATGTTCCGGCGATTTATAAGCGTTTGTTCGAGAACAATCGGTCTATGCTGGAGTGTTTAAAAGCGGCAGAGCATCAGCTTCCTGACAAGTGGAAGGAAATAAGTGAGCAAACTATTGTAAAGCTGAATAGCGGAACTATTTTTTACGAGGATGCGACACCGTATTTGTATTTGAAGGAAAAACTTGAAGGATTTCATACGAATACATCGGTTAAACATCTATTTATCGATGAGGCGCAGGATTATTCGCCGTTCCAATATCATTACCTTAAACGTATTTTCCCGAATTGTAAAATGACCGTACTTGGTGACCTGAATCAGTCGATTTTTGCGCATGCCGTCGCGGGTAACGGGTTTGAACCTTTATCGGAGCTGTATAGCAGGGAAGAAACGGAGAAGATCGTACTGACAAGAAGCTACCGCTCAACGAAGCCTATCGTGGCGTTCACAAGCCGGATGATTGAAGGCGGCGATCAGATTGAGCCCTTCAATCGGGATGGCAAAGAGCCGACGATAACCAAGGTGGCTGATCATTCGGAGCTAATGAAAGAAATGAAAGGACGAATCGATCAATTGGTAAGACAGGGCTATCAATCGATAGCGGTCATTTGTAAAACGGCTGAAGAGAGTAAACGCGTGTTTTCTGCCTTGCAGAAGCATCTTCCTGAATTGCGTCTTATCGAGAAAGAAACGGTTACCTTTGAAAAAGGAGCTATTGTCATTCCATCATATTTGGCGAAGGGTGTCGAATTTGATGCTGTCATCATTAGCAATGCAAGCAATGAGTTCTATGGACGTGCAAGTGAAAGGAAGCTGTTTTACACGGCTTGCACGAGAGCGATGCATGAGCTTCATCTCTTTCATACCCATGAGCTCACTGCATTTATACGGTAGTCTTATTTTCTAACTTCCGACCAAATTTCATGAACATCAACCTGAAGCTCCGAAGCGATCAGCTCTGCTGTGAGTCTTTGGGGCTTTAATATTTTTCCGTTGCGAAGCTTGGAGATCGTTTGAATCGAAATGCCGGTTGAAGCAGATAAATGACCGGCCGTTATGTCTCTTTTGGCCATCCATATTCGCAGCTTCATCGAGGCTTCGGCTTTGTCGTTTACGGGGCTAAAGCCCCAGATGACAAATGCAAATTCCAACACTTCGCCGAATCCGTCGAAAATAGGTGTGAACGTTAGGGACAGCTCAAGTTCGATGCCGCTAAGCTTATTTGTTTTAAGCTTTAAGCAGCACTCTTTTTTCGACAAATAGGCCTGCTTTAGTACCTTCTTCATAGGGCCATGCTCCGTATCGGTAATGAATTGCAGCAGTGTTTCGTTTTTCATATTTCGGTCTGCTTCAAATAACAGGGGAGCCGGGCCGGCTCTCAATAAACGAACGCGCTGATGGCTGTCAACGATGCCGCTAATCAACACTTTATTTCTCTCCGTTTGCTGCTCAATCCACTTGTAGGGAGTCAGATCCTCAAAAATGATGAAGGCCCGATTGGAATCATCCTTGCTGCTTTTTGGCAGCGGCTGTTGATCGATGCGTACGGGTATTTGGCGCTTTTGCTTCGTATATAGGATGACTTCACTTTTTAACACCTGCCTTGAAGCGTCAAACTTATATTTTTGTAGTAAACAACTGCTTGGCTTGGATTGCAGCTCCTTGAGTGTGTAGCCCGATAATCGAAGAAAGGCATGGTTCGCATCATCGATTTGCACTTTGCGATCGCTCTGGCTCATTAGAAGCATAGGCTGGTCCATCATTTGATAAATTTTGCGGTAAATCGACAATACATGACACTCCTCTAAAATGCATTCAACTTCCTAACAAATAAGTAAAAGTATAAAATAGCCGATGTAGACAAACAACCCCATGAATTTGACATTTTCGTTGCAAATCAAATGACTATTTAAGTTTAATTAATTAAACTCGGTAGCTTAATTCGCACATAGAACGTGCAAATAGTGTCTATTTTGATCTAAATCGCCCGTAATTAACGTATATGAGACTTTATTCTAATTCAGTTTCCCTATAATATGATAGCAGACATTTGCACCGAGCAGGTATGAGCAAATAGGCAAACAATCAGGGGAGACAATGACATATGAACCACTGCAGCATTGAAAACTGTATGAAGCCGATTAAAGCCAAGGATTTGTGCGCGATGCATCATCAACGATTGCTGCGTCACGGCGATCCTCATACCGTAAGACCTCGCCCGGTTAAGCAAGTCTCGAATTGCAAATGGGTGAATTGTCCTAAAATGTCAATTACGAAAGGTTATTGTGCCAAACACTATTACATTCAACGAGTCATAGGCACGTGTTAGATTCATGTTACTTTATATGACATGGAATAAATTAACCTGTCGAAATCTATGAAAAAGACTGTGTTATTTTTCAACAAACCATGTATAATGTGGTTAAAGTGATTCTGGCTCAGCTGACTTTGACTCATCATTGACATCCAAGAGGGGGTGAAACCACGTATGGTTCAAAAGGCACCTAACGGCTTATCACACAAGGATTTATATTTGTTTAACGAAGGAAGCTCCTACCACAGCTACCGTTTTATGGGTGCGCATCTGATCCAAATGGACGGTATTGACGGAGTTCGATTTACAGTGTGGGCACCGAATGCAGCAAAAGTTCGAGTTATCGGCGGTTTCAATAATTGGGACGGGAAGCATCATCCGATGAAACGGATTGGCACCACAGGTATATTTACCTTATTCGTTGCGAATATCGATGAAGGTGAAATGTACAAATACGAGATCGTTACGCCTGAAGGGAACATCATTCGGAAAGCCGATCCCTATGCATTCTATGCTGAGCGGCGGCCTGGAACGGCATCAATCGTATCAAGCTTAAGCGGTTATGAATGGGGTGACGGCGATTGGCAGCTGAAGAAGCGAGAGCTTCCGGCTTTTACCAACCCGCTGCTCATTTATGAGGTTCATGCCGGCTCTTGGAAAATCAAAGGCAAAGAAGATTATTATACCTATGAAGAATTGGCAGACGATCTGATTCCTTATACAGCGGAAATGGGTTATACGCATATCGAGCTAATGCCAATTGCTGAGCATCCGCTAGATCAATCTTGGGGCTATCAGATAACGGGTTTCTATGGCGTAACGAGCAGGTACGGCACGCCAAAGCAACTGATGCGGTTTGTTGACAAATGTCATGAGTACGGAATCGGTGTTATTTTGGACTGGGTGCCCGGACATTTCTGCAAGGACGATCACGGCTTGCGTCTTTTTGATGGAACGCCGATTTACGAGGGTGCTGATTCTAACCGGGCTGAAAAGCCGCTATGGGGGACGCTTTCCTTCGATTTTGGCAAAAACGAGATTGTTAGCTTTCTCATTTCCAATGCGTTATATTGGATGGATATGTATCATATCGACGGCTTGCGTGTTGATGCTGTCGCTAGCATGATTAATTTACATATGGATAAACCGCCAGAAATGCACACTTTCAACTACCTCGGCGGTCCTGACAACTTAGATGCGCTCCGCTTCATTAAGAAGCTTAATGAAACAGTGTTTCATTATTACCCCGATACACTAATGCTTGCTGAAGATTCTTCCGCATGGCCAGGTGTTACAGCACCAACCTATCAAGGCGGCCTCGGATTTAATTTTAAATGGAATATGGGCTGGATGAACGATATGCTGCGCTATATGGAGCTAGATCCGTACGATCGTCCGCACCACCATCATCTCATCACATTTTCACTCCTTTATGCTTTTTCTGAAAACTATGTTTTGCCTCTATCACATGATGAGGTTGTACACGGAAAACGCTCTCTATTAAACAAAATGCCTGGAAGCTATGAAGAAAAATTCGCGCAATTGCGGCTGTTTTACGGGTTTTGGATGTCCCATCCCGGCAAGAAATTGTTATTCATGGGCAGTGAATGGGGCCAGTATGACGAATGGAAAGATGCCGATATGCTGGACTGGATGGTACTCGATTACGATTCGCATCAGCACATGCACCATTATGTGAGAACGCTCAATCACATGTATTTAAATCAGCCCTCGCTTTGGGAGCGGGACAGTGAACCTGATTGCTTCGAGTGGATCGATGTTCATAATGCGGCGCAATCAGTCATATCCTTTATCCGCCGTGGAAATTCGGGTTTTTCGATAATAATTGCTAATTTTTCCAGAAACGACTACCAGCAATTTCGTATCGGTGTTCCAGAGCCAGGTTCTTATCGCTCTTTCATAAATAGTAACGACAAGCAATTTGGCGGAACGGAAACACAAACAAAGCTTTGCTACAGCAGTGAAAACGTCGCTTGGCACGGTCAGGATCAAAGCATTATGCTGCACTTACCACCCCTTACGTTCCAGTATTTTACATTAGAACCGAGGGTATAACATTGAGAGGGAGTTGGTGTCCATGTGCCGAAAAGAAATGATAGCCATGCTGCTCGCAGGAGGCGAAGGTAAAAGGCTAGGCGTACTTACTAAAGATTTAGCTAAGCCAGCTGTCTATTTTGGTGGTAAATACAGAATTATTGATTTTACTTTAAGTAATTGCGCACATTCGGGCATTGATACGGTAGGCGTTTTAACGCAATATCAGCCGCTCGAGCTCAACCGTTATCTTGGTATTGGAAGTCCATGGGGACTTGACCGCCGTGATGGGGGCATGACTATTTTGCCGCCTTACATGAAGCAAAAGGGTGGCGTTTGGTACAAGGGAACGGCGAATGCGATTTACCAAAATATGTCCTTTATTGAACCTTATAATCCAGAATATGTTCTTATTATTTCCGGCGATCACATTTATAAAATGGATTACGAGCTCATGCTGGATCATCATAAGCGCTCTGGCGCTGACGTGACGATCGCTGGCATCGAGGTGGACTGGAAAGAAGCCAGCCGCTTTGGCGTTATGCACATCGACGATGAGGATCGTATAACCGCGTTCGAAGAAAAACCGAAAAATCCGACAAGCAATATCGCATCAATGGGCGTTTATATTTTCACGTGGTCCGAGCTCCAAAAGTATCTGATCTATGATGAGGCAAGCCGTACCTCCAATCATGATTTCGGCAAGGATATTATTCCTGCCATGATGAGAGACGGCAAACGACTTCACTCTTATCCGTTCAAGGGATATTGGAAGGATGTCGGTACGATCGAAAGCTTATGGGAAGCAAACATGGATCTGATCGCGGAGGAGCCGCCGCTTGAGCTTGCGGATTCCGACTGGCGCATTTACTCGGTCAGCCCTAATCAGCCGGCTCAGCATATCGGGGCTACGGCAGAAGTATCCGCTTCTTTAATTACGGAAGGCTGCAAGATTGAGGGCGTCGTAGATCGATCTGTATTGTTCTATGGTGTTAAAGTCGAAAAAAATTCATTGATATCCGAGTCTGTCATCATGCCTAATGTACGCATTGGTGAAGGAGCGCGCATATATAGAGCTATTATTGGTGAAGGGGCAGTCATCGAAGCGGGTGTTACAATCGGAAGCCCGGATGATAGTGCCATTACGGTCATTGCTGTCGACCAATTCGTGACAAACGATCATATGCTGCAGGAGGTTGAGCACTCATGAAGCATAAAGTCATGGGCGTTATAAATTTAATTCACGAGACTGATGAGCTTGAAGGATTAACGGCGGGCCGCTGCCTTGCTACTGTGCCCTTTGGCGCGCGTTACCGCTTAATCGATTTTGTATTATCAAGCATGGTTAATTCAGGCATCTCGAAGGTCGCAGTATTCGCCCATACGAAATATCGTTCGCTTATGGACCATCTGGGATCGGGTAAGCATTGGGATTTGCAGCATCGCCAAAGCGGATTGTTCGTGCTTCCGCCAGCGACTGACGATATCCAAGAGATCAGCCGCGGGGATTTGTATCATTTCTATCAGCAACGCGATTATTTTAACCGCTCATCGTTAGAATATGTGGTTATTACTCGCAGCCACATGGTGTGCAACATCGATTTTGAGAAGGTTATTCAATTCCATTTGGATCGGGAAGCCGATATTACGGTCGTATGCAAGCAGCAGCAGCAGGATCTGTTTGCGGGCAAAGCCCGTAAGGTGAAGCTAAACGAGGAAGGCCGAGTTACTGCAATCCAAGATCATTACGGCCGCATGTCCAGCGATATCAGCTCTATGGAAATGTACGTCATGCGCAAGGACTTGCTCATGGATCTAGTAGAAACTTCTCTTGCCCAAGGTCAGGATCACCTGGTTCGCCATGCGATATTGTCTAGACTCGACAAGTTGAAAGTTTATGGATACATGTATGAAGGTTATTTGGGCGTTGTGAATACGCTGAGCAGCTACTACCGCAATAATATGAATTTGCTTGACCCCGATGTATGGTCGGAACTCTTCTACCAGCCGGGATCGATTTTTACGAAGATCAAGGATGAACCGCCGGCTCGTTATTTAGTTGGCTCCAAAGTTACGAATTCGCTAATTGCAAACGGCTGCCGCATTGAAGGTACCGTCATCAACAGCATATTGTTCCGCGGTGTGCACGTTCAGAAGGGTGCCATCGTTAGTAATAGCATCGTCATGCAAAATGGGGTTATCGGCGAGAACAGCTTTTTGCAGCACAGCATTTTAGATAAAGATGTTCGCGTAGAAGCGGACCGCGATATCCGGGGCGCCGCAAGTTCTCCTTTCTTAGCCGGAAAACGAAAAATTATTTAATTCGATGTTGTCAATTTAGCCAAAATACAAAAAAACAGTTAGTTTGTGCCGCGAAAAATGCGCTTTAACGCAATAGGAAGTCGAAAGCAGTTTCCAATTGGGTTGATGCAAGCGCTCATGCGGCGTCAATAAGGAAGGAGAATCCTATGAACATTTTGTTCGCAACCTCTGAGGCGGTTCCACTAGCGAAGACGGGGGGACTTGCCGACGTTGCAGGGGCGCTCCCTAAGGCGCTGAATAAGCGGGGCGTTGATACCAGAGTTGTATTACCAAAATATGAAGAAATTCCTGATTCGCTCATCGGGCAGTTCGAGCAAATCACTCATTTTACCGTATCGTTTGGCTGGCGCAATCAATACTGCGGATTGTTGAGGGCTGAGCTTGACGGAGTTACTTATTATTTAATCGATAACGAGTTTTATTTTAGGAGAAAAGGGCTTTACGGCTACGGTGATGATGCGGAACGGTTTATTTTCTTCTGCTTTGCGGTGATGGAAGCTGTACGCTACATGGATTTCCATCCTGACATCGTTCATTGCCATGATTGGCAAACCGGGCTTATACCGTTCCTCCTGAAGACGAAACACTACTTCGATCCGGCTTGGGCTTACACCAAATCGGTATTTACAATTCATAACCTGAGATACCAAGGCTTATTCGGCATCGATCAAATGAAGGATTTGCTTGGCGTAGGCGATGAGTATTTTCTAACCGATAGCTTGGGTTTTTACGGTGCCGGGAGCTGCATGAAGGGCGGTCTCGTTTATGCGGACAAACTGACGACGGTCAGCGCGACCTACGCTGAGGAAATTCAGACTGAATACTTTGGTGAAAAGCTGGATCCTCTGCTGCGTTACCGTTCATGGGACTTAACCGGAATTGTGAACGGCATCGACGATGAATTGTTTGATCCTATGAATGACAGCGCGTTAGCGGTTCCTTATAGAAGCTCGCTCAGCCGCAAACGGAAAAATAAAGTGGAGCTGCAACGCGAGCTGGGGCTTCCACAATCCGAGGAAATACCGCTGATTGGAATCGTAACCCGATTAGTCGAACAGAAGGGTATTGATCTTATTGCGGCTACCTTTGAGGAGCTGCTAGAAGAGGACGTTCAATTTGTTATATTAGGTGCCGGTGAAGGGCGCTATGAGCATTTTTTCAATGATGCGGCTTATCGTCATCCCGATAAGGTTGCAGTGTGGATAGGCTATGACGATAATCTGGCACGCCGCATTTATGCAGGCTCGGATATGTTTGCGATGCCGTCGCAGTTCGAACCTTGCGGTCTCAGCCAACTTCTTGCGTTGCGCTACCTTTCCGTCCCGATTGTTCGAGAGACTGGGGGACTTAAGGACACGGTACAAGCCTATAACGAATATACTGGCGAAGGTAATGGCTTCAGCTTCACGAATTACAATGCGCACGATTATATGTATACCGTACGCAGGGCGTTAGCGCTATACCGTAATGAGGAAGTCTGGAAGCAAATCGTGAGTAACGGTGAAAAAGAGGATTATAGCTGGAACCGTTCCGCAAAAGCCTATATATCCGTTTACTCTCAACTTGTACCGCATCGAAAGGAGAAAGAGCCATGGCCCGTCATCTTGTAATCGGCAACGGAAAGATGCTCCTTAATTTGGATCAACACTGTTATATTCGGGATATTTATTATCCGTTTGTTGGACAGCTAAATCATGTGGGCGGACAGTATTGCCGCTTGGGTTTGTGGGTGGAAGGTGCTTTTACCTGGCTGGATGAGCCGGAGTGGAAGTTTGATCTAGATTATATCGAGGATTCCTTAGTAACAAATATTACAGCTAAGCATCATGGTTTAGGCATTGAGCTTCACATGAACGACGGGATTCATCAACGCGAGTGCATTTACATTAAGCGCGTTGTCATCCGGAACAAAACAAACGATACGAGAGAAGTTCGCTTGTTTTTCCATCAGGATTTGATGATCGATGGAACGGAGGTTGGCGATACCGCCGTCTATTATCCGGAAAACCATACGCTTTATCATTACAAGCGGAACAATTATTTTATGTTCAACGGCTTCTCTGATGAAGGCGGCATGACCCAGTATTCGACAGGTATCAAAAGGTTTCAATCCGCAGAAGGAACTTGGCGAGATGCGGAGGATGGCGTACTCATGGGCAATTCTATTGCCCAAGGCTCCGTTGACAGTACGATCAGCTTCCGCACGATCCTTCCTCCAAACGGAGATAAAACGATTTACTATTGGATGTCAATCGGCGAGAACCTTGAAGAAGTAAAAGAGCTGAACCAATACGTACAAGAGAATCATCCGGAGAAGCTGCTCAGCAGAGTCGTCATTTACTGGAAGCATTGGCTTCGCCGCGCAGAATCCAATCTTGGAGATTTGCCGTATGATGTTGTGAAGATGTTCAAGCAAAGCTTGCTGCTCGTTCGAACGCAGGTCGATGAGCGCGGGGCCATATTGGCTGCGAATGATACCGATATTTTACAGTACAATCGCGATCATTACAGCTATATGTGGCCGCGCGACGGCGCTCTTATTGCTGACGCGATGTCAATGGCAGGATATCAGAGCGTCATCGCACCATTCTTTCATTTTTGCGCGCAAGCCTTATCCCCGGAAGGTTATTTGTATCACAAATACAATCCGGACGGTACGGTAGGCTCTAGCTGGCATCCGTATATTGTGCAGGGCAGCAGACGATTGCCGATTCAGGAGGATGAGACGGCGCTTGTGTTGTTCGCCTTGTGGAAGGACTACTCAAGAAATCAGGTCATCGAGCTGCCGCAATCTTTATACAGCAACTTAATTCGGAAAGCTGCAACTTTTTTGAGCTCGTATATGGAGCATTCCTTGTCGCTGCCGAAGCCGAGCTACGACTTATGGGAAGAACGCTACGGCATTTGGACCTATACGGCAGCTTCCGTATACGGCGGTTTGATGGCAGCCTCTTTTTTTACGGATTTATTCGGAGATTACGAACGCAGCGATCATTACAAAAGCACGGCTCAAGCTATCAAACAGGGTATTATTACTCATCTGTGGGATGAGGAAACCGGCCGGTTCGCACGAGGCCTTATTCAGAAGGATAATCGTTGGGTTAAGGATATGACGCTAGAGAGCAGCTTGTTCGGCGTTCTTGAATTTGGCGTGCTTCCCGTTGATGATTACCGTGTCGTGCAGACGATGACGGCGATCAAGGAAGGGCTGCAAGTCAAGACTCATATTGGAGGTATCGCTCGTTATACGAACGATTATTACTTCCAGCAATCCGGTGAAATCGATAAGGTTCCGGGCAACCCGTGGATTATTTGTACGCTTTGGGTAGCCAACTTTGAGATAGATTCAGCTAAGACGCTTGAAGAGCTCGAAGGACCTCGCAATACGCTGCAATGGGTGTCTGATCATGCGCTCAAAAGCGGATTGCTGCCGGAGCAGCTTAATCCATACGACGGTTCTCCATTATCCGTAGCGCCGCTCACCTGGTCGCATGCGACCGTCGTACACAGCGTCAGCAAGTATGCTGAGAAATATAAACGTTTGAAAAGCAAAGCCGAGGCAAGCGGGCTGAAGTAGGAGTAACAATCAATTGAAATAAACGGGAAGAACCCACATGCGATAAACGGCATGCGGGTTCTTCCTGTTTATTTGCTATATGTTTTTTTCAGATATGCATGAAATAAAACGTATGACTCATAATAACTAATTGAATATTCGGCAAAGATAATAAAAAATTTTTCGAAATTTTGTATTGATTTAAGAAATTTTTTTTCATATAATTGAAATGCTTGCGCAGCGTTTTAACCTTAACAAATTAGGAGGGCACACCGCTCATTTTGTCACATGTGAATGATCTTTGTTTAGCCGATAAAAAAAAGGTGAGTCATTGACGCTTCAGTCAACGGTTCACCTTTCATCCTTAAATGAATTGCGTATTAAATTCGCGTTTCGGAAATCGCTTCACGTACTTTATCAAGTGATGTTTTTGCTTTATCTTTGTTGATGATCATGACATTCACATAAAGGGCATCAATTAAGCTGAGCTGTCCGATTCTTGAAGCAAGAGCTTCTGACCGGTACTCGGTTTCATCGGAGCTGGTGTGAAGCGACACATCCGCATTCTGGCTGATTGGTGATTTTGGAAAACCGGTTATGGCAATTGTCTTGGCACCGTTAGCGTTTGCTGTCTGGAGGATACGAATCGTATCTTTATTCGTGCCGGAGTGGGAAATGACGACTGCTGCATCTTCCTTAGTAAGCTGTGCCGCAGACATGAGCTGGAAGTGCGCATCTGTAAACGCAAAAGCCTGTTTTCCCGAACGGATGAATTTATGAAACGCATCCATCGCAATAACGCCGGAACCGCCTATACCGTAAAAATGAACGCGGTTTGCTGCTGCAATAAAGGATACCGCTTTGCCAAAGTCTTCGCCGTCTAGGATTTGAAAAGTATTTTCCAGCGTACGTATATTGGATTTAAATACTTTTTCGGCAATTGCTTTTTCATTGTCATTCTCATTTATTTCTTCATAAATTTGCTGAATAGGCGACATAATTTCAGATGCGAGTGCGATTTTCATAGCTTGATAGCCTTTATATCCGATATGCTTACAAAAACGAAAAACGGTTGCTTCTGCGACATTTAGATCGTCCGCAACCTCATTGATCGTGCTATGAATAATTTTTTCGGGATTATTTAATATGTAGGTAGCGATTTTCTTTTCTTTCTCGCTGAATCTTGCGTAATAAGAACGGATTTTTCCGAGCATGTTTTGCACCATAATAGTTGCTTCCCCTCGCGTAATAGCTTATTTCATGAGAAGTATAACATAAACGGCAAGTCGATCATACATTTCATACATTCGCGCTTACGAAGTTTGCTTTGCGCAAAAAACGACTGGGAGATGAATCACGATGCAAATTGGTATTATTGGTTTAGGTAAAATGGGTTATAATTTGATGCTTAACGTAATGGAACATAGCCATAAAGCCGTAGTATACGACGTAAATACAGATGCGGTCGAAAAAGCAGTAGAGGAAGGGGCCCAAGGCGCTGCTACCATTCAGCAACTGGTTAACTCCTTGCAGGCTCCGCGCGTCATTTGGATGATGGTGCCGGCAGGAGAGCTGACCGACTCGGTTATTGAGCAGGTTAGAGGCTGGCTTGAGGCTGGCGATATTTTGATAGATGGCGGAAATTCTAACTATAAAGAATCGATTAGACGGGCTGAGAAGCTTGCGGAGCAGGGCGTTCACTTCCTGGATGTCGGCACAAGCGGAGGTACATCTGGAGCAAGATCCGGCGCTTGCACGATGATTGGAGGAAATAAAGCGGCATTTGATTCGGTGGAGCAGTTGTTCTCCGACATTTGCGTTAAGGACGGATATTTGCATGCCGGAGACAGCGGCAGCGGCCATTTTTTGAAGATGGTTCATAATGGGGTTGAATACGGCATGATGCAGGCGATTGCGGAAGGCTTCGAGCTGCTGGAAAAAAGCGATTTCGACTTTGATTTCGAGAAGGTCGCACGGGTATGGAACAACGGGTCGGTTATTAGATCGTGGCTGATGGAGCTAACGGAAAACGCGTTTACGAAGGATGCGCGTTTGGATGGCTTAAAGGGTATCATGCATTCCTCGGGAGAAGGGAAATGGACACTCGAAACAGCGTTGGATTTGCAAACCGCAACGCCTGTTATCGCATTGTCGCTTTTGATGAGATACCGCTCTCTGGAGGAAAATACATTCTCGGGCAAAGTCGTTGCAGCGCTGCGCAATGAGTTCGGCGGACATAGCGTTGTTAGCTCTTAATACTGCTGATTGAATATTTGCCGGAAGAACGGTATTGTAATAATGGCAGACATTCGAGCAGGATGCCGGCTGTTGAATGGGCAAATGCAAAGGGAGGTAAAGAGATGAATATGAAATATGTAATCGGTGTTGATATTGGAACGACGAGCACGAAGTCGGTGCTCTTTACGGTTAAGGGTGAAATTGTGGCAAGCCATGGTATAGAATACCCGCTTCACTCACCATCCCCTGCCATTGCGGAGCAGGACCCGGACGAAATTTTTAATGCGGTGCTGGGTACAATCGGACAAACGATTACAAAGAGCAACGTTCAGCCTAAGGATATTTTGTGCGTTTCCTTCAGCTCAGCTATGCATAGTGTAATTGCTGTAGACAATACAGGCACGCCGCTTACGAAATGCATTACGTGGGCAGACAATCGCAGTATCGAATGGACGAATAAAATAAAGAACGAATGGAACGGGCATGAGATTTATTTGCGTACAGGCACGCCGATCCATCCGATGTCACCCTTATCAAAGCTCACATGGCTGCGCCACGACCATAAGGAGCTGTTTGACCGTACTTATAAATTTATTTCGATCAAAGAATACGTATTTTTTAAGCTTTTCGGCCGTTATGTAATCGATTATTCCATCGCTTCCGCGACAGGTATGTTTCATTTGAAAAATTTGCAATGGGACGAGGAAGCATTGCGCGTAGCCGGAGTTACGGCAGACCGGTTGTCCGAGCTTGTTCCTACAACGTATAAGCTGGAGGGCTTGGAAGAGAGCTATGCGAAGCAAATGAATTTGCTGCCGTCCACACCGTTCGTAGTTGGCGCAAGTGATGGCGTGCTGTCCAATCTGGGCGTCAATGCAATCAAGCCGGGTGTAGTAGCGGTTACCATCGGTACGAGTGGTGCTATCCGAGCGGTGACGGACAAGCCGGTAACGGACCCGAAGGGCAGAATTTTTTGTTATGCGCTGACGGAGAACCACTGGGTTATTGGCGGACCGGTAAATAACGGGGGCATGATCTTTAGATGGGTTCGTGATCAGATCGGTACGGAAGAGATCGCCTCAGCAAAGCGGCTTGGCATCGATCCTTATGAGCTGCTTACGGATCTTGCCGCGAAGGCGAAGCCGGGCTCGGATGGACTTATATTCCATCCGTATCTATCCGGCGAGCGCGCTCCGCTTTGGGATGCGAATGCGCGAGGCTCTTATTTCGGACTTGGGCTTCACCATAAGAAGGAGCATCTCATTCGCGCTGCGTTAGAAGGCGTTATTTATAATTTGTACAGCGTGCTAATGGCGCTTGAGGAATTAACAGGCAAGCCGACGAAAATTCAAGCGACAGGCGGCTTTGCAAGATCGGAGCTATGGCGCCAGATGATGGCTGATATTTTCGATCAGGAGCTGCATGTGCCGGAAAGCATCGAAAGCTCGTGTTTAGGAGCAGTCATTCTTGGATTGTACAGCTTAGGAGAGGTTGATTCGCTAGATGTCGTATCCGACATGGTAGGGGGATCGCATTTTCATTTGCCGAACAAGCAAAATGCACAGATCTATTCCGAGCTGATGCGGATCTATATCCGTGTTTCTCGCCTGCTGACTGAGGAATATGCCAACATCGCTGCTTTTCAGCAAAAATGGGTTTAGTTAAATAGGAAAAACAGCCGGGGATGCCGGCTGTTTTTTTGTGTTTTTGGTCTATTTCATGAGCCGTATTTCTTCAAAATAGCCGACAAGGCGAGCATGGGCCATACATAGTTATTGCTCGGATAGTGGACGTACATGCTGCCCGGAAGTAAGGCTCCTGTAGGATAGGTATAGGTCCAATCCCGCCGTTCAAGCGATTGGAGGAGTGCGTTCACCCCACTCTCCAGCGCAGGAGTTGGTTTTGTGTATGCGGCAGTAAGCGCGTCGAGCGCCCAAGCAGTCTGGGAAGGGGTGCTGGCATGAAGCGGCACGTAGCGCTTTACTTTATCGCTAAGGCATGATTCACCCCAGCCTCCGTCATCATTTTGGATGTCTAGAAGCCATTTGATCCCCTTCTTAATGGCTGGATGATCCGCAGGAACACCCACTGCGGTCATTCCTTGAATGGCAGCGCCTGTGCCATGGATGTAAGCAATTCCCCAGCGTCCGTACCAACTGCCATTTCTTGTTTGCTGCGACAGCACCCATTGCACACTGTCATCGAGCCATTGATGGCCGATGGTCATGCCGAGCTCATTGCCCAGAAAGCTGAGAACACGCCCTGTCAGGTCAACCGTCGAAGGATCTGTCGAGATGTCTGCGGAGCCCTCGAACGTAAAGAAGCTTGCCGGCAGCTGATTTCCCTCTCGTTCGAAAGCAGGCCAGCCGCGATCATCATTGCGCATCGCTAATACCCAGTTTAGACCTCTTTGCCAATTGGCGTATAATCCATTTGCGACCGAAGTATAGGGACGAATGGCGCGAAGCGCTGCGGCGCTGTCGTCGACGTCGGGATACAGCGTATTGACGTCGGAGAAGCCCCAGCCGCCAGCCGGTGTATTCTGCAATCGGATGGCCCAGTCGCCTAGACGGTTTTGCTGCCTGTTTAACAAATAAGCGCCTGCCCGTTCCAGAGCGTTGTGGCTAGGCGGAATTCCCGCTTCCCGCAGCGTATAGCTAATCATAGCTGTATCCCAAACTTCAGAGGACGACACTTGAAGATGCGGCCGATCTTTGCAAATGATTGAATAAATTCCTGTCAATAATCGATTAATGGCGGATGATTGAGGGGAATAGTCAAGAGCGAGTAAAGCTAAAATCATCAAAATCGTCGCTGTTGAAAAGGTAAGCAGCGTGCCATTAGGTTCCAGGCGCTCAAACATAAAAGCTTCAGCCTGATCGAGTGCGGCTTTGGAGCTGGATGGAAGCAGGCTGGTCAATGGCAAGCTGGATATAAATTCATTCAAAGCCGATATCCAGGTGGAATCATTCGTAAATGCGCGTGAGCTGCCAACGAATAAATCGGATAAATTAGGCATCGTCACCGGTCTGCGCACGAATTGCTTATTAGCCATAATTAAAGTCGGCACAAGATGAACGCGCGCATGACCGGAGATTGAGAACAGGTCCAAACCGATTCCAAGATCCGAGAAGAAGGCTTCGAGCGGAATCCGCAACAACCTGGGCCATTCGGCTTGGCCCGTAGCAGCAAAGATGACTTGAGTGAGCAAGTTTCTAACCTCTGATAGCCCTCCAAGGTACAGAATGAACTGCTTCGCCATTAACATGCGCGGATCTGCGGCATGGTAGTAGCCCGCATACAGCAGTGCAAAATAGGCCTCGGCAGTCGCCTCCAAATTACCCTCTAACTCGTCCGGATAGATCTTCCATGCACCGTTTGCTTCTTGCTTGGAGGCTATTCGCGCAGCAAGCAAATGAATTAAATGCTCATCCGCTCTTCCAAGCAGACGAAGTAAAATGATAAGATAGCTATCCGTCATCGTTCCTGAATCAAAGCACATCCGCCATACGCCGTCTTGCGACTGCGTCCGGAGCAGATCGGCGGTCATTTCATCTATCCGTGCACGGATCCGGTTCATATCCATTCGGCGCGTTCATCCTTTGCAACTTTATTGCTCTATTTATATGCGCCAGGATGCGTTGACAGTAGGGGATCACAGCATTTACAGCGCGAAAATGGAAAATGCATCCTAGTCTCCGGCCGTTAACAGCCTCTGAATAAACATATTAACAGCCATCGTAGCCGCCCCTTCCTTATGATGAATAATTGAAAAATTACGCTCAAAGCGTTCCTTATTCAGACGCAATTCGTTTAATTCTCCTGATTCCAGCTCTCTTCGGACGATCCAGCGTGAGAGCAGCGCTATGCCTAAGCCGGACACAACCGCCTCTTTAACGCTTTGGCTGCTATTGAAAATATAAGAGCGTTTTAGGGTCAGACCCGCATCCCGCATGAATTGATCACTGAAGGCGCGTGTACCAGAACCGCTTTCTCTCAGCACCCACACTTGATTTTGAAGCATTTCGGTGTCTACAAAGCGTTCCGTTGTTAGCGGGCTAGCTGAAGGAGCGATTAAAATCATTTCATCCTTCATATAGGGTGTAATGACCAAGTCCGTTGCGTTGGTTTCACCTTCAATGAGCCCTACATCCAGTTCATTGGATCGAACCGCTTGTACAATCTCCTCTGTATTTCCGATCGTGACCTGCATGGCAACGAGCGGGTATTGAGCAGCAAATTCAGCGAGCCGTTTAGGAAGCACATATTCGCCTATCGTAAAGCTCGCACCGATTTGAATGGCTCCTGTTACTTTATCCTGCAGCATTTGAATGTCTTGCTTGGCTTCCTCATATAAAGACAAAATTTGCTTCGCTTTTTGATACATCACATCGCCAGCTTCGGTAAGCCGGACCTGCTTAGGAGAGCGGTGCAGCAGCTTTGCGCCAAGCTCGTTCTCCAGATTTCGGATATGCAGGCTTACACCGGGCTGGGAAATATTCAATAAATCGGCTGCTCTTGAAAAATGACGTTGCTCCGTTACGGCAACGAAGACACGCAATGCTTCGATAATCATTAATATCCCTCATTATTATTAGTGATTTAGGCAGTTATACCATAATAATAACGCAAAATTACGTAGAAAACCATTTCAATCATAAGTAATCGTAATGATATAGATAGGAGATAGGTATTTCACTTTCTGCAGCGTGAGCTGTATAGTGAAGGCATAGAGGACAGCAGGTTTAGTCCTGATGCAGAGGTGACGGACATGGCACATAAAAACGGGTTTGCTATCTTTAATTATAAAGGCTTAGGATTTACGCAAGGCTTAGCGATTACCATGTTTATTGCTATTGTTGCAAAATACATCTCGATGCTGCCTTTTTTAAGCGTGATGGGTCAGCTGGTTGCGGCGATTTTACTCGGAATCGTATATAAAGCGTGGGTAGGCGTACCGGAGCCGGCAGTGCGGGGTATTGCATTTTCGAGTAAAGGTCTGCTGCGGATCGGCATTATACTGATTGGACTGCGTTTGAATCTGATCGACATTTTACATGCGGGTCCAAAGGTTTTTGCGATAGCGGTAATCAATATTACATTTACGATTTTTGTTGTATACGGGCTAAGCAAATGGCTGAAAATCGATAAAAAACTGGGCATCTTGACGGCATGCGGAACGGCGATTTGCGGTGCTGCCGCTGTGGTGGCCATTTCGCCGCAATTAAAGGCAAGCGATAATGAAACGGCCATTAGCGCAACGACAGTCGCAATTCTTGGTACGCTGTTTACGCTCGTCTATACGATTCTTTATCCCGTCCTGCAATTAAGCGACGCAGGCTATGGTATATTTTCGGGCGCTACGCTCCATGAGGTTGCCCATGTTATAGCGGCGGCTGCGCCTGGAGGGCAAGAAGCGATTGACCTGGCCGTAATCGTCAAAATGTCGCGGGTAGCGATGCTGGTTCCAGTCTCCATAATGATTGGCCTGTGGAATAGGCTCGGAGCCAATAAACCGGAAAGATTCAGCCTGAAAAAGCTGCAGATTCCTTGGTTTATCGTTGGTTTTCTGGCGATGAGCGGTATGAATACAGCGGGCATCATCCCTGAAGCCCTGACCGTCCAACTGATTGCCGCTGCTTATTTCCTCATCGCAATGGCGATGGCGGGACTTGGCCTTGGCGTTGATCTCGTTATATTTAGAAAGCAGGGCAAAAAACCTTTTGTTGCAGCATTAATCGGTTCCGTATTGTTAGCCGGGCTTGGCCTGCTGCTCGTACACGGCTTTCAATTGGCATAATTCGCGTGCAGCAATAAAGTCCGCATGGATGCAAAAATCCGTGCGGACTTATTATTAGTTTCTCACGAATAAACTGGCTTATATTGTACCGTGACTATGCTGTGGCTTAGAATATGCCAGAGCGCAGAATGATAACCAGCAAAATGAAGAGGACAAGAATAACGCCCGTACTAGTCCAGATGCCTCCGCAAACCGGTGCGCAGCCCGTCCCAACGCCTGCTACAGGGTATCCCATGGTTCATACCTCCTGATTAATATTGTTTTTTGTGATGCATAGCTCACACTGTTAATGTATGCCGGAAACTTTGTTGTGCACTGGACGTTTGTACCGGTGTATATGCATTTACACATATGTCTATGCGGAAACAGCTGTTTTTGCAACGTACAGAGGCCTTGCCAGGCAGCTGACCTTGTTAACAGCCTATTGGAGGGTAGGATTTGGGACGGGGAAACTGACGGATATGTTTGACGCGCGACACGCCGGTAAGGCACATGCCGTTGCCGGCTTGAATGCTGGATGCGGAACCTGCCGTAATAACTTGAATATGGCCGACGGTTATTTTCGGTTTGCAATTGGTTCGCTGAAGCGATATGACCTGTCCGTTATCATATTCGGGATCGTCCAGAAAGGGCAGTGGACGATAGAATAGCGGATACGATTCAAAAAAGACGTCGCCCGCGGCAGTATGGTCCTCTTGCCGCTGCAGCGCAATCCCCCGCACAGTAGCATTCGTTACTGCGCGGTCACCAAGCTGGACGTAACCTGCCTGGGCGACGTTTATAATACAAATCGAGCCTACATTCGCTGTTCGAATCGGGTAAGTGTTCTCGGCTTGTTCTTTCATTACAATCACATTTTCCTAACCTTCGTTTTGTGTATCGTCTGTATCATCAGGTAATGGAAAGGGGGCCATCGGGCTAACGATAACGGACTCGGGCGGCGTATCGAACATGGAATATAAGGAGACGTTGTCGGTGTCTCCCACTTGCAGCATCGATGCAGTTGATATACCGAGTATTTCAATTTGACCAACGCTCAAATGATGGTTTATAACGTTGAATTTTAACATTTATTCCATTCCTCCAGATGCAGGTGTGCCGCTTTGCAGCTGGCGCATGTAAGCGAGCAGCGCAGCATCGGCATCCCTCGTTGTTTTGGCAAGGACTCTTGCGGCGACCGTTTCATCAATATCTGCCGGTTGCTGATCCGCTGTGCTAGTATCCGGTTGCTTCATATAATAATGGATGCGGTTAGGCAGCTGTCTGCGGACATCCTCTATAATAATGCGTCTATGATACGGGTCTAGCGGAATGCTAAACTCTTGCTCGAATGCGAGCAGCCTTTGCGGAGCCGCGTCATCCAAATAACGGTTCATCTCGGTAAAAATAGCGTTGTATGTTTCGCTTGGCGGAGGGATAGACGGGCCTGCGGAAGGAAAAACCTGCGGCTTCGTCACCTCTATCTGCTCAATACTGCCGGGAAAAGACTCACCGTCCGCACCTGGCGCTGTCATGCCGATATTTAAAGTGCCGTCGAGCTTTTCTACCTTTAATTGGTCGAAACGATACTCAATCTTTTCTATATTGTAAGTAGGACGCGCTTCGAGCTTCTTTACCTGCTCGGATAAAGCAGCTACCTTCGCATCAAGTGCTTGAAGCTGCTCCTTCTGCTCATTAAGTTTATGTTGTACTTCAAGAGACCACATTTGCCAAGGGGACAGCTGATTGGGCTGCTGCATGAGACTGCTCCTCCTTCTCGTAAATTGCTCTTTCGTGCCCCTAAGTAGGGTTCGGCAGAGGCACGAAGGATAGGGGACTACCCTCGCCGAGCTGTGGAGCGGGCTCGGTGAACCCGCCTGTATTATAGAGCTGAGACAACGAGCGGATTGACCCGGCGCTGCCGACCTGCAGGACGGAGCTGTTCGATATGTTGTCTACGCGGAACATATGAATCGTGATTTGCTGATGGATCGTTAGACTCATACGACACTCACATCATTATTCGTATTATCCTGTACGTCGGGATCGATGGAGTTCGTAGCGCTGACAGCATTGTTCGAGTTCGCTAAACTGCCGGTCAAGAACGAGCCTGAGCCCGCATAAGTCTTTGTAGCGCTGGAAGGCGATACTTCAAGGGCATCACCGAACTGAACGATGGAACCAGTGCCGGTGCTAACTATTTTGACAAAGCCGATGACAGCTGGCATAAGCATCCTCCTTTTTCATGTGCACTTTTTAAGCTAATTGCTGTACGTGATATATCTTATGCGGCATTCGCCCAGAGGTTCCCGGAGCTTAAGTATCCTGTATGAAGCTGGGCGCATATGATGGTAGGAATGCTGGAAGGCGGGTGTTTGCTGGTGACATCCAAATGGGATGATATGGAGCGATGGTTGGAGAGGCAGCAGTTTCCCAAAGGGTTTGAGCTGCTGCGTGAACCGGATTGGGTGGAGCAATACGTGCGCAAAATGATGACTAGGGCGCTGCCCGAAGCGGCCGGCGCAATAATTGGGGGAGGTTCCGCTACCTTTTCTGAAACACGCCATTTTGTTCATGTTAAAATAAAATTACCGGAAGGCTTTGAAAAAGAGCAGCTGAGGTTGTTTGTGCGTGAGGACCGGCTGCGGCTTGACGGCTTGCCGAATGGCAAAAGCGAGACGATCAAGCTGCCAAAGCTTGTGAAGCCGCGCGTCTGCAAAACGCTTTTAAAGGACAACGTGCTGCAAGTAAAGCTGCAGAAGCGGCCGACCAACCGTAATTATCATGAGGCTATCGTTCGGTGGTAGCGCAAGCTGGACAGGGATCGAGGGCGCATATCCGCCGGATGTGTGCTTTTTTTGTCACGAAATCGACAGGGTTTGCAGCTGGCTAATAGCTGAGCTATCCCTTATAATGTCTAGTGAACATGTACATATTAGCAAACAAGGGAGTGTGTTCGGTGTCACTAGTCGATGTGAGCAGTGTATCTGCTTCGTTATTCATACTCGGTATCGTGTTTATCATGCTAATTTTCGGTTTACTCAGCTTCGGAATTTTACGCATGTTTCAGCAGCGGTTCCGTATGGGCTGGTTTAGCTTCGGCGGTGCGGTTGTCAGCTTCATAGTCTTTATGATTATATTAAACAAGTGGTATCTATAGCCGTTCTATAGCTGCTCACAACCGGAGGAATTGGCTTGTTCTGGACAATCGTATGGTTTTTCGTCAATATGCTGTTTGTCGTATCTATTATTGCGTATTTGTTTATGTATCGCTCTTATACGGAAACGAAGCGGCAATCGGGCGATTTTGCGCTCATCAAACGGCTGAACGCAAGGCGAAAGCTGGTTGGGGTTCTCAGTATCGTGCTATTCGTGGCGATGGCGGCCAGCTTTATGATCAACATGAGATTGAATGGATAAGAGGCTCTCATTGACGAGAGCTTTTTTTTTCGTCATTATGGAGAGAGACAATTATTAGTCCGGAGGTTCGACATATGCATACAATGGAAGACATTATACGACGCATGTCTAGTCAAGGATTACGAATTACGGATCAAAGAAAGACGCTTGCTAGACTGTTTTCGGAGACGCAGGGTTATTTGGCCCCGAAGGAAGTCTATGAATATATGGGGAAATCTTATACCGGTCTCAGCTTTGATACGGTATACCGTAATTTGCGTGTCATGGAAGAGCTGGGCGTGCTGGAGCAGGTTATTTTCGAGGATGGCGGCAAGTTTAAGCTGCATTGCAGGGAGCATGATCACCATCATCATATGATTTGTTTACAATGCGGCATGACTTATCCGATAACCTTCTGTCCAATGGAGCAAACGGCCGTTCCCGAGGAGTTCCGGGTCATCAAGCATAAATTCGAGGTGTTCGGCTACTGCAAGGACTGTATTCAGGATGAATCGCCGGCAAGCTTAGCCTAATGCTGAAACAACGAGTGATGCGAAAGGTGACGCAGGCTCCTATACATTTTTATCAAAAGGTTATATCACCTTTGACTCCGCCGTCATGCCGCTTTTATCCAACCTGCTCGATGTATGCGCTGGAAGCGATCGAGAAGCATGGAGCAGCTAAAGGCTCATGGCTCGCGGTTAAGCGCATCGCGCGCTGTCATCCGTTTCATGCGGGAGGATATGATCCCGTACCGCCTCCAACAGCGGATAAGACAGATGCTCCTTGACAGAGAGGGCTCTGTTTCGGTATATTTTGATTTATAAACGGGTAAAGTGATTACTAGATTTCTCCATATGTCCGAGGAACGGATAAGTACAATAGAACAACTTTTGCAGAGAGCCGGGATTGATGGTGCAAGCCGGTAAGGGACGCTATTGGAATATGGTCCGGGAGGATTCGCTTTCAAGCTGCAGCATATGGTACCGGCTGGGTAAGGGAGCGACGCGAAGCTGGCGTTAACGGCGATAGCCGCCGAGTAGGCGGCACACGAAGCTTTCCCGGAAAGCCTGTTTAACTGGTTTTTCGTGATTGAAATTTGGGTGGTACCGCGTGAGTTCTAACTCTCGTCCCATGATGGACGGGAGTTTTTTGCGTTTTTTTGCAGTGAAAATGGAATAGGGGGATTTCTTTTGACGAAAAAAAATACGTTTTATATTACGACTCCGATTTATTATCCAAGCGATAAGCTCCATATCGGTCATGCTTATACGACGGTAGCCGGAGATGCATTGGCGCGCTATAAGCGTCTTCGCGGGTATGATGTATGGTACTTGACGGGAACGGATGAGCACGGGCAGAAGATTGAGCGAAAGGCAAAGGAAAAGGATCAAACCCCGCAGCAGTTCGTTGACGATATCGTCGCCCTCATTAAGGATTTATGGGCAAAGCTTGAAATTTCCAATGATGATTTCATTCGCACCACGGAAGAGCGCCATAAGCTTGTAGTGGAGAAAATATTTGCTCAGCTTCTAGAGCAGGACGATATTTACAAGGGCACCTATGAAGGCTGGTACTGTACGCCTTGCGAGTCGTTTTTTCTCGAGCGTCAGCTTGATGACGGCAAATGTCCGGACTGCGGCCGCCCGGTTGAGCTTGTGAAGGAGGAAAGTTATTTTTTCCGCATGAGCAAATATGCGGATCGTCTGCTGCAATATTATGAGGACAATCCGGATTTCATTCAGCCGGAATCACGCAAGAACGAGATGATCAACAATTTCATTAAGCCTGGTCTGGAGGACCTGGCCGTATCGCGTACGACTTTTGATTGGGGCGTAAAAGTTCCGGGAGACCCTAAGCATGTCATTTATGTATGGATCGACGCGTTGTCGAATTATATAACGGCACTAGGCTACCGCAATGAAGGAAATGATCTGAAGTACCGCGATTTCTGGCCCGCCAACGTGCATTTGGTCGGGAAGGAAATCGTTCGTTTCCACACCATTTATTGGCCGATCATGCTGATGGCGCTTGATTTGCCTATTCCGAAGAAGGTGTTTGCGCACGGCTGGCTGCTGATGAGGGATGGTAAAATGTCAAAGTCCAAGGGCAATGTTGTTGATCCGGTTATGTTAATCGATCGCTACGGACTAGACGCACTCCGTTATTATCTATTGCGTGAGGTGCCGTTCGGAGCAGACGGAACATTTACGCCGGAAAATTTCGTCGAGCGGATTAACTTTGACTTGGCAAATGATCTTGGAAACTTGCTCAACCGGACGATTGCGATGATCGATAAATATTTTGATGGCGTTATTCCTTCTTTCGCGGGCTCTGTAACAGCTTTCGACGATTCCTTGCAGAAGCTTACGGTCGAAACGATCGCGCAGGTAGAAGCTGCGCTTGAAAACATGGAATTTTCGGTGGCGCTCGCATCGTTATGGCAGCTTGTAAGCCGTACGAACAAATATATCGATGAGACACAGCCATGGGCTCTTGCCAGGGATGAGTCGAAGACTGACGAGCTTGCATCGGTCATGTACCATTTGGCGGAATCGCTGCGCATCGTATCGATATTGCTTCAACCGTTCTTGACGCATTCCCCTCGTGAAATGTGGAAGCAGATTGGCCTGGAGCAAGGCGAGCTGACGTCATGGGAGAGCACCAAGCAATTCGGCTCGCTGCCGGGCGGAACGAAAGTAAGCAAAGGCTCGCCTTTATTTCCGCGTCTTGAAACGGCGGAGGAAGCGGCATTTATCGCTGCTGAAATGGGTGGCGGCGCGCAGACTGAGCAAGCAGCGGATCAGGCAGCCGCATCGAATTCGGATGAGAAGGCTCAGGGCGAAGCTCCGCAGGCGGCAGTAGAGACAAAGGAAGAAATTGCGATTGATGACTTTGCAAAAGTCGAGCTGCGCGTTGCTCAGGTAATCTCGGCAGAGCCTGTGCACAAAGCCGACAAGCTGCTCAAGCTGCAGCTTGATCTTGGCTACGAGCAGCGTCAGGTCGTGTCCGGAATTGCCAAATTTTACACGCCTGAGCAAATGGTTGGCCGCAAAGTGATTTGCGTAACGAACCTGAAGCCGGTTAAACTGCGCGGCGAATGGTCGCAGGGCATGATACTCGCTGCATCGCATGGTGATCAGCTAACGCTGGCTACGGTGCCGGACGGCATGCCAAATGGTGCGGTCGTGAAATAACGGATATATCGTTGCCGAATGATTGAATCAGGAGATGCCCCGGAAGTCGAGATGACTTACGGGGCATCTCTATTTTTTCCGGCCCGTCATGATGCTCTGATCTGCACCTGCAGCAGCCTCCGTATCATATTTCCATCTTTTTTGGTCAATACAAGTAATCAGAGTCCGATACATCGAAGCTGCTTACAGCTTATGAATCTGCATGATGACTATCTTATACGAATGAATATAGTTGACAGTCTATTTCATTGCGTCGTATAATACAAAACGTAATAATAACGATTACGAAAAAGAACGGAATAAGAATGGAGAGAAAAACGAAATGAAAGATTCGAAATCATCGGTACGCTTGATGGCGTTCATGCTGCTCTTAACTGCAATGCTGTTGTTTACGGCAGCTTGCGGCAATAATACGAACAACGCGAATTCACCGGCTAATGTTGACAGCAGCGCCGCAACTGACAATGCAGCAAAAGATCAGATTAGTGTTGTTACCAGCTTCTATCCGCTATACTTTCTAGCTGCTGAAATCGGCGGAGAGCATGTAAATGCGGTAAATTTAGTTTCTGCCGGCGTAGAGCCTCACGACTGGACGCCGAAGAGCCGTGATTTGGACACTGCTTCGAAAGCGCAGATGTTTTTGTATCATGGAGCAGGGTTAGAGGGCTGGGTAGACGATTTTCTGAAAGGGTTGTCGAAGGACAGCACGGTCGTAACGAAAGAGATCAGCGATGGGATTTCGCTTATTGAAGGTACGGAAGAAGAGCATGGACATGAAGAAGAGCATGGGCAAGAAGAAGAACATGCTGACGAGCACGGCAGCATAGATCCGCATACGTGGGTTAGCCCGAAATCAGCTCTAACTCTGGCGGAAAATGTGAAAAATAGCTTGGTAGAAGCAGATAGCGCAAATCAAGCGGATTATGAGAAAAACTTTGCTGCGCTTAAATTGAAGCTGGAAGCTATCGATGCGGATTATACGGCTAAGCTTGCGCAAACGACGAATAAAAACATCGTGACATCGCACCAAGCCTTCGGTTATCTGGCACGTGACTATGGCTTAAAGCAAATTTCCATTATGGGACTGAGCCCGGACGCCGAGCCGCGTGCGCAGGATTTGCTGGACATTGCGAAGTTCGTTAAGGCGAACGACGTAAAATATATATTCTTCGAAGAGTTAGTATCCGACCAGCTGGCACAAACGCTTGCAAGCGAGGCCGACGTGAAGACCATGGTGCTTAATCCGCTTGAAGGCTTAACGCCGGATCAAGCTAAAGAGGGAGAAACCTACCTCACGCTGATGGAGAGAAACTTGCAAAATCTTGTGCAAGCATTACAATAGAACAAAAGGCAAACCTGCGGAGCTGACTCAGCTCCGTATTGCTGTGAGGAGAGAAATTATGGCGCAATCGAATCGAATAATAAATGCGGACGCTAGCTGCCACCAAGAGGTGATCTCATTGGAGGACGTCTCCTTCTCCTTTCAACATCAGACTGTCATTTCGAATCTTAGTTTTGCGGTGAAGGAACGGGACTTCATCGGCTTAATAGGCATGAATGGTGCGGGAAAAACGACGCTGCTACGCATGATCGTTGGCTTGTTGAAGCCGACTAGCGGCACGATTCGTTTATTTGGAGAGAAAATAGACAAGTTTAAGCAATGGGAGCGCATTGGCTATGTTCCGCAGAAAAACACGCTAAACCCGTTGTTTCCGGCCACTGTGCGGGAAGTGGTGCTGTCAGGGCTTTATGGGCGAAGCAAGCTATTTAAGCAAATGAACAAAGCGGATTTTAAAAAATGCGAGGATGCGCTTCATGCGATGGGCATCGATGACTTAAAGGATAAGCGCATCGGTCAGCTTTCGGGCGGCCAGCAGCAGCGTGTTTTCCTGGCTAGAGCGCTGATTAACAATCCATCACTGCTCATTTTGGATGAGCCGACGGTGGGCATTGATACGGAGACGCAGGAGAGCTTCTTCCATATGATCAAGCATATGCACCAGCATCATAATATTACGTTCCTGATGGTTTCCCATGATTTGGAAATGATACGTTCATATCTTGGTCAAGATCCTGCGTCAGCGAACGGGAAGCTCAAGTTTCATATTAAGCATTCGCACGAAACGCAGGATTGCGTGGAGAATGACCTGGCGCACAGTTTAAAAGGTTTAAGGGAACAAATGGAGAGCAGGAAAGAGGTTGTTTTAGTTGGAGATCGTAACGAGTGAGTTTTTTCAAAGAGCCCTTATTGGCGGTTTGCTGATTGGCATAACCGCTCCACTGATGGGCTTATTTCTTGTGCTGCGCAGACTGTCTATGATTGGCGACACCTTATCTCATGTCTCCATTGCCGGCGTAGCGCTGGGCTTCCTTATAGGCGTTTATCCGATTGCGGTAGGTTTGCTGTTCGCCATAGCTGCATCCTTCGCTATCGAGAAGCTTAGAAAAGCCTACAAAACTTACGCGGAGCTTTCCATTGCAATTATTATGTCGGGCGGGGTCGCGCTTGCATCGCTTCTATTTACGATGGGCAAAGGCTTTAACAACAATGTGAACAGTTATTTATTCGGCAGCATTTATACCCTGAATAATACCGATCTATACGTTATTGGCGGCGTTACGATCATCGTACTCGCGGCGATTCGCTTGCAGGTCAAGGAGCTTTTCCTTATTACATTTGACGAGGATGCGGCTGCGGTAAGCGGCTTGCCCGTGAAATTTTATAATGTTATGATAAGCGTGCTTACTGCACTGATTATTAGCGTATCTATTAAAATCGTGGGTGCGCTGCTTGTTTCGGCCTTACTCACGATACCGGCTGCATGCAGCCTGATTATTGCCCGCAGCTTCCGCCAGAGCGTCATTATTGTCGTCATCATCGGTGAGCTGGCCGTTATTATGGGGCTTCTTATCGCTGGAATATGGAATTTAGCGCCTGGCGGTACGATCGTCTTACTGCTTATTGCCGTGCTGCTTTTGCTGCTCGTGTTCCGTCGCGGGGTGCGGGCAGGCAGTTGATTCGGATTGGGGTGAAAGGTTTTGTCAGACATTAACATTTGGCTCGCTTTCGGCGCCGGCTTTGCATCGTTTATTTCGCCTTGCTGCTTGCCTCTGTACCCCTCATATTTATCGTATATTACGGGTATTTCAGTGGCGGATTTGAAGGAGAATTCGAATGCAAAACAAAAACGTATGCGAACGATGTCGCATACGCTGTTTTTCATTTTAGGCTTTTGCACGGTGTATTACGCTTTAGGCTACGGAACGAATGTGTTTGCTGAGTTTTTCAGTGAGTACAGACAGCTGATCAGGCAGTTATCCGCAATACTGATCATTTTGATGGGACTTTTTCTAATCGGATTATTCCAGCCGCAGCTGCTCATGAAGGAGCGGAGAATGAATCTGATTCCGAAAAAAGCGGACTACATAAGCTCCTTTATTTTTGGAATCGGCTTCTCTGCAGGCTGGACGCCATGCATGGGGCCTGCTCTAACGGCTATATTAGGCCTGGCCGCAACGGAACCCGGAACATGGTTTCAATTGACGACAGCTTATGCGCTAGGCTTTGCCATCCCGTTTTTTGTGCTCGCTTTTTTCCTTGGCACGGCAAGATGGATTTTGAAATATTCCGCTTCCGTTATGAAGATTGGCGGAGCCGTCATGATATTGATGGGTATTTTGCTGTTTACCGACCAAATGACCAAAATTACGATCTGGTTGAATATCATTACGCCGGAATGGCTTGCATTTTAATACGAGAGCGCAGCCTTTTAAGTAAAATATTCAATTTTTGCATCTGGAAAATGGTTAAAGATGCGCTCCGGTATAGACTTGCGGAGCGCATCTGCTTGTTTATCGGAGTTATAAGCTCTGTAATGCGCCTCTCCCAGCCGTCATGCCATAGACTCGTGTGCGAAGATGAAGTCGTTAGTTAACCCGCCCCTGCTGCCTTAGCGGCGGCCTAATGCGGTGTGCGAATCTTGACTCAGGAGGCTTGACGTTTTTGCAAGGCGAGCGTTAATTTGTGGAAGAGACGAGCTGATCAAACGGGTATTTTCAAGCGTTTTTTTCGCTTCGTAATCTATTTCGGGATTGAGAGCGGGTTGCAGTGAGCGTAACGAACAGTGTATGATACATAGAGTAACGCCGCGAAACAGGGTGAAGAAGTATGGTTAGGAGGTTCTTCAGTGCCTACACCGAGCATGGAAGACTACTTGGAAAAAATTTATAAGCTGATCGATGAAAAAGGATATGCACGTGTCTCGGACATAGCAGAAGGACTAGAGGTGCATCCTTCTTCCGTCACTAAGATGATTCAGAAGCTCGATAAAGATAATTATTTGATTTATGAGAAGTATCGCGGGCTTGTCCTGACCAATAAAGGCAAGAAGATGGGTAAAAGGCTTGTCGACCGGCACCAGCTGCTAGAGTCTTTTCTAACGACGATCGGCGTACAGGACGAAAATATTTATCAGGATGTTGAAGGAATTGAACATCATTTAAGCTGGGATTCTATAACATGCATTGAAACATTGGTTGAATATTTCCGCCGGGACTCGCAAAGAATGGACGAGCTTCGCGCCGTACGTGCGGAAATGGATAATGAATGATACATAGCATATAGAATAATCAACAAAAAGAAGGACTGCGGCTAACATGCCGCAGTCCTTTCTTTTAAATATAAGAATTTATAAGTTTAACATTTATAAATATGCTTATATTTCACCGCGAAACGAGCTGTTGCCGCCAAAGGACGGCGACAGCCGTTTACGCTAGTCGTTAATGGTATTTAGGCAGATCATCGTCATCCTTGCCGCCTTCAATGACGCGAAACGGCACGGTTTTGGAGCGGGTCTTGTTTGTCTTCGATCTGGCAGAGGCAGAACGACTAGGTTTGACAGAGGTCCTGCTTTGCTGCGAGCCATATCCTCTTAAGAAA
Source organism: Paenibacillus sp. Soil522 (assembly GCF_001428245.1). Lineage (GTDB taxonomy): Bacteria > Bacillota > Bacilli > Paenibacillales > Paenibacillaceae > Pristimantibacillus. The sequence continues at coordinate 155,536 of NZ_LMRV01000001.1, forward strand.
GACGGCGGATATTTATACAACAGGAAAATACCGCCAAGCACTACAATCGGAATAATAAATGTGCCTGGACTATTAATAACGCTGTATACGAGACCGATCACCAGCAGCGCCAAAAACGTGATTGACCATACATTCCATTTGCCCGGTATTCTGCTCATTGTAAATACCGCCTTTCTGTTCTTCGTAAATTTATTTCATTTGCCTATCAAGCTCAAGCATGCGTTTAAATGAAGCGATGGAAACCGCCACCTGCTCGTCGCGCGGTTCTTTAGTCGTAAGCAGCTGCAGCCACAAGCCCGGATAGCCGAGGTAGCGCAGAACAGGAAATTCACGCAAAGCATTCGTCCAGCGCAGCACCTCATATGATATGCCGAGAACGAGTGGAAGCAGAAGAATACGGATGTAAATACGTTCCCAAATCGAATCCCATGTGAAAAATGGAAGCGAGTATACGACAACGCCCACTATGACAGTAAACACGATAAAGCTGGAGCCGCAGCGATAGTGGAGTCTGCTATATTTTTGCACATTGCGAATGGTAAGCTCCTCGCCTGCTTCATAAGCGCTGATTACCTTATGTTCAGCGCCATGATACTGGAACAGCCGCTTAATAAGCGGAGTCATGGAGATGAAGTATAAGTAAGCGAGCAATAAAATAATTTTGATAAGTCCTTCTAATAAATTATGACCGACCTTGTTGTCAAATACCCCGGCAAACAGTAATTCTTCAATCGCTGCAGGTGCAGCGGTGAATATGAGCTTGCCGAAAATAAAGGACAGTACGCCTGCCACGGCCACGCCGACCAGCATACTGAGACTCCAGCCTGTTTTTTTTTCTTCCTTCGCCTTGGCGGCTTGCACGGCCTTAACTGTATCCTGTTCTTCGCCGGCCTCATCCTCCGCGTATGTTTCCATAGAGAAGTTCAAATGCTGCGAGCCTTTGGCGCTTGATTCCAAGATGCCTACAACGCCCCGGACGAACGGGATTTTTTTTAAAACCTGGATCCAGCTCTTGGTAGTACGGGGAACCTCATAAAATACGATTTCATCATTTTTGCGTCGGACAGCCGTTACGTTAACGTGTTTGCCAGCAAACATTACGCCTTCAATAACCGCTTGTCCGCCATATATACTTCGGGAGTCTTGCGGCAAGAGCTTGTCACCTTCCTTGAGTGGAATATCGTCTTAGCTGTTACGACGAATGTACCTTTAACTTTGTAATCTATTGTACTTGATCTATCGGTCAATTGCCAACGTCAGCATGCTGGAAGCGAAATGCGGGTTAATGAAAGCCAGCTATTGAAGTCAGCGGTTACGGATCGGAATTTTTTCACATACTAAGCCAGGCAACAATGCAAATCATAGTGGAGGGTGACCAAATGGCTAAGGAAAAGCAGCGGAAAGATCATGACAAGCAGGAACATCATACAAATCCATGGCTTTACTCGATCAAAATCGGCTTTTTCGCAGGTCTTATATGGGGAATCGTGCGATGGATGTTTTACGAAATGAAATTTACGAAGGTGCTGCCCGGCTTTGCGGCGGATCCTTTCTTTCGGTCTTCCTTTCTTAAGACCGGATGGGGAGAGGTCGTAGGGATAGGCGCATTCGTACTATTTTCAATCGCCGCATCGTTACTTTACACAATAGCGCTTGGCAGATTGCGCGGTCCATGGCCAGGCGTTTTGTACGGCGCCGCTTGGTGGGCCATTCTATTTATCGTCGTCGGCCCGATGCTCGGCATTATGGAGAGCATTAGAATAGCAGGCTGGAATACGCTTTACACCGAGATTTGCGTATTTCTTCTTTGGGGCGTGTTTATCGGTTATTCCATTACCTTTGAGTTCACTGACGAAGCATCGAGGGAACCAATTAACGCGGAGTAACGAGTTCTACTTCTCAAGGAGCGGACATTTGTGGTAAAATGGCAATTGATCTTTAAACCTATGATGGATTCGGTTGCTTGGAGGCGCATATATGCACAGAATCGTTGTTTTGAACGGGCCGAACTTAAACATGCTCGGCATTCGTGAGCCCGGGGTATACGGGACAGAAACGCTTGCATCGATCGAATTGCTCTTGAAGGATAAAGCCGAAGCGCTTGGCGCCACGCTTGCCTTTTTCCAAACGAATCATGAGGGTGAAATGATTGACCGAATACATAGTTTGTATGGCAAAGCAGACGGTATCGTCATTAACCCCGGCGCTTGGACGCATTACAGTTATGCGCTGCGCGATGCTCTTAGCACAGTGGGTCTGCCGGTCATCGAGGTGCATATGTCGAACATTCACAAGAGAGAAGCGTTCCGCCATGTATCCGTCGTCGCTGCAATCGCAGTCGGTCAAATTGCCGGCTTTGGGTCTCACAGTTATGAACTCGGCCTTACTGCGCTCGTACGTCATTTGCAAAAATCGCAATGAGTATAAGAAGGGGTGAAGCGGTTATGCCAAACGATAGAGTAATGCGACTGCGCCAGCTGATGGAAGAGCATCACTTTGAAGCGATATTAATTGGAAGCGGGCACAACCGTCGCTACATAAGCGGCTTTACCGGCTCTTCAGGCATGGTGCTGATCACTTTGAGCGAAAGCTATTTGCTTACCGATTTTCGCTATCGTACGCAAGCGCCTCAGCAGGCGGCAGGCTTCCAAATCGTCGAGCACGGGTCAAGTCCGCTTGAGGATGTTCTCGGGCTTCTGCGTCAAGGCAAGCTGACGAAGCTGGCTTTCGAGCAGGATCATGTCGTATACAGCGAATTTACGGCATGGACGAAAACGTTGAACGGCATCACGCTCCAGCCTGCTTCAGGATTGGTTGAACGGCTTCGTATTATAAAGGACGAGTCTGAGCTGCAAATTATGCAGGAGGCAGCGGGCCTAGCGGACAGCACCTTCAATCATATTTTGAAACTGATCCGCCCGGGAGTCCGTGAAACGGAAATCGCGCTTGAGATGGAAGTGTATATGCGAAAGCATGGCGCAACATCCTCTTCCTTCGACACTATCGTAGCCTCGGGGGAGCGCTCCGCGCTGCCGCATGGAGTAGCCAGTGATCGCATAATCGGCAATAATGAGTTTGTGATGCTTGATTTCGGCGCTTACTATAATGGCTATTGCTCTGATTTGACCCGGACAGTGGTGGTTGGAACGCCAACAGCGAAGCATCTTGAGATCTACCATATTGTTCTCGAAGCGCAATTGCATGCACTGGAGCATATTAAGCCGGGCATGACCGGTCGTGAAGCGGATGCGCTAACTCGCGATATCATTACGAAATACGGCTATGGCGATCTGTTTGGACATGGAACCGGGCATGGACTCGGCATGGAAATTCATGAAGCGCCGAGATTGTCCAAATTAAGCGAAACGATTTTAACCCCCGGCATGACGGTCACGGTTGAACCCGGCATATACGTACCTGGCTTCGGCGGCGTGCGCATAGAGGATGATATCGTTATTACGGAAACCGGTATTAAAATATTAACCTCATCCCCGAAGGACTTGATCACTCTGGGTTAGGACTATTCATTCAGGAGGGAATCAGCAATGATTTCAGTAAACGATTTTAAAACAGGCTTGACCGTGCAAGTAGACTCAGATATTTTCACCGTTCTAGACTTTCAACACGTTAAGCCGGGTAAAGGCGCGGCTTTCGTTCGCTCCAAGCTGAAAAACCTTCGCAATGGTAACGTTGTTGAGAAAACGTTCCGTGCGGGCGAGAGCATCGGACGCGCGATTATCGAAAACCGTGAAGTACAATATTTGTACAACTCCGGTTCGGAGTACACGTTTATGGATAATGAAACGTATGACCAATTTAACTTGGACAAGAAACAGCTGGAATGGGAGCTTAACTTTCTGAAAGAAAACATGAACGTTAACATCTCAAGCTACCAAGGCGAAATTCTCGGTATTCAAATGCAAAACAGCGTTGAGCTGAAAGTTATTGAAACAGAGCCGGGTGTGAAAGGCAATACGGCACAAGGCGCTACGAAAATGGCTAAGGTTGAGACCGGCCTGAACGTTCAAGTTCCACTGTTCATAAACGAAGGCGACGTTCTGCTCATCGATACTCGCGAAGGCAAATACATCTCGCGCGCTTAGTAAGCAGCTTAATTCAACCGTCCGATGCAACTCGGACGGTTTTTTTGTAGGCGGATATACCCAAGGGACCGTCTGTTGTGTTATAATATTGTCTTGTATGTACATGTCAGGGTTGGGAGTGAATCAGCTTTGTCGTTGATAGTGATGAAGTTTGGCGGCAGCTCCGTGGGAACGCCGGAGCGGATGCAGCGCGTAGCGAAAAGAATAATTGACAGGCAGCAGGAAGGCAACGATATCGTTGTCGTCGTTTCTGCCATGGGAGATACGACAGACGATTTAATCGATCAGTCGAAACAGCTTAATCCAAATCCGCCGGCGCGGGAAATGGATATGCTATTAACGGTTGGAGAGCAAATATCGATAGCTTTGCTGTCGATGACCGTTCACCAGCTTGGAGCTAAGGCCGTATCCTTTACCGGCTGGCAGGCAGGCATCCGCACAGAAGCGGTGCATGGCAAGGCGAAGATGACGAACATTCACCCTGAGCGCGTATTTAAAGCGCTGGAGCAGGGCAATGTAGCCATCATTGCAGGTTTCCAAGGGATGACGGAAGACGGTGAAATTACGACACTCGGCCGCGGCGGCTCTGACACGACGGCAGTTGCAATGGCAGCCGCGATGAAAGCAGACGTTTGCGAGATTTATACGGATGTGGACGGCATTTATTCAACCGATCCCCGCGTCGTAAAAAATGCACGTAAGTTAAACGAGATTTCGTATGATGAAATGCTTGAGCTCGCTAATTTGGGAGCTGCTGTATTGCACCCGCGTGCGGTGGAATACGCTAAGCATAACAATGTTAAGCTTGTTGTGCGTTCAAGCTTTACCCAAAACGAAGGTACAAGTGTGAAGGAGGAAGCGGTCATGGAGCAAGGCGTGGTCGTTCGCGGCATCGCGTTTGACAAAAATGTAGCTAGAATTAGCATTATGGGTGTTGAGGATGTACCGGGCGTACTTGCCAATGTGTTTGGTGCACTGGCAAGCAACGGCATCGATGTCGACATTATCGTACAAAGCGGTGTGCAGGACGGTAAGGCCGATTTCTCCTTCACTCTCTCCGGCGACGACAAGGATAAGGCGATCTCGGTTATCGAGGGTGTCCGCAGCAAGGTGCCATACCGTGAGACTACTTCAGAATCAAACCTTGTGAAGGTATCCATCGTAGGCGCAGGCATGGTCAGCAATCCGGGTGTTGCAGCGAAAATGTTCGCAACGATTTCATCGCTTGGCGTCAGCATCAAGATGGTAAGCACCTCTGAAATCAAATGCTCTTGCGTGATTACGGCTGAGCCTTTGAGCGACGTTGTGCGTGCGCTTCATACTGCTTACGGTCTTGATACCGAAGTGCAGGCGTTTGTAGGCGGTCCTCAGGAACGCCGTTAATAGAATAGGCTAAAGAGAAGGCACTTTCCGTACTGACGGAACGTGCCTTTTTTAGTGCGCAAGCGATCAGGATCTTGTTAGCTGATCTCCATTCAATCTCGGAACCTCATGGTAAATATCGATGGCGGAGCACGCCTCAATATCTTTTTTCATCCCCATCTTCATTAGTTTTTTTCCCGTCATTCCATTCATTATTGTCTCTTTTACTTGAGCCGACCGATTTCGGTACAGCGCCAGCATGGCGGTGCCAAAATCGTCCATTTCAACGGTAACTTGGCTTAAGCTATGAAGCTTATCAAGCACAAGCCCGGCGCATAAGCCATCCTCAATCGCAAAATCATCATGACTTCCCGCGCACAAAATAACGACATCGCGCCGAAGCTCGGCAGCCACGCGGGCGCAGGCCTCCGCATTCAGCAGCGATGCGGTAAGCACATGATCCGCCCGCATCGATTTATGGATCGCCCTTGTGCCGTTCGTAGTCGTTAGCACAATTCTTTTGCCTGCGACGACCTGCTCGGTGTACTCATCCGGCGAGTTGCCCAGATCAAAGCCGGCGATTTTTCGGCAAAATCGTTCGCCTCCAAGCAAATCTCCCGGACGCTGAAGCGCCCTTGCCTCCATTACGGTTTCAGCAGGGATGACGCATAATGCGCCAGCTGCGATTGCCGTTATGATTGTGCTTGTCGCCCGCAGCACGTCGATGATAATAGCCGTCTTATGATGAAATTTAGCGGAGCTGGCTTCATTCACACTTGATATAACCTGCACTTGCATGTTGGATATACCGCCTTTCCTAAGCTCAATCCTTTACTATATGCGTCTTCCTATGGGCAGGTGTCCGGCATGAAAGACAGACAAGCGTGCATATGAATAAGGAACAAGCTGGATTGCGAAGGGAGGTCATTTAATATCGTGCTTAATAAAATTGTACTGACCATGGCGTCACTACGGCTTATGTCAGGCACCATCGAAATTTGCGCCGCGCTGCTGATGCTCCGGTTGAACCAAATCGACAGAGCGCTGGTCGTTAACTCATCGCTTGCTTTAGTAGGTCCGCTCATTCTTGTTGCGACGACTACCGTTGGACTCGTCGGAATTTCCGACAAGCTGTCGCCTTCTAAATTTCTATGGGTAGGTGCCGGCGTCATCTGCCTGATGATCGGTATTATGAAAAAATAATAGATTGTAAATCTAGCAAACGATGAACGGGGCAGACATATTTTCGCATCGAAAGCATACAAATAGGAACTACGAAGGACAAACATCCGGGAGTGATGATGGCATGCTGGCACGCATCGTGCACTTACTGCCTTTGGAGCTAAAGACGCTGCTGGAGCGGCTTCCTGAACCTATGCAGGAGCAGCTAGAGGAAATACGGATTCGAGAAGGACGGCCGCTTGAATTAGGGTTTCGGGGGCAGTCTCGATTTATGATGATTGACGGGTCGCTGCGCCAAGCTGCCGACGGAGCATACAAGCCATCGGCAGATACATGCCGCAAGCTGCTCGAACGCATTACCAACTATTCCTTGTACGCCATGGAGGAGGAGCTCCGCAGAGGCTTTATCACCGTCTCGGGCGGTCATCGTATTGGACTGGCTGGCAGGACTATACTCGACAGCGGTGTTGTACGGGGCATTCGCGATATTGGCGCTTTCAATATCCGGGTAGCCAGAGAAGTGATCGGCGCTAGCGCCCACCTGCTGCCTAAGCTGATCGACCGTACTAGAAAAACGCTGCATTCGACGCTTATATTAGCTCCTCCGCAGCAAGGTAAAACGACGCTCGTGCGGGACATAGCCAGATCCGTCAGCTATGGCTTGTGGCCGACCCTGGAAGCGAGCGGCTGGCAAGGAAGAAAGGTCGGCATCGTCGACGAGCGGTCGGAGATTGCAGCCTGCGTCCGCGGCATCCCGACATTCGACGTAGGCCCGCGAACCGATGTGATGGATGCCTGTCCTAAGGCGGAAGGCATGATGATGCTTTTGCGCTCCATGTCGCCCGAGGTGCTGATTGCCGACGAGATCGGCAGGCCGGAGGACGGCGAAGCCATTCGTGAGGCCAGTCATGCGGGCATCAGCGTCGTCGCAACTGCACATGCCTACGATTTGCAGGATGCAAGAGGCAGGCCCGTGCTGCTGAAGCTGCTTGAAGAAGGAGCATTTACGTACGTCGTTGAGCTAAAGCGCACCGACCAGGGCATCATGCACCGCGTGGTGCCTGCGGAAGCAATCGCCCTACGGGCTTCCAGCCGCGAGCATCCGTCAGCATCCCGCTCAGCCGCAGATACGATGCATGCATTCTCGGGGCGACATCGAGCTGATGACCCGTGATCAAGCTGCTAGGCGCGGTTCTAATCTTGTTTGCAGGCACGATGATCGGCTTCCAGCAAGCAGCAAAATTCGCCGAGCGACCAAGGCAGCTGCGGCAGCTCGCGCATGCGCTGCAGCGGCTGGAGACGGAAATCGGCTATGGCCACACACCTTTGCCGGAGGCGCTGGAGAGAACAGCAGCAGCTGCACCAGAGCCGCTCGCGTCCATTTTTCGCAAAGCGGCTAGCGGTATCTGGGAAACGGAAAGCTTTACTTTCCGTGATAGCTGGGAGCAGGCGATAAAATCACAGTGGGAAGCGACTTCGATGCGGAAAAACGAGCAGGCCGTGCTCATTCGGCTAGGCTCGACGCTAGGGATCAGCGATAAGGAAGATCAAATGAAGCATATACATCTAGCGTTATTGCAGCTGAAAGCCGAGGAGGACGCAGCGAGAGAGGATCAGGGGCGTTATGAGAAGATGTGGAAAAGTCTCGGTATTTTGATCGCTGTGCTGATCGTCATTTTGATGGTGTAGTGGGGTGCGGCATAGATGAACATGGATGTGAGCGCCATTTTCCAGATTGCCGGAATCGGAATTGTTATCGCGATGATACATTCGGTACTTAAGCAAATGGGGAAGGAAGATATGGCGCATTGGGTAACGGTCATTGGTTTCGTCGTCGTACTGTTTATGGTTGTTCGGCTCCTGAATGAACTGTTCCAAGAAATAAAAACGATTTTTTTGTTCCAGTAAAAAAACGTCTTAAGTCGGACGTGCATGCGAGCAGGTGAGCGGAATGGAAATGATTCAAATCGTCGGCCTTGGACTTATGGCTACAGTACTCATACTGGTTGTTCGGGAGCAAAAGCCGATGTTCGCTTTTCTGCTCGCCGCGTTTACAGGCTTGTTTATCTTTCTGTATGTGATCGGAAAAATCGAAATCGTCATATCCGTGCTGGAGGATCTGGCAAATCGATCGGGTATCCCGTCCATTTACCTGAAGACGATCTTGAAAATAATCGGCATTGCGTACATTGCGGAATTTGGGGCGCAGATCGTTAGAGACGCAGGCCAAGAGGGCATTGCATCGAAAATCGAATTTGCCGGCAAAGTTTTTATTCTCGTCATGGCTGTTCCGATTATAAGCGTGATCGTCGAGACCGTTATCGGGCTGCTGCCGGATGGGAGCTGAAGCCTATGATTAAGCTCATTCCTGCAAGAGACCGGGCCAAGCTGATACTCTTCATTTTTACTGCGACGTTTCTGTTCTCCTTTGTTCCAAATGTCGGTTATGCGGGAGCCGGGGAAAGCGGTGCACCGGCTGGGGAAAGCCGCGCTGGGGCGGATCAGCTTTCCAAGGAGCTGGCAGCGGAGCAATTAGGCACTCTAGAAACGGAATCTGTCGAGTCTTATTGGAATAAGCTTCGGAGTGAATACGGCGGATTTTTTCCGGATCAGCATATTCCAAGTTTCGCCCAGATGATTCTTCCAGGCGGCGATGGCCTTAAGATTACGGATGTATTGCAAGGGCTGCTCCGGTATTTGTGGCATGAGGTGCTCTACAATGGCAAGCTCCTCGTAACCGTTGTGATGCTGACGGTGTTCAGCATGGTGCTGGAGACGCTGCAAAACGCTTTTGAACGAAATGCAGTCAGCAAGGTTGCCTATTCCATTACGTATATGGTGCTTATTATTATCGCGGTAAACAGCTTTCATGTTGCAATGGGCTATGCGAAAGGCGCGATAGAAAGCATGATTCAATTCATGCTGGCGATGGTGCCGCTGCTGCTTACGCTGCTTGCATCGATGGGCAACGTCGTAACGGTATCCGTCCTGCATCCGCTGATCATTTTTATGATTCATGCAGTCGGTACGCTCATCTACACGCTCGTATTTCCGCTTCTGTTTTTTTCGGCGGTTCTCCATATTGCAAGCGCATTGACAGAGAAATTCAAAGTCACGCAGCTGGCAAACCTATTGCGGAATATAAGCGTAGGCATGATGGGCGTTCTGCTGACCGTATTTCTTGGCGTCATTTCCGTACAGGGAGCAGCTGGAGCGGTTACGGATGGCGTTACGCTGCGGACAGCCAAATTCGTTACGGGGAGTTTCGTGCCTGTCGTGGGAAGGATGTTCTCCGATGCGGCGGATACGGTCATCTCGGCATCTATGCTTGCCAAAAACGCGATTGGATTGGCCGGTGTTATTATCCTGCTGTTCATCAGCGCGTTCCCTGCGATCAAAATATTGACGCTCGCGCTCATCTATAACATTTCTGCAGCTGTTATGCAGCCGCTGGGAGATTCGCCGATCGTAAGCTGCCTGGCGACGATCGGGAAGACGATGATCTATGTATTTGCAGCACTGGCAGCTGTCAGTCTCATGTTTTTCCTTGCGGTTACAATCATTTTGACTGCAGGGAATGCGGCGTTGATGGTTAGGTAAGGAAGGAGACGAGTGCTGTGATGGCTTGGTTAAGCGACTGGCTGAGAGACATCATCGCAGTCATTCTGCTGGCGGTGTTCGTCGAGCTTCTGCTCCCCAACAAAGCGATGCAGCGTTATGCGAGGCTCGTAGTCGGATTATTTATTTTGCTGACGATTCTCTCCCCGATATTAAAGCTCATGCAAAGCGACATTGGTGCGAAGCTGGATGAAGGAATGGAGAAATGGAGTGAATCGGCCATGACGGGGGAAGGGCAGATGGCCGGATTGAACCAGATTACGCGCGATGCTGAAGCAATGAGTGAGAAGCGCAATCTCGATGCCGCTAAACTTACGGAACGAACACTGGAGGAATCCATTCGAAATGAATTGATCGAGAAAGCAGCAGCACCGGTGGCAGAGGTGGATGCGATGCTGAAGTGGGTAACGATTTCCGGTAAGCAAACACCCTATATAAGCCAAGTAACCGTTACTCTCAAAGCGGACGATCAGAAAAAAGGTTTATCCAAGGAAGATTCTGCAGTCGAAGCCGTGCAGCCGGTAGTCGTAGATGTTGAGATCGAGCCACGGGACGATACCTTGCCGCTCCCGAGCAGCAAGGATTCATCCGGCGGAAAAGAAGGCTCTGATGAACCGGAGGGCAAATGGTCGAGAGCGGACCCGGCTGCAGCTGCTGCAATTAGCAGCTTGATTACAAAGGGCTGGGGCGTTGATGCGGAACAAATTGTCGTAAGGAAGCCTGCGGAACAACACACGAACGAATGAAAGGTTAACGATGGAGAGGAGGTATGGCGCGGTGGCCAAATGGCTGGAAGGCATAGAATCAGCGGTTAGCGGCGGTCCCGGCGGTCCGAAGCGTGTACGGACGCTTCGAATATTGCTAATCGTTGGAGGGATTGGCGCAGCGCTAATGATTATGAATTCTTTTTTGACGTATAAGCAAGTAGAACCCTCGGCACAGGATCCGAATCCTCCGCCCCAGACAGAGCCAGCATTGGGCCATTCGGTGTCGTCATCAGGCTCTATGTTCGCTGCGATCGAGCATCCGTTGGAGACAAGGCTGAAAGAGATTTTGGAGAAAATCGTAGGCGTTGGAACAGTGGATGTGCTCGTAACGGTTGATTCGACGGAAGAAATAGTCGTTGGGCGACATGAAAAAGATTCAAAGCAGGTCACGGATGAGAATGATCCGAACGGCGGTAAACGGTATATAACCTCAAATACGGAAGACGGACAGGTCGTATTGTACGAGGTTTCGGGAGACCAGAAGCCGATCATCACCAAAACGATTAACCCGCGCATTCGAGGTATACTTATCGTTGCCAAAGGCGCTGAAAACGCCACAGTCAGACGTCTTATCGTCAATGCGGTCGAGAGGGGCATTAACGTACCGGTTAACCGAATTTCTGTTGTGCCGAGCAAACAATAAACTAAATTGAATGGTTGGGGAGGATGTTCTCATGAACACGAAAAGACAAACGGTATGGCTCGTATCAATGCTTAGCTTAATGGTGGTATTGTCGGCGTATTACTTATTTACGCAAGACGTGGAATCGCCGGAAGTGTTGACTGACGGCTCCCAAACGGAGCAGGCTGCGCAAAATGCGACGGAGGCTGCTGCGAATGGCGATGGTCTGGTTGTGAATGAAGTGGAGAAGCCAGCCGGTGATGTCGTTCTAAGCGATGCAGATAAAGAGGCATTGAATCTAATCGAGGAGCAGGGATTAGCGGCAGGCAGCGTATTCAGCGAACTGCTCGCGAAGCGGGAGCTGAAAAACACAGAGGAAGAAAATCGTATAATGGCAGCCATTGCGGAGACGCAAACCAAGCAGGAGGAGTCCGTTGCCGCCATCGCCGAGCTTGATATGCTGGAAGAGAAAAACGCTAAATTAACAGGTATGGAGTCGGAGCTGCAGAAGCTGTATGAAAATGTAGTTATCGATGAGCAAAGCGATAAATTCAATGTCGTAGTCTCCAGCGACAAGCTGGAGAAAAAGCAGGCTGCCGACATCATCAAATTGGTGATGAGCACCATGCAAGTCGGTGCGGACCAAGTATCTGTCCGATATATTCCTTAAGCGCCTGTAAGCTCTAAAAAGTAAAAGAGGCCTTGTCGTCCCCGGCATGTCAGCGGGTGGCGGCAAGGCCTTCTTTTGTGTTATCATCGATTGCCGAACAAAAAATGATTCGTGTTCAGGCTTGTTTATGATATAATGTTAAACGTTATGTGTAAGAATTGGTTATATTGGCATGGAAACCATGATGGTTACCTGCTATGGAAGCAATGTTGCTATCGCAAATTTAAGGAGTGAAAATATTCATGTTCAAATTGAGCGAGATCAAAGAGTTGATCAAATTGGTTGATCAAACTTCCGTTCATGAGCTGGAAATCGAAAACGAAGGGACTCGCCTGCTCATCCGCAAGCCTGGCAAAACAGAAGTGGTGAATGTGCAAGCAGCCCCAATTACGCATACATACGCGCCTGCACCTTTACAAATTCAGTCAGCCGCACCGGCGGCGCAGCCTCAAGCTGTGCAAGAAGCGGCTCCAGTACGTCCATCGACAGATCATTTGCATCAAATCGTATCTCCAATGGTAGGCACGTTCTACAGCTCGCCGACTCCGGAAGCATCCGCCTTCGTCAAAATCGGCGATCGCGTCAGTGAGAAGAGCGTCGTTTGTATTCTGGAAGCGATGAAGCTGATGAATGAGCTGGAAGCAGAGGTACGCGGTGAAATCGTGGAAATTTTGGTTTCTAACGGCCAGCTTGTCGAGTACGGTCAGCCATTGTTTCTTGTTAAGCCGGAATAATCAAGTGAGTTAACGTCCGTTCAGGGAAACTGTCGTTTGAAAGGGGTTCCTACGTGAAATTTCACAAAATATTAATTGCAAACCGCGGTGAAATTGCGGTTCGAATTATTCGCGCTTGCCGCGAGCTTGGTATTAGCACAGTCGCTGTTTATTCTGAAGCAGATCGTGATTCGCTGCATGTACGGTTAGCCGATGAAGCTTACTGCATTGGACCGACCGCGTCAAAGGACAGCTATTTAAACTTAACGAACATTATGAGCGTTGCTACAATAACGGAATGTGATGCTATTCATCCCGGTTATGGCTTTCTAGCTGAAAACGCTGACTTTGCGGAAATTTGCGAGTCATGCAATATCACATTCATCGGTCCATCCCCGGATGCGATAAATAAGATGGGTGATAAAGCGGTTGCCAAACTGACGATGAAAACGGCCGATGTGCCGATCATCCCGGGCTCTGACGGTCTCGTAGAGAACATGGATGAAGCCATTAGCGTAGCCCGTGAAATCGGCTATCCGGTCATTATTAAAGCTACGGCTGGCGGCGGAGGCAAAGGCATTCGGATCGCGGAAGATGAGACGACGCTCGTACAGCAAATTACGACTGCTCAGCAGGAAGCTCAGAAGGCATTCGGCAATGCAGGCGTTTATCTCGAAAAATATTTGACGGGCATGAAGCACGTTGAAATTCAAATTATGGCCGACAAGCACGGCAATGCCGTTCATTTGTTTGAACGCGATTGCTCGGTGCAGCGCAGACGCCAAAAGCTGGTTGAAGAAGCGCCTTGTTCCGTATTGTCTCCCGAGCTTCGCGAGCGAATGGGACAAGCGGCCGTTCGCGCGGCGTTAGCGGTTAACTATTCAGGCGCCGGTACGCTGGAGTTTTTGCTCGGACCAGATGGAAACTTTTATTTCATGGAAATGAATACGCGTATTCAAGTTGAACATCCCGTAACCGAGATGATTACGAACGTGGATTTGATTAAAGAAATGATATCGGTAGCAGAGGGAAATCCTCTTTCCTTCACACAAAGCGACCTGAAAATTAACGGCTGGTCCATTGAGTGCCGAATAAACGCTGAGGATTCAGAGCGGAATTTCATGCCATCCCCGGGAACGATTCCGTTCTACTTGGCGCCTGGCGGCGCAGGGGTGCGTGTGGACAGCGCCGTATATCCCGGCTATACCATTTCACCGCACTACGATTCGATGATCGCGAAGCTGATCGTTTGGGGCGCGACTCGCGAAGAAGCGATCGCAAGAATGAAACGGGCATTGTCTGAATTTGCAATCGAAGGTATTCGGACGACGATACCGTTCCATCTGAAGCTTCTAAATCACTCCAAATTCGTAAGCGGAAACTTTGATATAAAGTTCCTCGAAGAGCATGATATTAACGCTCCGGAATGAACTTACGACTAAGATGTGAACAACTAGTATAGTTTGTCATATTTCTTGCCGAATGTTATAGTATATTAACAAGATGCGGTTTATTGCTTGGCTTGAGGCCAAGTACGCGCAACTTTAAGGAGGTGTACAGCCATCATGAGTACGATCGCTGCGGAGTATGAGAGAACGGACATTGGAACGATTCAAATTGCACCTGAAGTCATCGAAGTTATCGCTGGATTAGCTACGGTTGAAGTGGATGGAGTGGCTGGAATGAGCGGCGGATTTGCTGGAGGCATCGTTGAGCTTCTTGGCCGCAAAAATTTATCCAAGGGTGTTAAAGTTGAAGTGGGTCAACGTGAAGCTGCGGTAGATGTGAACATCATCGTTGAGTATGGCATCCGTATTCCCGAGATTGCTTCGGAAATACAGCTCAATGTGAAACGTTCTATCGAGATGATGACGGGACTCCACGTTGTTGAAGTGAACGTACATATTCACGATGTACATTTCAAGGCGCCTGATAAACCGGAAGAAGAAGAGATTCAACACAGAGTCAAATAGATAATGCTATCTAATTAAATTCCGTACAACCCCCTCGTGAATGGGCATGCCGCTCGGCGCAAGGGGGTTTTCATTCGGCTTGGCAGAAGGAGGCGCTACGTTGGTTAAGGTCGTGGACAAGCTGCTTTTGTTTTTGTATAGCATTGCAATCGGATGTGTATCCGTATTTTTGCTATCCATTGGGTTTGGCTGGATATCGCAAGATCTATTAAATGATCTGGCTGACGATTTATATCGTGTTAATTCCATCCAAATTACGTTAGCTGTAACGGGTGTCATCCTTTTTATACTTAGTTTAAGATTTTTTATCGTATCACTTCAGCGCGGGTCGGCTTCCGCTCCGTCTATTGATCAAAGAACAGACTTCGGCGACATTCGCATTTCTCTTGAGACGATCGAAAACTTGGCATTGAAGGCCGCTTCCCGTCAGCGTGGCGTTAAGGATTTGCGCGCTCGCATTCGCGCGACGGATGCTGGACTTGATATCGTGATTCGTGCGGTTGTTGACGGCGAAAGCTCCATACCGGTGCTGACAGAGGAAATTCAACGCGCCGTGAAGGAGCATGTAGAGGATATAGCCGGTATACCTGTAACGAACGTTGCGGTATATGTTGCGAACATCATTCAAACAGGCACGTTCAAGAGTCGCGTGGAATAGAGGTGAGTTTGCTGATGTGGAGGGAGTTCTGGGCTATCTATGGGAAGCGCGCAGCTGGCGCTGCGATAGGGCTTTTTTTCGGATTGTTATATTTGTTTGTCGGTTTTTGGGACATGCTCTTTGTAGGGCTGCTTGTCTCAATCGGTTATTGGATCGGCTTGCAGAAGGAAACAAGCAGCGGACCTATCTTTCCATGGCAGCGGCTTTGGTATTCGTTGTTAGAAAGATTTCGGCCGTTTAAATGATCCTGTGGTCTCCTCCGTACTCCGGATTTCGGAAAGCCGCTTATTCGGGGCAGGGAGGAGATCATAGGTTTTTTTTGAAATATAGAGTTTACAAGAAAAAACCATTTTATCGGCATAAAGCTGCCGCGGAGGTCACATGAAACGTAGATTAGCAAGAGAAATTGCAGTATCAAGCTTATATCAAATGGAAATGAATGAGGTTTCAGCATCAGATGCTGTCGACATGCTGATGGACGAGCTTCGTCAAGAAAATGAAATAGGTGCCGATCCGGCTGAGGCAGGCAGCACGGCCGAGTTCGCACGTGAGCTTGTTTCCGGCGTTATGGAGCATAAGCAAGCTATTGACGGTATGCTGCAGCAGTTTTTGACTGGCTGGCATATCGATCGATTGTCACGTGTCGACCGTCAAGTGCTGAGATTGGCTAGTTATGAGATCGTATTCCGCGACGACGTGCCGCCTAAAGCCGCGATCAATGAAGCGATTGAACTTGCGAAGCATTTTGGAACAGAGGAATCCGGCAAATTTGTGAATGGCGTGCTAGGAAAATTGCTGCTGGAAATTGAAGAGTTGAAATCTTAATCACGAAAATCAAACAATCATCGATGCAAAGGAGACTGGAGCTATGTGCGCACAAATCATTGAAGGAAAGAAAATATCCGACCTTATACGTGAGGAAATGATTACGGAAACTGCAGCCTTGAAAGAAAGAGGTGTCGTTCCTGGCTTGGCAGTCGTACTCGTTGGCGAAGATCCTGCTTCTAAAGTTTACGTAGGTTCTAAGGAGAAAGCTTGTCTGCAGCTTGGTTTTTATTCTGAAGTACATCGGCTTTCTGCTGAAACAACTGAAGAAGAGCTGCTTGCGGTCATTGACCGTTTGAACAATCAGGTTACGATTAACGGTATTCTCGTTCAATTGCCCCTTCCAAAACATATCAACGAGAAGGCCGTTATTGATGCGATTCGCGTAGATAAGGATGTAGACGGCTTTCATCCGGAAAGCGTCGGCAATTTGGTTATCGGCGATGACAGCTTACTGCCTTGTACTCCTGCAGGCGTTATTGAGCTTATTAAGCGGAGCTGCGTCGACATATCTGGAAAACATGCAGTCGTTATCGGGAGAAGCAATATCGTCGGCAAGCCGGTAGCCATGCTGCTGCTCCGCGAGAATGCGACGGTTACTATTTGTCATTCTCGTACAGCAAACATGGAAGAAATCGCTAAGCAAGCGGATATTCTCGTGGTTGCCATCGGGAAAGCAAAAGCAATCGACAGCAAATTCGTCAAACCGGGTGCGATTGTCATTGACGTAGGCATTAACCGTCTGCCGGATGGCAAGCTTGCGGGAGATGTAGATTTTGACGATTGTTTGGATACGGCAGGCTTCATTACTCCGGTGCCTGGCGGAGTTGGTCCTATGACCATTACTATGCTAATGAAAAATACGATTACAGCGGCAAAAAGGGCAAACGGAATCAAGGAGTGACGGTACGCATGGCGGATCAGCCTCGAATTTATTCGATTAAAGAGCTTAATCGCTATATCCGGATGAAGATGGAGTCGGATTCACTGCTAGGTGATATTTGGCTGCGCGGCGAGATATCGAATTTCACGCATCATTCCAGCGGGCATATGTATTTTACTTTAAAGGATAGCGATAGCCGGATAAAGTCCATTATGTTTGCATCACATAATCAACGGCTGCCCTTTATTCCTAAAGAAGGCGCGAAAGTGATAGCCAGAGGCAATATATCGGTTTATGAACGAGATGGCAATTATCAATTTTATGTCACCTCGATGCAGCCCGACGGCATAGGGAGCTTGTATCTTGCGTTCGAGCAGCTTAAAAGCAAGTTGAATGCGGAAGGGCTGTTCGCCGAATCGCGCAAACGCCCAATTCCGCTTTTTCCGCGTGCTATAGGCGTCATTACGTCGCCTACGGGAGCTGCCGTAAGAGATATTATCATTACTTTACAACGGCGTTATCCTTTAATACCTATTTATGTTTATCCCGTACTCGTTCAAGGAAACCAAGCGGCGCCTTCGATCGTAAAAGCGATAGAAGCGATGAACCGTTTTGGCGAAGCCGACTTATTAATCGTTGGGCGCGGCGGAGGCTCGCTTGAAGAGCTGTGGGCGTTCAACGAGGAAGCGGTCGCCCGCAGCATTGCCGCTTCTCGTATTCCGGTCATAAGCGCAGTTGGGCATGAGACGGATTTCACGATTGCTGATTTTGCAGCTGATTTACGAGCAGCTACGCCAACAGCGGCTGCCGAGCTTGCTGTTCCGAGTATTGCAGAATTACAGCAGCAGCTGCAGCGCCAGCAACAGCGGCTCGTCCATGGCATCCGTTACCGTGTCCAGGAAGATAAAGAGAAGCTGCAGCGTCTTCGCCGCTCGCCATTTTTCTTATATCCGCGAAAGTATTTGCTGGAGCAGGCAGAGCGTTTAGACCGACTGTCGGAGCAGCTTGAGCAGCGGACTAAGCGGATAGCCGAACGTGGACATACAAGGCTCGCAAGGCTTCAAACCACATTGGCCGGGCATCATCCAGGCGAGCGGGTGGCTTTTGCGGCTAAACGTTGGCAAACGGCTAACAAGCAGCTTGAGCATGCGATGAGCATTGCCGTTAAAGATAAGAAGCTCCAGCTGCTTAGCTCAATTAAACAGCTGGACGCATTAAGTCCATTAAAGGTCATGTCCAGAGGATATAGTCTCGTATATGACGAGCAGGAGCGGCGATTAATTAAATCGATTCGCGATGTGAAGCCAGGCGACATCGTAAAGGTGAAGGTAGCAGACGGTCAGCTTGACTGTCATGTAGGTTCATTGAGAGGAGATCAATTAGATGGCAGCAACGAATAATAGTGAGCTCACTTTTGAGCAGGCAATGGAGCGATTGGACTCCATTGTATCCAAGCTGGAGAACGGCGATGTTCCGCTTGAAACAGCAATTGAATTGTTCCAAGAAGGCATGAAGCTGTCCCAGCTGTGCGGAGGCAAGCTGGAGCAGGTCGAGCGCAAAATCGAATTGTTGATCGAAACGGAGCATGGTTTCCAGAAAAAAACGTTTGCAGATGTAAACGAGGATAAAGGGGAATAAGCTTGAACGAGAGGGCATCCATTAAAGCGTACTTATCGAAATGCGCGGAGCTGACCGAAGCTTCGCTTAAACAATCGGTTCCGAACTCGTGGGACGTTCCGGTACAGCTGAGGGAGGCAATGCAGTATTCGCTTGAAGCAGGAGGCAAACGCCTGAGACCAGCGTTAGTGCTATCGGCTGCCGAAGCGGTATTTGGCCGTACGGCAACCTTCGATGCCGCTCTGCCAGTAGCTTGCGCCGTAGAGTTTATACACACATATTCTTTGATTCATGACGATTTGCCTGCCATGGATAATGATGATTTCCGCAGAGGAAAGCCGACGAACCATAAGGTATTTGGTGAAGCGATGGCGATTTTAGCCGGGGACGCGCTGCTTACGCATGCGTTTCATTTAATTCCTCAAGCGGCGCGCCAAGGCGGTATTGCCGCAGAAGCGGCGCTTGCCATCGTAGAAGATCTCGCCAAGTTGGCGGGTGCTCCCGGAATGGTTGGAGGCCAGGTTGCCGATATGCTTGGGGAGCAAGGAATCACTTCCATCAGTGAGCTGGAATACATCCATCTTCATAAAACAAGCGATCTTATTGTGTTCTCGGTTACGGCTGGCGGCCGAATCGGAGGAGCTACAGATAAGCAGCTTGAGCTTCTAGCAACATATGGCCGAAATATCGGTCTTGCTTTTCAAATTCGGGATGATATATTGGATTTGATCGGCGATGAGCAGAAGCTGGGAAAGAAAACAAATAGCGACGTTCAGCAGAATAAAGTAACGTATCCTTTCCTAATCGGAATAGAAGAGAGCAAAGCTCAGGTTGAGCGGCTAACCCAGGAGGCGAAAGCGGCTGTGCTGGATGCGGGGTTGCTCGCTCCGGACCGACTTCTTGAAATTGCGGATTATCTCGTTGGGCGCGATCATTGAGAATGTAATGCTTTTTCCATTGTGGTTGGGAATCAAAGCTCAATGTGCTATAATAGGAAAAATGTAGATGTTCATGGGACAGCAGTTAAAGGCTGTCCGCGAAAGCGAGGAAAGTAACGTGCTGCTTGACCAGATTAACGGACCTCAAGATTTGAAAGCTTTGACAACCGCTCAGCTAGAGCAACTGGCCGCTGAAATCCGTCAGTTTCTTATTGAGAAGCTTTCCGTTACGGGTGGTCATCTCGCTCCTAACTTAGGAGTTGTAGAGCTGACCCTAGCCATGCATTATTTATTTAACAGCCCAGAAGATAAGTTTATTTTTGACGTCGGGCATCAATCATATGTACACAAAATATTAACCGGACGCAAGGACCGGTTTGATACGCTGCGTAAATATAAAGGGCTATGCGGTTTCGTCAAACGGGCGGAAAGCGAGCATGACGTTTGGGAAGCCGGACATAGCAGCACATCCTTGTCAGCTGCAATGGGAATGGCGCTCGCCCGTGATTTGAAGGGTGAGAGCAATCGCGTAGTTGCTGTTATCGGTGACGGCGCCCTTACCGGCGGCATGGCTTTAGAAGCGCTTAATCATATCGGACACGAGAAGAAAAATTTGATTGTCATCTTGAATGATAATGAGATGTCTATCGCTCCAAACGTTGGCGCATTGCATCACTATTTAGGTAAAATACGTACTGATCATCATTATCATAAAGCTAAGGACGAGCTTCAGTTATTGCTGAATAAAATACCGGCCATCGGAGGAAAGCTTGCTAAAACAGCCGAGCGCTTTAAGGATAGCTTGAAGTATTTGCTCGTAAGCGGCATTCTGTTCGAGCAATTCGGATTTACTTATTTGGGTCCTGTAGATGGTCATGATATTGAGCAGGTGCTTGATATTATGCGCCAAGCGGATTCGATGCCGGGTCCCGTGCTTGTTCATGTATTGACTGTAAAAGGGAAAGGCTATTCGCCTGCTGAAGCGGATTCGTTCAAATGGCATGGCATCACGCCATATAAGATTGAATCTGGTCAAGTGGTCAAGGCTGTTGGTCCTCCCGTTTATACAGATGTATTCGGCGAAATGTTAATTGAATTAGCCGAGAAGGACGATCGAATTGTCGCTGTAACTCCTGCAATGCCAGGCGGCTCCGGATTGCTCAAATTTGCAGCGAGGTTCCCTAATCGCATGATTGATGTGGGAATTGCCGAGCAGCATGCGGCTACGATGTCGGCAGCGCTTGCGATGGAAGGAATGAAGCCCGTTTTCGCGGTGTATTCAACTTTCCTGCAGCGCGCATATGACCAAGTCGTGCATGATATTTGCCGTCAAAACCTTAACGTTATTTTTGCGATTGACCGTGCGGGCTTCGTTGGAGCAGATGGCGAGACTCACCATGGCGTTTATGATATATCATTTTTAAGGCATATTCCGAATTTGGTTATTATGATGCCTAAGGACGAGAATGAGCTCAGACAAATGCTTAAGACTGCCGTTGATTATGATGACGGGCCGATCGCCGTACGTTATCCGCGTATTGCGGGCTTAGGCGTGGAGATGGAGTCTAATCCGCAAGCTTTGCCGATTGGCACTTGGGAGACGGTTCGAGCAGGAGATTCCGGCGTTATTTTGGCAATTGGCCCCATGCTGCAGGTTGCCGAGGAAGCGGCTGAACTCCTCAAGCGAGAAGGATTGAGCGTTCAAATCATAAATGCCAGATTTATTAAGCCGCTCGATGAGCAGATGCTGTTATCGCTTGCTGCGGAAGGCAAGCATATGATCGTGCTGGAGGAAGGCGCGGAGCTTGGCGGTTTGGGAAGCTCAGTTCTTGAATTTTATTCACTCAAAGGCATTTACGGCCTGTCCGTTCGTATTATCGGCGTGCCTGATGTATTCGTTGAGCACGGTACGATCAAGGAGCAAAGAAAAGAAATTGGTTTAACGGCTGAGAGAGTAGCTACCGAGTTCAAAGCCATGCAGCCAAAGCGCATGAAGCGAGTTACTGGCCAACAGTAACGTTTGAGGGAGAAAGATGACAACTACAGCGAAAGAACGGATAGATGTGCTTCTGGTGGAGCGCGGCTTTTATGAAAGCAGGGAAAAAGCGAAAGCGGCTTTAATGGCCGGGCTCGTGCTTGTAAATGACGAGCCTGTCGACAAAAGCGGAATGAAAGTGGCGCGTACGGCAGATATTAAGGTAAAGGGTGCTCTGCATCCTTACGTCAGCCGTGGCGGATTGAAGCTGGAGAAGGCGATTCGGAAGTTCGGTATCGATTTGAACGGACGCGTCATGCTCGATATAGGCGCATCGACAGGCGGATTTACGGATTGCGCTCTTCAGAACGGCGCATCATATGTATATGCTATCGATGTTGGCTACAATCAGCTTGATTGGTCGCTTAGACAGGATGAACGGGTAAATGTCATGGAGCGTACCAACTTTCGCTATACAGAGCCTGCTGATCTGGTCGGACCGCCTCCTACGTTTGCTTCAATCGACGTATCCTTCATATCGTTGAAGCTCATTTTACCTGCTTTATCCACCTTGTTATCGGTTGGCTCCGGGATTGTCGCATTAATAAAGCCGCAATTCGAAGCAGGACGCGAGAAGGTAGGTAAATCAGGTGTCGTTCGTGACTCCGCTGTGCATAGGGATGTGCTGCGGACAGTTCTGACTGCGGCAGCAAAGCTGGGTTATAGCTTGCAGGATATTACGTTTTCTCCTATTACGGGAGGAGAGGGAAATATTGAATTTTTGGCCTATTGGACATGGTCCGCTGAGCCGAGCGCTGTAATTCCTGATGATGCTGCGTTAACGGAATTGGTAAAGCAAGCGAACGAAACCTTTACTACAAACAAATAAGATGAAGAAACCAGGAAGGTGTCGAGCAGAGTCATAGCTGCCCGGCATCTTTTTTACTTTACAGCAGCCAACTTGATTTGTTAAACTATAGAAACCAAACAAATGTTCGGTATAGTAGATATACAGGAGAATGCCCCCAGCATAGCGAACGATTAAGTAAACAATCCATTTGCGAATGGGGGATGCTGATGGGCACATACGGTGATTGGTTTATTATGCTTTTTGCCGGTTGTTTGGCTGTAGTTTGGCTGTTCAGAGTATTTCACCGCTGGCTGCACGAGCCTGCAAGCGTCAAGCGTCTTAAGCTTGGTAAAGGCGGCGTGCTCACGGAAGATGATGAGAACATTTTATTGCTTGAGCAAGCTGGATATGAGGTAAGCTCAGGAAAGCATTTAGTTCCGATTCCAATCAAGCTGGATGATGTGCCGCTTGGAAGAGGAAGTCGGTTATATATTGATTATATAGCGGAAATGGATCATTGTACGTATATCGTCAAGACTGCACGTGATCGGATGCCGATGGAATGGACGGCTAGTGGAGTTAGGGACCGTTTGCTTGTTTATTCGCTGCTATTGCCCGAATGCGACGGCATATTGTTCGTTGACGCGAAGGAGAAAGTCATCCGCAAAATAACGTTTCACATCTCAGACCAATAAATCATGGAGGTTTTTTTATGAAGGGGATTCGCCAATATCGAATCAAGGAAATTATTACAAACCGTATGATTGAGACACAGGAGGAGCTTGTGGAAGCGCTGCGCGCAACCGGCATGCAGGTAACTCAGGCAACCGTATCGCGCGATATGAAGGAATTGATGCTTATTAAGGTGCCGGCAGGTGAAGGGAAATACAAATATTCTATTCCGCAGGAGCATCAGCGCCAAAATCCGATCCATAAGCTAAAGCGTGCGCTGCTTGATCATTTTGTGCATATTGATTTCACTGATAACCTTGTTGTCATGAAGTGTCTGCCGGGAACGGCAAATGCAATTGGAGCTTTGGTCGATAATATGGAATGGCCAGAGGTTATGGGTACAATCTGCGGGGATGATACGATCTTGATGATCTGTCGCACCAAGACGCAGAGTGGAGAAGTTGTGGAACGCTTGCTTGAACTATTGAACTAAAACGAGGGGGAAATTAAACCATGCTGCGTGAGTTATCTATAAGAAATTTAGCGGTAATTGAAGAAGTGAACGTTACATTTCATCATGGATTTCATGTGTTAACAGGTGAAACAGGGGCAGGCAAATCGATTCTAATTGATGCGCTAAGCTTGCTGGCTGGCGGTAGAGGCTCCGCAGACATGGTACGGTATGGATGTGAAAAAGCCGAGATGGAGGCGTTGTTTGATCTCCCTGGCAGCCATCCTGTTTGGGTTGTGTTAAATAAGCTCGGTGTACATGCCTCCTGCGAGGAGATGCTGGTCATCAGGCGCGAGCTTTCGTCACATGGCAAGAGCAACAGCCGTGTAAACGGTCAACTCGTTACGATGACGATGCTTCGGGAAATTGGTGAATACTTAGTTAATATTCATGGTCAGCATGAACATCAATCATTGCTTCGAACAGATCAGCATTTGGAATGGTTAGATATGTTCGCAGGCGATTTGTTAATCGAACGAAAGCAAAATTACAGAAACGTATTTAAAGAGCTGCAGCAAACCAGAGCATCGCTGCGAGAGCTGGAAAATTCAACGAGACAAAACGTTCAGATGCTCGATTTGTATCGTTTTCAGATTGAAGAAATTACGAATGCCCAGCTTAAGCCTATGGAAGATGAATTACTTGCCGAACAGCGGCGCAAGCTACTGTATGCGGGGAAAAGAATGGATGGGGTGTCTGAGGCATACTCGCTGTTATACGGAGGCAAAGGTCTCGATATGGTTAGCAAAGCGGTTGCGAAGCTGATTGATATTCAGACCTATGATGCAGTGAAATTAAGCCCGTTACTGGAGCAGCTTCAATCTGCCTTTTATCAAGCGGAGGATGCAGCTTTCCAGCTGCGCGATTATCGTGATGGTATAGAATCTGATCCCGACCAGCTGTCGCAGGTGGAGGACAGACTTGATTTAATAAATGGTTTGAAGCGGAAATACGGGGAAACGATACCTGATATATTAGCATATTTAGATCGTACAATTATTGACCGTGACAAAATCGAAAATCGCGATCAGCTGCTTGAGGAGCTTCGATTAGAAGAAATAAGGCAGTATAATCAAGCATTGGTTTTAGCTCAAGAATTATCTCAGCTTCGCGAGCATGCGGCTGCGAAGCTGTCTGAAGCAATCGAGAACGAGCTAGGACAGCTTCAAATGCCATCCGCTAAGTTTCGTGTGCAAATCGATACGACCTTTGACGGGTCAGGAGAGCCGAAGCAAATTCGGCTGCACATTAATGGAATGGATGAAGCGATTTTTATGCTGTCAACAAATCCGGGTGAACCTTTGAAGCCGCTAAGCAAAATTGCATCCGGTGGAGAAATGTCACGCATTATGCTTGCCCTAAAGAGCATTTTTGCAGAGATCGATCAAGTTCCTGTCCTTATATTTGATGAGGTTGATACGGGCGTAAGCGGCCGGGCGGCGCAAGCCATCGCAGAGAAGATGTCGCAGCTCGCAATGAAGTGCCAGGTGTTCTCGATTACTCATTTACCTCAAGTAGCATGCATGGCAGACCACCATTATGAAATACGGAAGCAGGTCATTGAGGACCGAACCTCTACTTCGGTAACGGAATTGATCGGTACAATGCGTATTGAAGAGCTGGCTCGCATGCTTGGCGGTGTAGAGGTAACTGAAAAAACTCGACATCATGCACAAGAAATGCTTGATTTGGCTCATCGACAGAAGGGAGCGTAATGGAAGCCAATTAGGGAATGTTTTTGCGGACATAAAACAACAGGGTGAGGGTAACTTAAAGGTACGCCAATGGCGATATAGCCTTTAACGTCATGCGATGGAATTACAGGGAGCGTGAAATCATTGAACTCCAATCAAAGGAAGCGATGGTTTGGCCTAGTTCTCGTTTTCTTCATTTGCATGATCGGAATCTCCACCCCGTTTCAACATTTTGCCGCAATTCCGAATGAACTTCGTTTATTCTCTGGGCAGCTGAAACGATTACAATACGGAGTACCCGTTCATGCAGAAGTAACGGTCGACCCTCAGATGCTTCAGATTAACGGATCAACCAGTCATTCTTTATCCGTAAATTTGAATGAAACACTGTCACTTCAGCCGAATCAAAGCGGTCAAACCAAAATGAAAGTGAAATTATTTGGTAAAATTCCATTTAAGACTGTAAAAGTAAATGTAGTGCCTGATTTACGAGTGATACCCGGTGGGCAAACAATTGGAGTCAAAGTCAAATCATCCGGCATTTTAGTTGTGGGTCATCATCAGGTCGCTGGCAGTGATGGCATGAAGCAATCGCCTGGAGAGGCTGCAGGACTTCGGCTGGGCGATTTGATTGTTAAGATCAACGGCACAAGCATCAATCAAGTACACAGAGTTGCAGAGCTAAGCGAGAGGGCTGGTAATGACAAGAAGCCGCTTGAAGTTACCTATAAGCGTGACGGACAATTAAGCATTACTCGGCTAAGCCCTGTATTTGATGCAGAAGATAAGGCTTGGCGGTTAGGCTTATACATTCGTGATTCAGCAGCTGGGGTAGGAACATTAACATTTTATGCTCCCGATCAAGGCGTATATGGGGCACTCGGACATGTTATAACCGATATGGATACACAAACGCCGATAGATGTAGGCGAAGGTCAAATATTACAATCGAGCGTCACGTCCATTAACAAGAGCCAAAATGGCGAGCCGGGAGAAAAAAGAGCGCATTTTGTAAAAGAGAGCAAAATATTAGGCAATGTTGAACGTAATACTCCGTTTGGCATTTTCGGCAAAATGAATGAAGTGCCAACGCACAGCTACAGTGCAAAAACAGTGCCCGTAGCCTTTGCCGAAGATGTCAAAGAAGGGCCAGCGCAAATTTTGACTGTTGTAAATGGACAAAAGGTTGAGCGCTTTGATATCGAAGTTGTCCATGTATCAAAGCAAACCGGTCCAGCCACTAAAGGTATGGTCATTAAAATTACGGACAAGCGTCTGTTAAGCAAAACCGGCGGTATCGTTCAAGGTATGTCGGGCAGTCCGATTATACAGGATGGCAAGTTGGTTGGTGCCGTTACTCATGTGTTTGTGAATGATCCGTCCTCAGGGTATGGCTGTTTTATCGAGTGGATGCTGCAGGATGCAGGCGTATTATTGAAGTCGGCTAACGGTCGAATTGGCGAGGCTGCGTAATGGTTGCAATTTAATGCGAGACGTCTGCTTGGGCTTTATGGAGCCATGGCAGACGTTTTTTTTTATTTTTTGCCGGTTATCTAAAAACCGCGTGATGCATATAATAAGCAAAGAATTTTGTCGAAGAAGAGCGAAGATAATCGTTACATGTAATAAATTTTTAATTATATCGAATCAACTTAAAAAAATAAAGAAAAATAATTTTCGACAGAAGGAATTCAACTCCACGTGTCGAAAACTTTAAGAAGACAACAAGTGAGCGATATCATGAATATCATTTAAGGGAGGACCACAACTTGCATAAGATCGAAGTATTATTAGCAGACGACAACCGTGAATTTACTAACCTGTTATCGGAGTACATATCCGAACAAAGTGATATGAGTGTGAGTGGAGTTGCGTACAATGGAGAAGAGGTCTTAAGACATTTGGAGGAAACAAGAAAAGTTCCTGATGTGCTTATTCTTGATATTATTATGCCGCATTTAGACGGATTGGGCGTTCTTGAGCGTTTGAAAGAAATCAACATGTCCCCGATGCCGAAAATCATTATGCTGACAGCCTTTGGTCAAGAAAACATTACCCAAAAAGCGGTGCAGCTTGGCGCTTCCTACTACATTTTGAAGCCGTTCGACATGGATATTTTAGCAAATCGTATCCGTCAGCTTGTTGGTAACCCAACGTATTCGTCGACGGGAAGCTTTTCAACGAGCTCTTCCTCCTTGAAATCCAACGTCGTGCCAATTGCTAAAGGAAAAAATCTGGATGCTAACATCACGAGCATCATTCATGAAATCGGAGTGCCTGCTCATATTAAAGGGTATCAGTACTTGCGAGAAGCGATCACGATGGTTTACAACAATATCGAAATTCTTGGCGCGATCACAAAAACGCTTTACCCGGCTATTGCCGAAAAATTCAAAACAACGCCGTCCCGCGTTGAACGCGCGATCCGGCACGCGATTGAAGTCGCCTGGACACGCGGCAACATTGACAGCATTAGCCACTTGTTCGGCTACACCATCAACATCAGCAAGTCAAAGCCAACGAATAGTGAATTTATTGCGATGGTCGCAGACAAGCTGCGGATTGAGCATAAGGTAAGCTAGATGGGAGCTTTGTGAGGAATGGAGGGGATGGTAACATGCCCGTAAATTCCGAGAGTCGCGTTTTGAAACCGTTTCACATTTTTAGAAACGCTGCTGCTTACAACCGCTGTTTATTGGGTATCCATAACCAATGAAGGCGGTTTTTTGCATCTGAAACAAAAAAAGGCCATCATAGGATGCCTCAATTGTAAACGACTCTTCGGTTTAAATAAACATTGCTGCCATATTTCTTGATTAAACCCGACGATTCTGCTTTGATATAGCTATGTATTTCTATTAAGCGCTGACTTTGCGGTTGAATCGTTTCTTTTACCTTCCCGTCGACGGTAACGTCGAATACGATTTTCATGACTGCACCTCATTTTCTTTTGTTGCTCTAATCATAGTACAGTTGTATTTCGGCATAATAAAATAAAATAGTGTAATTTGTAATCTTATTTAGAAAAAATCATCGCATTGTAAACGAATGATTTGAGGTGATAGGATGAAAGCGGTTTACGCAGGCAGCTTTGACCCGATTACGCTCGGTCACGTATCCGTTATTGAGAGAGCGTTCCAATTGTTTACCGAGGTTCATATTATCGTCGCTAATAACCGATCGAAGAAGCATTATTTTACGATTGAACAACGAACGGAGCTCGTTGCTTTATCCGTACCGCAGGATGAAAAAATTCAAATTATACCCTATGAAGGCATCGTAGCTGATTATATCAACGAGCATAACATTAATGTTGTCATACGGGGGATTCGAAATGCAACCGATCTCGAATATGAGCTGCAGCTAGAGCAATATATCCGCAATACAACGATGGCTGATACGATCTACTTATCTCCTTATACACATTACATGCAAACGAGCAGCTCTCTCGTCAGAATGTTTCTGATGTCCGACAAGACGGAGCTGGCTGCTTCCTATATGGTGCCGAAGGCGTACATGCAAATGCTTGAGTACGTGGAGTAGCTTCAGGTTCCATGCAAGCAGGCGCAAAAAAACCGCTGGTCTTGGATCGATCTTGACCCGTGGACACTGCGGTTTTGTATGTGTATTGAGCTGTGTACTACATATTTATATTAGCTTTGCGGCTTCGGCGGGCGAGGGCGCTTTTCTTTGAAACGGGGTGCGACATAATTCCGTTTACGGTCCCGGAAAAAAGTCCAGCCTGCGATAAAGCCAGCCCCTGCGGCGAACATGATAAATCCGAGCAAAAACTTCAACCAATCAAAGTCGGGCGTAATGGCGTCATTGCCGAAATCGGAGAAATAAACGAATACGGAATCTTTCATTTTGAGAAAGCCGAAGCAGGCCAGCAGTCCTGGAATAACTAGCAAGAGGATAGCAATAAAGCGCGCAGTAACTAATTTCATAAAAACAGTTTCTCCTTATCGGTCAAAATATACAGTTAGCTCTATCATACCTTTTTATACGCAGCGTGTCCATTTCAGAAAGGACGATGCTATCGCCGGTAAAAACAGGTACAATAAGGATGTATGTCATGTTACAATGCGGATGGGCAAGATGGAGCCACGCCACGGAACATTAGGCTTTACCAGCATATATTGAAAGTATTTATGGAGGGAATTAGATTATGGCAATACAGGTGGACGTAGCTGTACTCGGAGGCGGACCTGGCGGATATACGGCAGCCATTCGAGCAGCTCAGCTAGGCAAAAAGGTAGCGATTATTGAAATGGACAAGTTAGGAGGAACTTGTTTACATAAAGGCTGTATTCCAAGTAAATCACTGCTTCGCAGTGCGGAAGTATATTCAACCTTGCTCGAAGCGAGCTCATACGGCATTCAGGTTGCAGAGGGCGCTATTTCACTCGATTACAATAAAGTGCAAGAACGGAAGGACCAAACGGTAGAACAGCTATACCGCGGGCTTCAAGGATTAATGCAGAAAAACGGGATACAGATCATTCAAGGCAAAGGAAGAGTGATCGGTCCTTCGATTTTCTCGCCCAAGAGCGGGTCGCTGGCGGTCGAGCTTCCGGATGGGGAAATGGAGTCTGTCGTATCGACTAATCTGATTATCGCGACTGGCTCAAGACCTCGTTTATTGCCGGGGTTAACTCCCGATGGTGAATATATTTTGTCTAGCGATGAAGCGTTAGTGATGGACAAACTGCCTGGCTCAATCATTATTGTGGGTGGAGGCGTGATCGGTGTGGAATGGGCGTCGCTGCTGCAGGATTTTGGCGTTCAGGTTACGCTGGCGGAAGCGGGCTCACGCTTGCTGCCAGGCGAAGACACGGAGGTTTCCGCTGAGCTGGCCAGAGTGCTGAAGAAGCGCGGGGTACGCGTTCTGACAGGCGTTCAGCTTCAGACTGACCAGTATAAAGGCGAAAACGGAGAAGTATCGATCGTGGCAGCAACACCGGAAGGGGACGTATTGCTTACTGCGGAGAAGCTGCTGATTTCCGTCGGACGTAATCCGAATGTAGAAGGGATCGGCCTTGAAAATACTGACATTCGCACAACTAACGGCGCGATTGAAGTGAATGGTTTCGGTCAAACGAGCGAGCCGCATATTTATGCGATCGGCGATGTTACCGGCGGTGTTCAGCTCGCGCATGCTGCTGCACATGAGGGATTAATCGCCGCGGAGCATATTAACGGAGAGAAGCCGGATGCCATTCAGCCTCATTTGATTCCAAGATGTATATATTCCCGTCCGGAAATCGCTTCTTACGGTCTAACGGAGGATGGAGCCCGTGCGAAGGGGCATGACATCAAGACGGGGAAAATTCCGTTTCAAGCGATTGGCAAGGCACTCGTGTTAGGAGAGAAGGATGGCTTTGTCAAGGTGATTGCTGACCGGAAAACAAATGACATCGTCGGTGTCCATATGATCGGAGCTCATGCGACAGATCTTATTTCTGAAGCAGCGCTGGCAGGGGTTCTTAATGCAACGCCATGGGAGGTCGGTCAAATGATCCATCCGCATCCTACGCTTGCAGAGGCGCTGGGAGAAGCGATGCTGGCTGTTGACGGCAAAGCAATATCGTTCTAAGTATGACTGTTTTCTTTTTGGATCAAATGGAGTTATAATGTATATGATCAAGTCTTAGTACCAGGTTATAATAGCGCAAAAAAAAGGAGGAACAATTTATGACCCAATCTGCTGGGCAAAATGTTCGTCATTTGGAATTAGGGCTTAGCAATGAGCAAGCAATTGATATGTATGTAACGATGGTGACTGCGCGTAAGTTTGACGAGCGGATGCTGCTTCTACAGCGTGCCGGTAAAATTAACTTCCACGTTTCCGGTGTCGGCCAAGAGGTGGCACAGGTTGCGGCAGCTTTTGCGCTTGACCGTGATAACGATTATTTTTTACCGTACTATCGGGATTATGGCTTAGTACTCTCGGTAGGCATGACGGTGCGCGATTTACTGTTGTCGGTGTTCGCGAAAGCGGAGGACCCGAATTCAGGCGGACGCCAAATGCCCGGCCATTTCGGCTCGAAGAAGCTGCGGATTGTGACGGGCTCAAGTCCAGTTACTACGCAGGTTCCTCATGCGGTAGGCATTGCGCTTGCTGCGAAAATGAAAAAAAAGCAGCTCGTCAGCTTCGTAACGTTTGGAGAAGGGTCGAGCAACCAGGGCGACTTCCATGAAGGCTGCAACTTTGCGGGAGTGCATAAGCTTCCTGTCATTTTTATGTGTGAAAATAATCAATATGCAATCTCCGTACCTGTCCATAAGCAGCTTGCCGGAACGGTCGCTGACCGTGCGCTCGGCTATGGCTTCCCTGGACTTCAGGTTGACGGCAACGATGCTCTAGAAGTGTTCCGGGTTGTAAAGGAAGCGCGCGAGCGCGCAATTGCTGGAGAAGGCCCGACACTAATTGAAGCGCTTATGTACCGGATCTCGCCTCATTCTACATCAGATAACGATCTTGCCTATCGTACGAAGGAAGAGGTTGATCTCAATCGTGCGAAAGACGGCATCCCTAAATATATGCAATACCTGATCGATTGCGGCATTTGGTCAGAGGAGCTTGAGGCGGAGCTTCAAGTCAACGTTCGCAAGGTGCTTGACGAGGCTACAGAATATGGCGACAAAGCACCTTTCCCGACGCCGGAATCTACATTGCTTCACGTATATGCGGATGATGCTGAGCAAGGGGGTGGGGAATAATGGCAGTAATCGAATATATTGATGCCATTCGCCAAGCGATGAAGGAAGAAATGGAACGTGATGAGGACGTCTTCGTTCTGGGTGAGGACGTTGGACTCAAAGGTGGCGTGTTCACGACAACGAAAGGTTTGCTGGAGCAATTCGGCGAGCATCGGGCGCTTGATACGCCGCTTGCGGAATCTGCGATTGCAGGCGTTGCAATCGGTGCGGCGATGTATGGCATGAAGCCGATCGCAGAAATGCAATACTCCGATTTTATGTTCCCGGCAACCAATCAAATCATCAGCGAAGCAGCCAAAATCCGTTACCGCTCGAACAATGATTGGACGTGTCCGCTCGTTATCCGCGCGCCCATCGGCGGCGGTATTTTCGGCGGCCTGTATCATTCGCAATGTCCGGAATCTGTGTTTTTCGGCACACCCGGTTTGAAAATTGTCGCTCCATATCGTGCTTACGATGCGAAGGGACTACTGAAGGCCGCTGTTCGCGACCCGGACCCGGTCATTTATTTTGAAAATAAAAAATGCTATAAGCTCATTAAGGGCGAGGTTCCCGATGATGATTACATCGTTCCGATCGGGAAAGCGAATGTGCTTCGCGAGGGCGATGACATTACCGTTATCGGTTATAGTCTTCCGCTTCATTTCGTAGAGCAGGCAGCCGAAGAGCTTGCAGGCGAGGGGATCAACACGCATATCCTTGACTTGCGGACGCTTCAGCCGCTCGATAAAGAAGGCATTCTTGAAGCCGTGCGAAAAACAGGCAAGGTGCTTATTGTCCATGAGGATAATAAAACGGGCGGTGTAGGCGCTGAAGTATCAGCCATTATCGCAGAAGAGCTTCTTTATGAGCTGGATGCTCCAATTATGCGACTTTGCGGGCCGGATGTACCGGCAATGCCGATCAATCCTCCGGGCGAGAAGTTTTTTATGCTAAATAAAGAAAAAGTGAAAGAAGCCATGCGGCAGCTTGCGCTTTATTAAAATATAAGAAAGTATAAGCAACGCTTTTATACAAAGCTTATATGTCAACGTGAACGCTTGCTGTGCCGCCAGAGGACGGCGGTATCCGTTTACGCTGGGCCAGTAGGGAGATGTGAATGATGAAAACAATGACGGAAATCGTCGTGCCGCAGCTTGCGGAATCGCTCGTATCAGCCACCATTGATAAATGGGTGAAGCAGCCGGGTGATTGGGTTGAGCTTTATGAACCTGTCTGTGAAATAATAACGGATAAAGTAAATGCGGAATTGCCTTCCACTGTGGCCGGCAAGCTTGTCAAAATTTTAGTCGGCAAGGGTGAGACCGTTCCGGTCGGCACACCGATTTGCATAATCGAGACGGAAGGATCGGCAGATCATGCGGGAAGCGGGGCAGCGGATTCTGGGGCGGAAAACGCCGGAAATGTTTCCGTATCGCCAGCAGCTGAACTTGATTCGGAAGACGCGCCGATGCGCAACCGGTTCTCGCCGGCCGTGCAGCAGCTGGCGGCAGAGCACGCAATCCGATTGACCGATGTTCCCGGAACGGGGCTTGGCGGACGTATTACACGTAAGGACGTACTTGCTTATGTTGCGGCCGGCGCCGGAAAAGCGAATATCACTTCGAGCGGTAACGCAGCCGCGCAAGCGCCTAATACGGTAGATGCGGCGGCACAGGTGCGTTCCTCGGGGATGCATTTGACGGAAACGCCGAGGTTTCCCAAAATTGAGGTTGAAGGCGCATCCGGGCTTGGCCGCGGTGATAACTTTATTGATGTAACGCCTATTCGCAATACGATTGCCCGCAATATGAGGCAAAGCGTGAGTGAGATTCCACATGCATGGACGATGATTGAAGTGGATGTGACGAATCTGGTTCTGCTTCGGAATAAGCTTAAAGATGATTTCATGAAACGCGAAGGCATTAATTTGACTTATTTGGCTTTCCTGCTCAAAGCTGTCGTAAATGCGATCAAAGACGTGCCTATCATGAATTCCATGTGGGCGGTGGATAAAATAATCGTCAAGCGGGACATTAACATCGCGCTTGCAGTCGGTACGGAGGATTCCGTGCTCACTCCGGTTATCAAAAATGCCGATCACAAAAACGTTGCCGGATTGGCAAAAGAAATCGAGGAGCTCGCCCGTAAGACGAGAGAAGGAAAGCTGACGCTGTCTGATATGCAGGGGGGCACCTTTACCGTCAACAATACAGGATCCTTCGGATCAATTTTGTCATATCCGATCATTAACTACCCGCAAGCTGCCATTTTAACATTTGAATCAATCGTGAAGCGTCCAGTCGTTATTAATGACATGATTGCGGTTCGTTCGATGGCTAATTTATGTCTGTCGCTCGATCACCGGATTTTGGACGGCGTCATTTGCGGTCGTTTCTTGCAGCGCGTAAAGGATAATTTGGAGAGCTTTAACCTCGAAAGCAAATTGTATTAGAAAAGGGGAACACCATCATGGCTGAAGCGGACAACGCAAATGTCTTAAGACGGCTGGATGCCCAGTATATCGGCTTGCTTGATTACGCTCAGGCGTGGGAGCTGCAAAAAGCATACGTAAAACAAATTGATCAGGGGGAGCGCGAGCAGTCGCTGCTCCTTCTTCAGCATCCGCCAACCTATACAATGGGTTCTGACAAACATCCCGAGCACTTGCTTCTAGATGAAGCAGAGCTTAAGGAGCGCGGCATTGCTTTGTTCCAAATCGATCGCGGGGGGGATATTACCTATCACGGACCCGGTCAGCTGGTTGGTTATCCGCTGCTTTATTTGGAAGCTGAAGGCCTTGATTTACACGCTTATTTGCGCAGTCTCGAGCAAGTCATTATCAATTGGCTTGCCGAGTACGGTATAGAAGCGGGAAGAAAGCCGGAATATACAGGAGTGTGGGTCGGTGACCAGAAGATTGCTGCCATCGGGGTGAAATTTAATAAAGCCCGGCAGCGGCGGGGCTTTATTACGAGTCACGGCTTTGCTCTAAATATCAAATCAGGGATAGCCGCAGAAGGGTTTAGCGGAATCGTCCCTTGCGGAATCCAACAATTCGGCGTAACCTCATTCAATGATTTAACCGGGCTCGAGCTATCGGTTGAGGAAGCGGCGAACCAATTGCTCCCTCATTTTGTGAAAGAATTCAAATGTGAGTTGGATCTAGTAAAGAAATAGCGAACCAAGACCAGCTACCAAAGTGGATAAAATCAGTGCGGTAACGACTAAAATAGCTACAATCCGGATCAATCGCTGTTTGCGCATTTGGAAAACCCCTTTCTTGATTTGGAACGTCATGGCTGTCTATGAGCTTGTCATTTACTCTATTGTATACGAAAGTGACGAACGGAGGAAACGTTAATGATTGCAAAAGAACGGCTAGTTAATGAATTTATGGAATTGGTGAGAGTAGATAGCGAAACGAAGCATGAGCAGGAAATAAGCCGTGTCCTTAAGCAAAAGTTCGAAGCGCTTGGTTTGCAAATTAGCGAGGATGATGCCGCGGCAAAGACGGGCCATGGAGCAGGCAACCTATTCGCGATTTGGGAAGCAGAGGGTGCGGACGCAGCAGCACCGACCATTTTTTTCACCTGTCATATGGATACAGTTACGCCTGGCGTGGGCATTAAACCGCAGCTTGACGCTGATGGATACATAAGAAGCGATGGCACGACTATTCTCGGCGCCGATGACAAGGCCGGTATATCAGCTATATTTGAGGCCATACGCGTCGTTAAGGAGCAGTCCATTCCGCATGGCCGCATCCAATTTGTCATCACGGTTGGCGAGGAGTCGGGTCTTTTAGGCGCACGCGCGCTTGACGCGTCGAAGCTGGAGGCGAAGTTCGGGTATGCGCTGGATTCAAACGGAGCAATTGGCGATATCGCGGTGGCAGCGCCAACGCAGGCTAAGGTTACAATCAAAATGTATGGACGGTCGGCGCATGCAGGCGTAAATCCGGAGGATGGCATAAGTGCAATTCAGGTTGCGGCGAAGGCGATCGCGAGAATGCGGCTTGGCCGCATCGATAATGAAACGACAGCAAACATTGGCCGGTTTGAGGGCGGCGGCGCTACGAATATCGTGTGTGACTTCGTAAAGCTGGATGCTGAAGCGAGAAGCATTGTTCAGCATAAGCTGGACAATCAAATCGAAGCGATGCGCAAAGCTGTGGAGAGTGCGGCAGAGGAGTTTGGAGCACGCGGCGAGCTGGAAAGCGAAATTATATATCCAGCCTACCAGTATGATGATGAGGATTCCGTCGTACAGCTGGCGAAAAAAGCAATCGCAGCAATCGGTCGAACGCCGCGTACATTTCACTCCGGCGGAGGCAGCGACGCGAATATTTTTAACGGCTTAGGAATCCCTACCGTAAATTTGGCTGTCGGTTATGAGCATATTCATACGACAAAGGAACAGATTAAGGTAGAGGATTTGGTCAAAACGACCGAGCTCGTTGTAGAAATTATGAAACAAGCTGCTTTTGCGGAGTAAGCAAAGGTTGATCATTTTATGGAAAATGATTGCAGCTTGCGGAATTTGCTAGCTGTAACATGACAGAAAGCCCTTCAATCCTAGAGCTCAGCGTTAGCTGAACGCGGATGGAGGGTTTTTGTCTGCTTGACAGGCCCGGACTAATTCGTTTTTTCCAAAGGAACGCGGCGCACGCTGATGACGTTTGTATATTCGGTCATTGGAGTTCTAGATAGCGATGCGGCAGACAGCTTGCGAAGCTGTTGACGTATTTCCCAGCCTTTTCCTACTAAACGTAAATGGTTCAACCCAACATATTGTTTCATATTATTCGCCCCTGTCGTTTTGATATAATGATAGTTATGCAGGGGCAGGACAAGTTATGCTCACGATAAGCAAACACATTTAAAGGAGCGATTACGATTGGAAGAGCAACAACGAGCAGCGTTATGGCGTGAGGAAACGATTAAGACAGATCCGATTTTTGAAGGCAAATTGATTTCGCTGCAGGTAGATACGGTTGCGCTGGCAGATGGCCGGACCGCAACAAGGGAAATAGTAAAGCATCCCGGCGCGGCGGCAGTCATGGCGCTATTGGATGGCAAACTGCTTGTAGTCGAGCAATTCCGCAAGCCGCTTGAAAAATTTCAGATCGAAATTCCGGCGGGCAAGCTTGATCCTGGCGAAGACCCGCTCACCGCGGCTGCCCGCGAGCTGGAGGAGGAAACAGGCTACCGCTCGAACGATCTTAAGCTCCTAAGCGCTTTCTATACCTCACCGGGATTCGCAGATGAGAAGCTGTATATCTACTTCACCGACAAGGTCGAGCAAGGCGTCCAAAACCCCGATGAGGATGAAGATCTAAAGGTCGAAGCGATCACCCTTGAGCAAGCCGAAGCCTACATACAAGAAGGCCGCATAAGCGATGCAAAAACGATACTAGCCATCTACGCTTGGAAACTATACACCCTGACAGGTCGGCTCTAGCCGACCTTCCCCCACAACATACCCGTCATACCTCCATGAACGTCCTCATACATTAGAAAGACAACCTCTCTATAAAAAATATTGATGTTAGAATGTCTAAATTCATCATAAACAAATGCACTTAACCGACATCTAAGCTCTCCTTGTGGTCAAACTTCCAGCGTATCCCGCAGGGACGAAAGCGGTCTACCTCAGACGTTACACTCAATACCGCAACTAGGCCTCCTACGTTATTCCAATTGCAGGGTCCAGAGGGTGCAACCCTTGGGGCCCTCCCTTGGAAGGGAGGGTTTGGGTGGGTTCGAAAAGCACTTAGAGTTGGGTCGTTTCTTAAGGATTCGAAAAGCTTTAAAATGTTGTAAATGGTTTTAAGGGGTTGGGGTTGGGAAATTGTCTTCATGATTAGGGAGTATTCTGAGCGTTCAAAAGCCCTTGAGGGCTCTGGAGAAGTCCTTCAACAAAGGGGTGGGTTCCACAATCGTGAAAGGTTTGGTGACTATGGCAAAAAATCAGTTATCATTGTATGTATTTGTATCGGTTTTATTTGTAGTTGGCGTTATATTCGGCGCGTTAATGGTTAATGCGCTTACGCTTGAGCAGCAGCAGGAGCTGGCTCAGGACGTGAATCAATATGTTCAGCTGATGAATGCGAAAATCGGCGCGGGAGAGGCGCATGCATTCTGGGAACGGTTTTTTTTTCACAGCAAGTGGCTGCTTCTATTGTGGCTGCTCGGCATCACGGTTGTCGGAATTCCAGGCGTGCTTGCGCTTAATTTTTTGAAGGGTGCTCTGGTAGGATTTTCGGTAGGGACGCTCATTAATCAGTATGCATGGAAGGGAGTACTCTTCTCTCTCGTATCGATCGCGCCGCAAAATATAATCGCTGTTCCGGCGATGATCATCATGAGCGCTGCTGCCATCTCGTTCTCCATGTTTGTTATCAAAAACAGGCTTCTCCGGCAGAAGGGTGAGCTAGCCCCTCAGCTGGGTTCTTATACATCGACCGCTGTGCTGATGCTCATTCTTTTTGCTGGTGCGGCGCTGTTAGAAACCTTTATTTCTCCTGCTCTAATCGCTTTGGTTACACCTCTTCTTTCGTCTGCGATCGCCACAAACTGACACCAAAACGTTTGACTTTATGACAGGTTAGCACCTATAATGAGAGGAAACGTTTCCTGAAATAGGCACAGTCATGCGGTAGGGGGGAATTCATGGAAGCCCGGATTGAGAAGATCAAACAACAGTTGCAGTCGCAGGGCTACAAATTAACCCCGCAGCGCGAAGCAACGGTGCGTGTTTTACTTGAGAATGAAGACGACCACCTGAGCGCTGAAGATGTATTTATGCTAGTAAAGGATAAAGCCCCAGAAATCGGACTTGCAACGGTTTATCGGACATTGGAATTGCTAAGCGAAATGCATGTTGTCGAAAAATTGAATTTCGGCGATGGGGTAGCGCGTTACGATCTGCGTACGGACAGCAACAAACATCATCACCATCACTTAATATGCGTGCAATGTGGAACAATGGATGAAATTAAGGAAGACTGGCTTTTGCCATTAGAAGAACGGCTTGAGCAGGAATACGGATTTTTTGTTATCGACCACCGCCTTGATTTTCAAGGTATTTGCCATCGATGCAAAGAAAAAAACGATAACGCAAAACCGACTGAAAATCAAACTTAAACGGCTTGGCTGCCCAGCATAACTGGACGGCAAAGCCGTTTTGGCATTTTTATCAGGCTTTAAAGATTCGATCAAGCTGCATCAGACCTGCGCCCTGTGCGAGCGAGCTGTAATTTTTCAGCTTAAGCGCCCGGTTTCGAAGCCTGGTTTTTACCGCGTTCGGGCTTAAGCCCGGTTTTCCAGCCAGCAGCAAAGCGGCTCCGCCTGAAACATGTGGCGCAGCCATACTCGTGCCGGAAAGTTTTATATATTTGCCGTTTAGCCAGGTCGATAATATATTTACGCCCGGTGCTGAAAGTCCGATCCCGCGGCCTCTGCTGCTGAAGCTGGCAATTTTATTCAAACGAGTAGAAGCGGCAACAGCAATCGTCTCAGTAAAAGAAGCAGGCTCGTCAATTTTTCCGCTTGAGCTCCCTGAGTTACCTGCCGAGGCTACGATGACAATCCCTTGCTTAGCTGCACGCTTTATCGTATTGTGCAGCGTATTGCTGCTCTGGGAGCCAAGGATGCCAAAGCTCATATTTATAACATGCATCCGGTTATTGATGCACCAATTGATTCCTTCGATAATATCCGAAACAAACCCCGAACCGTTCTTATCGAGAGCTTTAACTGCGTACAATTTCACTGCTGGAGCGGTACCCGTTATTTTGCCGGCTATGCCGATTGCTGCGATGATTCCTGCTACATGAGTGCCGTGTCCATTGTCGTCTGCGAAGGAGCGCCCATTGATCGTGTTTTTTCCTCCGGCTAACCGCAAATTGGGATGAGCGGCTATTCCAGTGTCGATAATCGCGACTTTTATTGATTTTCCTCTCGTTATAGTCCATGCGGCGGGTGCTTTTATACGCTTAATATTCCACGTAACAAGAGCGCTCTTATTTGCATGGTTCAATAATGGCGTTGAGGGGCGTTGACATGCGATTGGCTTTTTAAGTATTAAGCAGTGAGCGCGGATTTTGAAGTCTTTTTCAATTAGCTTAATGTGAGGGTTTTTCGCTAACGCCTTCAATGAAGTTCTCTTATGAAAATGGCAACCGATAATTCGGCTGCTTGAAACGGTCTTGAACGGATTGACTCCTAATTCCTTAAGCTGCTTTAGGCATCGCCTATAAGACTGTCCTGAACGAAACGTTAACAGCTTGCGGT
The DNA here is from genome assembly GCF_001428245.1 of Paenibacillus sp. Soil522. GTDB lineage: Bacteria > Bacillota > Bacilli > Paenibacillales > Paenibacillaceae > Pristimantibacillus. Next base: position 196,168 of record NZ_LMRV01000001.1, read on the forward strand.
GGGTATGTTTAGAAGGTTTACATGATGTGCAGCTTTTAAATATCGCTTTAAGTTTAAACAATGGACGTGGAACCCCCTAAAATGGCATTTTACTCCTTCAGTTTATGAGGGTGACCGCATTTCCGTATGGGTTACTGTCAATTACGCACATATTTTTTGAAATATAACAAAGCATAGAAAGGATCAGTGTTTTTATTATAATTCACCGTGAAATGGCGGCAAGGACGATCATTCCTGACTGATCGTTCATACAACATAATAAGAGTATATTTAAGTTGTGAGATTAGGAAAAAGCCTGGGAGGAAATAGACATGATTGTGGGAGTTCCGAAGGAAATTAAACAAAGCGAATATCGTGTCGCCTTAACCCCTGCAGGCGTTACGATGCTGGTTGCAGCCGGACATCGCGTGCTCGTCGAATCGGGAGCAGGGAGAGGAAGCGGCTTCGCGGATAGTGATTATGAGAGTGAAGGAGCCGAGCTTATAAGCACGGCGGCGGAGGTTTGGTCACGAGCTGAAATGATCATGAAGGTTAAGGAGCCGCTTCCAGAGGAATTTGCTTATTTTCGCGAAGGCTTGCTGCTGTTTACTTATTTGCATTTAGCAGCGGCTCCCGAATTGACGAAAGCTCTCGTCGATAAAGGCGTTACGGGTGTTGCTTATGAGACGATTCAGCTAGCTAACGGCAGCCTGCCGCTGCTCACGCCTATGAGTGAAGTGGCAGGGAGAATGTCTGTTCAGGTAGGCGCGCAATTTTTAGAAGCATTTAACGGCGGAAGAGGCGTGCTGCTTGGCGGGGTGCCGGGTGTACCGCCTGCGGAGGTCGTTATCATCGGCGGCGGCATCGTGGGCACGAATGCTGCGAAAATTGCGCTTGGAATGGGTGCCAACGTGAGCATTTTGGAGAGAAGCGCCGATCGCATGAGGTACTTGGACGATACGTTTGGCGGAAGAATTCATACGCTGATGTCCAGCCCTTATCAGATAGCCGAAGCCGTTCTGAAAGCCGATTTGTTGATTGGAGCTGTTCTTATACCGGGTGCGCGGGCTCCTCATTTGGTGACGGAGCAAATGGTGCAAAGCATGAAGAAAGGAGCGGTAATCGTAGATGTTGCAGTCGATCAAGGCGGCTCAATAGCAACCGTTGACCGGCCGACTACCCATAAGGATCCGATTTATGTGAAGCATGGCGTTGTTCATTATGCGGTTGCCAATATTCCGGGCGCGGTGCCTCGTACATCGACATTTGCATTGACGAATGTGACGATGCCTTATGCGGTAGACTTGGCAAATCACGGCATGGAGGCAGTGCGAAAAAGCATACCGCTGCAAAAAGGAGTCAATACCCATGCCGGAAAAGTAACCTATGAACCGGTTGCGGTCGCTACCGGCTTGCCTTTTACACCGCTTGAAAAATGGATGGACAGTGTTCCCTATGACAGCCTGCAGGAATGATGGCATATTCGCATAAGCCTCCTCATATGGTGATATGGATGGACAATCGTATCGGCATTATAAGGAGGCTGGTTTGCATGGTTTTTTCTATCCGGAAATGGACGAGCCGCATCGTTTTTATCGTTATTTTTGCTGTATTGCTTCTTGCCGTAACGGGGAGCTACCGCTGGCTGGCCGATGCGATTTCTCCTGTTCACCCCTATCGGGAACCCAAGGGGGCTGCCCTAAAAGTATTTGTTACGGATCCAAACTCGCCTGACAGCAAAAATGCCGCCGACCGGCTGCGATGGTTTTATTGGTACGGAGAGTAAAGGTTTGTACAGGTTGCACAGATTATCGGATCAAGCAGGATTTATGGCGTCGAATGTTGAATGGTTTTGTAGAATAAGGTTGTCAGTAAGTTGCCTTATGTGAAAGGAATTCCAATGAAGGATTATTTAAATCATTTTATTCAATATTTACGCATGGAACGGGGATTGTCTGTAAATACGCTGTCATCCTATAAACGGGATTTGAATCAATTTATTTTCTATGTGGAAGCGCAAGGTCTTACTGCGCTGGCCGCCGTGCAAAGACACCACATTACAAGGTATATGCTGCATTTGAAGGAACAAGGAAGGAAGGCAACGACACTATCCCGGCATATTGTATCCGTCCGAGCCTTTTTTCTCTATTTGGTTACCGAAGGACTCATTGTGAACAATCCGTCCATTTATCTGGAGGCGCCCAAGCAAGAGAAGAAACCGCCGAGCATATTAAGCGTTGCTGCTATCAGCACGCTGCTAGAGACACCTAACAGCGCAAGCGCTGCAGGCAAACGGGATAAAGCGATGTTGGAGCTTATTTATGCAACGGGAATTCGTGTGTCTGAACTTGTGTCGCTCAATATGGAGCATATTAATTTGCAGATGGGGTTCATTCAATGTATCGGCACAGGCCTCAGGGAAAGAATTGTTCCTTTCGGTCGGCTCGCCGCAGACGCATTAACAGATTATCTGCAAACAGGCAGAAATGAATTGTTGACGCTTAGAGAGTCGGAATCCGCTCTGTTTCTTAATCATTTGGGTACTCGTTTAACAAGACAAGGGTTTTGGAAAACGATAAAGAAGTACGCGAAGGAAGCTGGAATTGAGGAAGAAATTACGCCTCATACGCTAAGACATTCGGTCGCAGCACATTTATTGGACAATGGCGCCGATATTCGGGCCGTTCAGGAGCTGCTGGGGCATGCGGATATTTCGACCACGCTCAAGTATTCGCAGGTACCCAAAACGCGTATGAAGGAAGTATATAACCGAGCCCATCCGCGAGCTTAAACGGACTGGCGACGCTGCATGCACGGACAGAGGAGGGAGTCATACATATGAAATTTGATCGTATTGCGGTAATCGTATTGGACAGCGTTGGAATAGGCGAGCTTCCTGATGCGGAGTCGTTCGGCGATTCGGGCTCGCACACGCTTGGTCACATCGTGGAGAGCGTACCCCGTATGCAGCTTCCGCATCTGAGAAGATGGGGACTGGACCGTATAGCTTCTATACATGATTGGCGCCCGGGACCGGAAGGGCCGGCAGCCTATTATGGTAAAATGGCCGAGGTGTCGGTGGGCAAGGATACGATGACTGGCCACTGGGAGCTGATGGGTCTCGAAATGACCGTTCCGTTCCAAACCTTTCCAGAAGGCTTTCCCCCAGAACTGCTTGGTCCGTTCGAGGAACGAACAGGCCGCAAAGTTATCGGGAACAAGCCGGCAAGCGGCACCGACATTTTGGATGAGCTTGGTGCCGAGCAAATGGAGAGCGGCGCGTGGATCGTCTATACATCTGCAGATAGCGTATTTCAAATTGCAGCCCATGAGGATGTCATTCCACTCGAGGAGCTTTACCGTGCTTGCGAAATTGCGAGAGAGCTGACGATGGATGAGCGCTTTACGGTCGGGCGCGTCATTGCAAGGCCCTATATAGGCAAGCCTGGCGCCTTCAAACGTACACCTAATCGTCATGATTACGCTGTGAAGCCGCCTCAGCCAACTGTTTTGAATGCATTGAAGGAAGCGGGCTTTGATTCGATCGCCATTGGGAAAATCAATGATATTTTTGATGGGGAAGGTATTACAGCTTCCACTTCTACCAAAAGCAACGCAGATGGCATCGACAAGACGATTGCGCAGCTTAAACAGCCTTTTAAAGGACTTCTATTTACGAATCTCGTTGATTTCGATTCCCTTTATGGCCATCGCCGCGATCCAGCGGGTTATTCAGCCGCGTTGGAGGAATTTGATCATGCGGTTCCCGAGTTGGAGCAGCAGCTAGGCGAGAGGGACTTGCTTATCGTTACAGCCGATCACGGGAATGACCCTGTGCATCCGGGCACGGACCATACTCGCGAATACGTGCCGTTATTATTGTATAGCCCTTCATTTACACAACCGGGTCAGCTCGGCGTACGCTCAACCTTCTCGGATCTTGGAGCAACGATCGCTGAAAATTTCGGTGTACAGGCGCCGCCAAACGGGACAAGTTTCCTTTCCGAGCTTATTATTGCAGATCACAGGTAATGATATTTATTTTTTGAATAGCGCGTTGTTAGAATTTATATTGGGAGGAATATCAATATGAGTACAATAACTTCGGCAAGACTAACTGCAGCGCATATAAAAGAAGCGGCAAAGTTTATCGGGGCACAATCCGGGCAAAGGCCTGAAATCGGATTGATCATGGGTTCGGGACTCGGTGTGCTTGGTGACCATTTGGAGGATGCGGTGACGATTCATTATCAAGATATCCCTCACTTTCCCATTTCTACGGTCGAAGGCCATGCCGGCGAGCTAATGATCGGAACGCTATCGGGCAAAACGGTATTGCTTATGCGCGGACGTTTTCATATGTACGAAGGATATGGTCCGGAGCTAACCGCATTCCCGGTTCGTGTAATGAAGGCGCTGGGCGTAAAAACATTGCTGGTTACGAATGCTGCAGGAGGCATCAACACGGATTATGAATCGGGTAATCTTATGCTAATCTCTGATCATATTAATTTAACCGGCAAAAATCCGTTAATCGGTCCGAATGACGATGAGCTCGGCGTACGGTTCCCGGATATGTCGGAAGCATACAGCAAGCGTCTGCGTGCTATCGCTCGCGAGATTGCTGAAGCACAGGGCATTCCGCTGCGTGAAGGAATTTATGCCGGATTGCTGGGACCAACCTATGAAACGCCTGCAGAAATCCGGATGCTGCGAGTGCTGGGTGCCGATGCTGTCGGAATGTCGACTGTTGCCGAAGTGATCGCGGCGCGTCATTCGGGAATCGAAGTGGTTGGAATTTCCTGTATAAGCAATATGGCCGCGGGTATTTTGGATCAACCGTTGTCTCATGCAGAAGTTATGGAAACGACTGAGCGTGTCAAGTCCCAATTTTTGGGACTTGTTACGGCGTTAATCGCTGTCATGTAAGGTTTTTTGTAACACAATTGTAACAATTGCGTCGACTCAATATGACAGTGTTTTTTTTGTGAATCGTCGTATAATGTCCATGATTAAAGAAAGATGGAGTGGAAAAAGACATGGACAAGCAATTAATCACGCAGATGGAGCTGTTGCGTAAAAAGATGGTAGAAGCGGCTCTGTTGAATGAAAGCCTGCAGCATATGGACGTAATCATGCTAAGCCAATCACTTGATGAGATTATTGTCCAGGTGCAAAGAGAACAACGTTCTTTATAAAGAGCTCAATAATGGAATGGTGAATGGAGAGGTAAACATGCGGTCGGTAGATCTTATTCAGAAGAAAAGAGACGGTGGCGAGCTGACCGCGTCGGAGTTAACATTTTTGATTGATGGCTATTCTCGGGGTGATATACCTGATTATCAGCTGTCGGCATGGGCGATGGCAGTCTTTTTCCGTGGTATGACGGCTAGGGAGACAGCAGCGCTAACGCTGGCAATGGCTAATTCAGGTGACCAAGTTGATCTCGGTCCTATTAGCGGAATTAAAGTAGATAAACATAGTACGGGCGGCGTTGGCGATAAAACAACATTGATACTTGCGCCTTTGGTTGCTTCAGTAGGGATTCCCGTTGCGAAAATGTCCGGTCGCGGCTTAGGCCACACCGGTGGTACGATCGATAAGCTTGAATCGATTGAAGGTTTCCGGACTGAGCTGTCAAGAGAGAAATTTATGACGCAGGTGAACGATATCGGATTATCCGTAATTGGTCAAAGCGGTAATCTTGCACCAGCAGATAAGAAGCTGTATGCACTCCGCGATGTCACGGCTACTGTAGAGTCGATTCCGCTTATTGCAAGCTCGGTCATGAGCAAGAAGATCGCTGCAGGAGCGGATGCGATCGTGCTTGATGTAAAGACGGGCAGCGGCGCTTTTATGAAGACACTGGAGGATTCCGAGAAGCTGGCGCAGGCGATGGTTGAAATCGGGACAGAGGTTGGCCGAAATACAGCAGCTGTTATTAGCGATATGGATCAGCCGCTGGGCTATGCAATCGGAAACGCGCTAGAGGTTCTTGAATCGATTGAAACGCTCAAAGGTAACGGGCCGGAAGACCTTACTGAGCTTTGCTTGACATTAGGAGCTCATATGGTCGTATTGGGCGGGAAGTCAGATTCCATTGAAGCGGCGAAGCAGCTGCTTCGCGATCAAATTACGAACGGGGCGGCATTAGCGAAGTTCAAAGCCTTTATTGCTGCGCAGGGCGGGGATGCTTCGATTGCGGATGATCCTGCAAGACTTCCGCAGGCGCCGGTCATTGCTCCGGTGAAAGCAGAGGCTTCCGGTTTTGTTAATACGATCGAAGCAGAGCAGCTCGGTCTTGCTGCTATGCTTCTTGGCGCGGGAAGAGCAACAAAGGATGCGGTCATTGATTATGCGGTTGGCGTTACACTGCGTAAGAAGGTTGGTGATTCCGTGGAAGCTGGCGAAACGCTCGCGCTGCTTCATGTTCGCGAATCAAACGAGTCTGTAAGCGAGGTTGCGGAGCGGGTACGCCAAGCGTATACGATCCGAGCAGAGAAGCCTGAGATGCGCGCGTTATTGCTCTCAGTCATAACTTCTGAAGGCATTACCCGATATACTTAAGTTTACGATGAATCGAAATCCGCCCCGGCATGCCGGGGCGGATTTTTTGTTGCATAATTAGCTCTAGCTAATGGAATAATTTCCAACTTAAAAGTCAACACTGAAAAGAGAAATATAAGCGAATTGTGCGCAATCGTAATTTGCATCACAAACCAAACAAGTGGTGGCTTACGAAGCTAGTTTAATCGAATGCTTCTTTGGAGCCATCATAAACTTTCAGGAGGAGATCTAGTTGAAAAATCGTTCTATCAAGCTATGTATTCTTTTTCTCGCTTTCGTGATTGCGCTGCCAGCGGCCGCGTTTGCTGCTGTGGAGCCAACGCCGGCTCCCCATGCGCAAAAGCAAGCGCCTTCTGTTAATCTGGCGCCGACGGCTCGTTCCGCGATTCTGATGGATGCGGACAGCGGGACCGTTATTTATGAAAAAAATAGCCACGATAAGCTGCCGCCCGCAAGCATTACCAAAATTATGACGCTTCTTCTCATCATGGAGGCCCTTGATGACGGTAAGATCAAAATGACAGACAAAGTGCAGACAAGCGAATATGCGGCATCGATGGGAGGCTCTCAAATCTTTCTCGAACCGGGAGAAGAGATGAGCGTTGAAGATATGATCAAAGGCATTGCGCTTGCATCCGGTAACGACGCCTCGGTGGCAATGGCCGAGAAGCTGGCCGGCACTGAGCAGCAATTCGTAGCGATGATGAATGAGAGGGCGAAGCAGCTCGGCATGAACGATACCCAGTTTAGCAATCCGAACGGCTTGCCTGTAGCGAATCATTTCTCATCAGCGCATGATATTGCGGTTATGTCGATGGAGCTCCTTAAGCATTCCGAAGTAACGAAATATACAGGGCTTTATCAGGATTATTTGCGCAAAACGTCCGAGAAGCCTTTCTGGCTTGTAAATACGAACAAGCTGGTACGGTTCTATAGCGGAGCGGACGGCCTGAAAACGGGCTTTACCAGTGAAGCGAAGTACTGCTTGTCGGCTACGGCCAAGCGAGATAATATGCGGGTCATCGCAGTCGTAATGGGAGAGCCGGACACGAAGACTAGAAACGCTGAAGTTTCGCAAATGTTTGATTATACGTTTGCGCAATATATGAATCACCCAATAATCAAAGAAGGAGATTCGATGGGCACGCTCCAAATCGAGAAGGGCACAACGCCTGAGCTTCCGCTCATAGCTAAGCATCCATATAGCGTGCTTCTCAAAAAAGGCAGCCAAACGAAGGATATTCGTTACGAGCTGAAAATCAACGGGACTCTGAAGGCGCCGGTCCAAATCGGCCAGCCGATAGGCAAGCTTGTCGTTTATCAAGGCGAGCATGTACTGAAGGAATTTGACGTGGATGCGCCGTTATCGGTCGAACGTGCAGGCTGGTGGAAATTGCTGAAGCGATCCTTCTCCGGATTGTTTTAGTAGACGGCTTTTTAGGCGCGGTAACATTTGATTGACTTCGCACATTTTGTCAGCTGATAGCGGTATGCTTCTAGTTTTGTCGTCATGCAGGAAAAGGTCACCATTTTGGAGAATTGCTAGTTCTATCTCGGCAAGTGTAAACGTCTGCAGCTGTTTTATGGCAGACCGGCATACGTTACACGGTGAAATGTAAGTAAGGAATACAGGTTAGCTTATTCTTACTTATGTTTGGAAAAAACCAAACCTAGAGGAGATGAACAGCATAATGAGTCTGCAAGCAGAACTGGAGCAATACCGCAATGTGCTGATCGTAAGGCTTCGGGGCGAGCTGGATCACCATACCGCCGATGTCGTGCGCTATAAGATGGAGGAGGCCCTTCTACGCGGCAGCAGCGAGCACGTCATTCTCAGTTTGAAGGAGTTGCAATTTATGGACAGCTCCGGTCTGGGCGTTATATTGGGACGTTACAAGCAGGTGAAGAGCAAGGGCGGGAAAATGGTCGTCTGCGACGTAAATCCAAACGTTTATCGCTTGTTTGAAATGTCTGGCCTGTTCAAAATATTGACCATTCATGAAAACGAACGTACCGCAATTTCCAGTTTGGAGGTGGTGTCATGAACGGATCCAATGAAATGACGCTTTCCTTCAGCGCCCGCTCGGAAAACGAAGCCTTCGCACGAATAGCGGTCGCTGCATTTGTGTCTCAGCTCGATCCGACGCTCGAGGAGCTGAATGATTTGAAGACCGCCGTTTCCGAGGCCGTGACGAACGCGATTATACATGGCTATGAAAGCGATTCTTCTTGCAAGGTTACAATCGAAGCGAGAATCGAGGGAGATTCCGTCTCCATTACTGTGTCGGATAACGGACGTGGCATCGAAGATTTGGAACTGGCGCGTCAGCCGCTGTTCACATCAAAGCCGGAGCTTGAACGCTCGGGAATGGGCTTTACGATCATGGAAAACTTTATGGACCGTTTCGAGGTTTCAAGTACGATAGACGGCGGAACTCGCGTGGCGATGCTGAAACGAATCGAATCGAAAAAAGCGCTCTACAATTAGCGCATAGGGGTTGAACCTCATGGATGTCAATCTAAAGCAGACGGCTCAGCCATACTTGGATGACGCGGAAGTAAAGCGGCTCATAGCGTTAAGTCAAACCGGCGATACGCTTGCAAGGGATACACTCGTTCAGTGCAACATCCGGCTAGTTTGGTCAGTCGTTCAGCGGTTTATCAATCGCGGTTATGAGCCCGAGGATTTATTTCAGATCGGATGCATCGGATTGCTTAAGTCCGTAGACAAATTCGACTTGTCCTATGATGTGAAGTTTTCTACTTATGCGGTTCCGATGATCATTGGGGAAATCCAACGGTTTTTACGCGATGACGGCACGCTAAAGGTCAGCAGATCCCTAAAGGAAACCGCCAATAAGGTGCGCAAAATGAAGGATGAGCTGTCTAAGACATTAGGCCGCTTGCCCACCATTAGCGAGGTTGCGGAGCGGCTGGGCATTACGCCCGAGGATGTCGTATTCGCACAGGAAGCGAACAAGCCGCCGACGTCCATACACGAAACGGTGTTTGAGAATGACGGCGACCCCATCACGCTGATGGATCAGATTGCCGATGAATCTCAGGAACGGTGGTTTGACAAGCTTGCGCTGGTTGAAGCCATTGAAGGTCTGAGCGAGCGTGAACGATTAATTGTATACTTGCGTTATTACCGCGACAAAACGCAATCCGAGGTAGCGAGCAGGCTGGGTATATCGCAGGTGCAGGTATCGCGGCTTGAGAAAAAAATATTACAGTCCATCAAAGACCAAATCGCCCTTTAAGGCGGTTTGGTTTTTTCTATTTTTTACCTCATATTGCATGAGTATCCGAATCGACCTTTTCTCATACTAAAAGGGAAACATAAACAAAAGTTCAAGCAGAAGGGAAGCTGTCAAATGGCAACACCCAACCATTCGGTCCTCTATCTGCGTCTAAAGAAACGAATCTACATGAAACCGAATCAACGCGTCACCTTAGGGCAAGCGGCCAGGCTGCTGGCTGAGGACGATTCGTTTGAGAAGCGGTTGAAGGAGCTAGTCCTTTACGAACATAAGAAGTTGGACGGCAACCGTGTCGTTATCGACGTGCTGCAAATCGTCAAAGCTATAAGGCAGCTGGAGCCGGATTTAACGGTTGAAGCCTATGGGGATCCACAGGTTCTCGTGATGATAGCGGAGAAGCCGGTAAAGCCGCGAATTACAGTGCTCATCCTGGCATGGCTGCTTCTGTTTTTTGGAGCGGGTCTCGCGATCATGAACTTTCATACGGATGTCAGCATGAAAGAAGTTCATATTCGGATCGTCGAGCTGATTACCGGAAAGCGTACCGATCATCCGCTATGGTTTCAAATCCCATATTCGCTGGGGATCGGGCTTGGAATGGTGTTGTTCTTTAACCACTTCCGCAAACGGTTCAACGAAGAGCCGAACCCGCTTGAGGTTGAGCTGTATATGTATCAGGAAAATGTGAATGCTTATGTCATTGCCGACGAAATGCGCAAAAAGTCGGATTACGACCAGACAAAGGATAACGGACATGATTAATGCATTAGCTAATATTTTTGTAGCTCTGCTTGGCTTGGCGGGTGGTCTTGCAGTAGGCAGCGGACTGGTGGCCTTGCTTATCGTGCTCGATCTTATACCACGCCTCGCTCAAATCGCAAAAGCCTATCGTATGTCCATATGGTTCGAGACGGCTATTATATGCGGCTCGCTATACTGGACATTTGCTGATTTTATGAATTGGAGACTGCCATTGCCCCCGGGCGTTTTTTTGACCGGAGCAGGTCTGTTCGACGGCATATTTATCGGGATGCTGGCTGCTGCATTGACTGAGGTGATGAACGTGCTGCCGATTTTGGCAAAAAGAATGAATTTATCTGACTATATGGTCGGGCTCGTAATGGCGATGGTGCTCGGGAAAACGTTAGGCTCGTTATTCGATTGGCTTGTATACCAGTGGTAGTTTATAAAGGACGAGGTGAAGGCGAATGAAGGATAAACATTCAGACCATGATCATGAACATGAACATGATCAAGGGCAAGAGACAATGTCTTCTTTTTCGGAGGTTTACGGGGAGCAGCAGCAAGAGGAATCGGGAGTGGCGTTAAATGAAGCGTCATTCGTTCGTACGAATAAGAGACAAAGGATCGGGAGTGGCGTTTCAGAGACTGCCCGGAAGGAGGAGAAATCACCGATTCCCGATCACTTGGATACCGTGCTCGATCGATTGGAGAAAGAGATTGGCTATAAAACAAGCTTTGACGTGGTCGTAAGAGAGATGACGTTTGGCGAAAAGCGTACGGCCATGCTTTGTATGAACGGTTTGGCGAAGGACAGTATTCTGACTGAGGTACTCAAGCGGCTGACTTTCCTGCAGCCGGAGGATCTGTCAGCTCACGCGTTTCATTCTTTCCTTGATTTGTACGTGCCTGCCGCTCAGGTATCGAAAGAAGATGACTGGAACAATATGCTGATTGCTGTGTTATCTGGAGGAACGGCTTTGTTTATCGATGGCGAGTCAAGCGTCGTCATGATCGATGCCAAAGCTTTTCCAGCACGCGGTCCGGAGGAGCCGTCACTCGAGAAGGTCGTTCGCGGAAGCAGAGACGGCTTCGTGGAAACGTTGATGGTTAATGTATCGCTTGTTCGCAGACGCTTGCGTGACCCGCAGCTCCGTTATGAAATTGTACGGGTGGGTGAGAGAACGCAAACGGATGTATGTATCGCTTATATCAATGACATCGTTGATAAAGAGCTGCTCAAATCGGTTAAGGAAAAAATTTCGATGGTAAAGATCGACGGCTTGCCGCTTGCAGACAAGCAGCTCGAGGAGGCTACCGTAAAGCGGGGCTGGAGTCCGTTCCCGCTTGTCCGCTATACAGAGAGGCCCGATACGGTAGCTTCCCAACTGCTGGAAGGCTATGTGGCGGTATTCGTTGATACATCACCAAGCGTCATGACGCTTCCGACAACATATACGGATCTCATGCAGCATGCTGAGGAAAATCGTCAGACGCCGTTTATTGGCACCTATTTGCGATGGGTGAGATTTCTCGGTATTTTTGCTTCGCTGTTTATGCTGCCTCTATGGCTGCTATTCGTTATGCATCCTGAATTGAAGCCGCCGGCGCTCGAATTTTTGGGACCTAACAAAACGGGTAAACTGCCGCTGGTCGTACAGTTTCTGCTTGCAGAGATCGGCGTCGATTTGCTGAGGATGGCGTCGGTACATACGCCAAGCTCACTCGCAACAGCAATGTCGCTCGTTGCAGCGATTTTAATTGGTGATATTGCGGTACAAACCGGTATTTTTGTGAATGAAGTTATTTTGTATATGGCCGTTGCCGCAATCGGAATGTTCACGACTCCGAGCTATGAGCTGGGCTTGGCTAATCGAATCGTCCGGCTTATTCTTATCGTTTCGGTTGCGGCGTTTAGCGTCTCTGGTTTCGTTATTGCCACAACTGTAATTATGCTGATGCTGGTCATGGAGCGTTCATTCAACCGGCCGTACTTGTGGCCGATCATCCCCTTTGATATGAAAGCGCTGTGGAGCATTATCATCCGTCAGCCGGTGCTCTACAACCGGACACGTCCCAATATTTTGAAGGCGCAGCAGATCGATAAGATGCCAAAAACGGAGTAGATTCATAAAATGCAAATGAAATGTGAATTTATCCATTTCGTAGAGCGGGTAGATTGCGTTATACTATTGCTATTGATGCAAATTCTATCCGTTCTATCTGCATGCAGATAGAAGAAAGCTGAGGGGAAACTATGTACCTGCATGGAACTAGTAATATTAACGCAAATGGACATTTGGAAATTGGCGGCTGCGATGTAGCTGATTTGGCTGCACAGTTTGGCACGCCACTATATATTGTGGACGAGGCTCTTGTACGTCAACGTGCGAGCGAGTACATTGAAGCTTTCAAAGCTTCCGGACTTCGCTTCCAGGTCGCTTACGCCAGCAAAGCGTTCAGCGTAATGGCAATGTGCGCGATCGCTGAGCAAGAGGGGCTTTCCCTTGACGTTGTATCCGACGGCGAGCTTTATACGGCTATGCAAGCTGGCTTCCCGGCTGAACGCATTCACTTCCACGGCAACAACAAAACGCCTGAAGAAATCAACATGGCGCTGGATGCAGGCATCGGCTGCTTCGTTGTTGACAATTTTTCCGAGCTGCAGCTTTTAAACGCGCTTGCAGGCGACAAAGGCAAGAAAGTGAATATTTTGCTTCGTATTACGCCAGGTGTCGAAGCTCATACACATGATTACATCTCGACTGGCCAACAGGATTCAAAGTTTGGCTTTGACCTTGGCAATGGCGCAGCGAAACAAGCTATTCAAGAAGCTCTAGCTTTGCCTAACCTCGTTATTTTGGGCGTGCATTCCCATATTGGTTCGCAAATTTTCGAGGTTGAAGGCTTCCGTATGGCAGTGGACAAGGTAGCTGATTTCGCTGTTGAAATCCGTAACGAGCTTGACCTGACGTTTAAAGTAATCAATCTTGGCGGCGGCTTCGGCATTCGTTATGTAGAAGGGGATACTCCACTTCCGATTAGTGAATATGTAGCGGCAATTACCGGCGCGATTATTACGAATTTTACAAAAGCAGAATTCCCGCTTCCTGAAATTTGGGTAGAGCCCGGCCGCAGTATGGTTGGTGATGCAGGAACTACTTTGTACACTGTCGGTACTAGCAAACATATCCCGGGCGTCCGCAAATACATCGCGGTTGACGGCGGCATGACGGACAACCCTCGCCCTGCGCTTTACCAATCGAAATATGAGGCGGTACTGGCTAATCGTGCGAATGATCCTGCAGAAGAAACGGTTTCTATCGCGGGAAAATGCTGCGAGAGCGGCGATATGCTTATTTGGGACTTGGAATTGCCTAAAGCTGAGAAAGGCGACTTGCTTGCTGTTTTCTGTACAGGTGCTTATAATTATGCAATGGCGAGCAACTATAACCGCATTCGTCGTCCGGCTGTCGTTTTTGTAAAAGACGGGCATGCTGACCTTGCAGTTAAGCGTGAATCGCTTGAAAATATCGTATGTAATGACGTCATTCCGGCTAGACTTCAAAAATCACCGCTTGCGAAATAAGGGTGATATTGGTAACGTAGTCTTATCTGGATAAAAGAAAGGTAGATGCAGCAATGGCAAAACAAGCAAAAATCACACTAGCAAACGGCGGAGAGGTTCTAATCGATCTATTCGATCAAGACGCGCCAAACACAGTAGCAAACTTTGAGAAGCTTGCTAACGAAGGCTTCTACAACGGTCTTACGTTCCACCGCGTGATCCCGGGCTTCGTCGCACAAGGCGGATGTCCGAAGGGTAATGGTACAGGCGGTCCCGGCTACACAATCAATTGTGAAATTAACCCGAACAAGCATGAGCGCGGTACGCTAGCAATGGCACATGCTGGCCGCAACACAGGCGGCAGCCAGTTCTATATCGGCTACGCTCCACAGCCGCATTTGGATGGCGGACATACTGTTTTCGGAAAAGTATCGAAGGGTATGGAGTTTGTTGATGCTTTCAAAGGCGGAGACAAAATGGAAAAGGTTGAAGTTGAATCGATTTAGTGTTAAGATACTAACTATAATTATGTAAGTGCAGCTTTCCTTCGGGGTCAGGTGAAATTCCTAACCGGCGGTGATCGGGAAGGTACAGTCATATCGGATAACCGGTGCCTGTGCCTCTCGTCAGTCCGTGACCCGGGCTAATGAGCTTTTTCTATTCGTATTATTGCGTATAGAAGCGATTTAGAACGGTGGACCTGGTGCAAATCCGGGACCGACAGTATAGTCTGGATGGGAGAAGGAGATGCTTCGACAGCTATAATATTCAGCTTATTTTGTGTGTGTTTTATTTCACATGCAAAGTAGGTTTGTTTCTTTAGCGTATTTTACAAACCGTATTCGCATGATTTGCGAAAAGGCATGTAGTCGGCAATTAAAACCGACAACGCCGATCGGTTTTGTCGTAGTTCTCAAATTCTTTTTCGTCACCCCTGTCGGATCGTATGCCGATAGGGGTGTTTTTTGTACGTGGATATTTTAAACGACGAGTATTACATGCGGTTAGCGTTAGAAATGGCTTCTAAAGCTTCCGGCCAAACAGGAATCAATCCTGTCGTCGGATGTGTCGTGGTGAAGGATGGACGAATAATCGGAATTGGCACGCATTTAAAGCGCGGTACCGGACACGCTGAAGTGCATGCCCTTCAGATGGCAGGGGACGAAGCGGCAGGCGCTACCGTGTATGTAACATTAGAGCCGTGCAGTCATTTCGGCAAAACGCCTCCCTGCTGCGAGCGCATCATCGCTGCGAAAGCGGCGAGGGTAGTGGTTGCAAGCGGTGATCCGAATCCAGAAGTGTCAGGCCGGGGTATCGCCAGGCTGCGCGAAGAGGGAATTGACGTTGCCGTAGGCGTGCTTGAACAGCAGTCCCAGCAAATGAACGAAAAATTCAATAAGTATATAACGACAAGGCTTCCCTTCGTTACCTTAAAAACCGCTAGCACGCTTGATGGTAAAATCGCAACCCGGACTGGTGATAGCCGCTGGGTGACAGGTACAGCGGCGCGCGAGCAGGTACATACACTGCGCCATCAGCACGAAGCGATTATGGTTGGAATCGGTACGGTGCTTGCAGATGATCCGTTATTGAATACGCGGGCATCCGTTCCGGCCATCGATCCGGTCCGAATTATCGTAGATTCGAAGCTTCGATTGCCGCTGAATGCAAGGGTAGTTACCGATCGAACGGCACGGACCATTGTATTAACCTCCAGTGAGGCAAGCGAGGATAGACGTCAAGCTTTAGAGGCTGCGGGCATTGAAGTTGTCACTTGCGGGATTGGGGCGAGGGTGGATCTAAGTGACGGGATGAAGAAGCTCGGAGAGCTTGAGATCGGTTCGATCCTTCTCGAGGGCGGCGGACAATTGAACGGTGCGATGCTGGAGGCATATCTTATCGATAAAATTGTACTCTACTATGCAGCCAAGATTATCGGGGGAACTGAAGCGCCGGGAACGTTTACTTTCGCTGGAATCGAGAAAATGGCAGATGCGGTCCAGCTGGAACGCGTAAATGTGGAAATGGCCGGCGAAGACATTTGCGTCTCCGGCTATCCTGTTTACGAGAGGTAAGGAGCGCTAGAGGGTAATTAGGTTTTGTTTATGAAGCAGATTTACGGTCACAAACCTTGGTTTATGCTTACGAAGTAGGTTTTGCATTGGCAAAACCTTGGTTTATGCTTACGAAGTAGGTTTTGCATTCGCAAAACCTTTAGGGAGGAAGCCCATGTTTACCGGATTAGTGGAAGAAGTGGGGAAAATGAAAGGGATAACGAAGCAGGGCGAGGCGATGCGTCTAGTCATTGGGGCAACCCATGTTACGGATGGCGTAAAGCTTGGAGACAGCATATCAGTTAACGGCGTATGCCTTACAGTTACGTCGTTTGACAAAGCTTCATTCTCTGCAGACGTGATGCCTGAAACGTTTCGCAAATCCAATCTTCACCAGCTCCGTGCAGGTGAACGAGTGAATTTAGAGCGTGCGATACAGGCGGGCGGGCGGTTTGGCGGTCATATCGTACAGGGTCATGTTGATGGCACTGGAAAAATAGTAAACCGGGAAACGGACGCCAATGCTGTTGTCTATAAGGTTCAGTTAGACGACGCAGACATGCTCCGCTACGTCATTCCGAAAGGCTCCATTACAATAGACGGCATCAGTCTTACTGTGGTAGACACAGCAGTACAATCCTTTTCCGTATCGATCATTCCGCACACCCTTGATGAAACCGCCCTACAACATAAGTATGCGGGCGACACTGTTAATATCGAATGTGACGTTATCGGCAAATACGTTGATCATCTGCTGCAATTTAAAAGACCAGAAACTGCACAGGCAGGTTCTAAGTTGACAACATCATTTCTTATGGAAAATGGATTCTTATAAATTTTTATATTAATTTATTTTAAACCATCATCAAGCGTGTCCCGCAGGGACGAAAGCGATCCTACACAGTACCAGCTCACAACCGCCTCAGCCTCTCTCACGTCAGTCCAATTGCATGTGTCCAGAGGACGCAGTCCTTGGGGCCCTCCCTTGGAAGGGAGGATTTGGGTGGGTTCGAAAAGCCTTTAAGGTTTGGTTGTCACATTGGTTGTCATAAAGGAGGGAATCCCAAATGGAACAAACAGATAAAATCCCATTTGATAAAATCGAAGATGCGCTTCATGATCTTAAGCTTGGGAAGCCGGTTATTGTCGTGGACGACGAGGATCGGGAAAATGAGGGTGATCTTATTGCGCTAGCGGATCAAACGACGCCAGAGATCATTAATTTCATGATCTCGGAGGCACGCGGCCTCGTGTGCGTTCCAATCACGCAGGAGCGTGCCGAACAGCTTGATCTGCCGCCAATGGTTACGCATAATACCGATTATCATGGAACGGCATTTACCGTATCGGTCGATTATGTGGGAACGACAACCGGCATTTCCGCATTTGAGCGCTCGGAAACGGTCAAAGCGCTTATTGATCCTACAACTAAAGCATCGGATTTCCGCAGACCCGGCCACATTTTCCCGCTTATAGCAAGGTCGGGAGGAGTTCTTCGCCGCGCAGGCCATACCGAAGCGGCAATCGATCTCGCCGTTATGTGCGGCTCGACTCCGGCTGCGACAATTTGCGAAATCATTAACGAAAACGGGACGATGGCACGTTTGCCTGATCTGCTCGTCTTTAAGGAAAAGCACAACCTGAAGCTCATCACGATTCAAGATTTGATCCAGTACCGCAATGCGATGGAAAAGCTTGTAGAGCGTGCAGTTGATGTAAAGCTTCCAACTGATTTTGGTACATTCCGCGCGATTGCATACACGAACTTCGTTGACAACAAGGAGCATATCGCGCTTGTTAAAGGCGAAATCGATCCTGAACGTCCGGTGCTCGTGCGCGTTCATTCCGAATGCCTTACAGGAGATGTCTTCCATTCACACCGCTGCGATTGCGGCCCGCAGCTTGAAGCGGCGCTGAAGCAAATTGAAGTGGAAGGAAGCGGCATTCTTCTTTATATGCGTCAAGAAGGAAGAGGTATCGGTCTTATTAACAAATTAAAAGCTTATGAGCTTCAAGAGCAAGGACTGGATACGGTAGACGCAAATTTAAAGCTTGGCTTTCCAGCCGATTTACGCGATTATGGAATAGGCGCGCAAATTTTAAAGGATCTTGGCGTTCGCCAAATGCGTTTGCTTACGAACAATCCTCGTAAGATTAAAGGTCTAGAAGGTTATGGGCTGGAGGTTGTAGAGCGCGTACCGATCCAAATGGATGCAAACGAGGACAATAAAAGCTATCTGCGTACGAAGAAATCGAAGCTTGGACATTTGCTCCGCTTTGAAGATATTGATTATATCATTTAAAATAACGGAAGGAAGATGATAAAATGGCACGTATTTATGAGGGACATTTAGTATCGGAAGGTTTAAAATATGGAGTAGTAGTAGGCCGTTTCAATGAGTTTATTTCAAGCAAGCTGCTTGGAGGCGCGCTGGATGCATTTAAACGTCATGGCGCACAGGATTCTGACGTTGATGTAGCATGGGTACCAGGAGCATTCGAAATTCCGTTAATCGCACAAAAAATGGCTGAGAGCGGCAAGTACGATGCGGTTATTACTCTTGGCGCCGTTATTCGCGGATCAACTCCGCATTTTGATTATGTTTGCAACGAAGCGGCCAAGGGTGTAGCGGCAATCGCATTAAAAACAGGTATCCCGACTATTTTCGGCGTACTGACAGTTGATTCGATTGAACAAGCGATTGAGCGTGCCGGTACGAAAGCCGGCAATAAAGGGTATGAAGCAGCAGCTAGTGCAATAGAAATGGCGAACTTGTCGAAGCAATTGCAAGGCTAAGCTGCAGAGATAAGGCTAGGCGGGAGGAATAGTAAGTGTCGGTGCTTTATAAGCTGGATACTTTTGAAGGGCCGCTTGATCTATTGCTTCACTTGATCGACAAAGCCGAAATCGATATCCATGAAGTATCTATCAGCGAGATTACTATACAATATATGGATTACTTGCATGCGATGAAGGAGCTGGAGCTTGAAGTCACTAGTGAGTTTCTAGTCATGGCGGCAACCCTCTTGGCGATAAAGAGCAAGCAGCTTCTTCCAAAGCCTCCCGTATTTGAGGATGATTACGAGGATTGGCCGGATGACGGATTAGATCCGCGCGATGAGCTCATCCAGAAGCTCGTAGAATACCGGAAATTCAAGCAAATTGCCGAGCAGCTGCGCGAGAAGGAATTCGAGCGCAGCCTTGTCTTTTCGCGGGAGCCGGAGGATATGACGCCATTCATGAAGCAGGAGAAGGTTAATCCGGTCGAAGGTATTCATCTATCGGATTTAATCGTTGCCTTTCAGAAGGCGCTGCGCCGAGCGGCAAGACGAAATATCGTTGCAACGGTACATCGCGACGAAATCTCAGTCAAGGACCGGATTCGCGATATTGTCGATGTGCTGAAGCAATTTGAAACGGTTCGTTTTTCGCGGCTTATTCGTGAAAATATGGACAGGCACGAAATCGTGGTTACTTTTCTAGCCATTCTGGAGCTAATGAAAATGAAGCATATTCGTTGCTTTCAGCATCAGTTGTTTGACGACATCGTCATTCATTGGAGAGGAGAGTCGCCGCAAATTGGATTATCCGAAATTGAAGACAATTATTGAGGGCCTGCTGTTCATGGCAGGCGATGAGGGGTTGACGAAGCGTCAGCTCGCCGACATTTTAGAGCTTGATGCCGATCTAGCCTCCGATTTGGTATACGATTTGCAGCGTGACTTGGAGCGCGAGGGGCGCGGTATTCAAATTGCGGAGGTTGCAGCTTCGTATCGGCTGACGACACATTTGGAGCATGCGCCTTATTTTGAACGAATGGCCTATACGCCAACGCGCTCACAGCTCTCTCAAGCGGCTTTAGAAACGCTGTCCATCGTCGCCTACCGTCAGCCGATAACTCGAATATCGATCGAAGAGATTCGCGGCGTTAAGAGCGACAGAGCTATTCAATCACTCGTATCCAAGGATTTGATCGAGGAGGTCGGCCGCGCCGAGCAGATTGGCAGGCCAATTTTGTACGGAACAACAAAATCATTTTTAGATTATTTTGGATTACCGTCAATTAAAGAGCTGCCGGAGCCGGGAAATGTTGATATCGATGATGCGCTGGAGGAACAGACACAGATGCTGTTCGAGCGGCTGGACGGCCAGCAGATGACAATTGAAGAAATTAAGGAATGAGATTTGACCGCCGGGTCATACTATATTCAACCCATATTAGGGAAACGGAGGAAGCATGATGATGCTCAGTTACCCTTACGGTTGGATAACGGCGGCCGGTCTCTTTTTTTTGCTCATTTTAACAGTTATTCTAAACTCCCAGGTTGTCATAAAAGGACATTTGCGGCGGGAAGGAGACAAAGATGATGCAGAATTAAACATAAAAGCACTATTTGGAATTATCCAATACCGAATGAAGATACCAATTATGAAGTTTACCGGTACATCCGTTCAACGTAAGGAGCAAGTATCGACGACGATCGGAGGCTTTGACTCATGGAAGCAATTCAATGAGGATATCGATGCGGAGAAGGTTTTAAAATCCATTGATAAATTTAAGCATATTTTACAAATCACACGAGATTTAAAGGGCTTTGTCAGACAAACGCTGACAAAGGTACGTCTTATGGAATGGAATTGGACAACGTCGGTCGGAACGGGAGACGCGATGTGGACAGCTATGGCAACGGGACTCGTCTGGTCAGTGAAAACATCGATCATTGGCGTATTGTCTCAAATGGTTAGGCTGAAAGCAGAGCCGAATATGAATGTACAGCCGAATTATCAACGATCTGCTTTTACAACGGAATGGTCATGCATAGCTCAAATCCGCTTCGGTTATGCTATCCTTGCCGGACTTCAGCTTCTAGTCCGGATGAAGAAAATGAAAGGAGGCGTCAAAGCATGGCAGAACATCCTATTCAAGGCTTAATGCAAACCGCAATGGAAAATATTAAAGAGATGGTTGACGTCAATACGATCGTCGGCGATCCCGTACAAACACCGGATGGCAGCATCATCATGCCGATCTCAAAAGTAGGATTCGGCTTTGTAGCAGGGGGCAGTGACATCCGGTTAGATGATTCGGAGCATAAAGGCGGAGCGCAGACTGATGCGCAGCATGCTTCCGTATCTATGCCTTTCGGCGGCGGCAGCGGCGGCGGTGTTTCGATTACGCCAATTGCGTTTCTAGTCGTAGGTACGCATGGTGTGAAAATTGTACCACTTGATACGCAAACACATCTGCTCGATCGGGTAATCGATTCTGCACCGTATGTTTTTGATAAACTTCAGACGATGATGAAGCAGCCGGCAAGCACAGCAGCAAATGCCAATCCGTCCCATACCGTAATCACCGGACGTGTCGATACAACCGATCACCTCTTTTGACATAACTGCCCGAGAGGGCAGTTTTTCATTTTTTGTTTAGCTTTATTTCGTCTAGTGCAACGTGTACAGGCATATACTGAAATATACAAGCAGAAGTTATCTACAATCACGGTGAGAGGGGTAAGTATGGGCATGTATTTCAAAAAGCTGCAGCGGATTACTGTGATTGGTTTATTGGCAGTATTGGTAGCAGGGACAAGCCTGGGGCCGGCTGTAAGCGCAAATCCCGGTCCGCTGCATACGAATGCGAAAGCTTCGGCGCTTATTGATGTCGAGTCAGGCAGATTGTTGTACAGCAATAACGGCGATACATCGATGAGAATAGCAAGCTTAACGAAAATAATGACAGCGATCGTAGCCATTGACCATGGGAAGCTGACTGATATGGTAAAGACAAGCAAGCGTGCTGTTGGCAAGGAGGGCTCCTCGATCTATCTTCAGCTTGGCGAAGAAATGAGCCTTCTTAATATGCTTTATGGGCTAATGCTAAGATCCGGAAATGACGCTGCAACAGCTATCGCCGAGCATGTCGGCGGCTCCGAAGAGGGCTTCGTTCATTTGATGAACGAGAAAGCGGCTTTTCTTGGCCTAAAGCATACACAATTTAAAAATCCGCATGGTCTTGATGAGGAAGGTCATTATTCTTCAGCCAATGATTTGGCCAAGCTTACCGCATATGCTTTGAAAAATGATGTATTTGCCGAAATCGTAAGCACACGTGAAAAAAAGGTGCCTAACCCGCATGATAAATGGGCGTACAGCTATACGAATAAAAATAAAATGTTATCCATGTATGAAGGTGCGGACGGAGTAAAGACCGGCTATACAAAAAAAGCGCTCCGCTGCTTAGTCAGCTCGGCAACAAGACAAGGCCAGCAGCTTGCTGCCGTAACTATAAATGACAGGGACGACTGGCTTGATCACCGGAAGATGCTCGATTGGGGTTTTGGCAATTATCCGCTGCATGAAATTGCGGCAAAAGGCCAGCTGATTGCAGGTTATCCGTTAACTGTCGGACAATCGTTCAAGTATCCTTTGACGGAGCAAGAATCGCATGATATCCGGTCGCGTTTGGTTTTGTATGACGCCAATACGCTGCGTTATTCATTAGGAGAACGAGGGTTGCTGGAGTGGTATATGAAAAACGATCGCATTGGCGCTGTTCCCGTTTATGATGTTGCAAGCGGCAGGCTGAAGCTGCCGACGGCTTCGCCAAAAGCACAACAAACGCTAGTCGATTTCAAAATGGCTGTCAAGCATGATGAACGCGGACGGCTGGCAGGTACGATCTCAAAAATATTTGACGCATTATTTAAGTATTAAAGGCAAGCAGGCGCGGGAGACGCTGAATGGTAAGGAGTAACGGTGCATGGATGGGGAGGCGGCTTGAATGGTAAATTGGATTTGGTTGTTTTTTATCGTAGCGAGCGTAGTTGTAGCTGCGATAACCGGCAAGATGGATGCGGTGACGCAAGCTGCCTTCGAGGGAGCCAAATCAGGCGTCACCGTCAGCTTTGGTTTAATTAGCATTATGGTGTTTTGGCTGGGAATGATGCGGATAGCGGAGGACGCAGGACTGCTGCAAAAATTGGCGCGAATGCTCGGGCCGATTGTGCGAAAGCTTTTTCCTGACGTTCCCCGCAATCATCCGGCAATCGGATACATTATGAGTAACTTAAGCGCTAACTTGTTCGGACTAGGAAATGCAGCAACACCTATGGGCATAAAAGCTATGCAGGAGCTGCAGAAGCTAAATCCTGATCCTGAGACTGCAACTCCCGCGATGTGCACGCTTCTCGCACTCAATACATCGAGTATAACAATCATTCCGACCACGCTTATCGCCATTCGGATGAATTACGGTTCAGCTAATCCGGCTGAAATTATCGGAACGACGATTGCGGCAACCTTTGTTGCTACATCCGCTGCGATATTAGCCGACCGCTATTACAGAAGGAAGTCTCCGCCGCCACCGATAGCTCCAATTCTGCAAAAGAATCCGAAATTAAAGGCGGCTCCGCCGGTTGCAGGGGGTGAGCCTGTTGTATAATCTGTTCACGAGTTTATCGGCTTGGATGATTCCGGCAATTATTGTATTTATTCCGCTTTATGCAGCTCTTAGACGAAAGGTGCCCGTTTATGAAACGTTTGTTGAGGGAGCTAAGGACGGCTTCGGTACAGCCATCAACATTATTCCTCATTTAGTCGGCATGATGGTTGCCATCAGCATGTTCCGCGCATCGGGCGCCTTGGAATTAATGCTGTCAGCCGTGCGGCCGCTGTTTGATTGGGCGGGAATTCCAAGCGAGGTGCTGCCGCTCGGTATACTTCGTCCGTTAACCGGGGCAGGATCATTAGCCTTTACTACCGATCTCATTCAGACCTTCGGACCGGATTCGATGATCGGCAGAATCGCATCAACTATTCAAGGCAGTACAGATACGACATTATACGTACTTACCGTTTATTTCGGAGCGATTGGCATTCGCCGGACGCGTTATGCGTTAAAGGTAGGCTTATTTTCGGATTTGGTCGGGTTTTTTGCTGCAATTTTCATTTGCTTATACATATTCGGGTAGGGAAGCTTGTACTTTGTTCTTCATATCGTTATGATGGAGATTGAGGTGAAAGCATTGGAACGTTTACAGAAAATATTAGCCGCAGCGGGAATAGCATCCCGTCGCAAATGTGAAGAAATGATTTTAGCCGGGATGGTTGAAGTTAACGGTGAGAAGGTTACGACGCTTGGCGTCAAGGCGGATCCTGCTGTAGATGCTATTACGGTGAATGGCAAGCCGATTCGGAGCGAGAAGAAGCTGTATCTCATGCTCAACAAATCCAAAGGAGTCATCACAAGCGCCAAGGATCMTCAAGGGCGTAAAGTGGTGTCCGATTTTTTGCCAGGTATTAAAGAGAGAGTATATCCGGTCGGTCGATTGGATTACGATACGGAAGGACTTCTCCTATTAACGAATGATGGCGAATTTGCCAATTTGTTAACGCATCCGAGCCATCACGTACCTAAAACTTATCGCGCGACGGTTAAGGGAGTACCGCACGGCAGTGATTTGGAGAAATTAGAAAAAGGAATTAAGCTTGAAGATGGCATGACTGCTCCTGCATCAGTGGAATACCATGACGTCGACACAGAGAGCAATGAAGCGACGATTACGATTACGATTTTTGAAGGCCGCAACCGTCAGGTTCGCCGCATGTTTGAGGCAATCGGACATAAGGTGATCAGGCTGAAGAGAATACGTTTTGGCGAGCTTGGGCTTGAGAATCTGGGTAGAGGCAAGTACCGCCATTTGACGCCTCAGGAAATCAAAGAACTGCTTGCAATCGCTCAAAGCAAGACACATAAAGTTCATAAAAAGTAATCGGCGGCGGCAGTAATTGCCGTCGACTTTTCGTTATAATGGTAATATTCGTGGCTGTTCAGAAAGAAGCTGGTGGTGAATGCAATGATGGGAAAATCGCGCAAGACGGTCCAAATAATCATATTGATCGCCGTCTTGATTATTGGTGGATATGCAATTGGATCTACCTTATTTGCCGCGGATGATAAAGGCCCTCTAAAGGAAGGCAGCAAGCCGCCGGCGTTCAAGCTTGTCGACTTAGATGGCAATACGCAGCAATTGTCTGATTACCAAGGGAAAGCTGTCGTCGTCAATTTTTGGGGTACGTTCTGTCCGCCCTGCGTGAAGGAAATGCCGGAGTTTGAACGACAGTATGCGAAATGGAAGGACCAAGGCCTCGTCATTTTGGCGATTAATTTAAGCGAGGATACGTTAACGGTCAATAACTTTGTTCGCCGCTTTGATTTAAATTATCCGATTTTACGCGATGTGAATCGTCAAACGGAACGCAATTACGGGCTAAAGTCATATCCTACTACTTTTTTCATTAAACCGGACGGTTCGATCATGGAAATCAAAGTGGGCGGCATGACGGAAGTGGAAATTGACGAACGGATTGAACGGCTGCTTCAGCTGTAGGAGGTTTTACTTTGTTAGTGGTTGAAAACACAAAATGCGAGTGCGGCCATCAAAATTCGGTCGGAACCGTATTGTGCGAGAGCTGCGGCAAGCCGCTCGAGAACAATGATCTATCGGATTTGCCGTTAGAGATGCGGTATGACGGGGTGGCCCGCCGATCGCAAAAGAGCAATCCAAACCTCATTGATAAGATATGGAATTTTTTTTCTTCAGTCAAAATCGCGATTTATTTGATCGTCTTTACTTTTTTGACAGCGATGCTTGGCACAATTTATCCGCAGGAAAACACTTTTGTGAACAATTTTGATCCATCGGTTTATTATGAGGAAACATACGGCTTGCCCGGAAAACTGTATTACTTATTCGGCTTGTCGCATACTTACGAAACCTGGTGGTTCATCGGATTGCTTGTCATGATCGGTACATCTTTAGTCATTTGCAGCCTTGACCGGGTGCTGCCGCTTTATCGGGCGCTCAGCAAGCAGCAAATACGTAAGCACCTGCAGTTCATTCACAGGCAAAAAATAGTGTACAAGCATACGGTTGAAGGCGACGCTGAGCAGTGGACGGAGACGTTTGGGGCACAGCTGAAACGCAAGGGCTACCGTATTCACCGGGATGGCTCCGCCCTGCTTGCGGAGAAAAACCGGTTTAGCCGCTGGGGTCCTTATATCAATCATATCGGTCTTATTCTGTTTCTGCTAGCCATACTTGCAAGGAGCATACCGGACTGGCAGATGGATAGCTACATTACAATTCCGGACGGCGAAACGGTGCAAATTACGGATACGAATTATTTTGTTAAAAATGAAAAGTTTACGGTCGAGTATTACAAAGATGAGGAATTGCCAGCCCAGCTCAAGGGCACAGCCCGCGCGAAGCTATTCGAAACGAAAGCGGTATTATATGAATGCGTTAGCAGCTGCAATGATCAAACGCAGAAGCCGGTGCTTAAGGAAGTGAAGCGGCATAATATCATCGTAAACGAACCGCTTAAATACAAAGGGCTTAAGCTGTACCAATTCGACTTTGATACGACACCACGTTTGAATGCCGTTCATCCTATTCTCGTGAATAAAGAGACAGGGGAAAAATACGGCCCGTTCGATCTACCGATGAAGGACTCTGCTCTCCAGCATAAGCTTGGGCCGTATACACTTGATTTATATGCCAATTACATGGAATTCGCGATTGGCGACAACGGGGAACCAACTACCTTATCGCGTGATCCGATCGCTCCGGCGTTTATTTTTACAGTAAAAGGGCCAGGATTGGATCCGGAAGGCGAGCCGTACATGTATTTCCCGATGCAGAAGGATAAGGTGAAATTTTCGCAGGATGCCATTAACCATGGGGTAGCGGATAAAATTGAAATTCGGGTTGACGGGATGGAAAATGTAGACTTTTCCGAAGCGTCCACTTACTTAAATGTACGTATGGATAAGGCGCTGCCTTATGTCTGGATTGGAGCCGTTTTCTCAATGATTGGTCTGTTAATGGGATCCTATTGGCAGCATCGCCGAATATGGCTGCGCATCGATGACGGAGAGCTCTCATTAGGCGCACATACGAACAAAAACTGGTACGGTATGCGCTCAGAAGTAGCGGGAGCGCTTCAAAAAATAGGGATAACCGTAGATCCGAAGTTGCTTGATAACGGAGGGAACAACGCGTGAGTTTAGTTGATTTTAGCAGCGACGCATTTATCGTCGCATTTTTTCTTTATTGTTTTGCTTTTATGTTTTATGTGATTGCGATTGCGGGCAAGAAATGGAGCAACCGCGATCCGCAGCAGCATGAGAAGCGCTGGGGACGGATAGCCTTTATAACGTCCAGCCTCGGTTTAGCGTCGCATTTGACCTTCTTCTTCACAAGATGGGCAGGAAGCGGCCAAATTCCGACAAGCAATATGTATGAGTTTATGACGTTTCTCGGAATGGCGATCATGATCGCTTTTACAATTGTTTACAGTATTTACAGAAAGCCTTTGCTCGGCATGTTCTCCTTGCCGTTAACCGTTATTATCGTCGCGTACGCTTCTGTATTTCCGCAAGAGGTGCAGCCGCTAATTCCGGCCCTTAACAACTATTGGCTGAAAGTACATGTTACGACGGCTGCTCTAGGCGAAGCGTTTTTTGCAGTCGGATTTGCAGCAGGTTTAATGTACTTGCTGCGTGTAGTCGATTTTAAAGGTAAAACGAAGGAAGCGAAGAGATCTCAGTTTTGGGTGGAGTTCTCATTATACTCGATCATTCTTATCGTTGGTTTTATCGTAGCCGTATTCGCTTTCCGCGGTATGGGCTATGAAGCGCAATTCGTTCAAGAAAAATCGGTCATCGACTCCAAAGGTGCGGAGACGACGACCTCGGAGACAGTCGATTATTCACTGCCGCCAATCGTTAAGCCATTTAACAGCGATATTGTCAAATACGAGCCGTTTCTGGGAATGAAGCAACCAATATTCGAAGCGCCTTACTGGATGAACGGCGCTAATTCCGGCCGCAAGCTCAATACGGTGTTGTGGTCCATCATTGCAGGCTCGTTACTTTACGGATTGCTGCGACTTGCA
Organism: Paenibacillus sp. Soil522; assembly: GCF_001428245.1. Lineage (GTDB taxonomy): Bacteria > Bacillota > Bacilli > Paenibacillales > Paenibacillaceae > Pristimantibacillus. The sequence goes on from NZ_LMRV01000001.1 coordinate 224,299, forward strand.
TTTCGTAAGCCGCTCGGCGCTGTCATTCATCCAGTCATGGAGGGCGTTGATCCGGATGATTTGGATGAAATCAGCTACAGATCAATTGCCATTGGTTTTCCGATCTTTACGCTTGGAGCATTAATATTCGCGATGATTTGGGCTAATATTGCATGGGGCCGCTTCTGGGGCTGGGATCCGAAGGAAGTGTGGGCACTGATTACATGGTTGTATTATAGCGCATATTTGCATTTCCGTTTATCACGCGGCTGGCAGGGACGTCCATCCGCCTGGCTTGCCGTAATCGGGTTTGTCGTCGTATTGTTCACGCTTGTCGGGGTTAACCTCGTCATAGCAGGGTTACATTCATATTCTGGTGTTTAGGATCTAGATGGAGAGGAGTCTTGTCTTATGTCTGATTATTCAAGCCGTATTTTGGTCGTAGATGATGAAGAACGCATTCGCCGTCTGCTCAAAATGTATTTAGAGAAGGAAGGCTATACAATCGACGAGGCGGAAGACGGTGAAACGGCGCTTAGACTGGCATCGAATACCGATTACGCGCTCATTCTGCTTGATGTGATGCTGCCGGGAATCGATGGCGTAGAGGTGTGCTCGCGTCTGCGCCAAGTGAAGGCTACTCCTGTCATTATGCTAACCGCAAAAGGCGAAGAGATGAACCGCGTTCAGGGCTTTGAGGTCGGAGCAGATGATTATGTCGTTAAGCCTTTTAGCCCGCGCGAAGTGATCTACCGTGTAAAAGCTATTTTGAGACGTTCTTCGGCTACGGCGTTTCTTACAAAAGAAATCAATTCAAGCAACAACATCGTATTTCCTCATCTTGTTATCGAGCATGACGCGCATCGCGTGACTGCCGGCGGACAGGAGGTAAGCTTAACGCCTAAGGAATATGAGCTGCTTCATTATTTGGCTGTATCGCCTGATAAGGTGTTCTCGCGTGAGGAACTGCTCAAGGATGTTTGGAATTACGAGTTTTTCGGAGATTTGAGAACAGTCGACACACATGTAAAACGTTTGCGGGAGAAGCTGAACAAAGTGTCGCCCGATGCCGCCTCAATGATTACGACCGTATGGGGTGTCGGCTACAAGCTTGAGGTGCCTAAGTAAATGAATTTATGGCAGCGCTTGGCCGGTAAGCTTTGGCGCAGTGTAGTCGGTAAGCTTTGGGCGACGATTATGCTGCTTGTTGCGGTTGTATTACTAATTGTAGGTGTTTTTCTACTCCAGTATGTCGATATCTGGTTTGAAGATAATTCACATGATAGCTCGCATCAGGTGAAAGTACTGTTCGTTCTTACCGCGATTGTTGGTTTTTTATTATCGACCTTCTTTGCTTTTTTCTTATCCAAAAAAATTCAGCAGCCGCTGCTTCAGCTTAAGGATGCTGCCGTTTCGATCTCTCAGGGGAATTATTCGACCAGAGTTAACATCCGGTCCAGTGATGAGATCGGTGAGCTCGCGAATACGTTCAATCATATGACGGAACAGCTGGATAAGCTTATACACGACCTCAATCATGAGAAAAATCATCTGGCCAGCATTTTGAGGAGTATGGGCGATTCTGTTATTACATTTGACGCTGATGGAAGAGTGATCCTTACGAATCCGAGCGGTCACTTGCTCATTAGCCAATGGTCGGGTATGGAATTGGCTTGGCAGGAGGATATATTTGACAGTACTTCCTCGTACTCCGAAGTTCCGATTCCGCTTCGCGAGCTGTTTCAAAGCGTTATGGAAGAGGGACGAGATGCAACTGACAAGATTCATGTGCTTAGCAGCGTTTGGTCTGTTGTTATGGCTCCGCTGCAGTCTAAAGGCGTTGTTCGCGGAGCTGTTGCCGTCATCCGTAACGTGACGGAAGAGCATAAGCTCGAGAAGCTAAGAAGAGATTTTGTGGCGAACATTTCGCATGAGATTAGAACGCCGCTGTCTATGCTGCAAGGCTACAGTGAAGCGCTGCTTGATGATATTGTCGTCTCTGAAGAGGATCGTAAGGAACTGGTTCAAGTCATCTATGATGAATCGCTGCGAATGGGCAGGCTTGTGAACGATTTTCTCGATATTGCCCGTATGGAAGCCGGCCATGTCGATATGAACTTCCAAGAGATCGATCTGAAGCATGTTTTGAAGCGCGTGCACCGGAAGTTCCAGGTCTATGCGAAGGAGCGTGAGGTTAAATTGCTGGCTGATCTGCCGCATGAGCCTTTGCTTGTCAAGGAAGCGGATGAGGACCGGCTTGAACAGGTGCTGACTAATTTGCTGGATAATGCTTTGCGTCATACGCCGTCAGGAAAGTCCATTACCATTGCAGGCAAGCAGGAAAACGTAAACGGCAGCCAGTATGTTCAGCTTAGTGTCAGAGACGAGGGACAAGGCATCCCTTCTGAAGATGTGCCATATATATTCGAACGCTTCTACAAGGCGGATAAGGCGCGTAAACGCGGATCATCAAGCGGTACGGGACTAGGGCTCGCAATCGTCAAAAACCTAATCGATCTTCACCATGGACGAATCGTCGTCGAAAGCAGTGAAGGAATAGGCACTTCATTTACGTTACTGCTTCCTGTCGAAGCTCATCAGTAGTTGTCAAAGCGCTCCTTCGGGAACGCTTTTTTTGTAGAAAGCAGAAGATAATTCTTGTTGTTCGTGAAACAAAAAAAAGAGCTTGCCGGTTCAAGCCGGCAGGCTCTCTTTAATAGGTTAGCTATTCATTAAAAGAGTGTTATTTCTTTTGCTGTGTTAAGCTCAGGCATGTTCGTAAGCTGCACAAGCACATCTTTAGGCGTATCTTTATCAACTCGAAGCACCATGATCGCGGAACCGCCAACAAGCTGGCGACCTACTTGCATCGTAGCGATGTTAACATCGTTATTGCCGAGCAGCGTTCCTACGCGTCCGATAATACCAGGCTTATCGTTATGCGAGATAAGAATGAGATTGCCTTCCGGTGTTACGTCAACTGGGAACTTATCGATTTGTACGATGCGAGGACCGTAGCCAGTCAATAATGTACCTGATACAACGCGCTCTTCCTTCTTCGTGCGAAGTGATACGGTAACGAGATTCGTGAAGTCCTTCGAAGCATGCGATTTTTGAATAACGATATTAACGTCGCGTTCTTTCGCAAGGTGCATCGAGTTGACGACATTGACATTCTCGGAGCCAAGGTGATGAGCGAGAACACCGCGAACGATATGGCGCGTAAGCGGCTGCGTATCAACCTCTGCAAGCTCGCCCGCGAAGCCAACAACGATTTCAGTAACGGCGCCTTCAGTCGATTGCGCAATAAAGCTGCCAAGCTTCTCGCCAAGAACAAAGTACGGCTGAAGAATGCTTCGCAGATTTGCCGGAATCGGAGGCATGTTAACTGCATTGATGAACGGCTCGTTGCGAAGGATATGAAGCACTTGCTCCGATACGTCAATCGCTACGTTTTCCTGTGCTTCTACAGTAGATGCGCCAAGATGCGGCGTAACGATAATTTTCGGATGCTTCAAGAAAGGATGATCCTCAGCAGGAGGCTCCACTTCAAATACGTCAAATGCTGCGCCAGCTACTATTCCTGCATCGATAGCGTCTACCAAAGCGATCTCATCGATGATACCGCCGCGTGCGCAGTTTATGATACGCATGCCGGGCTTCATTACTTCAAATTGCTTTTTGCCGATCATATGCCGAGTTTCAGGAGTCAGCGGCGTATGTACGGTCATGAAATCTGCGTTACGGACAATATCGTCTACGCTTGCTAGCTTTACGCCAATTTTTTCTGCTCTTTCTTCTGTCATGAACGGGTCATAGCCCATAATTTCCATTCCGAAAGCTTTTGCGCGCTTAGCAACTTCGCTTCCGATACGGCCCATGCCGAGTACGCCAAGCGTTTTGCCGCGAAGCTCTACGCCGAGGAACGATTTGCGGTCCCATGTGCCGTTAACGGTTTTCATATACGCTTGCGGGATATGGCGGGCAACGGCCATCATCATCGCAAAGGTATGCTCACAAGTCGTAATCGTATTGCCGTCAGGTGCATTGATTACGATGACACCGCGCTGAGTAGCTGCATTTAGGTCGATGTTATCTACACCAACGCCTGCACGGCCAACTACTTTAAGCTGCTTACCAGCTTCCATAATCTTTGGAGTTACGCGCGTTTGGCTGCGTACGAGCAACGCATCGTATTCGCCAATAATGGCAACCAATTCGTCTTCGCTTAATCCAGGTTTTTTGTCGACTGCGACATCTGACGCATCAACAAGCTGCTGAATGCCTAAATCGCTGATTGGATCGGAAACTAACACTTTAAACATGTGAAGTATGCCTCCTAAATTAGGGCGAAGCTTGAAGCTTCGCTGAATATGAACAGAAAAACCCTCAACCCGGCACCGTTGTGCAGCAGCGGGACGAGAGTTTGATCATCGATCTCAGACTTTTCTATTTTAATGCAAGGAGATGGACAAAAGCAATCCTCAAACTTGCCGAAATGTGAAAATTTCGTTATGATTCAAGCATCATAAGCATCAAAATACGACATTGGAGGTCTTAATGCGTGACAAAGTGGCAAGATGTGACACCGCAATTTTTGCTTGAATTGCTTGAAAACGGAAATGCTGACCGGACCCAAATTATAGATGTTAGGGAAGAGTTCGAATGGGACTTTTATCATATAGAAGCTTCTGTCTTAATCCCAATGAATACGATACCGGCCCGTCATAACGAATTGGACGATACTAAGCCGATTTATATCATATGCGCCCATGGCGTGCGCAGTGTTGCGGTTTGCCATTACTTAGAAGAACAAGGCTACAGCAACCTCCACAACGTTACCGGCGGAATGGCTGCTGTAGCCTCGTTAAAAGGATTTCAATATGACTGAAAGCAGCTGCAGGGCAGCCGATTAATTCGTTTCAGGGTAGAAGAACGGAAGCTGAGGCAGGAGAGCCTGCTGGTAAAGACGTGATTTGCTTTCCGTAAAATCGCCTGTGCGCACCGCCTCCGTATTGATAAGGAGATCAACAACCGCCGATACGGTGTGGAGCTTCATTTTGGTCGCTTGTCCCGAATCGACAAACTCGTCTACGCGGCTTGTCAAATCCTGCGGATAGTAGGCCGTAAGTTTTTTGCGGGTCAAGAGCTGATCGGCCATCAGCTTGTTTTTAATCGTAAGCTCTAAATCCGTCCATTTGCTCAGCTCCAGCAGGGCGGGTGCCTTATAGTTCTGCGGGATATCAAGATCGACTGTGGCTGCCCATTTCAGCATAGCAGAGTAATAAGCTTGTTGAGCGGAAAGCGCGAATTGAGATGCGGAAAGATAGGTTTTTTCCTGTACAACCGTCTTCAGCAATTCATGATAAGGGAGTGTCTTAACGCTCGCAGCCGCTTTGTCTGCTGCTTCTTCGAATAGTTTGAGACTGCGAATATAGCTGACCTGGGATTGTCCGAGCAATGGCGACTTTTGCATGTCGATCGAGCTTGCTTCCGTTGCCTTGGACTCGGCCAGATTGGCAAGATCCTTAAACATAGAGGTTGCTTCAATTGTTTTTCCTTGCGATAATTTGTTCATAGCTTCGAACCATTCGTTTTGAAATTCACGATAAGGCAAAAATACAGTATGATAGAAAGAGACCAGATCTTGCTGCTGGTAGGGACTTGCAGAGGCGTCTGTCCGCTTAGAACCTTCGTCACCGGTCGCGTATTTTGCTTCAGTCTTTTCAGTGCCGATTTGGATGCCGTAGAAAAAAGCGCCCACCGTGCAAACGAGCATAAACACAAATCCAACACTAAATAACATTGCGGTTGTCGTTAATCGTTTTTCCATCTCTATCTCTATCTCCTTCTATGTAATAAAAATTATGCCGTCGATTTGTTCTATCAGTATAGGTGAAATGGTCTAAAAAGAAAATACGAACGTTCCAGACAGGCGGGAAGCAATGAAGAAATTTGATATTCGAAATATTCGCGTGCGCAAGGTGTCCGTTGACGAGCTTGACGACCGCATGCTGCTTATCAATTTATACGTAACTCAAGCGTTTACTTTTATTATCGGTTTAATATGGATTTTATTTCAGCATCAAAATTTGATCCGATTATTTACGCCTCCGAAGGATTTTGCGTTCATTTATTGGGGAGTTGGCTTAGCTGCCGCTGTAATCGTCGTCGATCTGCTGATTTCGCGTTTTGTACCTGAGGAAGCGAATGATGACGGCGGGATAAATGATCGTATATTTCGAACGCGGAAGGTTTGGCATATTGCTGTTATTTCATTCGTGGTCGCGGTATGCGAGGAGCTTCTCTTTCGCGGGGCTCTGCAGCATGCGGTTGGCCCATACTGGACAAGCATTATTTTTGCAACGATACATGTCCGTTATTTAAAGCACTGGATTCCGACGGGCCTCGTATTCTCGATCAGCTATGCCTTAGGTTGGATCTACATTCAGTCAGGCACCATTGTAGCGCCGATTATCGCTCATTTTCTTATTGATTTAATTATGGGATTAATTATACGCTTCAGGAGGGAGTCATGAGCAGGAAAGACAAGTTTGGAAATTCGAGAGCGGCAAGACAACAGGAAAGGATGGCAGAACCGTCCGGCACCGGAACGGATTCCATTGGAGGAGCGACTCTGCCGCCTAGGCGAAAAATACATCCTTCCAGCATTTCTAAAGTAACAAAATGGTATTATAATCTTTTGTTCCTGCTGTTCGTTTGCTTAGTTGGCGGGTTATTCTGGTACGGCTTGAAATTCAGCGATTAATGTCGATGGCAGCAGGATCAATGTATCCGTAGCCTTTTTGCTCAAGCGACGTTAGCAATTTTTCGAGGGCTTCTGCTGTCCATGGCAGCTCATGCATAAGAATGTTGGCACCGGGATGAAGCTGCTCCAGAACGTTACGAATGACTTCTTCGGGCTTATCTCTAGTTGACTTATCCCAGTCTAGGGAACCATCTGACCACGTCATGTACAGCATGCCGTGGTTTTTTACGATTTCCTTTACCACGTCCCCGCCCGAACCGAATGGGGGCCGGAAAAATATAGGTTTTTTACCGATCAAAGCCTCGATATCGGTTTGGACATCTGCGATTTGCTTTTCAATGACATCCTTCGGTTCATTTTTTAAATTAATATGGTCCCATGAATGATTGCCGATCGTCTGGCCGCGTTCGTTTATCAGCTTTAACAGCTCGGGATTTTGCTTTACCCGATAGCCGTTGACAAAGAAGATCGCCTTGGCGCCATGCTTATCAAGCGTATCGAGCATGCTGGTAAGAATCGTTTCATCCTTCGGTCCATCATCGAAAGTTAATAGTACAACTTTGCTAGGCGTGCTTTCTTCGATGGGCACAAAGCGGTAGGCTTGATTCATCCGGTATAGCGGAGCCGCCTTTGCGTCATCCCCACTGCCTGGTGATGCAGCTGGCGAAGGCTGTTCCGACGGACTGGCAGCATCTTCCTCCGACCCTGAAGCCGGGGTAGCGGCAGGCTCCTGCGTTACTGCTGCCTCTGCGGCTTCTGTTGAAACAGGCTGATTCTCAATTTGCCGCTCAGCGGAACAGGCCGAAAGCTGTGCCCCTAAAAGAAGGACGGCGAATAGTGGAATGATTCGTTTCATTTTGCTGACCCTCCATCGCTAATTTTAAATCATGCTAAAACGACCTCATTGTATCATATTTATCCAATTGGAGAGCTAGAATGATTTCCTAATTTTATATAGAATGAGGGCACTGCCTGGCGGTCAAACTAATTTATGAATACGAAAGATGAACTAGGAAAGAGGTGTCCGTGAAACATGAAATTAAGTGGTTTTTTAGTTGGAGGACTGATTGGTGCGGCTGCCACCATGTATGTCTCACGCAGGCAGCCTGGGGCAGTGTCTTGGGCGGCTAACGCAATATCGGATGTTTGTTCGTCCGTTACCCGCAAATCCGTTTCGAAAATAATGAGCAAATCGTTTAAGGAAGAGGCGGTTAATCTTGCCCCAAAGCATTCAGACGATACCGCCGTAAAATCAGAAGCCGCTTGGGGGCAAATTGAAGCTATCGTGAATAGTGATCCTGCCGTGAAGCGGGAGGCGGACAAAATCAAGGCGGAATCGTCAGCGCAGATCCATTAAATAAAAGCAACTGGTAATGGGAATCGTAGGGTCGCTAAGCAGAGATGCGAAGTGCTCAAACGATTCTTTTTTTCGTTCAATATTAGTGCATTCGGCGAAAAGACATGATAAAGTAGTTACATAGCATGATTTGGTCAAATTGATCACATCTTTCTAAAAAATTCATAAGCTATTACAACAGATGCTGCAGAGGAGGATCCTGTCATGAAAATCGAACGACTGAGCCAGGACAAGATACGGATTTTCCTGACGTTCGACGACCTGCTGGAACGGGGGATCCAGAAGGACGACATGTGGCGCGAAATTCCAAAAGTACACGAACTATTCAGTGAAATGATGGATCAAGCATATAGTGAACTTGGATTCGATGCCAACGGCCCATTAGCGGTCGAAGTGTTTGCCCTCCCCGCTCAAGGTATGGTAGTTATTGTCACCCGTGGCAAAATGAACAGTCATGCAGGCGATCGGGCAACCGAAGATGACGACACGGAAGACGAAATATACGAGATGGAAGTTACGTTGGAGCAGAGCGATGTCGTGATGTACTCCTTCCGCGAATTCGAGGATGTCATTTCGGTGTGCAAGCAGTTGCAAAGCTCCACTCTCACGGAAGACGGACGGTTGTACTCCTATAACGGCAAGTATATATTAGCGTTGGAACCTGCTTTGATTGAGGCTTCGAGGCATAACGCTGTTATCGCATTGCTTGCAGAGTATGGTGAAGCAACGTCAGTTACTTACGCAATGTTGGAAGAGTATGGTAAAGTAATCATGCCCGAATCAGCGGTACGGGAAATATGTCATCATTTTAAATTTTAAGCAAACGTACATGCATAGAGCATCTGCAGGCTGATTCTTGTCTGCATGATGCTCTTCTTGTATGTAAACTACAATATCGAATGGAATACAGTAGCGGAAAGGCGTTCATATTATGATGTAGACAAAGGCGGTGTATAGAATGAGTGATAAAGAAGCAAATGATGTTTTGCTTTCTACTCAAATCGTAATTGAGCAAGCGCTGCGAAGACTTGGCTATGATCAGGATATGATTGACTTATTGAAGGAGCCGATGAGGCTGCTGACCGTACGTATTCCAGTGCGGATGGATGACGGGAAGACAAAAGTATTTACGGGGTACCGCTCGCAGCATAATGATGCGGTAGGTCCTACGAAGGGCGGCGTGCGGTTCCATCCGGCCGTCTCGGAAAACGAGGTTAAGGCGTTATCCATTTGGATGAGCTTGAAATGCGGGATCGCAGACTTGCCCTACGGCGGAGGAAAGGGAGGCGTCATATGCGACCCGCGCAAAATGTCATTTAGAGAGCTGGAGCGGTTAAGCCGGGGTTATGTTCGCGCGGTTAGTCAGATCGTCGGCCCGAGCAAAGACATCCCTGCACCTGATGTTATGACAAATTCGCAAATTATGGCTTGGATGATGGATGAGTACAGCCGGATACGTGAATTCGATTCCCCGGGATTTATTACCGGTAAGCCGCTTGTTCTTGGTGGCTCTAAAGGAAGGGAGACGGCTACGGCTCGCGGTGTCGTTATTATGATTCATGAGGCGCTGCGCCTCAAGGGGACCGAGCTGAAAAATGCTCGAATCGTCATCCAGGGCTTTGGAAACGCGGGAAGCTACCTTGCCAAATTCATGCATGAGGCCGGTGCCAGGGTGATAGGTATTTCCGATGTGAACGGGGCGTTGTATAATGAAGAAGGGCTCGATATCGAATACTTGCTGGATCGCCGGGATTCCTTCGGCAATGTGACGAACCTGTTTACTCAGACGATTACGAATTCACAGCTGCTTGAGCTCGATTGCGACGTTCTTGTGCCAGCAGCAATCGAGAATCAAATAACGGATCAAAATGCCTCTCAAATACGTGCATCCATCGTCGTAGAAGCCGCAAACGGACCGACAACGCTGGAAGCGACTCGTATTTTGACCGACAGAGGCGTGCTGATCATACCCGATGTGCTCGCAAGTGCTGGCGGCGTCATCGTATCCTACTTTGAGTGGGTACAAAATAATCAGGGGTACTACTGGGATGAACAAGAGGTGGATGATAAGCTGAAGCTTATGATGATTCGCGGCTTTAACCACGTGTACGAAATACACCGCACCCGAAAGGTCGATATGCGGCTTGCAGCTTATATGGCTGGTGTCCGCAAAATGGCCGAGGCCGTTCGCTATCGTGGCTGGGTGTAAGAAAGTAGGGACGAAATGCTGTTGTTTTCTGTTTTAACTGCGGCCGTTGCGCCAGGCGTTTCGCTGCTTACTTATTTATATTTACGTGATCGCTACGATGCAGAACCGATACACATGGTCGTTAGATTATTTGTGCTCGGCTTGCTTGTCGTTGTACCTATTATGGTCATTCAACGCGGTCTGCAGCTTTGGCTGGGCGAACATTCGGTTTTGTTTGCCTTTGGCGAATCCGCAGGCGTTGAGGAATTCGTCAAATGGTTCGTGCTGTATCACGTCATATACAACCATATGGAATTTGACGAGCCTTACGATGGAATCTTGTATGCGGCATCGATTTCGCTTGGCTTTGCCACGCTTGAGAATGTGTTGTATGCCATTTTCTCGCCGGCCACCTTCGGCACGCTTCTCGTTCGCGCGCTGCTTCCGGTATCCGGCCATGCCTTATTCGGCATAATGATGGGCTACTACTTAGGCAAAGCGAAGTTTGCTCCTAAGAACAAAAGCGTTTATTTTTTAATCATCTCCTTATTGCTTCCCGTCTTTTTGCACGGCACCTACGATTGGATCATGATTACAGTCCGCACCAACTGGATGTGGTTTATCGTGCCGTTCATGATCGGGCTCTGGATATGGGGCCTGCGCAAGATGAATCATGCCAATTCACGTTCTCCCTTCCGGTTTCTTGTCCGCGAGGACGAGATTAAACTGTAGCTGAACCGTCCATACTTACCTTATATAGGAATGCCTGAAATGACGGCATTTGAAAGATGGCTGAGGAGGGGCTTATGGAGGCTGCGAGAATAAAAGTAACGATCCGGTGCAACGTGTGCGGAGAGAAATTCGTGCTGCGCGGGCGAAGAGAGAAAGGCTGGATTGATACCGGCTTTAAGCAATGCATTTGCAATAACGCGAATGATCTCGAAATAGAAGAGCATAGCGTATTTTAAACAAATTGTTTGCTGCTATTACAATTAAATAGATGGATGCATAAAGCTCCCTTGGGCAAACCAAACTAAAACCAGGTTTTGCACAAGAAAGGAGCTTTTGTATTATGTACCGTCGACTCAGTTCAATTCTATTTCCGATTATGTCCCTGCTTTTTATCGGCGCAGTTTACTGGGGCTATCAAGAGCATCAAGAAAAAAACTCGATATTGATAAAGGCTGAAAATCAGTATCAACGGGCTTTTCATGATTTAACTTATCATGTCGAGCAGTTGCATCAACAGCTGGGCAATACGCTTGCGGTCAATTCGACCTCACAAAGTTATCACCGCAAGGGGCTTGTGAACGTTTGGCGTTTAACGAGCCAAGCGCAAAATGAGATTAACCAGCTCCCGTTAACGCTGCTCCCATTCAACGAAGCGGAAGACTTCTTGTCGCGTATCGCAAATTTTGCATACAAAACAGCTGTTCGGGATTTATCAAAGCAGCCGCTTACGCCGGATGAATTTAAGACGATGAAGACGCTCTACGCTAATTCGGAGCAAATTTCAAATGATCTGGTCGGTATGCAGCGTGAAGTGCTGGCTAACCATTTACGCTGGATGGACGTAGAGATCGCTCTTGCCTCCGAGAAGTCGAACAATGATAATAAAATCATTGACGGCTTCAAGACGGTTGACAAGAAGGTCAGCGAATATCCTGAGATCAACTGGGGACCTTCTGTAAGCAGCATGTATCAGAAGCGCACGATTCAGATGCTTGGCGGGAAAATGGTTACCGCGGAGGATATCAAGAAGCATGCCGCTAAGTTTTCACATGCACCGAATGCGGAAATCCGCGTTGTTGAAAATGCAAAGGGAACAGAATATGCTTCCTATTCGGCAACGGTAAACGAGGGGAAAAACAAAAAGCTGCAAATGGACTTCACGCAAAAGGGCGGACAGCTCATTTGGTTTATAAATCCGCGTGATATCGGAGAGAGAAAGGTTGACCTGGACAAAGCTAAAGCTTCTGCGGATACCTTCTTGGATAAACACGGATTTTCGGGAATGAAGGCCGTAAGCTACGATATGTTTAATAATACAGGCGCCTTCACTTATGTCAGCTTGCAAAGCGGTGTTCTCATTTACCCGGATAAGCTGACGGTTAAGGTCGCGCTCGATAATGGCGAAACGGTAGGCCTGCAAGCAAATGATTACGTCTACGAGCATCATAAGCGCAAGCTGCCTAGTCCAATCCTTTCGAAAGCCGGGGCACGCAAAGCGTTAAATCCAGAGATGAAAGTACAATCCGAGCAATTGGCGCTAATCGACAACGATTTGGGCGAGGAAGTGCTTTGTTACGAATACACGGGAAAAATTAACGGCTCTCTCTACCGCATCTATGTCAATTCAGAAACAGGCTTAGAAGAATCGATCGAGGAAATGTCTCCCTACGATTCCAAGGCAGCTTCTGACAAATAACGATATGGCTCCCCTCAAATCGACGTGTTATAATGGCATGTAAATGGGGGGAGCCAATTTGTTGCCTAAATTGAACCAGATGCTTCACTATCAGATCGCTTTTTCAGACGAAGAGGAAGCAACGTTTGAATACAAGTCCCGTATAGCCGATGAGCAAAAGGACGCCTTGCTAATTGAGGTTCCGATCAGCGAGAAATCCGGACGATATAAAAGACTGTTTCTAGGTGACGAGCTTTCTGTTTTTTTTATATCCGAAGACGGAATAAAAAATTATTTTGATTCGCATGTGCTCGGGTTCAAGGAAGACGGCGTTAAACTGATCAAAATCCAGAAACCTGAACCGGACCGCATTACAAAGGTGCAGCGCCGCAGCTTTCTTCGCGTGCAGGCGGAGCTTGAGATCGCTGTCAAAATGTCAAATCAAGTAAGGTTCGTATGTACGACCGATGATGTTGGTGGCGGAGGAATCTCGTTAATTTGCGATAGGAAATGGCCGCTGATGCCAGAGCAGGTACTTGAGTGCTGGCTGCTCGTTCCTTTTAAGAACGGATTGATTGAACATGCTTTTTTCCGCGGGGAAGTCGTGCGGGTAGTCGAGCTTAAGTCTGAAAAGAAGCAGGTTATGATCAAATATGTCAGCATCAACGACTCAGAACGGCAGAAGGTCATTCGTTTTTGCTTTGAGAAGCAGCTGGAATATCGCAATCGATGAATAAACATTTGTGAAACATGGAAAACTACCCGGAAAGAGGAAGGGGAGAATCCATGTGTCGTTAAGGCCTATTTTCAAAAAAAGAAGCCGCAAGCAGATGCTTAAACTAACGGAAGATGTTAGCAGCGTTTTGCGGAAAATCATTATTACGCTTGTTATTTTATTAGTTTGTTCACAGGCAGCTTTGCAAAATAATGCTGTTCGGCATTGGCTAACGGGCGTGGATCAGTGGGAGGGAACCCGCTTGAACTGACGCTCGACTTTTGCATCTGCGTTTATAGTGTGGTATAATTTTCACGTTCGCAGGCAAAGCCTGCTTTTTTCTTGAGAGGTTTGCGTCGCATTATTACATGCATTCGGCCAGCCGTCTCTACTAAAAGGGGGTTGACCTTAAGTGGTGCATCACGTAGGTGACAGCAACTGCATAAACATTGCAATTGACGGGCCGGCAGGCGCGGGCAAGAGCACGGTTGCGCGAAAAGTCGCCGAGCAGATAGGATATGTGTATATCGATACCGGCTCCATGTACCGCGCTGTAACACTGATCGCCCAGCGGGCAGGTGTGACGGCGGATCAGACTGCCAAACTAGCTGAACTAGTAAGATCCTTAGAGCTTGAGCTTGAGCCGGGTGAACAAGGTCAGTCTGTATTCGTGAATGGTGAAAATGTAACCGCATTGATTCGCACGCGCGAGGTGACGCTTCAGGTGTCCCATTTTGCGGCGAATGAAACGGTACGCGAAGTACTTGGAATCATGCAGCGCAAGCTTGCAGAGCGCAAGGGCGTTGTGATGGATGGCCGGGATATTGGTTCGCACGTGCTGCCTAATGCGGAATTGAAAATTTTTCTGACTGCATCCGTTAAAGAACGGGCGCTTCGCCGTTACCGTGAAGTAACGGACAGCCAAACCGTTTCGCTTGCTCAATTGGAAGCTGAGATTGCAGAGCGTGACCGATTGGACGAGCAACGCGACATTTCACCACTAATATGCGCTTCTGACGCAGTTGTACTCGACAGCACCGCCATGACAATTGACGAAGTAATTTACGCAATTGTGAAATTAAGCCGAACCAAAATGGCGGAGGCGAAGTAAACTATGTCATATCTTATTTTTCGGTTTCTGCTGCGTGTCATTTACACGCTGTTGTTCCGATTGGAAGCAAGAGGCACGGAAAACATTCCAGCCACTGGTCCAGTCGTCCTCGCTTCGAATCACATAAGCAACTTTGACCCGCCAACGGTTGGCGTTAAGGTGAAGCGAATGGTGTATTTTATGGCGAAAGAGGAATTGTTCAAGATTCCGGTCTTCGGGCCTCTCATTCGTTCCTTCGGTGCTTTTCCTGTCAAGCGCGGCGGCGTGAGCAAGGACGCGATCAAATCTGCGATCACTTTGCTGAAGGAAGGCAATGTGCTCGGCATATTCCCGGAGGGCTCGCGAAACAATCAATCCGGAGCAGCTAAGAAGGGCGCAGCCATGATTGCTGTGCGCAGCGGTGCTGCGGTAGTTCCCGTTGCGATTGTCGGCAAGTATAGACCGTTTAGCAAAATGATTGTTTATTATGGCAAGCCTGTTGATCTTACCGCAATTATTGAGGAATCATCGCCTAATATGCTTGAACAAGTAACAGATGCCATTATGGCTCGCATTCG
The DNA here is from genome assembly GCF_001428245.1 of Paenibacillus sp. Soil522. GTDB lineage: Bacteria > Bacillota > Bacilli > Paenibacillales > Paenibacillaceae > Pristimantibacillus. The sequence continues at coordinate 239,382 of NZ_LMRV01000001.1, forward strand.
CGAGCTAGCTACAAACAATCGTTAATTCATGTTTTAAATGCTGCTTTCGCTCTAGGCGCTTGCGGATTTAAATAAAGTTGGGGTATGAACTGAGGAGGTTATTTCAATGTCAGAAGAAACTAATGTGCAAGAATCCGTGGCGGAAGAAGTTAGCCAAGACGCTTTGGATAATTTCGTGTCTTTGAAAAAAGGCGATTCCGTTAAAGGTACGATCGTCAAAATCGAAGATAACCAAGCTTATGTAAGCCTTGGATATAAATATGACGGTGTCATTCCGATTCGCGAGCTTTCTGCGGTGCAGATTGAGAACGCTACGGACGCGGTTCAAATCGGTCAAGAGGTTGAGCTTAAAGTCGTAAGCATTGACGACGAGAAAGAAAAGCTTGTTCTTTCGAAACGTCTGGTTGACGGCGAGAAAGCATGGGAAGTGCTTGAGCAACGCTTTGAGAGCGGCGAAGTATTCGAAGTTGCCGTTGCTGACGTTGTGAAGGGCGGACTCGTGGCTGACGTAGGCGTGCGCGGATTTATTCCGGCATCTATGGTTGAGCGTCACTTTGTTGAAGATTTCTCCGATTACAAAGGCCGTACGCTTCGCGTAAAGGTTAAAGAAATCGATCGTGAGAACAACAAAGTAATCCTTTCCCAAAAAGAAGTGCTTGACGCTGAGTTCGAGCAAAGCAAAAAGCAAGTAATCGCTTCGCTTGAAGTTGGTCAAGAGCTTGAAGGAACTGTTCAACGCCTTACGCCATTCGGCGCCTTCGTTGATATCGGCGGCATCGACGGTCTCGTTCACGTATCCGAGCTTTCCTGGCAGCATGTTGCTCATCCAAAGGATGTCGTTGCTGAAGGTCAAGCGGTCCGTGTTAAAGTACTTAAAGTTGATCCGGCAGCTGGCAAAATCAGCCTTAGCTTGAAAGCCGCTCAACCAGGTCCTTGGGATACTGCAGGTGCTCAATTTGCAATTGGCGATATCGTAACAGGAACTGTCCGCCGTATCGTACCTTTCGGCGCTTTCGTTGAAATCGCTCCAGGTGTGGAAGGACTCGTTCACATTTCCCAAATCGCTCACCGCCACATTGCGACACCTAACGAGGTTCTTCAAGAAGGGCAAGAGGTACAAGCGAAAGTACTTGACTTCAACCCTGCTGATAAACGCGTTAGCCTAAGCATCAAAGAAACAGAAGAAGCGCCAGAGCAAGCTGCTCCCAGCGCTAGACCTGAAAGAGCGCCACGCGCTCAAAAAATTGAGAAAATCGATAACCCGAACGTAAGCTTGAGCAACGAGAGCATGAGCTACTCGCTAGCAGAGCGTTTCGGCGATAAGCTTAAAAACCTTAAATAAAATAATTTTCCTGTATAAGGAGCTGTTTCTGCGAGCCATCGCAGGAATAGCTCCTTTTTTTTGGTGCATAATAGGGGGTACAAGAGGTGATAACGTGAATCCTGGATATGTGTCGATTTGGATTCTAATTATATTATTCATTCTGATCGCGACGGGATGGAAGCCGTATTTGGCTCCAGATATCAGCCGTCGTACGATGGCTTTTCTTGGAATCATAACAGCCTTACTGCTTAACGTTTCACTATGGTGGTCGCCATTTCCTCAGCAAATTCAGGCCCAGCTTCATGTGAGCTCTTGTTTGTTTATACTGGCCGGCTTCATGACCTATATAGATTCCGAGGATTGGAGCTATAAAGGGTATTTGCTTTTGTGTGCGGTAATGATTGCCGTCATTTGGGGCTTTATCCGGAAAATGTACAGCTATGATCCCATATTTCATTGGGTTGATCCGAGATGGGACGCCCCGTTACTCTGCGGAATGTTTTGCGGCGCTTTTACGTCCCGGGTCAAGCATCAGTTTGGTATGATCGTTTGGGGAGCGGTGCTTGGGGAGATCCTGAATGCAGTGCTGCAGGCCGGTATTTATACGGCCTATATCGGTTCTTTATCCTGGTGGGATAGTTTTTGGATTGCCATGGCAGCGGCTAGATTGTTCAGTTTATTGCTAAAATCGATTCGGCTTGGCGTATCAAAGCTTAGCGGGATGCTATGGCAGATCAAGGGGGGACGGTCTTCATAATGCAGCATTTTCTCGTCCAAAATAAATTTTTGGCAGGCGTACTATTGGGCATTGTCTTCGGCATTATTTCGAGGTTGCTCATGCTCAGGACGGACTATCGACAGTATCCGACATACCCGCACGGCCGCATTATCCATATTTCGTTAGGTGTCATTGCAGCGGCGCTTGGGGCTGTGGCCGTACCTGCATTATTCAATAAAGACTATACGGCTATCACCTTTCTAACGCTGGCTGCACAGCAATTTAGAGATGTCCGGAAGATGGAACGGGACACTTTGACGAAAATCGACAGTATGGAGCTGGTTGGGCGAGGATCGACTTATATCGAAGGGATTGCGATGGTGTTCGAGGGACGAAATTACTTGGTTATTATGACAGCTTTGCTAACAAGTTTGTTTAGTATTTTAGTTAATATATGGATAGGCATTCTAGCAGGGGCATTGTCGCTTTTGATCGTCGAGAAGCTTAAATCAGGAAAAGCCGTTTCTCATATTGCTGCGGTGCAGGCAGCCAAGGTGAAGGTTGATGGACCCGATTTGTTCGTTGAAGACATCTATATTATGAATGTCGGCTTAAAATCAAATCAGGAAATTATTGCGGAACGGGGGATGGGTTATATTTTGACCCCCTACAATTCGAATGGGAAGGTTACGTTAAGCAATCTCGGTCAGCGTCAAGCGATCCTCTATGATATGGCTACGATTCTTGGCGTTTATCGCGACGATGGCGAGCCCGCTCTCATACCGATGGCCAAGCTGGATATGAAAGACGGGCGATTAGCCGTGTTTATATTGCCGCAGGAGCTTAATTCGGATAAAGGGAAGGAAGTCATTTTGCGCGTTCCTATACTGGAATCCGCCGTCAGGATGCCGACGGAGGCGGCCGTGAACAAGAAGGAGGCAGGCGAGCATGGCTAATATCGTCGCTGTTGTGTCTATGTACGCCGAATCGGTAGGTGGAGGGGCCCCTACATTTATCGTGGAAAATGAGGATAAACTGGAGGAAACCTCGTTTCTGCTTGAGAAGATTTTGGATGCGAGCGCACATGATTTGAAGAATGGTACTTTTATACTGGTCAATCACAAGGTAATATGAAAAGTTAGCCAAGAACGTACTTTTTTGCTATGATGGTTATCGTGAGTATTTTTGAAGGAGTGGAAAACAAACTATGGCAAGACCCGTTATAGCTATTGTCGGTCGTCCGAATGTGGGTAAATCCACCATTTTTAATCGGGTCATCGGCGACCGTCTAGCAATTGTTGAGGATAAACCGGGTATCACGCGTGACAGACTTTATGGAACCGGAGAGTGGAATGGAAAACCGTTCAGCATCATTGATACTGGCGGTATTGAAATCGATGGTGAAGATGAAATTATGAAATCTGTTCGTATGCAGGCTGAACTTGCAATTGAAGAGGCGGATGTCATTATCTTTATGGCCGATGCGAAAACCGGTTTGACGCATGCGGATGATGAAGTTGCTCAAATGCTGTTCCGTTCTGGCAAGCCTGTCGTACTTGCAGTTAATAAAGTTGATAATGAAGGCCGGATGGACGAAGTCTACGAGTTTTACGGATTGGGTTTTGGCCAACCGATCGCCATATCCGGTTCGCACGGGCTTGGCATTGGAGATTTGCTTGATGCGGCTGTCGAGCTTCTGCCTGAACAAACGGATGACGAGTACGATGAAGATATCATTCGCGTTGCGTTAATCGGACGTCCGAATGTCGGAAAATCATCTCTCGTTAATGCGCTGCTAGGCGAAGATCGCGTTATTGTAAGCAATGTGGCAGGTACGACGCGCGATGCGATCGATACGCCTTTCGAACGCGACGGTCAACGTTATGTGTTGATCGATACGGCCGGGATGCGTAAACGGGGCAAAGTGTACGAATCTACGGAGAAGTACAGCGTCATGCGGGCGATGAAAGCAATCGAGCGCGCGGATGTCGTCCTGGTCCTGATTAATGGGGAAGAGGGTATCATCGAACAGGACAAGCATATTGCCGGTTATGCTCATGAAGCTGGCAAGGCATCGATATTTGTAGTAAACAAATGGGATGTCGTTGAGAAGGACGAGAAAACGATGCAAAGTTTCTCGCAAAACATCCGCGACCATTTCTTGTTTATGTCGTATGCACCAATCGTTTATCTATCTGCCCTGACTAAACAGCGTTTACATAAGCTGCTCCCTGTCGTCAAACATGTATCTGAGCAGCATGCGATGCGTATTCAGACGCATCTGCTTAATGACGTCATTTCGGATGCTGTGGCTATCAATCCTCCACCGTCCGATAAAGGCAAGCGTCTGCGCATTAACTATGTAACGCAGGTAGCTACCAAGCCGCCGACGATCGTTGTATTTGTCAATGATCCGGAAATCATGCATTTCTCGTATGAGCGCTATTTAGAAAATAAAATTCGTGCAGCATTTAATTTTGAAGGGACGCCAATCCGAATATTTTCGCGTCGCAAGTCCGAAGAAGATTAGGGGAGAAGTAGCTTGTTATATGGAGTAATCGCGGTTGCTTTAAGCTATTTATTAGGTTCAGTTTCATTCAGTATCGTAATAGCGAAATGGGTCAAAGGAATCGATATTCGTCAGCACGGCAGCGGTAACGCTGGAGCTACGAATACGTTACGGGTGCTCGGCAAAGGGCCGGGCATACTCGTATTTTTACTTGATATCGCTAAAGGTGTCGCAGCTGTCTGGATCGGTCACGGCCTAGGCGAAAATGATTGGATTCCCGTACTATGCGGTCTTGCCGCCATCGTCGGACATAACTGGCCGATTTGGTTTCGCTTCAAGGGCGGCAAGGGTATTGCGACGACTGTTGGCGTTATTGCGACGCTTGCGTTTGTTCCAGCGCTTTGCGCCGGTGCCGTTGCGATCCTGACGATTGCATTAACCAGATACGTTTCGCTCGGCTCGTTATTGTTTGCGGCTTTAACGCCATTATTTATTTCTGTCTTTTATTTTTCCGTGCCTTTACTTTGTGCAAGTCTTCTGATCTGTATTTTTGCTTTCGTACGCCATCGGACGAACATCGTAAAGCTGCTTCAAGGAACGGAAAACAAGCTAGGTGCAAAGAAAGGATAGTGATCGTCGCATGACAAAGCCTATTCCATCAACGACGAAAATGGCAGCAGTGCTGGTGGCGGGAAGCTGGGGTACTGCGCTTGCTTCCGTTCTAGCGAATAATGGCTATCACGTTAACCTTTGGACACGCAGCGAGGAGCAGGCGGAAGGAATTAACCGGGATCGTGAAAACAGAAAATTTTTGCCTGGCGTTCAGCTGCCGGAACTCATTCATGCAACAACGGATATGAAATCGGCGCTGCAGGATGCGGAGCTCGCCTTATTCGTTGCGCCTTCCGGCGCAATGCGTGAGGTGGCCAAGCAAGCAGCGCTGCACTTGTCTTCTGAGACGCTCGTCGTTCATGCGACGAAAGGCTTTGAAACAGGCACGCTGAAGAGAATGACGACTGTACTTTCTGAAGAGCTCGGCCGCCCGCTGGAGCAGCTTGTCGTGCTGTCTGGACCAAGCCATGCGGAAGAAGTCATTCTTAAGCAGCCTACTACAGTAGTTGTCGCATCAGCAAACCTGCAAGCGGCTGAACAAGCTCAGGATGCGCTTATGAATACGCATTTCCGCGTTTATACGAACCCGGATGTGGTGGGTGTGGAGGTTGCCGGCGCGATCAAAAACATCATTGCGTTAGGAGCAGGATTGACGGACGGGCTTCATTTTGGCGATAATGCTAAAGCTGCATTATTGACTCGCGGTCTGGCTGAGATCAGCAGGCTTGGCACGGCTATGGGGGCGAATCCGCTCACCTTCGCCGGTCTAGCCGGTGTTGGCGACCTTGTTGTTACGTGCACAAGCAAGCACAGCCGCAATTGGCGCGCCGGTTATATGCTGGCAGACGGGACTCCTCTAGAGGAGGTGCTCAGCCGAATGGGCATGGTCGTAGAAGGGGTGCGTACTACGCGAGCCGCCTATGATTTGGCGAAGCAGCATGATGTCGAGATGCCGATTACGTTTCAGCTTTACGAGGTTTTGTTCGCAAATAAAGCGCCCCGAACAGCCGTCGAGCATCTTATGGGACGACTTCGTACGCATGAGATCGAGGAACTGGGCTAAGGACCAGCGCCTACACCAAACCTATCTCCTTCTCATATGATGCATGGAGCAAGACACTAGCGCATCCTGGAGGTGTAGGGTATGGCGAAGGACTTTTCCAAAGACATTCTCAATTCGATCAATAAAAAAACCGGCAAAAATATTTCCGAAAGCACAGTCAAAAAACTTGCCAGCGGTGTTACTGATGAAACGATGAAAGACGAAGCCGAGCTGCGCAAGCTGATCAAGCAAGTGTCGGAAATGGCTAAGGTAAAGGTTGCGGAATCCACGGTCAATGATATCGTTAAGGCTGTTAAGGCTAGCGGCATGAGCACGAGCAATATGGAAGCTCTCATGAAAATGATGATGAAAAAATAAAGGTTAGCGGCAAAAGCGAGGGCGTTCCGGATGTTCACATCCGGTGCTATGCCCTGTCAGCTTTTGTCCTTTTTTTTAAAATATAAGAATGTATTAGTTTCACCCTTATATCTGCTTATATTTCATCGCGAAACGAGCTTTTGCCGCCAGAGGACGGCGATAGCCGTTTACGCTTGTGCGATGTTATAATGGGTGAGAATTCATATTGATATAGATTAGGAGAATGGAATTATTATGGATGCAATGACAAAAATGTGGGTTTCGCTATTCGGCATTGGAATGATGGCGATCGCGGCCCTTTTAATTACGTTCGCCCGTTTAAAAACGAAAGGCGTAGTGAAATTTGTCCTTACGCTGCTTGCCTTCTTCGTTCTAATAATCGGATTTATTTGCGGACTTATATCCATTATTTAGCATTTCTACATACGAGAGTGGAAACCGCTAACAGAAAGGGAGATATTGACATACAATGATTGAATTAAAGGGTAGAACTAAAACAGTTGTAATAGAGGCGGAAGAAGGCTTGTCACTGCTTGATCTTGCACTCAAGCATGATGTCGATTGGAGCTTTTCTTGTGCACGGGGCACCTGCGCCCGCTGCCGCTGCTTGATAACCGAAGGTGCGGACCAGCTGGAAGGCATAACGGACGAGGAATGGGACCGCCTTGAGCCTGAGGAGTTTGAGGAAGGATACCGGCTGGGCTGTCAGGCGATTGTCAAAACGGGAGCCGGAAAAATAGCTGCTGCTAACAAACCATATTTTTAATGCTGTAGAAGCTTTAGCTTCTATGCGGATTTATCGTAACCGCGAAACGGATTTACCGCCAGAGGATGAAGGAAGCCGTTTACGCCCCGAAAAAAAGGAAGTGCCGGCGATGACAGAACATGAACGCATTCATAAAGCGCTGGCTGCCGTGACCAAAGCCACACAATCAAGTCCAGCGAGATGGGTTATTGGCGGGAGCGCAAGCTTAATGCTTCGGGGACTTCCGTTATCCGCCGAACCGCGCGATTTGGATCTTTATTGCGATGATGAGGATGTTCATTCCATTTATCAGGCGCTCAAGTCTTTTGCGCTTGATGAACCTACAATTAGCGTAACCGAAATGTATCGCTCGAAGCTCAGCCATTTCCGCATACATGACGTACAGGTTGAGCTGGTTGGAGGATTTCATGTGAAAGCTTGCGGCAGTCATTATGAGACAATGGTTCGCAAGCTGCTTATGCTTTTTGCAGAACGGGTTCATTTGAATGAAGCCGCATTGACGGTATCGATTGTACCGCTCGCGCATGAGCTTTGGTTTAACTATCTCCGCGACCGTATGGACCGCGTTGATCAGATCATTCAAGCTTTTGCTAAAGCTCCGGCTCTGCATGTGGATGCGCTTCTTGCAATCGAAGCAAACAATACGTTCTCCATGGAAGCGAAGCGAAGCCTTCATCATTTGATAGCAGCTAGAGAGGGAGGTGGCTTGTAATGGACGGTGAGGTTACGTTTTGGCCATCGGGCCGTACGATTAAGGTTAAGCCGGGCACGACGCTGTTAGACGCTGCCAGACGTGCCAATATACCGATACGAACGCGCTGCGGGGGCAAAGCCGCTTGCTTCATGTGCAAAGTCACTGTGAGGCCGGGCAGCGAGCTGCAGCCGATAGCGGATAATGAGAGGCGAAAGCTCTCAGGCTTAGAAGGTGACAACATTAGGCTTTCCTGCCAAGCAAAGGTGGCGGGAAAGGTAAATGTGGAAATTCCGTTAGATCCGCTTCGTTCGGCGGTGGCGCGCCAGCTTGCGCGGCAAGCGGAGGAAACCGACGAATTATGGTAGCAGCGCTTGCGAGGCAGTTTGTTTTACAATGCTAAGCTTATGCTTACGAAGTAGGTTTGCTCCACAAACCTTGTAGGAGGAAAATGTGATGAATCGATTTAGAATGGGGGGGCAGCGCCGTCTTACACAACATTCAGCGGCGTTTGCTGCTTTATTATTCATGCTGTTATCTTTGTCAGGATGCATGTATCCGAAGGATCAGTTTATGCAAAATCAGGTCGCTCCCAAAGAGGCCGTACGGAACGTGCAGGCGGCGATTGATCAATATAAAGCTGAAACAGGCATGCTGCCAATCAAAAACAGCACGGCCGAAACGCCGAAGTATGAAAAGTTTTATGTCGATTTCGCAAAGCTCGGGCGGACAGGCTATTTAACCGACATTCCCTCCTCTGCCTTTGAAAACGGCGGCAGCTATAGTTTCCTCGTCCTTGACGAAGAGACGAAGCCTCGGGTTAAGCTGCTCGACATATTAGCCTTTCAAAGGATAAATGACATTCAAAGCTGGGTAACAGCTTATATTCAGACAAACAGCGAGCTCCCGAAAGGGGAACAGATGTATCCGGGTTTTTATCAGATTGATTACAAAAGCATGAATAAGACCGTCCCGGCTATCCGAAGTGTTTTCTCAGGCCAAACGATTCAAGCGCTTGTGGATGACAACGGTGTTGTATACTCCGATTACGGAATCGATATTATGCAATTTGTGCAAAAAAGCGGTAAAACCGATTTCGATGCCGCGTTTGATTTGCGTACTCTGCTGGTTGACGGTACCGATTTTGTCCCCGTTAAATCTCCAGCCTACCGCCTTGTGAACAATGAGCCGCAGGCCGTCCGGCCGTAGGAAAAGTCTGGTTTTATCTATACGATAGCTTTATTCCTTTCCCTGACTATTAGTCTCGGAGAGGATTTTTTTTGGCCGTTTCGGTCATAGATATGCTCTTTTTCTCATATAACTCAATCTTGGAAGGGAAGCCCTAAGACGAGGAAAAAAAGATTTCGTAGAAGGAATCGTCATAATCGGAAAGCCTGCACATAAGATGTTACTAGTCCAAAAAGCATGTACGAGTTGCGTCGCTGGCCTGCCCTATTGACCGGTGGATGGCGGCGAACCGGAAAAATCAATTGGGAGGGGATATTCAGTGGAGAAAGTGGACATTTTCAAGGACATAGCCGAAAGAACCGGCGGGGATATTTACCTCGGTGTTGTCGGGGCGGTCCGGACGGGCAAATCAACGTTTATTAAACGGTTTATGGAGACGGTTGTACTTCCGAACATAGCTAACGAATCAGACCGTGTGAGAGCCGTGGACGAACTTCCTCAAAGCGCCGCAGGTAAGACGATCATGACTACAGAGCCTAAATTTGTTCCGAATCAAGCGGTGAAGCTCAGGGTTACCGATGGACTTGAGGTAAACATGAGACTGGTCGATTGCGTTGGATATGCCGTTGAGGGCGCGAAAGGCTATGAGGACGAAAATGGTCCGCGTATGATCACGACCCCTTGGTTCGATGAGCCGATACCGTTTCAGGAAGCGGCTGAGATTGGAACGCGTAAAGTAATCCAAGAGCATTCAACACTAGGTGTGGTTGTCACGACAGACGGCACAATCGCAGAAATTCCGCGCAGCTCCTATGTCGTAGCTGAAGAGCGCGTCATTAACGAGCTGAAGGAAGTCGGCAAACCATTTGTGCTCGTCATTAACTCCACCCGCCCTAAGAGTGAAGAAGCGCTGCAATTGCGGAATGAGCTTCAAGCGAAATACGATATACCGGTTATGACGCTTAGCGTAGCGACCATGGGCGAGGAGGAAGTCATCTCCGTTTTGCGGGAAGTACTGTACGAGTTCCCTGTTCATGAGGTGAATGTTAACTTACCGAGCTGGGTTATGGTGCTGAACGACAATCACTGGCTGCGCAGCAACTACGAGAGCTCAGTGCGCGATACCGTCAAAGATATTCGAAGACTGCGGGACGTCGACCGGGTGGTCACCCAGTTCATGGAATATGATTTCATTGCCCGAGCCGGCTTGAGCGGCATGAACATGGGGCAGGGTGTCGCCGAAATCGACCTGTACGCTCCGGATGAGCTGTACGACCGTATTCTGATGGAGGTTGTCGGAGTTGAGATAAGGGGTAAAGATCATCTGCTGCAGCTGATGCAGGAGTTCTCACATGCCAAACGGGAATATGACCGCTTCGCAGAATCGCTGGAAATGGTCAAAACGACCGGTTACGGCATTGCGGCGCCGACACTTGCGGAAATGGCACTCGACGAGCCGGAACTGATTCGCCAAGGCTCTCGCTTCGGGGTTAGACTGAAGGCTACAGCACCGTCCATTCATATGATCCGCGTCGATGTGGAATCGGAATTCGCTCCAATTATCGGCACGGAGAAACAAAGCGAAGAGCTGGTCAGATACTTAATGCAAGACTTTGAGAACGATCCGATCAAAATTTGGGAGTCTGATATTTTCGGCCGTTCCCTGCACTCGATTGTGCGAGAGGGCATTCAAGGCAAAATCGCCATGATGCCGGACAACGCGCGCTATAAGTTGCAGGAAACGCTAGGCCGCATTATCAATGAGGGCTCCGGGGGTTTAATTGCGATCATCCTGTAGCTGAATGAATCTAGTATACGAATAGGCCGCTACCAAACAGGGAGCGGCTTTATTTGTTTTGGAGGAATTGATCGTTAGCACTTGAAATTGGCAAACGGCTGTATTACTATAGGTTTGTTCAGGCAAAAGGTATATTTTTGAAGATTTCCGTTAATAAGAGGGATAAGATGAGAGTTTATATGCTTACAATGAAAACGTTGCCGTAAGTGACTTTGGAGGAGGTGAAACAATGAACAAAACAGACTTGATTTCAAAAGTAGCTGAGTTGACTGATCTTTCGAAAAAAGATGCGACAAAAGCAGTTGATGCTGTTTTTGATGCTATTTCCGATGCGTTGCAAAGCGGAGATAAAGTGCAATTAGTTGGATTTGGTAACTTCGAAGTTCGCGAGCGCCAAGCACGTAAAGGCCGCAACCCGCAAACGGGAGATCCAATCGAGATCGCGGCAAGCAAAACGCCTGCTTTCAAACCGGGAAAATCTCTCAAGGACCTCGTATCCAATTAAGTATAAGCAAGCGCAAACGGCTTACGCCGCCAACCATTGGCGGCATTGGCGCGTTTTGCGGCTAGTGACGTCCGGACGGACTGCCGTTCGGGCGTCTTTTGTTTATATACGAGCGGGAATAGATTGCACAAACGTCATACTTCCACTATAATTCACATGGATAGTTTGGAATTTCGGATGCGGAGGGATAACGATGGAGCCTGTACATGGCGAGTATATTGTTGTAAAAGCAAAGGATCAGGGCGTTCAAGTCATCGGTTTAACACGCGGACTGGACACAAAATTTCATCATACGGAAAAGCTGGACAAAAATGAAATTTTAATTTGCCAATTTACCGATCATACTTCGGCAATTAAAATTCGCGGTAAAGCGGTCGTAATGACGAAATACGGAACAATGGAAACCGATCAGTAGCAAGCACGTGAAAGGCAGGCGAAGCCTGCTTTTTTTTTGCCTGCTTACTGTCCGAATATTCATCAGGCACCGCTCGTACAATGAAGTATGAACTCATTTTGGACGATGGGCAAATAGTTGGAGGTGCAGGGTGAACATCGGAAAACCACTCCTAACCGCATGTATGACCGCTGTAGCGGTAACGTTATTATTCACTTGGCTTCCTCATGCAGCATGGCAGCACGAGGCTAATCCAGGTGATGTGGCTGTCTTTCACGCAACACCGGCCGTTCGGCTTACCAACAGCAATTTAGTGGACGTTCTTATCGCTATTCAGCTAAATGAACGCTTGAGTAAGGCAGAGTGGAGCAATGGGATTTTGTCCGTTGACATGAGAGTCAGCACGACCGAGGGAAGGCCCTCGGTATGGTTTGCGGATGTAGAGAAGCTGGTGCGCGTCTCCTTCCTGCAATTAGAAAATGTAAAGCGTGTGCTTATCCGGATCGTTGAGGAGAAGCCGGACGGCGCAGCATTGCTTGCCGCAGTCGATGTGAGGAAAACAGACGACTGGCTCATTCAAGAGATGGACCGGCTTTCTCAAGCTGATCCGGTGCATGACGAGCTGTGGCGAAAAAGACTACGGGTAAGCTTTACCTCAGCGTGGGAAGAGCGGTTTGGACCGGTATCAGGATTTACGGTAAAGCCTGCCTCCATTTCGCAGCTTTAAAAGGGATGTATGTTGCAATTTGTTGAACAAGCGGGCTGAATCGTATGCTCTTTAGAAAAAGTTGTGCTATAATAGTTTAGATTATTGAGCGGCGATTTGCGCTTCTCTGTTCGGAGGCTTCCCCAAATGAAAACATACCGTATACCTGAAATAGCTCAAAAGTATGTGGAACACGACATCATACAAGCACATACGGCGCTTCCTGACTTTCCCGACGCACGGCTTCGCTCGCTCTATGCGTTTCTGAACGAGCAGGAGTCCCTCAAGACGCGCAGCGAACTCTATACGCTTGTCATATCACTCGTACAGCTGGGGATGGACACGCATGATTTAATCGATACGGACCTCGAGCGGCGAACTGAGCCGGAAATGCGCTCAAGACAGCTAAAGGTGCTTGCGGGGGATTACTTTAGTGCGACATTTTATCAATTGCTTTCGCAAGCCGGCCAAATTGACATGATTTCCAAAATCAGCGGCGCGGTCTCCGAAGTGAACAGGCTGAAAGTCAATCTTTACGTTCGGATGAGACAGCTCAAAATGTCCGCGGAGGAATATTTGAGCCTCACGGTGCAGCTTAAAGCCACCTTGTTTCACATTTTCTCAGGCGTCATGGAGGGTTCGCTGTCTCACGGCTGGTCAAAGATTCTTGACGGCGTTAGCCGTTGCGAGGCCGTGGTTGATGAACTCGTCCGCATGGAATATCCGGCTCGATTCGATAAGAGTTGGGCCTACTGGCATCTGCTGCAAGAGGGTACCGATGAGGAGCGTCAGCAGCTTAATCAGCGCATGCATGAGCCTGCATTCATTAACAGTTTGGCGGAAAAATATAATGTGCGCAGCCAGCTCAAGGCAAAGCTGAAACATTCAGCGGATGCCGTGAAGTCATTAGCTGGCAAGCTGGAATCGGACAAGTTGCTCCGTGAATTGACTGCGATCGTCGATGCGCTGTTGAACGAACATACCGGTTTCACGCCTGCACTCAACGAGACGAGGTGACTTTAAGGATGGATACGAACTCCAAAAGCCATGTACATGGCGTATTTGAACGGATTGCACCGAAATACGATTTAATGAATGATCTCATCAGCTTCCGCCGCCATAAGGCTTGGCGTAAATTTACGATGAAGAAAATGAACGTAGCGCCTGGACAAACCGCGCTGGATCTTTGCTGCGGCACCTGCGATTGGACGATTGCACTTGCTGACGCAAGCGTAACCGGGAAGGTCGTTGGGCTGGATTTTAGTCAAAACATGCTTGACGTCGGAGCCGCTAAAGTAGAAAAGCTGGGATTAAACAAGCAAATTACGTTAGTTCAAGGCAATGCAATGAGCCTGCCCTTCGAGGATGATACCTTTGATTTCGTGACGATTGGCTTCGGACTACGCAATGTGCCTGACTATTTACAGGTTTTAAATGAAATGCGGCGCGTCGTGAGACCGGGCGGTATGGTGGTATGCTTAGAAGTTTCCAAGCCTACCTGGCAGCCCTTCAAAGCCATGTATAACTTGTATTTCGAGCGTTTATTGCCATTAATGGGCAAGTTTGTCGCAAAGAGCTTTCAAGAATACAAATGGCTTCCTGAATCGCTCAAAATGTTCCCCGGTCGACAGCAGCTTGCAGAGCTGTTTGAAGAAGCGGGTCTTCAGCAGGTGAAGGCATATCCTCTGACCGGCGGAGTAGCTGCGCTGCATATGGGGACAAAGGAGAAGAAGCAGCAATGATTCGCAAACTACGCATTATTTTAGAAATGATTAAGTTTGAGCATACGGTTTTTGCATTGCCGTTCGCCTTTATGGGAGCGATTTTGGGCGCAGTGATGATGGAGCAGCGTCTTCCTTCATGGGGAGAGATCGGCTGGATTACGCTTGCGATGTTCGGTGCCCGCAGCGCAGCGATGAGCTTGAATCGTCTCATCGATAAAGCGATTGATCTGCGCAACCAGCGTACGGAGAAACGGGCGATTCCCGCCGGTTTGATTAAGACGGCGGAGGTATTGCTGTTTATTATCGTTTCATTCATTTTGCTGTTCGTAGCATGTGCGAATTTGGCGCCGATCGCGCTCAAGTTGATGCCAATCGCGGTTGTCATGCTGGTGCTTTATTCTTATACGAAGCGCTTCACATGGTTATGTCACATTTTCCTAGGCTTTACGATCGCACTGTCGCCGCTTGGCGGTTGGGTTGCGATTACAGGCGGATTTGATCCGGCTGCATGGCTTCTGTTTATAACGGTTGCTTTGTGGATTGCAGGTTTTGATATCATTTATGCGACTCAAGATTTTGAATATGACCGCAATGCAGGCTTATATTCGATTCCGGCTCGATTCGGCATTGCTGAAGCGCTTTGGATCGCCCGTGCGCTGCATGTCGTTACGGCAATCGGCTTTGTTGCGTTGTTTTGGCTAACGGACCTGAGCTGGATGTATTTGCTGGGAACGTTAATCTCCATTTCGTTATTGTTCTACCAGCACTGGCTAGTTCGTCCAAACGATTTATCACGCGTTCAAACTGCGTTTTTTGGAATGAACGGTACATTAAGCGTCTTGCTGTTTTTATTTACAATCGTTGATTTGTTGGTGATTCACCAATGGTAGCCGGCAGCAAGGACGTATATGTACCTGGCTGGACGAATCGATGGGTGGTCGGCATAACAGGAGCCAGCGGTTCCATTTATGGCATCCGGCTCATCGAAGTGCTTCTTGAGATGAATTATGAGGTTCATTTGGTCGTTACGGAAGCAGGCTGGCGGGTGCTGAAGGAAGAGCTCGGCTGGGAGACGACGCGTCGCTCAGCGGCGATAGAACAGCGCTTCGGCGATGCAATTGTCGACAAAAGGCTTGTGTTCCATCCGAATGCGGATATAGGCGCAAGTATAGCAAGCGGCTCTTACCGCGTTCAAGGAATGGTTATTGTGCCGTGCTCGATGGGGACGCTTGCGTCAATCTCGCACGGCATTTCCGATGACTTGATGACTAGAGCTGCGGATGTCATGCTTAAAGAGAATCGGCAGCTGCTTATCATACCAAGAGAAACGCCGCTTCATGCTATTCATCTCGAAAATATGCTGAAGTTAGCACGTCTTGGTGTTAGAATCATTCCGGCAATGCCGGCTTTTTATTACAAACCGCAATCAATGGATGAAATGATTAATTTTATGGTTGGAAAATTACTTGACAATATGTTAATCGAACATGATTTGTACAGAAGATGGGGAGATGAACAGAATGGGCATGAATCGCCCGATCACCATCGGAAGAATTGATTACGCGAATGCTTGGCCGTTATTCCATCAGTTCGAGGAGCGGGCAGATCGGAATAACTTTAATGTGATAAAGCGCGTACCTTCTGAATTAAACCGGATGCTGAAAATCGGTGAATTAGATGTATCGGCCATTTCGTCCTTCTCCTATGGACAAAACGCGTCTGAATATGTACTGCTTCCGGAATTGTCGGTCGGCTCAGTCGGCATTGTAAACTCAATCCTTTTGTTTATGAAGGAGCCGATTGAGCGTATGAGGCCTGATCGGATTGCGGTAACGGCAACATCGGCGACTTCCGTCAATTTGCTGAAAATTTTGATGACTCTGCACTTTGACTGCAATCCAGAATATGTAACAGAAGCGCCCGATCTTGATCGAATGCTGGAGACTTCCGATGCAGCGCTTATAATAGGCGACCCTGCTATCCAAGCTTCATGGCGAGATCATGGGCTGCATGTCATTGACTTAGGACAATTATGGTATCAGTGGACGGGACTTGGCATGACGTATGCCGTAGTTGCGGCACGCAAAGAAGTAGCTGTAACAGCACCAGAAGCCCTTTATACAGTGTATAAAGCGCTAAATGTGAGCAAACAGTATAACAAGGCTCATCTTGGTCCGCTAATTGAACAAGCCTGCTCGCAGCTTGGAGGAGTATCGACGTATTGGGAGATGTACTTTCATTCGCTTCAATATGATTTTGGGAGCAAGCTGCAAGAAGGACTTAAGTTATATTTCGATTATTCCAAGCGGCTTGGGCTGCTAGCGAATGACGTGGAGCTTACTTTTTTTGAAGACCAATCTGCCCAATAGGTGAAAGAATGAAACTACTAGACTTGTATGCAAAGATGAAAGGCGACCTAAATCAGATCGAACAAGAGCTGGAGCGTTGCGTGTCGGATGACCATGTGCTGCTCGGCGAGGCTTCTTTACACTTGCTCAAAGCCGGAGGAAAGCGGATCAGACCCATCTTCGTGCTGCTTGCCGGAAAGTTTGGCGATTACCGGCTTGATGTGATGAAACGGGTCGCAGTACCTCTTGAACTTATACATATGGCTTCACTTGTCCATGACGACGTCATTGACGATGCTGATACCCGTCGCGGTCAGCTTACCGTCAAATCCAAGTGGGACAATCGCATCGCGATGTACACGGGGGATTTTATTCATGGAAAAGCATTATCAATTGCAGCTCAGCTTCCTGATCCGCAAATTCATCAAATTTTATCAAACGCGCTTGTACAGATGTGTATCGGTGAGATGGAGCAAATTCGCGATTTCTTTAATACGGAGCAATCCATTCGTAATTATTTGCTTCGGATAAGGCGAAAAACGGCGTTATTGATTGCAATAAGCTGTCAGCTTGGCGCCGTTGCGGCAAATACCGATCGTTTGACGGCTAATCGCTTGTACCGTTATGGCTATAATGTCGGTATGGCATTTCAAATTCGCGACGATTTGCTTGATCTTTATGGAACGGAGAAGCAAATCGGCAAGCCGCCAGGCTCCGATATGCGTCAAGGCAACATAACACTGCCTGTTCTTCTCGCTTTGCAGGATTTGAAAACGCGCGATCCGCTGTTAAGCGAAATCTCTGCGCTTCGGGAGCATGGAGGGCAAAAGGATGCAGGACGTGCTATCGAAATGATTAGGCAGAGCGATGGCGGAGAGCTTGCGGATCAGCTCGCGAACCGGTATATAAAAAAAGCTCTCAGCGCATTAGAGGGATTACCTAATGTGACAGCGAAAAAGAACTTGATAGACATCGCGCATTTTGTCGGTAAACGTAATTATTAATCATGCGAATTTGAAAGGAATGGTTGAAGATGGAGAGAACTTTTCTGATGATTAAACCGGATGGCGTTCAGCGTGGCTTGATTGGCGAAATCGTTTCGAGATTTGAAAGAAAGGGACTGCAGCTGTCGGCAGCCAAATTCATGGTCATTAGCCGTGAGCTTGCAGAGCGGCACTATGAAGAGCATAAGGGCAAAGGATTTTACGAGCCGCTTCTCGATTTCATTGCATCAGGTCCTGTATTTGCAATGGTGTGGCAGGGTGATAACGTTATTGCTTTATCTCGTGCGTTAATTGGCAAGACCGATGCTCTGGATGCTCTTCCGGGCACAATCCGTTCGGACTTTGCTGTACATACGAATTTTAATCTTATTCACGGCTCCGATTCGGCAGCCAATGCGGAAAGAGAGATCGGTATTTTCTTCTCCCAGGCTGAGCTGGTTGATTACGAGCATGCTATTCAGCGGTGGATTTGATTTTCTAGGGCAACTAGTGATGGGGGAAGCAATGCTTGAAGATCGTGATTTCTCACAATTTATAGTTCGGATAAAGCAAAAGACCGACATCGATTTGTCGCAGTACAAGGAAGCCCAAATGAAGCGCAGGCTGACCACATTGCGAATGAAGTATGGATTTCATAATTTCGAGGATTACTGGAAAGCCATTGAACAAAACCGCAGCATGCTGAACGAATTTTTGGATCGCATGACGATTAACGTTTCCGAGTTTTGGAGAAATCCTTCCCGTTGGGAGGTTTTGCAAAAACGCTTTTTACCGGAGATGCTTAGTTCCGCAAACCGCCTAAAGGTGTGGAGTGCGGCTTGCTCTACGGGAGAGGAGCCTTACACGCTTGCTATGATTTTATCGGAGCTCGGAGTGCTGCAGCGTTCCTCATTGCTGGCGACGGATTTAGATTTGAATGTGCTGCAGAAGGCGATGGAAGGCAGTTATTTGGAGCGCTCGCTGCGCGACGTTCCGCCGGCGTACCGGCAAAAATATTTTAAGCAAGCGGATGGCGCTTATCTTATCTCGGACTCATTGAAGCAATTTATACAATTCAAGCAGCAAAACCTTCTGCATGATCTTTTCGACAGCTCGTTTGATTTAATCGTATGCCGAAACGTGATGATCTACTTCACGGAAGAAGCAAAGCATTTGCTGTATCATAAGTTTTCTAAGGCGCTTAAGCCTGGCGGACTGCTTTTTGTTGGAAGCACGGAGCAGATTTTCTCGCCGTCCCAATACGGATTTGAAACCGCAGATACCTTCTTTTACCGCCGTGTTTAAGAGACATGTATACCGATTTCTAACTTCTCCTATACTAGTTATAACGTAAATGACTTGGAGGATGAAGCAACCGATGGATAAGCGTAAGGTTATTGCCGCCTATAGGCGTGGTTTTATATCAATTCAGGAATGCGCGCAAATTATCGGTGTAGACAGCGGACAAATGACGAGACTTATTAATGATCCGATGCTGACGAAAGATGGGAAAGCGCAGCTTGTGAAAAGATCGGTCAACAGCTAATAAGCGGCAAGCGGCACAGGCTGGCGGAATTGTCTTTCAACAGGACGATTCTGCCGGCCTCTTTTATTGTCCGGAATGCGGTTTTGGCAGGGTTCAAATTCTTGTCAAACCGGATGCGCTGTACTATAATGAGCAAAGATGTTTAGTGCAGTAAAGCATAGCAGGCGCTTATAGGCTTGCTTTGAAGGAGGAGCTTTGGTTGAGTTTAAGGTATTTGACAGCTGGAGAAACGCATGGTCCCCAATTAACAGCTATAATTGAAGGACTGCCAAGTAATTTGACTATTGATTTCGAGGAATTGAACTTTCAGCTGCACCGCCGCCAGAAAGGTCATGGTCGCGGCCGTCGGATGCAGATCGAGAAAGACACCGCAAACATTGTAGGAGGCGTGCGTCATGGCAAAACGACTGGTGCTCCTGTAGCGCTTGTCGTGGCAAACAATGACTGGAAGCACTGGACCTCTGTTATGAATATCGAACCAATCGAAGGCAGTGACGAAGAGAAACGCCGCGTTCATCGCCCGCGTCCGGGTCATGCGGATTTGAACGGCGGTCTGAAATATGATCTGAAGGATTTGCGCAACGTATTGGAGCGTTCAAGCGCCCGCGAAACGGCTGCTCGTGTAGCTGTGGGTGCTGTAGCACGCCAATTG
Organism: Paenibacillus sp. Soil522; assembly: GCF_001428245.1. Lineage (GTDB taxonomy): Bacteria > Bacillota > Bacilli > Paenibacillales > Paenibacillaceae > Pristimantibacillus. Next base: position 259,266 of record NZ_LMRV01000001.1, read on the forward strand.
CTTGCTGAATTCGGCATTAAAGTAGCCGGACAAGTGATTAGCATCGGCGAAATTGAAGCGCCCGCCAATCAGCTGTCTGTTGATGAATTGATCCGGTTGACCGAGGAATCCTCCGTTCGGGTCGTGGACAAGGAAACCGAGCAGAAGATGACGGATTATATCGATCAAATTAAAGCGGAGGGCGACTCCATCGGCGGCATCGTGGAATGCATTATCGAAGGCGTACCTATCGGTCTCGGCAGCCACGTGCAGTGGGACCGCAAGCTTGATGGACGCATTGCGCAAGCGGTCGTATCCATCAATGCGTTCAAAGGCTGCGAGATCGGCATCGGCTTTGAAGCAGCTAAGCTTCGCGGCTCGCAGGTTCATGATGAGATTATGTACAATGCGGAACGCGGCTATCACCGAGCAACGAATCGTCTTGGCGGCTTCGAGGGCGGTATGACAAACGGGGAACAAATCGTCGTACGCGGCGTAATGAAGCCGATTCCAACGCTCTACAAGCCGCTTCGCAGCGTAGATATCGATACGAAAGAGCCATTCACCGCGCAAGTAGAGCGTTCCGACAGCTGCGCAGTGCCTGCAGCCAGCGTTGTCATGGAGCATGTCGTCGCTTGGGAAGTTGCCAAAGCGTTTCTTGAAAAGTTCGGTGGCGATTCCATCGAGGAAATTCGCGCTAACTTGAACAATTACCTCGAACAGCTGGGCCGGTACTAAGGATGCGTGAGCTTACAGTTGAATTAGGCGACCGTTCTTATCCCATATACATTGGGGAGGGCCTCCTGCAGGAGGCTTCCTCCTATTTTATAAAGCATGGAATTAGCAAGAAATCTCCGCTGCTGATCATTACAGACAGCCATGTAGCTGATTACCATTTGCAAGCTCTTGAAACAGAGCTGGCGGGCGCAGGCTTCAAGACGTCAAGCGTAATCGTTCCCTCAGGGGAGAGCTCAAAGTCACTGACGATGCTTGAATCTCTTGTCACTAAAGCGCTAGAGGCAGGGCTGGACAGGAAATCTGCTATCGTGGCGCTTGGCGGCGGTGTCGTAGGAGACCTTGCAGGCTTTGTGGCTGCCTCTTATATGCGCGGCATTAAATTCGTTCAGGTTCCAACTACGATATTGGCGCATGACAGCAGCGTAGGCGGTAAAGTAGCAGTCAATCATCCGCTTGCCAAAAATATTATCGGAGCTTTCCATCAGCCGGAGCTGGTCTTATACGATTTGCATACGCTTCAGACACTTCCTCCTAGAGACGTAAGCGGCGGCTTGTCAGAAGTGGTCAAGCATGGACTCATTTGGGATGATGCATTCGTTGCTTGGTGCGAAGAGCATGCAGAGAAGCTGTTAGCGCTTGATCCTGAAGCGCTGGGTTATGCTTTGTATAAAGGCTGCAGTGTGAAGGCGGCCGTCGTTTCGAAGGATGAGCGGGAAAACGATCTCAGAGCTATTTTGAATTTAGGTCATACGATTGGCCATGCCATAGAAGCGGTTGCCGGTTACGGCGAGTTCATGCATGGCGAAGCGATTTCGATCGGCATGATTGGATCGGCGAAGCTCGGCCTGCGTTATGGTGCGCCTGAAGAGGTATACACGGTAACGAAGCGGGTTCTTGCGAAATGCGGTCTGCCTGTACGGTTACCTGAGCATATTGACGTAGACAAGATTATGGATGCGATGATGCACGATAAGAAGTTTGCAGAGGGTACGATGGTATTTGTTGTACCAACTGCTATTGGCGAAGTTGAAATAAAACCCAATGTGCCCGTGCAATGGGTACGTGAAATTGTGGAGCAATTAAAACAGGAGGTGGAGCAGTAATGAGTGTTAGAGGAATTCGTGGTGCGATTACCGTTGATGTCAATGAAGAGCAGCCGATTTTGAATGCAACGATCGAGATGCTGAATGTTATCGTCGCTGACAATGAAATTGTGCCAGATGACATTTGCAGCGTTTTCGTGACCGTAACGAACGATCTTGATGAGACGTTCCCGGCTCGTGCGATTCGTCAAATGAACGGCTGGGAGCTTGTTCCGCTTATGTGTGCATTGGAAGTTCCGGTAAAGGGCAGTCTAGAACGATGCATTAGGCTGATGGTGTTAATTAACACGGACAAAACGCAAGCGGAAATTCGTCATGTTTATTTAAGCGGCGCGAAAGCGCTTCGTCCAGATTTATCCAAAGCTTAAAGCTATCATTCAAATATAAGTATTTATACATTTGAATCTTGTGCGCTGCTTTTATTTCAAAGCGAAACGGGCTACTGCCGTCATAGTATTGCACTAGCCGTTCACTCTTGTTAAGCTCATCATCATAACAATCCCTTTGTTGACGCACGGGTGTTCGTTGTTGTATATTTAGTAACGTAAGTGAGAGAGCAGAGCAGGTTTATGAGCTGAGTTGAGATGAGTCGAGACTAGTTGAGAGAAGCAGAGTAAGGCAGTAATTTGTACGGGTTTTACAGAAGGAGCTGAACTTTTCTTACGCGCATAGGTGCGGAGGATGGTAAAAGCGCTGTTTCTCCGTACCTACAATTATGTCTTTTTCCGCTAACACACTTCCGTCATCATCTAAACCAACGCTCCTGCTTTTGCAGGAGCTTTTTTTGTTCATATGGATAGAAATGATTATTACACAGGGAGGTTGTTCGGGATGTCAAATGAGCTGCAGCATGTTACACGTCTTGCCAGTCAATACAATTTAATTCCGATCGTTCGCTACATGATGGCGGATACTGAAACACCAATACGGTTATTCCAGCATTTTGCAAAGGAGAATCACGCCTTTCTGCTGGAGAGCGTCGAGGGTGGAGCGAAATGGGCGCGTTATTCGTTTATCGGAACAGATCCGTTCATGATGCTTTACGGTAAAAACGGCGAGATGGTGCTTGAACGTAGCGGAGAGAAGCATGTGCTTAAAGATAAGCCGATCGAGCTTCTAAAGGCTCATTTGCGTTCCTTCCGCAGCCCGTCGCTTCCAGAGCTGCCTCCCTTCACAGGCGGCGCTATCGGATTTTTCGGTTATGATTTGCTGCAATATTACGAGAAGCTTCCCGCGCACAGAATTGACGATTTGAACATGAACGACATGCAATTTATGTTCTGCGATCAAGTTATCGTGTTCGACCATTTCAAGCAGCAGCTGCAAATTGTCGGTAACGTTCATATTGCCGAGGGTGCTACGGATAAGGAAATCGCTAAAAGCTACGAAGCGGCGGTTGCCAAAATCGAAGCGACGATTGAACGGTTACAGCAGCCTGTGACAATTCCCGTAACGGCCGGCGGATCCATTCAGGTGGATTACGAGCTGGGAGATATCCAATCGAATGTAACGAAGGAGCAGTTCATTTCTAATATTGAGCAGGCGAAGCAGTACATTCGCGCAGGAGACATATTCCAGGTGGTGCTGTCACAGCGCTTCAACATCGATACGGATATCGATCCGCTGCATGTGTACCGGGTGCTCCGGACGATGAATCCATCCCCGTATATGTATTATTTGAAAATGGGCGAAGAGGTCATTGTCGGGACGTCGCCGGAAGCGCTTGTGAAAGTAAACGGCGATCGCGTCGAGACAAGGCCAATTGCAGGCACAAGGCCGCGCGGCAAAACGGCTGAAGAGGATAAAGCGCTTGAGCTTGAGCTGCTTGCCGATGAGAAGGAACGTGCTGAGCATTTGATGCTTGTTGACCTTGGACGCAATGATATCGGACGCGTGTCCGAGTTCGGAACGGTAAAATGCGATTCATTTATGGAAATCGAGCGATATTCCCATGTCATGCATATCGTATCTAACGTTTCCGGTAAGCTTCATAAGGACAAGGATTTCTTCGATGCTTTCGTATCTTGTCTGCCGGCGGGCACTGTCTCGGGCGCACCTAAGCTGAGAGCGATGGAAATTATCGCGGAGCTGGAAAATGAAGCGCGCGGCGCTTACGCAGGCGCCATCGGATACTTAGGTTTCGGCGGCTCCATGGATACATGCATTACGATCCGGACCATTATTTTCAAGCACGGCAAAGCCTATGTACAAGCCGGTGCGGGTATCGTATGGGATTCCGTGCCGGAGAGCGAATATTTAGAGACGGTAAATAAGGCCAAGGGCATGCTTAAGGCGATTCGAGCAGCGGAAGCGATCTTCGCGCAGCCGAAGAGTCCGCAAGACAGCTTCAACTCCATTAATATGGATTATTACGTCAAGGCTGGAGAGGGGCTTGGTCAATAATGCAGGGAACTGAAGCGATTACTATGCAGCAAGCGCTAAGCCAGCTTATTGGCGGCTCTGATCTCACGAGAGCGCAGGCAAATGCGGTCATGAACATCATCATGAGCGGCGAAGCTACGGCGGCACAAATCGCTGGAGTTGTAACCGCCATGCGGATGAAAGGCGAGACTAAGGATGAAATTACCGGGTTCGCCGAGGCGATGCGCGCGCATTCGAGCCACCTCCATACGGAACAGGAGGGCTTGCTGGATACGTGCGGAACCGGCGGATCGGGCATTCATAAATTCAACATCTCTACGGCTTCCTCCATCATCGCTGCGGCTGCCGGCATTCGGGTTGCCAAGCATGGCAACCGTGCGATGTCAGGGAAGACAGGCAGTGCCGACGTGCTGGAGGAGCTTGGCGTGCAAATTACAATTACGCCGGAGCAAGCAGCGCAATGCTTGGAGGAAATTGGTATTTGCTTCATGTTCGCGCAGCTTTATCATCCATCGCTGCGGCATGCGGCCGTTCCGCGCCGCGAGCTTGGCATTCGGACTATTTTTAACATGCTTGGACCGCTTACGAATCCGGCAGGGGCAGATAGACAGCTGCTAGGCTTGTATGACCGGGCCCGGACCTCGACCGTAGCTGAGGTGCTGGGGGAGCTCGGCTTAAAGCGGGCACTCGTTGTGAGCAGCCACGACGGGCTGGATGAAATTAGTATTTCTGCTCCAACCCAAATTTCGGAGCTGCTTGACGGGAAAGTTACAACCTACAATATAACGCCCGAGGAGCTTGGGCTTACACGCTGGCCGATCTCAGAGGTGATGGGCGGTGAGCCGGAAGTGAACGCAGCGCTTATTCGCGGGATCTTCTCAGGAGAGCAGCGCGGAGCTTATCGCGATATCGTGCTTGCGAATGCCGGCGCATGCATCTACGTAGGCGGTCTGGCAGAATCGCTTAGCGAGGGCGTGCAGATAGCGGCCAAGGTTATCGATTCCGGCGAGGCGCAGCGGAAGCTCGTCAGCCTTATTCAAACGACAGGAGAGTTGGCACATGTTTCTGGATAAAATTGTAGCAACGAAACAGGCGGAGGTTGAAGAGCTTGCTGCCCGCTTTGATCTTGCGGAAGCAGAGAAACAGATCGGAGCTCTTGAGGCGTGCAGAGGCTTTGAGCATGCGTTAACAGCTGCTGGCCGCAACCGCAGTATGGGACTTATTGCGGAGGTGAAAAAAGCATCTCCTTCCAAAGGGCTTATTCGGCCCGATTTTGAACCGACGATACTTGCCGCTGCTTATGAAGCAGCAGGAGCGGATTGCATATCCGTACTGACAGACCGTGATTACTTTCAAGGCTCTAATTCGTTTCTTAGCGCGGTAAGAGAGACGGTTAAGGTGCCTCTTTTAAGAAAAGATTTTACGATCGATCATCGTCAAATTTATGAGGCGCGCTTAATCGGGGCTGATGCGATTTTGCTCATTGCGGCTATTTTGACTCCGTCGCAGCTGGGACAATTTCATGATCTTGCAAAGTCTATCGGTATGGATGTGCTTGTCGAGGTGCATAACCAAGAAGAGCTTGAAGGCGTGCTAGAGCTTAACAAAGCAACACTGATCGGCATTAATAATCGTGATTTGAAATCATTCGTTACGGATTTGAAAACAACCGAAGCTCTGATCGGACTTATACCGAAAAACGTAACCATTATTAGCGAAAGCGGCATTGCGGGTAAGTCGGACATGGACTACTTGCAATCGATTGGCGCACACGGCGTGCTGATCGGCGAGCATTTTATGCGTCATGAGCATGTAGGCCAAGCGGTTAACGATCTAATGGGCCCGGCGGGGATTCGATGAAGCAGCTGCTGCGTATTAAAATTTGCGGGCTGAAGGATGTACAAACGATTGAAGCCATGAACGGCTTGCCGATTCATGAAATCGGCTTCGTTTTTGCTCCGAGCAAGCGGCAGGTCGATAAAACGACTGCGGCGCATCTTATAAAGGCTGTCGCTCATTTAAAGACAGCTGGCGAAATACGTCCTAAGACAGTAGGCGTTTTCGTCAACGAAACGTTTGCGAACCTGCAGGCGATATTAGCCGAAGCTCCGCTTGACGTTGTTCAGCTGCACGGCAATGAAACAGCTGGGTTTTGTTTGGAAGTCCGCGTGAAGCTGAATGTACAAGTATGGAAAGTATTTTCCGTTAAGCGGGATGCCGGAAAGACTTATTCAAGCTCAGCTTTAGAGCTGCTGTCTCCCTACCAATCTGCCGTTGATGCGGTGCTCATTGATGCGCCCGGCGGGGGCACGGGCCAGACCTTCGACTGGCAAGTGATTGAAGATTATAAAAAAGCGGCTGAGGAGCTTGGCATAACGCTTTATGTAGCAGGCGGACTGCATGCGGGGAACGTTCAGGAGCTGCTGAGAACGTATGCCCCGGGAGGAATCGACGTATCTAGCGGTGTCGAGACGGATGGACGGAAGGATATTGATAAAATCCGATTATTTGTAAGAAGGGTGATGGAAGCATGACACAAGTACCAGATAAGAATGGACGCTTTGGAAAATTCGGCGGCAGATATGTGCCGGAAACGTTAATGAACGCATTGATAGAGCTGGAGGAGGCTTACCTTCATTATTCGAAGGATCAGGCGTTTCAAGACGAGGTTCGTTATTTATTGCATAAATATTCGGGCCGGCCGACATCATTGTACTATGCAGAACGTCTAAGCAAGCATCTTGGCGGAGCGAAAATATACTTAAAACGTGAAGACCTGAACCATACAGGCGCACATAAAATTAACAATACGATTGGTCAGGGCGTGCTTGCCAAGCGTATGGGAAAATCAAAAATCATTGCGGAAACCGGCGCTGGACAGCATGGCGTAGCATCCGCTACGATCGCTGCTTTGCTTGGGCTTGAATGTAAGGTATTTATGGGTGAGGAGGATATGAAGCGTCAGCAGCTTAACGTATTCCGTATGCAGCTGCTCGGCTCCGAAGTGGTGCCCGTTCTGTCCGGCACAAGAACGCTTAAGGATGCCTGCAACGAAACGCTTCGTTACTGGGTTAGCCATGTTGAGGATACGTATTATATTTTGGGATCGGTTACCGGTCCGCATCCATATCCGATGATGGTCCGTGATTTCCAGCGTATTATTGGGGACGAGGCACGTCAGCAAATTTTGACGGAAGAAGGCAGGCTGCCGGATTACGTAGTGGCAGCTGTAGGCGGAGGCAGCAACGCGATGGGCATATTTTACCCGTTCATCAATGATGACGGCGTGAAGCTGCTTGGTGTTGAGGCAGCAGGCCGCGGCGTGGATACGATCGAACACGCAGCAACGATGACCAAAGGACGTCATGGCGTTTTCCAAGGCTCAATGAGCTATGTGCTGCAGGATGAGCATGGACAAGTTCAACCGGCGCATTCGATTTCCGCAGGGCTAGATTATCCGGGTATCGGACCGGAGCATGCTTACCTGAAGGATTCCGGCCGTGCTGATTATGTGCCTGTAACCGATGCTGAGGCGCTCGAAGCGCTGCAGCTGCTGTCCCGCACGGAAGGCATTATTCCAGCGCTTGAATCTGCGCATGCGATTGCTCAGACGATCAAGCTTGCGCCGACGCTTGATAAAGACAAAGTAGTCGTTGTCAGCTTATCCGGTCGTGGAGACAAAGACGTTGAGGCGATAATGGGATATTTGGGGGTAGACAAGCATGAATCACATTGATACGACGTTTGCACGTCTTAAAGCCGAAAATAAGACGGCTCTCATTCCTTTTCTTACGATGGGGGATCCTAACCTGGAAACTTCTGTCGCGATCATCCAAGCTCTAGAAAAAGCCGGCGCTGACATGATCGAGCTAGGTGTACCTTATTCCGATCCGCTTGCGGACGGACCTGTCATTCAACGCGCCTCCGAGCGAGCATTGCTTCATAACAACATTACTTTAAAGGATTGTATTCAAGTAGCAGAGCAGGCGCGTGAAGCAGGAGTTACCATGCCGTTTATTTTGTTTACTTACTACAATCCGGTATATCAGTATGGCTTGAACGCTTTCTTCGAGCTTGTACAGAGCAAAGGCATCAGCGGTCTCATTATTCCTGATCTGCCGATTGAAGAGGATGAAGAGGTCAGGCAGCTTGCGGAAGCGGCCAACGTCCATCTTATTCCGCTGGTTGCTCCTACCTCAAAGGATCGTGTTATTCGCATATCACGCAAGGCAAAAGGCTTCGTTTATTGCGTCTCATCGCTTGGCGTAACGGGCGTCAGAGCTGACTTTCATACCGGAATTGACGAGTTTCTTTCCACGGTCCGTGAAGCGACTGATTTGCCGATTGCCGTCGGCTTCGGTATTTCAAGCCGTGAGCAGGTGGCTCGCTTTGAAAAGCAGTGTGACGGTGTAATCGTAGGCAGCGCCATCGTGCGTTTGATAGAAGAAGTTATTCCGCTGCTGCAGGATCCAAGCGGGCGCGAAGCAGGCCTTAAGCAAATCGGTGATTTTGTCACTCAGCTAAAGGGATAATGATATGGTTATTGAAAGAAGAGCCTCTTGCAACGAGCAAGGGGCTCTTCTCTTGTAAAAAAACTTTAAAACCTTAAACAGATATGAGACAATGGTTCAAGTAATTAGACTAGTCAATTAAAAGAGGTGAACGGCTCATGCAGCCCAAAAGTAATATCATCCACCTTCCCGTTTATCAACCTGGAAAGCCGGTTGAAGATGTCAAGAGGGAGCTGGGATTAAAGGAAGTCATCAAGCTGGCATCTAATGAAAATCCGTTCGGCTGTTCCGAACAGGTTAAAGCTGCAATAATCGAGGAATTAAGTAATTTAAATATTTATCCCGACGGCGCGAGCGTCGAGCTGACAGCAGCGCTGGCGAAAGAGCTTGGCGTAGACACGAATCAAGTTATATTCGGCACAGGCTCAAGCGAAATTATTTTAATGATTAATAGAGCGTTTATCGTTCCCGGGGACGAGACGATTATGGCGGACGAAACATTTCCCCAATACAAGCATAATGCAGAGATTGAGAATGCCCGCATCGTAGAGGTTCCTCTAAAAGAGGGCAAGCATGATTTGCCGGCCATGCTGGCTAAGGTGAACAGCCGTACGAAAATTATCTGGATTTGCAATCCGAACAATCCGACAGGGACGATCGTGACGCTGCCGGAATTGTCCGCTTTTCTAAAGCAGGTGCCTACCGATGTGCTGGTCGTGCTCGATGAGGCTTATGGCGAATATATTGATGATCCGGAATTTCCGGACGGCATTCAATTGCTGCGTGAGCACCGAAATTTAATCGTGCTGCGCACCTTTTCAAAAATTTATGGCTTAGCTGCACTGCGGATCGGCTATGGCGTCGGCCATCCTGACGTTATTCACTTTACGAACCAGGTGCGTGAGCCTTTCAATACGTCGCGTGCAGCACAAGCAGCAGCGACAGCGGCATTAGCTGACAAAGCTTTTATTGAATCCTGCCGTGAACAAAACAAACAAGGCCTTATCTATTTGTCCGAGCAATTTGATCGCCTGGGCTTATCCTACTTCCCTGCATATGGAAATTTCATCATGGTTGATATGAAGCGTTCATCACCCGAGGTGTTTGACGGATTGCTGCGCAGAGGCATCATCTCGAGACCACGCTGGACGTATTACCCAAATCATATTCGGATTACGATCGGGACGCGGGAGCAAAACGAAAAGTTTATCGCGGCGTTAGAACAGGTTTTGCAGGAATCGGCGGTGCAAGGATAAAGTTATGACTACTGTAGCGATTTTTGGGGTGGGGCTGATCGGAGGTTCGATCGCCCTTTGCTTTAAAGGAAAACCGGGTATTACCGTAATCGGGCACTCGAATCGTCTTTCTCAGATTGAGAAATACGTGCAGCGTGGCGTTGTCGATTATGCGACAACGTCGATGCAAGAGGCGGCTGAACAGGCCGATTTTATTTTCGTATGCGTACCGGTCGGAAATATCGAGGAATATATCGAGAAACTGAGCCAATTTCAATTAAAGCCCGGCTGTATTGTAACCGATGCGGGCAGTACGAAGGCTTCAGTTATGGCTTGCGCAAAATCACTTGATTTTGGCCAAGCTACGTTTATTGGAGGACATCCGATGGCCGGCTCTGAGCGATCGGGGGTTGAAGCCGCATCCTCACATTTATACGAGAACGCATTTTATGTATTGACGCCGGACGAGCATACGCCCGAAGAAGACGTTGAACGTTTAGTTGAGCTTCTAAGCCACACGAAGGCGAATATCGTAAGGGTAGACGCGAAGGAGCATGATGAGATAGCGGGAGCGATCAGTCATTTGCCGCATATCATTGCCGTTTCGCTTGTCAATCAGGTACGGGGATATAATGAAAATAACGAGCTGTATGAATCGCTTGCTGCGGGGGGCTTTCGCGATATTACGCGCATTGCCTCAGGCGATCCGATTTTATGGCGTGATATATTAATCAATAATCGTAAGGTTCTGCTTGAACTGCTTCGCGATTGGCGCAAGGAAACGGATAAATTCGTCACCATGCTCGAAAGCTCTGATGGTGATGCGATTGCAGAGGCGTTCGAAACGGCGGGACAATTCCGCAGCAAAATGCCAGAGCGCCGCAAGGGAATGATTCATTCTGCCTTTGATTGCTACGTCGATGTACCGGATCATCCGGGTATTATCGGTAATATTACGAGCGAACTCGGGAATAGCCTGATTAACCTGAGCAATATTCACATTATCGAGAGCAGGGAGGACGTGCCGGGCGTTCTAAGGCTTTCATTCCGGAGCCAGGAATATTTGGATCAGGCGGTTGTCTTGCTTTTGGCCAAAGGCTACGACGTGCACCTTTAATCGGGTGTACGTTTTTTTGCTATTAAGCGCTTTCAGATTATTATAAATAAAAATGAAAACGCTTATTGACAATTTGGAAGCGTATACATATAATAAAGGTACAGTATGGTTTCTCTCCACTCCTATCCAAATCCTATAGTGCTCATCATGAGCACGAGCCACCCTTCGGGGTGGTTTTTTTTTAGAAAAAAATCCATCGTCATGGAAAAGAATTGGAACATATCGATTGGTATCCTCGATTGATGGAAAAAACTAAGAGCGCCATTTAGGCGCTCAATGCTTATTTGATAATTTCATCTATTTCCGACGAATGCTCGTGAGCTGCAGCCTTGATTTTCTCATCGAGCTTGTTCTCGCCTTGTATCTTTGTTGCGGCTTTAATTTGCTGCTCTAGTTGCTCTTCTATCTGCCCAATCCCATGCGCTTCCTGATGTTGTCTGCTTGTTGTCATTTGTATTCCTCCGCAATCGTTGTTAGCCCATAGGCTACCTTTTATCATTCGTAATAGGTCGAGATCTTATGTGTGTATACCATACCGTCAAGTCATAACCGAGAATGCTTGATCATTTTCTACAAAAGCGATTCCACGCCGTCAATAAATATTTCTGTACCTGAAATATGACTCGATTCTTGGGAGGCTAGAAATAAAACCAAATCAGCAACCTGCTCAGGCTGTCCCGGTCCATGCTCCAGCGGCTGACTGCCTTCAGGATATTTAACCGGTATTTTGATTTTATCAAGCTGGGGGGTCTCTTTCGTGCTTTCGCCGATGTTGGTTTGAATGGCTCCCGGACAAATGACGTTAACCCGAATTTTATAAATTGCCAATTCAAGAGCTGCCATTTTGGCGAATGCAATCTGGCCTGCTTTAGACGTGCTGTATGCAGTCATGCCGAACCCGGAGAAAGAACGGCTGCCATTAATAGAACTGGTTATAATGATGCTTCCACCGTTTTTTTTCATATGTGGAATGGCATATTTAACGGTTAGAAACGTCCCCTTTAAATTGGTTGTCATCGTGTGATCCCATGCTTCCGGCGTTAAGTCCTCAATAGGAGATACGATGCCGTTGATGCCGGCATTGGCAAACACGATGTCCACACGTCCCCATTGATCAACAGCAGACTGAATCGCGTGCTTTAAACGATGTGGGTCTGAGACATCCGTATCTATAAATAACGATTCTCCGCCCATTTGATTGATTTGTTTCTCCACAGACTCACTACGGTTGTTATTTAAATCAATGAGACATACTTTGGCTCCGTTCTGAGCCAAAAGCAATGCGGCTGCGCGTCCAATACCAGAGCCAGCCCCGGTGATGACAGCAACTTTATCTTTTACACGAAGCTTGCTCGAGTGCTCTTGCCGTTTTTCTTCAGTAATGTTCATTATTTAATCCCTCCTGAAGTACACAAATTTCCCGAGTTAGTGTGCCAATGAAAAGCTTAATTATTCAGCTTGATCACATAATAAAGGATAGTCTAGGCAAGGATATAGCGGAATGAAAGGCGAACTTTGAAAATAAAAGATAGGGAGAATGAACGCAAGTGTATGACGAGAAACTAGTGGATGAAATAAAGAAGCGCGCTTTTAAGCTCGAAAACACAGACGATCTTGACATGATCGTTCAAGCGGTCGGAGATGCTGATTTTGTTCTGCTTGGGGAAGCATCGCACGGTACCTCCGAGTTTTATACGTTGCGGGCGGAATTATCAAAGCGCTTGATACTTGAAAAAAGCTTCTCCTTCATCGCCGTGGAAGGGGATTGGCCGTCCTGCTACACATTGAACCATTACATCAAGCAATACCCTGGTTCTGCTGCAAACGTCAGAGATGCTCTCCGAGATTTTAATCGCTGGCCAACGTGGATGTGGGCAAATAACGATGTGATGAATTACGCGGAATGGCTTTATGATTTCAACAAAAATAATACTGCTGGAAGAAAGACCGGTTTTTATGGAATCGACGTATACAGCCTGTGGGAGTCCATGGATGAAATCCTTAGTCATTTGAAGAAAACGGGATCACCGGAATTGAAGGTTGCACAAAAGGCTTTTGACTGTTTTGATCCCTACAAGCGCGATCCTCAAACTTATGGAGTTTCGGCGGCTTTCTTATCTGAAAGCTGCGAGGAAGAGGTAGTCAAGCTGTTGACCGATCTTCAAGCTAAACGACAGCTTAGCAAGGGAGAAGATGAATCAGCTCTAAATGATGAATTGAATGCGCTGGTTGCGGTGAACGCCGAACGATATTACCGGTCGATGGTTCAAGGCGGCCCGGATTCCTGGAACGTCCGGGACAGGCATATGGTCGAAGCGCTAAATCGGATTAAAGCATTTCACGGACCGGATGCCAAGGCAATTGTATGGGAGCATAATACGCATATCGGCGATGCGAGAGCGACGGACATGGAAGCAGATGGGATGGTGAACGTTGGACAGCTGCTTCGCGAGCAATACGGCAATAATCGAGTATATGTTGTAGGTTTCGGAACACATCGAGGCACTGTGATTGCAGCTGATCAGTGGGGCGGTGAAATGCAATCCATGGAGGTACAGGAAGCTCAATCAGGCAGCTGGGAAGATTTGATGCATAAGGCAGGAGCATACGACCAAATCCTGTTGTTTGACCAAGACCCAGAGCCTTTCCTAGAACCGGTAGGGCACCGGGCTATCGGTGTCGTGTACAATCCCCGCCGCGAACGCGGAAATTATGTTCCATCTGTTATGGCCCTGCGATACGACGCTTTTGTGTATGTAGATGAATCAAATGCACTCACCCCACTTAGGCAAGAAATATTGCACTACTAGAAAACGATAAGTCTGCATATCAAGACAGCCAGACCGCCGAGGTTTCTCGTCAGTATAGGCCATCCTTCCTTGGGATGGCCTATTTTCAACTTGCTAATACATACGTATTCAAATATTCATTTACAGGAATATTTCCTAAATGGTATATTTTAAATAGGAGTACGGTAACAATAAAATGGAACGAGGTGGCCGGATATGAATGGAACAGGAAAAACAGCCCGCTCTGTACACTGTATAAAAGCTGATTCATTCATTAATGAAGCATACGAATTATGGATATAACGACATTTAGCGCACTGGCTGAACCGAGCCGCTTACGCATAGTAGAGCTCTTGCATGGCGGTCCATTGACTGTGGGGGAAATCGCCGATCGGCTTGGGCTGCGCCAGCCTCAAGCCTCGAAGCATCTACGTGTCCTGTTAGAGGCCGGGCTGGTCGAGGTGCAGGCCGTCGCCAATCGCCGGAACTACTATCTCCGTTCGGAGCCGTTCCAAGCACTGGACGCTTGGCTTGAGACCTACCGCAATATTTGGGATGAACGGCTCGACAATCTAGAGAATTACCTGCAGAAGCTGCAATTCAAATCAAATAATGAAAACTAAAAACTATATTTCAGGAGGTATGATCTATTCGTCGATTTCCGGTCCGGCGGCATTATTTCGGCTCGCATGCCACTGTATTCTAGCCTCTGCGATCAGCTAGCATTTCTTTAATGACGGTATCTTCATATGCGTGACTAACTCCATTCATCACATCCTCGACCTTAACCGGAAGGCCGATCAATGCCGATTCAAGAGCTGTAAAAACAATACTTAAGGCTTCAAGTCCGCGCTCTCCGCTGGAAATCGGGGCTTTCTGCTCCGCGATTGCTTCCCACAGTTCTACATAGGAGTGGGCAAACGGATGTGCCGCTACTTCCGGCGCATATTGCGCAATTAAATCCTTGGCCGGTATGATCTGACCATTCTCGAGCGCAGCATGTTTCCCGGGACGAAAACAGCCTTTGCTGCCATAAATCCAAACTCCGCTCATTTTTTCCCCATGTGCAGCCGTGCTGCACATCCAATGCCCGAGCCCCCCATTATCGAAGCGGAACACGGTGACGCTAGTATCTTCCCCTGTCGGTTGAATCGTCGTAGTTCCGTCGCTCAGTTCTTTTTCAAATATTTCTGCATAAGCAAACACTTCATGAATAGGCCCGTTCACTTCCGTAAACATATGCGTGCGGTGTACGCCGTGATCGTTAATCCAGCCTGCGCCAGCCCTTCCTTTGAAATGCCGCCAAGCGGTACCTGCAAAAAAAGTCCGGTTCAAAGTGACCGTCGCATAGTCCATTACCATATTTACGGAACCAATAATTCCGTCTTTAATCGCTCTGGCCATGGCCACATTTTCCGCACCCAACACGCTCGGTTCAGAAACGGTCAGCACTCTGTTGTATTTTTTGGCATCCGCCAATATTTTACGTCCATAAAACGGCGATATGGCGAGCGGCTTTTGCATTTGGACATGAATGCCGGACGCGAAACAGTGCTCCGCCACAATGTGATGCAAATCGTGATCCAATAAGACGGATACTGCATCCAATTTTTCTTCTTTAATCATTTTTTGGTAGTCCGTATACACTGCCGGATGTTTGCCCAGCCGTTCTTCAGCATGTGCAGCAAAGGTATTTGCTCTATCCTCATTTAAATCGCAAACGGCCGTCAATTCAAATGTTTGCTGGTTCGCTTTCTTTAACTCCTCCAGTCCTTCCAAATGTGCAATCGAAATGACGCCGCAACCGATAAATCCAATATTCATAGTGTTTGCCTCCTTGAAATAGTTGACATGCTGCCTGATAGGTAGCGTATAATAAAACTTTAAAATTAAAGGATGATGAATAAATAAAATAAACAGCAAATCAAAGGAGAGATCGGAATGGAAGAAGCGGACGATCAAGTAAACGATGTATATTGTTCGATCGAAAAGTCACTTGATATTGTTGGCGGCAAATGGTCCTTTCTCGTTATCCGGGAAATGATGTTTCATGAGAAAAAAAGATTTGGCGAATTAAAGCAGGCTGTATGCGGGATCAGTTCCAAATCATTGACCGATACGCTTCGCCATCTTGAAAATAACGGAGTAATTACCCGAACGGCCTATCCAACCGTGCCAATGACGGTCGAGTATGCTCTTACCAAGAAGGGACATGCCCTTCACGGAGTCATCCACGAAATGAAGAAATGGGGAAACGAATGGGGCTAGAAGCGGTCAATACGCTTACCGGCCATTTTTTTTGTTTATGTATTATCGTGCCGTCACGCGGAATTTCCTGCAAAAATTGACTGATCATTCTTTCTGAATGCCCATCGCTATACACATCGGCAGTGTCCAAATGGTTGATTCCGAGCTTCAAGTGCATCGCTAATTCACCTTTACACCATAAATCAAAGTAGAACATTTGAAAAGTAGGTACTTTTTGTTTACCAGATTACCTCAAGGTTACTGTTGTGCTCTTAAAGGCTTGGCAGTCTAAGTCAGCCGGGCCTGTTTCATTGAAGGCAGATTCATAGCTGCATCCAATTTAGCTTTATAGCCATGTTCTCATTTGTAAAAATATTGTATTTTATCCTTTTGTCGAATGAAGAAGGAATTTGCCCTCGAAACACGAATTATAAGTATACTCGTATTTTTTGAATTTTTTATGATAAAGACCGCAACTTTTCGTCCCCGGGCCGGTACAATGTAGTATGGCGATCCGGGAATAATCCGCAGGTGGAGGGGGTTCGCCTGTCATGACTGATTCCCAATTGATACGTGAGATTAAGGATGGCAACGTCGAGCTGTACTCCGAGCTTATGCGGCGCTATCAACGTAAAATATTAGCTTTCATCTATCATATGCTGAAGAGCGCGAAGCTGGAGCTGTTAGCTGAAGATTTATGCTCCGAAACCTTTTATAAAGCCTATCGCAGCCTCCATTCGTTCCGCGAGCTGGATGCGTCTTTTTCGACGTGGCTATATACGATTGCGCGCAATACAGTGCTAAGCGAGCTTCGCAAGCAAAAGTCGGCGCATGTATCACTCGATGAATCTGGATTCGAGCCGATTGCAGCGCTTGATGCATTGCCAGAGCAGCATATACTCCGGAACGAGAGAATGGCAATGGTGCGCGAAGCGATTAACAACCTGCCAGAGAAACAACGCTCAGCTCTTATTCTTCGGGAATATGACCAGCTGGACTATCAAGAAATCGCTAATATTTTAGGACAAACGGTCAGTTCTGTTAAATCACTGCTTTTCCGAGCAAGAGCAAGCGTAAAGACGCAGCTGGAGCCGTATTTCGGACAATCGCCGCTGATTGAAGAATTTGAAGGGATGAATACGAGATGAACTGCAACGATGCACAAGACAAATTCTGTGAATATTGGGATTTATCTGAGCATGATGAGGATCGGATAGCGATAGATGCTCATCTGTATGAGTGTACAGCGTGTGCTGAAGAGTTCCGGCTATGGGAAGAGAGCGACGATATGATTCGTTTTCTTTCGGAGGAAGACGATAGCTTTGGACCGACCGAGCATGTGAATCGCAGCGTAATGGACCGGATTTATGCCGAGCAATCCTGGTTAATGCCCGTTCCGCATAAGAGCTATCAGTTTTCCAAATCGTTTCGCCGTAATATTGCGTTAATCATTGCAGCCTGTATGGCAATGTTCGCAAGTGCATTTTTTGTATTCATTTTTGATAATCAGGACGGTGCCTCGCAAGCGGAAATTGCTGAACTGAGCGGCCTGATGGATACGGCAAATGCATCCGGTGAAGGATTGATAACAGCAGGCTTTTATGCAGAAGTTCCAGTAGCCAGCATTAGTGATCCATTCGTTCTGAAGGTGATGCCGGCCTTCCCTCAATATTACGTGGCATTGTCGCTGCTTGGCATTATTATGACGCTGCTTATTTTGAATTGGCTGTCAAGGACGCGAAGCTGACGCAGCTGCCCTATAAAGCTCCCTCGGGAGCTTTTGTTGTATCTATCATGAAAAGGAGCTTGATGAGTTTTGCTTATCGGATTAGTACGCCATGGGAAGACGGATTGGAATGCGGAAGGAAAAATTCAGGGACAGACCGATATTCCTCTGAATAAAGAGGGCAAAGCTCAGGCGATTGCATTAGCAAACCGGTTGAGCGGCGAAGAGCGTATCTGGGATGCCGTCGTATCCAGTGACCTTATGAGAGCCTTTGCGACCGCACAGATTATTGCCGGGAAGCTGGGCATACCGCTGCTCGAAAGCGATTCGCGGCTTAGAGAAAGATACTTTGGCGAGGTTGAGGGAACAATGGAGGAGGAGAGGCATGCGCGCTGGGGAAAAGAGTGGCGTGACGTTGCCGAAGGAGTCGAGTCGAATGAAGACGTTCGAGCTCGCGGCTTAAGTGCCCTTAAAGAATGGCAGCATGTGCACGCTGGCCGGAATTTGCTCGTCATTTCACATGGAAGCTTTCTCGCGCAGTTATTGGCAGAACTTTGTTCGGAGCTTGAGGACCAGCATTTATCAAACTTATCTTACTCGATTTTGGAGCGTCGTAACGATAAATGGCAACCCCAGCTGTATAATTGCACGGTACATTTAAACCAATAAATACAACCATAATAGAGTCTCTCCATGATTATGTTGCTGGAGGGGCTCTTTTTTTTAATTAAACTCCTTGTAATCTAGGTTATAAAAAAATAGATATTTTCCCATAATGATATCAACTGACGCTTATCCATTGCACAATACACTTACGAAGCGGGCCGTTTAGCAGCAAAAAACGGCTTCCGTAAAAAGGGGGAGAGCTATGAATTTATCGGATATGCTAGGTTATGCGGACATTCAACAGCTTAGCAGAATTGCAGACGTTTACCGGTGCGAGTGCAACGGACATTCCAAAAACGATTTGATTCAATCCATTCTCTCTACCGTAAGTCGAAACGATGTTTTTGAAGCGCAAATAAGCAGCATGAAGCTGGAGGACTTACGATTCCTGAATTCTTTACTCTTCGAAGCGCGCAGCTCCTTTAGCCTGGAGGATTTGCTCGCACGCGTGCAGCAAAGCAGATTCGGTGAAGAGGCAGTCAAGACGGAGCCGGATCCGCCAAAAAAAACAAAAAAAACGAAAAAAAATGCTGCAGCTGCCGAAACGCCGCTAAGTCCGCGAGAAATGATTGCAAAATTCAAGCATCATGGCTGGTTGTTTAACGGATTTAGCGGTCCAAGCAGATATTTGTTCCAGGTGCCAAATGATTTGAAAATCCGTTTTCGGGATACGCTTGCCAAGAGGTTTGCAGCTGACCTGCAGTATACGGACGAGCCGCCGGTTTATCGTGATGAGCAAATGTTAGTTCATGACGACATTACTCATTTGCTGCATTACACCTATCACAATGAAGTGCAGCTGACAGCTGACGGCTCTATGTACAAAAGGTTCATCTTACAGCTGCTTGACCAGTTTGGCGTTCAGGAGGAGCTTCCGGCCAAAGGGGCTTGGCGCTTTGGATACGGCAGACATTTCAACCAATACCCAAACCGGTTATCGCTTGTATACGACTATTGTTATTTCAATAAGTATATTAGCGAGAATCAAGCGGTGCTTTCGGTTACGGGGACAGGCGAGGAGCGTTTACATAGCAGGCCGCCCGGTGAAGCGGAGCACATCTACCGATTCTGGCTCAAAATTTATAAGGGCCCCATTACTCATTTATTATCGCTTGTGCATTGGATCAATGCGCTGGCGGGAGAATGGGTTACGGTAGAATCGTTGAGAAAGGTGCTCGTGCCGTTCATTAAGCCTTACTATTATGATGACGCAAATACGATATTAGAGCAGCGTATTATGACGATGATGGTTCATTTAGGGCTGCTTAGGCTTGGCGAGCACCCGTTATACGGGACCGTCGTCAGAATGACGAAGGCGGGACGGGCAGTCGTATCGGGTATAAGCTTAGAAGAGACTGGTCCTCTAGCATTACGTTAATTTAATTTATTCCGCTCTTGGTGTAAGATCAAATATAAGCTAGAGTATGGGTAAGGTGCAGCATTCCTAGTATTATTGGTCGATCATAAGGAGCGGATAAAAGTTGTTGATCCCTTACAAGGGCGTAATGCCAAAAATTCATGAAGATGTATACATAGCGGATGGCGCAAAAATTATTGGTGATGTATCCATCGCTGAGAAAAGCACCGTATGGTTTAATGCGGTGCTGCGCGGAGATCTCGCGCCCATAAAAATTGGACATAGCTGCAACATACAAGATGGTGTCGTCGGTCACTTGAATTTGAACCAACCATTACTATTAGAGGATGAGGTGTCTATCGGTCACGCCGCAATTATACACGGCTGTACCATAGGCAGAGGCACATTAATTGGAATGGGGGCAATCGTACTTAACGGCGCAGACATTGGTGAATATGCTTTAATAGGAGCCGGTTCGATTGTTACAGAGAATAAAAAAATACCACCCTATACTCTATCTATCGGTTCACCCGCCAAAGTCGTAAGAGAATTAACAGAGGACGATCTACTGCGTATGAGAAAGACGATGGAGAGCTACGTGACAAAGGGAATAGAATATAGGATCTCTTAACGCCGGTTTGGAGGTGTATCCTATGGACAAAATGAAAGTAACGTATGAAGCGATGCTCGGTTTGGCCGCAGAATTCGTGCTTGACGATGCGGTATTGAAATTTCAAACCAATCAAATCTATACGGCAATAGACAAAGCGCTGGCCGCAGGCGATGAGGATACGTTTTACCGTCTCGCGAAACAGTTAAACGAATTGAAAAAATAGCGTTCGTCGTTCAAACTGTCGTTTGACGATGCTGCGCAATAGGCTTTCCTGACTGGTACGGACGCAGCTGTCCGTTTCAGGCGCAGGGAGGCTTTTTTTGATTCTAGCAATTGGCAATGAGCCGAATTGGAGTTAACATAGAAGCAGCGATGCCCGCTATGCTTGCGATTATGTTAAGGAGTGAGAATAATAGGATGAAATTCAGTGAAATAACGAGAGAGCAGTGGGATGAATTAAGTCCTTATTTGGATACCTGCCTGCTGCCGGTAACCGGAATATCTTCAGCGGTAAAGCCCTACGAGGCGACGGAATGGCTTGAGCAGTTAAGAGACATTATGGATTTTATCGAAATCCCGTTTAAGGGCCGAGTGGTCACCTATCCTGCTTGGCATTACATCTATAACAGCGTTGAGCTTGCAGGCCATATAAATGAATGGTGTGCCTCAATAAAACGATTAGGCTTTCGTTATGTAATCGTCGTATCGGCAAATAAGGATTTGAGCGTCCAGTGTCCGGCTGTTGATTTATGGTTTCAACCAGGGGCAGAGGGTGTTTTGCCGCTTCAGTCGGAAGTATCGGATGCTATCCGTGCATTATGGAGCGGACAAGCTTCTTCAACTTCATGATTTTGTCGTATAATATAATCGGATTTTGGGGAAAACATATGCCAGACAAGGTCAAATGTGACAAAATGATAACAAATTATTGAACGGAATTTTGTTAAGCATGCAAATATCAAGCCATATTCTTGACGCTCCCAAGCACCTAGGCTATTATAAGTTATGTCCTAGTTCGTCATGTGTTTTTGCCCTGCGGCAAGACGCGAGATATGGTTGGCAAAGGGGGTTAGAACAGAAGATGAGTAACCATGAACAACACAAGACCGCGCATCGACCGGTTCAGCGAAAAGAAATGTCCCGACGTCAGTTTTTGTCATATACGCTCGGCGGCACGACTGCATTTATGATGGGTGGAGCGGTATTGCCAATGGTTCGTTTCGCAGTGGACCCACTCCTAGTGAAGAAGGGTGAGGGCACTTACGTAAAAGTTGTGGAAGAGAGCAAAATTACGGGCGAGCCGCAAGAATTTAAATTTAAAATTCATCAGATCGATGGTTGGTACGTGAGTGATCCGGAGCTTGCAGCTTGGATTTCGAAGGATGCTAACGGCAAGATTTTTGCGCTTTCTCCGGTTTGCAAGCACTTAGGCTGCACGATCGGCTGGAACACGAAAGGGCAAAACGAATACGATTGTCCTTGTCACGACGCGCGCTACACGAAAGACGGGAAAAACATTACAGTTGCCCCGAATCCATTGGATGAATACGAAGTGAAGATTGAGAACGGATTCGTATACTTGGGTCCGGTAATGCCGAATACAAGAACGAGTTAAGGAGGGCGTATTTCAGATGTTTAAAAGTGTATACAACTGGATTGACGAACGTCTTGACATTACGCCGCTATGGAGAGATGTAGCTGACCACGAAGTGCCTGAGCACGTTAACCCGGCGCATCATTTCTCCGCATTCGTTTACTGTTTCGGCGGCTTGACGTTTTTCATCACAGTCATCCAAATTTTATCCGGTATGTTCTTGACGATGTATTATGTTCCGGACATCATTAACGCTTATGCGAGCGTTGATTACCTGCAGCATAAGGTTGCATTCGGACAAATCGTTCGGGGCATGCACCATTTTGGGGCAAGCTTAGTTATCGTAATGATGTTCCTACATACCCTTCGAGTGTTTTTTACCGGTTCTTACAAAGCGCCGCGCGAAATGAACTGGGTTGTCGGAATGCTGATTTTCTTCATCATGTTAGGCCTTGGGTTCACAGGCTACCTGCTTCCATGGGATAACAAAGCTTACTACGCAACTAAAGTTGGTGTCCAAATTGCTGAATCCGTACCGGTAATCGGACCTTATCTCGCTTCTTTCCTATACGGGGGCGATATCGTAGGCGCGCAAACGCTGACTCGTTTCTTTGCGATCCATGTGTTCTTCTTGCCTGGCGCTTTGATTGCGATGCTGGCTGCGCACTTTATCATGATTCGGAAACAAGGTATTTCGGGACCACTTTAAGCGAAGGGAGGGCTTACTTATGGCGCATGGTCATAATTCGAACGAGAAGGTTGTCTATGTAGGCGACTCGCGTGTTAAGAAAAGCAACGTTTCTAGCATTCCGCCGGACTATACGTCCTTCCCGGGTAAATCGGAAGCGTTTATTCCGAACTTCCTGCTTAAGGAATGGATGGTCGGCTGTGTCGTGCTGGTCGGTTTTCTAGTATGGTGTATTGCGGAGCCGGCACCGCTTGGCTATCCCGCAGATCCAACGAATGCGGCTTTTATACCGATGCCTGACTGGTACTTCTTGTTCTTGTATCAATTTTTGAAATATCCGTACGTATCGCAAGATTATATCTTGCTCGGAACAGTTGGTGTTCCGGGAGTATTGTTCGGCGCATTGCTGCTTGCTCCATTCCTTGACACGGGTAAGGAGCGCCGCTTCTACCGCCGTCCAATTGCATCTTCCTTAATGGGACTAACGCTTATTGCATGCGTGTATTTGACAGTTGTTTCTTGGGATCACTACACACATCAATTGGAAATCAACGGTCAAGTGCCAGAGCATCACGAACGTGAGGAAAAGGCTCGTGAAGCTGCTTTAGCAGGCCAAGAGCGTCCGAACTATACGAAGCCGGCAGTTGAAGCTGCGCTTGTAGATGCGAATGATCCGGCAATGGATATTGCTAAGCAAGCACAATGCGTTAGCTGTCATGCTGCTGACCTGAAAGGCCAAGGCTCTGTTCCTGGCTTGGTCGGTGTTGGCGACAGAATGACGAAGGAACAGCTTGTAGAGGTAGTTACGAACGGTCGTAACGGTATGCCTTCATTCGCTGATAAATTATCTGCCGAAGAAATTGACCAGCTAACAACATGGCTGTCCAAACAGAAAGCGGCGACAGAATAAATTAACAAAACCTGATCGTATTACACGGTCAGGTTTTTCTTCGAATATAGAGCTGTATAATTAGAGATGCCGAAGGAGAAGTGGTTCATTATGCTCGCTGCTTTCTGGAGCCGCGAATTTTTGCTTAACCGTTCATTTTTATGGCTGCTGTTTCTTGTTAATTTGGCAGGGACCATTTATGGGTACATATGGTATGAAGGACAACTAATAGATACGCTAAATCATCACCCGATATGGCAAATCGTCTTTGTTCCGGATTCCCCGACGGCAAGCTTGTTTTTCACTATCGCTCTCCTTTATTTATTGTTTCCGCCGAATATGCCATATCGCTTGGTATCCATTGGACGCGTTATTATAGAAGCATTGGCTGTTGTGTGCTCGGTCAAATACGGCATTTGGGCGGTTTCCATGATTGTAGCAGGTGCGTGGCAGGGCGCTGACTTGCATTGGCAGCATTACATGCTGATTGCCTCTCATCTGGGAATGGCCTTTGAGGCGCTTCTTTTTTTTCGTTTTATGAAGGCTGGCGCTGTCTCTCTCTTGGCGGCAACATGCTGGCTTCTTCTTAATGATACGGTGGATTATACGTTTAGCGTCTTTCCGTATTTGGCCGATGAGTTAGATGATGATTTAACGGCAGTACGCGCTTTTACATATGGTTTATCCTTCTTTAGCTTAGGTGCGTCTTTGCTCGTATGGCGCTTTAGAAAGAAGGTATAACGCTGGACATCCCCTCATAGAGTGATCTATGGGGGGATGTCCATGAAGGTACGATTTATAGTTCCATTCGTCATTTGT
The DNA here is from genome assembly GCF_001428245.1 of Paenibacillus sp. Soil522. Classification (GTDB taxonomy): domain Bacteria; phylum Bacillota; class Bacilli; order Paenibacillales; family Paenibacillaceae; genus Pristimantibacillus. Next base: position 283,719 of record NZ_LMRV01000001.1, read on the forward strand.
ATCGTCATGACGATCTGCTATGCTGGGTCAGTATGGGGCAATGGCGCGTCGATTAACCAGTATGCGAACCTGTTATCGTCAGATCCATATATTCAACTACAGCGATTGGATGATATTGCAAGCTCATTATATGAAGCAGCTTATACGAGCAATCGTCAGGCAGGCTTTCAGCATGTCCAGCAGCTGCAGCGTGCCGTTGAAAGCGGACTTGTGCATTCATCGGGAAAGAGCGAGGGCTGGTCGGCTATCGAACAGGATGCCAATTATATCGAACAGAACCTTTTAAGCGGATCAACTGCTCCAGGCTGGTTAATGGAGGCTGCGCGCATTAGATTAGCTGCAGATGCGCTCGTTAGACCTGATCATGCGTTATGGCTGCAATACGAAAGTGTGATGCTGGACGATATATCGCGTGTAGAGAAAGCTTGGAAACGTCAAACTAATGATGGGGCGATCGCGGCTAGAGGCGCAATGACGAGCCTGCAGGAGCATGCGGAGCTTATAGAAACAACGATAAGCATGCTCTACGGCAGCATGCGTGAAGCAGAGCTGACGGAACGGATTGTTTATACAAATCGTCTGCTGGAAGCTCATGCAAATAATATTACGAATGAGGCGATGATTGATCGGTCTCTAGAGGCGTTAAAGGAGTCGCTTGATCGTTTATTTGACCAGAGCGGCAGCGCGGAGGTGCTGCCGGCCGCGGCGGCCATTCCAAACGCTAATCCATTAAGCTGGACGTTCTTTTTAGGAGCCCTTATTTCAGCTATTCTTACTTATTCAGGCTGGAGAAAATATAAGGCGAATCCGTTTGGCGTAAAGCCGCTGCCTTAGCGCAGCTATTCTTCCTTAAAGCCTTCCCCTAGAACGTCATGCACTTCATTAATAACGATAAAGGCGCGGGGGTCGATATTGCGGACGATCGTTTTCAGGCGGCGAATTTCTTGCCGCTGGACGACGCAATAGACGACTTCTTTTTGTTGTCCGGAGAAAGCGCCTTTTGCGGGTATAAGGGTGACGCCGCGATCAAGCTCTATTGTAATTTTTTTGGATATCGCCTCACCGTACTCGGTAATGATGGAAAAGGCTTTGGCCGCATAAGCACCGTCTTGAATGAAATCAATTAATTTCGATGCGATAAATACCGTTACGAGCGTGTAAAGCACCTTTTCGATTGAAATATACAGCAACGAAATACCGATAATAAGGGCGTCTAATGTCAAAATAATTTGCCCCATGCTTATTCCCCTTGATCGAGCTACGATACGGGCGACAATATCTACACCTCCCGTAGTGCCTCCAAAGCGGAATACAATTCCAAGTCCGGTCCCTAAGGTAACTCCTGCGTATAGAGCAGCCAGCATATAATCATTTGTACTCTTGAAGGGGACAAGCAGCTTGCTGTCGATCAAATGCTCCATCAGAGCAAGGAAGCCGGATAACGATACGATCCCAATAAGCGTATACATCATCTGACTGCGGCCAAGCGTCTTCCATCCGAGAAAAAACAAGGGAATGTTCAACACCAATGTAGAGATGGAGAGCGGGAAATCAGCCGCATAGTTGAGCAGTACGGCAATACCCGTCACACCTCCCTCCATTAACTGATTAGGAATAACGAAATAATGAAGCCCGAACGCATATATAGCGGTGCCGATCAGAATAGGAATAATCAAACGCATTTGCAGCAAAATTTTTGCCATTTCGTTACACTCCCTATTATGTTTAGAAATGATGAACTTGGATCAACAAATGCAGCAGGCTGGTTGAAACCAATTACATATATGTAGTATGTCTAATTTCCATCAATCGAAAAACATTGATTTTAAATGGGCCTTTACGTTAACATAAGGAGGTATAGCTATCGACAGAAAGGAAATGTTTCGATGTCGGAAAAAACATTGTCGGATATTCAGCGGGAAGTGGATGATTACATTTCTCAATTTAAAGAAGGCTACTTCAGCCCGCTTGCCCTAATGGCCAGAATGTCGGAGGAAGTAGGAGAGCTTGCCCGCGAAGTGAATCATTTCTATGGCGAGAAGCCTAAAAAGGCCGATGAAGCAGATAATTCCGTTGAAATGGAGCTTGGTGATATTTTATTTATTCTCTCTTGCTTCGCTAATTCGCTCAATATTGATTTGACGGAAGCGCATAATAAGGTTATGCATAAGTTTCAGACTCGCGATGCGAATCGGTGGACAAAGAAAATAACCGAACTGTAAACAAGCTCCCAACATATGCTGTACCATCAACCTGTGTACAAGGAGGATGGGCGGATGGATGGAGAGAGCTGCATCAAGAAGGCTTATGAATTCATCTTTAACAGCGATTTCGAGCAAGCGATATATTGGTTCGAGCAAGCGATAGAGGCCGAACCAGAAAATGCATTTTATTATCATATATGCGCCGTTTCATGCGCACGCAGCGGCAAATGGGCGAAAGCAAAGCAACATGCCGAGACAGCTCTTAGTCTTGATCCGGAAGATGCGGAATACAAGTATCATTTGCAAACCGTTGAAGCAAAGCTGCTGCTTGCAGAAGCTGACCTTCTGCTTGCGAAGATACCGCCAAAGCTGGCTGAAGCGGCGGAGCTGCTCGACCGGGCAACCGCACTTGATCCGTTAAGCTTTGACGCATTTTATACGCTCGGCGTTTTGTATGCTGCCCTTCATCAATACGATAAGGCGGCAATAAACGCACGTGAAGCGATGCGGCTCGATCCAGGCCATTCGGCGGCGAGAAGGCTATTTGCCGACGTTAACCGGAAGCGGCGCATGCAGCACAACCGCATCTATGCTAGAAAAAGAAAAAGGAACAGGTGATAGGCATGACGACACAAAAAATACGAGTGGCAGTAGCAGGTGCAAGCGGAAGAATGGGACGCGAGGTTGTGAAAATGGTGCTGGAGGACGACGCTCTTCAATTGGTAGCAGCCGTCGCTCCTTCGGCTGGCTCTGTCGATGCAGGTTTGCTTGCCGGCAAGGCCGATACAGGAATAACAGTAAGCGCAACGCTTGAAGAAGCGCTAAGCAGCGCGAAGGCGGATGTGCTTGTCGATTTTACCGTTCCGCAGGCGGCATACGGCAACACCAAAACTTCGATTGCATTTGGCGTACGTCCCATTATCGGGACAACCGGATTTACGCCTGAACAAATAGAGGAGCTGGACGAGCTCTGCCTTGAAAAGGGAATCGGCGGCTTAATCGCGCCTAACTTCTCGATCGGTGCTATTTTGATGATGAAATTCGCTGCCGAGGCTTCTAAATATTTGCCGCATGTTGAAATTATTGAATATCATGGCGATCAGAAGCTGGATGCCCCGTCAGGCACTTCCATCAAAACGGCTGAATTGATCTCGAAGGCGCGCAAAGAGCTGCGTCAAGGCAATCCGCAAGAGGAAGAAGTAATTGAAGGCGCGCGCGGCGGCTACTATAACGGATTCCGTATACATAGCGTAAGACTTCCGGGCGTATTTGCCCAACAGGAGGTAGTGTTTGGAGGTTACGGACAAACGCTTAAGATCCGTCACGATTCCTACGACCGTGCAGGGTATATGCCGGGCGTTAACGTGGCAGTGAAGAAGGTAATGACATATAGCGGCTTAATTTACGGCTTCGAACATATGATGGATTAGTTTTATTCGGCAGCAGGAGAGGAGAGAATTATGTTAAACATAGCATTTATCGCACATGATCGAAAAAAAGAGGAAATCGTAAATTTTGTAATTGCATACGAGAAAGTATTTGTACCGCATAAGCTGTATTCGACAGGTACGACAGGTACGCGCATTATGGAGCAAACGGGCTTGTCCATTCACCGGTTTATGTCGGGTCCGCTCGGCGGCGACCAACAAATCGGTGCATTAGTGGCGCAAAATGAGATGGACTTAATTATATTTTTGCGCGATCCGCTAATGGCGCAGCCGCATGAGCCTGATATTATCGCATTGCTTCGTTTATGCGATGTACAAGGCATTCCGGTTGCGACGAACGTGGCGACAGCGGAACTGCTCGTTAAGGCGCTGGAGCGCGGTGATTTCGCATGGCGCGAGCTTGTGCATAAATATAAACCGGGTATCGTAGAATGACAGAAACGCTTGATATTCTCGTTTTTGGCGCTCATGCGGATGATGCTGAAATCGGAATGGGCGGTACGATCGCGAAGCATGTACAAGCCGGTTATAAGGTCGGCGTATGCGATTTGACGGAAGCTGAAATGTCTTCCAACGGCACCGTCCTGCTGCGCAAGCAGGAAGCAGCCTACGCATCCAAGGTGCTTGGACTGCATGCGCGTACAAATCTCGGACTGCCTGATCGAGGATTAGAGCCTGCCCGTGATCAAATCGAGCGTATCGCAGCTGAAATCCGTACGTTCAAACCGCGGATTGTATTTGCTCCTTATTGGGTGGACCGGCATCCCGATCATGTGGCATGCAGCCGTTTGATCGAGGAGGCTGTGTTCAATGCCAAGCTGCGCCGGTATATGCCGGAGCTGCCTCCCGTGCAAGTCTCACAAATTATTTATTATTATATAAATGATGTGGATCAAGTATCTTTGATCGTGGATATTAGCGATTTTTACGAAACGAAACGCAATGCGCTGATGTCCTACCGTTCGCAATTCGATGCGGCAGCAGCCGGTTCCGATCGTGTAGCTACGCCGCTTACGAATCGGTATGTTGAACGGGTGGAAGCGCGCGATTTTTTGCTTGGACAAGCAAGAGGCTGGGCGTACGCCGAGGGCTTTGCTTTAAAGCGTCCTCACGACGTACAATTTTTTTGACAAATCGTACAGCTCTTGTGTAATACAATAGTTATATGTGACGAACACAGGAGGCGCGACAATCATGGCGAGAAAATTAAAGATTGGCATAACCTGTTACCCTACCTTGGGCGGATCGGGCGTCGTAGCTACCGAGCTTGGAAAGCTTTTGGCGGAACGCGGCCATGAAATTCATTTTATAACGCACAGCATTCCTTTTCGATTAGGTCATTTTAATAAAAACATATTTTTCCATGAGGTTGAGGTTAACGACTATTATGTGTTCCGTTATCCCCCTTACGATTTAGCTTTAGCGAGCAAAATGGCGCAGGTAGCAAAAATGCAGCAGCTTGATCTGCTGCATGTCCATTATGCAATCCCCCATGCCGTTTGCGCTTATCTGGCGAAGCAAATGACCGGCAACGGCCTTAAAACGGTTACTACGCTGCACGGAACCGACATTACTGTACTTGCTCAGGATGAATCCTTAAAAGATTTAATCCGTCTCGCCATTCATCAGAGCGATGCCGTGACGGCGGTTTCTAAAGATCTTATCAATGAAACGAGACAAGTGCTCGATATATCGACGCCAATTGATTTAACCTACAATTTTGTCGATAAGCGTGTTTATTACCCGCGTGATGTTGTTTCGTTGCGTTCGGATTACGCTGCTCCGCATGAGAAAATATTGATGCACATTTCTAATTTTCGTCCCGTTAAGCGGGTTGGAGATGTCGTCGAAATATTTTCCCGCGTTTCGAAGAAGGTTCCTTCAAAGCTGCTCCTCGTCGGAGAAGGTCCGGAGCTGTCGAAAATCCAATGCCGGATCCGTCAGCTTGGTCTTGAGGAGCGCGTTCACTTCTTAGGCAAGCAGGAGGATGTCTCACAGGTTATTTCCATGGCAGACGTGCTGCTGCTCCCTTCAGAGAAAGAGAGCTTCGGCTTAGTAGCGCTAGAAGCTATGGCCTGCGGCGTTCCGACTATCGGCTCGAATGCAGGGGGCATTCCCGAGCTTATTACACACGGGGAAACAGGTTTCTTGTCACCGATCGGCGATGTTGAAGATATGGCTAAAAATGCTGAGCGTCTTCTGCTCGATAAGAAGCTTCACGAGCAATTCAGGCAAGCCTGCATGTTTAGATCGAGAAATGAATTTTGTAACGATGTGATCACGACGCAATATGAACACATTTATTATCGGGTGCTTGGCATCGAGGCAGACCTGCCGATTGCTGTGTGCGGCGATTAGCAGATAAAGTCTGCTGTCAAGGAAGGTGTATGACATGCGGCTTTCATTTACAGAACCGCTTAAATCCGCATTGCCTATCGTTAAGCGGCTTCGAGAGCATCATTTCGAAGCAGTCTTTGTAGGTGGAGCAGTCCGTGATTCCCTATTAGGCTTGTCGATCAAAGACGTCGATATTGCTACTTCAGCCCGTCCGGAGCAGGTGCTTGAACTATTTGAGCGCTGCATACCGACGGGCTTGCAGCATGGCACCATTACCGTCATAATCGATGGGCTTACTTATGAAGTGACGACCTTCAGGCAGGAGTCAGCATATGAGGCGCATCGCAAACCAGAGAGCGTGCGTTATATTACGGAGCTTGACGGAGATCTTTTGCGACGGGATTTTACGATGAACGCCATGGCGCTTGCCGAGGACGGCGAGCTGTACGATCCCTATGGAGGAGTACAGGATTTGCAGAGCAAGACGCTCCGCTCGGTAGGCGATCCGGATGCTCGTTTTCAAGAAGATGCGCTTCGCATGCTTAGAGCAATACGTTTCATTGGCGTATATCAGCTTACTCCGGCTTATCGAACATGGCGGGCGATTTCACGCCATCGTGCTTTGCTAAAATTTATTGCGATGGAGCGCGTGCAGGTCGAGCTTGATAAAATGCTGGCAGGAGCCGCGCCGCAGAGAGCGCTTCAGTATACAGCAGCCAGCGGACTTTTGTATCATTTGAAGGAGCCCTTTCTTGAGGAAACCGAGTTTTCTTTAAAGGAAGCAGGCCGATCAGCCAATACCGCGCGGCAGTATTCATGTCTGCATATGCTGGGGGCGGTCGATTTGCGTTGGGCAGCGCTGGCTATAGGCTTGCAGCTGTCAGTAGAGGCGACACAGCAAGCGCTGCAGGTGCTTCGATTCCCGAATTCCCGCAGCAAGACGATTTCATCGCTTGTCGTCATCCACAAAGAAATGCTGAATCATCTCGAACAAGAGGATGAACATAAGCTCAAAGCAGCTTGGCTTTACATCGTTATTCGGTTTGGAAAACGTCCGGCCAGCGACTGGCTTGCAGTTATGCGAACACTCCATGAATCGCCGCAGAGCTTTTCTAGCGGCCTTCTAAACCGTTTGGATAGCTGGCTTTCTGATATGACCATTTCGACGCTCAAGCAGCTTGAAATAAGCGGCAGAGACCTGTCGAACCATCTGCAAAGGAAAGCAGGCCCTTGGGTGAGCGAGCGCTTGAATCGTTTGCTGTTATCGGTTGCTCTTGGCGAGCTCGAAAATGACAAGCATGCATTGCTTCATCAAGCATCAAAGTGGGACTAAGTAAATGCTGACGGAGTGTTATGCTTCGCAAAACTAAGATTATGCTTACGAAGTGTTTTGCTTCGCAAAACTTTAGGAGGAAATGTACATGAATAATGAGCCCTTGCTTCGATTGTTTGAAGCGCGGCCGGGAGAATACGTCTCGGGAGAAAGCATAAGCCAAGAGCTCGGCGTAAGCAGAACCGCGATTTGGAAGCAAATTCGTAAGCTTGAAGCAGCAGGGTATCATTTCGAAGCATCTAGACGGCTCGGCTATCGGCTGCTAAGTGTACCGGACAACCTTACTGGAGATACGGTGACCCGTCGTCTGGAATCAAACGTATTCGGTCAGATTATACATATGTTTGATACGGTGGAGTCAACGCAAAACCTTGCGCGCGCAGCAGCCGAAGAAGGGGCTGCAGAAGGAACGATATTCCTTGCTGAGCAGCAGCTCAGCGGTCGCGGCCGAATGGGACGCGGATGGGTGTCGCCGCGCGGGAAAGGAATTTGGATGAGCATGGTGCTGCGCCCATCTGTCCCGATTCATTTTGCGCCGCAGCTTACGCTGTTGACCGCTGTTGCGCTTTGCAGAAGCTTAAAGCGAATAACAGCATTGCCGATCGGAATCAAATGGCCTAATGATCTGCTTATTGCAGGCAAAAAAATTAGCGGTATATTGCTCGAATCGGCTGCAGAGGATGAACGGCTGCGCTATGTCATTGCAGGTATCGGCATTAGCGTTAATTTAGAGGAAGCCGACTATCCGGCGGAATTGCTGGAGAAGGCGACGTCGCTTCGCATTAGCAGCGGGCAGAAGTGGGCAAGGGAAGAGATCATAGCCGATTTTCTAAAGGAATGGGAGCAGCTTTATTTCCTTTATCATGACCAAGGCTTCGGTCCGATTGTTACACTTTGGGAGGCATTGTCAGTATCTTTGGGCAAGCCTGCGCGGCTTATTACTCCTCAGGGCGATATCGTCGGCATTCCTATCGGCCTTGATGAGAGCGGTGCAATTCGCATTGAACTGGGGAATGGCTCTGTAAGATCCGTTTTCTCTGCGGAAATGGGCGAGCCTCTATAAGGAACTGCAGCCGTTTACGGAATGAGGAAAGTTTGGTAAACTAAATTCATCAGGCGGTATTCTTAGGAAGCTGCACTGGTATTGAACGATAATATGTAAATGGTTGGGAATGCACACTCTGCTCTGAGCCGTAGGGACCGAGACAGAAGGAAGCACAACAAGCAAACGTTTCCTTTTCAGTTTGGGGACCTTTTTAGCAGCGGCTAAAAGGTTTTTTTGTGTTTATCCTATCATTGAACGGGGGATGAAGCTGATGAGGAAACGACTGACGATTACAAACCTAAAGAGGATGAAGCAGGACCGCAATGCGATTTCCGTTTTAACAGCTTATGACTATCCTTCAGCTAAACTTGCTGAAGAAGCAGGAATTGACGTAATACTTGTTGGCGATTCACTCGGGAATGTCGTGCTTGGCTATGATACGACTATTCCTGTAACGATCGACGATATCGTTTATCATACAAGAGCGGTTGCGAGGGGTGCCCAGCAAACGTTCATCGTAGCCGACATGCCTTTTATGACGTATGGCATCGGCCGCGAATCCACACTGCGAAATGCAGCTAAGATTATGCAGGAAGGCGGAGCACAAGCTGTTAAGCTTGAGGGCGGCGCCGATATCGCTTCGGATGTTGCCGCACTTGTCAAAGCTGGAATACCTGTTATGGGACATATCGGACTTACTCCGCAATCCGTGCATCAGCTTGGCGGCTATAAGGTACAAGGAAAGCTTGATTCGGAAGCCGAACGGCTTATAAATGATGCGAAGGCGCTGCAGGAAGCCGGAGCTTTCAGTGTCGTGCTTGAACTTGTCACGGAGCCTCTAGCAACCATGATCAGCGATGTGCTCAAAATACCGGTCATCGGGATTGGCGCTGGACGCGGCTGCGATGGTCAAGTACTGGTATATCATGATATTTTACAATATTCCTCGCCTTATTTTGAGAAAAAATTCGTGAAAACCTATGCTGATATCGGTACGACCATCAGAAACGCAATCCAATCGTACGTGGAGGACGTGAAGTCAGGCGCTTTCCCAGATGAGGAGCATGTATTCTCGGCGGCGGCACAGCCCGCGCCAGTACAGTCGCTTTATGGCGGCGCGGACGCAAGTGAGAAAAACAATCCGGATCAGGATAGCAGCCTGTCTAAAAAGGGGGTTCGGCTTACATGATCATTTGCCGGACGAAAGAAGAGCTTAAGCAGCAATTGACTGGCTTTCGCGAAGAGAAAAAAAGGATTGGCTTCGTCCCAACGATGGGCTTTTTGCATGAAGGCCATGCCTCATTACTGCGTCAAGCTCATTCTGAAAATGACGTAACCGTTCTTAGTATTTTCGTTAATCCGCTGCAATTCGGACCTAATGAGGATTTGGACCGCTATCCGCGAGATGAGAAACGCGATCTGGCTATTGCGGAAGAATGCGGAACCCATGTTGTGTTTATTCCTTCCGTTCAAGAAATGTATCCGGAAAAGCCGCTCACGATGGTCATTGTCAATCAGGTTACTGACCGTTTATGCGGCGCATCAAGACCAGGCCATTTTGATGGCGTAGGTACGGTGGTAAGTAAGCTATTTCATCTTGTAGCGCCGGATCGCGCTTATTTTGGCATGAAGGATGCTCAACAGGTTGCGGTTATCGATCAAATGGTCAACGATTTGAACTTTCCGGTTCAGATCGTGCCATGCCCAATCGTGCGCGAGCCGGACGGTCTTGCCCTTAGCTCCCGGAACGTATATTTAAATGCGGAGCAGCGTGAGCAGGCCGTCGTTTTGTCACGGACCTTGCAGCAGGCCTCTGATTGGCTGAAGCAGCCTGAAATGACTGTAGAGCGTCTGCAAGCGAAGGTGAAGGTGGAGCTCGGCAAAGCCAGTGCGGCGGTCATCGATTATGTTGAGCTGCTGCACTATCCTTCCTTGCAGGTACCGGAGGCTGCGGCTTCCATCGCGTCGATTAAACAACCGTTGATTTTAGCATTAGCCGTTAAATTTGGCACAACACGTCTTATAGATAACCGAATTTTAGAGGCATCGGAGGTGAATGAGCATGTTCAGAACGATGATGAAGTCCAAGCTGCACCGGGCAACGGTAACGGAAGCGAACTTGAACTATGTCGGTAGCATAACTATCGATGAGGATTTAATGGATGCGGCTAATATATGGGAAAACGAAAAGGTTCAAATCGTTAACAATAATAACGGGGCGCGCTTTGAGACCTATGTCATTACCGGCAAACGCGGCTCAGGCGTCATTTGCTTGAATGGTGCAGCTGCAAGACAGGTGCAGCCTGGCGATCAGGTCATTATCATATCTTATGCCATGATGACGGATGAAGAAGCCAAGGAACACAGACCGTTTGTTACCATTCTCGATGCCAATAATCGTCCTCTGCAAATTATTAATGAGGAGCTGCACGCGACTATTCTGTAGCTTGCTGATTGGTGACGATAATCCCTGCGTTATGTAACGATTGGGATGCCGTATGAAAAGCAGCGTTAAAACAAAAAATGAACATAACACTCCTTAATTCTTTGGCGAAGGCGGGATGCGGTATGTTCCAGCATATGTTTTCATCCATGAACGAAATGTTTGATCAAATTATTGAACAGTATGAAGGCGCAGGCGCAAAGGAAAAGCAGCTGTACGATGAACAATTGAACGAACTGAAGAAAGTAAGCGATATGTTCATCGAGCAATGGCTGGAGTTTGAGGAGAAATTTGCCGTGTTCAAGGAACAGCAGAGCGAGGATGCAGCAACGCAATCATCTGCTGCACAAGCTCAGCAGAGCTTACCTATAAGTACTGCTGTAACCTGCAATGCGGCCGATTTAGAAATACCGGACGAACTCGCTTCAATTATTTCCAAGGGACAAGGTTATTATAAGTTATTTATGTTTTCACAAGCGGCGGCACAGTTTCAAATCGTTATTATACAATCACCGGAATGTAATTTGGCTAGACTGTTTCTAGGCATGACTCAGATGCATCTACAAAATTGGAGTGAAGCTCAGCGGCATTTTCAGCTGTTAATTGTATTAACGGACTTTCCCAAATGGCTGTCCATGGGCTATAATGCGCTAGGGTGCATTCAAGCGGTGCACATGAATTTGGCGCTAGCGGAGCAATTGTTTAAAAAAGCTCATGATGTATGCCCAAGCTTTAAGGATCCGCTTAACAATTTGAAGTCATGTCAAGAAACGCCCAAGCAATTATCGTTATATTTCGGAAGCACGGAGCTGTGCTGTTTGTGAGAGGATCGGGGAATGAATGAAATTTGCAGTATTGGACTTAGAAACGACGGGACATAGCACGGAGGATGACATTTTGCAAGTTGGGCTTGTCATCGTTTCCGATGAGCTTGAAATTATCGATACGTTTAACTCCTTTGTTCGGCCTAATATCCCAATACCGACTTTCATTACACAATTAACAGGCATAGATGAATCGGTTGTTGCGGATGCTCCAACGCTCAAAGAAGTAATCGACAAGGTCGTTCCGTTATTGGTTGACACCGTGCTAGTCGCTCATAATGTCGGCTTCGACGCCGGTTTTTTGAACCAAGCGTTAAACCGCTGCGGATTCCGCTCTTTCGCGGGACGCAGGCTGGATACGATTGAACTGCTTCGCATTTTATATCCATCGATTAATACGTATCAGCTCGGAGCTGTTACCGAGCTCTTCGGTATACCTCATGATCAGCATCACCGGGCTGATAGCGATGCAAGGGCAACCGCGCTATTGCTTATCGAATCGATCAATAAGCTTCGCAAAATGCCGCTGCTCACTTTGCAGCGGCTATCCGCGCTTATAGACGACGGCAGCGATTTAAGCTGGTTTATTAAGCATACTCAGCAGCAGATGGAGTTTCATACCGTATTTGAGTCGAATGAATACGACTATTTCAATCAATTTGCTTTGAAGGTGCGTGAATGGAGCGATGAGCAGCCTCCACGTACAGGCGGCGCCAGCACTTTGCCGCTCACGGATGTGTCGTTCGAAAATTATTTGGTTGATGTTAGGCAGCGGTTTGAACAAAAATTCGACAACTATGAAGAGCGTGAAGCGCAAGTAGCTATGTTTCATGAGGTATACAGCGCCCTTAATCAGAATCAGCATTTGCTCATCGAAGCTGGAACAGGTACGGGAAAGTCGCTCGGTTATTTGATTCCTGCCCTTTATTACGGCATTCAAAACAGCAAAAAAGTTGTTGTCAGCACGCATACGATTAATTTGCAGGAGCAGCTTCGGCAGCGCGATTTACCGCTGCTTGAGGATATTTTGCCGTTCGAATTTAAAGCCTCCATATTCAAAGGCAGAGGGAATTATTTATGTCTGCGTAAATTCGAGGGGAAAGTGAATACGAAGGACTTAGTATCGCCAATCGAGGATACCGTTACGGCTGCGCAGATGGTCGTATGGCTTGGCGAGACAGAAACCGGCGATCAGGAAGAGCTTAATTTCGGCAACAAAGGCGCTGAGTTTTGGTCGACGGTAGCAAGCGATACGGACTCGTGCTTAAATCGGGCGTGTCCTTGGTTCAAGAGATGCTTCTATCACCGGGCAAAGCATGAAGCTAATATTGCCGACGTTACGATTACGAACCATTCCATGCTGTTTACCGACGTTCAAGCGGATCATCGTTTGCTTCCTACATACAGTCATCTTATTATTGATGAAGCGCATCATGTTGAAGAGGTGGCCGGAAAGCATCTTGGCATGCAAATTAATTATTTTTCACTGACGCAGGCCGTGCTCCGTTTGTTCAAGGATAACCGTACAGGACTGTTGCCTGCGCTGCGCCAAAAGCTCATGTATGAGGATGACGCCCATCAGGCTTCCTGGCTGGAGACGATTGATACGGTCATACCGATTTTTGGGGAGGTAAAGGAACATTGGGATAAGCTGTTCGAAATGTTCTACAGCTTCACGTCCACCTCATCCGATAGTCCAACCGAGAATGGGCAATCGGTATGCCGGCTTAAGAAAAACGAGCTCCCTGCAAGCTGGGAGGACAGCGAAACGGTGGAAGCAAACCTGCATACGGAGCTTAACCGCGTTATTCGAACCGTCGATAAAATGGTCACAGACATCAAAGACCGGGTTGATGATTCCGGCGTGCAAGCGATAATTACCGATCTAAACGGTGCCGTTCGCGATTTATCGCGTCTCAAGGATGAGCTGAGGACGTTTATTAAATTAGAGCTGGCGGATTCGGTATTCTGGATCGAAGCAAGCAGCGTGTACCGCTACCGGTCTGTGCAATTGTACGGCGTTCCGGTAGATGTAAGCGCGCAGCTGCAAAAATATTTCTTCGATGTAAAAGAAAGCATCGTGCTTACTTCAGCCACCCTATCCGTGCAAAAATCATTTCAATATGCTGCTGAGCAGCTGGGCTTGTCCGGATATGAAGAGCAAGGTAGGCTTAAGACGGTACAACTGCCGTCGCCGTTCAATTATAGGGAGCAGGCGCTTGTGGTTATACCGCGCAATTTCCCTGTTTTAAAAGGAGCCGCCGTAGATGGTTCCTACTTGGAGATGCTTGTAAAATCACTCGCTGACGCTGCAATAGAAACAAACGGCAGGATGCTCGTGCTGTTTACTTCTTACCGTATGCTTAAGCAGGTCTATGAGCCGCTCAAGGAGCTGCTGAGTTCAGCTGGTATTCAGGTGCTCGGACAAGGGATCGACAGCGGTAACCGCACGAAGCTCACTAGACGATTCCGTCAAACGCCCGAGTCCGTTTTGCTCGGAACGAGCAGCTTCTGGGAAGGTGTAGACATTCCAGGCGAAGCTTTGATTTGTTTAGCCATTGTTCGTTTGCCCTTCCAGCCGCCGAATCATCCGTTAGCGGAGGCCAAGGCAGAAATGCTGCAGCGGCAAAAGCAGAACCCGTTTATGAAGCTCTCGATACCTCAAGCGGTTATCCGCTTTAAGCAGGGCTTCGGCAGGCTTGTAAGAACGTCGCAGGACAAAGGAATCGTGATCATTTACGATACAAGGGTAATCGACACTTATTATGGGAAGCATTTCTTATATTCGCTACCTGGTCCAAAAATCGAAACGATGCATACGGATCAATTAGTCGTCCGGATGCGGGAATGGCTGTCCGATGAAAAGCAGGAGCCGCTGGTTAGTCAGGCTGCGTCAAGTGCAGAGGAGGAGAAGCGATGAAGCAAACGAAAATATCGGAGGCTGTCGTCAGGCGGCTTCCTATTTATCTTCAAGTGTTAAACGAAATGCTTAATCGTGAAGTTCAAACCATTTCATCACAAGATTTAGGTCTGAAGCTAGATCTAAACCCTGCCCAAATCCGCAAGGATCTTGCTTATTTTGGTGAATTTGGACGCAAGGGAGTCGGCTATGACGTTGTATATTTAATTGAAAAGATACGGCAAATTTTGAAGGTTGATCAGACTATAAAGGTTGCATTGGTCGGAGCTGGAAATTTGGGGCACGCCTTATGCAATTACAATAAATATTCCAAGGACAATATGCAAATCACGGCCGTATTCGATATACATCCGAACAAAATCGGAACGAGCATAAATAATTTGAAAGTGCTGCCTATGAGCAAGCTCACGCAAACCGTTGCGGAACAAAAAATTAGAATTGGCATCATTACAGTACCAGCCTTCGAAGCGCAAAATGTCGCAAATCAATTTGTGGATGCTGGCGTAGAGGGGATATTGAACTTCGCGCCTGCCATTTTACGGGTACCGGACGAGGTTCGAATACAAAACGCAGATTTTACGAAAGAATTGCTTAGCTTAGCTTATTATTTGGTTAGAGAAGGAGAAGCGCAAAATGAGTCGGATTTGGATTGAAAATGGTTTGTTTATTACAATGGATGATGCAAATCCATCCTTTAAGGGGCATATGGTCGTTACGAATGATCGGATCACCTACATAGGCACAGAGGCACCAGAGCAGCTTTCCGGGGATGTTCAAAAAATCGACGGCAGTAAATTGGCATTTATGCCGGGTCTCATTAATACGCACGGTCACGCAGCGATGAGTTTGCTTCGGGGATACTCGGACGATCAAAATCTGCAAGTATGGCTGGAGCAAAAGATGTGGCCAATGGAAGGCAAATACGTCGATCAAGATACGCGCGCAGGCAGCGCTCTAGCTATTGTAGAGATGCTGCGATCGGGTACGACTGCTTTCGTCGACATGTATGATCGGATGGATCAGGTCGCAGAGATGGTAGAGCAGAGCGGCATCCGTGGCGTCTTGACTAGAGGCGTTATCGGTCTTTGTCCACCTGAAGTGCAAGAGGCCAAGCTTGCCGAAGCGATCGCCTTCGCCCGTGATTGGAACGGCAAAGCGGACGGCCGCATCACGACCATGATTTCTCCTCATGCTCCATATACTTGTCCTCCAGATTATATCGAACGGTTCGTTCAGGCGGCTCATGATTTTAATTTGCCGCTTCATACGCATATGTCCGAAACGGCCGCTGAGGTTGATCAAAACGTTCGTGATTATGGTCTGCGTCCAGTAGAGCATTTGGATCGTCTTGGCTTTTTCTCGCGTCCTGCTTTAGTTGCGCATGCTGTTCATCTGAATGATGCTGAGATTGAGCTGCTTGCGGCGAAAGGGGTAGCGGTGTCACATAATCCTGTCAGCAACCTTAAGCTGGCGAGCGGTATCGCGCGCGTTCCGGAGCTGCTTCGCGCCGGTGTAACGGTATCGCTTGGAACGGATAGTGTCGCCAGCAACAATAATTTAGATTTGTTCGAGGAAATTCGTTTTGCAGCTTTGCTGCATAAGGGTGTTTCAGGAGATCCTACCGCTGTTCCGGCACTCGAGGCATTAAAGATGGGTACGGTCTATGGCGCAAAGTCCATCTGGCAGCAAGATCAAATCGGCATACTGAAGGCAGGGATGAAGGCCGATTTCATCGCTATAGACATTGAGCAGCCGCATTTCTATCCGAAGACGGATATGATCTCTCATTTGGTCTATTCCGGCTCTGGCCGTGATGTGCTGCATGTGTGGATTGACGGCCGTCAAGTATTGAAAAACGGTGAATGCACATTGCTTGATGAGGAGAAAATTCGTTACGAGGCACAAGCGAGCTTCGAACGGTTGTTGAAAGCCTAATGCGTGCGATAGTCAGGAAACGTCCGCCGTTCATGACACTGCAAAGATGGATGCTTGTTATCGCCGCTTGCCTCTTGCTGTTCATTACCGTTTTTTTTATTTACTTTCGCGATATACAAAACCCGCAATGGTCAGCTATAAGAGATGTCAAAAAACAAGCGATAAAAGTGGCTGATCTAGTTTCGATCAAGAACGTTTATAATCATATATGGAATAAGGAAAGCTGGGTCGTTGAAGGCAAAAATCAGGAGGACGAAAAGGTATTCGTATGGCTGGCCGAAGATAAGCTGCCGGAGATAATAAAAGCCTCTGAAGGCATTAGCGAGCGGCAGCTTACCAATATGTTTAAAAACGAGAAGCCTGATTCCGAATTGAAACGAATTCAGCCTGGAATGCTTGATGATAAGCCGGTTTGGGAGCTCTATTATAGTGACGGCCAGAAGCCGCAGCATTTTTTCTATGATTTCTACAGCTTCGATAACGGAGATTTAATCAATTCTTATAAATTACCTGCCAAAACGGAGCCTTAAGGCTCCGTTTCCTTATATTGCAGGACGATTCCTGAAGCTTTTCGTGATATACTTTCGTATAGCAGAGTTGATATACGGAAAGATCATTATAAGCTGCAGGAGGGATTTTGATTATGATGAGACCACGCGTGATGCCTGTTATCATTACAGCTGCAATTACTGCTTCTGTATTATTTGGAGGCTGGGCTATCTACAATCAAGTAGCCGTAGCAGCGCCATTAGAGCAAGTCGTTCAGGAAGTTCAGGGTGTTGTGTCGTCTGATAAGCCGGTTATGAATCAAGACCAAGTAACGATTCAACTCGAGCTAGCAGCTGATGCTAATATTCGAGACATATATGAGAGCATTGCGGCAAACGGCAAGGATGTATTTGGTGACCGCAAACTTAAGCTTGAAATCAAGGGCAAGCCAAACAAACAGTTAGATGATTTATGGTATGCGTCGTTATTTAAAGTTGCGGAAGCAATGGAAACAAAAACGTACTCCAGCATCCCAAATGCAATGAACGATGCTGCCAAGTCCATGAAGGATGTAAAGGTTACGACTGAAATGGACGAAAAGAATGTCTATATCACGATAAAAAATACGGAAGCTGTTAAATATGTGGTGCTTCCACGTACGCCAAACCAACTGGAGGCGTGGTAATATGAGAAAATACGGGGTGGAAATCGCAGTAGGCTTCGTGCCTGTTCTCATTGCTTTTCTTATCTATATCGGGCAAAATGTCGTGCCGATGCTTATGCTTGGCTTGCTTGGTTTTGCTGTTGTTTACGCAGCGCGCGGCAGAGGCAAGCTAACCGCAATAACCGGCCAGAAGCGACGCATGGATGAAAAATCGACACCATTAACCTTCGAGCAAATCGGGGGCCAGGAGCGGGCAAAGCGGGAGCTTGTCGAGGCGCTTGACTTTCTCGTTCATCAAGATAAAATTGCTAAGCTGGGCATTCGTCCGCTGAAAGGTATTTTATTAGCAGGACCGCCGGGAACCGGCAAAACTTTGCTCGCAAAGGCGGCAGCGCAATATACGGATTCCATTTATTTGGCAGCTTCCGGCAGTGAGTTCGTTGAGATGTATGTAGGTGTAGGTGCTGGACGTGTGCGCGACCTGTTTAAAGAGGCGCGTACGAAGGCGAACAAGGCGAAAAAAAACAGCGCTGTTATCTTCATCGATGAGATTGAAGTCATCGGCGGCAAAAGGGACGGCGGGCAGCAGCGCGAATATGATCAAACCTTGAATCAGCTGCTGACTGAAATGGACGGTATTTACGCGAATGAATCGCCGCGTATTTTGTTGATCGCGGCTACCAACCGCAAGGAAATGCTCGACAGCGCACTTTTGCGTCCGGGTCGCTTCGACCGTCACATTGGTGTCGAACTGCCGGACAAGAAGGGCAGACTGCATATTTTGAATATTCATGCAGACAACAAGCCGATAGATGATGATGTTGACTTAGACCGAATTGCAAGAGAATCATATGGTTTCTCGGGCGCACAGCTGGAGAGCGTCATGAATGAAGCGGCGATCTATGCGATGCGGGAGAATAGTGATAAAATAGCGGAAAGCCATTTATCGATGGCAATCGATAAGGTGATGATGGGCGAGAAGACCGATCGCGAGGCATCGAAGGAAGAACGTAAGCGCATTGCGCTCCATGAGCTCGGTCATGCGATCATGGCTGAGCTGGTTCGGCCAGGCAGCGTATCACAAGTTGCATTATCGCCGCGCGGACAAGCGCTGGGCTATGTTCGCCACAATCCGCAGCAGGATCAATACCTTTATACGAAGCAGTTTCTTAACGGGCAAATTATGATTGCGCTCGGGGGAGCCGCGGCAGAGGAAATGTTCTACGGTGATCGAAGCACAGGCTCGCGGGGCGATTTCGAACAATCGATGAGCATCGTTAAAACATTAGTGGAATCCGGATTAACCGGGCTCGGCATTATCGATTCTTCCATGATGACGAAGGAAGCTTGGACTAACATCAATCGTGAGATTTTAAATGAGCTTATGCTGCAAACAAAGGCGATGCTCGATACGAAACGCGATATATTTACGCAATCGCTGCAAACGCTTCTGCGTGAAGAAACACTTAGCGGCGATGAATTTAGAAGGCTCTTTACCCCGGATACAGCTGCATAAAACGTTTACAATATTACAATTTGAAGGCGGAATGTCTGTCCGCCTTCTCTTTTTTATGAAATTAGTTATAATAAGATTGAACGATATTTGCAGAGAATGCTTCTCAATTAGTTATAAGAAGCAAACTCGCCATACTAAAGGAGCTACATACATTGCACATAAAAACAGTTGGCGTGGTTGGAGTAGGAACGATGGGGCAGGGAATTGCTGAAATGCTCGCCTCCAAAGGATTGGATGTAATTATTATCGAGCGTTCGGACGAACGCCTTGCATACGGTAAACAAATGATTGAGGTTAGTTTGGATAAACAAATCGAGAAGTGGGCGCTCACGAAATCGGAGAAGAAGCTGATTATGAATAGAATCGAGCCGACAACCAGCTATGAGAAGCTGGCTGGCTGCGAGCTTGTCATTGAAACCATTACAGAGGACTTGGAGCATAAAAAGGCTGTTTTCGAAGAAATCGATAACATTTGCGGACCGGAAGCCATTCTCGCAAGCAACACGTCAACACTGAGCTTAACGGAGCTTGCCAGCGTAACGAAGCACCCTGAGCGCGTTATTGGCATGCATTTTATTTACCCGGTGTTCAAAATCGATTTGGTTGAAATTGTTCGCGGGCTGAAGACGTCCGAGGAAACATTCGTGCATACAAAACATTTTGTAGAAGAGATCATTAACAAAAAAGGTGTCATGGTTTTTGAATCCCCCGGATTCGTAACGACGCGGCTTATTTGTTTGTTCATTAATGAAGCGCTGCATGTGCTGGAGGAAGGCGTAGCCTCTGCCGAGGACATCGATAACGCAATGCGCATCGGCTATTCATTCCAGCACGGACCATTCGAAATGTGCGACCGCTTCGGTCTTGATTCTGTTTTGGCAGCCCTTGACCGGATGTTCCGCGAATATGGCGAGCTTAAGTATCGTCCTTCCATCGTGCTGAAAAAAATGGTGCGTGCCGGGCATCTGGGCGCCAAGTCAGGCATCGGCTTCTTCAAATACGATAAGGATGGGGATCGGATCTAATGAAAGTACTAGTTATCAACGCAGGAAGTTCTTCCTTAAAATATCAGCTTTACGACATGAGGGACGAATCGGTGCTTGCCAGCGGCCGTGTGGAGCGCATCGGGATGGATTCCTCTATTGTCACGCATGAACCGGTCGATAAGCCCGAGGTTCGCAACGTTAGTGAAATATTGGATCATGTTACCGCAGTAAAGCGGGTAGTGGAAATGCTTACTCATCCTGAATACGGCGCAATCAGCCATTTGAATGAAATTGAAGCGGTCGGCCATCGCGTCGTTCACGGCGGGGAAGTGTTCAGCAGCTCCGTGCTCGTAACCCAGGAGGTTAAGCTCGAAATTCGCAGGCTGTTCGACCTGGCTCCTCTGCATAATCCTGCTCATATGATGGGGATTACCGCGGTAGAGTCTAATTTGCCCGATGTTCCGCAAGCTGTCGTATTCGATACAGCGTTTCATCAGACGATGCCTAATACTTCTTATCTATATCCAATCCCGACGGTTTTGTACCGCCGTCACAAAATTCGCAGATACGGCTTTCATGGAACCTCACATTCCTATGTAAGCGCGCAAGCTGCGGAATATTTGAAAAAGCCGCTGGAATCGATCAAAATGATTACCTGCCATATTGGTAACGGCGCAAGCTGCGCAGCGATATTAAACGGAAAATCTTTTGATACAAGCATGGGAATGACACCTTTAGAAGGGCTGATGATGGGTACGAGAAGCGGCGATATCGATCCGGCCATCGTGCCGTTTGTCATGAATAAAGAGGAATTGACATTAAACGAAGTAAACTCTATGCTTAACAAACATAGCGGGATGTTGGCTATTTCTGGGATCAGCAGCGACATGCGCGAAGTTACCGAGGCGATGCTCGATGGCGACAAAAACGCAAAGCTAGCTTTTGACATGTACACCTACCGGGTGAAAAAATATATCGGCGCTTACACAGCAGCAATGAATGGCGTAGATACGATAGTGTTTACGGCAGGGGTCGGCGAAAATTCAGTCGCTTTGCGCAAAGCGATTTGCGAGGGAATTTCATTCCTTGGAATTGAGCTGGATGAAGAGCGCAACGCTGAGCGCCGCAAAGATGCACGCGAAATTACAACGGATAGCTCTCGCGTAAAAGTACTCGTTGTTCCAACAAATGAGGAGCTGCTGATAGCTAGAGATACGTATAACCTGGTTAAGCAAGCAAAAATGGTTTAAAGGCTTAGTATGGGAGGCAGCTTGCTGTGAACAACGAGATTTGGAAGGCGTATTCGCATGGAATGGCCGCTGCATTGCAGGAGGGCGGCGTTTACGTATCGGCAATGCTGCTGCGCACTTACCGCGAGCTAGGTTTGTCTGATACAGAAGCGATGCTGCTGCTGCAAATCATGGTCTATATGGAAGCGGATAAAAACGATTTTCCGACGCCGGAGGAGCTTGCTGAGCGGATGGGATTGACGGTTCGAGAGATTGGCCATATTTTGGGGCGGATGATGAAGGATGATTTCTTAACGATAGATGAGTATGTGGACAGAGATACAGGCATGCAGGCTGAGCGGTACAATTGGACCGGTTGGCTTCTCAAGGCTGCTGCGCTCTCCTCAGACCAGAAGCGGGAGACGAGGAGAGCTGAGCGTCAGCCTGCTAAACTGCAGGCGGCGTCATCGTCGGATTTGTTCAGCGTATTCGAGCAAGAGTTTGGACGCTTGCTCTCTCCAATAGAATGCGAGACTATTTCGGGCTGGCTGGACCATGATCGGTATACGGAAGAAATCATTCGTTTCGCGCTTAAGGAAGCTGTATTCGCGGGTAAGCTAAGCTTGCGGTATATCGACCGGATACTCATTGAATGGAGCCGCAATCGGGTAACAAATGCTGAAGAGGCACGCGCCCATGCACAAAAGTTTCGTGGAGGAAGAGGCTAAGCCAAACGGCTTAGCCTTTTTTTAAAACTGCGACGGCACAATCAACAGACAATCACTTGATATTTATTAGCAACGAAGAGAGATCGTTAGGAACAACAAAATATAATTTCTTCGTATTTCAATGCCTTGTCAAGTAAGGCTTTTTTTTGTTGTGACCGACCTCAGCAATGTCAGCATAGTCCTTTTTCTTCATTCCATTTATCTGTTGCGTTTATTGTGGAAAAGAATTTAAAGGTATTTATAAAGCTTAAGCTCATAATATTTCCGTCATGATGATGATCACATATAATCATTTTAAAATTGAAATCGCTTTCAAAGGAGAGGTAGTAATTATGAATCATCTACGTACATGCGGTGTGTGCGAAAACGTGATGAACGAAACCAATGTAGATGCGCCAGTATGCAATGAATGTATGGACGTACTTGAATTTGGATATCCTTCGTTCCCGGCTTATAGGCTGGCTGAATCAGACGGGTTAAACGAATACATTAAGAAGAAATTGGAGGTTTGACGTCATGTTATCGATTCTTGGTTTTCTTATGATTGCTGTTTTTATGTTTCTGATTATGTCAAAGCGGCTGTCTGCTATGGTTGCACTTATTTTAATTCCTGTCTTATTCGCTCTGATTGCCGGATTTGGTAAGGATGTCGGACCTATGATGATGGATGGTGTTAAAACGATCGCCCCAACAGGCGTTATGCTCATATTCGGTATTTTATATTTCGGAATTATGATTGATGCCGGCTTGTTTGATCCGCTTGTAAATCGAACATTAAAGGCGGTAAAAGGAGACCCCGTCAAAATCGTTGTTGGCACTGCTGTGCTGGCACTGCTTGTATCGCTTGACGGTGACGGTTCAACAACGTATATGATTGTCGTTGCAGCCTTGCTGCCCCTTTATAAGAGGCTGGATATGAATCCGCTTATTTTAACAGCTGTAACCATGCTTGCCGGCGGCGTAATGAATATTACACCTTGGGGAGGACCGACAGCGAGAGCCATGAGTGCGCTGCATTTGGATGCCTCCCAGTTGTTCACTCCTATTATTCCAGGGATGATTGTTGCAGCTTGTTGGGTGCTTGCAGTGGCATATATATTGGGCAGAAGGGAACGTAAACGACTCGGATTGAGCTATTCCACTTTGAATGAAATTGAACCCGAAGTTATAGCCGGGATAGCGACTGCACTTGAGGAGACAAGCTATAAAAGGCCGCGCCTCATTTGGATAAACTTAGCATTGACGGTTGCGCTTATGGCAGGGCTCATTACTCATTTTCTCCCGCTCACGATCCTCTTTATGGTCGCTTTCGCATTGGCTTTAATGATCAACTACCCGAGCCTGGAAGAGCAAAAAGAACGGGTTTCGGCTCATGCGGGAAATGCATTAAGCGTAGCGGCAATGGTTTTTGCAGCAGGGATTTTTACAGGTATTTTAACAGGTACGAAGATGGTGGATGCCATGGCTCTTACTCTTGTGGATATGATACCGGGCGCACTTGGTCCGCATTTGCCGGTCATTGCGGCTATTACCAGTATGCCCCTTACATTCTTTATGTCAAATGATGCCTATTACTTTGGGATTTTACCTCTTATTACAGAAGCAGCGAGTATATACGGGATTGATCCTGTAGAAATGGGAAGAGCATCGCTGCTTGGTCAACCGGTTCACTTATTAAGCCCGTTGGTGCCGTCAACTTATTTGCTTGTCGGATTGGCTGGAGTAAATTTTGGAGATCATCAGCGGTTTACGCTCAAATGGGCGATCGGCTCTACGCTTGTTATGCTGGTAACGGCACTGATCATAGGAGTTGTGAACTTTTAGAGAACAATTAGTGCATCATTTAAGAACAATATGAACAAAATAGTACAACATATAAATTATATATTGTGTATTAAATAATGATATGTTATACACTAATTAAGGAAAAAATATCTTTTACTTTGAAAGGAGAACACAATGACTGCAGGACTAGGAATTAGTGGCATGGGGAGAATTGGAAGATTACTCGTAAGAAAGATGTTGTCTGGCGGTACGAGTCAAATCGAATTGAAAGCGATTAATTCCGTCTATCCTGCTGAAACGGTAGCTCATTTACTAAAGTATGATACGGTGCATGGAACATGGGACGCTGCTATCACTGTAAAAGAGGGGATGCTCGTTATTAATGGTCATCCTGTGAAGGTAACTTATCAACGTGAACCTGAAAACATTGGATGGAGTCAGATGGATGTAGACGTTGTGATTGATGCTACGGGCAAATTTAATCATCGGCAAGGTGCACTGAAACATTTGAAAACCGGGGCATCCACCGTAATCGTCACAGCGCCTGGAACGCAAATGGATCTTACTGTGGTCATGGGAGTTAATGACCATTTGCTTGATCTATCGCAGCATTCTATCTTGTCAGCGGCTTCTTGTACAACAAACTGCGTCGCACCTGTGCTAAGAATTTTGGATGATTCTTTTCAAGTTAGGAATGGTTGGATGACAACCGTTCACTCCTTTACTTCCGACCAAAATCATTTGGATAATCCGCATAAAGATTTGCGGAGAGCCCGTGCTTGCACACAATCCATTATTCCCACTACAACAGGTGTAGGGAAGGCGCTTGCGGATGTCCTTCCTCATCTTGCTTCCAATATTGAAGGCATTTCTATCCGAGTCCCGGTCCAAGACGTTTCATTAGTTGATCTCACCGTTCAAGTTAAACGTGAAGTTTCTTTGGAAGAGGTTAAATCGGCATTTATAACGGCGGCAAACGGGTCATTATCCCATTATGTCGGGTATTCAGAAGAGCCTTTAGTATCATCGGATTTTATAGGGTGCGATAAATCGGCTGTTATTGATTCACTTTCTATCATGGTCATAGGAAATCAAATCAAAGTACTTGCCTGGTATGATAACGAATGGGCATACGCTAGCAGAGTTATTGAATTGGCTCAAACCGTAAGCGAAAGGATGGGGCAAAAATGGCAAACTTCGTTGGCTCTATAGATCTGGGTTCGGTTCTGTGTAAGCATTGTGGAAATCTTATCGATACTGTAGATACAGAAAAAGTCATGATCTATTACTCCGATTGCTTGCAATGTAATAAGGAAGGCTCGAAGAAAGTGGAGGAGAAACAATATGAATACTAGACAAGCATACAGATTGGAATTAGCGGAAATCATGCAGCAGGACAAGGTTCATTATAATCTAGCTGTTCCGAATTTAGTTGAAGCGGCATTGTTGCGTAAGGAAGGTACAATTACTTCAACAGGAGCGTTTCAAGTGACTACGGGGAAATTTACAGGACGTTCACCAAAAGATAAGTTTGTTGTCAAAGAATCCCGTGTCGATCAACATATTGCCTGGGGGAGTGTAAACCAACCCCTGTCTCCAGCTCAATTTGAGAAGATTTATGATAAAGTGTTGAATTACTTGCAAGATCGTGAACTGTATGTATTTGACGGATTTGCAGGAGCAGACGAAAATTACCGGCTTCCTATCCGAATCATAAACGAATATGCCTGGCATAATCTGTTCGTCCACCAATTATTTATCCGCCCGACGCAAGAAGAACTTATTTCTCATCATCCGGAGTTTACCGTCATTACGGTACCTGGTTTAAAGGCGGATCCGCTCGAAGACGGGACCAATTCTGAAACGTTTGTTATTGTCTCATTCGAAAGAAAACTAATCTTGATCGGCGGCACAGAATACGCAGGAGAAATGAAAAAATCGATATTCACTGTACTTAATTTTCTATTGCCGTTTAAAAATGTTTTTCCGATGCATTGCTCAGCGAACGTTGGGGATAAAGGTGATGTGGCGCTCTTTTTTGGTCTTTCCGGCACAGGAAAAACAACACTCTCAGCCGATGATAACCGGCATTTGATCGGGGACGACGAACATGGCTGGTCGGATCAGGGAGTGTTTAATTTTGAAGGCGGCTGCTATGCAAAATGTATAGACCTTTCCCTAGACAAAGAGCCGCAAATTTGGAATGCTATTCAATTCGGCGCTGTCTTGGAAAATGTTGTCCTGGATCCTGTAACCCATCTTGCCGATTATAAAAATAAGTCTCTGACTGAAAACACGCGCGCAGCGTATCCGATTAGCAGTATACCGAATGCGGTCATTCCGGGAGTGGCCGGACATCCGCAAGTAGTAATTTTTTTGACAGCAGATGCTTTCGGCGTGCTGCCTCCCATTTCTAAATTAACAAAAGAACAGGCCATGTATCACTTCTTGTCTGGGTATACCTCGAAGCTTGCGGGCACGGAACGCGGGGTAACAGAACCTGAGGCGACCTTCTCCGCATGCTTCGGAGCGCCGTTTCTTCCGCTTCAACCAACGTTTTACGCCCGGATGTTAGGCGAAAAGATTGAGGAACATGAAGTAAAGGTCTATTTAGTGAATACCGGCTGGACCGGCGGTCCATTCGGAGTGGGGAAACGAATGAATTTATCCTATACTCGGGCTATGGTTACGGCCGCCTTAAATGGAACGATAGAGCAGGCGGATTTTACGGCCGATCCGATTTTTGGACTCCAAATCCCCGATTTTGTGAAGGATGTGCCAAGTGAAATGCTGCATCCAAGAAATACATGGCAGGATAAAGCGGCCTATGAAAAAGCAGCAGGTGAACTTTCGGACCGTTTCATTCGAAATTTTGCACAATTTTCAGGTGTGAACGATGATATCCTGAAAGCCGGGCCGCAAAACAAAGACAGATAAAATCAAAGAGAATTTGTGAATCACGGCATAAAATTGCTTTAAAACAACAACAGGCTGCTAAGCAGCCTGTTGTTGTTTTGTTTACAATTAATTTTTACTATTGGAATTGCTACTGTTTTTTCATACGATATCGTTTTTGGGGGCGGCCAATCGTACCATATTGAAGAAATTCATCGATCATATTTTCTCTTAAGAGGTATTTTAAATAATTACGCACAGTCGATAAGCTGACCCCGGCCAACCGGGTAATGTCCTCGGTTGTAAGCAGGTCAGTAGCATGTTGAAAACAGGATTGAATGAGTTTGAGCGTTTTCTCATCGATCCCCTTATGGAATTGGTGAGAAGATGATTCTTTTGGGGCGCGAAGCTTCATCAAATCGTTTAGCAGATCTTGATTTAATTCGGCAGATGACGTTAGACGACTTCTGAACTTGGCATATTTCATCAGTGTATTCTGCAAATGATCTAAATCAAACGGTTTGATCAAGTAATCGAATACACCAAGACGTAAACCTTCCTCTACGATATCGCTTTCCTTGGAGGCAGTTATTAATATGGTGTCCGAGGGAATGCCCAGACTGCGAAGTGTCCGCAATAACTCAATCCCTGAACGGTCGGGTAAGTAAACGTCCAGTAAGAGCAGATCCGGGGCTTGTCCGTTGATAAGGGCAAACGCCTCTGCATAATTATGAGCAATTCCAGTCAAAACAAAGTCCATATTCATTTCAATATATTTACCATGCATTCTTGCAATTCGAAAGTCATCCTCTACAATGAGCACACGAAGGGGAGAGCTGGTCAATTTTTAATCATCTCCTTTGGCAATATGGCCCGTAATGTTGCGCCTGAAGGTGAACTGTCCATCTGCAGTTGTCCTCCAACACTTGTAACCATTCGGGATACTAAGGCTAAACCGAAGCCTCGGCCGGCCCCTTTAGTGGAGACCCCGTCCATAAAAATATAGTCACGGATATCGGAATTCACTCCCGATCCATTGTCTTGAACCGTAATACATATCAGGCCAGGTTCCTCTCGAAACTGAATAACGATGACGCCGGTATGAGTCTCAGGCGGAGAAGTCATCAAAGCTTCTATTGCGTTGTCGATAGCGTTGCCAATCAGAGAAATGACGATATCACGATGCGGAACAGGGTCGGGTAGGGACGAATCAGAATCTACTACGAATTGAATTCCCTTTTCCTTAGCCTGATGAAGTTTTCCGATCAGTACGCCGACTACAGCAGGATCGAGAATTTTTGAAAGAAAGAAGTCCATAAGGTTTTGCTGCTCTTCATTGACTTCCTCGATCAATTCACCTACCATTTCATATTCCTTCATCTTAATTAAACCGGATATGAGATGAAGTTTATTCATAAATTCATGTCTCTGGCTGCGCATCGCGTCAATATAGTGCCCGATATCTGCGAGTTTTTGAGCAACTTGATCAAGCTGAAGCTTATCACGGAAGGTGGCAACCGCGCCAATGATATGTCCCTTTGCATAAACGGGGACACGATTCATAATGATTAAATGATTGCCTATAATCATTGGTTCATCCCGTTGAATCGTTCCTTCTCTTATTACTTCCAATAAACGTGACTGTGGAAGTACGTCCTGAATGGTCTGTCCAGTCATATCTTTTTTATCCATTCCCAGTAATTTTTTGGCTTCCTTGTTGCATGTAGTAATCGTTCCTTCACTGTTAACTGCAACGATTCCCTCCCGGGTTGAGTCCAGAATCGCAGCTTGTTGCTGTGTAAGGAACGCGATCTCGGCAGGCTCCATATTGTAGATCTGTCTTTTAATATGTCCGGATAAAAGGTAAGCGCCTCCAAGACCGAACATGAGGGCAACTACGCCAAGCAAGAACATTTTGACAAGAAGAGAAAGCGTTTCTTTCCAAATATCCTTTACCAAAAAACCAACCGAGACTAAACCAATTAGCTTGCCATTGCCATCCCATACAGGCGTTTTCCCTCGAACGGACAAACCCAGACTGCCCGTAGACGTTGTTTGAATTTCCTGACCTTGCAATACGAGTTGGTCTAAATGAAGATCATCGGCTTTCAACGGTTTGCCAATTAACTCGGTTACAGGATGGCTGTATCGAATCAAATTTGTATCCGCTACGACAATAAATTCGGCGCCCGATTGCAGACTAAGCCGTTCAGCCAACGATTGGATATTTGTCCCCTGTCTCTTTTTCAGGCCTTCCTTGACTTGTGGCAACGCCGCCATGGTCCGGGCAATAAAAAGCGCATGATCACTGCTTTCCTTAAATCGTTTTTCAATGATTATATAAGAAAGTGCTGACAGCAGCAAAAGAAGGACTATAACCATATTTAAAACGACTAATAAATTGATTTTGGTTCGAAGCTGTAGAGGTTTCTGTCTGAGCAAAGAAAAGCTGGTCACTGCGTATCAGCCTCCGTTGTGTTTATTGTTCCTCTAATGACACTAAGGATCGTCTTACAAAATAAACAGGTGACTCCGCAGCAAAATTTGCTTCTGAGGCACCTGTGACGTAAACGTTTATTGTGAAAAAAAAGCTTATCGGTTGCCGCGCTGCAGCAGCTCCAGACGGTAAACGTATTCGAAAATAAACTCGAACGCTTCAAGATGGCGCTTTGCTTCAAAGGCGTTGGCGCCCCATGCATAAATACCATGCTTGCGCAGCAATATGCCGGGAATGTTCTTAACAATCCGCTCCGTAACCTCAGGTACGATAGATGGAATGTGAGCGAAGTTGGAGACGATCGGAATCTCGATATGCGCTTCTTCATCCCAAATGTTAAAGCCTTTGATCAGTTCGACTCCGTCTACCGGTACGGATTTGCGATCCCAGAAATATTCCGAAATGACGCTGTTGAAAACGGTATGAACGTGGAAAATCGCACCTGCGCCTGTAAGCTTGTAGATCTCGCAGTGAATAAGCGTTTCAGCCGATGGCTTGAGGCGGGTAGCCTCACAGGGCTTGCCGTCCTGATCGACGAATAAATAATCTTCCGGCGTATGAACGGTTTTATCTTTGCCGCTGGCGGTAACTGCGAATTGAAAATCATCCGGCTTGAACTCGCCAACGCGAATGGACAGGTTGCCGCTTGTGCCGGGGAACCAGCCGCGCCTGGCAAAAAGCTCCTTAACGTCGCGAAGCTCGGATAGAGCCCGTTGTTTGTCTTCTAATGCGATTTGATGAAAGCTCATAGCGAATTCGTCGTCCTTTCGGCATTCATATAGTTGATAATATCGTGGAAGGTTTCATATTCATGATGCGGGAGTCCAAGCTCATTGCATTTGACCGTCAAATGGGAACGAGAGAACACGGTATCTGCGAGTTTCGCTCCTTCAAAATCGGTTACGCTGTCACCGATAATAATCCGTTCGTATTGATTAGCGGGGAATCGGCGCATAATGGTCGTTTTGCACATGCCGCAATCATTGCTGCAATGCTCATCGCAAGGATTCGGCCACAAAATTTCAATGCGTTCACCGGTAAAGTCGCTGCCATTGCAATAAATATGATCGCTTGGAATACCAAACTGTTCAAGAATCGGATAAACGAAAAAGTCGATACCGCCGCTCGTTACGTAAAATTCGATCTGATTTTCTCGGCAATAGGCGAGGAAATTAGAGAAGCCCTCCCGAATGCGGGCGTTGGATATGCCAAATGCAATGACTTCCTTTTGCTTGGAAGCAGGGAGAAGACGGAACAATTGCCCGACGCCATCCTTGATGGACAGCTCCTGCGAAATCGTCTGTTCCGCAATTTTCTCCCAGCCCTCCGGATTGAAGTGCTTTATAATTGCAATAATGTTGTCATTAACCGTTATCGTTCCGTCGAAATCACAAAATACGATGCGTTTCTTTGCCGTATTGTTGACCGTCATTATTCTTTGATCCCCCACGCGTTAATTGCGGCTTGCAGCGCTTCATTGCCGGCTTGCTCAGCAGCTGCGCGCAGCGGAACTCCGTTAATTGTCGCTGTAATCGCTTGGCGGAATGCTTGTCCGCCAGCGGCCGTGCCCATTGGATGTCCGTGTATGCCGCCGCCCGCGTTAACGACAACATCCGTGCCGAAATCCTTCAGGATAAGCGGAACAAGTCCCGGATGAATACCCGCAGACGGAACCGGGAAGCTCTTCCGCAAGTCATAGAGCGGCTCCAGCAGCGCATCCTTAACCGCTAAATTCTCTTCTTTCGGCATAACGACTGAGCCATAAGGCGATGGGAAAAGGACCAGATCGGCACCAGCGAGACGCATCAGCTTGCCAAGCAGCAGCGAGGCCCCGATTCCATAGTGAGGCGATGGATAAATCGCGCCAGCCATGGCGGGATGAGCAGCAATCGGTACATGGATTGATTTATCGCTGCTTAGCTCGTGCAGCACATCATAGCCATAAGCAAGCACGTTAAACAGCAGCGCGTTGGCGCCTGCGTCAATTGCTTTGCGCGCATTCGCGGCAAGCGAAGACGTAGGCCCAGTCAAGTTAACGGCGTACAGCAGCTTCTGGCCGGTTTCCGCTTCTGCACGGCGGGCGGCATCCATACAGGCTTCCACGCGCTTCTCCAGCGGTGTCAGCGGATTTTCAAACAATATTTCATCATCCTTGATCAGATCTACGCCGCCAAGCGCTTGTTTATAGAACTGATCCTGCAGGTTAGACAGATCATAGCCGACGACCGATTTGAAAATACTCATCAGCAATGGGCGGTCATGAACGTTCAGCAGCTCCCGAACGCCGCTAAGCCCGAACTTTGGACCGGGAAAAGCAGCTGCGAAATCCTCGGATACATCAAGGTCAAGCAGCTTGATTTTACCGTCCATCGAAAGCTTGCCGAACACGGTAACGAGCAGGGCGGGCAGGTCGCGGCTGAAGTTAATATCAGGATATGCAATTCGTATGTCGGCATAACGCCCGCCTGGTAAAGCGTTAGCTGGCTCATGCACATGAACGGACAGCACTTTGCCGAGATGCTTTTCCATATTTGCCTTTTGCGCTTCAGGAAGCTCCGTCCAGCTGCCAACCGTTAAGCCAACCGCGATCGAAAGCGCCTTTTTGTTAAAATCCGCTTTATCGTCATAGGACCGATAGGTTGCGATACATACTCCGTTCATTCCGTAATACTCCTCTCGATCGCTGCTCCCAGCTCGCCTGCGCGTTCAGCTGAGCGCTTTACGGCTTTTATAATCGTTTCCGAGAAGCTGTTTTCAGCCATCACCTCAAGTGCAGCCTGTGTCGTCCCGTTAGGGGATGTCACCTTGCGGCGCAGCTCTGCTGGCTCTTCGCCAGTGTAACGTACCATTTCCGCTGCGCCGAGAACCGTTTGAGTGACAAGCTCTTTAGCCGCTTCTTCAGACAGGCCAAGCTGGATCGCTGACGCAATCATCGATTCCATGAAGTAGTAGACATAAGCAGGGCCGCTGCCAGAGACGCCGGTTACGGCCTGCTGGAGCGATTCATCGACGACGGCGTTAATGCCGACGGAGCTGAAAATCGCTTCCGTAAGCAGCCTTTGCTGCGGAGTTACGTTCTCGGAATAGCTGATTCCGGTAGCTCCGAGACCTATGGTGCTTGAAGTGTTCGGCATTGCGCGGACGACGGAGGCTTTGCCTCCAAGCAGCTGCTCAATCGCGCTAATGGACAAGCCGGCGATAACTGAAATAAAAAGCTGCTTTGGCGAGGTCAACGGTTTTATGGAAGCGATCGCTTCGGCAGCATCCTTTGGCTTCATCGCCAAAAATATGATGTCCGCATCGCGCAAATAGACTTCATTATTTAAGCCTTGAACGATGGTTTGCACGCCATAACGCTCATTAAGCTCTGTGAGACGTTCCGCGTTTTGCCGGTTAAGCATCGAAATCCGCTTTGGTTCAACAAGCTTTTCATTGATTAAGCCTCTAACGATGGCCTCGGCCATCGATCCGGCACCATAGAAGCAAAGCTGCAGGCTGGCAATGCCGGTTTGCGTTAAAAGGGACATTGTAGCATTCCTCCGTTTTATCATTTATGTTTTGTGAGATATGGGGCAGCTATTAGCCCCTAATTTGACCGTTTCCGTAGATCCGGTATTTTGTTGAAGTCAGGGCAGGCAGACCCATTGGCCCGCGTGCATGTAGCTTCTGCGTGCTGATGCCGATTTCCGCGCCGAAGCCAAACTCGAAGCCATCGGTGAAGCGGGTGGAGGCATTATGGTATACAGCTGCCGCATCAACTTCCTGAATGAAGCGTTCAGCGTTCAACGCGTTTTCGGTAACGATACATTCCGAATGCTTCGTCCCGAAGCGGCGGATATGCTCAAGCGCCGCATCAACATGCGGAACAATGCGGATATTTAATATATAGTCACTATACTCTGTACTAAAGTCCTCATCCGCAGCAAGCTTAACCCCTGCAAGCAGAGCAGTTGTCCGATTGCAGCCGCGAAGCTCAACGCCAGCTTGAATGAAGCGATCCGCCAGCTGGACAAGATGCTGCTCGGCAAAGGCTTCATGAACAAGCAGCGTTTCCATCGAATTGCAGACGGATGGACGTTGAACCTTTGCGTTAAGCGCAATTTCAAGCGCCATGTTGTAATCGGCGCCTGCGTCCACGAATGTATGGCAAATGCCGGCTCCCGTTTCGATAACAGGTACGGTTGCATTTTCCACTACGTTGCGAATAAGCGATGCGCCGCCGCGCGGAATGACAACGTCCAGCAGGCCGTTCAGCTTGAGCATTTCATTAACAGAAGCGCGATCCGAATCCTCAATAAGCTGAATCGCATCCGCAGGCATTGCGGTAGCGCTAAGCGCTTTTTTCAAAACCTCTACGATTTTACGATTCGATTCGATCGCTGCGGAGCCGCCGCGCAGGACGACGCTGTTGCCGGTTTTTAAGCACAGGCCTGCCGCATCGACGGTTACGTTCGGACGCGCTTCATAAATCATGCCGATAACGCCGAGCGGAACTCTTACTTTATCAATCTTTAGTCCGTTTGGACGGTCAAAATGCTCAAGCAGCTCGCCGACAGGGTCCGGAAGCTCGACGATTTGTCGCAGACCTTCCGCGATGGCAGCGACCCGATCACCGTTCAGCGCAAGGCGGTCAAGCAGGGAAGGGCTCGTTCCCTGCTCGCGTCCACGCTGCAAATCAAGCTCATTTGCGGAGATGATGGCAGCCTGCTCGGCTAGCAGGGCCTCTGACATATGAATAAGGGCTATATTTTTTTGCTCTGTCGTTAACCGATTCATGATTGCTGCTGCATTTTGCGCTAATGCTGCTTTTTGTCTCACTTCGCTGGTCATAGCAGGAAGCCTCCTTATTATTTCAATGTAATCCATTCGTCGCGGTGAATAAACTCGATTCGGGCAACGTCGACTCTACGCTTTACTTCCTCGGTGGTAAGACCGGCTACCGCTTGAATTTGCCAAGCGGCATAATTAACGACGCCTCGGCCGAGCGTCTCGCCTTGGCGATTCGTTACCTCGACGACATCGCCGGGAAGAAATTCGCCATGGATTTCGGTGACACCGGCGGGCAGCAGGCTCTTGCCGCCTTCGAGCAGGGCGGTCACGGCGCCGTCATCGACAGCTACGCGGCCTTGCGGCATGGAGTGAAAGCCTAGCCATTGCTTCTTCATCGGCAGGCTGTTCAGCTTCGTGTCGAAGTAGGTGCCCCGGCCGATGCCATCTACGGCAAGCGCCAGATCGCCTTCCTGCTGCACCCTGCCGATAAAGGCGTGCACGCCGCCGCGCATCGCGATGCGCGCCGCCTCGATTTTGGAGCGCATGCCGCCTGTACCGACGGAGGAGCCGGCATCGCCTGCCACCTTCATAATATCCTCGGAGATTTGGTCTACGCGTTCGATTTTGACGGCTTGCGGATTTTTACGAGGATCTTCCGTGTATAGACCGTCCATATCCGTAATGATCACAAGCTTTGCAGCCTTCGTCATGGCTGCGACAAGCGCCGATAAGCTGTCATTATCCCCGAATTTAGGAACAAGCTCATCGGTAGCTACCGTATCATTTTCGTTAATGACCGGGATAATTCCGAGCCTCAGCAGCTCTTCGATCGTCATAAGAGCGTTTTGGATACGGCGGCGGTTGGAGAAGTCCGCGCGCGTAAGCAAAATCTGTGCGGCAACGATTCCGTATCCGCTGAAGGCTTCTTGATAAGCCTGCATGAGCAGCGCTTGACCGACAGCAGCGGCAGCTTGCTTCTCATGCACGATTTTTGGTTTCGCTGCATAACCGATTTGACGAAAGCCGGCTGCAACCGCACCGGAAGTCACGAGCATCACGCCGTTACCGCTTTGGTGCAGGGAGGCTAGCTCCGAAACGAAATACTGTATGCGTTCGCGGTTTAAGCCGCCTTCTTCCGATGTGAGCGAGCTGCTGCCAATTTTTACGACTATACGTTCCGTCATCATTAATCCCATCCTATGTTCGTTTCGTGACAACAAAAAAGACTTTCGTCCATAAAGGACGAAAGTCTTAGCTTCCGCGGTACCACCTTTGTTGATGATCGCTACAACAAGATCATCCAGCTTAAGCCCATAACAGAAGGCGCTGTCCGGCTCATCGCCGGCCGCTCGGAGGTAGGTTCAGCAAGCGGCCTTCGGTAAATTCTTGCAGCCCATGGAATTTACTCTCTGATCGCGACCCCTTCTTGCTTAATAGTCCCGTCATCACGTTTCATGTTCAATTCCTACAAGCATATCATGAACAGATGCCGCTGTAAAGCGAGGCAAATGGAGGGATTTTCTTAAAATAAATTCAGTTTTCCAATCCGTTCAACCGCTTCCTGCAAGCGCGCTTCATTCGTCAGCAGCCCGAGGCGTACAAAGCCCTCGCCATGCGTGCCGAATCCTATGCCCGGAGCGACGACGACGTCTGCTTCCTGCAGAAGCAGATCGGCAAACGATTCGGACGTATAACCTTTAGCAACAGGCAGCCAGCAGAAAAACGAGCCTCCCGGACGTGCAGCCTTCCAGCCAATGCGATCGAGAGCGGTGAACAAAGCTTCGCGACGGCTTTCATACATTGTTCTCAAATCGCTCACGCATTGCTGCGGACCGGTCAAAGCGAGAGCAGCAGCTTCTTGAATGCCGCCAAACAGGCTGCAATAGTAATGATCCTGAATCAAATTAATAAGCTTGACGATCTGAGCATTGCCGATCGCAAAGCCTACGCGCCAGCCGGCCATATTATAGGTTTTGGACAACGTGTAAAACTCAACGCCGACTTCCTTCGCTCCCGGCGTTTGAAGGAAGCTGATTGGCTTATTGCCGTCGAAGCCGATTGCACCATATGCGAAATCGCTTGCGACAACAATTCCGTGCTTCTTAGCGTATTCCACCGTTTGCGCATAAAATGCAGCATTCGCAACTGCGCCTGTCGGGTTGTTCGGATAGTTCATGAACATAAGCTTAGCTCGCAGAGCGAGTTCAGGGCTGATTGCGTTATAATCCGGCAAATAGTTATTTTGCTCCGTTAAAGGCATGAATGCCATTTCGGCTCCCGCAAGCGCTACGCCCGACCAATAGTCCGGATAGCCGGGATCCGGCACGAGGCATACATCGCCGGGATTAAGCAAGCATTGGCTAATTTCGACGAGGCCGGTTTTACCTCCGAAGAGAATAGCGACTTCCGCCGTTGGGTCAACATCGACGTTGTAATCCTCTTTGTACCGCTTGGCTACGGCTTCCTTTAGAAAAGAATAGCCGCTAAACGGCGGGTACTTATGATACAACGGATTCGCTGCCGCTTCCTGCAGCTTCGCAACAATATGGGGAGGGGTCGGCTGATCCGGATTGCCTTGTCCCAAATTGATTACATCGCGTCCTTTGGCCGTTTGCGCATTCGCTTTGGCGACCAGCTTGGCAAAAAATTGCGTTGGAAGTCCATTCATCCGATCCGCGGGTTGAATAAGATGTTTACCTATTTGTGTTTCCATACCCTCACACTCCACATGACAAAATCGCTATCTATATTAGGCAATAGCTTAAATGTAGCATGAATGTGGGGAGAAGAGAAGCGGCACGCTAAAGGGCGGGAACGCCTACCTTTTGAATAAACGGTTTAATGTCAGCTTTGAACAGGAACAAATACGGTCTGCGCTTCTCGTCAAACACAAGCAGGAGCGGTGGCTTATCCTTGCAGTAAAATAGAAACAGATCGTCGGATGCGACCGTAATCTCGTTCACCTTAATGCTTACAGCTTTCTCAAGCGGTACCCGGTACACATAGCTGCAGCTTTCATCACTCGTCAGCTGCGGCGCCAGTCCCGTAATGGATTTGACCCATGATGCGGCAAAAGCTTGATAATCGGCATCATTAGGGATTGTTTTAATTACTTTGCCGGCTGCCACATCGAATACCTGAACCGGCTTAAGGCCGGCCTCGGAGCTGGGCGTGCTTAGGGCAGGATGGGCGGCAGCGACTTGCGCATACAAAAAAAGCGAGCAGCAAGCCAGGAGCATTGCGGCTATTTGTTTATGAAGCATAACGGACATTCTCCTTTTCTATCGTAAAGTGGTAAAGACCTCGTTGTTACGGTTCCCATCTTGACACAGTTCCATGACACGGTATCATTAGGGAAAAAAAGCAAAATAGGGAGGAATGGCGGATGAGTCATCAATTGCGGCTTGCGCTGCTGCAAATGCATATAGATGCTGGAAATCCGGAAGCAAACTTTGCTAAACTGGCAGGCATGCTTGAAGAAGCGGTCAGTCAGACGGACAAGCCGGATGTGATCATGTTCCCGGAAATGTGGAATACAGGCTACGCGTTAACGGATATTCAATCGATAGCGGATAGAAACGGGGAGCGTACGAAAGCTTTTTTGTCTGAATTCAGTAAAAAGCATCAGGTTCATATCATCGGAGGATCGATTGCGGAGCTGAAGGAGGACAAGGTGCTCAATACGGTTTACGTGTTTGACCGCGACGGAAATGTCGCAGCGGACTATTCAAAAATCCATCTGTTCCGACTAATGGAGGAAGAGAAATATTTGGCCGCGGGCGATAAGCTCGGCAAGCTTGAAATCGAAGGGGCCGGTGCGGGGATGATGATTTGCTACGATATCCGCTTTCCGGAGCTTGCCCGGAAGCTGGCACTGGAGGGGGCCAAGCTGCTGTTCGTTCCTGCAGAATGGCCGCATCCGCGCCTTCATCATTGGCGTACGCTGCTCACGGCGCGCGCGATCGAAAATCAAATGTTTGTTATTGCCTGCAACCGCATGGGCTCGAGCGGCGATACTCATTTCTTCGGGCACTCGCTTGT
Source organism: Paenibacillus sp. Soil522 (assembly GCF_001428245.1). Taxonomy (GTDB): domain Bacteria; phylum Bacillota; class Bacilli; order Paenibacillales; family Paenibacillaceae; genus Pristimantibacillus. The sequence continues at coordinate 321,808 of NZ_LMRV01000001.1, forward strand.
GCTTGATCCTTGGGGAGAGATAATTGCGGAAGCCGGTGAAGAGGAAACGATTCTTTATGCGGATATCGATTTGGCATTAGTTGATGCTGTTCGTTCGAAAATTCCGGTGTTTGAGGACCGTCGGCCTTCTATATATGAAGCTTGATTACCGGTAGCTGCTGACCGTCTTGTTCAACGTTCGGATAAAGGCGTCAGCGGCTTTGGACAGGTAACGTCCTTTGCGGCTTGCCACCACCAGCGTTCTGGTCGGTCTTTGTAATAATGGGATATAGGCTGGAGCAAATTCAGAGCCTTTAACCCGAGTAAGCATTTGCGGGACAAAGGCGATTCCCATTCCGCCGGCAACGAGCGATTGTATGGTTTCCATATTGCTGCTCTCGAACACGATTTGCGGAGAGAAGCCGGATTGCTCGCATAATTCGACCGTTATTTGGCGGAAGCCTTGACCTCGCTTTAGACCGATAAACGGCTCCTCCTGCAAATCCGAAATATCGATTGGGCCTTCGTGGCGGGCAAGCGGATGCTGGGGAGGGACTGCCAAGCAAATTTCTTCCTCCAAGAATGGCTCCCAGGATAGCGAGCTGTCGATAAGCGGAAGGGACAGCAGGCTTAAATCCGTTCCGCCGCTTGCTGTCAACTGTTCGAGCTTGGCTGTCGTATCCTCGACCAATACGATCTCGATTTGCGGATATTGCGCGCCGAAGGCAGGAAGGACAAGCGGCAGTATATGCGAGCCTGTAATAGGCAGCGTTCCAACGACAAGGCGGCCGCGGCGCATTTGCGCCATATCGTCCATCTCTTGCTTTAACTGCTCGACAGCATCGAGAATGTTTTGGGATTTATTTACAAATACCTGACCGGCCTGGGTCAATTCGACGGAATTGGTCGTACGGCGAAACAATAGCACGCCAATTTCCTGTTCCAGCTTAGACAGCTGCTGGCTAAGAGAGGGCTGCGCGATATGCAGCTTCTCCGCAGCGCGGGAAAAATTTTTTTCCATAGCGATTTGAATAACGTAATTCAATTGTCTTAATTCCATTTAGATTCCCCTTCTATTTTTTATTATAACGCGAAACTTCCATTATAGTTATTACCTATAGTCGTTATAGATATTATATCTTGGATCAATGAAGAAAGAAATGATATAGTAGGTTCAGTTAAGAAAAGCAGAAGATTTTATGAAACGATGGGGTGAATATAATGACGAAAAAGACAATGTTTGAGAAGATCTGGGATAATCACGTCATTCATCAAGAAGAAGGCAAGCCAAGCGTCATTTATATCGATTTGCAGCTTGTTCACGAAGTAACGTCGCCGCAAGCGTTTGAAGGCTTACGTCTTTCGGGCCGCAAAGTGCGTCGTCCGGACCTTACTTTCGCAACAATGGATCATAACGTACCGACGAAGGACCGCTTCAACATTACGGATCCGATCTCTAAGCAGCAAATCGACACACTTACGCAAAACTGTAAAGATTTCGGCGTAACGCTGTTTGATCTTGACAGCATCGATCAAGGTGTCGTACACGTTATGGGACCTGAGCTTGGACTTACACATCCAGGTAAAACGATCGTTTGCGGCGACAGCCACACTTCTACTCACGGTGCTTTCGGCGCATTGGCGTTTGGTATCGGTACGAGCGAAGTTGAGCACGTTATGGCTACGCAATGCTTGCAGCAATCGAAAGCGAAGACGCTTGAGGTTCGTTTTAACGGCAAACGTAAGCCGGGCGTAACAGCAAAGGACTTGATTCTTGGCGTTATCGCGCAATACGGAACGGATTTCGCAACAGGCTATGTTATTGAATTTACCGGCGAAGCGATCACCAGCTTGACGATGGAAGAGCGTATGACCGTTTGCAACATGTCGATCGAAGCGGGCGCACGCGCAGGCCTAATCGCTCCGGATGAAACGACATTTGAATATTTGCGCGGCCGTCAATACGCGCCGGCAAACTTCGATGAAGCGGTTGAAGCATGGAAACAGCTTACGACAGACGAAGGTGCAGCGTATGATACGGTTCTCCACTTCGACGTAGACGCTCTAATCCCGCAAGTTACTTGGGGAACTAGCCCGGGTATGGGTACGAACATTACGGCAAAGGTTCCGTTCCCGGCTGATCTTCCAACTGAGAATGAGCGTAAAGCAGCTGAAGCAGCACTTGAATATATGGATCTTAAGTCAGGTACGCCAATGAACGAAATCGAAATCGATTATGTGTTTATCGGATCCTGCACGAACGGACGTATTGAAGATTTGCGCGCTGCCGCTGAAATTGCTAGAGGCTACAAGGTTAGCGACCGCGTAACGGCTATCGTCGTTCCGGGCTCGGGCCGCGTAAAAATTCAAGCTGAGAACGAAGGCTTGGACAAAATCTTCACAGAAGCAGGATTTGAATGGCGTGACGCAGGCTGCTCGATGTGTCTGGCGATGAATCCGGACGTATTGAAGCCGGGCGAGCGTTGTGCATCGACATCCAACCGTAACTTCGAAGGCCGTCAAGGACGCGGCGGACGCACGCATCTTGTATCTCCTGCAATGGCTGCAGCTGCAGCTGTTATGGGCCGCTTTACAGATGTGCGTGATTGGGAAATTAAAACCGAAGTGTTGAACTAATTGAACGCAAGAGAGGGGTATATCCGATATGGAACCGTTTAAACAACTTACAGGCATCGTCGCCCCGGTCGACCGGGTCAATGTCGACACTGATGCAATCATACCTAAACAATTTTTGAAGCGCATTGAGCGCAGCGGCTTCGGTCAATTCCTATTCTTCGAATGGCGTTTTCACGAGAATGGCGATGTGAACGTTGAATTCGAGCCGAACAAACCACGCTACGAGGGTGCTTCCGTACTCATTTCCCGTGCAAACTTTGGTTGCGGCTCTTCCCGTGAGCACGCGCCTTGGGCGATTCTTGATTATGGTTACAAAGTAATCATCGCTCCATCTTATGCAGACATTTTCTACAACAACTGCTTCAAAAACGGTATTTTGCCAATTAAGCTAAGCGAAGAGCAGGTTGAAGATCTGTTCCAGCGCACGGCGAAATATGACGGCTACAAACTGAATGTTGATTTGGAAAACAAACAGCTTACGGATGAGCATGGTCTAACGATCGCATTTGAACTTGATGAGCACCGTCGTCAATTTTTGCTGCAAGGCCTTGATGATATCGGTTTGACTCTTCAGCATGCAGACAAAATTACAGCTTACGAGCAAAAACACGCCGCTCGTCTTGGCTAATAAAATAAAACAAAGAGGACGGCTTCGCCCTATGGGCGAATCGTCCTCTTTTTTCCTATAAACGCAACTTTTTCTGACAAGCTGCGTCTATATTTTCGTCTGTAAAAGTCGAATGCACTCATTCGATGCGGGCAATTTCAGTCATCGAGGTGGGAAATGAAAAGATTTGTATCCATGTTGTTGTTCATGTCTGTTTTTTTCACGTTGTTTGCCACTGTGGGACATGCTGCAGAGGTCATCCCGAAGCTTTATTTGAATGGTAAGCTGCTGCAATCTGAAGTCAATCCGCAAATTATTGATAATGCAACGGTTGTTCCGGTGCGGACCGTTTCAGAAGGCTTAGGCTATCAAATTACTTGGGATAATGCGGCCAAGACAGCGACTGTCAATCATGGCAATGATGTCATCAAGCTTAAATTAAATGACAATATTGCATTGGTAAATGACCAAATGGTACAAATGGATACCACAGCATCCATCATTAAAGGCACGACATTAGTTCCGCTTCGCTTCATAGGCGAGCAATTCGGCCTCGGCTTCGAGTGGAAGGCCACGGAAAAGGAAGTACATATGTATGAGCAGCCGACGGTACCTGCGGAAACGACCGGCTGGATCACGCAAATTTCTTATGATGGCGGCAGCAGCTTGACGATCAATTATGATGGCGTTGTCAAAGCAAACAAACCGTTATTGCTCGAAAACCCGAAGCGCGTCGTATTTGATTTTCCGGCAACTGCGTATTCTTCGGATTTGAACGCACAGTTTTTGAACGGCCAGGTACAATTTGAAGTGACGGACAGCACTTATTTGGATGGTTTTCGTTATTCATTATTTTCAAATTCGCCTGCAACAGCCCGTCTCGTCATCCTTATCGGCGATAATACGGGATATGTGATGACAGAGGATTTGGGCAAGATTCACTTGAGCTTCATGTCGCTCACGGATGTTCCCGTTGATCCGAATGCTTCTATTGACCCGCCGGTCGTTATTGAACCGGAAAATCCTCCGGCAGCGAGTGATGTGTTCGACGTCGTTATTGATCCCGGACATGGCGGCTCCGACCCAGGCGCGAAAAGCGTATTGAACATGTGGGAGAAGGAGTTTAACCTAGCCGTATCGCTTAAGATGAAAACGCTGCTTGAGAAAGAAAGCAAAATCAAGGTTCATCTTACGAGAACAGGCGATACCTATCCATCTTTAGCAGAACGCGTCAAATTTGCCGAGAGCTTAAAGGCTGATTTATTTTTATCCATACATTCCAACAGTGCGGCAAGCGCATCCATTATGGGTGCGGAAACCTACTATTACCGCGATAATAGCAAGTCGTTGGCTGCCATCATTCATAAGCATCTGATCGCCGGAACCGGAACTAAAGATCGCGGAGTCAAGAAAGAAGCATATAAAGTAATCAAAGAAACAACCATGCCAGCCGTATTAGTCGAAGCGGGCTTCTTGTCCAGCGCATCCGATGCGAAAATGCTTTTCGACGATGCCTCGCAAAACCGTATTGCCTCAGAGCTGGTAGCAGGCATCAAGGAATACTTAAACGTAAAATAGAAAGCAGGTGTTCAGTGTTATGAAAATACTCAAAGCACGCGGGCTTCTTGCTGTCATCATTTTATCTGCTGCGATCGTAGGCTGCGGTGTGCAGGACAAGCCGCAGAACCCGGGCAGTGAAATTGGGGAGACGGCTCCAACCGCTTCGCCAACACCTGCGCCTACAGCCACAATCAATGAGCGCGAAGCTATTATTTATTTAACCGATGCTGAACTGGTTGAAACCGTGGAGAATCCGGTAAAGCTTTCTTATGAAACGGATCTGGATTTGGTAAAGGCGGCACTCGCTGAATTGCAGAAGGATGCCGGAGAGAATGCTTTGGCGTTATGGAAGCCGATTGAGATTAAATCCGTAGAACTTGCAGACGGCCAAGTTACTATCGATATCCATCTGCCGGATGAAGCCCGTCTCGGTGCGCCAGGGGAGCTGCTCGTTATTGAGACATTGAAAAAGACGTTGTTTCAATTCGAATTCATTCAAGCCATAGAGCTGTTGAATGATGGTGAAAAGGTCGAGACGCTAATGGGCCACGTTGAGCTGGAACATCCGATGAACAGGGAGTAGGACAAGCAAACCGGACGCTGTACAATAAACTTAACAAATCATATCAAATTGAAATGTTTGATCCTTATATTTCATCGCGAAACGGCTCCGTCCTTGTTTAGGAATGCGAAGCCGTTTCTGCTTGAGTCATTATAAACTTTTAGGGGGAATATCAACCTATGACATTGCAATTTGCAGGCAAAAAGATTTTGATTGGAGCGCTGGCTTTCTCATTAGTCGCTGGGAGCGGTATCATCATACCTTCCGCTATTAGCGCTGCGGCCAGCGGTCTTACGACTCCGTTTAAAGACGTTAGCAGCGGTCATTGGGCCGAGAAGCATATCGCTAAGCTCGCCTTGCAGGGAATTATTGAAGGGAATACAACGACCAGCGGCGCTTTCGTATTTCGCCCTGGCGAAAATGTAAGCCAGCAGGAAGCTGTACTTATGGCGCTGCGTTTTGCGGGCTTAGACAAGAAAGCGGATCAGGATGCGATCATTGGCTTCCCGTCCTCCTTTGCCGTAAGTAAATATTTTAAAGCATATGTTACGCTTGCCTTTCAGGAAGGCCTGCTCGATCAAGCGGAGGAGTTCGAGCTCGCCGCCAAGGATACCAAGTTGGCTTGGGGCACGAAGCCTGCTGCCCGTGAATGGGTAACAAAGCTGTTGGTGCGCGCGATAGATAAAGAAGCGGAAGCAGTACGTTTGCAAAATACGGCCTCAGCCTTCTCGGACGCGGCTCAAATCAATTCGCTGTACAAGGGTTATGTGAACGCGGCATCTAAGCTTGAGCTCGTGAAGGGCGTTACGACTGTCAAATTCGAACCAAAAGCGAATGTGACCCGGGCGAGTCTAGCAACGATGTTCAGCCGCGCGGAGAAGCTGTTCCCGGTAGCGTACGAGGGTCAAGTTAACGGTATCGTATCGGGGATAACCGACACATCGCTGACAGTATTCAGCAGCAAAAAGGAAACAACCTATTCGCTTGATTCAGGTACGTTATTTTATCACTACAATACGGAAAAGCCGATTACGAAAGAGCAACTGCTGGAGTATGGAGACGTAACGGTCATTGCAAAAGACGGCAAGGCGCTATACGTCGAGGTGCAGGGCGATAAGCAGTATACGAAGACGATTACAGGAACGCTCGATCGCGTCATTGCGAATGAAAAGAAGATATACGTCTGGATCAACGATAAGCCTGTTGAAATTTTTTATAACGATTCAGTCGCAGTTGTGGACATTGAGGGCAAAGCACTTGCGCTAAGCGCAATTAAGAGAGACAGTCAAATTAGCATCGTGCAGGACAATTTCCGCGATACGCCGTTAGCGCTTAAAATTATTGCGTCGCCGCAATCATCGGCTGCGAACGTAAAAGGAACATTTTATGGAACGGATGGCGAGCTCCTAACCGTTATGGACGGTTCAGCGCTCGTATCTAAATTTATGGCCGATACGGTAACCGTTGAAATTGACGGAATGAGCGGCGCGATGGTAGGCGACCTGATTAAAGAAGCGGATCAAGTGGAGCTTACGCTTAACGAGGATGATCAGGTGACGAAAATTAAAGTCGTGAACCGTAATGTGAAAGTGATCGCCGGTGCGCAAATCGCCAGCTACGTTTACGATAAAAAGCTGTTGACTGTCGTCGATGCTGAAGGCGGAAATGCCCAGGCGCTTTATTTTACAGATAAAACAAAAATCGAATACAGCGGCAACGTTATTTCACTTTCATCAGCAAACAACCTTCTGACTGCAAACCGTAAAATCATGATTAGCTATACCGGGAATTCAATCGTGTCTCTTCAATTCGTAACGAAGTATACGGGCACATTAGTTTCAATGAACTCGGCAGCCAATCTGATGACTGTCCGTTTAGAAAGCGGGGCTGCGGTTTCACTGCCTTATAATACGGCTTATGTTGAACATCCGGCGATTGCGAATGCGGGGCTAAGCGATTTAAAAACAGGCGATCTGCTAACGCTGGAATTAAACAGCAATCAAGACCGGGCAGCAACGATCAAAGTGCATGTGAATGCTCAATATGAAATTATTTCCGTTGATTCGATTAATAAAATGCTTCGCGTCAAAAATGCTGCGACAGCCGCTTTCGATCTGCCGGTGCTCAGCTCGGAACTGCTAAGCGAAGCAGGGGCTAAGCTTACGATTGAACAAATTGCTGCAGGCGCTATCGTTAATGTGAGCTATATCGGCAAGCAAGCAGCTGTAGTAAAAACCGTTACGGCTACGTACGGCAAGGTGCAATCCGTTTCGGCTAACAGCGTAACGATTGTGGATCTTGCGGGTAAAACCGTTGTTTACAATAGCAGCACAGGCTTTGTCATCATTGAAGGAGCTTCTCAGGGAACGGCAACGAGCCTGTTGACAGCAGGCGATTATGTTGAGGTTCTGAAGGATGGAATCAAAACGCAATTTACTGTAGCGGTCGGCGAGAGCCGCGTATTCACAAGCTACAATGCGGCATCGGGTCAAATTTGGACGGAGAAGGTAACGGATGCGGATAACCGCAATTATTTTAATGTAACCAGCAGTACAAAATATTTTTCGAACGGAAATGCAGCTCTGATAACCGCTTTCAAAGCAGGCGACGCGATTACGATTTTCGGGTTCAGAAACCATGCGATCGCAATCGTCAAGCAGCCAAATCAGTAAATTTTGAAAGATTTCAGCTAGAGATATTTATTTTTTGTGAAAAAACTGCCTTTAGGGGCAGTTTTTTTTATAGAATGTGCTTGATTAAGGTTGCGAAGCGTGACAAATTTCGCTACACTTTGAACGATAGTGTTTGATTAGGAGAGAGGACGATGAGTGCGAAACAGAAAATGCGTCAAGTACTGGACATTGTTGCGGACATGTTTCCAGATGCGCACTGTGAGCTTAACCACAGCAATCCGTTCGAGCTTACGATTGCCGTGCTGCTGTCGGCGCAATGCACGGATGAAACGGTCAATAAAGTGACGGTGTCTTTATTTCAAAAATATAAGCGTCCCGAAGATTATTTGAGCGTACCGCTTGAAGAGCTTGAGCAGGACATTCGCCGCATCGGCTTGTTTCGCAGTAAAGCCTCCAATATACAAAAGCTATGCCGTATTGTCATCGATAAATATGACGGGGAAGTGCCGGAAAGCCATGAGGGATTGACTGAGCTGCCGGGAGTAGGGCGCAAGACGGCTAACGTCGTCATGTCTAATGCATTTGGCGTACCCGCTATTGCCGTCGATACGCATGTGGATCGTGTATCGAAACGGCTTGGATTTGCAAAGCCGGATGATACGGTGCTTGAAGTTGAGAAGAAGCTGATGAAGCTCGTACCGCGCGAGGAATGGACTTTAACCCACCATAGGCTAATCTTTTTCGGCCGCTATCATTGCAAAGCGCAAAGTCCGCAGTGTCCGATTTGTCCGCTGCTAGATTTTTGCAAAGAAGGAAAACAACGTATGAAGCCAGGCTTTAAAACAAAAAATAAGACGATAAAACCTAAAATAGCCAATGAAGGATGATGAAGATGAACTGTATTTCCGTATACACGAACAATTTTGAGCTTTTTTCCGATATTTACGAGCAGGTGCTCGAGTCTCCGCCAGAAGAGAACGAGGATCTCGTCGTGGAAGGCGTTACAGTCAGCGGCTCCGGCGACGTGCCTGAGCAATACATCGAGCGTATGCGCGCTAAACCTGAGGTTGTCGTTATGAGAGACAAAGAACGCAACATTATGATTTTGCAGCATGGCAACGTATTTGAAATTTGTCTGCCGTCTGAAGAAGAGCAAGCCGTTTAAGGAGAAGCAAATGACAGAAATAACAGTGCAAAGCATAGCGGGAGCATTATCCGAGGCAGCCGGCTTGATGGCGGCAGCGGGAGATACAATACATGCAAAGCAAGCACAGGAGCTAAACAGTAAGCTGACCGAGGGTCGGCTTACTGTCGCTTTTTGCGGGCATTTTTCGGCAGGCAAATCAACCTTAATCAATCGTTTATGCGGCGCGAAGCTGCTTCCCTCAAGTCCGATCCCAACCAGCGCGAACGTCGTATCGATTCGCGGCGGCGATCGGGCCTATGCGGCAGTGGAAACGCTGCGAAGCGGCGTGGCGGCGAAAGCGGAGGTTCCAATCGACGAGCTTGACCGCTATTGCATAGACGGGGAGCAGTTTACATCCGTGTCCATCGTTTATCCAAGCGCGCTGCTGGGCGACCATACGGTGCTGCTTGATACGCCTGGTATTGATTCAACCGACGACGCGCATCGGATGGCAACGGAGTCTGCACTCCACCTTGCCGACGTCGTGTTTTATGTGATGGATTATAATCATGTGCAATCCGAAATCAATTTTACTTTTGCCAAGCAGCTGAAGGATTGGGGGAAGCCCCTATACTTTATCGTTAATCAGATCGATAAGCACCGCGACCGCGAGTTGTCCTTCGCAAGCTATCGTCAAAGTGTTGAGGATGCGTTTCACGCTTGGCATTTGGAGCCGGCGGGGATCGTCTATTTGTCGTTGCGGGAGCCGGATCATCCGCAGCAGCAATGGGAGCAATTAATCGAGCTGCTGGAGCAGCTACAAACGCTCCGCAAGCCGCTTTGCGTATACAGCGTAGACGCCTCACTGCGTCATTTGGCGGATGGCCATTTGAAGTGGGGCGAGCTTCAAGCGGAACCTGAGCGCGAACGGCTTCTCGAGGAAGCTGGCGGCGAAGAGGCGGCAGCCCGCGTATCGGGTGAAATGGAGCGGTTGAAGGCGCTGATCACTAAAATTGCGGGAGAAAAAGAGGTTTATCGGGCACAGCTGCGCAAAGAGCTGCAGACGCTGCTCGATAATGCAAATATTACGCCTGCGGGACTGCGTGATTTGGCTCAGACGTTTCTGGAGAGCCGTAAGCCCGGCTTTAAGGCGGGTCTGCTGTTTGCGGCGGCCAAGACGGCTGCGGAGCAGGAAAGGCGCTTGCAGGCTTTCAGCGGGGAATTGAACGGCTTAATCAGCGCATCCATTGATTGGCATGTGAAGCATTTGCTGCGCATGGAAGCGGAGCGTACCGGTTTTGATGGCGAGCGGCTGGAAACGGAGCTCGCGCGGAAGCTTGCGTGGCTGCCGGATTCGGAATGGCTCCTTGCACGGGTGAAGGCTGGCGCCGTAATCGGCAATGAATATACGATGACGTATAGTCGCGACCTTGCCGCGGATGTGAAGTTGGTTTACCGCCAGCGGGCGCTTGAGCTGATCGATGCGCTGGCGGATCATGCTGCGGCGGCAGGCGAAGCTGCAGCCGCTGAGGCGAATGCACAGCTGGCGGCGCTTCGCGCACAGGCTGGCGCGCTTGGGGCGATGGCAGCGATGGAGCAGCGCGCTGCAGAGCATAAAGCGCGGCTCGCTGAGGCGATGGCTGAGGCGCCGGCGAGGCCGGTATTGCCCGCGCCGCGCGCTGCAGATGCGGGAGCGCAATCGCAAGCGGCTGGCAAGGCTGCCCGCGAAGCTGCCCGTGAAGCAGCTGCTGCGCGCGATTCGCTGGCGAGCGACAGCGGCGTTGCAGCGGCGCAGCGGCACGCGGCAGCGGGGCGGAGCGCCCTTGCCGGCGGAGCTGCCCTCGCGCAGCAGCACAGCGCTGCTGCGCGCTTAGCGGGCGCCGCTGAGCTGCTTGCTCCGCACGCGGCGCTTGCTCCCGCTGCGCACGCGATGCGCGATAAGGCGAAGCGCCTGCAGGACAGCCGCTTCACCATCGCATTGTTCGGCGCCTTCAGCGCCGGCAAATCATCGCTTGCGAACGCGCTGATCGGCGAGCCGGTGCTCCCGGTTTCGCCGAATCCGACGACAGCCGCGATCAACCGGCTCGTGCCCCCTACGGCGGAGCACGGCCATGGCATGGCGCGCATCGTGATGAAGTCGCGCGCCGCCATCGAGGACGACGTGCGCTATTCCTTGGCGCTGCTCGGCGAGAAGGCGGGCTCCGAGCATTTGCCGGATGCCGCAGCGCTAATGCGGGCGATTGACCGCCTTTCACCGGATTCCATCGGGGCTGGCGGCCGCCCGCATTACAGCTTCCTGCGCGCCGCTCGCGCGGGCTGGGCAGAGCATGAAGCGCAGCTCGGAGAGCAGCTTTCGGTTGATCAAGCGGAGTACGAGCGCTACGTGGCGGAGGAATCGCGTTCCTGCTTCGTCAGTGAAATCGAGCTCCACTACGACTGCGCCTTAACCGCGCAGGGCATCGTGCTCGTTGACACGCCAGGAGCCGATTCCGTCAATGCGAGACATACGGGCGTTGCATTTAACTACATCAAGAACGCCGATGCCATACTGTTCGTAACGTACTACAACCATGCCTTCTCGCAAGCGGACCGTCAGTTTCTGATGCAGCTGGGCAGGGTGAAGGATCAGTTCGAGCTCGACAAAATGTTTTTCCTCGTTAACGCGGCTGATTTGGCAGCTGATCAAGAGGAGCTTACAGGCGTATTAAAGCATGTGGAGGCGAATCTGCTTCAACATGCCATTCGTTCGCCGCGTCTGTTCCCTGTATCAAGCCTGCAGGCGCTTGACGGAAAAATGGATGGAAATTCAGAGCTGCTGAGGCGCTCCGGCATCGAAGCATTCGAGCAATCATTTATTTCGTTTATTCAAAACGACCTCGGACGTTTGGCCATTGATGCGGCGGAGCAGGATTTAAAACGTGCGGCAGCTACGGTTGCAGGCTGGCTGCAAAGCGCTGAGGGCGATGCCGCGGCGCGGGAAGCGGAGCTTAACGCATTAGCGCATGCTGTTAACGAAGGGAAACGCGAGATCGCAGCCCTGCAGACAGGAGCTATGCCCGAGCAGCTTAAACAGGAGCTTAGCGAGCTGTTGTATTATGTTGTGCAGCGTTTGCAATACCGTTTCGGAGAGTTTTATAACCTGACCTTTAATCCGGCATCGCTGCAGGACGATGGACGTGATCTCCGCAAAGCGATCTGGACGTCGTGGCTTGAGCTGCAGCGGCTTGTCCAGCTGGAGCTCTCCCAGGAGATGCTGGCAACGTCGCTGCGGATGGAACGGGGCGTTCATTCGTTATTGCAAAAGCAATATGTCAGCTCGGCGCAGCGTTTGGAAGCGTCAATTGCGTCGTATAGCGCTATCCCATATGCAGCTGCAGCTTTGCCAACGCCGGAGGAGCCGGCTCCATGGGAAGCAGCCGCAGTCGATGCGAAGCTGCTGTGGAGCCGATTTAAATCGCCGCGTCAATTTTTTGAAGGAGAGGGCAAATCCTTGCTTCGCAAAGAGCTGGAAACGCTGCTTGCGCCTTCCTTGAACGGATGGATGTCTGAACAAACGGCGCGTTGGGCTTCGTTCTATGAGCAGATATGGCAGAAGGCTGCCGATCAAGCCGGCAGCCAGCTGCAAGAGGATATGCTTGCCTATGAGAGCGGGAAGCGCAGCCTGCTAATTGGAAGCGCGGATACGTCGGAGCTAAAGCAGCTATACAATCGGTTAATTCATATCTAATTTTCAATGAATGTAGATAGTTCCATCTTATTAACAGCTGAATGCTTTTGCGGGCGCGTATTGCGCCTGCAAAAGCTTTTTTTATATTTGTGTGTTTCTGTGCAAAAAGTGAGTAATTGGCACATATATGCAATGATTTAAGACCATTTAGGAGCATTGACCGTTTCCAATTTCCATATCGCCAATATAAGCGGTATCAATCACATATACGCATATTTATACTGTTTGCTCGCATTTCCCGATGCTGATAATATTCATTCATACTTACAAAATAGCAACGGGGAGATGGATTTACTTGGACGTATTAAGGCAGTTGAAAGCATTTTATTGGGCGGAACGGAAGTTTTTGTTCTCCTCCATCCTATGCTTAATGAGCGCTACAGCGCTCGGACTTGTCTATCCGAATTTGCTGCGATACTTGATTGATGATGTGATCACGCCACAGAAATTCGAGCTTGTACCAGCGCTTGCTTTTACGGTAGTTGGAGTCGTCACATTTAAAGGCTTTATGCAGTTTTTACACGGATTTTTTGGCGGACGCCTCGGAAACCGGGTTGCCTTCCGCATGCGGAACGCTTTGTACGACAAGCTGCAAACGCTGTCCTTTCAGTATTACGACAAAGCCAAGACGGGCGATCTGATGTCGCGTCTGACAGCGGATCTGGAAGCGATCCGCAACTTTATCGGCTTCGGCTTTGCGCAGATTTTAAACATGGTGCTCATGATCGTGTTCGGAGGCGTCATGATGCTGTCGATTCATTGGCAGCTGACGCTCATCACGCTAGTAACGATACCGCTGCTCGGCTTTGCCGCGATTCGCTTCGAACGCAGCATCCATCCCGCATTTCGAGAAATGCGCCAAGCGATGAGTAACTTAACGACAGCGGTGCAGGAGAACATTACAGGAGTCCGTACTGTCAAATCATTTGCGCGCGAGTCGCATGAAGTATCGAAATTTTCGGTACGGAGTGAAGCGTATCAAACGAATCAAGTCGGCGCCGCTAAGATTTGGGCAAAATTTTTCCCGGTCATGGAGCTTGTAGCTAACTTAAGCGCTGTCATCCTGCTTGTCACCGGCGGTATTCTCGTCATTAATCAGTCGCTTAAGCTTGGCGAGTTCGTCGCGTTTTTCAGCTTGATATGGTACATTATCGGTCCGATGTGGGGACTTGGGTTCCATATTAACAACTATACGCAGTTCAAAGCATCAGGCGAGCGGGTGCTGGGATTGCTGAACGAGCATGTACATGTCAAAAATATTGAGCACGCGATTGAAGTCAACAATGATTCGGTAAAAGGCCATGTACGCTTTGACCATGTTACCTTCAGTTATCCCGACAAATCGCCAGCTGTAACCGACGTTGTGATCGACGCGCCAGCTGGCTCTGTCATCGGATTTCTTGGAGCGACGGGCTCGGGGAAATCGACGATTATTCAATTGCTGATGAGAGCCTATAACGTGAAAAATGGCACAATAACGCTTGATGGCATCGATATCCGTAACCTGGACGTTGCAAGCCTTCGCCGCCTGATAGCGCCTGTGTTTCAAGAAACGTTTTTATTCTCGGCCTCGATCCGCGACAATATTGCATACGGAATTAAAGATGTAACTCCGGAACAAATCGAGAACGCAGCTAAGCTGGCCAAAGCGCATGATTTCATTATGGAGCTGCCGCTAGGCTATGATACGATCGTTGGCGAAAGAGGGATGGGTCTATCCGGCGGACAGAAGCAGCGGATCGCGATTGCGAGAGCGCTGATCAAAAATCCGCGCATTCTTATTTTGGATGACGCAACCAGCGCGGTAGATATGGAAACCGAGCATGATATTCAAGCGGGCTTCAAGGAGCTGATGGCGGGTCGCACGACCTTCATTATCGCTCACCGGATTTCTTCGCTCAGACATGCGGATGAAATTATCGTACTCGACAAAGGCCATATCGTTCAGCGCGGATCGCATGCGCAATTAATCGCGCAGCAGGGGCCTTACCGCGATACCTACAACATTCAATATGCTGATTACCCGCTGGATAATGCACCACTGGCGGCGGCGGAAGATCGGAAAGGGAGTACCGTATAATGAGCACGAGTGTCAAAGCAAAGGCCAGCAACAAAAATGAACGCTTCATCTATCAGGACGACGAGCTAATCGAAAAACCTTTTAACTGGGGACAATTGCGCCGATTGTTTATGTACATGAAGCCTTATTCGAAACAATTGATGCCTGTTATATTCATGATGATTCTCGGGACGATGACCCGGCTCGGCGTGCCGGCGCTCGTCATCCTCGCGATCGATGAAGCGATCGCCCCGGGGAGCGGGGAGACGAGCGTACAGAAGCTGCTTATCTTCGCCGCTATTATGCTGTTGTTGTATATTATACAATGGGCATCCAATACGTACCGGATCAAATATACGAATATTATCGGACAAAAGGTCATTTATGACCTAAGAAACCATTTGTTCCAGCATATTCAAAAGTTGAGCTTCCGTTTCTACGATAAACGTCCGGCCGGCTCGGTGCTCGTTCGCGTAACGAACGACGTAAATGCGCTGCAGGATCTGTTCACGAACGGGGTCGTCAACCTGCTGATGGACTGTGTACAGCTGTTCGGTATCGTTATTATTTTGCTCATATGGAACTTTAAACTTGGACTTGCGGTAATGATTACCGTGCCGCTCATGTTTCTCGTATCGACGACGTTGCGCAAAAGAATCCGTTTCGCCTGGCAGGATGTCAGGATGAAGCAATCCCGTATCAACTCCCACTTGAATGAAAGCATTCAAGGGATGAAAGTAACGCAAGCATATGTGCAGGAAAAAGACAACATGAGCTTTTTCGAACATATGAATACGGACAATATTAAGTCGTGGAACAAAGCATCCGCGCTCAACCAAGCCTTTGGACCCATTATCGAGGTCACATCGGCAATCGGAACGTTTATCCTGTTCTGGTACGGCGCTCATCTCATTCAAGCCGGAGCGATCACGGTCGGCTTGCTGGTCGGATATGCCAATTATATCGGTAATTTTTGGGACCCGATCAACCGGCTCGGTCAAATGTATTCCCAGCTGCTCATTGCGATGGCATCCTCGGAGCGCATCTTCGAATTTATCGATGAGGAGCCGACAGTCGCCGAGTTAACCGAAGCCAAACCGCTGCTAAAAATTAAAGGCGACGTGAAGTTCGACCGCATCGTGTTCGAGTACGAGAAGGGTAGGCCGGCTCTGAAGGGCGTTACAATTGATGTGAAGGCCGGTCAATCTATTGCGCTTGTCGGGCATACCGGCTCGGGCAAAAGCACGATCATTAACCTGCTCTGCCGCTTTTATGATCCGGTGGAGGGACGCGTACTCATCGATGGCGTCGATATCCGTGACGTCACGATTGAGAGTCTGCGCTCGCAGGTCGGCATCGTGCTCCAGGATACGTTTATTTTCGCAGGCACGATCCGCGACAATATCCGCTACGGTCGACTGAATGCAACGGATGCGGAAGTCGTGAAGGCGGCTCAGGCCGTCAATGCCCATGATTTCATTATAGGGCTGCCTGACGGGTACGACACGCAGGTAGAGGAGAGAGGAAATGTGCTCTCCATGGGTCAACGCCAGCTGTTGTCATTCGCGCGGGCGCTGCTTGCTGATCCGCAAATTTTAATTTTGGACGAAGCAATGGCGAGCATCGATACCGAAACCGAGCTGAAAATTCAAGAGGCGCTTAAAGCGCTGCTCGCGGGACGCACATCCTTCATGATCGCTCACCGTTTGTCGACGATTCGCCATGCGGATGAAATTATCGTGCTTGACCATGGTAAGATCGTAGAGCAGGGCAACCATGAATCGCTCATTGCAAGACGCGGCGTTTATAACGGCTTGATTGAGGCGCAATACCGTTTTCTATAACAGCTGTTCATAAAATGGTTGATTTTTACCCTTGGAACCTCCACAATGGAAGAAAAAACGAACCGAAGCGCATGTCCGCAACCTTTAGGGCAGTGGACAACGTTTCGATTTGCTTCCAGGAGGTTCTTTTTGTTTATGTATGGATCACCGCTAACATCGAACGCCCGTAAACTGCTGCTGCTTGGCTCCGGCGAGCTTGGAAAAGAGGTTGTGCTGGAGGCTCAGCGTCTAGGCGTTGAAACGATCGCCGTAGACCGGTATGCGAACGCGCCGGCCATGCAGGTCGCGCATCGCAGCTATACGGTCGATATGCTGGATGGAACGGAGCTGCGCCGCATTATCGAAGAAGAGCGTCCGGATTTTATCGTTCCAGAAATCGAAGCGATTGCAACGGAAACGCTGCTTGAGCTTGAGAAGGAGGGACACCGCGTCATTCCTACTGCACGCGCCGCATGGCTAACGATGGACCGCGAAGGTATTCGCCGCCTCGCTGCCGAGACATTGGAGCTTCCGACGGCACCTTACCGTTTCGCCGATACGCTGGACGAGCTTCGCCTTGCGGCATCAGTGCTTGGCTTTCCTTGTGTCATTAAGCCGATCATGAGCTCTTCGGGCAAAGGGCAGAGCGTATGCCGCTCCGAATTAGAGCTTGAAGCATGCTGGAATTATGCGATGGAGGGCGGCCGCGCGAAGAAGCAGCGGATTATCGTGGAGGGCTTCATAACATTTGAATCCGAAATTACGCTGCTGACCGTTCGCTCCGTTTCGGGTACGAGCTATTGCCCGCCGATCGGACATGTTCAGAAGGATGGCGATTACATTGAATCCTGGCAGCCGCATGAAATGACCGAGCAGCAAATCGCTCAAGCGGAAGAGATAGCCCTCCGTATTACGGATGAGCTTGGCGGGTATGGCATTTACGGCGTCGAGCTTTTCCTCACGAAGGATGGCGTTTTATTCAGTGAAGTGTCGCCGCGTCCGCATGATACAGGCATGGTGACAATGGCTACTCAGGATTTATCCGAATTTGCCCTTCATGTTCGAGCAATTCTTGGGTTTCCGATACCGGCGGTTCGTTTGCTGACGCCAGGCGCATCGCATACGCTGAAAGCAGATCGCGAAGCTGCCTCATTCCGGATCGGCGGTATCGAGGAAGCTCTTGCGGTACCAAACACGCAGGTTCGCGTGTTCGGCAAACCGGAGACGAAAGTAGGCCGCCGTATGGCTGTTGCGCTTAGCAGCGCTCCCGATGTGGAGCAGGCACGGGAAACAGCGCGTTTAGCCGCAGAAGCTCTCTATATCGAATACAATAACTAATTAACAATAAACAAAGAAACCTCCAGAATTCCAAACATGCGGATCTGGAGGTTTTTTTTGCCTTTTTTATGTAGAACTGACGGACATGTAAATCCAACATCATAAATACAATAAGATAACGTTTTAGCAGGTATCCATTTGCACGGAGGCGGTGAAATCATTGGTGAGTTCCTGGAGACATGAGGGCATACGCGATCCTCATACCCAGGCGACATTTCAGGCGCTTGTCGATGCCATAATTCCGCCTTATTGCCTATGTACTGGGACCCCGGTGACGGTTCAAGCACCGGGGGCGTTACATCTTCGTATTCAAGATTACGTCATTTGGGATCTGGATCATTCTGTAGAGTTACAACCATCGGGGGATACAGACAGCATTCCTTTATCTAAGTCAACCGCGCTATTGCTTGATATCCCCCTTGAAAATCTTCCCCGGCCCTATCAAAATAACCCTGTACACATTCAGGTCAAGATGTCTTCCATTCATCAATTAACTTTATTCGGCTATTACTCGGAATGGTTCGGATATGGAACGACACGGCTTTTACCGTCAAACCTTAGAAGAATCGAATGCTGCCCGCCTGGCTGGAGTTTGACCCGGTACACAAGTAGCTCGAAAGTATGGCAATCGCGTCATTAAGATGTTTATGCAAAGCGGTAGAACGTGGGATAGCGAGGAAAGCTGGGAAAGCAACATTGAAGGTTTGGAGGGTGCTACTGAACTTAGTGATAGCTTCCACAAGGAAATGAAATCCGCGTGGGATTGGAAGGAAGCTATGCCTGATCTCGTTGCCCGTTCCAATATGATCGAAGTCATTACTGACGAGCGCTTTTGTAAATAATCGGTACCGCGCCGAAAGGCGCGAAGCTTTTTTATCAAATATTGGAGGGGTTGGATATGAAATATTGCCCAAACTGTTGTACATTGCTGGAACGAGCGGATTACATGGAAGACGAGAATAGTTTTGAGGAAGAATTGGTTTGCATGGAATGTGAAGATGACAAGTATTATCCGATCGACGTGGAACCGCCTTGCTGCATTTGCGATACAGACGATGATATTGATCAAGACAGCGGTTTTATTTGCACCGCCAGTAAGTATTATCTGCGTGATGAAAATTGAATTTAATAATAGGTTTAACTCAATTGAAAATGGATGTTTTGGAAATGTAATTAATAGTTACAGTCGCAAACGTGATGTTTTAGATGATTTTACTCCATGGCGAATAATACACAAGTCAGTTTTGTATCATACGGGAAAATATTCTCAACCCGCGTGGTTATTGGGTTTTTACGTTAGTTGACCGAAACAAAGAGCAGGCTGCCTCCGAGGCAGCTGCTCTTTGTTGAGCGACATAACACCTTTCTGTGGTTCGCAACAGCAGATCACGGCACTAATAAAATACCTAGATAATCAGTATAGTTTAAGCAGTGGTGGGTTACGGGGCGATACTCGGGTGACATCAAAACTGTGACTACACCCGTAGAAGCCTGTGTGGCGTGATCTTCGGACAGGGGTTCAAATCCCCTCGCCTCCACCATGCAAATCCACAACCGCACGAGGTTGTGGATTTTCGCTTTCATCGCCTTTATCTCGGAAAAAGACAGAGCCAAGCCATTTGTAACGATGGCCTGGCTCTTTTTTGATCTACACCACATGCAGGTTCATCCCGAAAGCGCGTTCGTCTTCAACGGGAGTTCTTTAGTTTAAAAAGGTCTTGACAAGACGATACTTGATTTAATAATACGAGTGAAACACGAGGGTTAACGATGGAAGCTCTGAAAACAAGTCTGGAAGAAAATATTCAGCAGGTAAAAGCAGCTCTTGGAAACAGCGGAGATATCATCATCCGAGAAATTCCGCTTGGATCAGAAGGGAAAATCAAAGCTGCGATTCTCTACACCAAAGGATTGGTAAATACCAATTCTGTTCATAATTTTATCATCGAATCTCTCATGTTGGATACCCGGGGAACGGAGTTTGAGCAAAAGGTTTCTTCCGGTCAGAATGCTTTACAGCTCATCAAGGATTTTGCCCTTACGGTAGGCGAAATTAAAGATGTAACGGATTTTGAGACGCTGTTTACCACCCTTTTATCAGGGAAAACCATTTTCTTACTGGATGGATATACGCAAGGTTTTGCCATCGGATTGGCCGGATGGGAAAATCGCGGGGTGACGGAGCCTACCTCCGAATCGGTGATACGCGGACCAAAGGAAGGTTTCTCGGAAACTTTATTTACCAATACCGCATTGATTCGTCGAAAAATCAAAGACCCTAACCTGTGGTTAGAGAGCCGGAAAATAGGGAGAGTCACCAAAACGGATGTCGCGATCATGTTTATCAAAGGGATTGTAAATGACAAGGTGGTCGAAGAATTACGCTCTCGTCTGGATCGAATTGATATCGACGGGATATTGGAAAGCGCCTATATCGAGGAATTGATTCAGGACGAAACCTACACTCCTTTTCCTACGGTGTACAATACTGAACGTCCTGATGTGATTGCAGCCGGATTATTGGAAGGGCGTGTTGCAATTATAATCGATGGAACTCCCTTTGTTCTCTTAGTCCCTGCTTTGTTCGGCCAATTCAATCAGGCAGCCGAAGACTATTATCAACGTGCGGATATCGGAACACTTATTCGTTTGCTTCGATATTTAAGTTTTTTTATCGCCTTGTTGGCACCTTCTCTCTACATTGCCATTACCACTTTTCATCAAGAAATGATCCCGACCCCACTGCTGATCAGTTTGGCAGCCCAACGGGAAGGGGTACCCTTTCCTGCTTTTATTGAAGCTCTCGTGATGGAAATGACCTTTGAAATTCTGCGGGAAGCTGGAGTGAGACTGCCGAGAGCCGTAGGTCAAGCGGTATCCATAGTAGGGGCGTTAGTCATTGGACAAGCTGCTGTAGAGGCTGGCATTATATCTGCGGCGATGGTTATTGTGGTATCCATCACTGCAATCGCGAGTTTTGTATTTCCATCTTATAATATGGCGATTTCCGTAAGAATTTTACGGTTTGGGTTAATGGGGCTTGCCGCTTCCTTTGGTTTATTTGGCATTACCTTGGGTTTAATTGCACTCGTGCTTCACTTGTGCAGCTTGCGTTCTTTTGGGATTCCCTATATGAGTCCTTTTGCGCCTTTCATTCTTGCGGATCAAAAGGATATGCTGTTTCGGTTGCCGCAGTGGGCATTGTTTTCACGCCCGCGCTTAATCAGTCAGAAAAACGTGATTCGAGAGCAAAATCCTCCGACACCAAAACCGGAACCGCGAAAACGACTATAGGGGATCGGAAAGGAGCGAGTGGGAACGATGAAACGAAAATTGTTCATGCTGGGGATTCTCATTCTCGTCCTGACCGTGAACACCGGTTGTTGGAACCGCAAGGAATTGAATGAGCTCGCTATCGAAGTGGCAATGGGGTTCGATAAATCGGGGGATAAATATCGAATCACTTCTCAAGTGGTTGATCCCGGAGAAGTGGCGGCGAAGGATGGCGGTACAGGACGTACACCGGTCATAACCTATCAAGCCACAGCAGATACTCCGTTTGAGGCGAGAAGGAAAATGACAACGATGAGCCCCAGAAAAATCTATTCCGCTCATATTCGAATGGTTGTCATCGGCGAGGAATTAGCAAGAGACGGAATAGAAAATTTTTTGGATTTCCTATCGCGGGATCATGAACATCGGGCGGATTTTTTTATTGTTGTGGCGAAGGGGACAAGTGCCGAAAATGTACTGAAGATCTTAACGCCTCAGGAAAAAATTCCTGCCAATGAACTGTTCGATTCCCTTAAAACGTCGGAGAGAGCTTGGGCGCCCACTTCAGGCGTCACATTGCATGATCTCCTATCCGATCTCGTGAGTACGGGGAAACATCCAGTCTTAACCGGCCTAAAAGTGAAAGGGAGTCAGGAAATAGGTCAAAGCAAGGAAAATGTAGAAAAGATTGATAATCCTACCCGATTGCAATATATAGGACTTGGCGTTTTTAAAAAAGATAAACTCGTAGGTTGGCTAAATGAAACTGAAAGCAAAGGGTATAACTATATCATGGACAACGTGAAAAACACAGTGGGCGTTATCCGCTGTCCGAAAGGAGGAAAAGCCGTTTTGGAGGTCATTCGAAGCAAAGCGGCGATGAAAGGGAAGGTAAAGAACGGAAAACCGGAAGCTGATGTCGAAATCCGTATAGAAGCTAATGTGGGGGAGGTAGAATGCAAGAACCTTGATCTAACCCAAACAAACACGATCTATGAAATGGAAGCAAGAGCGGAACAAAAGGTAAAAGAATTTGCTGAAAAAACAATCAAGAAAGCGCAGAAAAAATATAAAGCGGATATATTTGGCTTTGGGGAAGCCATTCGCCGTACAGATCCTAAATTTTGGAAGACGGTAGAAAAGAATTGGGATCAGGAATTTACGGATCTTCCGGTGAATGTAAAGGTTGACGTAAAGATTCGACGCACAGGTACCGTCAGTCAATCCTTCCTGAAAGGGTTAGAGGAGTAGAGGCTTATGTGGATCGTCTTTGGAATTCTTACGTTAGCTGTTGTAATCGCCTTCATCGATGTTCCTTACCTTTTGAAACAAGGGTTGAAAAAGGAGCTCTGGACATTTTCGATCCTGCTCCTGTTAGGAACGGGGTTAAGCATTGCCGAAGGATTGCAAGTGGAGATCCCCAACCCAATGGATGCGTTGGCTTTTATTTATAAGCCGCTTATTGATTTACTATTCGGTTTATTTAAGTAGAACGGAGTGGGAAAAGTTGCTGGAAAAGGCGAAAATCGAAGCGCGTCAATTTGCAATGCTGGTGTTTATGTTTACGGCGGGAAGCTCCCTCTTATTGGCTCCAGCCATGCTTGCTGCCCCTGCGAAACAGGATGCTTGGCTGGCGGGTATTCTAGGAGTGGGAGCGGGACTTTTATTCGGGTTGCTTTATACAAAGCTGGGCAGATTATATCCCGAAATGAATATGGCCCAATACAGCGAAAAAATCCTTGGAAAATGGATGGGCAAAGCCGTCTCGCTTCTCTTTCTCCCCTTTCCGTTTCTTCTCGCTTCGCTTGTTCTTCGCAATATAGGGGATTTTCTTACCGTGTATATCATGCCTGAAACGCCAATCCAGTTTATCCATGTTTTGATGCTATCCGTTGTGATGATGGGAATCCGTCTTGGGATTGAAACGATAGCACGTGCTGCAGAAATTATTTTCCCATGGTTTATCCTCCTGTTTCTTTTGCTTGCGATCTTTGTTTCGCCTCAAATAGATGTGCAAAAAATACAGCCGGTCCTTGAAGAGGGGATGAAACCCGTGCTGCATGGTGCCCTTCTATTTGCAGCGTATCCTTTTATGGAATATGCTACTTTTTTGTTTATCATTCCTTATGTAAATCGGCCCGAGAAAGTAGGCAAGGCTTTTTTCGCGGGAACTTGCATGGGAGGAACGGTTATCGTCCTGCTCACGGCTCTCTCGGTCCTGGTTATCGGTCCGGATCATACGGCGAGAGATGTATACCCAAGTTATGTTCTGGCCCAAAAAGTTAACATCGGTGATTTTTTGCAGCGGATTGAGGCGATTATAGCCGGCTTGTGGTTCATTTCTATTTTTTTCAAACTAAGCATTAGCTTTTATGCGACTGCGTTAAGTTTGGCCCAAATTTTGAATCTGAAAGAGTATCGTATGCTTGTATTTCCTTTAGGAATGATGGTGGTTGTCTTTTCTCTTGTGAGCAGTCCCAATATCGTCTATAACTTTACTGTTGTTCTGCAAGTATGGGTATTTTTCGCTGGAACGTTCGGGCTCTTTTTGCCGTTATTCCTTTTAGGAGTGGCTGCAATTCGGAAAAGACATTCCTGAAGCCGTTCGAAGGCTTCAGCAGCCCGAGCTTCAATACGACGGTTGCAGCCCCTTTGTTGCGAATCCGGTCCGCGTCCTTTAGTGTGGCGATCTCCAGATTATCGTTCATGAATTCCGCCAGCTTCAAGTAATTCACCATATAAATCCCAGGAGTTAAAGCAATTTCTTAAGTGACGGGGAGCATGGTGCCAGATCAGCCACCTCCCCAAACAGTCTCAGCATCACGCGGCGGCGAATTGTGGATTTGCCCCGATGCCCCTCGCCTCCACCAACCCAGTCCGAATGAGGGCTGGGTTTTTCTGTGTCCTAAAGTTGTACACGGATTTGGACATCAAAAAATAGATGTTTATTTACTATGCTCCGTCAATTTATTATTTCTATAATATTTCCAGCTGTCGTATCAGTCTAAAAAACGATCGTTTTTTAGACTTTGTAAACATCATCTTAAAATGCCCCAAACTGATCATTGTTTTAGTCTATTAAATCGTCTATTATTCAAGGTATATAAAATATGCCAATCGAAGGTTTAGTAGACAAAAGGAAATTGGAAAATGACTAAAATTGGGTATGCACGTGTTTCGACTTCCGATCAGTCCATGGATTTACAAATCGATTCTTTGAAGGCTTCCGGATGTGAGCGTATTTTCGAGGAAAAGGTCTCCGGAAAGAAAAGTGATCGACCAGAGTTAGCTCGCTGCTTGGAGTACTTGCGTTCCGGGGATACATTAGTCATCTGGAAATTGGATCGACTTGGTCGGACGACAAAGCAGTTAATCGAGCTTTCGCATGATCTTAAAGAAAGAGGAATCAGTCTGCAGATCATCACTCTGGGTGTAGATACTAGCACACCAGCGGGCAAGCTTTTTTTCGCTATTATGGCTGGTTTAGCTGAAATGGAGGCAGAGACAATTCGAGAAAGAACCCAAGCCGGCTTACAAGCCGCTCGGGCTCGAGGTAGAAAAGGAGGAAGACCGCCATTAGATAAGAGCAAAGTTGAAATGGCGCTGCTTCTGTATGATAGTCGGAAATATACCATAAAAGAAATAACTGAGCAGACCGGAGTGTCTAAAGCAAAGCTATATCAAGTTCTCAAGAACAAAAACGCTTGAATAGGAAATTTTACTTATAGGCAGATAACGCTATGACGAATGTGGATTGTCTGATTACTCACGACTCATGTCCTCCCGAAAATTGTTGTCAAAAGAACATAAACCTCTTTCTATTTCCGTCCATATCGAGTTCATTCAATGCAAATATACCTATGTTTGTGTTGAAATTTTTGGTAGATTTGTTTTGTAATAGTGCAATAAGCACATTCATAGATTTTGGTAATATGGTAGATTCAAGGTAAAAAATAATGGAGTGAAGATTGATGAGACGACGGTTTATGCTTTTAGTTTATGGATTTCTGATACTGACACTGCTACTGCCCTTCCAGACAGCCGCCGCAGAGGCCGATTCCGCGGTGGTAGCAGAGAGTTCGAAATCGGGTGTAACGATGGTTGATGGAGGAATCTCCCATACTCTCGCTCTCCAAAATAAAGGGACGGTCTGGGCATGGGGATCAAATTCCTCAGGCCAGCTGGGCGACGGGACCAGAAATGATCGATTGACCCCCGTTCAGGTGCAGGGTCTCAATTCGGTAGTCACCATTGATGCAGGGTCGTACCATAGTTCGGCAGTTAAAAACGACGGGACGGTCTGGACGTGGGGATCGAATGCCAACGGTCAACTGGGCGACGGGACCAGAAACGATCGATTTACGCCCATTCAGGTACAGGGTCTCAGTTCGGTAGTCGCCGTAGATGCGGGATTAATCCATAATTTGGCATTAAAGAGCGACGGGACGGTCTGGGCGTGGGGATTGAATACCGACGGTCAACTGGGCGACGGGACCAACAATGAGCGATTGACTCCCGTTCAGGTGCAAGGTCTCGATTCGGTGACCGCTATCTCTGCGAACCGTGAGCATAGTTTGGCAATTAAAAACGACGGGACGGTCTGGGCGTGGGGAGGGGATGACTATGGCGAACTGGGCGATGGATACCCCGAAATTGATCAGTCGATTCCCGTCCAGGTACAAAATCTCAGTTCGGTAGTCGCTGTAGATGTGGGCTTTTATCATAATTTGGCATTAAAAAGCGACGGAACCGTATGGGCGTGGGGAAGGAATAATTCCGGCGAGCTGGGCGATGGAACGGTTAAGATTCGTTATACTCCCGTTCAAGTGCAGGGTCTCGGTTCGGTAGTCGCTATTGCAGTAGGCCTTTCGCATAGTTTGGCGGTCAAAAGTGATGGAACTGCTTGGGCATGGGGATCGATTGATAGAACGTATACGCGCAGTTCCACTCCCGTTCAAGTACAGGGTCTCAGTTCGGTGGCCGCCATCTCATCGGGCCATTGGCATAGTTTCGCCGTCGAAAACGATGGAACCGTATGGGCGTGGGGAAATAATTGGGCGGGCCAACTCGGCGATGGAACTACAAAAGATCGTTTGACCCCCATTCAAATTCTAACGAACCAATCTGACTTCCAGCTTTCCGATTCCAAAACTTTTTCAGACGGCCGGTACAATTATGAGTATTCGTTATATTACGGGTACATTTCGTCTCCAGGCCAAATATTGAGTGGATTTTGGAGCCCACCTAAAGGCTATCATGGGGTCGTTAATGTCTCCATGGGTTCTCCGTATGGAGAAAATTATGACCTTAGTCTGGAGACCGTGGGCGAGGGTAACCGATTGNCCCTAAAGGCTATCATGGGGTCGTTAATGTCTCCATGGGTTCTCCGTATGGAGAAAATTATGACCTTAGTCTGGAGACCGTGGGCGAGGGTAACCGATTGCCGGAAGATACGACGTTACTCACAAATGGTACCGAGTACAGTGCTACTGAGGTGCCCGGAGGTTACAGAGCGGAGTGGAGAGTTAAGGGACATACGTGGAATGATTATAGTCCGGATAAGAAAGTTTTCGTCTATGTGAGCATCAAATACGACAATCACTGAAGATATTGCTATGTTTTCGGAAACTTAATGATCGGCCGCGGGATCGCCCCGCGGCCTTTTTATACCCCGGAAAAACACCGGGTTCCATCGGAATTTTTAACGGGACTCGGCAAGGATAAAAGACCCCTCTAAAAACACTCCTTTGTTTTTTGCCTTTGTCCTCCTTATGGTAACAGGAGCATACGTAATACGTAATTAATTTCTTAAGCGTGGTTTTAACGTATTTTGGTTGGCTGGACCCCTTACGGTTATGAAAAATGAGTTAATAATATTGTATAAATAGGCCTCCATGCGGCAGCCTTCGTTAAGCTAACGGGTACGTTTGTTGAATAACACACATTAGATGAGCAGGCACTGCGGTGGCCTGCTCATTTTGCTATCTGGCAGATTGTCGCAACAATACTCTCAATGTGAACGTCTGTTGATTACTGATAAAAATAGGGGGTTGACTATATGAGAATAAAAATGATGCTAATGGTAATCTTGCTGCTGTTCACCGCTTGTGGAACTAAGAGCCATGAAGAAAAACAGGTTTCGAAAAGTAAAGAAACCCCCAAGCAGGTACTTTTGGAAACCAAAGATAATGTTAAGGATTGCCCCGATGCAGAAATTGACTACATTGACGCTTTAATGTGGAATGACATTAGCTACGAATATGTTGGAGATGAAACTTTTTCAAAGGAAGCCTTAAAGGTCGGGAAGGGAAAGGAAGTTGGCGAGATCGACTACACTTTATCAGACAACGCATGCATGGATTATAAAATGAAAAACCGTGATGCAACTTTCCTGCCTGAAGGTACGAAAGTATATGAAGTGGAAKGCTATAAATCGACTTTTAGGCTTGTCGCTGGGGAAAAATTGTATCAATCGAATGGTAATCCAAAAGCTAAAACCGTTTCAGATGTCTATGATATTCATGGTAAAGTCTCCAAAATAAGCTTCGAGAGCACCAACGACGGCCACCATATTTCGGATTTCACCGAAGAAGTGGAGAAGGAATTTATAGAAGAATACCTTGCATTGGAGTATGTAGGTTTTGACGAAATATACAAAAGAGGAAAAGGACTTGGTGACAAAGGCAAGGAATTTCTGCGCATTCATTTGGATGATGGCACATCGTTCCGAATTAGTTATTGGACTGAGGAGAATCTTATAAGCCCTGGAGCAGTTGGAACGGACAGATTAAAAACAATAACACTAGAGCAAGGTAATACCGATTAGGTTAAACGTTACGCTAACGGGTACGATAGTTGGCTACCGCGTGGCAGCCTTTCGCTCAACTAATGGGCAGTTTATGGGAGAACGTATGGCAAAATGAAATAAAAAGAGAAGGAGTGAAATTAATGGATAATACAGCTAAATATGCACTTGGTGCATTCGTTGGCTGGTTATTAGTTCAAATTTCTGGCACAGTAGAAGGAACTCTTCATAAACTAATTGGTTGGATTGACCCTATTAGGTTTCTTCCGAACCTTTTGGGTATCTTAATTGCTACTATTGGTTGGGTGGCAACAGTCTTTTTTTCTTTTCACGTACTAAAAACAGCTTGGAAAACATTTCGTAATCAATAATACTTAAGAAATCTATTGTTCACTAACGGGTACCGAGACAAGAAGGCGGCTGCCCAGTACGACTTGGTGAAATAAAGCTTTAAAACGAAGGGATATTTGCAGTGAATATTGTAAAAGAAATGAAGGCGCATGAAATGAAGGCGCATGGTCCTTACATTCGTTTTGAACTAGGACTTGAAAATTTGAAGGATGAGGCATATCGGTGTGAAAGTCTTCGTCGCGCGCGATCCATTTATCGTTCAATTTTCGATCCTGAAGATGATGTAATTTTTATTCATCGAACCAGCTATGGTACGAAAAAAAAAGCGAGTAGATAAAATACGATTAAAGCGCTTTTTTATAACGCGATTAAAGCAAACGCGATCGTGCACTTTGCCATATGAGTTTGATGAATCGGATGACGAACTTTACACTAAAGAATGGACCGTTGAAGTTAAAGCGAAAGAAATCCGAATGCCGTATGTACTTGAATCCATTGAAAATGCCGACTTCATGCGTAAACCGACCTCCGGCGGTCGGATTTACCTGTATAACAAAACAAAAGGCATTTTGTTTCACATGTATGACGATCGGGGCTGTGATGTTTTCAGTTCNCCGACCTCCGGCGGTCGGATTTACCTGTATAACAAAACAAAAGGCATTTTGTTTCACATGTATGACGATCGGGGCTGTGATGTTTTCAGTTCCGACAAAGGCACTCTTTTGCCTCTCTACCATTTACACCGAAAATGGATCCTAGATTTTAACCGATACGAAATTGACAGCCTTTTCGGCGAAGGACTCGCCGGTATCATGAAACGGACGAAGAACGAAAGTTCCGATGGGCACTTAACGACAAAAAAGTTACTGATTCCGGAATCAATCTTAGGCGAGTTAATACCTGTCACATATCGCATCATTTCGAGATTCCGTCCGTAAATGCCGATAAGTTTGCAAGAGAAATCGCGCTCACGTCGTTCGCGATTCGGCGGATTTCTATAACGGATGATCAGGTTACGTTTATAGCTACCAAAACGCAAGCATTAGCGCTAATTGATTATCAAACGCATCTCATGAGTATGTACGGTAAAAAATATGGGACCTATACCGGCTGGAGCTTTGAAAAAACAGTTTGATTCAGCACAAATTAATAACCATTCCGCTAACGGGGACAATAGATGAACGATCTAGGGAGCAGTTTGCCGCGGCAGCTGCTCCTTTAATCATTCAAGTAACGGGCAGGATAGTTAATAAAGGTAAATCAACTATCCGTATAGAATATTTCGGAAACAGTTTATCAGCTTGGAGGAAGTAAATGTACAGTTACATTCATTGGCACGCGTTTTTMAAAGCGAATACTGAGGACAAAGTTCGTAAGCTGCTCGCAAAATTTGAGGATGYATGTGAGACAAAGGTTACCCAGTCAGTATTTGAACGTTATTGGAAAGACTCCTCATTATATGATGTYGGATTCAGCACGCCCTTAAATAAGGACGAAATTACTGAGGCTGTTTTCTCTACTTTAGTSATTTCTCATAAGCTGGCTTATACATGGGAGGTTACTGGTCCTTCTATTTCAGAATCAGGGATATGGCAATTTCGTGGACTGACCACTAACACAAAGGTTACGGGAATCGAATGGATTCAGTTTAGATTAGAGACTGACTCGTAATTGCACTAACGAGTACGTTAGCACAATAATACCGGCTGCAGACATCAGGTGGCCACATATAAAAAGCAAAATGAGAGTTGGCTGCTGAATTCGGGTGGCCAGCTTTTTTGATGTCAAAAGTCAACCAAACATCATTAAACAGCGCGAAATAGAAAGGAAAGGATAATATGTGGAAGCAATTTGTTTGTTTTTAATTTATCGGTCTTCCCTTCTTCTCATGCCGCCTATCCCACCCTGACGCTAAGCGCGCTGTCCATCAGACTCGTGGGAGCATATAAAAAGCCTGATTACGGTTAAATATTGTTAAGTGATGAAAAGTCCTTTAAGCGGATTATGAGCCATGCCAGGCAGCCACTGTAAAGGGTTTATTAGTCCACGTTCATCCATTATTTACAGATTGCCGCATCACCGGGTCAGGTGCTACGATCTTGTAAATCTAATTCAAGGAGATAAGAAGGATGAAAAAATGGTGGATTGCATTGCTGGCCATAGTCATGTTGGCAGGCATCAGCCCGACTGGGGCAATGGCCGATCCGGACGGTGAATGGGATGTATCCGATTATGATCTTTCCCGTTATTTCCCGGAGGATATTGACGGGCACTGGGCGGAATTGATTTTGGCCGACTTTGTGCAAGCGCATATCTTGAACGGCTATGACGGCCCTGAGGGGGAAGTCGTAATTAAGCCGGACAATACGGTGACTCGGGCCGAGTTCGTGAAATTATTTATGGCCGTCGGTTTAGAGGCGCGGGCGGATGGCCCTTCGTTTTCAGACGTCCGACGGTCGGACTGGTTTTATATTCCGGTGATGACGGCCAGCTCGTATGGGCTTGTCAATGGGGTAGACAATGGAGTATTTGCACCCGGAAAAAACATCACCCGCGCGGAAATCGCGGCAATGTTGGTCCGGCATTTTGAAGGAAAAGTACCGTTCGACGGGTCGATCAAATCGTTCTCGGATACGGCCAATCATTGGGCGAAAGCTTACATTGAGAAGCTGAGCAAAGCGCAAATTATCGACGGCTACGGCAATGATTTCGGTCCTGACCGATTGGCCACACGGGCTGAAGCGACAGCGATGATTCAGCGTGCACTGCAGAAAGAGACGACCAACCTACCGCAGGACCAAACACTGATCGACGCGGTAAGGCAGTACGATCAACAGTTGGAATCCGCGCTGGAGAAACAAGATTTTGGACAAGCAAAGGGTGTGGTTCAGTCTGCCAGCTCTGGTTTTTATCAAGCGGCGAGTATGATAACCCTTGGAGATTTAAAGGAAGGCATACAATCGGGTGAAATCGCCGATGTGTCCATTGAAGGCCAAGCGAGCTACAAGATCATCCGCAAAAGTGCCCATTATGCGACCGTTGAACGGACGGGCTTGAAAATGAAAGTGACTGTCAATAACGAGGAGAACCCAGAAACGATCGAGTTTCCATTAGATGAAACGCTGTCTTTGAGATTAATTGACATCGGATGGATCATTTATGGAGCAAACCAGGCTCAACTCGTAGGGGCAGAAGAATAGGTCGAAGCTGTCACGATTATTCGATCCGCCCGGATACAGGGTCAGGACCGCTACGATTTCTCGCCGATCTTCCGCCATGTCGCCCCTTTGCTGTGCAAGGCCGATTTGACCATCGGGAACCTGGAAAACCCCGCTGGCCGGCAGGGAAGCGCGCTATACGTACAATCATCCCCGGACCGGATTTTACATGTATAACTGTCCCGATGAATTGGCCCCTTGTTTAAAAAAAAGCGGGGTTTGAATCTGGCCGCTTACATCCGCATCCGTTACGCTAACGGGTACGATAGTTTAATTAACCGACTAGTCAAAGGCGGTTTTTAGTTGGTTGAAACGTTAACGAAATTTACAAAATGACCAATCTGTTAAATTGGAGAAATGCTTACGATTAGCCGCAAAGACGGCTTCTAGTAAGCCTTTTTTATTTATTTTGGAATCCATTAATAACTTGTACTTAACATTTTGATTCTATTGTATTATTTAGCTAAACATTTCGGGCGAGAGGAGGGTTACCCCTGAGATCAAAGGAGCAAATACCGTTCAGCCAATCCGTGACCGGGAGAAGATCCGTCAGATAAAAGAACTGCTCATACATAGACAGGAGGTTACATATGAGTTCTATTCTAAAAGTTATAGAAAAGCTAAAGTTGAACGTCTTGAATGTTGAAGATGTTCCAGAGTCATTTAGTTCTGATGTATACAAACTTACTCTTGCCAGTGGAGAAATCGTTTTTGTAAAAATTCCATTTAACAAGGATAAACTATTCCGTGAATTTCAGATGCTTGAAACATTAAAGGGTATAATACCTGTTCCTAAGGTATTGGACATTTGGTACGGGGATGAAAGTACTACTGGAGCATTGCTTCTTTCAGCAATTCAAGGTATGCCTTGTACAGGAGACATTGATGAGAAACTCTCTTTTCAAATTGGCGTGTATCATGCTATGCTCCATGAGGTAAAAACTCCTGGGTATGGTTATCATGTAACCGGTGGTTTTAAGTTACTTGACCAAAATAATTGGAGATTACATATCAAAAGTAATTTTGAAAAGTGGAAAGAGCCATGCAAAGAGATTCTCGACTCAAAATTGTATGAAAGATGTATTCTTCACTTTGATGGAATTTTCTCTGCTTTACCGGATCCTGACGGACCATGCATTGTTCACATGGATTTTAGACCAGGTAATATATTGGTGAATGGTAACGAGGTTGCTGGCATTATTGATTTCGAGAGTGCCCGTGGTGGATCGTCGGAAATAGATTTTACAAAAGTCAATCGATATATTTGGGAAGTCAATCCGAGAACAAAGTTACCGTTCATTGAAGGTTATCAATCGATTCGACCTATGTTGGCTCTGGAAAGAGTGCTGCCATTTTATGATATTTACGATGCTTTCAGCGCAGTTGTTTGGTGTAAAAACAGAGGAATTGAAAAAAATCAAACGTTCCTTCAGGAAAATATTCTTACTTTAAGGAATTCGGTGGGTTATTGAGTATAGTTGTTTAGATTTGAAAGGGCAGGCCATCCCACAAAGGATGGCCCTAAAACTTGCCGTTACAGACAGCGCGGAGAACCGTACCATAAGTAACGGCGAAAAGTTGGAGTGCACACCATAGAATATTACAGCAATTCTTTTGCAAGATGAAGAAAAAGATAAAAGAGATATATTTAAATCACCGGCGATTAGGCCGTCGAGATAATCGACGACCTTCCATTTCAGTCTCCTTTGCACCTAGGGGTGCTGCTTGTCATAATTATCTGATGTAAAAACAATGTCACCGTCTCCTAACCGGAGAATGACTTTATAATCACGCTTGTTAAAGCTGTCAATCGTGCTGCCAAACATAAAGGAAGTATTGTCGCTTTCCAAGATCGGTGAAGGCAGCAATTCGTGAGGTTTTACAAGTACACCAACAATAGGCTTGATACCATTGCTATCTTTTTCGCCATAAATCGGCTCTGTTTTTACAAGCAAGGCTTTGCCGTTTGTAAGTTCCATATTTATTCGCCACGTGTCCCCCACAACGCTGGTTGTATAGATGAGATCTGCCTTGCGGGCAGGAGAGCCTATGGCGAAAAAGTAAGTTAACAGTGCAAAAATCAACAGGAGTACTGTAAATCCCGTTACCACTTTCTTCGTTGTTTTTTTTCTTACTTTCTTCAGAAAATCAATTTCCTTCTTATTTACATGTAAATCGGCGTTATCTATTGAAGCGGACAGCTTAACATGAAGAGCAAGGCATGCTTCGCATTCCTGCATGTGTTGCTGGATGTCATGTTCGGTTTCCGTACTGAGCAAGCCGTCTATATAATTTAGCAATAGGTCTTGGACAATATGGCATTGGATCATTTATAACACCTCCATAATTTTTTGTTTTGCTCGGTAGAATGTGACACGTGCCCAGTTTTCACTTTTGCCAAGTATTTCACCTATTTCTGCGAAGGAAAATTCACCGGATATACGCATATGTACAATTTCTCGCATAGGTTCACTCAATTGGTGAATAGCTCGATACAAGTCCATTTTGTTGCTCTGGAACAGGCTGGCTTCCTCTGGCGACATATTCGGTGAAGGGATATCCTCGTGCAACTCTTGGTTTGGATGCCTTTTTCTTTTTCCAAGTTCCTGATACCACACGTGCTTGGCGATCTGGCAAAGCCAAACACTTATTTTGCAGGAGCCGTTATAGGTATGAATCGAGTATACAGCGCGGTAAAATGTTTCCTCCGTTAATTCCTCGGCCAAATCTTCATCATGAGTAAGGCTAAGTAAATATCGGTAGACACTTTTTGCATAATTTTTATAGATTTCTTCTATATCCTCCGCCACTTTCTCACTCCCTTCGACTATATATCCGATAAATTTATAGTTCGTTACAATTGAATTTAATTTTTGTTTTTTCTTTATAGTATACGTGTCACTCGTGGCCTTGTTGTACAGGCCGTAGCGGTCGATTATCGAATCCGATCTGGTGCAAAATATTGTTAATTATGTGTTCTTTAGCATTGAAATTAGAACTGAACTTAACCCGGTAAAGAAAAGGATGACCCTGCAGTGTCTGCTGGAGATAGCACTCAAGTTTAGAGCAAAAAAGAATCCTGGTCGAAGGATTCTTTTTTTTGCGTGCGCCCAGCATGGGCGCACGAAAAAAGACGAACAACATCGAACCGGAAGTAAAACCGACGGATGCTTCTGTAGAAACGAGTCATATGATTGATAGCGCGGTACCTACGGAAGTTCATTCAGAATTGTTGAAATATCAAAGCAAAGATGGCTGGACTATTCAATATCCTGCATCATGGGATAAAATTACTGATAGTACTTTGCAAGAAAGTGCCACTGAAAAATATATATCATTTCATACACATGCTATTCCTAAGGAGGGTGTGGAAAAATGGTTAGATAATAAAATTGAGAAAACTCTCTCATTTGAAGAAGCGGATAATACACTTCTTGAGGATGTAACTAAAGGAACAAAAGATAATTATACTGTTTATAAATACACGATTCAATCAGTGGGTTCCATTAAAACTACTGAAAATTCATTTATAATTTTTGTTGATAATGAACATATTTATGAATTTCATGCTCCAATTCCACCATTAACGAAAGTGGAATTTGAAACTATTGTTGCGACATTTACATTCGAAAAGTGAGTTACTCTCATTGCTTCTTCTGGAACATCTTTTTCTAAGCGTGAAATTGATAACTTTCCTTTTTCAAGAGAAACTCCATCTAATTTGTTGGAATTTGCAGATAACCACTTTAATCTTTCATTAAGGCTGCTGTTTCTCTCTGTCATATATTCTTCGAATGATAAACTAACTGATAACCTCGTATTTCCCTTCGTTTGATTCCATGTATCCTCTGAAAACAAATATTCCTCAAAATCTCTATATTGTCTACTGCCCACAATGGATACATCACCAGCCCGAACATGTTCCCTTAGTTCTGTTAAGATGGCCATTTCATAATAATGACGATTGATTGTACCGTCATCCTCATATAAGTGTTTTTTCCAACGCTTTGAGATAAAGTCCACAGGTGAGTCGTCAGGTACTTTTCGCTTTCCAGATTCGTTCATTCCTCGGATAATCTCTACAGCTTGTATAAGTGATTCATTTGCCTTTGTAGAATGAAAGTCCAATACCCTTAATAGCGTTGGCGTATATTTTCTAAGTGAATAAAATCGTTTTTGCAGTAAGTCTAAATAATCATAGTCGGCAGGACGTGCAAGCTCCTGAGCTTCTTCCACCGAAGAGACAAAAGAATTCCATTCAATAACGGATTCTAAAACCTCAAATATGTCTAATTTTTCCTCTTTTGCTTTGATTAAAGCTTGTCCGATGTTCGTAAAGTGTATAACCTTTTCATTCAGCTTTTTACCGTTTTGTTTCTGAATTTCTTCTTGAGCCTTACGGCCTTTTGATAACAGACTGAGTATTTGTCTGTCATGAATTTCAAAAGCTTTATCCGTTAACTCCTGAGTAAGATGTAATAAATAGACGGTTAATATCGAATATCGTTTATTTTCTTGAAAGTCACGAAATGCATAAGGCTCATATCTTGAACCTAAGCGAGATAGCTGTAACAGACGATTGCGATGCAAATGACTAATTTGTACTGTTTCTAATTCCATATCTCGTATGTATTCGAGTCGTTCTATTACTTTTAGAAATGTTTCGGGTGAAGGATGACCCGGTGGTTCTTTTAACCAACCTAATATCGTTTTATTAGATTCGGATGGATGCTGCGAAGTAATGATTTCTTCAAGCTTTTCTTTTTGCTCATTTGTCAGAGATTGACTAACCGTATTAAATAGCTTCTTTTCAGCCATTGCCCTTGCCTCCCACACCATTCTCTCAAGTGTAGTGATAGCAGGCAGTATGATTTTGTTTATTCTTAGAAAATTTATGCATTCATGTAGTAGATGAATGGCATCACCATTTTCCAAAGCTAATTGATGAAGATGCTTAAATATCATTCGATATTCTTTTAGAGTAAAAGTTACAAAGTCGTATTCACTTCGAATTTCTTTCAAATGATCCCAAAGTGTATTTTCTCTTTGAGGATAAAGACTAAGCGAAGATGGACTGGAACCGATTTGTTTCGATATATAATGTATGAATGAATCCGGGATGCTTTTGATATGAGTGTATGGCCAACCGGGATACCGAAGAACGGCTAATTGAACGGCGAACCCTAAACGGTTTTCTTCTCTCCTTCGTTTATTTATAATTTCTAAATCNCTTTGATATGAGTGTATGGCCAACCGGGATACCGAAGAACGGCTAATTGAACGGCGAACCCTAAACGGTTTTCTTCTCTCCTTCGTTTATTTATAATTTCTAAATCTCGTTTGGAAAAAGTGTAGTAGGTTCCTAGCACCCACTCATCTTCAGGAATTTGCATAAGGGCCTGCCGCTGTTCTGGTGTAAGCAATTCTCTACCTCTCGCAATTTTCATACAGTATCATCTCATTTCTGTAATTATTCAGTTAATTAGTTCAATTATATATCAATAGAGTGTACTCTATTGATACAAGTGTAGGAGACTGATAAAATCATAGTTAAGAGCGTCTCATAAGACTTGTCTCAAAAATGAGGTGATATTTTGCGAAAAATCGGTTATATACGTGTCAGTTCAACTAGCCAGAATCCTTCAAGGCAATTTCAGCAACTGAACGAAATCGGAATGGATATTATTTTTGAAGAAAAAGTTTCCGGAGCAACAAAAGATCGTGAGCAACTTCAAAAAATGTTAGAGGATATACAAGAAGGTGACATCATTTATGTTACGGACTTAACTCGGATTACTCGTAGTACACAAGATTTATTTGAATTAATCGATAACATACGGAGTAAAAAGGCAAATTTAAAATCCTTAAAAGATACATGGCTAGATTTATCAGAAGATAATCCCTACAGCCAATTCTTAATTACGGTTATGGCGGGTGTAAACCAATTAGAACGTGATCTTATCCGTATGCGGCAGCGTGAAGGAATTGAACTGGCTAAGAAAGAAGGAAAGTTTAAAGGTCGGTTAAAGAAGTACCATAAAAATCATGCAGGAATGAATTATGCAGTAAAGCTTTATAAAGAGGGAGATATGACTGTAAATCAAATTTGTGAAATTACAAATGTGTCTAGGGCCTCATTATATAGAAAGCTATCGGAAAGGAACAGTTGATGAGTTATACCAAAAATCGGAAATATATAATAGAAAATAAATTTCATATAGAGGTGGAATTATATGCCTAAAATTGACAATATGTTAGCAATTCTATGGATGCTTCGTTCAGGTGAAAAAATTACTGCAAAACAAATTTCAGAAAAGTTAGAGATGAATATAAGGACTGTGTATCGTTATATTGATACAATTTCAACAAGTGGCGTACCTATAATTTCAGAACCAGGACATAACGGTGGATACACTTTATTGAACAATTTTATTGAGGCTCCTCTTTTTTTTGATTTTGAGGAGCAAACTTCACTATTTCACGCTGCTGTTTTTGCAGAAGAAGCCGGATATTATGGAGGTGAAGCACTAAATAGGGCCATTTCAAAACTAAGTAAATACTCAAATCAAGAGCAGGAAACAAAGATAAACCAACATTTAACTAGTCTTGAAGTAATAAGTCGATTAAGTTCACTCTCTATGGAACCTTTTTTGAAGGAGTTGGAGCAGGCCGTAGCTGACGGGTACTCAGTAAAAATTCTTTACCATAAAAGTGGCGAAAAGCAATTAAATTATAGATTGGTCGATCCGTACAGAATTATCTATTGGAATAATAAGTGGTATGTGATTGGATTTTGTCATCTTAGGAATGATATCCGTAGTTTTAGAGTAGATCGAATTGAAAGTCTAATGCTAACCGAAAATAAGTTTAACCGGCCAGAAAATTTTTCAGCACGTGACTTTTTTATAAAAAGTCTTCTTCCAACTATAGAAGATAAGGAAGGGATTATTTCTTTGGTTATTAATGGGGATAAAAGTGTATTGGCTGATATTTGCCAACATTGGTTTTTAGGACATTATTTACAAGAACGGACTTCAAATCAAGCAGTTTTTCTTCTTGAAAAAGATATGATACATACATATGTACCTTATTTACTTTTACCGTACAATAAATCTATTAAAGTTATTGAGCCAATAAGTCTTAAGAAAAGACTTATTGAAGTTCTGTCGGAATTAATAAAATTTCATCAAGTATGATAACTTCCCTGACGTTAACTGTCAGGGAAGTTATATTATAATAGCTATATCAATTGTGATTGGAGTGTTATTGGATGCAAACAAAAAAAGTTTTTCTATATGTATTTAATACAATGTCGGACTGGGAATATGGATATTTAATTGCTGAACTAAACTCAGGAAGATATTTCAAAAAAGATTTAGCACCTTTAAAAGTAATTACAGTAGGAGCTAATAAAGAAATGATTACTACTATGGGAGGACTGAGCATAAAACCAGATATTTCCCTTGATGAATGTACTCTTGAGAGTAAAGATCTTTTAATTTTACCAGGAGGGACTACTTGGAGTGAAGAAATTCATCAACCTATCTTGGAAAGAATTGGCCAAGCTTTAAAGCTTGGCACTATTGTTGCTGCAATTTGTGGTGCAACTGAGGGCCTCGCGAATATGGGATACTTAGATACTAGAAAGCATACAAGTAATAACTTAGAATATACTAAAATGGTATGTCCTAACTATAAAGGAGAAAAGTTCTATGAGTTGGGATCTGCGGTATCTGATGCGAATTTAGTTACTGCATCAGGAATAGCTCCTCTGGAATTTGCAATGGAGGTACTGAAAAAAATAGATGTATTTACACCAGATGCATTACATTCATGGTATAACCTAAATAAGACTCATAAACCTGAATACTTCTTCCAGTTAATGAATTCAATAAATAAATGAAGTAACTGAAAAGCTCAATTTCTCTATTTTGATTTGTAGAGAAGTTGGGCTTTTTAATTTGGAATTT
Organism: Paenibacillus sp. Soil522; assembly: GCF_001428245.1. Taxonomy (GTDB): domain Bacteria; phylum Bacillota; class Bacilli; order Paenibacillales; family Paenibacillaceae; genus Pristimantibacillus. The sequence goes on from NZ_LMRV01000001.1 coordinate 361,476, forward strand.
CCTTATCGTTGTAAATCCGCATTTTCCTGACGCTACCCCTTATATCAATATTTATAGCGTGTTGTATTCCCTTTCTTTTTTTATGGTTGTGGTATTATGTCTTTAATTCTATATGATCCAAAAATCGTCTATTACGCTAACGGGTACGAGAGCTCATAACTAGACCATGAGGCTTCCGCTGGAACAAACGGCAGCCCTGCTGCGCTAACGGGCAGGATTGTGCAATAGGTTATGTGTTATAATCACACCTATGAATTATACGATTACTTTTTTAGTGAGGGGAAACAACAAATGTGGAAGAGCAGTTTTATATCTGGTCTGGTCTGGACAATATCCTTCTGAACCAAATATGCCTGGTGTTTTTGATAATATATTCGTAGGGATTTTCTTAATACTTGGACTAGTTTTAATAATAATTGGTTTAAATAAAGGAATTAAGAAATCTATTTGAAGTTATTCCGCTAACGGGTACGATAGTGGGGGAACTGCCGCGAGGACAGCTCCTTTTTGATGCTCATTGAAGTAACTGGCAGGTTAGCATAATGATTTTCCTCATTTAGGGAAAGCTATCCCAAAAAACAATGAGGTGAAAAATGAAGAAAACGTTGTACTTAATTTTTATTATCTGTTTTTTGGCTAACATGCCCACTGTTTTTGCTGAACCACAAGAATCGAAAGAAAAAGTCGCTAATGATGCTTTGCTTACAACACTTACCCCAAACATAAATAATGCAATCATTCACCATTATGGTTATCCCAAACAATTCGCTTTGTTTTGGTCAAAGGTATTAAATATAAAAAGGGAATCTGAAGGTGGGTATTCATTCATAATAAAGTTAGAAGTTACGACTTTTGAACACGCCCATTCTAATCCTTTCGGTACTGAAACAATCACCTTTAATGTTAGTCCCACAGGGGTTAAGCTTATGAACTATGAACACAAAGGTGATGAATGGGAACTCAAAATTGCGAAATTTAAGGATGAAGTCCTTAAAGACATTTTAAAAACCTTTAATATAGACTTATCTTCATTTGAAAGGTTTGAGTATCAACAATTAGCGTACCAGTCCGAGCAAGGACGATTCAAATCCCTTTATAAAATAAGTGATGAAATTCAGAAAGAACTAATGAAGGACTATAAGGCAGGTACAGGTTATAAGAATTTCATTGACCCAATTACTTTCGTAAAAGATGACAGGGCATATATTTTATTCAAAAAGGCCGACGGAACAAACTATGTCTATACCTTACTTGATGTTCAAGGAAACTGGCGGGTAATTAAGAAGGAAAGTAAACGTGGAAAGAAAATGCCACAAGACCTTCTATGGTACATGTATAAACAATTAAGTAGCGAATAAGTCCAGTTTACTTACTGCTTATCATGCTCTGATCTGCCAGCTTGCTGATTCAACTAACGGGTACGAGAGCTCAATAATCATCAGGACGAGGCTGCCGGCATGGATCGGCAGCCTCGCTATGCTATTCCAGCTAATAGCTTGTCAATATTTAATTATTAATGGCCGATTCCAGGAGTGGTATACTTAAAAAAAGATATGACAAATAACCGTCCCCTTCG
>NZ_LMRV01000002.1 GCF_001428245.1 Paenibacillus sp. Soil522
AATGCTGCTACAGCTATCCGTTTTCTTCCCTGATCGTGTTGGGCAGCACCTTCGGTAGGGGGCGGAGCTCCCTTGCCTTGACAACATCAATAATACGTTTACACAAAATTCTTGACAGACCCTGAAAATAAGAGACAAAATGTAGATTTTTTATATAATCTACATTTTGCCTCTTATTGTATGGTAGACACTACAAAATTCAGGTAGATTACAAGAACATATAACCATTCCAGAACCGCGAAAAACACGGTTTTTTTGTTTGTTATATATAGGTGTAAGTTTTCAAATGAAAACAAGACGGTGTCTGTACCATAATGATATTACGCTCAGGCGACGAAGCAGCGATTATCCAAAAGCTACATTAATAGTCGTCCGCACTAACTTATAAATCAGGGTGAAATAAATGATCGTATAAGGTGTATGACACTATTGTGCAGCGACACAACAATGCTTAAATAAAATGAGCGACACAAGTCTGCTTAACTTTACTTTCTTAATCTAAAAACTTTATTTCCCTTAGCTTTATTCAAGTATAGTTGTGTCTCGGCTTAGGCTATATCTGCATTCTATTCTTACTTCATGTAAAGGAACCGTATACGATTCGCCTAAATCGCGTTCACTTGGTTTAAACCTTTAGCAGCAGATGATGATAACCAACTTCATATATTCAAGGTCATGATTTTCCAGCTTTTAGTTCAGATACAGGGTTTTAAACATAACTAGAAGTTATTTCTGATAACAACGGCTCCGATTGGAACTTCCCCAATTTGTCTTCCATACGGCAGGTATAACCAGTCTGTCTTTACAGCAGCGGCAGTAGCCGGCCATTCCCTCATGTACACCGCGAGACTCGCATCCGATTTGAAAAGAAGCAGCACATGCACAATTGTTATCATCGTGACGAAGGCATTATTCAGAAGGGAACAAATCCCTATCTGCAAGATTAACCGCTGGGAACCGTACCATAAATGACAGAGCGGATAGGATGGTTGATTGAATATTACCTTCACTTTTCGCCGAAAATAGAAAATAAAAACTTATTATCAAAAAGGAGGGAATCAATGAGACTCATTCTTATCTTGTTGATCGCGGCGATCTTCTCATCTCCCATACCAACATTAGCTGCCGCTGAGGATTTAACTGGTGCCGCGAAGAGGATTTTACAAAAGTTGGAAGAAGAAAGCGGGGATAAATTCTTAATCAATTGGAATCAAAATACGAACACCCCATCCTTGCTTACAGGCCATTTATCAAAACCGTCAAAGCATTCACCCCAGTGGATTGCTTTTGAGTTCTTGGATAAAACAAAGTCGCTATACGGCTTGAAGAATCCAAAAAACGTTATGCAAGTAACGGAGGTTAGCGAAAGCTCTGACAACACCATACAAGTAAGACTTCAACATTTTTTGTATAATACTCCTGTTTGGAAAGATGAGCTGGTTATTCAAATCAATAAACAGGGAATCATCCGCCGCGTCACGGGCAGTGTGTACCCTGATTTAGAGAAAAAGACGTTTAACCGTCCAAAGCACGCTATCTTCTCTAAAAAGAAAGCCATTCAAATTGCATTATCTTTCGCGGAAGCGGATAATGCGCAACTCGAAGAACCCGAAGTAGACATGTATTATTTACCCTCACGCCCGGGTATTCCTTTGATTTATGTGGTGAATTTGAAAAGCCGGGAATCAGATAAAGAATATCAAAAAATTTTTATCCACGCTCTTACTGGGCGGGTCTTGGAACAACAATAAAAGAAGAGGGAGAGCCGCGAAACCGGTTCTCCCTCTTTACATGTCCAAGCTAATGAAAAACGGCTACTCTACCCATTTTACACTCTGCAATAGGTGCTGCTTCATCAGTTCGAGTATAAAATCATAGTAGTAATCCCTGCGAACAATAACCCGATATTCATGATTGGCATAGATGTAAAACAAAACGTCTGTATACACTTGGTTATCTTCAAATACCCTCTGCACCTTCTTTATCCTGTCAAGGTAAGGCTCTTCCTGAAGAATGTGAATACGAAATTCCATGTCAATTCCATTCTCAATCTCATTAAATTGAATTACATTGTGGTCATATTCGTATTTGAGCATTTTGCCCCAATCCTTTCGAAATTTATATTAAATAACGCAAGTATACATAGATACTTGATAAAACGATTGAGAGCAGCATCAAAGGAAAGCCGTATTTTAAAAATTGGACGAATTTAATCGGATAACCTTCTTTTCCAGCCATGCCTGCTACAATGAGGTTGGCACTCGCTCCAATAAGCGTACCATTGCCCCCCAAGCATGCTCCAAGCGCTAGACTCCACCATAACGGCTCCAGATTGCTGACACCCATATTACCCATTTCTTGAATCATTGGAATCATCGTCGCTACAAACGGAATATTGTCTAAAAAGGCGGATGCAATGGCGCTTAACCACAGTATCAGCATGGAGGTCGCGACCGGCTCCCCTCCAGTCAGTTCGATAGCTTGCGCAGCCAGCTTGGCGATCACATCTGTTTCAATAAGTCCGGATACCAAGACGAACAAACCGACGAAGAAAAATATCGTTGTCCATTCAACCTTGGAGAAAGCCTCTTCCATCATATGCTCTCCGGTAAGCAGCAGCAGGAGAAAGGCGCCAGCCAATGCGACTGTTGCCGATTCCAGATGCAACAGCTGATGTGTAAAGAACCCTAAAATCGTCAATCCCAACACAATCAAGCACTTGCGCAAGAGCATACGATCCGTAATAAGTTGGCTTTCATCCATCTTCATAATGCTTTGTTTCAAATCATCCGTTGTTTGAATTTTTTTGCGGAATAGAAAAATGAAAATAGGCACATAAATGGCCATCACCAAAACCGCTAGCGGTGCTAAATTGATGATAAAATCCATAAAGGATAATTCTTTGACTGCGCTCCCGATCATGATATTCGGCGGGTCGCCAATCAGTGTTGCGGTACCCCCTACGTTAGAAGCAATGATCTGAGTAATAAGAAAAGGTATAGGATTCACACGAAGCTGCCGCGTAATGCTGAAGGTCACGGGTACCATGAGAAGTACGGTGGTGACATTATCCAGAAAAGCTGAACCCACAGCTGTAATGAGTGCTAATGAGATCAGAATTCGAGTAGGCTCTCCCTTAGCTCTCTTGGCTGCGACAATAGCAATGTATTTAAACAGTCCTGTTTCAGCCGTAATGCCTACTATAATCATCATGCCGACAAGAAGCCCAAGCGTATTAAAGTCAATGTGATGCAGTGCAGTCTCCTGGTCTACAATTCCGAGTACAACCATTAATGTCCCGCCGATCATGGCTACGATCGTACGGTGGATTTTCTCTGCAATGATAAACCCATAAATGACGAGAAAGATACCGATTGCTAAAATTGCCTGCTGTTCCATGAAACCCTCCTGAAAGTGAATATTATTTTATGATTCCCTAAAAATGCGGATTATTATGAAGTTATTCCTTTCGGAGGGCAAAAAAAGCAAAGAGAAGCCCACCGATGGCAGGCTCCTCCGATAATCCATTTATGTCATTTGATATAATTATACTTATATCTCTAGCAACTGTAAATGTCCTGGGGTGAACTGCATAAGTCATGCATGATCAAGAGAAGGAGAGCGGCGAACTGTTTTTATAATACACGTAGCCGCTCAAGGAACCTAAAGTATATATATACGCAGCTGAAAGCAAGTAAGTAGGATAGGGAGGTATAGCCGATATTCCAGCCGTTCCCGTACGATACTTTACCGACCAGTATTCCAATATACTCAAGTATCGTCGTACACAGAATGAATAAGAATAAAATGAGCGCTGTTTTTTTTCGATGTAAAAGGATCATCCAAATCATATAGCTTCCAAGTACCGGGTAAAGGCCGATGTTAAGCGGCAGCGCCGATACGTTTTCATCATCAGGTATAAGCGGCGTAAAGTCCCAAAATTTTAATTGAAAGCCGAATGCGTTAATGACAAAAGATAGAACAGCTCCGACCGGAGAGATCAGCAGCAATATTTTAGGGTTTTTTCGGGCCAGATAGAGCGCGAGGAGCCAAGGAATAATGAAACCGAAGAAAACATTTATTAGCATCTCAGGCATCTCAGAATCCTTTCCTATTCATTTTTTTATTAGGGTTCCCGTTGCTGCAAGCAGCATACGCTTTTCAAAATAAAACCAGGATGTTGTACGCAAAAAACGTCCTGGTTCTTTTTGCACGAAAAAAAAGAACGGCAACAGGCCGTCCTTTTTTTTGGGGATATATGAAAGTGAAAATATGAGCCGTTACACTGGTACGTAAAGTTTTAAAACCTATTTGCTTGCTGTTCCGACCAATCGCCGATAACAGGAAGCTTGGACAGCTTGCCTTGCAGCGTAAGCAGCATAAGCCCAATCCACAAAATGAAGCTGACTGGAGCAAGCAGCAAACCGAGGAGCCAGCCGATGAGGGGGATAAAGCCAAACAAAATATTCAGTACGATGAGCGCTACAGATACGACGACCGATTGAACGGCGTGCAGTTTAACGAAGCGGCTTCTTTTCTCCAATATAAGGAATATAATGCCAGTTACAAAACCTCCCAAGTAACAAAGCAAGCCTGCTACTTTAGGGTCTAAGCCGGTCGAAGAGCCGTCCGGCTGCAAGGATGGAGGTTGAATCACAAGTTTCACCCTTTCTATTTAACATATGCTTGCAATGATTGTATTCGTCATCAGATAGCAGTAGACCTTTTTCATTAATAATTAATATATCAAAAATTGGTATGAATAATTTGTAAGAGATTTGTAACCTGTTTCGACAAATGATCGTCTAAACTGTAAAGATATGATTATATTAGAATCGAGAAGCAATTGAAGCAAACTTATAACCCTATCGATGGACGGGAGCCTGTTCTGATTAGTACAATAGATAAGAAGCAGGATCCATTCTCCGTACTGCTTCTTGGTTTTGACCAGCGAGGTAAGGAAATTGCGCTCAGATACGATAATTTATACGGTCGTTCGTCCGAAAGACGGTGATCTTCTGATGGAGAAAGCGAAGCAAATGAATCAATGGTCCAAGATTCCGGAGCTTATAGATATTATGGGTGATAATTTTAGTTTTACAGCCACTCGCTGCTTGGCAATGGACATCGCTTGAAGAGCGGTGGCGCGTGGTACTATTTTGCCGATGAAGAGGATTTGGTGAAGGTGCAGACAATGATAAAGAGAAGCCAATAGGGAATGGAAAGAGCAAATGGAACGGAGTTGTTTGGGAAAAATGAATGTTGCGTTTTTTTTATTGCCGAAGCAGGATGTCATCTGTTTAACCCAGGATGCAACATTAAGACAGACGCTTGAACGAATGGAATACCATCGTTATACGGCAGTGCCTATCATAAATGATGATGGCGGTTATGCAGGCACCGTTACGGAAGGCGATTTGCTATGGTATATCAAAAATCATACTGACCTTACGCTTGAGCAGACCAATAAAGTGAAGCTTGCCGATGTGCCGCTGCGAATGAATAATAAGACGGTGCAAATCGATGCCAATATGGATGATCTGATTTCACTGGCGAAGGTGCAAAATTTCGTGCCCGTTGTCGACGATATGAACCGGTTTATCGGGATCGTACGCAGGAGTGAAATTATCGATTACTGCCAGAAAATCATTACAGAGCAGTATAATGTGCTGCAGGATAAATAACGAACGGAGGCGATGCCGGATCGGGACGTGGTATTATTTTCAAAGTGAGTGGGGCAACATAATAAAAAGTAAAGGCGGAATGGGCTTGTTGTTCCGTCTTTTTGTTTTTTGCAGAAGCCGTGAAGCGGGTGCTGCATCCTTAAGGGAGCCAATGGGAATATGAGTGATAAGTGCAGCTTTTATGCTATAATGAGTTGTAAAAGTTTCGTAAGAAACCAGATTAAATAATCAAGAGGTGAACGGTTTGAAAACCGGCTTGAAACCAGTGCTGTGGAGCTGTACGGCACTTCTTTTATTATTGTCCCTTCTAGTGCCGCTCTTGAACGTCATAACCATGCTGCTGATTATGGTGCCGTATGTCGTACTGTATGCGACCTTGCCGTCAAAGTCGTTTGTGCTGCATCTGCTTCCAGTATGGGTGCTGGCGTTCATTATCGGCGGGCCGGCCACGCTCATTATTGGGTTGTTTTTCTTAATACCTTCTATTGTGATGGGCCATTTGTACATGAAGCAAGCGACCGCCTCGAGGGTTATTCGGACGGTCGGCGTTGTGGTTCTCGCTCAATTGATGCTTGAGCTGCTTATTTTCGAGGTATTCTTGGATATTTCACTCATTAGAGAATTGAGTACATTTGTACGGTCAACGGTCGAGGAAATGATGGCACAGAGCTATCTTCCTGCGGAATGGGACTCGGGGCTAACGGATATGGTTATTCATACCATGATTAACTCAATCCCCGTTACCTTTATTTTGATTGCGTTTGGTCTTACGGTTATTACGCAATTCGTAGCCCGCAGAGCCGTTAAGTGGAGCGGGGGACCGGATGTGCCGAGGTTTACCCGTGCAAGGGAGTGGCGCCTGCCTCGTTTGCTCGTTATTTTGTACTTGATTGCTTATGTCATTGAGCTGTTTTCTTCGACAGCAACGAGCGATTCTTATTTTGCAGTGGCGTTAATGAACTTGGTTCCTCTGCTTAGTTTTGTTTTTGCGTTTCAGGCTGTCGGATTTTTCTACTTCCTTGCCCATCAGCGAGGGTGGAACAAAGCGGTGCCGGTTCTGATTGCGATTCCGGTGCTTTTGATCCCGCCGCTAAGCTTAATTGGCGTGCTGGATACCGCTTTCCCAATCCGCAAGTCGTTTACGAAACCATAGCACAGGAGCGGATCTGAAATGCCGAAGTTTTTGGTTACACGTTGGCACGGAATGCATCAGATATGGTCTTTCGTATTGATGGTGCTCATGTCGGTGGCGCTTGCCTGGTTCGAGTGGCTGCTCGGGCTGCTCGGGCTGCTGCTGACCGGCGGCGTTTTGTTTTATATGGTAATGGCGGAAAGAGCGTTCCGCAAAGACCTTAAATCGTATTTGGGCACGTTATCCTATCGGGTCAAAAAGGTTGGCAACGATGTCATAAGCGAGCTTCCTTTTGGAATTATTTTATATAATGAAGATCGAATAGTAGAGTGGCACAATCCTTATATTGCAGGCGTGGTGGAGCGGGAAACGGTTATCGGAGTGCCGCTTGCGGAGCTTTTTCCGTCTTTGCAGCAGGTGAAAGAACGGGAGGGTACCATCGAAGCGACGGTTGGTTCCCAAGTTTACCAGCTGATCTTCAAGCCGAAGGAACGGATTCTGTACGTCAAAAATATTACCGATCTCTGGCAGCTTGGCCGCAAATACGATGATGAGAAGCTCGTCCTTGGCGTCGTCATGATCGATAACCTTGAGGAAGTGACGCAAGGCTTGGACGATCACCAACGCAGTTCGATGCTGGCGAAGGTCACGACGGAAATTACCGAATGGGCGCAAAAATTTCATATTTATTTGAAGAGACTCACGTCTGACCGCTTTCTGCTGGTGACGGATCAGCGAACGCTGAAGCAGCTTGAGCAGTCCCGCTTTGTTGTGCTCGACGAGGTAAGGGAGATTACCGGCGATCACAAAATTCCGGTCACGCTCAGCATCGGCTTCGCAGCGGGGGCCGAGAACATTATCGAGCTTGGCCAATGGGCGCATACGAGCCTTGATATAGCGCTCGGACGAGGCGGCGACCAGGCATCCGTTAAGGTTGGCAGCCGGCAATCGTTCTACGGAGGCAAGTCGAATGCGGTGGAGAAGCGGACGCGCGTCCGTGCACGTGTTGTCGCTCATGCGCTGAGAGATCTGATACGCGAGAGCCATAATGTTGTTATTATGGGACACAAAATGCCCGACATGGATGCAATCGGGGCAGCTATCGGCGTGATGAAGGCAGCGCAGCTGTTTGGCAAAGAGGCCTATATCGTGCTCGAGGGCGTCAACCCGGCGATCCAGAAAATGATGGAGCTCATCCGGGAAGACGAAAGGCTGTCTAAGCGGTTTGTATCGCCTGAGCAGGCTTTGGCGCTAATAACGCCTCAGACGCTTGCCGTGGTCGTCGACACGCATAAGGTATCCATGGTGAAGGAGCCTAAGCTGCTTTCGCTAACGGATCGTATCGTCGTTGTCGATCATCATCGCCGCAGCGAGGAATTTATCGCGAATGCGATTTTGGTGTATATGGAGCCTTACGCCTCATCGACATGTGAGCTGGTAACCGAGCTGCTGCAATACATCCATGACCGCGTCGTTCTTGATGTAAGGGAATCAACGGCATTGCTTGCCGGCATCACAGTAGATACGAAGAGCTTCTCGCTTCGTACCGGAGCGCGGACGTTTGAGGCTGCATCGTTCCTCCGCCGCAACGGCGCAGATTCGATGATGATTCAGCGGATGCTGAAAGAGGATCTGGAGGAGTACGTGCGCAAAGCGGAAATTATTAAGCATGCCGAGGTGCTCCATGAGCATGTGGCCATTGCAGTAACCGAAAGCGGTCGTAAATATTCGCAGCTGCTTATCGCGCAGTCGGCGGATACGCTGCTGAATATGACGGATATACTCGCTTCCTTCGTTATTGGGGAGCGTTCTGACGGACTTATCGGCATTAGCGCTCGTTCGCTGGGCCATATGAACGTACAGGTAGTGATGGAGCGAATGGGCGGAGGCGGGCATTTGACGAATGCTGCCGCTCAGCTTGAAGGATCAGTAGTGGAAGTAGCGGAACGTCTGAAGCGGGTTTTGGACGAAATTGAAACGGAAGAGGGGTTATTTGAATGAAAGTAATCTTTTTGAAAGATGTTAAAGGACAAGGAAAGAAAGGTCAAGTGAAGGATCTTTCTGAAGGGTACGTACGTAATTTTCTATTGCCGCAAGGGCTGGCGAAGCTGGCATCGGACGGCAACCTGAAGACGCTTGAGGTTCAGAATGCATCTGAGCAGAAGCGCAAGGAGCAGGAAAAGGTGGATGCGCAGGAGCTCGGCAAGAAGCTGGAAGAGTTGACCGTCGTTATTAAGACAAAAGCGGGCGAAGGCGGAAGGCTGTTCGGCGCTATTACGAGCAAGCAAATCGGCGAGGCGCTGGCAGCGCAAGGCATTAAGATCGACAAACGCAAAATCGAGCTTGAAGATCCAATTCGCACTTTAGGTGTCACGCAGGTTGCCGTGAAGCTTCACCCTGAAGTAAAAGCGAAGCTGAGTGTACAGGCGTCTGAAGAATAGAAGACCGTTCTATGCTTACGAAGCAGAATTCTACGAAAACCTTATTATATGCTTAATACGAAAACCATTAAGGAGGGAGGACCCATGAGTACAGAGCTGATGTTTGACCGTGTTCCACCGCAAAACTTAGAAGCTGAACAGGCTGTCATCGGAGCGATATTGCTGCAAGCGGAAGCGCTTATTACAGCGATGGAGCGGGTGCGCAGCGAAGACTTCTATAGCGGCCCTCACAGACAAATTTACGAGGCGATGGTCGAGATCGCCGAGAACAACCAGCCGGTTGACCTCGTGACCTTAACCGCGCATTTGCAGGACCAGCAAGTACTTGAAGAAATAGGCGGCGTCAGTTATTTGGCGAGGCTGGCCAATTCGGTGCCGACAGCGGCAAACGTTGATTACTACGCGCAAATCGTTGAAGAGAAATCGATGCTGCGGCGACTTATCCGAACGGCAACCAACATCGTATCTGATGGTTATGCGAACTCGGAGGATGTTGGCGTCCTGCTCGGCGATGCGGAGAAAAAAATTCTCGAAATTTCGAATCGCCGCTCAGGCAGCGGGTTTATATCCATTCGGGACGTATTGATGGAGGTATTCGAGAAGGTCGAGCAACTGTATGCGGACAAGGGAGGCACGACGGGTATTCCGTCCGGCTTTACGGATCTGGACCGGATGACGGCCGGCTTCCAGCGGAGTGACCTTATCATCGTCGCAGCCCGTCCTTCGGTAGGTAAAACAGCGTTCGCGCTCAATATCGCACAAAATGTCGGCGTTCGCGCCCGCGAGACCGTCGCCATCTTCAGTCTGGAGATGTCAGCGGCGCAGCTGGTACAGCGTATGATCTGCGCTGAAGCTAATGTAGATGCGCAGCGCATGCGGACAGGCCATTTGGAGGGCGACGACTGGGAGAAGCTGACGATGGCGATTGGTTCATTGTCGGAAGCGCAAATCTTCATTGATGACACGCCAGGTATTACAGTGGCCGAGATTCGTGCCAAATGCCGTCGATTGAAAAAGGAAAAAGGTCTCGGCATGATTCTGATCGACTATTTGCAGCTGATTTCCGGCCGCGGCAAAGCAGGCGAGAACCGGCAGCAAGAGGTATCCGAAATTTCGCGGACTTTGAAGCAAATCGCGCGTGAGCTCGAGGTTCCGGTAATTGCGCTCTCGCAGCTCAGCCGGGGTGTTGAGCAGCGGCAGGACAAGCGGCCGATGATGTCCGACCTTAGGGAATCAGGCTCGATCGAGCAAGATGCCGATATCGTCTCGTTCTTGTACCGTGACGATTACTACGATAAAGAATCAGAGAAGAAAGATATTATCGAGATCATTATCGCCAAGCAGCGTAACGGACCGGTAGGTACGGTAGAGCTGGTCTTTCTGAAAAAATATAATAAATTCGTTAGTATCGACCGCACTCATCAGGATCCAATGCAGGCATCATGAATTCCCGAACAATTGCATGGGGAGCTATGCAATTGTTCGTTTTTAGTTTGACTTCTCAGGGATGGACTGATACACTATTAATGCTGTCTTTTGACTTGCATCACGAAGCCTCTAAATGAAGGTAATATCGTGCCGCAGCATCCAGACGGTAATTTTCGGTGCTTATAAACACCGGACGGGGGTATAATTATGTCTACGGTAGTTGTTGTTGGTACACAGTGGGGAGACGAAGGTAAAGGCAAAATCACTGATTACTTGGCAGAGGGAGCCGACGTCGTCGCTCGTTACCAAGGAGGAAACAATGCCGGACACACGATCCTTATTGATAACAAAAAATACAAATTAACGATGATTCCATCGGGTATTTTCAATCATAATAAAACCTGCGTCATCGGCAACGGAATGGTTATTAATCCGGAAGCGCTGATCGAGGAAATTAACTATATTCATGATAACGGCTTCTCGACTGCTAATTTGAAAATTAGCGATCGCGCGCACGTCATTATGCCGTACCACCTTGTGCTTGACGGTCTTGAGGAAGATCGTAAAGGCGATAACAAAATCGGTACAACACGTAAAGGGATCGGCCCTTGCTACATGGATAAAGCGGCACGTAACGGTATCCGCATCGCCGATTTGATGGATGCAGAGGGATTCGAAGCAAGAGTCCGCAGCATTATCGTCGAGAAAAACCAACTGATTGAGCAAGTATACGGCGGAGAGCATCTTGATGCTGACCAAATCGTCCGAGATTATCTTGGCTATGCAGAAACACTTCGTCCGTACGTAACCGATACGTCTGTTGTATTGAACGATGCAATCGATGCGGGTCAGAAGGTATTGTTCGAAGGCGCTCAAGGCGTTATGCTGGATATCGACCAAGGAACTTACCCGTATGTTACGTCCTCCAACCCGTCGGCTGGCGGCGTATGTATCGGTTCGGGCGTTGGTCCTTCAAAAATCAAACAGGTTATCGGCGTTGCTAAAGCGTACACGACCCGCGTAGGCGATGGTCCGTTCCCAACAGAGCAAGATAACGAAATCGGCCAATTGATTCGTGATAAAGGCCATGAATACGGAACGGTAACAGGCCGTCCGCGCCGCGTCGGCTGGTTCGATACGGTTGTAGTACGTCATGCGCGCCGCGTTAGCGGAATTACTGGTCTTTCCCTTAACTCGCTAGACGTTCTGACAGGCCTTGAAACGGTGAAGATTTGCACAGGCTACAAATTGCGCGGCGAGGTTATCGAAATTTACCCGGCAAGCTTGAAATTGGTATCCGAGTGCGAAGCGATCTACGAGGAGCTTCCAGGCTGGTCGGAGGACATCTCCGGCGCAAAAACGCTTGAGGATCTTCCAGTAAACACGCTTAATTACTTAAACCGCGTATCTGAGCTTACAGGCATTCCGATCGCGATTTTCTCGGTAGGCCGCAACCGCGAGCAAACGAATCCGGTTCGTCCTATCTACGAGTAAAATATTTCTTTAAGAAGGGTGGCCCCAGGCCATCCTTTTTTTGCGTTAAATCCGGTTCAAATATCTGATCTCGACCTAAATCTCTAACAAGCAGCTTGCGCATAGTAATCCTAAAACATGCGGAAATTGGGAATATAATGAAAATAAGAGAATGTCCGTCCCTAATGTTGACCATAATGATAGGTAACAGACGATGGATACCGCAGCTAATAGATAGAGTAATCTTTTAGCTGCTGTGCGAAGGGATGGTGCGATCATGTTAAAAAAGATCGGGTGGCTGGCAAAGCTGGTTGCGGCAGGGCTGATTTTAAGCTTTTTATCGATATGGACGACAGGGTATATTGTAACTAGCTATGTTGAGACTATATTAAAACAGTTCAATTTGCCGATTGAAGTACCGCCGATGGCGATGTCCGGCGTGTGGGGGAAGCTCTGGGGAGCAGATCCGCCGGTAACGACGGATACGGCAGGGAAAGAAGACACGGGCGGCTCTAGCGGGGAAGCGCCGGAGACCCCTGAGGGCGAGAATGGACAGGGAGAGCCTCCAGAATCGGTAGATGCCTTTAGTCAAGAAACCGATCCTCCGCTTACGGATATTGGAATTGGCGGCGGCACGCAGGCGAGCGGCGGCGCTGTGCAGGAAGGCGGAGAGGTGCAGGAGGGAACGGCCGGCGCGGATAATACCGAAACGGCGATGACGACAGAGGATTTGACTGAAGTAAAGGAGCAAATGAGTGACAAGGACAAGGATGAGCTGTTCGGTCTCTTAATGACCAAATTGCCCCAAGAATCATGGCAAACCATCTCTCAATATGTTGAAAACGGTCTGACGGAGCAAGAGCTGACAGCGATTCAACAAATCATGGCACAGCATCTCGACAAGACCGAATACGGGCAAATGATGAATATTCTGAAAAAATATTAATATAGTGAATGTAGTGTAAAGGTTGCCCCAATTGTTGGGCATATGTTAAAGTATTAGGCGAGTGATCCGACAGGATCATTCGTCTTTTTTCTACGTCGGAAGTAGGGAAAAATAATAGAATAAGCGCGAAAAGGAGACAATCATGACCGATTTCAGGGAAAAAGGTCGGATAAAGAAGGTATGGAATCAAGCGATTCAAAACTTTCGACATAGCCGATCGCAACACTTGAATGGCAAGACACAGCAACAATTCGCAAGTGAAAAGGCAAACACGCCATTTTGGCGGAAGAAGCCGGTTCAGCTAGCGGGCGGGGCGCTCGTACTCCTCACTGTAGCCGGATTTAGCGGAATCCAATATGTCCAAGCAAACACAGTCGAATTTTATAACGTATATATGAATGGAACAGCTGTTGGTACCGTAAGTAATCCAAATGATGTAGAGCAGCTTGTTCTGTTAAAGACAGAAGAAGTTCAACAAGCTAACCCGGGTATTAATATGGTGCTTGATACGGGAACGATTACATACGAAGCCGATACAGCTTTCAAAGGAACGCTTGAAACGGATGTTACTTTGGATAAGCTTGAAGGAATGTTTGTCTCTCATGCGGTTGGCGTCGAAGTGAAGGTTGACGGTAAAGTAATCGGCATCGTGAAAGACCAGAAGACGGCAGACGACATTTTATTGCGCGTACAAAGCAAGTTTGCGCCTAAGCTTGCAGCTGCAAAGAAGGATTCAAAGGAAGTAAAATCGCTTTCATTCGATGCAAGCGAGGCGGCTGCGCCGGAGCTTAAGCCTGAGGCGGCAACCAAGGTGCCCGGGCGTGAGGTGACGGAGGTGGCGTTCATCGAGGCCGTCATAACGGAGAATATTGATACCGATCCGCAGAAGATTATGGAAGCGGAAGCCATTTACAAGATGCTTGTTCAAGGCAGCATTCAACCGACGAAATATACGGTACATGAAGGCGATTGCGTAGGCTGTATCGCACAGAAATTTGATATTTCTCCTCAAGTTATCTATGAGAACAACAGATGGATTGAAGACGATAAGCTAACAATTGGTGATGTGCTTGATTTAACAGTGCTCCAACCGGAGTTGACGGTGAAGACGGTTGAGAACTTGGTTGAGGTCGAATCGATCGAGCCGCCAGTTGAAGTGAAGAAAAATGCAGACATGCGTGTCGGCGAGTCGAAGACGATCTCGGAAGGAACGGCAGGCTCTAAGCGTTTGACGTATCGGATTGTGAAGAAGAACGGTTACGTTGTTTCCGAGGAGCTCCTTACGAAGGAAGTCATTAAGGAAGCTGCTCCAAAAATCGTTGTGCGAGGCACCAAGGTTGTTTTGGGTGAAGGATCAGGCAACTTTGCAATGCCGGTTTCCGGAAGCACATTGACCAGCAAATTCGGCCCGCGCTGGGGCAGGATGCATACAGGCATTGACATGACAGGCAATAAAAGCATTCTTTCCTCAGATGCCGGCGTTGTTGAGTTTGTAGGCAACAGGAACGGAACGGGCAAAACCATTATTATTAATCATAAAAATGGATACAAAACGTTATACGGTCATCTGAACTCCTATAATGTAAGCGAGGGAGACATTGTGGAAAAAGGTGATAGAATAGGTATTATGGGCAACACTGGTCATTCGACAGGCGTTCATTTACATTTTGAAATACTTAAAAACGGCGTCGCTCAAAACCCGTTAAAGTACTTATAACTTATACCCAAATTAGTTCAAGGAGAACCACTCTCGCAATCGGCGGAGCGGTCCTCCTTTTTTATTTGCCGCATAGCTGAACGTTACAGGAAAATCCTTGCTAACATGAGTGAAGTTTCATTGTGAAGTCAGGGATAACGTGTGTTAAAATAGAAGTTATTACAAAGGACAAGCGACGGGCGGGTGTAGCGATGCACGGAAAAATATTAGTGGTCGATGACGAACAGCCGATAGCGGATATTATAAAGTTTAACTTGGAGAAGGAAGGGCATCAGGTTATATGCGCCTTTGATGGCGGCGAAGCGGTACGGCTGGCTTTCGAGGAGCAGCCGGATCTCATTTTGCTGGATTTGATGCTGCCCGTAAAAGATGGTATGGACGTATGCCGCGAGGTACGAACCAGGCTGCAAATGCCGATCATCATGCTTACAGCCAAGGATACCGAAATCGATAAGGTGCTTGGGCTGGAGCTTGGCGCCGATGATTATGTGACGAAGCCGTTCAGCACGCGGGAGCTGCTGGCGCGGGTGAAGGCGCATTTGCGGAGGCAGCAGAAGCCCGCAGAAGCAAGCGGCGGCGACAATGCCGGCGCTGCAGACGGATCGGCCGGACAGGAGCAGCAGGGATTCAAGCTGTTTAACTTATTTATTGATACGGATATGTACGTGGTATACAAGGATGGCGAACCGCTTGATCTGACGCATCGCGAATATGAGCTCGTCTATTATATGGCCCGCAACAGCGGCAAGGTGATGACGCGCGAGCATTTGCTGCAGGCGGTGTGGGGATTCGAATATTTCGGGGACGTGCGGACGGTCGACGTGACGATTCGCAGGCTTCGTGAGAAAATCGAGGATGATCCAAGCCGTCCCGAGTACATTATGACCCGGCGGGGACTCGGCTACATGATGCGCAACTCCAAGTCTGGGGGCTTCGGCCTAGGATGAAGGGCAAAAGCTTCTTTCGCACGATCCAGGTCAAGCTCGTCATTATTTATTTGCTGCTCATATTGGTGGCGATGCAGCTAATCGGCGTTTATTTTATAAGCACCGTCAAAAACTCGTTAATCGATAGCTTCACGAACAATTTGAAGGAGCAAGCCGATATTTTGTCCAAGTTTGCCGCTCCCAGCTTGGCAGCTAAGCCCGATACCGAGGGAGATTCCGCGGAGAGCACGACGGAGGACCTCAGTCTGGTCGTTCGCAACCTGTTCAGTATTAGCGGTGCCGAGGTGCAGGTGCTGGACTCGAACGGCAAGGTGGTAGCGACCTCTGTTCAGGGCAATCAGTCGTATATCGGCAAGAAGAACAAATCGCTTGCGGTAAGTAGGGCGCTTCAGAACATTACCGATAATGAACAAGAAATTATAGATGAAGACAATACGCGCAAAAAAATGATTGCGCAGCCGGTGACGATTAACGACAACAAGGTTGTTGGCGTCGTGTATGTCGTAGCTTCTATGAACGAGTTGTATGAGACGGTGAACCGGGTCAATCAGATCTTTTTCTCGGGGACATTAATCGCTCTGGGACTTACCGGAGTGCTCGGCATATTGCTAGCCCATACGATCACTAATCCGATACAGGGACTGACGAAGCAAGCAGAAGCAGTCGCGCAAGGAAAGTTTGATCTTCAGGTGCCGGTGCTTGGCGATGATGAGATTGGCAGCTTGAGCATGGCGTTCAACGATATGACGATCCGGCTCAAGGAAGCGTTATCGGTTAATGAGGAAGAGAATGAGAAGCTTGCCTCGATTCTCTCTAATATGAGCGACGGCGTAGTTGCGGCAGACGAGAACGGAAAGGTAATCGTATGGAACAGAAGGGCGCTTGAGCTGCTTGACGTACGCACCTGCGAAGGTTTCGTCTTGTCCGAGCTTTTCGATTTATCGGAGCAGCGTTTGGACGAACTGCAGCAAGGACGGGGACAGACCCTGCTCATTGAGCGCAATTTCGATGAGAACGAGATTAGCGATAGCAACGAAGGTCTCTTGCGGGCAACCTTTACGCCGATTCATCGCCGCGACAAGGGGATTACCGGCACGATTGCGGTGCTGCAGGATGTAACGGAACAGGAGAAGCTGGAGCAATCGCGTCGTCAGTTTGTCGCGAATGTTTCGCATGAGCTTCGGACGCCGCTTACGACAATTAAGAGTTATGCTGAAGCGCTTAATGACGGCGCGCTCGAAGAGCGGGAGCTGTCGGAGCGGTTTGTTGGCGTCATTCGAAATGAAACCGAGCGGATGATTAGGCTCGTTACCGATCTGCTGCATTTGTCGCGTCTGGATTCGAATCAAGCGCCGCTGCGGCGGCGGCAGACCAACGTGCACGACATGCTGGACGAGGTAGCCGACCGGTTTTCGTTCCAGCTTAGACAGAAGTCGATCAAGGCGTCGGTTTGGGTTGAGCACGGGCTTCAATCCGCTTGGCTCGACCGCGATCAAATCGATCAAGTGCTTGATAATTTATTCTCCAATGCAATCAAATATACGCTGGACGGCGGAAAGATTGAACTAACGGCGAGGAAGCCGGCCGATTCGGCATTGCTGGCGATCAGCGTAAAGGATACCGGAATCGGTATTCCGAAGAAGGATCTTAACCGTATTTTTGACCGCTTCTATCGGGTGGATAAGGCCCGCTCGCGCAATATGGGGGGCACGGGACTCGGGCTTTCGATTGCCCGGGAAATTGTAAAGGCGCATGGCGGCACGATTTCACTGCATTCGGAGCTCAATGAGGGAACGACTGTTACATTCACCCTCCCATTGCTGGAAGAGGGAGGTGAGTCGTGATGAAGGAAAAAATTAAAACGACTGCGCTTATCGTACTTGTGGCGCTCAGCCTTCTGCAAAGCTATTTGCTTGCCTACAGCATGCCGGGCCTTGGCGCAACGGTAAGAAGCGATCAGGATTATGTCAATGCAGAGCCGATGGGGCCTGCGACAAGCGTGGAGAGCGTTATTTTTCCGGAGGAGCTCATCATTCATATGGGCGGCAACAAGCATACCATTATTTATCCGGGCACGCAGTTCTATGAAATGATTCTGAATCAGCGCATTCAGGGCAGAGAGTTCAAAGGCTTCCAGCGGAGCCCGGCAGGCGTGCTGAATTGGGAGGAGATCCGGGAGAACGACATCGGGATCGAGCTGCGTTTCGAGAACGGCATTCCGGTGGAGCTGCTGCAAAAGCTGCTTAAGCTGGAAGGCGATCTGCTGTTTCTGAATGAGACGATAGATCGGATTTGGATATTTAAGACGTCGGGTACGGAGGAGATCCGAACCTTCTTCTTTAGTGCGGATGGCCAAATGGCGTATGAGTCGGTACGCGCGGATCTAACGGTTCGCGACGTGCAGGATTATGTAGGCTTCGGCCAATACCAGCCTGTATATACGATGACGGATGACGGTCTGTATATTCCGGCTGCACCGCTTCAGTCGACGGAAATGGTGTACTCCTATGAGACCTATTTGCCTGATTTGATGCAGCGGAGCTTGTTCTTCGATCCGAGCACGACAAGGGCATTTGAGGATCGAAGCGGCTCGCAAATTTTTACCGATGGCAAGCGGGGCTTGCAAGTGGAGCAAAACGGCAAGTGGATTAGCTATACCGATCCGAGCGCGCCGCAAATTACGGAAAACCTGCTTAGCGATAACGTGTACGCCTCGGTAGACTTTGTGAATCAGCATGGGGGCTGGGACGGCGTGCACCGGTTTGTGAACGATTTGCCGGGAGGCGAGGGCAAGTATTTAAGGTTTAAACAATACGTGGGTCAGTATCCCGTCATTGAGACGCCGCCGTTCCGGTACGGATATATGAAGCTGACGCTTCAGCAAGGTGTCGTAACCGAATATTCAAGATCGCTTATTACGTTAGGTCCAAAATCGGAATCACGTCGTGTAAGGTGGTTAACCGGCGGCGAGACGCTGCAGAAAAGTCTCAAAAAATATGCAAGACGCAGCGAAGTAAAGGCTTTGTTCCCGGCGCTGCAAGCAGTGCCGGTAGATGACAAGCTGCTGCGGTTCAATCCGGTATGGGCTGTCCGCCTGATGGATGGTACGGAAGAAATGCTGGCAGAAGCTTATCCTAGCGGATACGAGCCTCCCGAGCAGCAGACGAATGCTGAGGAGCAAGGAGCGGTTGAAGGCAATGTAACTGGGCCTTCTGCAACGGCAGCAGGCGGGGCAGGAGCAGCCAGCTTGGCTGCTGGCGGCTCGAATCAGCTGCCTATAGGCAATGTCTTGTAATATGCGATAGTATGGACGGTTGGAGGTGATGGCGAGTGGATTGGGGACGTGCGAAAAACGTACTTATTATTTCGTTTTTGCTGCTTAATATTTTGCTTGGGTATCAGCTATGGCTGGATATTAGGGAACAGCTGAATATTAACGTGAATACGGCAGAGCTGCCTCAGGATAAGGTGCTGCTCATGCAGCAGAAGCGTATTTCGTTAGAAGCCAATCTGCCGCTTGAAACGCCGGACCTAGGAGACTTGCAGTATTTGCTTCACTCCGACAGCCGTAAAAATGCGGAGCCTGTCACACTCGATAAACCGGTGGACAGTACCATCATCTATTCAAAAGCGCAATTAGTAAAGACGCTCGGGAGCCGAATACCCGAGCTTGATCAATATGAATTCGATTTGCTGAACAGCAGCGTGGACAAGTTCGTCTTATATCGTGTGGTAGAAGGACGCCCCATGTTCGATGTGAAGCTGACGCTGTATATTAGCAATCAAAAAATAACTTCCTTTCTGCAGGACCGGGTAGAACTGCTCGGGTCTGGCGAAGCGAAGCAGGTGCTGCCGGCTGCGAAGGCAGTGGCGAGCTTGATTGAGACCTATTTGCCGGATGGAGCCGTCATCTCCGATATTCAGCTTGGCTTCAAAGGTCAAATTTTCGATTCGGAGAAGCAAGTGTCGGCGCCGTCATGGCGTGTTATGCTGGAAAACGGCCAGCTGTTTTATGTGCATGCGATAAGCGGCGAGGTTGCAACGGATGAAAAGCAAGGGGAAGCGGCAGCGAACGGTTTACGTTAACGGGAGCGGGAGAAGGGACAGGAAAGAGCGATTATGGGACTGCGATTTACAGTATTGGGAAGCGGCTCGACCGGCAATGCGACGATCGTGCAGGGAAACGAGAAGACAGTGATTGTCGACGCGGGAATGAGCGCAAAGAAGCTGGATGAGCTAATGCGTGAGCGGGGAGTGTCGGGCCATCAATTGGATGCGCTGTTCGTCACGCATGAGCATTCCGATCATATTAAAGGCTTGGGCGCTTTCGCCCGCAAGTATGATTTGACTATTTATGCGAATGAGGCAACATGGGGCGCAATGGAAAGACATGTCGGCACGATTGCCGCAGAGAAGCGAGTGTTTATGGAAACAGGTGAAGAGGTCGCCTTCGGGTCATTGGTCGTACAATCGTACCCGATCTCGCACGATGCGGCGGAGCCGGTGGGATACTGCTTCGTAGAGAATGGCGAGAAGCTGAGTCTGGCCACAGATCTTGGGTATGTAAGCGAGAAGGTCAAGCGTCAAATCATTGATTCGGATGTGCTCGTGCTGGAAGCCAATCACGATACCGAGATGCTGCGCATGGGTCGATACCCGTGGAATACGAAGCGTCGTATCCTAAGCGATGTCGGCCATTTATCGAATGTGGCAGCGGGCGAAGCATTGATAGAGCTTATGACGGACCGAACGAAACGTGTCTATTTGGCTCATTTGAGCCTTGATCATAATCTTATGGATTTAGCGATGCTGACCGTAAACAGTATATTAGAGGATCACGGACTATTTTATAAGAAAGAGGAGCACCCGCTGCGTGCAACGTACCACGATAAGCCTACGCCATGGGATGAAGTGAAGCGGAAATAAGCGATTCCAGCTGGGCATCGAGCGCAACGGCTTTGGCGCTTAGCTCTTCTCTCGTTATGATGCCTTTATCTATTAAAATTTCTAACATGGCGCTTAAGGTAAGAACGGTACGGTAGTGGTCATCCTTCAAATCTGCCAGCTTAGCGGCAAGCTGTACATGCTCCCAAGCGGCGGACGTTTTGGCTTTCATAGCAGCATCTCTCCTTTGGCGGGACGGCTCATGAAAATAAATACTAATATTTCGTGTGCGCATCGACCGAATCTATTATTATTTTAGTCAATTCTTCCGAAAACATTCCTAGATTGAAAAAATAGTCTTGATGCCCATGGCATCGAGAGGAGCGACCGTAATGAGCCTATTCGACGACGATTTTTATTCGACCAAAGTATCCAAGCGCGCTGCTCGCGAGAGTAGAAAAGAAAACTATGCTTTTCCATATCGGAGCGGTGGACGAAAGTGGTCCAATGTCCGCATCGCATTCGTATCCTCTTTTACGAGCGCGGTTGCCGCAACGCTGTTGTTTGGCGTCGTTTTTGGCGTAGGCAGCGGTGTAGACGGTGGAGGAGGAGCCATAGCGACAGCAGGCGAAGTTCAGGCGGTTGACCCGCTCGAGCGTCCCATACAAGCTTCCGCGAAAGTAAGGCCGGCCGTCGTAAGCATTATTAATCAGCAGATGTTTTCACTCGGCATCGGCGGTGATAGTGAAGAAGCGCTGCCGGATGACGCGGAAGAAAAGGGGACGCTGCGTGAAGCGGGCGTCGGATCAGGCGTCATTATTAGCAAAAAGGACGGCAAAGCCATTATTGTTACGAATTATCATGTAATCGATCAGGCGCAAGCGGTGAAGGTCGTTCTGATGAACGGAGAGACGCGCGACGCCAGCGTTGTCGGTATGGATCAAATTACGGATCTTGCCGTGCTGGAGATCGATGCCAAAGGAATTGATGTTGTCGCGGAAATTGGCGATTCGTCTGCGCTTCGCCCCGCCGAATATATTATTGCGATCGGCAATCCGTTGGGGCTTGGAGAGTCCGTTACAACGGGAAGCGTGAGCAAAATAAAACAAATCGTGCCGGTATCGCTGAACCAGGATGGCGTGTACGATTGGGAGCAAGAGGTTATTCAGATCGATGCATCGATTAACCAAGGCAACAGCGGCGGACCGTTAATTGATTTGAACGGACGCGTCGTCGGCATTAACAGCATGAAAATTGCCGATCTCGGCGTTGAAGGGATTGGCTTTGCGATTCCGATCAACCTGGCCATGCCGATTGTGGAGAGCCTGATCAAGCTTGGCCATGTGCCGCGTCCTTATCTGGGCGTATACACGATGGACTTGGAGCAGTATTGGGAGCAGCAGGGCTTTGAGGATGCGTTCGGCAGTACTGGCGAAGGCGGAGCGCTGCCGGATGCAGAAGGCAATGCTTCTGGTGAAGACGCTGAGGCAGTAGTTCCTGAAGGCGGTGAGCCGCTTAAGCTGCCGGACGAGATTTATGACGGCGTAATCGTGCTGGAAGCGGCTGGTCCAGCTAAGGATGCGGGGCTGCTGTTCAACGATGTGATCGTTAAGCTTGACCGCCAGTCGATCGGCAGCACGATGGAGCTGCGTAAATACTTATACAGCCAGAAGAAGATCGGTGACGAGATTGAAATTAGCTATTACCGGGATGGGGAACTGAAGGTGGCGCATTTCGAGCTTGGCGAGAAGGAAGACGTGGAATAGCATTGATGAAACCGATGCGCTAAAATGGGGAATCATTTTAGAGCATCGGTTTTTTTGTTGGATTTTAGGGAGAGCTAAGTGTAGAGTTATGCGGAATTTGTCGGCTTCACATGGAGAGGCGTTTTCTGATATGCTGTGTATAGATAAATTGGACAGACTGGTAAGACGAATATAGAACGTAAGACAAGAGAGTGACGCAGCGAAGCAGAAAAGACGACCTGGAATACAATCAACTAGGGATAGGAAGCGTGCAGACGATGTATTGTGTGTGTAAAGAACATATGGAGACGGCATTGGACCGATTTGTGGATGAGTATGAAGATGCGCCGGATGTAGTGGATTTGAAAGAGACGCAATTTGCCGATTGGGATCCTCCGCGCAAATGCGATTTTTGTGATGAGCCGGCTACTTTTTTGGTTGTTTAGGGCGAAACGGAAGAACGGATATTTTTTTGGTAATGTTCAGTGAAACGAAGAACGAAGGTATTATTCAGTAGTGTACATTGAGACAAAAGAATGAAGGTATTATTCGGTAATGTAAAGTGAGACAAGAGAATGAAGATTTTATTCGGTAGTGTACAGTGAGACAAAAGAATGAAGATATTATCGGTAATGTGCAGTGAGACAAAAGAATGAAGATTTAGAGGGATATGTAGGGTGTTCATATCCGAAAAGCGGATCTGACTGAAGGAAATATCCGAGACTATAAAGGGACGTGTAAGGCATGCATATACAGATAGCTGCCGTAGGCAAGCTGAAGGAAAAGTATTTGGTGATGGGCATAGCGGAATATGCCAAGCGGTTAGGGCCTTACGTGAAGCTCACGCTCACGGAAGTGCCCGATGAGAAGGCGCCGGAGACGATGAGTCCGGCGGAGGAAGCGATTGTGCGCGAGCGAGAGGGCGAGAGGCTTCTGGCGCAGCTGAAGCCTGATGCGCACGTTGTCGCGCTCGCGCTGGAAGGCGAGCTCTGGTCAAGCGAGGATCTCGCGGGCCAGCTCGATAAATTAGCCACGTATGGGCGCAGCCACGTGGCTTTTGTTATTGGCGGGAGCACGGGTCTTGCTCCCGCTGTGCTTAAGCGCGCCCAGCAGAAGCTGAGCTTTGGGCGCATGACCTTGCCGCACCAGCTGATGCGTCTGGTGCTGGTGGAGCAGATTTATCGGGCTGTGAAGATAAATCGGGGGGAACCCTACCACAAGTAAAAACACAAACAACAACTATTCCACTTCGATCGCTTTTACTGTTTCCCCCTCAATTAATACGGGCTGGTAGTAGGTGTTGGTGGGTAAGTCTTTTTTGCCTTGTAAATTTTTAATGACCCAGTCCGCTGCATCGCGTCCCATTTGTTCTTGGGGGTGCGACAGCGTCGTTAGTTGGATATTCGCGTTTTTGGCGATATAGGAATTGTCCTGACCAATAATGGATAGCTCGTCCGGAATGGAGATTCCCAGTTTTCTGCATACATGTACGACTTCCAAGCCTACCTCGTCGTTGTAACACACAAGCGCAGTCAATTCATCCCGATTGTCGTTCAGATACACTTCCAAGTTAGCGGACATGTCCGGCTTCGTCTCCGTATCGAAAGAAAGCACATGCTCGTGCTGGAACCGTAATTTGGCTTCCCCAAGAGCCTTAATAAATCCTTTCATTCTAAACTTCCCTTGCAAATCATCCATCTTCGCGATGATGCCGATTTGGGTATGTCCTTTGGCAATTAGCTCCCGGGTTGCGAGATAGCTGGACTGCACGTCATCCAGACAGAAGAAAGGAACTTCCAACTCTTCATAATAGGCATTGATCATCGCGAAAGGAACTTCCTGCTCCTTAAAAGACAGGTAGTAGGCGATATTGGGGTTGTATACATTGCTTCTGGTAGGCTCTATAATCAGTCCATCCACGCCGTAGGATAGCATCATTTCCAACGCCTTTTTTTCCTGGGAGATATCATTATTTGTACTGGCTAACAGCAAGGAATAGTTATCTTCATTTAATCGGCTTTCAATGCCGCGGATAATGGAGGGGAAGATGTAATCCGAGATATAGGTCGTGATGACGCCGATCGTTTTATTCATGGTTTTTGCACCCGTTCTGGACCGATATTGGCTGCTGACGTAGGTGCCGGATCCCCTCTCGCTTCGCAGGAACCCCTCATTCGATAACTCCAGAATAGCCTTTCGAACCGTTTGCCGGCTAACGTTGTAGCTCTCCTGCAAAACGTACTCCGAAGGGATTTTCTCGCCTGCTTTGTACGTTCCAGAGAGGATATAACTTTTGATATCTTCAATAATGAGCCGATACTTTGGCTTCATGCAATCCACTTCTTTCATCGTTGTTCGAAAAAGTTGTACGTACACATTTTAGCATGAATTGCATGAAATGCAAATGTAATGACATCATTTGCGATTTCAACGGTACAAGTTTTATGCTTTTCCATAGGAAAATACCATGATCAGACGAATAAGGACGGTACAGTAACTTATGTTGGTATAACTATTAGACTATATTGACAAATGTACGTACAGAAAATATACTAAGGCTGTCAGTAAGAGAAAGCGCCTTCTTTCTACCACATCAGAAAGTTTAATTTCTTTGCAGCGATAAAACGCAAAGTAGATATTTCTGATTGGCTATAGAAACTTCCGCTTAAACGCGGTCGAACATCCTTGAAGTACTCCGATAGGAGTTTTTCTCATCGAAATTTTCCGGTTGTCTCATCAAGTGACCGATCCGATGGGAAGCAGCTAGTATAGGAATCGTAATCGGTTGGGTTAAATCACGAAATTATATCGCGATATGAGCGAATTAATTTCTGTGCAACCCGCGAACAGAGAGGGGATATATGTGATCATGAGTTATGTAGACTTGAAAGAAGCGATAACCAAGGGTGAAACTTCGCTGGGTATCGAATTCGGATCTACGCGGATCAAAGCGGTGTTGATCGATCGTCGTTTCGAGACCATCGCATCGGGAAGCTTTGAGTGGGAAAATCTGTTGAAAGACGGATATTGGACGTACAACCAGGAGGATATTATTAAAGGCCTCCAAACCGCTTATCGTGAAATGAAGCAGGAAGTGGAACGGAATTACGGAGTCACCCTCCGGACCGTCGGTTCGATCGGGTTTTCCGCTATGATGCACGGTTATATGGCATTCGACAGCACGGGTGAACTACTAGTTCCGTTTCGGACTTGGCGCAATGCAACGACCGGCGCGGCAGCAAGGGAATTAACGGACTTGTTCCAGTTTAATATTCCCGAGCGCTGGAGTATCGCCCATTTGTACCAAGCGATATTAAACCAAGAGGAGCATGTGCCTCGCATTGATTTCGTAACGACGCTGGCGGGATATATCCACTGGCTGCTGACCGGCAATAAAGTGATTGGCATCGGAGATGCTTCCGGCATCTTCCCTATAGATGAGTCAACCCATAATTACCATCCAACGATGGTCAAGCAATTCGATGAATTAATCGCGGCCAAAGGCTATCCGTGGAAGCTTGAGGATCTTCTTCCCAAAGTGCATCTCTCCGGCGTGCAAGCTAGCGAGCTAACGGTGGCGGGAGCCGCCATTCTGGACCCGGCTGGGGATCTGCAGTCCGGCATTCCGCTATGTCCTCCGGAAGGCGATGCCGGCACAGGTATGGTTGCCACGAATAGCGTCAGGAAGCGTACGGGAAACATTTCCGTGGGCACTTCCGTTTTTGCGATGATTGTATTGGAGAAAGAATTATCCAAGGTTTACCCAGAGATCGATATGGTCACGACGCCGAACGGCAGTCCGGTCGGCATGGTGCATGCCAACAACTGCTCCAGCGATCTTAACGCCTGGATGGGATTGTTCCGTGAATTCTCCGAAGCCTTGGGATACGGCGTAGATTCCGGCAAATTGTTCAGCGTGCTGTTGAATAAGGCATTGGAAGCCGACCCGGATGGAGGCGGATTGCTTAGCTACGGTTATCTCTCGGGCGAGAATATTACGGGAATCGACAAAGGGCGGCCGTTGTTCGTTCGCTCGCCTGAAAGCAACTTTAATCTGGCTAATTTCATGCGTACGCACTTATTCACTGCTTTCGGAGCATTGAAGCTCGGAATGGACATTTTGACCGAAAACGAACATGTAGCCATTGACAGCATTTTGGCTCATGGCGGCCTATTCAAGACTCCTGTCGTCGGACAAAAAATGTTAGCCGCCGCGCTGAACGTACCGATCTCGGTTATGTCCACGGCCGGCGAAGGCGGAGCATGGGGCATGGCGCTTCTGGCTTCTTACATGACGGGCAAGGATCAAGAACAGAGCTTGGAGGACTTCCTCGAGCAGAAAGTGTTTAAAGATGCCGAAGGACAGGAGATTGCTCCGGATGGAGCGGATGTCAAAGGGTTCCAAGCATTCATCAAACGATACCAAGCAGGGCTCGCTATCGAACAAGCCGCTGTAGACCATCTGCTAGAGAACGGGAGGGACTAACGTTGTTAGAACAACTGAAAGAAGAGGTATATCAAGCGAATCTGGATTTGCCGAAGCACGGACTCGTGAAATTCACTTGGGGCAATGCGAGTGCCATCGATCGGGAAAACGGCCTGTTCGTGATCAAACCGAGCGGAGTCAGCTATGAGAAGATGAAACCGAGCGACATGGTCGTTGTGGATCTTGACGGCAAGGTGGTCGAGGGAGAGATGAGACCTTCCTCCGATACCGCGACTCACGCCGTGTTGTACAAACACTATCCGCAAATCGGCGGCATCGTGCATACCCACTCGACCTGGGCAACCATCTGGGCGCAAGCGGGACTCGATGTACCCGTCATGGGAACGACGCATGCGGACACCTTCTATGGCGCCGTGCCTTGCGCACGGTTCTTGAACCAAGAGGAGGTTGACCGGGGATACGAAGCGGAGACGGGTCACGTTATTATCGAAACGTTCGAGAAGCTCGGATTGGATGTCATGGCGATCCCGGCCGTCCTGCTCCAGGGACATGCGCCTTTCACTTGGGGGAAAGACGTGAAGTCGGCGGTCGTGAACAGCGTCGTGCTGGAGGAAGTGTGCAAAATGAATCTATATGCGCGGCAATTGAACCATTTTGCCAAAGAACTGCCTCAAGGCATTCTGGATAAGCACTATCTTCGGAAGCACGGGAAAGATGCCTACTACGGGCAGAAGTAATAGCCTTACCTATTATTAATTACAGAAAAGAGGATGATCAAGATGTCAGTAACAGCAGCTAAACAGTTTTGGTTCGTCGTAGGTTCGCAACATCTGTACGGGGAAGAAGCGCTGGCTGAAGTGAAAGCTCACGCGCAGACGATGACCGATGCCTTGAATAATAGCGGTGTGCTCCCTTATCCGCTTGTCTTGCAGGACCTGGCTGTCAGCGCGGATAAAATTACAAGCATCATGAAAGAGGTCAACTATCGCGATGAAGTGGCGGGTGTCATCACGTGGATGCATACGTTCTCGCCTGCGAAAATGTGGATTCGCGGTACGAAATTGCTGCAGAAGCCTCTGCTTCATTTGGCAACCCAGTTCAATGAAAGCATTCCTTGGGCAACGATCGACATGGACTTCATGAACCTAAACCAAGCCGCTCACGGCGACCGCGAATACGGCTTCATCAATGCCCGTCTGAAAAAACAAAACAAAATCGTCGTAGGCTACTGGGAACGTCCGGAAGTGCAGCAGCAGATTGCGGATTGGATGGACGTAGCGGTTGCCTATAACGAAAGCTTCAATATCAAAGTCGCCCGTTTCGGCGACAACATGCGCAATGTTGGCGTAACGGAAGGGGACAAGGTCGAGGCCCAAATTCAATTCGGATGGACCGTGGACTACTTCGGCATCGGCGACCTTGTGCAATACGTGAATGCCGTTACGGAGCAGGAAATCGACGATCTGATGGGCCAGTATGCGGAGCTCTACGAATTCGATTACGGCACGAACAGCAAAGAAGCCTGGGAAGCCAGCGTCAGAGTACAAGCAAGCTATGAAATCGCCCTCAAACGTTTCTTCGACGAGAAAGGTTATAATGCCTTCACGACGAACTTCGAAGATTTGCATGGAATGAAACAGCTTCCTGGTCTTGCCGTACAACGTCTGATGGCGCAAGGCTACGGCTTTGCCGGCGAGGGCGACTGGAAGACGGCCGCACTCGATCGCTTGCTGAAAGTGATGAGCCGCAATCAAAACACGGGCTTTATGGAGGATTACACCTACGAGATGGCGGCTGGTCAGGAAGCCATTCTGCAATCCCATATGCTCGAGGTAGATCCGTCCTTGGCAAGCAACAAGCCGAAAATCATTGTTTCCCCGCTCGGAATCGGCGATCGCGAAGATCCGGCGCGTCTGGTATTCGACGGCAAAGCCGGCGAAGGCGTCGTCGTATCCATGGCTGATTTCGGCACTCATTATAAATTGCTGATCAACGAGGTTTCCGCATTCGAGCCGACGGTTCCGGCTCCTAATCTTCCTGTCGCTCGCGTGCTGTGGACGGTGAAGCCGAACTTCCAGGATGGAGTGAAAGCTTGGATCGAGAATGGCGGCGGCCATCATACCGTCGTTTCCTTGAACCTGACGACAGACCAAATCGTAACCTACGCCAAGCTGGTTAACTTGGAATACGTCGTCATTAAGTAATCCATAAATAAGGTAAAAAGAAGGCGGACTCGGGACAATCGTGGAGTTCAGCATCTGATGGCGGATCCCGAAAAGGAGAAGCTGAACAGGGGGACGTCGCCGCTTCCTTGAGCAAAATGTAAAAACCGTTTCTTTGGTAAATGGGTGATTCCGTTTACCAAGAAACGGTTTCTTTTTTTATACAGATGTAAATCCCTTTATCAAAATGTAATGTGTGACGAGTATAAACTTGGTACTACGTTACAACTTCTCTACTCGGCAACCGATAATCTGTCTGGTGTCGTCACTGAGAAAATGACTGTTACCGGTCCGAACGCAACCTCTGAAAACATAGTAGTAAACGGAACTGACTTTACGTTTGACAAGCCTGGTGTTTACAACGTTACCGTCATCGCAACAAATGCTGCGGGGCTAAGCACCACGATCCAAAAACAGTTCGTTGTCTACATCCCGGTTACCGTTGAAGTGAAACCCAACGTTATCAAAGGCAACAAGGGCGTGTTCACAGTCCATGTTGGTCTGCCGGAAGGTTTCAACAGCAAAGACTTCAACCTGAACACAGCAACACTTAATGGCGTGAAGGCGCTGACCAGCAACTCTGGATATTACAACCAAGCTAAACTTGGCCAGTTCAAGTTCGAACGTTCCGATTTTACTTGGACAACATCCGATGTGACAATTGAGTTCCGCTGCTACATCAACGGCTATCTGGTAGTCGGTCAAACCACCGTTAAAGTTCATCAATAAGGCTTCAATCAAAATCCCTCTGCAGTTTTGCAGAGGGATTTTGACTGTTCTGCTTCGTCCAATGGTTAATTATCCATATTCATCAGTTTTTTCTGGTCAACCGGACTTCCGCAAGCAAAAGCATTCACACAAATAGAATGGTTAAAAGTAATTATACGGAATTGAAATATTTTGCAATCGAAAAAACAACCTCGTAGCTGTAAAATATGGTAGAACAGACTCTCAGGTTAGTGTTCTTTGCGGAGCGGGCTGCAAACAAATCATATATTGGGGGATAAAATTGAATCTTTTAGCCGCTTATATCAAATTAAATATGAAAATCATGTTTCAATATCGAAAATCTTTTCTTCTGTCGGCGCTTATTCATCCTATGGAATTGATCGTAGGGGCCGTCATCTTTACGAGTGTATACGCTTTCGGCAATTTGGAGTCGATCCATGGGTACAGCCTTGCACAGATCGTGTGGTATATAGGCGGCATGCAAATTGTGGGTACTATTATATGGAATTTTGCGGCTGGAAGACTATCAAACCAAATTCTTGACGGTTCGTTATCTATTCACCTGTTGAAGCCTACCTCTGTTTTTATGTTCGAGCTGGCAAACGCCGTAGCCCTGAGAATAGTCGGCATTTTGTTTGAGTTTTTCCCGATACTGATTATTCAAATCCTATTATTTTATCCGAACTTCATCACGATTGGATCGACTTTGAAGTTTGTTCTTTGCGTGTTTCTTTCCTTCTTTCTTTTTTTTCTGCTGAATTTTTCCGTCGGTATGACGGCGTTCTATATGAAAAATAACAGCTCCATGATTGCTTTAATAACAATCTTGACCGCATTTGCCGGAGGAACCATTATTCCGATCGAATTTCTTCCGGACTGGCTGCAGCGGTTGTCGGAGTTTCTCCCGTTTCGATACTTGTACTACGAGCCGCTGCAATTTTTCCTGAACCGGGAGGCCGCAGGCGGGTGGGGATATTTCATAAATGTAATAGGAATGCAGCTGCTATGGATCGGTGTATTTTTCCTCGGCATCAAACTTGTCTGGCCGAAAGTCATTAAGCGCTATTGTGCTGTCGGGGGGTGAAAAAAATTGTTTAGCAAGCTGCCAGGACTACTCTATCTGTTCTATTGTAATTGCAAGCTTAGCCTCGATCGGGATATGGCGTACCGTGCCGATTTTTTTCTGAATCTGCTTATATCGCTCGTGTTTACCAGTATGGGCCCGATTGTGCAGTATTTGATTTTTACGCAAACGAACGGTTATCCCGGCTGGAATACGGATCAAATTCTTCTCTTTCAAGGGATTCTTCTTTTGTCGATGGGCTTTAATAATACCGTCCTGAGCGAAGTCAGGGGAAAAGCCGTTGATATTATGCGTAACGGCGACTTTGACCGCTATCTGATCAAGCCGTTTCCAGCTATCGGATTGCTGCTTGTCGGCGGTTTTTCATTAAAGCACGTTGGATCTTTGATTGCCGGAACAGTCATAACGACCTATATGCTCGTCAAAATGCATTTGACGCCGAGTTTTTTGGATATTGTTCTTTTTCTATGGTTCATCGCAGCCGCAGTATTTGTCTACATGGGATTGACGATTATCTTTTGCGGACTAGTTATCGTATTGATTCAGATGGGCAGGCTCGGTGATTTTTTCAACAATGTATTGCGGTTTGCCGGATATCCGACCGAAATATATTCCGGGTTGTTCCGAACCGCCTTCGTGACGCTACTGCCGCTGGCCGTTCTGGCTTATTTCCCCACGCAAGCATTGCTGCACCGGCTAGATTGGAACATGGTTTGGGGCAGTTTCGGAGCGTTGTTGATCTTCGTTCTGAGCCTTAAGTTTTGGAACCGCTGTATTCACAAGTATACAAGTGCAGGGGGGTAATAGGATGAGCGACCAAATCATCGAAGTATCAGGGCTGAACAAGATGTTCAAGGTCCCGCAAAAGGACGAAGAAGGGCTGTTATCCTCCGTCAAATCGTTATTTCATCGAAAGTATAAGCATATACAAGCGGTCAATGGGATCCATCTTCACGTCAAAAAAGGGGAAATCCGTGGTTTAATTGGACCGAACGGTGCGGGCAAATCGACAACCATCAAGGTGTTGACCGGAATTCTGCATCCCACTGGGGGCAGCGTTAACGTGATGGGGCATGTCCCGTGGCTTGAAAGAGAGACTTACGTTAAGAAGATCGGTGCATTATTTGGCCAGAAGACGCAGTTATGGTGGGACGTTCCGGCTTTTGATACATTTGCACTCCACAAAGTGATGTATAAAATCGACGATAGAACCTACCGCAAAACGATTGACGAATTCAAAGAAATTCTCGGGTTGGCCGACATTATCAACCGGCCGGTCCGGCAGTTATCACTGGGAGAAAGAATGAAGTGCGAGCTGGTCTGTGCGATGCTGCACGAGCCGGAACTGATATTCCTAGACGAACCGACGATCGGTCTCGATATTTTGGCCAAAGAGGCGATTCGAACGTTTATCAAACAGATCAATAAAGAAAGAGGAACGACGTTTATTGTAACAACTCATGACATGAGCGACATTGAAGATCTTTGTCATCGGGTCACGGTCATTAATCATGGAACCGTCGTATTTGATGATGCCATCGAACAGATGAAAATGTTTTTCTCCGATAGGAAAATCATCGACATCCGGTTATCCAGGATGATTGAAGAGCGGACACTGGCACAGTACCAAGTCAATTCATTTAACGGCATTACCGCCAGTTTAGAACTTGATCTGACGAAGAGTGATCTGCAGTCGGAAATCGCGGAAATATTCCGTCTCTTCCCGGTGCATGACATCAATGTCAACAACATCCCAATCGAGCAAGTGATAAAGGAGATCTACGGCAGAAAAGCTGTATGAAGTAATAAAAAGTGTTCCATTTTGATGAGATTCCCGGTTAACATCGTGATTTCGCAGGATGAAAATTTGTGCTTCGGGCATGTTAAGGAAAAGACATCGAGGGAGTGCATCATGATGGCAAGAAGAAAGAGAAGATATGCGGTGCCAGGGGTAGAACAGGGAATGCAGGCTTTCAAAGCAGATGTCATGAAGCGCGAAGGATATGCTGTTGATCCGAATCGACCGGATGATGTAAAATACGAAGTAGCTAAGGAGCTTGGTGTACCTTTGCAGCCAGGTGACAATGGCGGTCTGACGACGGAATCGGTGGGCCATGTCGGCGGAAAAATTGGCGGCACCATGGTTCGGGAAATGATCCGTCTCGCCCAAGAGCAAATAGCGAACAGGGAGCAACCATAAAGTCTTCTAAAATAGTGGTATCAGCTAGAAATTGAAGAAATTCAAGAAATGGATCACATTTCCCGCGTTTAATCGTAGAAATTTAAAGGGCACACTGAATGCACTTATTCAGTGTGTCTTTTAAATTTTGCGCAATAAATAGTGGTAAAGCGTAGATTTGAAATAACTTTCTATTCTACAATTTTTCATCAATCATTCAGAATAGATGAACAGCACTAAAAAGGGGGTAAATATATTGAAGCAATGGTCAAGCGAAATTGAGATAAACACTCCGATTGAACATGTATGGTCGTATTTTGATGGTTCGTTAGAACAGATGCAAAAGATTATGCCTCAAGTGGTGGAGAATAAACCTGTCACCATTACTAAAGAAGTTGTCGGCAGTATATACCGGCAAAAGTATAAAGAAGGCAAACGTATCGAGGAATATGATGTCCATACACTAGAATATTCAAATAACTTGAACGATAAGAAATTGAAGATTGGATTTACGTTGGCAAACTGCTTTGAGATCACAGCTTTATATGAATTGCATCGAGTAAATGATCAGAAAACAAAGCTAAGATACACAGCAACCAATAAAGCATTGAAGTGGTATGTGAAGCTGTTTATGATATTTGCTACTGAAAAGGTCGTTGTTACATTTCTAGAGAAAGTAAAGAAGGTCGCTGAATCAGAGGCTAAAACCGGCTTGTGAAAGCAGGAAATCCGTTCTGCTCAAGGCCACCCGAATGAGGGTGACCTTCCATTTTGCCCTAAAGAAATTACGCTGAACTAGATTATCAAGCGGAACTCTGGAATAAGATTCTATTGTTCTCGCACCAAATCTTCCATTCGGCACGCGGGTTATTTTGCAGGTCTTTCTGAATAGGGATGAATGGCTGCAGATTATTATAAGGATGCTTCTGCCTGATCGGTAAGGCGGTGGCTACCGTTTGTTTCCCAATCATACGCGCTACAAACGAATAGATTAAAACAAGACATGCTGTTACCTTATCAAGCTGTTTGATAGTGGCTCGTTTGATTCCCATTATAAAATTCCAGAATAAGAAGAAAATTGTTTTCATTTTTTCATTCCTCCCAATTGAATATTGGTTAACCGCGTTATACCAACAACAAATCACAATCTATGCCATGTTATATGACAATTAGAGCTATCTAACCCGTAAGAATAACGTTAAGCAGAGTTCTGGAATAACATTCTATTATTCTCGCACCAAATCTGCCATTCGGTACGCGGGTTACGGTTTGGGCTTTTCTGTATGGGGATGAATGGCTGCAGCGTCTCATTATTCTTTGGCATATCCGGCAAGACGGATAACGATTGCTTCTCAATCAAGTACGCTTCAAACGAATAGACTATGCCAAGACATGCTGGTTTACCTTTATCGGTCTGTTTTGCCATATCCCGTTTGACTACCATCATAAGATTTAATATGAAGAATAAAATAGCTTCCATTCTTCCATTCCCCCCAACTTAGTATTAAGAGTTAACTAGATTATAGCAAGCTTGTAATAGATTTTCTGTCGAGTTATAAACCAGGTACATAAAAATATTTAGACAAAAATCTTTGTCCGAATGTCGGCCCTGGAGCAAGTCTGATTCCTTTCAAAAGGTGACAGATAATAGGAGGAAACAGCTTGATATTATTGACTTTCAAATGTTTCGTGAACGGTAAACAATGATGCGCTGGACGTTAATAGCTTGGAATGGCTTGAAGCATTTAAAACAAAAATCGAGATCATGATGTAATAATGTGTTGTAGCATTATGTTGGAAAAAGAGTGCAGGAAATTCCGATGGTCGTTTGAAAATGGACTCTCCTCAGGTGAGCTCTTACGAGTTTCTTTGGTCAAAGAACGACGCGTTATTTGGAGGGGGGCTTTTGCTTACGAAAAGCAAAAGCCCCTCCGCCTGTTTGGCGGAAGGGGCAAGTTCAAAAAAATGCTTTTACCGGAGATGATAATAACGGTTTACAAATTTGGATGAATATTAAATACGAGGCTAAACGGGATGCAAGTGTGTTTATCTCAAGTCAAGCAATAAATAAGAATCTTATGGAGATCTACGTCCCGCGTTTGACGGACTTAAAGATCCTTTTTGCGGAAAGCGCGAACGCCAAGAAACAGGACGAGCAACAGGTAACCCAAAGCATAGAGCAAAAAAGCGTTGGACGGCATACCGGCGAATCCGAACGGGCCGAGTGACTCTGGTGCCAGATCGGTGAACGGCTGCATTTCCTGCAGCGAGAACATCTCCGCAAGCATGCGGCGCTGCAGCGCATCGGCGGGCATTGCCATGTCCATCAAGCCTCCGATCATGTGCAAGGTCTCCTCCGATTGCACGAACATTCCCATACTGGTGATTTTGTTCAGCATGCCGCCAAGCCAGCCTGCACCGAACAGCATGGTCATGAACACGCCATTGCCCATCGCGGACATATAGCAGGAACCGAGCATGGCAATCGAGACCAGCAGCGGGACGACGGATGCGAATAGCAGGAACGCCTTGGCGAGCGACACCCAACTGCCCGGCACGCTGGAATGGTATTCGGTCACGCCTAAAATTGTGAGGAATAGGAGGAAGGCGTAACCGACGCCCAGACTGACGTAGCCGATCCAACGGCCTAGGTAAAAATGTTTACGCGTAAGCGGACGCGGAATCAGCGCCTGCAGCACGCCTTGTTCGGCTTCGCCCGCAATCACGGAGACGGAGCTGAAGATCGCGAGAAAGGCGACCACGAAGGAAGCGAAGAAAAATCCGAGGATCAGTGTTATGGCGCCTTGCATATAATGATCGATTAGTTGCTCCATGGATCCCGGATCCAGATTGGGATTGCCGAACTCCATGCCGATGGTCCTCGCCACAAACCAGAAAGCGAGCAAGAATATCAGTGTCATGATTAGCGTCAGCAGCATGACGCGTTTACGCAGCATTTCTTTCCAGGTCATGATGATGATCGTGCTCATTCCCGTTCCCCTCTCTGGTCCAAACCTGAAAGGGTCTGCATAAACCATTCGTCCAGCCGGTTTTTCATGCGCTGCACCTCGTACAAGGTTAAGCCTCGTTCCACAATCACGGTATTCAGCCACCCCAGTTGTTCTTCTTCCGCCACTTCGACTTCGATCCAGACCGCGCCCGCCGCGTCGGGATTCGGATCCGGGCAGGTGATCGATAAAGCGGTCGTCTCGATCAGCTTGTCCAAATCACCCGGCAGCATACCACCCACCCGCAGTGTCCACCGCGTCTTTTCCTGCAGCACATCCCGGACAGAGCCCTGGGTCAGGATACGGCCGTTGTTCAACAATGCGACACGGTCGCATACCATCTCTACATCTTCCAGCAAGTGAGAGTTGAGAAAAATCGTTTTGCCGGCCCTGCGCAGCTGCTGCAGCATGTTGCGTACCTCGTACCGGCCGATCGGGTCGAGCGCGGAAGCCGGCTCATCCAGGAACAGCAGCTTCGGGTCGTGCAGCAACGCGCAAGCAAGTCCTAGCCGCTGCTGCATGCCCTTGGAATACTGCTTCACCCGGTCGCGCCCACGCTTGCCGATGCCGACGTCCATCAACAGGGCATTGATGCGTTTGCGCGCATAGGCTTTATTGAGTTTGCACAGTCGGGCGTGCAGCCACAGCACTTCCTCACCAGTGAGCCACTCCTGGTACCGATACAGCTCGGGCAAGTAGCCGATTTGTCTGCGCGCTTCCAGTGAGCCGATCGGGGCGCCGAAGAGGGTGCCCTTTCCGGAAGTCGGGAAGATCAGCCCGACGAGCGATTTCACAAAAGTGCTCTTGCCAGCGCCGTTAGGCCCGAGGAAGCCAAAAGCTTCCCCGGACCCGACGGTCAGTGTAATGTCGTGGCAGCCGCGCCCGCCGCCGTAATGCTTCGTTAACCGATCGGTCTGGATGACAATTTCGCGTGCCGTCTCTGTCACGAACCGATCATCTCCTTCAGCATGGAAGTAAAGGCGTCCCGGTCAGGGAACGTGCCGCTGAAGGTGAACAGCTGGCCGTCATTCGCCCACACAGCGGAGTAACTCCCATTGGCCGTATTCAGGTCGGTCAACAGCACTTCGATGTTTGCGATCTGAATTTGTTCATACCCGTCCGGCATGACGATCGGCAGGGGGGCGGAGCCGCTGTCCAGGACGTGCGATTGTTTCAGTTCTTGCTTCAGATGCGTCGGAATCAACGGGAACTGCAGCACGGCCTCCAGCGCTTCCGCCATCGGCACGCCTGCTTCTACGGTTATAGACGGGGTCGGCTGCTGGGAAAGGTTATAAGAGGTCTGCGTCTTGTTAGGATACAGATCGAAGCTTACCGCTTTTCCCATGGTCAATGTGATTTGCTTGCCGTCAATCGACAGCGGAAGCAATTTGTCGGCTCCCAGCTTGCGCATGGTATCGTTAATTTCGTTCACATTCACTTTCATCGTGATCGTTCGCGAAGGGGAAACGCCGATGCGGAGGTTCTGAGGCTCCTCGGACCGGAAGATTTCCGGTATCACTAACTCGCGCCCCACATTTTCCTGCAATACCTCAATCGTCGAATAGGACACATAATCGCCTTCCGAGAAGTGCGCGAACTCGCCGTATTGATTCATCGTACTCTCCGATGCTCCCTCGATCGAGTTGAACAGATTCTCCAAATCCTGCTCCTTCACGACCGTAAGCTGCTCCATGCGGAACTGGTTCAGCAGAGAAGCGAACACTTGATTGCCGGCGGGGGTAGCCAGCGCTACGCCGAGCACAATGGCGGCGGCGGTTCCGGCGATCCAGCGCTTGCGCTGCTGCAGCCATTCCGACCATGCTCGCTTGGCCTTGTTCTGCTCGGCCGAGGGAGCGGACAGGTGGATAGAAGCTTTCCCGGTTTCCTTCTGCGCAAGATTCGATTCCTGAAGCCGCTCGGCCGGGGATTCATTTTCTTGCCGACTCCGTTCCGAGAACGCCGTCCATTTTGCACTTTCGGGTTCCTGCTTTAAACGGTCTTGCATTTTCAACCAAGCATCGTCCAGTTGTTGCTTTTTCATAGGATGGGACCTCCTTTTTATTCAATCGATCGGTGCGAGTCTACACCGACTTCGGCCGAGCTTCCGCCCGCCGTTTCAGTTTAATCTGGGCCCGATGAATCAAGGTGCCGACGAGCGGCGGATTGACCTTCATCTGCTCGGCAATCTCGGCATAGCTGTAACCGGAATACCGCAGCATCAGCACTTGGCGGTCGCGATCGGGGAGCGCGTCAAGCCATTCGCGAACTTCTTCGTGGTTCATGCGTCTGAGCATCTCATCGTCCACTGCGAATTCGCCATTCCCTTCCAGCTGCACCTGGCGGCCCTGCTTCTCGAGCAGTCGCCGTTCGCGCTGTTTGCGGTCGATTGCGTCGTAAGCGATGCGGGTCAGCACACGCTGCAGCCAAGCGCCGACGACTTCCGGCCGATCGGGAGGGTTGCGGTACAGGCGCAGGAACACTTCCTGCGCCATATCCTCGGCGGCGGCTTCGTCACGCAGCAACGCTGTTAATTTGCGATGGACAACTGGGTAATACGTATAGAAAAGGTTTCGAAACGCTTCGTTTTCAGTTGGGTTCAATGGGCGACTCCTCCTTTCGGGCTGCAGCTATGTATAAGACGATCATACTTTGGTTTTTATTGCAGGCGGAACAAACTTTTTTTCGGGCTGGGGCGCTTTCCTGGCAGGAGGGAATAATGTGGCTACCGATTTATTGTGGTGAATCCATATTTGGTATTCTACAGGATTATTGATGATATAGTAATCATTCATCGAATTTTGCATGGGCGTAGAGATTATACCGTGAACCGTATCATAAGTAATGGCAAGTTTTATTGAACCTATTTTTAGTCAATGTTGAGGCTTATTAATAAATTTATTAATTAGTATACGTAATACAATTGTAACAAAGTATTTGTTGAGGATTTACAATACTTATAGTATTGTTAATATGTTGATAAATACATTAATAATATCGTGATGTGTAAGCGCTTTATCAACTATAAGTAAAACCATAAATAGAAGAGGTGATGATCTAACCTACATACTTCGGGAAAGAGAAGGACAATCTTCGATAAAATGGATACGCTTTCATTAAAGGTTAGAAGCGAGAGGAGAACACTGGAATGAGTAAAAGTTTGGTACGGACATTTACACTCCTTTTCTTAATGCTTGTATTACTGGTACCTAGTATTGTTTTTGGCGAGGGTACAGACCAACCAGATAGCCTGCCTAGCGAAAATAGTAACAAGCCTCATCTTGATTACCAAGGTGAAGCTCCAGTTTTTCAAAATGTGTCTGTTCACGACCCTTCGATCATAAAAGATGGTGATACGTATTATGTATTCGGTTCTCATATTGATGCTGCCAAGTCAACGGATTTGATAAATTGGACTAGATTTACAAATGGGTATACTACGCCCGGCAATGCATTATATGGAGATTTATCAGAGAATCTAGCAGGCTCTTTTGCTTGGGCTGGGGAGAATGATTCTGATAGCAAAGGCGGGTATTCCATTTGGGCTCCTGATGTTTTCTGGAATGAAGACTATATAAATGAGGATGGAACAACCGGTGCTTATCTGATGTATTATAGCGCATCCTCTACTTATATACGTTCCGCGATTGGTTTTGCGGTATCTAAAAATATAGAAGGACCGTATAAGTATGGGGATACCGTTGTATATTCCGGATTTACCAGAGATGATGCGTATGATAACAATAGTGTGATTAATAAGAAATGGACGAATACAAATATTAAAAAGCTTATCGAAAACGGTACGTTAACAGGAGCAAGATCTGAGTGGTTTAATGCAAATGGATCTTATGCGAATGGTATTTATCCAAATGCGATAGATTCTACTTTGTTTTATGATGAGAATGGAAAACTATGGATGACGTACGGATCTTGGTCCGGCGGTATTTTTATGCTTGAAATCGACAAAACCACAGGTAAAGCCATCTATCCAGGCCAAGATGGAACGACAGCCGACGGCAGACTTGTTGATCGGTATTTCGGAACAAAAATTGCAGGCGGATATTTCAAATCAGGCGAAGGTCCTTATGTCGTATATGATAAGAATACGGACTATTACTACTTGTATGTAACCTATGGGTGGTTAGGTGCAGACGGCGGCTATAATATGAGACAATTCAGGTCGACGACGCCTGATGGTCCTTATGTAGATGCACAAGGACAAAATGCTGTTTTACCAGGCAATACAGATAATGCTCCCTATGGCAACAAACTAATGGGCAACTTCTTATTTGAAAGAAAAGTTGGAGATCCAGGAACAGGAATTGGCTCCGGTTATGTTTCTCCAGGACATAATTCCGTTTACTATGATGCTGAAACAGGCCAGCAGTTCTTGATTTTTCATTCACGCTTCCCACAAACAGGTGAGATGCATGAGGTTCGGGTTCACCAAATGTTTATGAATAAAGATGGCTGGCCAGTGGTTGCGCCATACCGCTATACGGGTGAAACGCTTGATAAAGTGAACACACAGGATTTGATTGGTGAATACAAATTCATTACTCATGTAAAAGATAATTCCGCAACGATCAGAAGCTCTGTATTCATTCGTTTAAACGACGACTATACCATTTCTGGTGATGTTAATGGCGAATGGAAAAAGACTAGCCATAACCAAGCGGAATTAACCGTGGATGGAGTCACCTATAACGGAGTATTTGTACGTCTATGGGATCCCACTTCGGAAATTTATGTGATGTCATTTACGGCGATGTCCGAAGAAGGAGTATCCGTCTGGGGAAGTAAACTGCCAGATAAAACCGATGAGGAAATTGTAGCCGATGTTTTGAAAGATCTGGATCTTGGCGATACAGCGAACGTCATTTCCAATCTGGCACTTCCTACAGAAGGTACCAGACATACAGAAATTACTTGGGAGACTTCAGATTCCAGCGTTGTCACGGAGACAGGAGTCATCAATCGGCCGGAGGCAGGCTCTGACCCTGTGACGGTTACACTTACTGCTACTATTTCAAAAGGTAACGTAAATGCAACTAAAAGCTTTACAATTACTGTGCTGCCATACAAAGCTGCCGGTTTAGTGGCTCATTATGCATTTGAAGATAACCTGAGTGACACTACGGGTAAATTTAGCACAGGAACTGTAACTGGTAATCGAATTGATAATTCAGGCGGCACAATTACTTATGTTGACGGTAAGAATGGTAAAGCTTCCGTGTTTAATGGAGCATCTGGTGTACGCTTACCGAACGGGCTAATCTCAAGCAACACGTACTCTGTATCGTTGTGGTTAAAGCCTGAGGAATTAACAACTTTTACAACGACTTTCTTCGGCGCTAGAGACAGCAATAACTGGGTAAGTCTCGTTCCGAATGGTCCAGCAGGCGGAAACACCATGGTCTGGTCCGGCAGTAGTTGGTATGATGCTGTCACAGGTATGACAATCAATAAAGGGGAATGGACACATTTGGCTTTCTCCGTTGATAACGGTGCTATTCATGTCTATGTTAACGGTGTAGAGAAGTTTACAGGAATGAACTTCCCTAATATATTTACTACTACCGATGCCAGCTTCAGCTTAGGTGTTAATTGGTGGGATACTCCGTACAAAGGCTCGATGGATGAATTGCGTATTTATGAAGGAGCGCTTTCACCATCAGAAATCATAAACTTAGCACAGATCATGGAGTAACAGCTTATAAAAGTGAAAAATCGAAAAAATCGTACGGTTATCCGTACGATTTTTTCAATTCAACCTAATTTTGTACACTTGTCTCTTATTTATCTGGGCTACAGGATGATCTCGCCGCTTACGGAAGCACATTACCTGCCGCACGGTAGATCGCATACCATTCTTCGCGAGTCAGATGGACATGGGTTGCCTTGCAGCAATCCTTTAAGCGGTCGATATTCATCGTGCCGATGACCGGCTGCATGTGTGCGGGATGGCGCAAAAGCCACGCAATGGCGATCGTGGTGTTGCTAACTTCATATTTGCTTGCGATTTCATCGATTTTTTGGTTCAATTCCGGGAACTTGTCGTTTCCGAGGAATACGCCCTCAAAAAATCCGAATTGGAAAGGCGACCAAGGCTGAATAGTGATATCGTTCAGTCTGCAATAATCAAGCACGCTGCCGTCGCGGTTCACAGCGGCTTCATTTTCCATATTCACATTAAATCCGTTCGAGATCATGTTGGCGTTGGTGATGCTTAATTGTAGTTGGTTCGCAACGATCGGCTGCTTCACCGATTTCTTCAGCAGCTGGATCTGCATTGGAGTTTGATTGGAGACGCCGAAATACCGCACTTTTCCCGAGCTTTCAAGAATATCGAAGGCTTCCGCCACCTCTTCCGGTTCTACCAGCGTATCCGGACGGTGCAGCAGCAGAATGTCCAAATAGTCGGTTCTCAGCCGCTTCAAGATGCCGTCTACCGATTCTAAAATATGTTCTTTGGAAAAGTCGAACATTCCCTTCCGGATGCCGCACTTCGATTGCAGGATAATCTTCTCACGAATATTCTCATCCATATGGATGGCATCTGCGAATATTTCCTCACAGGCTCCAGCGCCGTATATATCTGCATGGTCGAAGAAATTAGCGCCTTCCTCTAGCGCAGATTGTACAAATTTCTCAGCCCCGGCTTTGTCCAGCGAATTAATTCGCATGCAGCCGACTGAAACGACAGGCACCTCTAAGGTGCTGCTTCCTAGTTTCATTGTCTTCATGATATATAACCTCCTTAAGTAGCTCAAAAAAAGTATAGCTGAATATACAGCCAAGCGTAAGAGCTGAAATTTTATATAGTAAGTAAAAGTATTGTAACTAAGAGATGATCATGAGCCGGCTTTGATTTGCATTCTATTTTAGCACTACCAAATATGGAAGAGAGTTGCTAAACTAAGAGAGCCATCAATCAAACAATCAAAAAATGGGGGAGAAAAATGAGTCATCCATATCAAAACTATAAAAATCATCGAAGGATACATCCTCTTTTTCACGTTGTGCTTACCCTTTTGACAGCAGGTTTGTTTATCTCAGCTATAGTAGAGCTGGTAAGATCATTGAATGCAGGCAATCAGATTTTTCCCGCAGTCCTTTTTCTAATGAGTTCTATCATGTTTATCGTTATTTTTCTGTTAGTCCGCTCTTATCCTTTAAAAGCACAGGACCGGGCGATACGAGCCGAAGAAAATCTCCGGCACTTTGTATTAACTCAAAAGCTGCTGGATCCGAGACTTAGCAC
The DNA here is from genome assembly GCF_001428245.1 of Paenibacillus sp. Soil522. Taxonomy (GTDB): domain Bacteria; phylum Bacillota; class Bacilli; order Paenibacillales; family Paenibacillaceae; genus Pristimantibacillus. Next base: position 43,328 of record NZ_LMRV01000002.1, read on the forward strand.
AAAGCAAATTGTAGCCTTGCGATTTGCCTCCGATGACGAATTTCCTTCTCTTTGCAATAAAGCAGCTGCAGATCAATTGTCACCTGATGCCATTAAAAAGTCCATCCAGAAGTGGAGAGACGACGACTACAGAATCTAGAGGTAAATGATGAACAATGACATGAATTTTCAAGTGAATTTGCAAGGGATAATCGATCTGCTATCGAATCATTTATATTCTGATCCAGGCGTCTTTATAAGAGAGCTGCTTCAGAACGGAGCAGATGCAATTACTGCTAGAAAGCAACTGGGCCATTGTTTTGACGATAAGGTTAAGGTCGAGTTATTTTCTAACCATACATTATCCTTTCAGGACAATGGGTGCGGATTAACGCAATCTGAAATCGAACAGTTCCTCGCTAGAATCGGAAGCACGACCAAGAAGGACAACATGGATTCGTCAGATGACTTTATCGGTCAATTCGGTGTTGGACTTTTATCCTGTTTCGTGGTTAGCGATGAGATCGTATTGATTACCCGCTCTGCTCTGGAAGGTGATTCATTGGAGTGGCGGGGAAAGCCGGATGGCACCTATCATATTAAAAAATTAAAAAAACAAGTTGCAATCGGAACGACCGTATATATTAAAGCGAAACCAGAGTACGAAGAATATTTCGAGTTTTATCGGGTGCAGGAGCTGCTTGAAAAATACGGAGAGTTTCTGGCTGCTCCCATTTATCTTGCTGAAGAGAAATACGAACGGAGGATTAACGAATCGTTACCCCCGTGGCGAATGGACAAACAAGCCGCATTGGAGTTTTTAGAGCGATCGACCTATAACAAACCGATGGATATCATTCATCTACATTCTGCTATAGGCGGAATAGAAGGGATTGCTTATATTCTTCCATACTCCGTTAGCTTGCAAGAAGAGAAGAAGCATAAAGTTTATTTGAAAAATATGCTGCTCTCCGACAAAATGAATAACATTTTGCCCCAGTGGGCATTTTTCGTTAATGGAATAATCAACACGGAGAACTTGAAGCCAACCGCATCACGTGAATCTTTTCAAGAAAATGATTTGTTCTTCTCGGTTAGAGATGAATTAGGAGAAGGCATCAAACAACATCTGGTTGCATTAGCAGAGCAGAATCCGGAGTTGTTCAAACGGGTCATTCTTGTTCACTATGCCTCAATTAAAGCAATGGCTGTTGAAGATGACGATCTGTACGAATTATTTATTCCTCATCTGAGGTTCGAGACTTCCTTTGGTGAAATGGATATGACGGCTATTGTGAAAAGTCATTCTTCGGTAATGTTGACTTCAACGATAGACGAATTCAGGCAAATAGCTAGAGTGGCTAAATCTCAAAATGTAATGGTCATTAATGGAGGTTATGTCCACGACTTTGAACTTGTTCGCAAGATTACTAGCGTGATGGAGCATATTAATCTCACTATTTTAGATATTCTTGAGTTCTCTAATCGGTTCGAACAATTGGATCAAGAGGAGCAGCAAGAAGTTCAGCCGTTCCTGGATCTATCTGATAGGCTGCTTCAAAATTTTCAGTGCCGATGCTTAGTACGATGGTTTGAGCCCGCAGATCTTCCCGTGCTCTATAATACGAATCAGGAAGTAAACTTCTTTAAGCTGGCGGAAGAAAGCGAAGAGGAATCGAATCCGCTATTCGCTAATATTGTGCATGTGATAAGAACGGAGTTATATGAGGAATCGTTCGCACGGCTTTGTTATAACTATAACAATCCGATCGTTCGGAAGGCCATCGCCTCGGATGATCCCAAGCTTCAAAAGGTTTGTATCGAATTGTTCTATACGCAAGCGCTGCTGATGGGCAACCATACCATGAGCTCCGAAGAATTAAAGCTGATGAACGAATCTTTATTGCATTTCATGAACATGGGTTTAGCCCAGGCGGGTGAGTAAGCGAATGAAAAACCGTTATGACGGCTTAAAGAGCGAGACGTGGAGAATGCCAAATGGAAAACAGAAGCTAGCCTTAATGGAAGAAGCCATTCGTATCGCTGATAAGTATCTGACAGAAGAAGATGCATACGACGCCAGAATGGATTATTCCTCGGCTTCACTAGAATGCGGTTGCCCGGAGAGAATATTTATATCATTCTCTTGGTGCTTATCCAAATTTGAGAAACAGCCTAGCGAGTATTCCAGCTTTATGATTATGTGGCATTATAAGTGGGTATTAAACCAGATTTGGCGCTTGCCGCAATTTAGTTTGGAGCAGATTGAATCCGTTTTTGATGATTTTAGAGAGAAGTGCTTAAAGTACGACTATTCCTTAAGGGCTTATTATCAGCAAAAAGTAAACCTCATGCTGTCGCAAGGGAAAACGCAGGAAGCGGCTCTTTATTATCAGAAATGGAGGGCTGCGCCGAGAGATCAATTATCCGACTGCAAAGCCTGTGAGCAGAATTTGTTCGGCAAATATTATTTTACGATTAATCATAACAAAAAAGGGATGCAGGCCGTTAAACCCATATTAGAAGGTAAAATAAAATGCCGTACCGTTCCACAAAATACGTACAGTCATATTATTAGTCCTCTGCTGAAATTAGGCGAATATGATCGGGCAATCAGTACAGCGAATAAAGCATTCCGCTCGATGCAGGGGGTAGAATATCTACAGGAATATGGTGTGTTTATGGAATTTTTCACGGTAACGGATATGAAGAAGGCTGTAAAACTATATGAACGAACGATTCGATTAGGATTAGAGAGTAAAATGCCGTGGGATAGATTTCAATATTTACTTTCCGTTCGTCTATTTCTTCAGCAATGGAGCAAGGCAAAGCGGAGGAAAAAACTTTTGGAATCCGAAACAGTCACATTGGAATGGTTGGAAAAAGAAATCAATTCTATAGCTGCAGCCTTTAATACAAGGAATGAAAATGATTATTTAAATAGATATATTGCAGATAAAGAAGCGAACATTCAACGTTTAGTTTCCGCTTATCATGATGCACAATAGGTAGTCTTATCACGAAATTTGTGATAACATGTAGACTGACGAGTAGAACGTGAACGAGGAAAACCCATTCCGTTCGTGCCAGTACAACTGCAGCTTTTGAACACTATTTTTAAACTGCAGCTGAATTGGGTATGATTGAAAGGTCGAGTCATTAAATTGCTATTATTTTGAAGGAGGATTTAACATGGCATTAGTTTCAATGAAAGAAATGTTGAACAAAGCATTAAAAGAAGGTTACGCTGTTGGTCAATACAACATCAATAACCTGGAGTGGACGCAAGCAATCCTGGGCGCTGCTCAAGAAGAGCAATCACCTGTTATTCTTGGCGTTTCTGAAGGTGCTGCCCGTTACATGGGAGGCTTTACGGTTGTAACTTCCATCGTAAAATCCCTTATTGAAGAAATGAAAATCACGGTTCCGGTTGCTATTCACTTAGACCACGGTTCCAGCTTTGAAAAATGTAAAGCAGCGATTGAAGCTGGTTTTACTTCCGTTATGATAGATGCATCGCACTCGCCATTCGAAGAAAACGTAAAAACAACTCAAGAAGTTGTTGCATACGCGCATGAGCGCGGCGTTTCCGTTGAAGCTGAACTCGGAACAGTTGGCGGACAAGAGGATGATGTAATCGCTGACGGCGTTATCTATGCAGATCCTAAAGAATGTAAAGAGCTTGTTGAACGTACAGGAATCGACTGCCTTGCTCCTGCACTAGGCTCTGTACATGGTCCTTACAAAGGCGAACCAAACCTGGGCTTCAAAGAAATGGAAGAAATTTGCCAAACAATCAAGCTTCCATTGGTATTGCACGGTGGTACAGGCATCCCAACTGCTGATATTAAGAAATCAATCTCGCTGGGAACTGCAAAAATCAACGTAAACACAGAAAACCAAATCGCTTTTACAAAAATCGCTCGTGAAATCTTGACTTCTGATTCAGAAGTATACGATCCGCGTAAATTTTTGGCACCAGGCCGTGATGCGATTAAACAAACGGTTCAAGGCAAAATGCGTGAGTTTGGTTCTTCGAACAAAGCTTAATAAACAAAAAAACGAAAATGGTTGGGCCGGCTGCAAATTGCATCCGGACCAACCATTTTTTTTATTTATGCAGTACGCTGGTGCTATAAAAGTGACTCATGTACATATATTTAGTGATTGCATCTAATCTGAAGAGTTCAATTAGTAAGGATGTGTAAGCATGAGGATCTACGTCTCTAAAGAGGGAGATACTTTAAGCGGGATTTCAAAAAAATATGGTTTTGAACTAAATGACCTGCTCACTTTAAATCCTCATATTCCAAGTCCCGAAATAAATATCCCCGGCATCAATGTTAATTTTCCTCCTTTTAAAAGGCCAATCGCGGATCAGATCTCTGTTCCAGTATGTCCCTTCGATCCTTCATCAGAAGAAATGCTCGAACATTGGATTCCGCTTACGTCTTTGGAGCAGATGGCTGAAACGGACTATGATGTGATTATTGTCGGAACTGGAGCAGGGGGAGGAGCCGTCCTCCGAAGGTTATGTGAGCGGTGGAGAAATAACGGGAAACGAATCGGCATCATTGAAAGAGGAAGCCTCCTGCTGCCTACGCATGTACGGAATATTCCAACGATGAATAATGCGCGTTTTGGTCCCTATTTTCGAGGGGTATCCAAATGGATTGGTAAATCGCTTCCTGAATTTCCAGGTGCAAGAGAGCTGTTTGCATTAGGGGGAAGAACTTTATTTTGGGGAATGTCCGCCCCCCGGATGGATGTTTCTGAAATGACGGGATGGCCGGTAACGGAGAAAGAAATGGATTTTTACTACAAAATCGCCGAACAGGTTATGGACGTTTCAAACGGGTATACGAAGGGATCATCCTTTCAAGAGAACATATTAAACAGACTTCGGTATAATGGATTTCCTGAAGCTGCAGATGTTCCTACGCCTGCTGATCTTGTACCAACCAATTATGGACAAATTCATTCGGACGTATTTTGGAGCTCCATCTCTGCGCTCGCTTACGGCTTGAATCGAAAGTCCTTTGATTTAGCTGTAAATGCCCGTGCTGTCGAAGTGCTTGTCGAAAAAGGAAAAACGGCCGGTATTAAAGTGATGTCGCTCGATAAAAAACCATACTTTCTAAAAGCAAAGACCGTTGTTTTGTCGGGAAACACGTTTGAAACCCCTCGTCTTTTACTTCACTCAGGCATACAAGGAAGAGCGATCGGCCATTATTTAACGAATCATTCTTTTCTCTTATCTACAGTGAAAGTGAGCCGCAAGCAATTTCCAGAGGTTTTAGGACCAATGAGTGTGATGATTCCGCAAACACAAAGCCGTCCTTATCAAATTCAAATGGGTGGCCCGGAGGGATACCTTTGGTATCAACGTTATGAACAAGAGCCTTTGCAGGATGAGCTGTCTATTGGCATCAGTGCCTTCGGAAAGGTTGAATCGCGGTTTGAAAACCAGGTTTACCTGGATCCCTATAAACGGGATGAGTACGGTGTACCGGAAATACAAGTTCAGTTTTCCTATAGTGAAAAAGACAAAGCAATTATTAATCAGATGGCATCTGCGTTAACTCAGGTTGTTTCAGCCATGGGAGCTTCTTTTCATACTACAGATAGTCACCCCCCCATATGCCTCATGCCTCCTGGGAGCGACTACCATGAGTCAGTTACCTGCCGGATGGGTGACGATCCCTCTACTTCAGCAACGAACCGGTATGGTCAAATCCATGGTGTATCCGGTCTTTATGCAGCCGATAACAGCATCTTACCTTCGATTGGAGCAGCTAATCCAACACTTACAACTGTCGCCTTATCTGTAAGAGTAGCAGATTATATTAGTAATCAATTGAAATGAAAAGTAGAGTCTGATCATAAGTGTGATTAAGAAACGTGGAGGTTATTCTTATGAGGCTTGGGGTGTTTGTATCGGGCGTATTCTATAGTCTGCCTTTCGATGAGATGCTTGATTTTGTCCGGTCCAAAGGAGTCGAGGCATTGGAATTTGGAACGGGGAATTATCCCGGAGATGTCTTTGTCAAGCCTGCTCAGTTCCTCGCGGATGAGCGAGAGCGCAACACCTTCCTCGAAGCCGTTGAGTCGAGAGGTATGTATATTAGCGCGTTTAGCGCTCACGGCAATCCGCTTCATCCTAATAAAAGCATCGCCCACCAGCATCATTACACATTAACCCTAACGATAGATTTGGCGCAAAAAATGGGGGTACCCGTCGTGAATTGTTTTTCCGGTAATCCGGGTGCCCCTGACAGCACGTTATATCCAAACTTTTCCTATGTATATTGGCCGCCGGAATACCCGGAGATTCTTGAATGGCAGTGGGAACAAAAAGTGATCCCTTATTGGAGGGAGATGGGAAAATACGCAGCGAGCCGAGGGGTGAAAATTGGAATAGAAATGCATGAAGGTTTTACCGTACATGCTCCGGCAGATGTTTTAAGACTCCGCCAAGCTGTAGGTGAGGTAATCGGATGCAGCTTTGATGCAAGCCATCAGTGGACGCAGTTAATCAATCCGGTGGGAGCAATAAAAATTCTCGGATTTGCCGGAGCGATCTATCATGTATCAACCAAGGATATGATTTTTTCCGAGGATAACCTCAATTTATATGGACTTCTCGATCCCAAGCCCCAGGAACAGCCACAATACCGTTCGTGGTACTACCGGACCATCGGATACGGCCACGACTTAAAAACCTGGTCCGACATTATAAGCGCCCTCCAATTGGTCGGATATAACGGTGGTTTTCACATAGAACAACATGATCCGCTGATTGACGGATTGGAGGGTTTCACCAAAGCGGCGAGGAACTTGCGGAGACTGATTATCCGCGGCCCTATGAAACCACGCTAATTAAATCGGCAGTAGTTTTTTTTTCTGATTTGAGATAAAATGAAACTGGTTTCACAATTTAAGTTTTATTGGAGTGACTAACAAGTGGCGAACATCTCGGATGTAGTACGATTATCGGGCGTGTCGAAATCGACCGTTTCCCGCGTAATAAATAATTATCCCCATATTTCAAATGAAAAAAAAGAATTGGTGTTGAAAGCCATGGAAGAGCTTAATTACACACCGAACCTTTCAGCTAGAAGGCTGAGAGGGCAAGCGACGACAACCATCGGCATTATTGTGCCGAGAATTGTTAACCCGTTTTTCTCGTATTTGGTCGATGCGATCGAAAAGGCCGGCTATCAGCAAGGTTACCAAACCTTATTTTGCCAAAGCAATGAGGATAAAGAGAAAGAATTAACGTTTTTAAACCTGTTGAAAACGAAACAAGCGGATGGCATTATTATGACGTCCATTGAGAATGACTGGGAGGTCATTAAGCCGTATACTGAGCATGGGCCTATTGTGTTTTGCAATGAATATGTCAGTGAAGCCAATGTTTCCATGATTCGTTTGGATCAATATCAAGGGGCATATATGGGGGTAAAGCATTTAATTGAAAGAGGCCACCGGAAAATAGCCTACTGTACCGGGGGATTGTTTACCGAATTCGGGAAAGATAAAGACCGTAATCGGGGTTATCAAAGAGCGCTGGAAGAGGCGGGAATAACGGTAAACCCGAGCTGGGTTTTGGTCAATCAGCACACGATAGAAGACGGAAAACGCGTCATGAAGCAGATTCTTGAGATGAATGACCGTCCGACGGCTGTCTTTACGGGAAGCGATGAGATTGCCGGAGGCCTAATGATAGCTGCAAAGGAGCATGGTATTTCGATTCCCGGCGATTTGGCCATTATCGGCTTTGATGATCAGCCTGTTGCCGAAATGCTGGATCCCGGCCTAACGACCATTCGCCAGCCTGTTGACCAAATAGGCAAAAAGGCGATGGAAGTGCTGGTTGAGCATCTAAATAATCCCGATTTGGTTCCGGCCACTTATGAACTTCCGGTTGAATTGATCATTCGAAAATCGACGTAATTGTAGGGTATATTATACTGCCATGAATAATTGGAAGCGGATTTGCGATAATAAGCAGATCACGCTTTTTTTATATGTTTGTGATAACAGATGACTACTTTTCTGCTTTAAAAGTTTGAAACCGATCCCAACATATATTTTTCAATATCGTTGTGTTCTTTTCACAAGAACCTACTGTAAATATTAAGTTATTGGGGTATTTGGTGAAAAATTCATGGAGTCAAAATAATAATTATGTTGAAACCGGTCTCAAACTATGATAAATTACAATTATGATTTATGAGTGAGGTGCAATATTGCTGTTTGTGTCAGGAAGAATGATTTTTTTTGGTTCTGATTGAAACCGGTCTCAAGTTTTTGGTGTTAAGGCCTTAACTGGTCTTTTCATAAATAAAACACAAAAAAATGGAGGGGTTTTATTTGAAAAAAACGTTTGCTTTAATTCTAGCCGTCGTGCTTGCTATCGGAATGACAGCTTGCGGCCAATCATCTTCAGACACTGCCAACACGACAAACTCTGCAGCCCAGTCAGAATCAAACAGCGGGGGAGCGGGTTCCAATCAAGAAAAAGTTACGATTATTATAACCAATGGCAAAGGTGAAATCGCTTCCCAAAATGAACAAGCGGCTAAAGATTTTATGGCGGCGAACCCGAACATTATTGTTGAGGCCTACACAGGAGCGGTTGGAGATTCAGTCAATATTTTCGATAAGCTTACTGCGTCCGGAAATACCGTAACCATAGCCATGATGGAGCCGGGGGCGGCGCTCGATAAATACAAAGACTGGGGTATCGATCTTTCAAAGGAAAAATGGAACGAAGAAACGAAAGACGGATTTAAAAACCCTAAAGGTGAAATTGTCGGTTTCCCGTTTTCAATCGAAGGTTTTGGTCTCGTATATAACAAAAAAGTTGTCGAGAAAGCGGTTGGCGGTTCTTTCGATCCATTTTCCATTAATACACGCGACAAATTAAAACAATTGCTTGATAAAATTCAAGCTTCAGGAGCGAAATACCCTGTAGCTTACCAAACGGAGCATTGGTCTGTAAGCAACCACTTCAGCACACAATTTTTGAACCAAGCTGATGATCCGAATACGGTTGTAACACAATTGAAAGAGGGTAAATTCGATTTAGCCGGCAATGCGGTATGGAATGGTTACTACGATACGATGGACTTGTTAGTATCCGAGAAATACAACAAATATGGCGAGCGTCCTCTGGGAAAATATTATGATGATGCGCATTTGTCAGTAGGTAAAGGCGAATCTGCTATTTTATTCAACGGAAACTGGGCATTCGATTCGCTCAAGGCAGTTGCAGGCGACTCTTTTGGATTCATTCCTCTTCCTGTCGACAACAACCCTGACAATCCGTTGAACAACAAAATTGTTGCCGGTCCTACAAATATCTACATGATAAACAAAGATGCGACTCCAGCTCAGCAAGAGGCAGCCAAAAAATATTTGAACTGGCTTGTATACGACGAAGCAGGCCAAGATTTCTTAGTGAATAAAGCTCAAGTCATCTCTGCATTCAAGAACAATCCATACCGAGTTACGAACCCGCTCGGTGTAGCGATTGCAGATGCGGTCGAGCAAGGTAAAACGATACCGTTCAGCACAAACTATGCGAATGCCGGCGACTGGGGCAGCATAATTGCACCGGATGTTCAAAAGTATATTGTCAAAAAGGAATCCCGTGCAGATCTTGCCAAGGCTATTGAAACCTACTACAAAAATAAAAAATAAGTTTGATTAATCTAAATGATCAAATGGGTGAGGATTAAGTTCATCCATTTGATCGTTAAAATCGTTTTAGGATGTGATGAAGCTTATGTTAAAAGAAAAAAGTTTAATCAAACGAATAGGAAACCAGTTGTTTTTCACAGGCCCCACCATGATTGTGTTTATGATTGCCTTGTTGGTTCCATTCGCATACGGATTTTATCTTACTCTGATGAACATGACATCTCCGGTGAGTCCTTTGGAATTTTCCGGAATCGAAAATTATATAACGGCTTTTAAAGATTCGCAGTTTTGGGACTCGCTGTGGTTAACGGTAAAGTACGTTGGAGCAACTATTGTATTGGTAAATGTGATTGGGTTTGTTATGGCTTATTTAGTTACTTCCGGCATTAAAAGTCAAAACTTTTTTAGAACCGCCCTCTTTACGCCAAACCTTATCGGGGGATTGGTGCTCGGTTACATTTGGCAGTTTGTTTTTGTTCAATCGCTGCCGGCAATTGGGGAAAAACTAGGAATCGAGCTGCTGCGCCTAGGCTGGCTCGGCGATGAGCATTTGGCTTTTTGGGCGCTTGTCATTGTAACGATCTGGCAATCCGCCGGATATATGATGATCATTTTTATTGCAGGACTAATTAGTGTTCCGAAAGATGTCATTGAAGCTTCAACCATTGATGGCGCCAACTTATGGCAGCGGTTAATTAAAATGACACTGCCGCTTATGATCCCTTCGTTCGTCGTTACCGTATTTTTGACCTTGAAAAGCGCCTTTATGGTTTACGATATAAACTTCTCGTTGACGGAAGGCGGTCCTTTCAACAGCACGATGATGGTCTCCATGCACGTCGTGCAAAAAGCATTTTTGGAAACTAACTACGGCGTCGGACAAGCGGAAGCGATCATCCTGTTTGTCATAGTTGCCGCTGTAACCGGAGTGCAGGTTTATTTCAGCAAGAAAATGGAGGTGCAGTCCTAATGGCTATTCAAAGCCGTTTATCCCTAATCATGACCTATTTGCTGCTGATCGTAGCGTTAGTGTCCTTTACTTTCCCGTTTTTCCTCCTCATTGTGAACTCATTTAAGAGTAACGGAGAAATACTTGAGGATCCTTTTTCCTTGCCTAAAAGCTTGAATATCAGCCATTTCGGGGATGTCATCGAGAAAATGAATTTCTTGGTTACGTTTAAAAACACCTTCCTCATTACCGCAGTGAGCGTCATTTTTATACTGCTTTTCTCGGCAATGGCGGCTCATTTCTTTGTAAGAAATACAACCAAATTCAATAATACTTTTTTCTCCGTTATGGTTGCATCCATGATCATTCCGTTTCAATCGATCATGATTCCGCTTATTTATATTTACGGGGCAAAATTGAATTTAATTGAAACGGTGCCGGTCATATTATTGATCGTTTTGTACGTCGGATTTGGCAGCGCATTTTCGGTATTCATTTATCACGGGTTTATCAAATCGATTCCCTATGAATTGGAGGAAGCCTCTTTAATAGACGGATGTACCCGCAGACAGACCTTCTTTAAAATTGTTCTGCCTATGCTCGCACCGACATCGATGACGATCGCCATTTTGAACGTGCTGTGGATATGGAACGATTATCTGCTGCCGTCGCTGATCTTAAGCGAAGAAAAAAATTATACGATGCCGATCAAAATGAAAGTTTTCAACGGAACGTACATGAATAACTGGGAATTGCTAATACCGGCAATCCTGATGACCATCCTGCCTATTCTCATTACGTACTTGATCGGTCAAAGGTTTATCATCAAAGGCGTTAGTCAGGGGGCAATTAAATAATAAACGAGCTCGCCTTACTATTACATTACTGGTTGGAGGGGAAGAAATGAATCAGCATCAGGCACTCGCCGATAAAGCTACCCGTTCGGTTATGGAAGCAGGCAAGCAAATAACCGATGATTATTGGCGTCTGCGTTACCATGTTGCACCGCCCGCTCATTGGATGAACGATCCTAACGGATTTTGTTACTTTAATGGGGAATATCATCTTTTTTATCAGCATCATCCTTATTCGTCCATCTGGGATGACATGCATTGGGGTCATGCGAAAAGCGCAGACCTCGTTCATTGGACCGATTTGCCGGTTGCTTTGGCTCCATCGGAAGCGTATGACCGGGACGGTTGTTTCTCCGGCAGCGCGATTGAAAAGGACGGAAGGCTGTATTTGATGTATACCGGAAACATATGGACAGGCAGTAACCGGGATACCGATTTGGAGCAGGCGCAGTGCTTGGCCTCCAGCCCCGATGGCATCCATTTTGATAAATGTATAGAGAACCCGGTCATTCGGAAAGCACCGGAAGGGAATATTCATCCGCATCATTTCCGCGATCCGAAGATATGGAAGAAAGACGATTACTATTACTGCATTCTTGGTTCCCGGACGCAGGAGCATGTCGGCCAAATTCTTCTTTACCGTTCGGAAAGCCTGCTGGACTGGGAATTTATCGGCATAGCTGCAAAGGGCGGCGGTAAAGAAACCGACGGGTTTATGTGGGAATGTCCAGATCTTTTCCTGCTGGAGGGGCAGGATGTGCTCGTCATGTCGCCGCAGGGCATGAAACCGGAAGGGGACAAATATCACAATTTGCACCAAGCCGGCTATATGCTCGGAAAGCTCGATTATGTTACTGGAAAGTTCGAGCACGGACCTTTTGAAATGTTAGATTACGGGTTTGATTTCTATGCCCCGCAGACGATGGAAGACGGGCAAGGCAGACGCATCCTGATCGGTTGGATGGCGATGTGGGAAAGCCGGATGCCTGAGCAAGCAAGGCAGTGGGCTGGAGCCATGACACTGCCGCGTCAGCTGTTTCTGGAAAACGGCAGTATCCGCTGCAGGCCGATTCCGGAGCTGGCGAAGCTTCGAGGCGGCATGACGGCATACGTCAATGTAGATGTTACGGGCGAATTTCATTTGGTCGGTCTATCCGGCGATTGCTATGAAATGGAAATGCTGATTGATTTGTCAGAGGCTGTCCATGCGGGAATCAAATTGAGAGTTAATGAAGCGATGAATGAGCAGACGGTTTTGCTCTTTAACCGGGAAGAGAATACAGTGACGCTTGATCGAAACTGCTCCGGGAAAGGACCGGGCGGCATTCGGAAAGCGCCTATTGACTTGTCCAATAATACCTTGCACCTTCGTCTATTCATGGATCGGTCTTCTGTAGAGGTGTTTATACAAGACGGAGAAAAAGTAATGACGGCGAGAATCTATCCGGATGAAAAGTCGACGGGGATTTCTTTTTTTGCCGATGGCTCTATGAAACTAGTCCGTCTATTCAAATGGGAGTTGAACAAAAGCGTAGGATTGCTAGAGGCGGACTGAATGGTTGGCAGCAATAGAAAGAGGATAGGAAACTATACAGAGGAGTCGAATGCAGTGGGGAGCAATTGGTGGAAAGAAGCAATCGCTTATCAAATTTATCCGCGCAGTTTTATGGATAGCAATGGGGATGGCATCGGCGATTTGCAAGGGGTCAATTCCAAGCTGGATTATTTAAAGGAGCTCGGAATTGACGTCATCTGGATCTGTCCGATGTACAAATCTCCAAATGACGATAACGGGTATGATATATCGGATTTTCAGGACATTATGGACGAGTTCGGTACCATGTACGATTTCGACCGGCTTCTTCATGAGGTCCATCAGCGGGGGATGAAGCTGATTTTAGATTTAGTGATTAACCATACTTCAGACGAACACCCTTGGTTCATCGAATCCCGTTCCAGTAAACATAATCCCAAAAGGGACTACTACATTTGGAGCGACGAGAAGGACGGTGCCGAGCCAAACAACTGGGAGAGCATATTTGGCGGTTCGGCCTGGGAATACGACTCGCATACCGAGCAATATTTTATGCATATTTTCTCCAAGAAGCAGCCCGATTTAAATTGGGAAAATCCAAAGGTCCGTCAAGAGCTGTATGAGATGGTCAACTGGTGGTTTGGTAAAGGAATAGACGGCTTCCGTATCGATGCGATTACTCATATCAAGAAAGTACCGGGCTTTCCCGACCTGCCTAACCCGAACAAGCTTAGCTTTGTACCTTCGTTCGAGGGGCACAGAAACCGTGAAGGTATTCATGAATTTCTCGAAGAGCTAAAGCGGGAGACCTTTGATAAATATGATTGTATGACCGTTGGAGAAGCAGGTGGGGTAAGTATTGAGGATGCTGAGCAATGGGTCGGAGAACAAAATGGAAAATTCAATATGATTTTTCAATTTGAAACAAATGGACTTTGGGAGAAAAGCGTAGACGGTGGTTTGGATCTCCATACGCTTAAGAAAACACTTTCCAGGTGGCAAAAAGGGCTGGAGGGAAGCGGTTGGAATGCGTTGTTTATGGAAAACCATGACCTGCCCCGTTCCGTTTCCACTTGGGGTGACGATCGCACCAATTGGGACAAGTCTGCCAAAGCGCTTGCTACCATGTATTTTCTGATGCAGGGAACCCCGTTTATTTACCAGGGCCAGGAAATCGGGATGACCAACGTACAATTTGAATCGATTGAAGAATACAACGATGTCTCGGCGAAAAATATGTATCGGATCGAAATGGAAAACGGAAAAAGCCATGATGACATTATGCAGATCATTTGGAAAAATGGCCGGGATAATTCCCGAACACCAATGCAGTGGAATGATCAGATGTATGCTGGATTCACAGAGGGGACCCCTTGGCTTGCGGTTAATCAAAATTATAAAGAAATCAATGTCCAAAAGGCGCTGCAAAATCCTGATTCCATCTATCATTATTACAAAAAACTGATCCAATTGCGAAAAACGGACCCGGTTGCAATATACGGCACTTACGATCTCATTCTGCCAAATCATAAGGAAATTTATGCTTATACAAGATCGCTTGACCATGAAAAACTACTGATTATTGTAAATCTATTTCCGGAAGAAACAACGTGCAGCCTGCCCAGAAATATAAAATATACTTCTTCAGAGCTATTAATTTCAAACTATCCGGTTGCTCCTGAAGACAATATCCGGAAAATATCGTTACGGCCATACGAAGCCAGAGTTTATCGGTTAGTCAAGTAGAACCAGGAAATATGTTACCCCTTTTATCAAAGCAAATATAGGCAAATGTAAATCGAAATCATAAGAAACAACTCATTATAAACAGGCTGCCGGCAAATCATTGCGGCAGCCTGTACGGTTAATAACGGCACGAAAGGTGCCGCGCATGCTTCTAAGCTTTTTGTTCGTACAGCTTAACGATTTCGATTATCGTATGTACAGCCTGCACCATCGTGTCAGCCGAGACATACTCGAATCGGCCGTGATAATTTTCTCCGCCTGTAAATATATTCGGTGTCGGCAATCCCATGTAGGATAGCTGAGAGCCGTCCGTACCGCCCCGAATCGGTTGAATGATCGGCTGAATACCGAGATTCTTCATGGCTTGCTCCGCGATATCCACGACTTCTTTGACAGGCTCGATTTTCTCCCTCATGTTGAAGTATTGGTCTCTGATTTCAAGCGTTATGCGCTCTTCCCCGTATTTTGCCTTTAGCTCTTCGACAATGCGGGCAAGCTCCAATTTTCTCTCGTTAAACCGATTACGGTCGTGATCGCGTATCAAATAACGCTGCTGCGTTTGCTCAACGTCGCCCTGAATGGAGGTTAGATGGTAAAAACCTTCGTGCCCTTCTGTCCGCTCAGGCGTTTCATCCTCAGGCAGCCTTGCGTGAAGCTCCATCGCGATTTTGGCGGCATTGACCATTTTGCCTTTAGCTGTTCCTGGGTGAACGTTCTTGCCCTTGCACGTAATAAGCGCAGCCGCCGCGTTAAAGCTCTCGTACTGAAGCTCGCCAAGGGGGCCGCCGTCCATCGTATAGGCATAGACAGCGTCAAAGGCGGTCACATCAAACTTATGCGGACCTCTGCCGATTTCTTCATCCGGAGTGAAGGCGACTCTAACTCTGCCGTGCTTCAGCTCAGGATGTTGAATCAGATAGGCCATAGCTGTCATTATCTCGGCAATGCCAGCTTTATCGTCGGCGCCAAGCAGGGTGGTGCCGTCCGTAGTAATCAACGTTTGGCCTTTATAGCCGGCAAGCTCCGGAAAATCGCGCGGCGATAGAACGATATTCAGCGATTCGTTCAAGACGATGTCCTGCCCGTCATATTGCTCTATAATTTGGGGCTTTACGCCGGAGCCTGTAAAATCAGTAGCCGTATCGATATGGGCAAGGAAACCGATTGTCGGGATTTGCTTGTCGGTATTGGCTGGAAGAGTCGCCATGACATAGCCGTTTGAATCCATCGTAATCTCATGCATGCCGATGGCTTTCAATTCCTCAACGAGCATATGGGCTAGCGTCAGTTGTCCCGGTGTGGAGGGGCAAGTGCTGCTGGACTCATCGGACTGTGTTTCAACTTGTGCATAAGAGATAAATCTGGACATCATCTCGATTTTCATTGTCATTTCACCACTCCAGTTCAATTTGTCATATAGCAAAGTATAATACAAATGAGGCGGCTTCCAAAAGATTAACTTAATTTCGTGATCATGTAATCTGCCGTACGTATTGCAAGGGATACCGTTGATAAAGTCGGATTGGAGGCCCCCATGGGAGGGAGAACGCTATTATCGGCCACAAATAAGCCTGCTACGCCAAACACTTCGCCATAAGGGCTCGTCACCCCATCGCTGCTGTCATTACTCATCCGGCAAGTTCCCGACACATGATTATCTTGCCCCGCAGGCATCAGACAAAGATCAGTCCGGCCGTTCTTTGAAACCAAAGGCGCTTTAATGACCCCGGAAACTCGTCTTACCGCCTGGGCAACTTGCTCAATAATTTCTTTATCCTTTTCGCTGTAAGAGAAATCGATTTGTATTTCCGGTACCCCATATTCATCCCGGTTATTCGGGTTCAAATACATGTGATTTTGAAACCGCGATTCCACCATGCCAAAACCTTCAAACCGAACTCCCAATTCCTTCTGTAAAGGCGGATCTTCATAACTGTACCAAAAATCAGCACCAGGTCCATAAAGTTGAATTTGAAAAGGCTGCTCATCCGTTTGAGGGATTAAAATGCCAAGCGCCCCCAATAGCTCGGAAAAATCCGCCCTTTCCAGCATTCCATGCGCCATGATAAAAGAATGATTGGAGAGATAATGACCGATTGCTCTTCCTTGAATCCCCGAATGAAGCAGAATTTGCGGCGTTTTGAGAGCCCCAGCCGACAAAACCACGGTCTTCGATTTGAGAAAAAACGATTTCTTTTCCGAGTTCATCGCCTCTATGCCAACAACTTTCCCATTTTCGTGGAGCACCTTCACTGCACGGGTTTTCACAGCCAAATCAAAAGACCTGCGGTTTAATGAGTACCCAAATAAATCCATGGCGCTAAAAAATACATTGGAATGAATCTGTCCATATTTTGTCGGCGCTAAATCGGCCGCAAGCGGAAAACCTGCCGCTTCGGTAAAGCCGCCTCCACGAAGCCGGTTCACGAGGACTTCCGTGATCGAAGAGCCCTTGGTGTAATCGCGGCTAACATTCATCACCTCTTCGGCGATATTGTAGTAATAACTCATCTCTTTCAATGGGACCGGCCACTTTCTCAGCACCGAAGGATGCATGCGGGGAGAGACGGCGGACCAAAACAACGTTCTTCCCCCAAGCGCATAAAGCATCGTAGCCGCCGGAAAGTCCGGGATGGTCTTGCCAATCGGTATCGAAATTTTAGGGTTTGTAAATAGTTGTACGAATCGTTCCACATTTAACGTAGGGAGATTCTGCGCATGCGTCGGCAATAAAAGATCGCCAGCCTCAACGACACCGATCCGCTTGCCATTTGCAATTAACTGCTCGCATAGCCTCCAAAGAACGGCGCTGCCTCCCGCCCCGGTGCCAACGATCAATACGTCATAGTCGGTCTTCTCCATCTCCTCTATCCGGGTAAGCGGAATCCATTGATCCAAATAGCCTGTCGGAGGGGCAGGCGGGCAGGCGGGGGGAATATAAAGCCGGCTCCTGCCCGCCTCGTTTAACGGCGGGAGCCTAATCGGTTTGCCTCCAATATTGCGGTCAGGCTCCTTAATATCCGGGTTCAGAAATTTGAGTTCCGCGACTGGAATCTGATGTTGATTCGCGATATTTCGCAGAGTATGCCCGTCATTTGCAATATAGATTCTCATGGTGTCACTTCCTCTCGATCATCACCGGGCAGCCCAAACCATTCCCCGCTGCATCATAGTCAGGACTTCAGGCTTTGTTACAACATCCAAGGAATGTCCTAAAGAACAGTAAAAAACGCGGCCTTTCCCGTATTTTTTTGTCCATACGACCGGCATGACCACTTCTCTCCAAACTTCCGGGGGATGAACCCGATCGAAACAGGTGGTTGCAAGCACTACGTTGGCCGGGTCAACAAGCATGTAGTATTGCTCGCTAGTCACTTCAAAGTCCTGAATTCCGGCCATTATAGGGTGATTCCGATTGCAAACGCGGACCTGATAGGTGATTCCCGCTCCTCCGGGATGAGCGGCAAACTGTCCGCCTACCATGAGCTGGTATTCGATTTCACAACGAAACGCATCCCCCATGCCGCCGTGCATCCCGGCTAAGCCGGTTCCATTCCTGACAGCGTCAAGCAAGGAAGCCAGCTGCTCTTTCGTGATCGTTCCAGCCGTCCAATCGGGAACGATCAAATCCGTCTGCCGTAATTTTTCCTGGTCAAGCAAAATATCCAATGTATCTGAAATTTCGACCTCAAAGTTTGCCTGGCGCAGCAATCCTGCAAGAATTTCCGCAATTTCTTTAGGTTGATGGGGGAGATAGCCGCCTTGTAAAATTAAGGCCTTTTTTCGCTTGCCAAAATCATTTTGGGATGGCCGCGATCTTATATTAATAACTATAGAATGATTATTCATCAGCACTCTTCCTCCCTAGCTGTTGTTTCATGTTTGCGTAAAAGCCGGATATCATCAAAATATGCCCAAATACAATTTTCGGTGATAGTCCAAAAGCTAGGAAAGCAAACCGATACAAATCAATCGGATGATCATTACGAAAAAGCGCCGGTTCCATTGCCATGGAATCGGCGCTTCTGTCTTAGTTTTATTTCATGCAAGCAATACTTAAAAGCGTTCCCCGGTTAGGCCCGTTTCCTTGAAATAGAGCTCCCGTTCATGTAAAGCTTGGAAGTGATTTTGTCTTGCGAAAGCTGATTGGCGCAAGGTCTATGAATGATAAGGGCAAGCAGCGCAACCGTAATGGGAATGGTGGCAGGTTGATAGACTAAGTAGACATCCTCCCATTTTGGCGCGAATTTATTTTTATAATCATACAAACCTTTAAAGTTATACAGCTTGTTCCCATACTTGTAGAGCAGTTTGACAATGAGCAAATCACCCGCGTTTGCCAAGGGGGCCATGCCCAAGCTGCAGAAGTCATACTTATTTTCTTGGGCCCACTTGAATAATGAAATAAACAGAACATCCATTGTGCCATGCGGACATGCTTTCGTATAGCGCATCAAGTCTACCGTTATTTTCCGGCAAACCGGCGCCTCTTCCTGAGCGGCTCGGAGCGGGTGATGGTCGCCTGCGATCGAAACGAACGCCTCGTAATTGCCATCAGGGCCAACAAGTACGGCAACGGGAAAACGGCTCACATAATCCGGTGAAAAAGATCCGACAGAGAAGCTTTTCTCCTTCCGGTCACTGAGCCACTCATCCGATATAGCTTGAAGACGATTCAGGAACGAATCGGAATAAGGCGGGAGCATGACTTGAAAGGAATAACCATTGCGCAGAAATTTATTTATGCGGTTTCGCAGCTTAAGCCAGTGCTTGCCGTTCAAATGAAAACTGGACAAGTCTACTTGAGCTTCTTCTCCAATTTTGACGAATTGCAGCCCCAATTTCTCATACAGCGGAAGAAATGCAGCTTTTGCCTGGTAGAAGACCGGTATCCGCTTATTTTCAAGGCAGTCTGTCATAAACTGCTCGACGACTCGTCTAGTAGACTCGGGGGATTTTCCAATGGGGTCGCCAAGCACGATTCTTCTCTTTCCGACCGAGCGATATACGATTAACGCTTCGTGAGCAGTATCCCAGAACCATTCCTTATCGCCAAGATAGTATAAATGCGTGTGTGAAGTATGACCGCAGTTTTTAAGCAGATGATAAAGACGTTTTTCATGCGTTACATCGATCAAAAGAAAATCCTCCAAGTTTTGCAGTATCTATGCTGAAGTCAGTGTCGAATTATGTCTATGACTATATTATATCGGCTTTGTCTTTATCTTTGAAGAGCTTTTACCGATTTTCATTCGTTGTGCAGCATTCTATTATTCGATATACTTTCCCTTTCGTTAAAGTGGATAATGCGTACGCCACCCATTCCGAAATGCTTTCTTCACCGCCAAGCAAAAATAAATTCGCTGAGCAGCGCCTCATAATCTCCGATTTTGTAGCAAAAGGGATATATCCGGTTCTGGTAACATACAAAACGGGATATTTCGATAATGCCATTATGTCCATACCGATTTCCGGCAATCGCTCAATAGGGGCAATTCGTATATTCAATTCGAAAGGAGCATAGATTCTTGCATAAGCGGCAGCTTCCGTAAAAGTATTTTTGTACACCATTATCACCTCGATACATTATATGACGGATCCTAAAATATAATTTAAATAATTGAGGCTGTAGATAAGGGGGAGAGCACACTGATTTCCAATGAAGAAATACAAATGATCCAGATGTTGACGGAAACTATTTTTCCTGGTGCTTGTGAGGCAAAGGTGTATGAGTTTATTTTGAGGGATATGAAAAGCAATCCTTTTTTCGTTAAAATTTATCATAAAGGGCTGCACCAGCTGAACGAAGGAGCCGAACACATATATCATACGAAATTACTTCAGCTTAACGGGAATCAACTGACCGACTTACTGAAAATGTATGAAAATAGTGAATTTTTTCAGCTATTAAGGGATCATACGCTGGAGGGAATGTTCAGCGATCCGATTTACGGCGGCAATTACGAGGCATTAGGATGGCGCATGTTGGGTTATGCGGGACCGACCTTTCATCCTCCGGAAACCCTTAATGAAGTCCAGCTTCCGACGGTGTACTATTCGCTAGAAGGGATCGCGTATGAAGAAGAAACCTGATTATGACGTAATTATTGTCGGAGCGGGTGCGGCTGGCGGCATTCTCGGCAGGGAACTGAGCGATTCGGGTTTATCCGTTTGCGTGCTGGAACGGGGCCCGATGCAGGAAACAAAAGACGTATCGATGGATGAGCTTCGCTTTCCGGTTCGCCAGAATCTTCTATGGGCTACGCCGAGGACCGGGGGCATGACGTGGCGACCGCATTCGCGCGCGGCAACGCAAAAAATATTCCCCCGTATTACTTCACTGCTTGACGGATGGAGCCCCGGCGGCAATATGAATCACTGGGGAGGAGCAAGCTTTCGTTTCGAGCCGTCCGTCTTCAAAGCACTGGATGTTTGGGGTCAAGTCCCGAACGGGGCCATTGCCAATTGGCCGCTTTCTTATGAAGATTTGGAGCCTTATTACACCAAGTTTGAATATAGGCTGGGCGTCTCCGGAGATGCCTCCCAGATGCTGTACGGGCCTCCTAGATCGAAGCCGTATCCAATGCCTCCGATTGAGCAAGGATTTGCAACCAATCACTTTGCGCAGGCGAGCAGGGAGCTGGGCTATCAACCGTATCCAATGCCGGCGGGCATTAACAGCCGCGATTATCAGGGGAGAAAGCGAACGGGATATTGCGGCTTCTGTATGGGTTATGAATGTACGGTAGATGCAAAATCAAGCACAAGAGTGACGGAACTTAAGGAAGCGCTGAAAAATCCGAATTTCACGATGCTTACGGACCGTTACGTATACAAAATTACGATGAGCTCTCCGCAGCAAGCAGACGGAGTGATCTGTATGGATTCGAATGGAACGGTCTATGAGCTCACAGCAAGCATTGTCATTATTGCAGCCAATACATTTTATAATGTCTGGCTGCTGCTTCTGTCAAGAAATCAATATGCCCCGGACGGCATTGGTAATCAGTTCGGTCAAGTAGGCAAATATTTTCATCATCATCCGTTTACTGGAGTGGCCGGTTTGTTTGATGAACGGATGAATGTCCATATCGGGCCTTCCGAGACGCTTATGACCATTACGAATTATACGGAAGACCGTTTTGACCATTCAGGGCTTGGGTTCATTATGGGCGGTTATATATTCGGAGCTAAAGCAGCAGGAGCAGCGGGGCAGCCCATTGAATTCGTGAAAAACATTCCTCTGCCCGAAGGCGTACCAGCCTGGGGACCATCATTTAAAGAGTTTGTCACAAAAACCTTCAGTCGTTATTATTCTATTTTTTCACTGCTGACCGATCCTCCCTTGCTTACGAACTTCATCGATCTTGATCCCAAAGCGAAAAATGGGCTCGGGTTCCCTCTCCCGAGACTTACCTTTAGTTGGAGCGATCAGATTAATGAGATGCAGCGTTTCTTTTATTCGAAGATGATCGAAATCCTGCAAGCAGCCAAAGCGCAAAAGATATGGGGACTTAACGACGTTCAGCCGCCATGGGAACTGTCGCATCCAAGTGGCGGAACGAGAATGGGTGAGGACGAGAGGGTATCGGTAACCGACAGGTACGGCAAAGTTCATGGCGTCAGCAATTTGTTTGTTGCCGGAAATTCCTTATTTCCGACGATGTCCGCCTTTAATCCAACGGAGACGATTGGGGCTCTTGCTTATTGGCAGGCTGATTATATTAAGCAGGAGGTGTTAAAGGGGAATTTGATATAGTGGCAATACCTGCTGCAAGAAGTAACAGAGCCGCTTGCCCGCGATGGTTCGAGCAGGCGGCTATAGTGCAAAGGTTTTTCATTTAAAAAGAGTGTGTCCCATTAGTCAATCTGCCTGAATAAGGCTCGCCGCTTTAGCGCGATTAGGGTTAAACAACTTTTCCGTCCCCAAATATCGGTCCAGGCTCAGTCGGTAAATATACTTTCGTCCAAGCAGCAAAGTAAAAGCGCTCGTATATAAAACAAGACTCATTAAATTTATATTTCCTGATAGAATAAAATTAATGTGCATAAAAAGGCAAATAAATATAGAGGGAAGTGTCATTAATCCTAATAATATAACAATGCCTACTGCTATTTGTACAATGGGGATAACATAATTAAAAAACATAACATTCTCTAATGCTATATTTTCGATCAAATGCTTATGAAACACCGGAACATTTTCTTTGTTCAGCGCATGGTGCAAATAATCCGCTAAAAATACCCCCGGTTCACTAAACCATGACTTATTTGTAATTTTCGTAATACCAGCCAACAGCCAGCCCAACCCGAAAAGCACCCGCATTGCAATAAAAAGAGTGGACAAACCAACTTCTGCCATTTTTTTGTTTTTTAACATCCTGTACGCCTCCTTGTTGAATGAGAATCTCTTCCTTTGCAAAAGTTCGATATATATGCAAGAACTTGACTCAAAAAGTTTCCTCGATGCAAAATAGTTTACCATATACAAATAAGTTTTGGGAACTATTTTTTGAAAGAGAGTTCGCTAAATGCTGTCATCTATGGCGGATTATCGAGTGAGCAGAGAGAACAGCTTGAATGGTTGTTGGATCGCATTTATGACAGGTTCTAGTTTTTCTGAAAGAACCTATTTTTTGGAAAATGAATAGATGTCTATGAGTGGGGAAGAATGATGGCAGTATTTTTATTAAAATTAACGGAGGTTTTTTAATGAAACATCTAATTGTCTATGCCCATCCACACCCTGAAAGCTTTAACCACGCCATATTGGAAACTACGGTTCAAGCTTTAAAGAAAAAGGGTCATGAGGTTACCGTGCGTGATTTGTATGACATCGATTTCCAGCCTGTACTGAAACCGCAAGATACCGCAGCTATGAAAGCCGGGCAAACGCCAGCGGATATTAAAACAGAGCAGCAATTTATCGAACAAGCGGATACGATTACATTTATTTATCCGATCTGGTGGACAGGGTTGCCCGCTATTCTGAAAGGTTATGTAGATCGTGTATTTTCATATGGTTTTGCCTATGCTTACGGTGCAGAAGGAATCGATAAGCTGCTGAAAGGCAAGAAAGGCCTTATCATTAATACGCACGGTATGCCTAAAGAAATTTACGATCAAATCGGAATGACGGCTGGACTTAAAATCACGTCCGATACTGGAATCTTTGAGTTCACGGGGATCGAACCCGTAGCGCATTTGCTCTTTGGAAGTGTTCCTAGTGCAGGCGAAGCAGCGCTTAAGGATATATTGAAGCAGGTTGAAGACACCGTTGCTTCCGTATTCTAAAACCATTCCATCTAAAAATGCCGGGAACAGAAATCATCTTGATTTCTGTTCCCGGCATTTTCTGCTATTCATCTGATTTCCCGTTTAGGTGATTAAGAAATTGAACGGCTCGTGAAGTTTTTGGGTTATTAAGCACCTCATGCGGGGAGCCTTGCTCGATAATAAGTCCATCGTCCATGAGAAGAATATGGTCGGCTACATCCGCAGCGAATTTCATTTCATGCGTTACAATCGCCATGGTCATACCTTCGGCTGCCAACTGCTTCATAACCTTTAGCACTTCTCCGACCAATTCGGGATCAAGTGCAGACGTCGGCTCGTCGAACAGCAGCACTTCCGGATCGATGGCCATGGCCCGGGCGATAGCTACCCTCTGCTGCTGTCCTCCCGACAGTTTATGCGGATAGGAGCTGGCTTTATCGGCCAGACCCACCTTCTCCAGCAGAACCTCTGCACGTTTCCGGGCCTCGCTCTTGTTCTTCTTTTGTACGGTCATTTGCGCTTCCATCACGTTCTCAAGAGCAGTCATGTGCGGGAATAAATTAAATGACTGAAACACCATTCCCGTATTTTTGCGCAAAGCTAGAATGTTCTTTTGGGGGATTCTCGCTCGCTCATGAAACTCAAAGATGTTCTCCCCGAGCTTAAGTGAACCTCGGTCGGGCATTTCCAGCAGGTTTAAGCAACGCAACAGCGTTGTTTTCCCCGATCCGGATGGACCGATGATGACAAGCACTTTTCCTTTTGACAAGGTGAGGTCAATACCCTTTAGCACTTCCAGAGAACCGTAAGCTTTATGCAAACCACGAATTTCGATCATTCGTACAGTCTCCTTTAGCTGGCAGAGAAACGTTCGAGGCGTTTTTCCACGTAATTTTGCAGTAGTGACAGAACGGAGCTGAATGCTAAATAAATGACTGCCACTTCACAATATAAAAGCAATGGTTCGTAGGTAAGAGCGACATATTCTTGTGCGGTCCTGAACATTTCGACAAAGGTAATGCTAGCCACAAGTGATGTATCCTTAATAAGACTGATAAAGGAGTTACCGAGCGGAGGAATGGACACTCGTGCAGCTTGAGGGAGAATAATACGCCTCAGCGCCTGCATACGGGACATCCCGAGCGAATAGGCAGCTTCCCACTGCCCCTTCTGGATCGACAAAATTGCCGCACGTACGATTTCCGAGCCGTAGGCACCCACGCTTAGCGAAAGCCCGATAACTGCCGACAAATACGGACTAAGCGTAATGCCCACACTAGGCAGCCCGTAATAAATGATAAACAGCTGTACCAAGAGCGGAGTTCCCCTGATGACCCACACGTAGAAGCGTGCTATAAACTTGGGGATTGTCCAAGAGGACAATCGGATAAGCGCAGTAAGAACGGCCAGTATTAAGCCAAGTGCAAATGTAATCAAAGTCAACGGAATGGTTAAAACAACCCCTGCTTTAAGCAGGGGCCAGAATGAATCCATTATAATTTGGATTTGACGGTCGTCCATCGTATAAACATCCTTTGAATCGCTTTTTTTTTATTTAGAAACATCGGCTCCGAAATATTTCTCGGAAATGGTCAGATAAGTTCCATCACTTTTCATCGCAGCCAGGGCTTCGTTTACGGCTTTGATCAGATCGTCGTTCCCCTTCCGAAAGAGTGCTGCGCTATATGAAGCCTCGGCTGTTTCGTCTACCACTTTAATTTTCACATCAGGCTTCTGCTTCTTTAGATCGAGATAAGACAGGCCGTCATTAATGGTAGCATCTGCACGTTTCGATAACAACAGGTCGATCGCTTGATTAAAGCCTTCCGTGCCCACGATCTCGGCGCCGTTCTCTTTGGCAATATCCGTCAGATTGCTCGTTAGCGATTGAGCGGACTTCTTGCCTTTAAGATCGGCCAGGTTCTTGATTTCATTGTTATCTTCATGAACCAGCAGTACTGCTTTGGAGACGATGTAGGAATCGGAGAAATCGTACTTTTCTTTACGATCATCCCGAATCGTAACTTCATTAAACACGGCGTCGAATCTCTTGGCATCAAGCCCCGCAAAAATACCATCCCATGGCGTCTCTATAAATTCAGGCTCGACACCTAGACGTTTACTTACTTCTTCCGCGATTTCTATGTCAAACCCAGTAAGCTTCCCGTCCTTATCATGGAATGTAAACGGAGCGTATGTTCCTTCTGTGCCAATTCTTAGTTTGCCACTGGCCTTGATTGCTTCCAGCGAGTTTTGAGTTTCCGGGTTCGACGTTTCAGCAGGAGATGCGGAATTCGAATTTTTGCCGCATGCTGCCAGTAAAACCAAGGTTAGCGCGAGCAATAATGTAACTAGACTTATTTTTTTCATATAAAAATCCCCTTTCATCTATCCTTTTTATTGTATCCGACTAGGTCAGTAAACTGAATAGTACACCGTATGCACAACAAAATCAACCTTATCCGATAAAAAACATAGGATTACATTAAATTAATACTGAAAGAAAACCAACCTTTGGCCCGCAAACCTCCGGGCGGGTTTTCAAATTTCATGTTAATGTTCCCGGCATTTATGCTGAACCGGAATAATATAAAAGACATGAGACACCTTTGAGCAGGGGTCTCATGCCTTTTTAATGGTTTGATGCTTTTAGATTTATGAGAAATGGTTAGAAAGTGTTGGACACTGTGACTTGCTCCAAGTTGAGCCTTGAGGAAGGTCTGGCTGGTGTAGCTGCCAAGCCTACGCTGATCAGCATAACAGGCACGTAACGCTCAGGTACGTTAAATTCTTTAACGAAACGAGCGGCGTCGTATCCGCCCATCGGACATGTATCATAACCAAGCGCCTTCGCAGCGATCATC
Organism: Paenibacillus sp. Soil522; assembly: GCF_001428245.1. Taxonomy (GTDB): domain Bacteria; phylum Bacillota; class Bacilli; order Paenibacillales; family Paenibacillaceae; genus Pristimantibacillus. The sequence goes on from NZ_LMRV01000002.1 coordinate 70,238, forward strand.
AGCTGCATGGCAGCTAGAGAAGCATTGCGGATCGCTTCATCGCGGGCAACCTGGGGATGCTGGTACGCGCCTTCGATTTGACCGGCAAGGGTATCTTTAAGCTCTTTAGGCATATGGCCTGCAGCAACAAGAGGACCAAACACGGTCTCGACATTTTTATTCGCTTCCAGATCGCCTAAAACCGCGATAACGACGGAACTTTCAATAATTTGTTTTTGGCCGTATGCAATCGGGTGCAGCTTTTCTTTATAAGCCTGATCCTCGATAACGATGAATTTCCAATGCTGCAAATTCCAAGAGGAAGGCGCTTGTACAGCAGATAGGAGCAATTGTTCCAGATGCTCCTTAGGCATTTTATGCCCGGCTTGATATTCTTTGACCGAGTGGCGCTCTTCAAGCACCTTCAAAACTTCCGATTGTACATTTTGTTGACTCATTCTGATTTCCTCCAATTATCGTTTTTGTTTAGTATGATACTGCAGCAATATTGCAATTCAGCCCAATCCGATGCAAGTCAAACGGCTGAGATGTATGTATTAACTGTGGAAAAAATAATAACAGTTTATTTGATCATAAATGTTGAAGATTTGGATGTCAAGTACCACTTTCCCCCCAACTTCCATCTGATTTTCAGGGGCAATTATAGTCCGAAATTTATAAAGAAAGCATGATAATATGCGCTGCTCAGCCATATCATGGTATAGATATACGGAAGCCGGCTCTTTATCCTAACGAAGAACGGGTGATTATATGATAACAATGTTTATGGCGGGTGAAGATAAGTGAACATTTCTAAGGGGAGATTGGCGGGCAATACGCTGCTCATTAACACTGATATGACTACAAGCACCATTAATAAAAATATTTACGGTCATTTTGCGGAGCATCTCGGCAGATGCATCTACGAAGGCATTTGGGTGGGAGAGCATTCACCGATTCCCAATACTTACGGCATTCGAAACGATGTGCTGAACGCGCTGAGAAGGATCCAGGTTCCTGTGCTGCGATGGCCGGGCGGATGCTTTGCGGAGTATTACCACTGGATGGACGGCGTCGGTCCGCGGGAATATCGCAAACGGACGGTTAACTCTTCATGGGGGGAGGTCGTGGAAACCAATCATTTTGGCACGCATGAATTTATGCTCTTATGCGACATGCTGCAGTGCGAGCCGTATGTTTGTGGCAACGTGGGAAGCGGCACGGTGCAGGAAATGTCGGAATGGATCGAGTATATGACATATCCGGGGGGATCCTCGATGGCGCTTTGGCGGCAGGCGAATGGCAGGATGCAGCCGTGGCGCTTGAAATATTTTGGAATCGGCAATGAAAACTGGGGCTGCGGCGGTAATATGAGGCCCGAATATTACGCGGATCTTTACCGGAAATATCAGACCTTTATCTACAATTACGGGGATAATCAAATATTTAAAATTGCCAGCGGAGGCATAGATACAAATTACGACTGGACCGAGGTCATGATGCGTGAAGCGGCGCGCTTCTTGGATGGACTGAGCCTGCATTATTATACGGTACCCGGTACATGGGAGCACAAAGGCTCGGCAACGGTGTTCACAGAAGATGAATGGTTTATCACGATGAAAAAGGCTCTGTTTATCGATGATATTATTACGGGGCATGCGGCGATTATGGATAAATACGATCCGGACAAACGGGTGGCGCTTATCGTAGACGAGTGGGGAACCTGGTATGATGTCGAGCCCGGAACGGATCCCTCGTTTCTCTATCAGCAAAATACGCTCCGCGATGCATTGGTGGCCGGGATAACCTTGAATATATTTAACGATCATAGCGATCGGGTACAGATGGCGAACATTGCCCAAACGGTCAACGTCCTGCAGGCGATGATCTTAACGCAAGGGGCGATGATGATTGTCACCCCGAGCTATTATGTATTTGAAATGTATAAAGTACATCAGAATGCGGAACGGCTGGAAATTCAGTTTCAAAGCGGCATGTATGAATTCAACGGGGAACAGCTGCCTCAGGTGAGCGTATCGGCGTCGAAAGATGCTGCAGGAGCCATTCACATCAGCCTGTGCAATATCAGTCCGACGGCTGGAGCCGACGTGGAAGTGCATTTGCGCGGCAAGGAAAGCAGGAAGGGAACCATCTACGGAACTATTTTAACGAGCAGCGATATGCATACGCACAATACTTTTCAACAACCGGACGCGATAAAACCGGCTCCTTTCTACGGAGTAACGGTGACTGGCCAAAGCTTTACGGCTGCACTGCCTCCAATGTCAGTCGTTGTACTTACGATTAAATACTGAAATAAACAGTCGATCTCCACTTGTTTTAATGCAGCAATTTTGGGACAATAATAAGCAGATTGTTTGTTTCGGCGGGCTAGGTAGAATAGGTTTGTATTTTGAAGTTTTGAAAAGAGGGTAACACATGAATAAAGAGTCCATTTATGGATTGACGTTTGATCAATTGACGGAATGGCTGATGGAATATGGCTACACAAAATTTCGGGCTTCGCAGGTTTGGGATTGGCTTTACCGGAAGCGGGTAACAGATTTCGCTGAAATGACCGATGTGAAAGAAGAATGCATCCGGTTATTGTCCGAGCATTTTGTCATTCAAACGCTTAGCGAGCACACCCGGCAGCAATCAGCGGACGGAACAAATAAGTTTTTGTTCAAGCTGAAGGACGGCAATTTAATTGAGACGGTATTAATGAGACATAAATTCGGTTTATCGGTTTGCGTCACGACCCAAGTAGGCTGTAACATTGGCTGCAGCTTTTGCGCGAGCGGGTTGCTGGCGAAAAGCCGCGATCTGTCCAGCGGAGAAATTGTCGAGCAAATTATGAAGGTTCAGCTTCATCTGGATCAGGCGCAGCAGGATGAGCGGGTGAGCCATGTGGTCGTCATGGGCATTGGCGAGCCGTTCGACAATTATAAGAACCTTTCGGATTTTATCGGGGTTATCAAAAGCCAAAAGGGGCTGGCGATCGCAGCCAGACATATTACGGTATCGACCAGCGGCCTTGCGGATAAAATCGTGGAATTTGCCGATTCAGATTTGCAGGTTAACCTTGCGGTCTCTTTGCATGCGCCAAATGATGAGCTGAGAACGCGGATTATGAAAATTAACCGTGCCATTCCTATCAAAAAATTAATGAAGTCCATTGATTACTATTTGGAGAAAACAAATCGGAGAATTACGCTTGAGTATATTTTGCTGAAGGATGTAAACGATCAGAGAGAGCATGCTCTTGAGCTTGCGGAGCTGATCGGCGACCGGCGGAATTTGGCTAACGTTAATCTCATTCCGTATAATCCTGTCGACGAGCATAGCCAGTACCAAAGAACCGATCGGGAAACGGTGCGGGCATTCTACGATACGCTAAAGAAACAAGGCATTAGCTGCAGCGTTCGCCTCGAGCATGGTACGGATATTGACGCCGCTTGCGGGCAGTTGCGAAGCAAACAGATCAAAAAATCCAAAGAGCTCATACAGGGATAGAAAAGCTCTGCAGCTCTGCGGCTTGTTCAGGATTAAGGCTCTATTTGCGAGAAAAGCGTACCCGCTCGTTCGGGTACGCTTTTCTATGCTTACGGCGGATCAATCCATGCTTTGGATGATGTGGTCTACCGTTCATCCTGCAGCTCTTTCGCCGTCTCATGACAAATCTCACTGTATAAGCCACTTTCATATGGGCAATCACCCTTTAAGGCCGGATACATAGTATAGAAGAAACACGGATTGCAGCAAGGAGAATAGCGAATGATCAAAGCGGTGATCGGCGGTAGGACGTATTGCGAGAAAAGTTCCGCTCGAGTGACAATCTGGAATGAATATGTAGCCGAGAAGGAAAATGCGGAGGTTGCTGCCGTGTACCCGAAAGGCATTCATCTTGCCATTGCCGATGGATTGGCACCCTATGGCTTTCAGATTCAAACGGCTACACTAGAGCAGCCGGAGCATGGGCTAACCTCTTATGTATTAGACCATACCGATGTCTTGATTTGGTGGGGGCATTTGGCTCATGAGCAAGTAAGCGATGAGGTTGTTGAGCGTATTTATGAGCGGGTACTCGATGGGATGGGGCTCATTGTACTGCATTCCGCGCATTTCTCCAAGCTGTTTAAGAAGCTGATGGGAACAACCTGCAACCTTAAGTGGCGGGAGGCAGAGGAAAGGGAGCGCATCTGGGTAGTCGATCCCGCGCATCCGATCGCTTCAGGAATTGGTGAATATATAGAGCTGGAGCATGAAGAAATGTATGGCGAATTTTTCGATATTCCGGCGCCGGATGAGCTGATCTTTGTCGGCTGGTTCCAAGGCGGAGAGGTATTCCGAAGCGGATGCGCGTTTTACCGCAGACAAGGAAAAATATTTTATTTCCAGCCCGGCCATGAAACGCATCCAACTTATTATAATAAGGACATATTACGTGTCATCGCTAATGCGGTTTGCTGGGCGGCATCTCCTCATGGCGCTGCTCCCGTATTTGGAAATGCGGCGCCGCTTGAGCAATTACATCGCTCTTCGCATATTTCCGGGATATAGGGTAGAATTAGAGCAAGAAAGCAAATGGGAGTTGTTTAAATGTCGAGCGACGAAGTAATTTTGACCAAAGAGGGCTTAGCGCAATTGCAGGCCGAGCTGGATGATCTTAAATACGTAAAGCGGAAGGAATTAGCCGCAAGGATTAAATTAGCCATTAGTTATGGCGATTTGAAGGAAAACAGCGAGTATCATTCCGCCAAAAACGATCAGTCGTTTATGGAAACGAGAATTCTTATATTGGATAAGATGCTGAAGAAGGCTCGCGTGATCGAAGCGGAGGGTTTGGATTTATCGAAGGCTAGCATTGGCTTGACCGTCATTCTAAACGATATTGAGTTTTCCGAGAAGATTGCGTATAAAATCGTAGGTACGGAAGAGGCGGACGTCGCCGATAATAAGATCTCTTATGAAAGTCCGCTTGGCAAGGAGCTTCTAGGCAAAGGCGTAGGCAGCATCATTAACGTTAACGCGCCGATGGGCGTTATTAAATATGAGCTGCTTGAAATAAAGGCAAATTAATCATTCATACCGCATACGGACCGATGAGGCTGAGTAGAATAATACTCAGCTTCGTCGGTCTTTTCTTTTCCGGCATCCGCACATCTGCAGCCGAAACTCCGCTTGCCGCCTGTGTAAAGTTTACAAACCATTTACGGTGCTCTAATACACGTGAAAAGTTTGAAGCCTATAATGAAGCAAAACATGTAAATGAGGAGCCTATATGACATCAGACCAAATTTCGCAATTCGAGAAAAAAATGATCATTCGTAATATTGAAGCCACGGATATTGAGAAGATTATTGAATTGCAGCTGGTGTGCTTTCCTAACATGCATGCTTGGCAGAAGAGTCAAATGGAGAGCCACATTCGGATTTTCCCGGAAGGGCAAATATGCGTGGAGCTGGATGGCGCAATTATAGGCTCCTGTTCAAGCCTGATCGTCAACTTTGACGATTATTTGGAGCAGCATACGTATTCCGAAATTACGGATAAGGGCTTTATTCGCAATCATAACCCGCGCGGGGAGAGCCTGTACGGGATGGAGGTTATGGTGCATCCCGAATATCGCCGGATGAAGATCGGCAGACGGCTTTACGAAGCGCGCAAGCAGCTAGCGGAGAAGATGAATCTGAAGAGCATCATTGTCGGTGGACGTATTCCGGGTTACCACAAGTATAGCGATAAGATGTCTCCAAGAGAGTACGCGGAGGAAGTATTGCAGCAAAACATTTACGACCCCGTGCTTACCTTCCAGATGATGAACGGGTTCACGCTGAAGCGAATCATTACGAATTATTTGCCGGATGACAACGATTCTATGCATTATGCGGCTTTGCTGGAATGGAACAATATCGAGTATAAGCTGAGTAACAGCAAAACACATTATAAGCGTTCCTTCCCTGTTCGCATTTGCGTAGTTCAATATATGATGAAAAAGATCGGCTCCTTCGAGGAATTCGCTATGCAATGCGAGCATTATGTCGACGTCGCGGCCGATTATAAGTCGGACTTTGTTGTATTTCCGGAAAATTTTACAATGCAGCTGCTGTCATATCTGGAGGAGCGCTCACCAAGCTTGGCGGTAAGGAAGCTGAGCACGTTTACGGAGCAATATGTCGAGCTGTTTACGGAATTAGCGGTTAAATATAATGTCAACATTATTGGCGGCTCTCATTTTATTGAACAAAATAACCGGATTTATAACGTAGGCCATTTATTCCGCCGCGATGGCACGATCGAACAGCAATATAAGCTGCATATTTCGCCAAATGAGCGCAAGTGGTGGGGAATTAACGGCGGCTCGAAGCTCGAGGTGTTCGATACCGATTGCGGGAAAATATCGATTCAGCTAAGCAGCGATATTGAATATCCGGAAATCTCGCGTATCGTCGCGGAGGAGGGGGCACAGATTGTTTTCGTTCCGTTCTGTGCGGAGGACAGGCAAACCTTTCTTCGCGTGAAATATTGCGCGCAGGCGCGCGCTATTGAGAATCAGGTATTTACAGTCACATCAGGCACGGTCGGCAATCTGACGCATGTCGACAATGTCGATATTCAATATGCGCAGTCCGGCGTCTACACGCCAACGGATTTCTCTTTCCCGCGCGACGGAATAGCAGGCGAGTGCAGCGAAAATACGGAAGCGGTGATTATGGCTGAGGTCGATATGGAGATTTTGCAGCGTCATCGCAAGTCGAAAGAGGTATTAACGTTCCGGGATCGCCGGACGGATATTTATTCTCTGCAAATTCGTTCATAGGCTCCTAGGCTCTCTTCATGAATGAAACTAATGGAATAGTCAACACTATAACCGGCTATTCCATTCACTACATAAAGGAGAAGGTACTTATGAAGAGCAAACTGCTTATCGTCACGGTCATGTGCGTAACTATGGCTTTTAGCGCTGCACCGCTCAGAGCAGAGGCTAGCGCTATGGATCACCGGCATGAACGTCAAGGTTGTGTAAGTCCAGCCGCTGTAAAGCTAAAGGAAGATATGAGAAGGCTGTGGTCTGACCATGTGGTATGGACGAGAAGCTACGTAGTGAGCGCATTGGCTGGACTCGAGGATCAGTCCGTCGTGTTGGAGAGGCTGCTGAGAAACCAGCAGGATATCGGAAATGCGATCAAGCCTTATTACGGCGAGGCAGCAGGCGATAAGCTGGCTGCGCTCCTGCGGGATCATATCGCTATTGCAGGCAAATTAGTCGGCGCGTTAAAGAGCGGAAATCAGGCAGATGCAGAAAAATTTAACAAAGAATGGCACAAAAATGCGGATGATATTGCAGCCTTTCTTAGCAGCGCCAACCCAAATTGGACGGATAATCAGCTTAAAGGGCTGTTATATACGCATTTGCAGCTGCTCTCAAGCGATGTAGCGGCTAGGCTCCAAAAGGATTGGAAAGCCGATGTTGCCGCCTTCGATAAGGGTGTGGATCATATCATTGTGCTCGCTGACGCCCTCTCGGAAGGTATAATCAAGCAATTCCCGCAGCGATTCAACTAGTTTAAATAGTAAGGCCAAGAAGCTAATCCGTTGACGGCGGGTTAGCTTTTTTTGCCGAAAATAGGCGGTGCCGACAGCATCGCTGCATAATTGATTCATAAAATCATATTCCGACAAAAATAGATGAGAAAAGATTAATGAGCTCTGGGACTCAAGTTTGATGCAAACTAACACTTTGTATGGCAAAGTATTACTAAGGAATGTATTTCACATAAGCACTTATTTTGGAAACCGTTTATTTTGTTTCCCAAAACCTTTTCTAGGAGGAAAGCGATCATGAATTTTCATTTCTTTGTAGGTAACGATAACGGAAACAGCGAGCATGATCTGATTATCGACGGCAAATTGATTCAGCAGCCGAATGTGAATTGCACGGTGGACGAGCTTCCATGGAGCGAGGAGCAGTCGCCAGAAAGCTTTATAAAAAATCTGCAGGACCAGCTGGTCGTAACGATCGATTCGCCTGCGGCACGGCCGGGGATGTACTATATCGGGAAGTTTGCGCTGGAAAGCGGCGAAATCTTGGATAATCTTCAGATCGGAATCGATTTGAAAAGTGATATGGATTTGCCGATCATCAATACGCTGGCTCAAATTGCGGCGACGGCTGTTCAGAAAGCATTTGAAGAAGAGAAGAGGATTCCTGAGCATATTGACGTGGAGGTCGACATGGCCACGGCTCTGCCAGTCACGCAGCATACGGATGAGACCTCGGCCAAGTTCGAGAAGCGTTTTACTACGGGCTCGCATCATGTGACCGTGCATCTGGGCATCGAACGCGTAGCTGTAAAAATCGTATTCCCGTTTGCTAAGGTCGTTCCGGAAGCGACGCCGGTTATTTTCACGCTGCAGAAGGATGCTGCCGGGGGTTGGAGAGAAGGAGAAATTTTTGACGACTTCCTCCAATCGTACGGAATCGAGAAAAAATTCAACGGCAGCTATTTTAAAGATAAACGGATTCTTCATGTCGATATCGGAGACGGCTCCACGGAATATCCGATTACCGAAGGCAATAAATTTTTGCGTCAATTCGTTCATGGCAGCCATCACGGCACAGGATATGCTATTGAAGAAGCGCTGCAAGAGTTCAACCGGCTTATTCATTTGCCGGATAGCCCAAGGCAATTTTTCAGTGACGTCATCAAAAACCCGAATCATAAATATCACGCGAGAGCGCTCAAAACGTTAAGAAGGCCGCTCGAAAGCCAGGTTAGACAAATCGTTCAGCATGTCAAAAAACAGCTCACCAAGGCACGGAATGAAATTGACCTCATTTGTGTCTACGGGGGCGGAAGCATTCTCATGCGTTCGGTCTTATATCCGCATCTTAAGGAATTGTGCGCTGAACGGGAAATGCAGCTGCTGTATATTCCGGCTGACTATGCCGTCCTGCTAAATGCGATGGGACTCGACGCTTTTGTGCGGGGTAAAATTTATGAAGCGCTCAAAAACAAAGCGGTTCAGCCTGCATAAGCTGCCTAACGCAAGCTTGGGCATAATCTAACGGATTCTGGTAGGTGACTCGAATGAAAAAAACAAAGCTGCCCGGTGACAATATTAGCTTAAAAACGAAAAAAACAGAGGATCCTTTGGTGATGCAATGGCTGAATATGCAAACCAATCTGATGGATTCTCTTCGTTACTTGGTGGAAAATGAAATTATGTTAAACGGCGTTCGGAATTTGCAGGCTTTTGTCCCGATGGAGAGGAATATGCTTCAGGGCTCACCGGCCTTACAGCAACCAAGCGAATATCGCCCCCACGCAGCGGGTATGGAGCAGATGGCGGCAGCGGCGGAAGACGCGAAGGATGTGGAGATCGCGGAAGAAGCGCCTGCTGCTCCTGCTTTCGAGCCGGTTATCGATGAAGAAATAGATGATGATGATATTGAAGCGTGGAGCTAATGCGTATTTATTTACGTATAAGGCTAAGTGTTATTACGAAAGGTAATACCTAGTGATACTAAACGATACTTAATAACACGAAGAACTACCTAGTGTTTCTTTGTAATACTTAGAAGTGTTTTGTGTTACGAGAAGCAGTTTTATATTTGAAGAGCTGATCAATAAAAAGAGGAGGGCAGGCTGCCCTCCTCTTTTTATTGGTACTTATTAGTACGCAAGTGCGAATAGACCGTGGATATGCGACAGGTAGCGAACGTTACTTGCTTCCTTCATCAAGGATGCAGGCAAGCCTTTCAGCTGTGTCGAGTTGCCGCCGATTGTGCCAACGCCGTCTTTGCGGCCAAGGCTTCCAAGCGTTCCGGAGAATACCGGCACGAACTTTTCCATAGCACCGCCCTTCATTTGAGCTGCCAGGTTGTAGCCTACCGTTTCACCCATTTGCCATGCAAGCTGAGCTGTTGGCGGGTAAGGACGCTCGCCGCCCTCTGGGAATACCACTGCGCAGTCGCCGGCAAGGAAAACATCGGAATGCGAAGTAGATTGAAGAGTTGGCGTAACGGTTGAACGGCCGCGGTCCTCTGCAAGGCCGCTGCTGCCGACAACCGGATTGCCTTTTACGCCGCCGGTCCAGATGATTGTGCTGGATTCGATCGTGCGTCCGTCTTTAAGCGATACGGCGCTTTTAGTTGCTTCGGTAATCGCTACGTTCGTAATGAAGTTAACGCCGCGTTTCTCCAGGCTTGTTACGGCACGGTCGATCAATACTTTCGGGAAGATTGGCAGAACGGCAGGGCCTGCTTCTACGCAATATAGCGAAATGTCCTTGAAGTCGATTCCTTTGCTGCGGCAAATCTCTGGCAGTTTGTCAGCGAATTCGCCGACTAGCTCAACGCCAGTCAAGCCTCCGCCGCCCACAACGATTGTTGCGTCAGCTTTTTTGCCTGATTTTTTGTAAGCGTCAAGGCGAGCCTCAACATGCTGGCGGATGCGGTTAGCATCAGCAACGGATTTAAGCACAAGACTGTTCTCTTCCAGACCAGGAATGCCAAAGTAGTTCGTTTCGCTGCCAAGCGCAACGACAAGCGTGTCGTACTTTTGTACTTGCCCGCTTTCAAGAACGACTTTCTTTTCGTTAGGTTTAATTTCTTTTACCGAATCAACGATAATATTTACTTGCTTGTCGCCTAGAAGCTTGCTCAGCGGGAGAGCAACCGCTTGCTCAGCGATCGTGTCCCCTGCAAGTCTGTGCAGCTCGGTAATGATTTGGTGGGTTGGAAAACGGTTAACGATTGTGATGCTTGCTTCTGCTGCCGACAAGTGCTTGCGTGCTGTTAGTGCAGTAAGAAGACCGCCATAACCGCCACCAAGGATTAAAATTTGCTTCGACATGTTCATCCTCCATTCGTTCTTTGCGTAATCAGTGTTTTATGCTTTTTCGTTTTTCCGTTCAGACAGTACGCTTAAGAAAGCTTGCGCAAAGCGCAGTGTTTTTTGAACTTCCGGATCCTTCAGCATCTTTAACATCGCGAAAAGGCCAACAGTGGAACCGGCAGCTTCTTGCGAGCGCTCGCCAGCTTCAATAGCCGCTGCTGCGATACCTTTTGCTTTCTCTTGAACCGGTTTGACGAATTCACCGATACCTTGAGCGAAATCGTTAATCAACACTTTGTCTGTAGCGATGTTCTGTGCGAAATCATAAGCTTTGGTCATTAGCGTAACCATTTCGGCTAATTTAGGAAGGTTATCCACGAGCACAGTCAGCGACTGTTGAACCTCCGGCTTCATTAACTGATCGAGTACATCCAACGTTTGTTTTTCTTCAACGAGGCTTGCTGCGACCTCTTGTCCAGCAGATGGTTGTGACATAATAGAATGTCCTCCTTTGCGTAAATTTGAAAGTGAGTTGTTGTCTCAATTGAGTCAGCCGCTAACGGTACCGATGTACCCCTGAAAGATTGTTACACTTTTCACATAGTTTTTGAAAAAAATGTTTGTGCACAATTTCACAGACTGATCCTTGCCTCGGCAAGGAGAAATGTTATAGCGAGTATGACGTAATCGGATTTAAACCCTTTGCTTCTATTCTACATCGTTTTGGTCAAAAGATAAAAAGAAATTTATAACTTTTCTTAAAAAATGTTGCGTTTTGTCGTTGTAGACGAGTAATTGGATGCATTTTGTAGATATTAAGGGGTTTTTGAGCCACATGCAGCCTTTTACCCAAAAAGTTATTAAACGGGGAGAGCGTGGCAACCGGGATGGACGGATCGATTTGGACAAATATTGAATTTGTATTTTTCGTATTGACTCTCACGTTGCGTGATCCTTTATAGTTTCATTAAGGGAGGTTTGACAGCGATGAAGGTAAAGGAGGTTGCCGGTTTGGTCGGGATCAGTGTGCGCACGCTGCATCATTACGATGAGATCGGACTGCTTAAACCAGAGAAAATAACGGAATCCGGCTATCGTCTCTACTCTGATCAAAATTTAGAGATGCTGCAGCAAATTTTGTTTTTTCGAGAGCTGGGCTATCCCTTGAAAAAAATTAAAGAAATCGTCAGCAGTCCTGCCTTTAACCGGGTGGAGGCGCTGCAGCTGCACCGCAGAATGCTTCAGGATAAACGGCGCCAGCTGGAGCAAATGATTTTAACGATCGATCGGACGATTCAGCACGCGAGAGGAGAAATCGAAATGACAAATGAACAGAAATTCGAAGGCTTTGATTTCAGCAGCAGCCCCTATGAGCAAGAGGCGCGTGAACGCTGGGGAGATGAGGCAGTAGACCAATCAAATGCCAAGCTGGGCAAAATGACGATGCAGGAGCAGGAGGAACTGGCGGGAAGCATGAACGCGATCTACGCTAAGCTTGCAGCGCTTAGAAGCGATTCTCCGGAGTCAGTGCATTCGCAAGCTGCCATTAAGGAATGGTTTATCCTTCTGAACCAAATGGGCAGTTACTCGCTCGAAGCGTTCAAGGGGCTGGGGCAAATGTATGTCGATGACGCGCGCTTTACGAAAAATATCGATAAATTTGGAGAAGGCTTAGCCTTGTTTATGCGCGACGCGATGGCTGTTTATGCTGATAAAAACAAATAGTGCTGCATATATTTTGCTTTGTGGGCAGGGCAGTCCGGCTTCCATTAACTTTTTCTAATAAAGCCTAAATTGAAACCCGTTATCCGAACCTTTATTATGATAGTGACATGGTAGAGACCAATCGGAAGGGAGTGCAAAAATATGACAACTGAACTAACGCCTAGCAGCATACGCAACTTTACGGTTTCCACAGAGATTTTTTATAACCCGAACTTGGATATCTATTCGCAAATGATTTATATCGTGCTTAGCTCAAGCACTGCAGATTCCACATCACTCACGATAGACGAGATTGCCAAGAAAGGCCGCATGTCAACCAAGCATGCGATTAAAGCGATGCAAGCACTAGTTAACGAACAGCTAATCCCACATAAATTGTTCCGCAAAATGATCGGAGAGTTCCAGGATGACCGCTTATCATGGGCGGCGAAGGGGCTGCTCACCTATTGCAAGGAGCATCGAGATATTACGCTGTCCGAGCTGCTGATGCTCTCTGATCAGTCTGGTGAAGACGAGCAAAGCATTCGCAGGGCATTGAGAGAGCTGGAGCGAAACGGTTACTTGGAGGAGTTTCCAGAGCTTATCAAGCTGGCGAATTAATGAAAATAGCAGGACGTATGCAGCATGGTTTGCTGCATACGTCCTGCTATTTTTTTTCTCATGTGAGGAATAGCCGGCGCTACTCCTTGCTTAATTTCTCAAGCAGCGCATCGCCTGTCGCACCCACCTTCACATAGGCAAAGCGGGCGTTTTGTTCGGTTTCGGTACCAGTGCCCTCGGGAACAAAGTACGTTTCAATGCCGTAGTAGATGCTTTGCCAGCCGCTTGATGAACCATTAATGATGATTTCTTTGTCCGTTAGCGCTTCTCCGCTTTTATATAAACGGTCAAATACATAAACTCCGTTATCGCCCTGGCGAAGCACGATCTTGATCCGGCTGAGGCTGCGGCGCGACTCTAATTCCTTGGCTACGCTAGCTGGCGGCGTCGAAATGCTGTAATTGATTCTTACATAATCGCCCTGCAGCAGAGATCTGGGATCAAGCGGCTCAATCGCCAGCTTAACCTCAGTGCCTTTTGAGAGCAAGGCCTCGCTTGCTGCGGCATGGTAGCCGACATACACGAGCTGCAGAAAAATGACGATGACGATCAGGACAGGGCTTTTATGCAGCAATCGGCTGTACGCATCCGTGTCTTCGGGTACTCCGGCACGCGTCCGGAAAGCGAAAATATAAGTAACCGCAATCGCGATAACGCCGAGCAGAGCGAGCGTAATCGACTTGTGCAGCAGCGTCCAGAACAAGTCGTAATATTTGAACGCCAGAAATACGAACCAGAAAACGAGGCTCAAAGAAGCCTCCAGCACTTGATTGCGGCGAACAAACAGGAAGGCTAAGACGGTCACGGCAATAAAGTTCACAAAATTGAACAGCTCGTACGAATACGGGAAAATATCATCCATGAAGGTAAGCCAGAAGAGAAAGAGCAGTGTATAGAACAAACCGCATTCCCGCACATGCTGCCTGATCGCGCCTTCGTGAAGCAGGTGGTGGCTTGCATAAATGACTGCATTCAGCATCGTTAAAATAAATACGATGAAGGAAGGGGCAAGCTGAACCGATTCGAACAGCTGGAACAGAACAATCGCGATATTGAGATTGATCAGCGAATAAATAAAGAGATGCTGTACTCGTCCATGGAAGCTAAACCAGCCCGCAACAGACACAGCTAAGAAGAGCAAGGATAAGCTTGCCATTTCTATCCATCCGATTGCGATCATTCCGGCTGCGTATCCGATCGTAAGCACCGTATAACGAATAACGGCATTTATACGGCGCAGCAATAGAACGGGAATAATGAACAGCAGGGAGATGACAAACAGCGTGTACTGAGGCTCTATCGCATCGGATGCCATGAACACCAAGCCTACCAATGAGATGCTGCCAATCAGGACGCCAATAACGGTCACGATAGTGGAGACGATTTTGCCTACAAGGGCGCTCTTAAGGGCTTCTGCTTGCGCCTCGGGGGCTTGCTCTCCAGCATCTGCGGCTGGTTGGCCGAGCTTGTACAGGCAGCGGAAGAAAAAGACGTTGCCCGTCAGCAATAAAGCGACAAAGACGAGTCCGAAAATAAAAAATGAGGTGGAAGCATGCTCGGACATCAGCTCTAAAAATTTGAAAACGGCGAAGGCGGATGCGGCAAGCGCGTTAAGCGTAAGCATGATTTTATCCAGACGCACTCGGGTAAAATAATAGAAGCCAAACGCAATGGCAGCCGCGCAGGGAATGTTCATCCACGCGCCATACAGCTCGTACTGGGTGGAATTCGTTAAGACGAGCAGGGAAATATGGAAAATAATAAAGCTAACGAGCTTCAGCGGAGCTGACTTGAGAAGCTTCGCTTCAATCAGGGCGAACAGGATGAGATTGATTAGGGCGATCAAGCAGCCGATCAGCAAAATTTCACTGTCGCTGTGAACGATATAGAGGGAGGACGGGAAAAAATACTGCCACATGGTCAGATGAACGAGCGCATAAGCCAGTAAGTAGAACGGATTAAAGCGGGTAATAAAAGCAAGCAGCAGCGCCGGAATCGACCATACGAGGAACAGCTCATAGGTATCGGCATGCGAATTATAGATTTGGTTCAGCAGGGCAACGGCCGCGCCGAACGAAATGCAGCCCCCGACCAGAAAGATCGCGGACAGAAAGGAGTGATGGCCAAGCATGAATTTCATTTTCGAGAAAATAAAAGCTGCGCCATAGAACAGAACCATAATGCCTGCGGAGGCGAGAATTTTGTCGGCGCGGCCGAGGCCGCCCCAATTGGCAGCGAAGAAGTAGATGATGGAAGCGAGCAGCAGGGATACGCCCATTAGGAAGCCGACACGCGTAACGTTTAACCGTAGCATTGCACTCACATGCCTTTCTTGTTGGTATGTCTTAAATTATAGTGACCTATTCCAAAGCCAACTAGTACTCACTTTTTGTAGTACCGCATTTCTTCGACAAATGCAGTAATGTGACTTAACCTGCTAAGCAGGCGAGGTTTATGCATGCAAAGATTAGTTAATATGCTATTCTTAAGGATACGATTAAAAGAACGAATAACTTGCAGAAGAGGTAAATTGATGAGTGAAATAAAGTTTGCGGATTTTTCTTTAAGTACGGAAATCGTTCGGGCATTGGAAAGCCTGGCGTACGAAACGCCAACCGAGGTTCAACGCGAGGTTATTCCCGTGGCGCTTCAGCAGAAGGATCTTGTCGTCAAATCACAAACCGGCAGCGGCAAGACGGCAGCCTACGGCATTCCGTTATGCGAGCTGGTCGATTGGAATGAAAATAAGCCGCAGGTACTCGTTTTAACGCCAACAAGGGAGCTCGCGCTTCAAGTAAACGAGGACATCACCAATATTGGACGGTTCAAGCGGATTAAAGCGATGGCGGTATATGGCAAAGCGCCATTCCATATCCAGAAGGCTGAGCTAAAACAGAGAACGCATATGGTTGTAGGGACGCCCGGACGAGTGCACGATCATATAGAACGGGGAACGCTCGCTGTGGAGCGAATAAAATATTTGGTGATCGATGAAGCGGATGAAATGCTGAATATGGGCTTTATCGAGCAGGTGCAGGCCATTATCCAGCAGCTTCCGAGGGACAGAGTGACGATGCTTTTCTCCGCTACGTTCCCTGAGGATGTAGCTAAGCTGGCGCGTCAGTATATGAACGACCCCGTTCATGTTGAGATTAAAGCTGCGGGGTTAACGACAGCAACGATCAAGCACTCGGTTATTGAAGTAAAGGAAGCGGACAAGTTTGCTCTGCTTCAAGATGTTATGATTGTTGAAAGCCCCGATAGCTGCATTATATTTTGCCGGACGCAGGAGAACGTGGATCAGGTGTTCCGCCAGATGGCTGAGCTTGAATATCCATGCGACCGCATTCACGGCGGGATGGAGCAGGCTGAGCGGTTTGAGGTGATGAACGCGTTCCGCAGAGGGCAGTTCCGCTATTTGATTGCGACGGATGTAGCGGCAAGAGGCATCGATATTACGAATATTACGCATGTCATCAACTTCGATATTCCGCTCGATAAGGAAAGCTACGTCCATCGCACGGGCAGAACGGGACGAGCAGGCCTTGCAGGAAAAGCGATCACGTTCGCAGCGCCAAAGGACAGCAGACGGTTATCCGAAATTGAGGAGTACATCGGCTTCAGCATTCATAAAGCGTCAGCTCCCTCGGAAGAAGCGGTTGATCTTCGCCGGGAGGATTTTGAGCAAAAAATCAATGTCGGTCCCGTACTTAAAAAAGATAAGCGTGAGCAGTTGAATAAGCAGATCATGAAGCTTAATTTTAACGGCGGCAAGAAGAAGAAGCTGAGAGCGGTAGATTTTGTCGGTACGATCGCCAAAATAGAAGGTGTATCCGCGGATGATATCGGCATCATTACCATATTGGATAACGTTACCGATGTGGAAATTTTGAACGGAAAAGGACCGCTCGTGCTGGAGATTATGAAAAATACGACGATTAAGGGCAAGCAGCTTAAAGTCCGCAGAGGGCAGAAAGCTTAAGCCGGCTACTATTCGGCCAAGAAAATTAGTTATCCCCATGTGGATATCTTTTTTCGCCGCAAAGCTCAAAAACGATGCCAAAGTATCGATTATTAGGGGTCATTTATACACATATTCCAGCCGGGGTGTGGATATGGCTGTGTAATAAATATTTACGCAGCTTGAATTCTTCGCGGAAAGGGGCCGATTTGATGGTAAATGAACTGAGGGAGCAGTTTGGCGACATCGATATTTATTTATTTGACCAGCTGCTGAAAGGACGGATCACACAGGCGATGCGCATCCTTGATGCAGGCTGCGGTTCGGGGCGAAATATAACCTATTTGCTTCGCAGCGGCTATGAGGTGTATGCGGTCGACCGCTCGGAGGCTGCCATTCAGGAGGTGCGGAAGCTTGCTTCTGCCATTGCGCCAGTCTGGTCGACCGCCCAGGCGCGCATAGAAGCTGTCGAGCAAATGAGCTTTGCGGATGAAAGCTTTGATTTTATCATCAGCAGCGCGGTGCTGCATTTCGCGGAACATGAGGAGCATTTTGACCAAATGGTTCACGAGCTTTGGCGCGTATTGAAGCCCGGCGGGCGGCTATTCGCACGTTTGGCATCTTCCACTGGAATGGAATCCAGCATACAGCCGCTTGGAGATGAGCGATATCTGCTTCCTGATGGAAGCAGACGTTTTCTCGTGAATGACGAGCGTCTTTTGAGTATGACTGCGCAGCTAAAGGGCCAGTTATTCGAGCCGCTCAAAACCGTCATCGTAGCGGGTAAGCGCTGCATGACAACCTGGTGTATCCAAAAGTCCAATAACGAATGGGAGGACATAAAAAATGTCTAATTTGCCAAATTGCCCGGAATGTCATTCAGAATATACTTATGAAGATGGAAATCTTTTTGTCTGCCCGGAGTGCGCTCATGAATGGAATTTAGAATCAGATTCCGGAAATGATGAGGATAAAAGGATTATTAAAGATGCAAACGGAAATGTTTTAAACGATGGTGATTCCGTAACGGTAATCAAGGACCTGAAAGTAAAAGGAAGTTCATTAGTCATAAAAATAGGCACAAAAGTAAAAAACATACGATTGATTGATGGCGATCATGATATTGATTGCAAAATTGACAGCTTCGGAGCTATGAAGTTAAAATCTGAATTTGTTAAAAAGATTTAGGATGCGAAAGGACGGCGATATTCATGAAATTAGGGATACACGCAATGGCTTGGTGCAGAAATTGGGATAACTCGGCCTTGTATACGATTGACCGGGTCAAAGCCATGGGACTTGATTTTATCGAAATCCCTCTTATGAATCTGGATGGCTTCAACGTGAAAGCCACAAGGGATAAGCTGCGGGCGGCCGGTTTGGAAGCCGTCACTTCCACCTTAATTATAAGTCCGGAACATGATATTACCAACTTCGATCCAAAGGTCCGTGCTGCTGGAACCGACTACTTGAAGCAGTGCGTCCAGTATACGAGTGAGATTGGGGCGAATTTCTTCTCAGGAGTGATTTATGGACTTCATCTTAAATCCCATCCTGCTAGGCCTTCGGAAGAGTTGATTCAAATGGTAGCGGTACAATTAAAGGAAGTGGCACGGTATGCCGGCGAGCTGGGTGTCACTATTGGGATTGAACCGATTAACCGTCATGAGACTTTCATGGTCAATACATGCAAGCAGGCTCTTGCATTGAAGCATATGATTGGCGAACCAAACGTTAAGATTCATCTGGACACTTATCATATGAACATTGAAGAAAAAAGCTTGTCAGGTGCTGTAAGAGATGCAGGAAAAGATTTGGGCCATATTCACCTGAATGAAAATGATTGGGGAATCCCTGGTACGGGGCATCTGGATTGGGACGGCGTGTTTCGCGCATTAAGAGAGATCGATTATAAGGGGTATGCATCCTTGGAGTGTGTGATTGATTTTGAAGGAGGCGGGGTATGGAGACAATTGGCTCCTGACAGCGCTACATTCGTAGAAGAGGGCATCCGTTTCTTAGCGGAGAAGAGAGAAAACTACTGGGGCAGATGAATGATTGATAATGCTGCAAAAGAGGGCGAATGGGTCTACTCATCAGAATTGAAAAACCACAATGAATTCAAGTTAGAATCGGACTGTCGAGCGTGGCTTCGGCAGTCTATTTTTTTGGGCCGAAAGCAAACATGGTCGAAATATCCAGTGTTAAAGTGGAGACAGCTTCTTTCTTTAATGAGCCGCGCTTCGTTTATCTGCGTATAGCATCTAGAGAAGTATCTTTCCCTTAAATGTATCATCGTTTAAATTCCGTTTAAACAGGTAAGGTAAAGCAGGAAACGTGGTGGAGAGAATAGAGAGGCAGGAGTGAAGATCGGGTGAAGGATAAAAAGAGTAAGGTGAAGCGGTTTATAGCACTTATTATGGAGACGAATCCTCCGAAGGCGCTGCTTTCCGTGGCGGTTATTCTGAGCGTCATTACGACGCTGGTTGGACTTACGATCCCGTTATTTACGAAAAATATGGTTAACGGATTTTCGCTTGGCTCATTAAGCACGGCTCAGATCGCTTTGATGGCGGCAGCTTTTATAGCCCAGGTCGTGTCAGGAGGCATCTCCGTTTACTTGCTGCACTACAGCGGCAATAAAATCGTATCGTCCATTCGCGAGCGGTTGTGGAGCAAGCTGCTGCGCCTGCCGGTTCCGTATTATGACAACAAATCGTCCGGCGATACGATTAGCCGTCTGACGAACGACACGGCGCTGCTGAAGGGTCTCATTACCGAGCATGTGACCGGTTTTTTCACAGGTATTTTATCCATTATCGGCGCATTGTCGATTTTGTTCTATATGAACTGGCAAATGACGATTATCATGCTTACCGTATTCCCGGTTGCCGCTTTAATCATGGTGCCGATCGGCCGCAAAATGTACAGCATCTCCAAGTCGACGCAGGAGGAGAACGCCCGTTTTACCTCTGTCATCAACCGCGTTGTATCTGAAATTCGTTTGGTGAAGGCGTCAGGCTCCGAGCCCGTCGAATTTGAACAGGGACGTGCCGGCATTCAAAATTTGTTTGGCTTCGGCTTGAAGGAAGCCCGCATGCAGGCGCTTATATCACCGATCGTATCGTTTATTATTTTATTGCTGCTCGTTTGCCTGATCGGCTTTGGCGGCGTGCAGGTATCTTCAGGCGCCATGACAGCGGGCGAATTAGTTGCATTCATCATGTATTTGTTCCAAATCATGCTGCCCATTACGCAAATTTCGCAGTTCTTTACGCAATTTCAGAAGGCAATGGGAGCGACAGAAAGCATTATTGGCATTTTGGAAGCCGAAGAGGAAGACCAGGATTCCGGCAATGCGGTTACCGAAATGAATCAGACGCTTAAGGTGGAGCATGTGTCTTTCGCTTATAAGCCGGAGGAGCCGATCCTGAGAGATGTGAGCCTAACGATCGAAGCGGGAAAAGTAACGGCGCTTGTCGGCCCGAGCGGCAGCGGCAAAACGACGCTGTTCTCGCTGCTGGAGCGGTTCTATGACCCGACCTCCGGCGCAATCCGGCTTGGAGGGACGGATATCCGGGATGCTTCGCTGCGTTCATGGCGGAGTCAGATCGGCTACGTTTCTCAGGAAAGCCCGATTATAGCGGGAACGATAAAAGATAATTTGTGCTACGGCCTGGACCGCAAAGTCACGCAGCAGGAAATCGAGCAGGCTGCACGAATGGCTTATGCAGATGGTTTTATCGAGGCTTTGCCGGACGGCTATGCAACGGAGGTTGGAGAACGCGGCATTAAGCTCTCCGGCGGTCAGCGGCAGCGGATTGCCATTGCGAGGGCGCTGCTGCGGGACCCGCATATTCTGATGCTCGATGAAGCGACGTCCAACCTGGACAGCAAGTCGGAGGAGGTTGTGCAGGACGCGCTGAAAAACTTGATGGTTGGACGGACAACGGTCGTGATCGCGCATCGGTTATCGACGGTCGTTGATGCCGATTCGATCGTATTTTTGGAGAAGGGCGTCATTACAGGCGTCGGAACGCATGAGCAGCTGTATGCCAGTCATGCGATGTATCGTGAATTCGCGATCGGCCAGTTTCGCATGAACATAACGGCTTCGTAAGCGGAGCGTTTTTTTATATTTGAAAGCTACAAGGGAAGAGGTTGGAGGGAATGCTCATATTCATTAGCGTCATAGCTGCACTTGTTATCGCCATGTATTTGGTGCTGCAATATTATCCTGCCTTTGGAGCGAGCCCGACAAAAGAGAGACGGGAGCAGTTAAGCCGGTCGAGGCATTATGCCAAAAGCAAGTTTGTTAACCTGATACCTACGGTTATGGAAACAACGGCAGTAGAGAAGCTTAAGCTGCTCGTCCAGTTCATGAAAGGCAATCCGCAGGGGAGGCCGGGTAAGCCGGTGGTGATCGAGCCGCTGAGCAAGGTTTATTTTGGACAGGGGCAGCAGCCCAAGCTCACATGGTTTGGCCATTCCGCCGCATTGCTTCAGCTGGACGGGAAAACCTTGCTGCTCGATCCGATGTTCGGCAGGGCGCCATCTCCATTCCCGCTTATCGGCGGAAAACGGTTCAGCGACAAGCTTCCGTTCGAGATTGAGCAGCTGCCGGAGGTCGATGCCGTGCTCATTTCCCATGATCATTACGATCATCTGGATTACGGTTCGATCGTGAAGCTGAAGGACAAGGTGAAGCAGTTTTTCGTACCGCTGGGCGTTGCGCCTCATTTGGTGAAATGGGGAATAGATCCGGCAAAAATAGAGGAGCATGATTGGTGGGAGGAGTTTTCCTATCAGGGGCTTCAGCTGGCTTGCACGCCTGCGAGACATTTTTCCGGAAGAAGCCTTACGGACCGCGATGCTACGCTATGGTGCTCCTGGGTCATACACGGGCGCGCGGCAAAAATCTTTTTTAGCGGCGACAGCGGTTATGGCCCTCATTTTAAAGAAATCGGCGACAAATACGGTCCGTTTGATCTTACTTTAATGGAGTGCGGTCAATACGATGAGCGCTGGGCCGCAATTCATATGATGCCTGAAGAAACGGTACAAGCCCATTTGGACGTACGGGGGAAGGTTATGATTCCGATTCACTGGGGCGCATTTACGCTGGCGCTGCATGATTGGACGGACCCAGTGGAGCGCGCCGTGAAGGCCGCCAAGGAACGAAACGCGATGATTTCCACTCCAAAAATAGGCGAGACCGTCTTCATTCGAGCAGCCGCATATCCGGCCTCATTATGGTGGCGGTAGGCAATAGGCGTTACGGGAACAGCCTTTCGGAGGCAATCGGCAGGCTGTTCTTGTATGCTGCTTAGGCGCGGACGATCGCTGAGCGGCTGGCATCCCAGCGCCACAGCGGGCTGCTGCTCTCGAGCCACACGCCGCCATACCATACATCGATGCCGCTCATCGTTGTCCAATCGGCATGATTGCCCGCAACCTTTTCCCCAAGCTCTGTTAGACTTACTTTTGCATGCAAGAAAGCTTCGGGAGGTTCATTCAATCCTGGAATCCTAACGTTGCCTTCAAGCGAAATGAGCGGATGCGGACCTTCCGAGAGACGCCGCAAACATAACCAATACTGGATATCGCCCATGCCCAGCCCATATAGGCGGTCGCCCGTCCGCTGAAAGAGCTGCAAGGGAGTATCGACGCCGCTCAAGAGCAGCTCGATCGTTGTTTGCTCTATAATGCCAAGGCCGTTCTGAACGGATGGAAATCGCTTCAAATGGAGCCGGAATGCTGCATGCAGGAAAGGAAGCGCAGAGGTATCCTCTTGAAGAAGCTCAGCGATCGCTTCGGGAGTTTTGGACGTAAATGCTTCCCATGCTTTTTTGCCTAAAAGGAGCTGTTCGGCAGTTATTACTTGCCATGTGCCGACCAGGCCAAACAGCTGCTCTTCAGAAAGCTGGCCTAGGCCGTGAAAGATCGGAATGCCTGGATATTGATTGATGCTTAACAGATGCAGCTTGGTGCCGCCCCGTGCTTGTTCTGAAAAATAATACAGCAAGCAGCTAAGCATCGTTTGGTCGTACAGATCATGCTCGAACCAAAGCACGATATCGTTATATTGCCGAAAGCCCGACAGCTGTTTTTCCTGCGCCTCCGAGGAAGCGCGCCATTCCTGCCGCGGTATGCCTAGTGCCTGCTCCAAATATTGTCCTCTTACTGCCCGGTTTGCAGGCAACTCCGGCTGTGTAAATACGGGGCCCTCCGTATAAATTTCTCTCCAAACGAGTACGTCCCCTGGAGTACCGTTCTTCTTCAGCTTTGTTCCAACCGAATCTCCGTTTACAATGTGCAGCATCGTCACGCGTCCCTCCTTTATAGGATGATTTTGGCGGAAAGCGCGCTCTTTTGCAACCAAATATACTGCCGCTCTAGTCGACGGAAGTATCATGGCAAATGTATAAGCAGCAAGGAGGGTAAATAGTTGTTATAGAAGAGAGCTATAATAAAGTAATGAATCGAAGCAATCGGCGAGTGAGTAAGTGTGAAAGGTGGCTGTTAGCACATAGGCTCCCGGTTGGAGCCGGAATTGCAGTTTTGCAGCATCGTTCATTGATACAAAATCATTTATGAAAAAGTGTTGACAGCTGCTTCAAAATATATTATCTTTAATTCAAGATAATTAATTTAAAGATAAATCCAGCGCAGAAGGGAGTGATAATCATGACAAACCGTAAATCAAATGATTCATTAGATCTCTT
This sequence comes from Paenibacillus sp. Soil522, assembly GCF_001428245.1. Taxonomy (GTDB): domain Bacteria; phylum Bacillota; class Bacilli; order Paenibacillales; family Paenibacillaceae; genus Pristimantibacillus. The sequence goes on from NZ_LMRV01000002.1 coordinate 94,072, forward strand.
CATCGCGCTGTCTAGAGCGAGCCAATGGGTGAACGCCCACGCGGATCGCGATATTCGTAAAAATGGCTTGAACCGTACGGAATTTGGGGTACTTGAGCTGTTGTACCATAGAGGACCGCAGCCCTTGCAGCAAATTGGCGAGAAGGTGCTTATGAGCAGCGGCAACATTACGTATGTAGTCGATAAGCTGGAGAAGAAGCAAGCCGTCCGCCGCAGAGCTTCGACAGAGGATCGACGTCTCATCTACGCCGAGCTGACTGATCAAGGCAAGCAGTTCGTGGAGCAAGTGTTTCCCGCCCATCAGGAAACAATAGAGCAAGCGGTGAGCGGTCTATCGACTGAAGAAAAGCAGCTGGCAAGCAAGCTGCTCAAGAAGCTGGGAAAGTTTGCGCAGGAGCACTACAAGTAGCCGGGCTGCATCTGATGAGAAGCAGCTGCATATCTTTTACCGCGAAACGGGCTTTAGGAGCCAATTGGATGGCATCGGCCGTTTACGCTCGCCTAATATCTTAAATTAAAGATTCTTTAAAATATAATAAAAAACTAAAAACAAAAATGGAGGAATTTAAAATGAGTATGGCATTGGGATTGTTGATCGTTCGTCTGGTTGTAGGTTTGTTGTTCGTAGGGCATGGCGCACAGAAGCTGTTCGGCTGGTTTGGCGGATATGGACCAAAAGGAACGGGCGGCTGGTTGGAATCGATCGGCGTTAAGCCCGGAGTAGCAATGGCCATCGTTGCCGGGCTGATGGAGCTTGTTGGAGGGGTATTATTTGCAGCAGGGCTGCTTACTCCGCTTGCCGCAGCATTGATCGTGATGACGATGCTGGTCGCTATCGTTAAGGTGCATGGACAGAACGGATTGTGGGTGACTGCAAACGGTTATGAATATAATCTCGTCCTCGCAGCCATTGCTATAGGTATCGCTTTAACAGGTGCTGGTCCATTTTCGCTTGATGCGCTGATCCGTTAATCTATGATTTTGTTAGTTACATTACTTTTTGAACTAATATAAAATAGGGAGTGTAAACCATATGACAACGCAAACGGCTGGTATTCATCATATAACTGCTTTTGTTAGAAATGCGCAGATTACGGCAGATTTTTATGCAGGAGTGCTTGGCCTGCGCCTGATTAAGAAAACGATTAACTTTGATGCCCCTGAGGTGTACCATCTGTACTTCGGCAATGAAATCGGAAGTCCGGGTACGATCATAACGTTTTTCCCTTGGGAAAATTCGCGCAAAGGTAAAGTCGGCGGAGGGCAAGTCGGCTATACCACCTATGTTGTTCCCGCTGATGCGTTCGATTTCTGGAGAGAGCGGCTGGCTAAGTTAAATGTGACTTTCACGCAAACGTCGAGGTTTGGCGAGCAGTACCTGCAATTCGCAGATCCGGACGGCTTGCTGCTCGAAATCGCAGCACGTGAGCAGGGAGCGGAAAGCAAATGGGCGTTCGGCGGAATTCCGGCAAGTAAAGCGGTCAAAGGGTTCGGGGGCGCGATACTGTACAGCACGGCCCCCGCTCAAACCGCGGAGCTTCTCGTGAATGTGATGGGGCTGGAGAAGGTCGGACAAGAAGGCGCCTATGCCCGTTTTAAAGCGACAGGAGATTTGGGCAACCTGATTGACGTCAATGTAGACAGCATGGAGCCGGGTCATGGCGGCGCCGGCACCGTTCACCATATTGCATGGCGGGCGAAGGACGATGCGGAGCATGCGCTGTGGAGAAGCCATGTCGAGAGCAATGGCTTCCAGCCTACGCCGATCGTAGACAGACAATATTTTAAAGCGATCTACTTCCGTGAAGCAGGCGGCATATTGTTCGAGATTGCGACTGATCCGCCGGGCTTTGCACGCGATGAAGAGCCGGCACGTCTCGGCGAGAAGCTGATGCTTCCTGAATGGTATGAGGGCCATCGCACGCAAATCGAGCAATTATTATCACCATTTGAAATAAGGGTATTGGAGGAGGACAAATGATGAAGCATATTTTCAAACAAGGAACGGATCAAGCTGCGCCAGTACTGCTGCTCTTGCATGGAACGGGAGGCACCGAGCGGGATTTACTCCCGCTTGCCGACCGTATATCGCCAGCCTCATCCGTACTCAGCGTTAGAGGAAATGTGCTGGAGAATGGCATGCCGCGTTATTTCCGGCGGCTGGCCGAGGGCATATTCGACCTTGAGGATTTGGTGTTCCGTACGAAGGAGCTGAATGATTTTTTGGGTAGCGCCGCAACCGAGTACGGCTTCGACCGCGGCAATCTTATTGCAGTCGGCTATTCCAACGGAGCGAATATAGCTGGAAGCCTGCTTTTCCATTATCAAGGCACGCTGCGGGGCGCGATATTGCATCACCCGATGGTGCCGGTCCGCGGGTTAGAGCTGCCTGATCTTACAGATGTCCCTTGCTTCATCGGCGCAGGCTTGAACGATCCGCTTTGCACGCCGCAGGAAACCGAGGAGCTTGACCGTCTGCTGCAAGCGGCAGGCGCGCCCGTTACGGTTCATTGGGAGCGGTTTGGCCATCAGCTGACGAGCTCAGAGGCGGCTGCGGCAGCAGCTTGGTTTAACGAAACCTTCAACGTCTAATTGAAGCAAACATATCGTTGTGAAAGAGGTGCCCGCCATGCTATCCATTGATCCAGCCAGTCAAAGCGTACAGGACAATTATAAGCTGCTTATCGGCAGCATTGTGCCAAGGCCAATCGCCTTCGTTACGACGCAATCAAGCGAAGGGGTGCTGAACGCGGCGCCCTTCAGCTTCTTTAATATCGTGACTGCTAATCCGCCGATGGTTGCGGTATCGGTGCAGCGAAAGCCGGGCGGTATCCAGAAGGACACTGCCCGGAACGCCGCCGCCGCAGGCGAGTTTGTTGTCCATATCTCGGACGAGAGCTACATCGAAGCGATTAATGTGACGGCGGCCAATTTGCCGCCTGAGGAGAGCGAGGTGGAGCTGGCCGGGCTGACAGCTGTTGCGAGCGATATCGTAAGCGTGCCTGGCATAGCAGAAGCGAGAATTCGGATGGAATGCGTGCTGGAGCAAGCGCTCCCGCTTGGCGGATCGGAAGCGTCGCCGGCCTGCGACCTATTAATCGGGCGGGTTGTGCGCTATCACGTGGATGACGCGTTGTATGAGAACGGGCGCATTAACGCCGAGGCGTTGAAGCCGGTTAGCCGCCTAGCCGGCAGCGATTACGCGAAGCTGGGGGAGCAGTTTTCGATTGAACGGCCTATTTAATGAAGGCGGGGGAAATCGATGATTTTAGCGGGAGCTATCCTCCCTGGAGGAAGGCAATTCAAATATGCACATCCGAAACAGCCCGTACATGGTGACCGCTCACCGCTGCGGGCTGTTTATTTGGCATGGCCTAGACGAGACGCTTGCGAATCGCGCTGGAAATGATATCAATAACGGTAATCAGAATGACAATGCCGAGCAAAATAATGCCGACGCGATCCCAATTGCGGGTGCTTAGGGCGAAGATGAGAGGCGTGCCGATACCGCCAGCGCCAATGACGCCAAGTATGGCCGCGGAGCGCATATTGATCTCGAATCGGTACAGCGTATAGGATAGGAACCCGGGAAGTACCTGCGGAATGACGGCAAACCACAAGATTTGCAGCCGATTCGCTCCGGACGAGAGCAGCGCTTCAACCGGCCCTTTATCCATATTTTCGACTTCATCCGCGAACAGTTTGCCGAGCATGCCGACCGAATGCAAGCCAAGCGCCAGCACGCCGGCGAAAGAGCCTGGCCCTACGGCTTTAATGAACATTAGGGCCAGAACCATTTCCGGAACGGCCCGGATGAAGCTGAGCACCATTTTACCCGAGCCTGATACGGTCCAAGGTCCGCTCATATTGACCGCAGCCCAGAAGGCAAGCGGCAGACAGAGCAGCGTGGAAATGAAGGTGCCTAATATAGAGATAGCAAGCGTCTCCAGCAGTCCCCGCAGCAAATCCTCGCCTTCGGGCAAATAAACAAAATCCCAGTCGGGTGATAGAATGCCGGTTACGATCGCTTTCGTAATTTGAACGGCAGTTTCCTTTAAGCCTGTAAGCGGTATGCCTGAGAACGCCCAGCAATAGACGGCTGCAAGCGCAAGATAGATCAGCCAGCGGGAACGGTTGGGCTTAGGCTTCGGCACGATAACATTCCACGATTTGTTCATAGCAGCTTCTCCCGCAGCTTCGTGCTTGAATAATCAATCAGCAAGACGATGGCTAACGTGAAAATAATGATGACGCAGGTTTTGTCGTATTCCAGAAAACCTAGCGTAATTTCATAATAATGGCCAATTCCGCCTGCGCCTACGAGACCAAGCACGGCAGCCGCACGAACGTTAATTTCAAAGGTATACAGCGTGAAGGACATGAAATGTGCCTGTATTTGCGGTACGACAGCATAAACGATGCGCTGAATGCCGTTTGCGCCTGCCGAGGTCATAGCTTCGATTGGTCCCCGGTCTATCCCCTCCAAAGCCTCGTACGTGAGCTTAGCTATAAGGCCTAGAGAAAAGAGGGTCAGCGCCATGATCCCCGGCAGCGGACCGATGCCTGCTATGGCCACGAAGACTGCGGCGAGCAGCAGATCGGGGATGGTGCGTATCAGGTTGAGCAAGAAACGTACAGGGTGATGAAGCCACCAGCTGGCCGTTATATTGCCGGCGCACAGCAAGGCAACCGGAATCGACAAAATGGCGCCGATCGTCGTCCCGATGAGGGCCATACGAATCGTCTCCAGCATAGCGCCGGCAATATTGTCGAAATAGGTCCATTTTGGCGGGAACATTTCCTCAAGCAGGTCGAACATGTTCGGAAACCCTTCAATAAGCTCGCTAAGCGTAGCCTCGGTCTGAACGGAGCTCCCCCAGAGCAGCAAAATAATGACCGCAGCGCTCAGGTAATGCTTGAGCTTGCTTGGCGCTTTTGGACGACTGAGCTCTGTACGCATACTCATGCGTTTCGCTCTCCCGGAAGCTCGGCCTCTGAGATAGGGCGTCCGTAAATTTCGGCGAACCGCTCATCGGTTGCTTTCGCTACGGGCCCGTCAAACACGACTTGTCCGGCGAGTAAGCCAACGATGCGCGTAGCGTATTGCCTCGCTAAACGGACGTCGTGAAGGTTAACAATCGTCGTAATACCCAGCTCAAGATTGATTTTCTTCAAATCATCCATCACCTGCTTCGTCGTAAGCGGATCGAGTGAGGCGACGGGCTCGTCTGCCAAAATAATTTTTGCTTCCTGTGCCAGCACGCGGGCTATCGCTACACGCTGCTGCTGGCCGCCGGACAGCTCATCGGCGCGCGAATAAGCTTTCTCCACAATGTTAACGCGATTCAGCGCTTCGAATGCCAGGTTTATGTCCCGCTTGGGGAAACGTCCGGTTATCGTTCTTAACGTGGAGTGGTAGCCGGCGCGGCCTGCCAGCACGTTGCGCAGGACTGATGAGCGTTTGACGAGGTTGAAGCTCTGAAAAATCATGCCGATATTTCGGCGAATTAAGCGCAGCTGCTTCCCTTTGGCTCCGGTAATGGATTGTCCGTCGATAAGGATATCGCCCTCCGAAATATCGTGAAGCCGGTTAATGGAGCGCAGCAGCGTCGATTTTCCGGCGCCCGACAGTCCGATGATCGCGGTAAACTCCCCTTTGGCGAAAGCGAGATTGATTTGGTTCAGGCCTTTTGTCCCGTTAGGGTACCATTTCGATACATTCCGAAGTTCAATCACAGGATGATCATTCCTTTGTTTTTATCGTAGCAATAAAGGATAGCCAGTCCGGGCGCTGCGGGCGCTCGAACTGGCTTTTCGATACGGGCATGCGGAGCCTATTGCAGGGAATCGTTTAGAGCGTGGGAACCTTATTCGGTCTTTACCTTCTCGCCGTATTCGCGGACGATGTTGAAGATGCCGTCTTCGGATTTCACATAACCTTGGTGGGAGTAAATCTCAAAAATAATAGCACGGCTTGCTTCGTCGCTGCCTAGAGCAATAAAAGCATCTTGAATTTTGGTTACCCACTCCGCGTTCATGTCGGAACGGACGGAAATGGTATCATTAGGGATTTTTTCGGTATAGGCCAATACGCGAGTATCCTCGAATACGGTCGGATAGTCCTTCGAAACGATTGTACGGGCGTCTTGGAAAATGGCAGCCGCGTCCACATCGCCGTTCAATACGGCAATAACGCCTTGGTCATGGCCTTTTACGGTAACGGGTGCAACATCTTTGAGCGGGTCAAGTCCGGCTTCAATTAATTTACCGGCTGGCCATACGAAGCCTGCGGAGGAGGTCACATTTTGGTAGGCGATCTTTTTGCCCTTCAAATCCTCAATCGACTTGATGTCGGAATCTTTCTTTACGACAATCATCGATTTGTAGAAATCAACGAGCTGATCTGTCGGAGCGCCCGTGTCGTCCTGTACGCCAAAGCGCTGTGCTTGGAGAATAACCTCGGCAGCACCCTTGTCCTTCGCTAATACATATGCAGTTGGAGGAAGGAAGCCTACGTCTACTTTTTTGGAAGCCATCGCTTCGATAATCGTGTTGTAATCCGTCGAAATGCTTACTTCTACCGGAATGCCAAGCTTGTCGCTGAGCAGCTGCTCAAGCGGTTTCGCCTTTGCTTCAAGCGTATCTGCGTTCTGGGAAGGGACGAATTGTACTGTCAGCTTCTCCGGCACATATCCTTCGGCGGCTGGCTCGCTTGCTGCTGGCGCATTCTTCGCTGCATTGTTTGCCGCCGCGGATTCATTGTTTGTGCTGTTAGCGCCACAAGCACTGAGCAAGGACACGGACAAAAATAACGGTAAAATAAACTTAGCGATTTTTTTCAAACAATTATCCTCCAAAAATTCTAATTTATGGTACTTGCTTAACTATAAGGACGGTTCATTTTCTGTCGGTAAACCGGGCGATAAGCTTTTGTAAATAATGGGAATTGAATGTCTCTCACGGCCTCTATTACAGTGAAACGAATGAGCCTGCGTTCGGCAAGCCGTATATTCTGAAGACTCTGAATAATAGCATTAAATTAGTCATACTTGGTGTTACCGAGTATTACATTCCAAGCTGGGAGAACCATGCGAATATAAGAGGACTTGCTTTTCAAAACGCGCTTGAAGCAGTCAAAGCTTGGTTCGCTCGTAATCGGAAGGTCTTGCTTTAGATGTTATTTTGCAAAATCGGAATATACAGGTCCATTTCTGTATCATCGTTGTCCATAACCTGTGGATTCACATCGCGTTAATCGAATATTTTAGTTGAAATCTGTCTACCATATTTTAAAATATTAGAATTTATGAAGCGCTTTCAATGCGTTATGATGGACATGTTCCACCAGCCGGCCGGATTGCCGGTAATGATAAAGCTCACCCAGGAGGGGTCCTATGAAAAAATGGTTGATTACTGCTTTGGCGCTTATGCTCGCATTCGGCGTTTTGTCCGCATGCGGTTCCGCCAACAATGAGGGAACGGCGAACGAAGGTAGCGGCAGCAAGAACGAAGCAGGCGGCAAAGCGGAGGATGTCACGCTGAACGTCATGCATTTCATGATTGAGAAGCCAAAGGTTGAAGCATTCGAGAAAATGACCGAAGCCTATACGGCAAAGAATCCGAATATCAAATTCAATATCGAGATCGTCGCATCCGACAAATACAACGATGCGCTCAAAATGAAAATCGCTGGTGGCGACGTACCGGATATTATGTTCGGCCGTCCGAACACCATGATCGATTTTCTCGAATCAGGAGTCTTTATGGACATTACCGGCGAGAGCTTTGCAAAAAAGATCAATAAGGCATACCTCCCGAACGTCTCCTACAAGGACCGCGTCTACGGCTTGCCGCTCGACCTGATGACGAATGGCGTCATCTATAACAAGGATCTGTTCGCACAAGCTGGCGTTGAGGTGCCGACGACTTGGACCGAATTCGTCGCCGCTAGCGAGAAGCTGAAAAAGAGTGGAATTACTCCGATTGCGGGCGCGTTCCAGCAAGGCGTATCATTCATCAGTTACCTGTACCCGGATATATTCGGCAGTACATTAAAACGCAATCCCGGCTTCCCTGCCCAGCTGATCTCGGGCGAGAAGAAATGGTCGGACCTGCCGGATATTCGCGGCCTGCTGGATCGGGTATCGACCATGATGCCTTATCTGAATGAGGATTATCGGGATATCGACTATGAGAAATCGCTGCAATATTTTGCGACGGGCAAAGCGGCGATGACCGTAATCGGCAGCTTCGCCATCGGCACAATCCGTCAGTACAATCCGGAGGGTAATTTCGGCGTCTTTACCTTCCCGGCCTACGACAATCCGGAAGACAACGTCATGACCCATGGTACGGATAATACCTTCCTGCCTGCCGCGAACAGCAAGAACAAAGAGGAAATGCTTAAGTTCTTCGACTTTATGGCGTCGGATGAGGGTGAACAAATTTGGGCAGACGGCGTCCAGACGATCAGTGCGCTTAATCCGGATATAAAGCCGGCGACGCAAGATTCAATGGCTGCGGACTTCCAGAAGCTGTACCAGACCGGTAAAATCATCAACAACGGCGCAGAGCCTACCTTTTACGCGCAGTGGGATGAAATTACATGGCGCTTGTTCGGACAATACATGATGCAGAAAAACCCTTCCGACCTCAAGCCGGACGATGTGCTGAACAATCTCGACAAGGAATTCGAGAAAGCAAGGAAAATGGGCTAGCTCTATTGCCCCATAAGATTGATCACATACGGCTTTTCTTCCCGACTGCTGGGAGGAAAGGCCGCTCATCTTAGAACTGGAGTTGAGTGAATGAAACGAATCTATCGCGACGGGCTGGTGAAGTTCACTTTCGTCCTCCCCGCGCTGCTGCTCTTCAGTCTCGCCATTCTGATTCCGTTCGTAAAGGGCGCCAACATCGCCTTTACGAACTGGAACGGAATTTCGCCGACATATGAGTATGTCGGGCTGCGCAATCTCAGGCTGCTCTTCTCGGATTTGGACATGCTGGAGATAATAGGCAACACGCTGCAGTATACGTTGTTCTACACGCTGTTCTGCAACGGCTTCGGTCTGCTGCTCGCCGTTATGCTTGCCTCCAAATTCAAGGGCGAGAATTTTATTAAGAGCGCGCTGTTTATGCCCGTCATTATGAGCCTTGTGCTCACGGCCTACATTTTCAGCTATGTCTACGGTACCGTTTTTCCGAACGTGCTGCATATCTCCGGACTGATGGGCAACGAGAAAACGGCGCTGTGGGGCGTTATTCTAATGGCCTCCTGGAAAGAGATCGGACTTGCTATGGTCATTTACTATGCGGGTCTGCAAACGATTCCAAAGGACGTTTACGAATCTTCGACGATTGACGGCGCCACGCCGGCGCGGCAATTCGTCTCTGTGACGCTGCCGCTGCTTGCTCCTGCCTTCACCTACTGCATCCCGCTGTGGATCGGCAATGGGCTGAGGATGTTCGACTATGTGTTCGCGGTGGGCGGACCGGGCAGATCGACCCAGACAATTGCCCAATATGTTTATCAGTATGTATTCCCGTTCAATAAGGCCGGATACGGTCAGATGGCAGGTCTTATCATGTTCATTCTCGTCATGGGCGTGACCGTCATTCTCACATCGATTTTGCGCAAAAGGGAGGTGGAATATTGAATACGAGAATTTCGAAGGGCGAGAAAGCGCTGCATGCCTGCAAAATCGTTTTTCTTGGCTTATCTGCTTTGATCGGACTGTTTCCATTTTATCTGGTCGTCATGTATGCCATCAAATCGCCGATAGATTCCGCCAATACGAACCCGCTGCTGCCGCCGCATACCATTGCATGGTCAAATTTTACCGAGGCGATTGAAGCCTCGAATTTTTTCAACGCTAGCAAGAACAGCCTGATCGTCTCCTTGTCCTGCGTCGTGCTGACCATTCTTGTCTGCTCGATGGCAGCTTATGCGATCGCTAGAAGCACTAGCAGGCTGTACCGAATTCTGTTCTACATGTTCGTTGCCTCGATCATGATGCCCTTCCAGGCGATCATGTTCCCGCTGTACAAAACCTGGCTCGATCTCGGGCTGCTAAACACGCTGCCTGGACTGGTGCTGGCGCTGCTCGGCGTCGGCATCGGCTACAATATTTTTCTGTATACCGGTTTCATTAAGACGGTGCCGCGGGAGTTGGAGGAAGCGGCGATGATCGACGGTGCCTCGAAATACCGGACATTCTTCGGGATCGTCTTTCCCCTGCTCAAGCCAGTTACGATGACCGTGCTTGTGCTCGGAACGCTCGGAGCCTGGAACGACTTTGTCGTATCAATGGTTATCGTGCAGAAGGAAGCGGTCACAACGCTGCCGCTGACGCAGGTTAGGTTCTTCGGCGAGTACACGACCCAGCTTCATCTGGCATTCGCTGGCGTCCTGCTCGCAATGGTACCGGTCATTATCCTGTATTTCTTCACGCAAAAATATATCGTCGGCGGCGTAACGGCCGGCGCGGTGAAGGGCTAACCGCAGGCTGGCGGCTGCGGCATATTCTACGGCCTATCGGCTTAGGGTATACCAGCCGTCTGTCGGCAAAAATAGGCATACATCCCTTCACCTCCTGACGGCCCGCGAACGAACGGGAGCAGCGCGCTCCCGGATGCTCCGGGCATAGCGGTAATGCTATAATAATAGCAGCGGTGATCACCAATGCCGTATCCCATTTATAGGTGCAGGTGATTTAAATGAAGCGTCATCTAATGCGGGGAATGAGTTTCCGGACCAAGCTGATCGCTTCCTTTCTCGTGGCCAGTATTCTCCCGCTGCTTATTTTGCAAGCGTTTACGAACTATCAGACCGGCAAAGCGATGCAAAACAAGATCGACGAGCTGGTGCAGATCAATCTCATGCAAACAGCCAAAAGCCTTGACTCGACCCTGTCCTCGTACAGGGATTTGGTGTTTCAATTATTTACGGATGCGGACGTCTTCAAGCTCGTTAACCGGATCATTCACGACGATCCCGACAAAGCGATGCTGCTCTATGATTTGCAGGACATACTGATCCATTACGCATATACGAAGCAAGGCATCCGCAGCATCTCGGTGCTCATGCCGACCGGACAGGTCATCTCCTTCGACAAGGAATCGGAAGCGCTTAGCGGCTTGTGGCCGACTGGAGAGGAGGTCCTCCGGCTGAAGCTGTACAAGAAAGCGATGAGCATAGAAAATGAGAGCGTCATTACGAGTCCGGAAGCGGTCCAGTCGATTCATAACAATGAGTCGTACGTCTTCCACATCGCCCGCAAAATCACGAATCTGCAGCCAGGAAATACGAACGGCGTCGGCGTTCTCGTCATTACGTTATATGAATCGGTGCTAAACCATGCGACATCGCTTACGCCGCCGAACATTCGCAGCTACAATGTGCTTGTCGACAGCGGCGGATCCGTCGTCTCGGCGCTGGACAAATCGATGATCGGCATGACGGTTGACCAAATCCCCATGAAAGCGCCGATCCTGAACACCTATAAGGAGAAGGTCAATGACTGGTCCATCGTCAATTTGACCGAGCAGATTGACTTGTTCGAGGAGATGTACAGTATGCAGCGGCTCGGCTGGATTGCAGATCTGCTCGCCATTCTTCTCTCCAGCATGATGATCTACTACTTCTCCGACAGACTGACCGGCTCGATTCGAAAGGTCGTCAAAGCGATGCAATCCGCTCAGCGCGGCCGCCTCAATGTCCAGGTCGAGGAGCGCAGCAGAGATGAAATCTCCATCATTGCAACGAATTTCAATAAAATGATGGCTACCGTAAACCGCCTGATGCTGGAGACGACTCAAGCGACAAAGAAGCAGAAGGAAGCGGAGATCCGGGCTCTGGAAGCACAGATTAACCCTCATTTTCTCTATAACACGCTCGATTCGATCAATTGGATGGCCATTGAGAAGGATGAGCATGATATTAGCCGCATGCTGAAGAGCTTGGCCCAGATTTTGCGCTATAGCATCAATGCCAGCACGGCGACGGTCACTGTGCGGGATGAACTGGAATGGCTGCGCCAATATGTATTTCTGCAGCAGCATCGGTTCGACGATGCGTTCGAGTGCGAGATCGAATGCGGATCTGAGCTGCTGGAAGCCGGCATGCATAAGCTGCTTCTCCAACCTTTTATCGAAAACTCACTCGTTCACGCTTTCTCCGGCGTCACATCGGGAGGCAAGCTAAGCATTTCCCTCTACCGGGAAGATGAATCTTACTTCGTCATCCGCATTGAAGATAACGGCAAAGGTATGGCTGCGGATAAATGCCGGATGCTTGTCGACTGCGAATACAGCGCTTCTTCAGCGGGGGTCGCGGGAAGCGGACTCGGCATCCGAAATACGTTCAACCGCCTCCATATCTATTACGGCGGAAAAGCGTCATGGAGCATTAACAGCGAGCTTGGCCGCGGAACCGTCGTTTTGCTGCGATTGCCGCTGGAGCTTAAACGGAGGGATTGAGTCATGAAAATCGTAGTTATCGAGGACGAGAGAAAGACGCGTGCGGGTATCATCCGGCTCATCGGGAAGCTAAGCCGCGATTACGAGGTGGTTGGAGAAGCGGAGGACGGCCGGGCCGGACTGGCGCTCATTTTGCAGCTGCAGCCGGATGTAGTCATTCTCGACGTACAAATGCCGGTCATGAACGGCCTGGAGATGCTTGAAGAGCTTAAGCGCAGCGGCAATGGGTCGAAGCTGGTCATCCTCTCCGGCCACTCCGAATTCGAATACGCCCGGCAAGCGATCCGGCTCGGAGCGTGCGAATATTTGATGAAGCCAATCACCGCCGATGATCTGGAGAAGACCCTCGGACAGCTTCACCAAACGATCGTTCTGGAGACACTATTTGGAGCGGAGCGGTCCGACAATCGGGATAGCTCCCGCGTCCGGCTCGCGCCTGACCGCCCCTTATGGGCCGCCGCCATCCATCCCTGCAATGCGGATGAGTATAGATTGCAGCAAGCTTGGCCGCTGCTGCGCGAAAAAATCAGCCGTACCGCGCCGGAAGCCGTCCTGTTGCTGGAACGGGCAGCGGACGGCTCATTCGTTCTGCTCGGCCAGACCGGAGCTTGGGACGGGATAGGCCGACCGGCATTTGCCAATCAGCTGATCGGCGAAGCTGAAGCCGTCCTGCGAGATTGCGGCTTAAATGACATCGTATGGACATGGCGGACAGTGGAGCGATTGTCCGTGCTGCCCGAGCGGCTTGGCGATCTCTTTGAGCTCCAGTGCTGGGCAATTGTCATCGGTAACCGCATCCAGCTGGAGGATATCGCCGCCGCCGAACGGGCATGTATGCCGCTGCAATACCCGTTTTCGCTGGAAATTAAGGCGAAGAAGGCAATCAGCGGATCGAATAAAGGCAGCATCACCGAGACAGCCCGCCAGTTCCTCGATGAATGCTTTCGTGAGAGCCATCACCCGCAGGATATTCTCGAGGCTTGCTACCGCTTCGCCTCCTCGGTGCTTCATGTGCGCGGACAGCTGGAGCAGAGCGGCTTCGAATATCAGGGCGGCAAGGAGCTGCTGCTTGCCATAAGTGAAGCGCGGACGCGGCATGGACTGGAGCAGGCTCTGCTCGCGGTCGCCGCAAAAGCCGCATCGGAAGGTCCGGCGGCGGAAACGTACGGATTGCTCGTCAACAAGGCGCTGCACATGGCGCGCGAACGCTATGCCCAAGGGATTACACTTGAAGAATCGGCGACAGCCTTGAACATTACGCCTGAATATTTAAGTACCCTGATCAACAAGGAGACCGGCAAAACATTCACTGCGCATTTGAAGGAAATGAGAATCTGCCGCGCCAAGGAGCTGCTTCTTTCCGGCAAGCTGAAAGCCTTCGAGATCGGTGTCCGGGTCGGCTACGCGGATTCGAAATATTTCTGCCGCGTCTTCAAGGAGCACACGGGCATGACGCCGGTTGAATATCAGAAGAAGAATTAACGCTTTAATAGAAAAACGAGAGCATCTCAGTTAGATGCTCAGGCTGTCGAGACAGCCTCTTTTGTACCAAATTAATTTAATACGACACCGCATTAATAATCCAGGCTGTCAGGTTCCATTCTCCGAGCAAATTTGATGCGGTATGAATTAAATTTTTACATTTCCTTAAGTTGTGATTGATTTTCAATGAGGAACATCATAATGAAATGCGTATAACAAAAAGTTAAGTCCCTAATATATGTAAGATGAAGGTCTTTGTGACATTTCACTTTTACATTACATTGCATTAACACTGGGATAAAAAACCGTCTATATAATAATGCAAATAGGAGGTGGACATTATCCCATACTACGATGAAGATCGAGTACCATTTGACCAGCCGGAGGAAGTGAAAAAAGATACAGTAACTATTAATGATAAAGAGGAGAAAAAGAAGCAAATGTCTTCATGACAGTGCTTCTTTTTTTTAAATATAAGAATTTACAAGTTTCACATTTATAAATAAGCTTATATTTCACCGCGAAACGAGCTGTTGCCGCCAAAGGACGGCGACAGCCGTTTACGCTTGTTACATTTCCTTAAAAGGAAAGCGAGCGTATACGTCTTTCAGGTTATAGGACTGCTTGCGGGCGATCTCCTCGGCATACTCGGAAACGCACTTCAGTACCTTGACAGATTGGACCGGATGTTTACCCACCGAGCTCTCGGCCGATAGCATGACCGCACTTGTACCGTCTTGTACCGCCTGGAAAATATCTGTCACTTCGGCCCTTGTGGGTACGGGCTCAGCAATCATGGATTGAAGCATTTGAGTAGCCGTAATGACGTAGATGCCGTATTCTCTGCATTCTTTGAGGAGCGCTTTTTGAATCAGAGGGATTTGCTCGAACGGCAGTTCGACCCCGAGATCGCCCCTTGCAATCATAATGCCATCTGATAGTGCTGCAATGTCACGAAAATTTTTAACGCCTTCCACTGTTTCGATTTTAGCCACGAGTTTGGGAATGGTTCCGGACAAAGATCGGCAAAAGGCCCGTACTTGGTCCAAATGGGCAGCTTGGCGGATGAATGAACAGGCAATCAGATCGATTCCTTCTTCGAGCAGGAACGCGAGATCCTCTTGATCTTTTTTCGTCAGTGCGGGTATATTCAGTTTGGTTCCGGGGAAATTGACGCTTTTGTTGCTGCTTATGAGACCGCCGACAATCACTTTGGTTAATATCCGCTCGGAGTTGACCTCTGTGACCGCAAGCTTGACCGCACCATCATTGATAAGAATGAATGCCCCCGAAACGATGTCCCCCGTAATGTCAGGATAGTCGATATTCGCTCTGTGACCGTTACCGGTAACGGGAGTAACCAATAGTTCAAACGGCTGCCCCTCTTCGAGCAAAATACCGTCTCCTTCAACCTCGCCCAACCGGATTTTTGGGCCCTGCAGATCGCTCATTATGCGGAGCGGCATGTCGATTTCACTACTGGCTTCCCTTAAATGGCGTATGATTTCTCTATGACTTTCATGAGAGCCGTGAGACATATTCAATCTGGCGACCGTCATGCCGCCAAGAAACAACTCCCGTACAACTGCAGGGGAAGAGCTGGCTGGTCCGATCGTGCAAATCACGTCAATACTCATTGATTTATCCTCCTATGATCCTCATTCAATTTGTAGATACCACCCTTATTATGCTTTATTTATGGAAAAATATGTATACATATAAGCAAAGAAAAGAGCTGTCCATGGTCATCGACCTAAATGGACAGCTCTTTTGTATATTTATTAACCTTTCACCGCGCCGGCGACAACGCCTTTAACGATGTATTTTTGCAAGAAGATAAACACGATGATAGACGGCAGCACGGCCATTACCATGGCGGTCATGGCATATTGCCAATCGGATGTGTATTGACCGACAAAGGTGTAAGCGGCAAGCGTCAACGTTTTTGTTTCGGGAGAGCCGTTAACCATAAGCAGCGGAAGCAGGAAGTCATTCCATATCCACATCACGTCAATGATAATGATCGTCGTCGTAACCGACTTTAGCAGCGGGAAGATGACGAGAAAGAACAGCTTGAAGCCGGAAGCGCCGTCAATCGTCGCGCTTTCATCAATTTCCTGGGGAATACCCTTCACGAAGCCGTGATAGATAAATACGGCGAGCGGTGCGCCGAAGCCCCAGTAGAGAATGCCTAGTCCCCAAGTACTTTCAGAAAGATTTAAATCTTTGGCCAGCTGCAGCACGGTAAGCATGATCGATTGGAACGGAATCAGCATCGGCATAATGCAGACCAGGTAAAGCAGCGCGCTCCAGCGCGTCTTCGTTCTTGCCAGCTTGTAAGCAGCGATCGAGGATACGAGGATGATCCCCGCAAGCCCGACGGCTGTAATAATAAAGTTGTTAAGGAACAGCTTCGGATAGTTGATGAATGACCATACATAGGAATAGTTTTCGAATACGAGCTGCTTAGGCAGGGCAATGACATCGGTCATCACCTCGCCGAAGCTTTTGAGCGAGTTGTTAATGGCCAAGAACAACGGATATAGAAACACGAGCGAGAGGAGCACCATCACGATCTCTAGGACGATGCGTCCTGCTCTTGTATTGCTTTGCGTTTTCATTAGGCTTCAACCTCCCTGCGTTTGAAGAGCGTCAACTGAATGATCGTAACGAACAATACCGCAACGAACAGAATGAGCGCTTTCGCCGTTCCGTAGCCGTAAAGGTTGTTCTGGAACGTATCTCTGTAAATGTCATAAGCGATGCTGTAGGTCGTACCGCCGGGACCGCCGCCAGTCAGCGACAGGATCACATCGAATACTTTGATGGAGTTCGTTAAAGCCATGAATACGGAAATCGTAATCGATGGCGCAAGAAGCGGCAGCGTAATGCTGAAGAAGCGTCTTACCGGGCCGGCGCCGTCTACGGTCGCAGCTTCCTTCAAATCATCCGGTACGGACTGCAGGCCGGCAATGTAAATCACTAAATAAAAGCCGATGGATTGCCAGATGGAGACAAACAATATGGAGACGAATGCAAGTCCCGGCTCTCCGAGCCAGCTCATTTCGAATATGCCCCAGCCTGTGCTAGCCGCGAGCGACTCAAAGCCCTGCATGAAAATGAATTTCCAAATGAAACCTACGATAACTAAACTAAGAATATACGGGATAAAGAAGGCAGCCCGCAGCCACGAGGACGTTTTGAGCTTCATGTCGAGCACGACAGCAAGCAGGATAGCCAGTACGTTCACTAAAACGATGTACAAAACCGCGTATTTGACCGTAAACCACGCGGAGCTGGCAAAGTTGGCGTCACCCATAAAAATTTGCTTGAAGTTATCAAGCCCGACAAACGTCGGATGCTTGGATATACCGTTCCACTTGGTCATGGAATAACGGATGGTCATTGCGAACGGGATGTAAAACGCTACGGCGATACAAATTAATACCGGCAAGGTAAAGATGCCGAATTCGAGCTTTTCGCCCCATTTTCTGCCTAATGCTTTAAACATCAACGCACCTCTTCTCTTTGCAGTTCGTCTAGCGGTTCTAGTTTGCTGAGCTATACAAGCGTAAACGGCTTGTGCCATTATGTAATGGCAAGACTCGTTCCGCCGAAAAATATAACCGCAGTATAAATGTGAGGCAGCAAAATCTTATCTTTCAAGAAATCGGTATCAGCTATATTGTGTATTATAAAACAGCCGCTTGCCTGCAAAAATGGATTTAACAAATCAGTTAGGGGTAAAAAGGTGAACGGAATAATGAGCCGAAGGGATGGAGAAAACCATTATAAATAAACTGCTTAAGGCTGGAAGGGACCTCGTCGAGCGATTGTCGAGAAGGCTGGTGAACAAGCTTATTTTACTTTTCACGTCCATTATTATTCTTGTTGTCGGATCGCTGACTTTTATTTCATATCAGATGCTTCAGAAGGAGTCGGTTACGAACAGCATTACCAGCACGTCGAATAACCTGCTGCTCGTAAATCAGAATATGGAGGATTATTTGAAGGGGATGGAGCAGCTGTCGCTGCCGCAAATCCGGTACGACGAAATTACGTATGCGATTTTGCACGAATCGGAGGATTATGCGTCGAAGATGTATTTGGAGGATTATTTGCGCGAGCTTTTTTATTCCCGCGACGATCTTGAAGCCATCTATTTGTATGTCATTAAGGAGAAGAAATATTATTCGGTTTCGCAGGAAAATTACAATATTACCGTACGAACGGGCTCGGATCCTGCTATTAGCGAATTACCGTGGTACAAGAAAGCGATGGCGAGCCCCTTCAACCGCTCCTATCAGTCTTTTGTAGAGCCGGGAAGCAGCCCGGGCTACCCGGTAAGCACGGAAGACAGCTTCATGGCATACCACAGAGTGCTGCGCTCGATTGTATCCAGGCAGCCTCAGGCCGTGCTGTCCTTTTACTTCGATTCATCGGTGAGAGATGAGATTTTGAGGGATATTCCATTCGACGAGGGTCAGCATTTGCTGTATTTAAGTCCGGACAATGAACCCTTTTATACGGATGATATCAGCTTTTACGAGCGTGCGAAGGCGGTTGCCTTATCGGATAAACTGACGAATAAGCCTAACGGCCAGCTGACATGGTCAGAGGCCGAGCAAAAGTATCTTGTCGTTTACGATATCGGGGAGCAGGAGGGCTGGAAGCTCGTGAAGCCCATTCCTTATACGCAAATTTATGAGGCAGCCACGACGACCAGAAATATTAACTTCACGATCGGCTTTCTCTTCCTGCTGCTGTCCCTCATAGTCGTCACGTATTTCTCCAATGCGATTACAAAGCCGCTGCAAAAGCTGTCTTATCAAATGAATCGCTTTAGTACGGGGGACTTCGATGCGGAGGCAGCGGTGAAGGGCAGAGATGAGATTGCCTATTTGTCGCGCCATTTCAATCAGATGGTCAGACGGACCAATGATCTGATCAATGAACGGTACAAAATGAAGCTGGTTGAAAAAAATGCGATATTAAAAGCGTTGGAAGCGGAAATAAATCCTCACTTCTTATATAATGCGCTGCAAGCTATTTCGACAAAAGCACTGAAAAACGAACGCTTCGACATTGCGGATATGGTGGATGCGCTGGCGCTGACGCTGCGGTACTGCATCAGCGGGAAGGATATCGTACAAGCGCGGGCGGAATTAAAGCATATTGAAAACTACATGTCCCTGCAGAAGGCGCGTTTTGGCAGCCGGCTGCAGGTTACGTATAAATGGGAGGAGTCGCTAATGGAGCTGGAAATTCCGAAGCTGTCGATTCAGACGCTGGCAGAAAATTCGATTAAACATGCCCTTGAGAAGGTATCCAGCGCAATCACGATCGACATTCGCGCGGAGCTAACCGAATCGCATGCCGTGATTTCCGTAAGGGATAACGGGCCGGGCTTTTCACGGGAGAGATTGGAGCAGGTGAGAAAATCGTTTCTAAGCGAATGGAAGGATCGCGGAGGCGAGGAAGAGAGTATTGGTCTTGTCAATCTGAATACGCGCCTCAAGCTGCTTTACGGAGATGAGGCGGAGCTTGTCATACGGACGGATAAAGCAGGCACGGAGATGGAAATGTTATTACCGCGAGGAGGCGTCAGCCATGTACAGAGTGCTCATAATTGACGATGAGGAGCCGCTGCGCGAAGCGATTCGCATATTAGGAGATTGGGATGGATTAGGCATTGTCGAGGTGCTGGAGGCGACGGACGGCAAGGTTGGGCTTGCGATGCTGGCCGAGCACAAAATCGATCTGGCGATGGTCGACATGAAGATGCCGGAGTTAAATGGGGTGGAGCTGCTGCAAATCATTGAGCGCGACTATCCCGATCTACTGACTATTGTCATTAGCGGCTACAACGATTTTGAGTATACGAGGCAAGCGATTCGCTCCAAGGTTGTCGATTATTTGCTGAAACCTGTAAATCGGCATGATCTGAATCAGTCGCTGCGCAAAGCGATCGACGTGCTGGACGCCAAGCGGCAGAAGGACAGCGATTTTATAAATCGCAACATTACGCTTAATATGTCGCTGCCGCGTCTCAAGGAGAAGGTCTATCAGTCCATTATCGAGCGCAGCTTCAAAAGCCAAACGAATGAAGCCTTCCTGCCTTTAATCGGCGCGGACGAGCCCGGCAATCGCTTTACGGCCGTCGTGCTTCGGGTGCTGAATTTGGAGCAGATTAGAAAAAGCCGCTTTCATGAGGATACCGATCTCCTACACTTTGCCGTGGCGAATGTTATCAACGAAATTGCGGGCGACCATTTTGGCGCGTTCAGCTTCGCCAGCCCCAAGCAGGAGCGGGAGCTCATTACCATTCTCACAATGAAGGGCGGGTATCCCGAGGACATCGCCTATCGTTCTTTGCATCAAATGAACAAAGTCACGACGACCTTAATGAAGCTGTTCGGCATTGCCGTGGCGGCGGGAATCGGTCATTCCAGCCCGGATGCGCTGGAAATTGCCTCTTCTTATGAAGCAGCCAAAGCGGCCATTAACGGAATCGATCTCTTAAAGCTAAAGGGTGCAACCGTCACAAGCGCGACGGATAAAGCTGCGCCGCCGAAGGACAATCCGTCTCTGACAAGCCGGATTCTCATCATTCGCAGCGCTCTCGAAAGCGGCAATGTCCATCATGCCAAAACGATTCTGAGCGAATACGTGAAAAAGTGGAGATCGTCGGATCACTTTAGCATCGGCGAAGCGGATCGAGCGCTGCAAGAGTTTGTCATTTTGCTAAACGATATGTCGCTTGAACTCGGTGTAGCGCCCGAGGAGCTGCCGCTTACCGGAGAGCATCCGCTGCGGGCAATCGGCATTTCAACCGATTTTGCCAATTTGGAGCAGTACGAACAGCTGCTGAACGATATTTTAGATTATTTCAGCGGGCAAATCAGGAAATCGCAAATGACGAATCGGCCCTTTGAAGCAGGAGATATTAAGACCTACATCGACAATCATTATTTTGAGGATATAAAAATTTCAATGTTTTCGGACAAATATTTTTTGAGCAGAGAATACTTAATGAAGCTCTTCAAGCAGCAGTTCGGCTTTGGCATTCATGAATATGTCCAGAAGGTCCGGATGGACAAGGCTAAGGAGCTGCTGGACGATTCCAGCTTAAAGATTCAGGATATATCCGAAATGCTGGGGTATAAGGATAAGAATTATTTCAGCAAAGCGTTCCGCAATTATTATTCGGTGTCGCCATCGGAGTATAGAGCATCGAATGCGGGCGGATAAAAAGTGAACAGGAAGCAGCCGAACACTTTTTTACCCTTAACTATTCACTTATGTGCATTCTTATCTTGTTTCTTTTTCTTTAGAATAGGCAGCGTAGACCACAATCAAAGATGGAACGGGGGCATTACAATGTTCAAAAGATTTCTGGCACTGTCCGTCAGCTTAGTGCTGATTATCGGAATACTTGCTGCTTGCGGCAGCGACAAGAACAATACGACTGGCAACAACGAGGGCACGCCTGCCGAGGGCGGAGCATCCGATCAGCCGGTTACCATCAACATGTTTACCGCTTCTCCGGAATACACAGATGCTTTCAACGCATATATCGCAGAATACAAGAAGGTTAAACCTAACGTAACGATTAATCTTGAAATTATGCAAGCGGACTACAATACGGTCTTGAAATCGAAGATCGCATCAGGCAGCACGCCGGACGTGTTCCAGACGACAGCCGGCGGAGATATCGACACCTTCGCTGAATACAGCGCCGATCTGACAAACGAGCCGTTAGCGGCTGCGATGACCGATTCCGTCAAAATCAATATGAGCTCGAAAGACGGCAAGGTTCTGGGCTTCCCGGTCAAAGGCAACCTGATGAACATGGTTTATAACAAGAAGCTGCTTGCTGAAGCGGGCATTACAGAAGTGCCGAAAACAACTTCCCAAATGGCAGACGCTATTGCGAAGCTTGAAGCCAAAGGCATTACGTCATTCGCCAACGCTTATAAAGAGTGGTGGGTATGGAAGCATATTTTCCAAAACTTCGTGAATGCGGCTGCTGAGGATGCAGGAATTTCACCGAAGGAATTGGTTAATCAGTTTATCGCCGGCGAGACAACGTTCAAGGACCATCCTGTGCTGAATGACAACTTCTTCAGCTTTATCGACACAACGGTGAAGCATGGCACGAACAAGCCGCTTGAGCGCGACAGCAATGCAGAGGTAAGCGACTTCGCTACCGGCAAAGCAGCATTTATGACAGGCAAAGGCGCATGGGACGAAGAAGCGATCAAAAAAATTACCCCGGACTTTGAGCTTGGTATCGTAGGATATCCGGTAAGTGAAAAACCAGAGCAAACGCTGCTCGTAACAGGCGCTGACCAGGCGCTTCGCATCAACAAGGATTCCAAAGCGGCAAAGGAAACGATTGCATTTTTCAACTGGCTGTACACATCGGATTACGGTAAAGGCTGGTTCTCAAACGTAGCTAAGGTTATTCCTCCGATCAAGGATGCTCCGCTTCCTGAGCTGGATATGCCGAAGCAAATGGAAGAGATTTTGAAAACAGAAAAATCCGGTGATTTGTCGGTTAACTACTCCCTGGATACGTTCCACCAAAAGTTTGGTGAGTTGATGCAAGCTTACATCGGCGGCAGCAAAACGAAGGACCAAGCGATCGAAGAAATTCAGAAGGCTTGGGTTCAGTTCGGATCTGCAGAGTAAGCTTACCCATAAGCAATTTCTTAACTCAGCGCTTTTACAGTGCTGAGTTAAGTTTTTTTATAGACTAGAGAGCGCAAGCTCGTGATGCTGCCGCAAGAATAGCCGGGCTGCATTTAGGCAGCAATAAGGAGCAGTTAAAAACGAGATCATGTCGTTTTTTACTGCTCCTTTCCTTTTAAAGTTGCTGCCTCATCAAACGCTGCTTTAACAGTAAAGAAAGGAATCGTATTCGCCCGTTTGGCCTATCATAAGCAAGAAGATAGCAAAAACTTGGAGGAGGCCAATTTTATGAAAGTCATACAAACCTGTATCGTCTTCATTTGTGCTCTTGTCGGAATGATGTGCGGAGCAGCCCCCGCGGCGGCAATGAAGGAGAACAGCTCGCTCACGGCCGCTTTTGTGCGAAACGGCGACCTTTGGATGAAGACCGGAGAGCATGAGAAAAAACTGGCCGGCGGGCCGTTTGTCCGCAATCCTAAGTGGTCATCCGATGGAAAATGGATCGCGTATACGAAGGGTGAAGTGGAGCAGGAGCTATGGGCGCTGAATGTTCGCACGGGCCGAAGCAGCCTCGTATCCGCTCAAGGCGGGCGAAACTTTCAATGGGCGCCTAACGCAGAGATGCTGGCTTATCAAACGGCTGAGCTGCTGCAATATGCGGAGATGAGCAGGCCGGACAAGCCGCTCGGCGCTGCCAAAGGAATCGGCAATTATTCATGGCTGCCGGATGGGAAGGGCTTCTTTGCTTCATCACAATCGGAACTGCTGCCGGATGGCTGGACACCGGTAAGCCTATATCAAATCCCGCTCGAAGCGTTAGGCGATCCAAACAAATACGTAACCGTGCATGTGCTGCCGAAGCCGTCCGATGATTTTTTCGCAGTAGGCACAAGTCTATTCAAGTGGTCTGCCGACGGACGGTGGATCGCTTTCCTTGCTACGCCAACCGCTTCATTATCTGCAGATAGCAATACGCTATGCCTCTTAACGACAGATGGCGTCGTATTAAGAACCATTGATGAAATGGTCAATAATGATCAGTGGTTCGAATGGGCGGCGACCGGCGACCGGCTTGCGTACATTGCAGGCATTGGTCGCGAGGCTGGCCGCAATAAGCAGCTCAAGGTGATAGCCGCAGCCTCTGAAAAATCTGCCTCTTATACCCCTAAAGGTTATGCCGATCAAAGCTTTGCTTGGCAAGGGCTTGAGCATATTGCGGTATCTAGAGTGGCGGAATCAGAGCAGGGCAGCGACCAGGCTGCGCAACGGAAGCCCTTTTTGGCGAATGTGGAGCTGGGCAGCGGGAAGCAAACGAAACTGACAAAGCCGCCCGGCGCTTCCGGGGACTATAATCCGATTTCTCTTGTTTCCAAGCTGGCTTGGATTCGCTACGACCACAGGACGGCGAATGTAATCGTTGCAGATGTTAAAGGCCGTCATGCTGTGGAATGGATTAGAAATATCGATGCGGCCTCCAACTATTATGAGCAATGGAAGTGGGGCGAGGTGCTTCAGTTTTTTAAACAGGAACAATGAGCAGTTATTGGATCTGAATGAAATCATTTCCGTGAGGGATACTGGTAAGCAGGGGCATGCAAGGGAGTGTTTACGCACATGACATTCAATAAATCCGTACACGGTTCGGCAAATAGAAGCTCGCAAGCGACCTGCGTCTTGACAACAAATTTACGTGAAAATATAGAAATGATCAAAAAAGCGACGGGGAACAGCCCGGATATTATTATAAGAGAATGGCGTTTCGAGGGAGAAAACATACTCGAAGCGGTTGTTATTTACGCCTCGGGTCTGGCAGACGTTAAATTCATTAACCAGTTTATTATGGGACCCCTCTTGTCCAATCAGGATGAAGGGCATTTAAAAACAGAGAGGCTCCTGCTGGCAAATCCGTTGGATTTTTTCAAAAACAAGCTGCTGTCTGTCGGTGAGATTCAAGATGAAGCGAGCGCTGATACGCTTCTGAACGGTATTTTGTCCGGAGACACCGCTATCTTGTGTCAGGGCAACGACCTCGGATTGTTGATCGCATCGAAAGGCTGGGAGGAGCGCGGCGTGCAAGAGCCGACCTCTCAGACCGTTATTCGAGGCCCCAAAGAAGGCTTCTCCGAAAATATTGCAACCAATATTGCACTCGTACGGCGAAAAATCAAAGATCCTAATTTGTGGCTCGAGCATTTCCATGTAGGCCGGGTAACGAAAACAAGCGTCTCGATCATGTTCATTAACGGTATTGTAAAGGAAAATGTGATAAAAGAGGTTCGCGACCGAATCGAAGGCATTCAAATTGACGGGATATTGGAAAGCGGGTATATAGAAGAGCTTATTCAGGATAAAGGATTTACGATTTTCCCTACGATTGCTCATACCGAAAGACCTGATGTGATTGCTGCGGGACTGTTGGAGGGGCGAATCGCTATTCTTATCGATGGAACGCCGTTTACTCTCTTGGTGCCGGCATTGTTCACGCAGTTTATCCAATCGGCAGAAGATTATTACCAGCGTTCGGACATATCCACCCTTATACGCTTGCTTCGTTATGCAGCTTTGATAATCGCTTTATTAGCCCCATCCGTATACATTGCCGTGACTACTTATCATCAAGACATGCTGCCTTCGGGATTGTTGATAAGTTTAATCGCCCAGCGGGAAGGCATACCGTTTCCCGCTTTCGTCGAAGCGTTCTTAATGGAAGTGACCTTTGAGCTGCTGCGCGAGGCGGGCGTTCGCTTACCGAGAGCGGTCGGACAGTCGATCTCGATCGTAGGGGCGCTCGTTATCGGTCAGGCGGCCGTTCAAGCGGGCTTCGTTTCGGCGGCGATGGTTATTGTCGTTTCGATTACGGCGATCGCAAGCTTCGTCATTCCCGCCTACAATATGGGTATCCCCATTCGAATATTAAGATTCGGGATGATGGGGCTGGCTGCCTCCTTCGGATTGTTCGGCATTATCGCCGGAATCATATTAATTGTCCAGCACCTGTGTCATTTGCGTTCTTTCGGCGTTTATTACATGTCCCCCTACGCCCCCGTCATCGCGGATGATAAAAAAGATGCGGCCATACGCGTTCATTGGCGGAATATGATTTCACGTCCACAAAGCGTCAGCAGGCAAAATCCGATTCGAGAGAATCGTTCACCAGCTCAGTATCCAGAACCCGAAGAGAGGAATTAGTATGAAAAGAAAATGGTACGGAGTATTCATTTCCGTCCTTTGCATGGCGGTTGTCGCCGGCTGCTGGAATCGGCGAGAGTTGAATGATCTGGCCGTTTCCGTAGCCATTGGCGTAGATCAAAGAGCAGATAAAATATTGCTGTCCAATCAGATTCTTAATCCGGAAGCCATTTCGGGTGCCGCAGGAGGATCATCCTTTGCTCCCGTCACCATGTTTCAAGAAAAGGGCAGCGGATTTCAGGAGGCCGCCCGCAGGATGACAGCGCTCAGCACCAGAAAAATATATGTCGGTCAAATGCAGATGCTTGTTTTTGGGGAGGAATTTGCGAGAAAGGGTGTAGTCAATGTGCTGGACCACATTTCAAGAGACCATGAGTATCGTAAAGATTTTTATGTCGTGATCGCCCGGGGGGCCGAAGCGCAGGATATTCTCAAAGTGTACACACCTTTAGAAAAAACACCTGCTTCCAAAATGAATGCTTCCCTTGAAACCTCGTCAAAGGTATGGGGAGCAACCGCAGCGATAAAAATTAACGAGTTGATTTCCATGCTCACCAGTAAAGGGAAATCGGCGGTGTTAACGGGTATTGTAGTAAGCGGTGATACACAATTTGGCAATGATAAAAAAAATGCAGAGAAAATTTTTTCCCCTGCCCAGCTGAAATACTCCGGTTTAGCAGTTTTCAAGAAAGATAAGCTGCTGGGCTGGTTAACGGAGAAGGAAAGCAAGGGATACAACTATACGCAAGGAAAGATAAAGAGCACAGCCGTTCTTGCATCTTGTCCTAATGACAATAACAAAAAGATTACGGTTGAGCTGCTTGGCACTAAGAATAAAAAAAAGGTGAGCATAGTGGACGGTAAGCCTGTTATCGATCTCCAAATCAAAACGGAAGGGGTCGTTACCGATGCACAGTGCGAGTTGGATTTTACAAAAGCGGCAACGATATCTGAATTGGAGCATCTAATCGAAAGCGAAATTAAGGATACTATGATTTCCGTCATAAAAAAAATGCAAACTAAATACAAATCGGATATATTCGGATTCGGCGAGGAAGTCGAACGAGAGAACCCCCGTTACTGGGAATCGGCAAAAAATGATTGGAATCAGGTATTTTCAACGATGAAGGTGAATGTTCGGGTGAAAGTCAAAATTAAAAAAATGTTTAAAACGATAAAATCTCTAACCGAAAGAATGGAGGAGTAACTTTCCAATGTGGCCCGTGGCAGCTGTTTTGGCAGTCGGTACCCTCATATTTGCAATTGAAGCTCCAACTCTAATGAAAACGAGCAAGCGGAAGGAGCTTTGGGTTTTTTCTGTTCTGCTCCTTGCCGGGATTGCACTTTGTATAGCGGTGAATGCGGGGGTTAAAGTAATAAGCCCGCTTGAATGGATAAGATTCGTTTACGAACCAATAAGTAAATCGATTTTAGGCAAATAGAAGGGAGCGTTACCTGGGTGAAGGAAAATGACCATATCCAAGCGAATCAATTTAGAAAATTGGTATCCCTTTTCATCATTGGCCCATCCATCATATTGCTTCCGGGAGTACTTGCTTCAGAAGCCAAACAAGATGCATGGATCTCCTCTATTGTCGGTGTGATCGCCGCTCTTTTGCTCGTATGGTTGTACAACACATTAGCCAGTCGCTTCCCCGGCAAAACCTTGGTGGAGATCAGTAAGGAAATTTGCGGCAGATGGCTGGGTACTATCGTTTCTTTTCTATGGTTTGGCTACGTCTTTATCCTATCATCACTCGTCTTGCGAAACCTGGGCGACTTTCTTACCTCATCCATGCTGGTAGAAACGCCAATTAATGCGATACATTTCGTATATCTTAGCATAGTGGCAGTTGGGGTTTACTATGGCGTTTCCAATATAGCACGTACTGCGGACATTTTTTTTCCGTTCGTTATTGCTTTATTATGCGTATTCATCCTATTGCTTGTTCCTGATTTTGAATTCAAACGTGTTGAACCGGTGCTGGGGAAAGGAATAAAGCCTGTACTGAGTGCCGCATTGCCGTATATCGGTTTTCCTTTTCTGGAGCTTGTTTTATTGCTCATGATTTTTCCGAATGTTAAACAGCCCAAACAAGCTAAGAAAGCATTTTTATCGGGAACGCTGATAGGGGGGGCTGTCTTGTTCGTGATCACGCTGATGAACATTTTAGTGATGGGGGCGGGAAATACGGCCAGCGAGCTTTATTCCAGCTTTGAATTAGCCAAAATAATAGAAATCGGCGAATTTATTCAAAGGGTTGAGGTCATCATCACCGCAGTCTGGTTTATAACCATTTTCTTTAAGCTGATCCTCTGTTTTCATATATCGGTTTTAAGCCTTTCCCAGACTTTGAACCTTAATGATCATCGACCACTAACGCTGCCTCTAGGCATGATCCTTTACGCAGTGTCTTATATAATCATTCCTAATAGAGCCTACGTCATATCGTTCGATACAAGCGTACGGCCGTTTTACGCCCTAACGTTCGGGTTCCTGCTCCCCTTATTACTTCTGGGCATCGCGGCAGTTAGAAAAAAACGATAACAGCCTCACCTGGATAACACGAAATGACTATTCCCCCCGTTTTTCAGAATGCCTCCGGCTACTATCATATTAAAGGTTTTTATGCGCGGCGATCCTCTCGGGAAGCATCCTTCCTCGGATAAATGAATAAAGATAAGCAATCATTTTTTTTAATAACAGATATGATAGACATTTATTATATAGAGTAAAGGAGTGATAGATTTGAGGCTGGATTGTGCCATTATCGGGGGCGGGCCGGCGGGCTTAAATGCTGCGCTGGTGCTTGGAAGATCGCGGAGAGACGTTATTTTATTCGATCATAACAAGCCCAGAAACGCGGTGACGCATGAGTCGCACGGCTTCATCACGCGAGACGGCATCCCGCCGCGCGATTTCCGCAGACTTGCCCATGAGGATATTGCCAAATACCCTTCGGTGACGATCAAACCGGACAAGGTCACGGAGGTGGAGTCGAAGGGAGAAGGCTTTCAGCTGACGACGGGCAATGGCGTCATGTATCAGGCCCGCACCATTATTTTGGCTGCCGGGCTGAAGGAAGCATTGCCGGCAGTTCCTGGCATTCATGACTATTATGGCAAAAGCTTGTTCAGCTGTCCCTATTGTGACGGCTGGGAGCTGCGGGATAAACCGCTGGTCGTCATTTCAGAGGGCTCGAACATATTTCACCTGGTGAAAATTGTCTATAACTGGAGCAAGGATATGCTCGTATGCACGAATGGAGCGAATAGCTTGAGCGTGGAGCAAATAGGACAGCTGAGGCAGAAGGGCATTCAGATAAACCTGCACCGGATTAAAGCACTGCACGGGGAGAATGGACAGCTAAGCCGCATTGTTTTTGCAAATAACGCAGCGGTAAAGCGCGCAGGCGGCTTCATTACTCCGTCCTGGGATCAGGCGGTCCCCTTCGGCGAAGCGCTCGGCTGCGCGATGACGCAAGCAGGCGGTTTCATTACAGATGATTATGGCAGAACGAGTGTTAGAGGCGTGTATGCTGCCGGCGACTCCTCGATTATTGCACCCGCGCAGCTAATCATTGCCGCCGGCGAGGGCAGCAAGGCCGCAATTGGCGTTAATACCGATTTGACGGTTCAGGATTTTGGTTAATAGCGGGAGAGCGGCACATACTTTGCTCGATTTTGGAGGAAGAGAATAGAGAACCGATGCTGTATGCAGATACCAAAAATCCGGCCTCCAATAAAGTATATAAAAATGTAGGCTTCGTAGAGAGCGGACAGGTTGCCGAGATCCGATTTAGATAAACTAGAGCGTTCTATTTCATTATGTTTGTTAGACGAATGGATCAAGAAACAAAAAAACTCAGTCAGGGACTGAGTTGGTAAAATTGTCGACGACATCAACGACTGTTGAAAAAGCGTGCGAGATAGCTGCCTCCGGCAGCTATTCTTCGCGGTAATCCTGAATGAGAACCTCCAGCGCGCCCGTATTCGGGTCGATAATAAAACCGTGAACCGGGATATCCTTAGGGAAGAGCGGGTGCTTCCGAATTAACTTAACGCTCTGCATGACGCCTTCCGCTGGGCTTGAGAAGCCCCGCAAAAACTTCTCCATACGAATGCCTGAATTTTCGAGAGTCTCAATGGCGAGCGGATCGATGCCATGATCAATGAACTTGCTAACCATGCCCTCCGTATCAAGGTTCGTCATGCCGCAGCCATGATGGCCAATAACAAGCACCTCGCGCGCGCCAAGCTCATAGACAGCGACAAGAATGCTGCGCATCGCGCTGCCGAACGGTTGGGTCAGAATCGCGCCGGCATTTTTGATGAATTTAGCATCGCCATTTCTTAAATTTAATGCTTTAGGCAGCAGCTCCACGAGCCGTGTATCCATACACGTAAGGATGGCTACTTTTTTATCAGGATATTTGTCAGTCAAGTAGGCCTCGTATTGCTTCTCTTCGACAAACTGCTTATTAAACTCTAATAGACCTGGAACAATGGACATATGATTTCCTCCTAGCCAAAGTACTAGCTATCTATCTATTTACTTATATTATTCATAGAAAGAGGGAGCGAGTCAAATGATCATCTCATGAATGAACCCGCTATCCGTCGCTTTTTCCAGCATTTTGTCGTATAAGGGGTCAAAGCTGAGGAGATCTTTGGCGTAAATGGAAAATGCTTGTCTTAGTATAGCTTAATTAGCTCAAATCTGCACCACGGGTCGCGTACATAGAAAAAGGCAGCGGCTTAGGTGTTTTCCCTTGAGCGGCTGCCTCTTGTTTGTAAATCTTATTATTGCGGATTTGTCGTCCAAATGCCTGCAGTTCTGATAAATACGCGATCTGGAAGCTTTAAGGCCGCTATGACCAGCTCCGCTACATCTTCGGCCTGCATCATACGATCCTCGTCGCCGATTTTTAGGCCCGCATTCGATGCCAGCTCCGTGTTAACGGTGCTTGGCGTAAGGGCTGTGACGCGAATGTTCGATTTGCGAACCTCCTGCATAAGCGCCTCTGTCATGCCGATAACGGCGAACTTGGATGCGCAGTAAGCCGAGCCGGTTGCAAAACCGCGCTCGCCAGCCGTAGAAGCGATGTTAATGATGCTTCCGCTGCTTTGCTCAAGCATAGTTGGAAGCACGGCGCGGGTGGCATAGTAGGTTCCCATAACATTCGTTTGGATGATTCGCTTCCATTGCTCGGGGTCCATCTCCAGCAGCGTGCCGAATGTTCCAATCCCCGCATTGTTAATCAGAATATCAATGGAGCCAAGGCTTTCCTTCAGAGCTGATACAGCTTGATCGACATCTGATTTTACAGACACATCAGCTTTTGCAATCACAACTTTTACGCCGTATTTGTTCGCAAGCTCTGCTTGCAGTGCTTCCAGATCGGAGCTTGTCCGGGCGACTAAGCCGAGGTTTACGCCCTCTGCGGCCAGTGCGGCTGCGATCGCCTTGCCGATCCCTTTGCCGGCTCCTGTAATGATAGCTGATTTATTTTTTAATTCCATGCTGATCTCTCCTCTGCTAATTGCCGTTTTCTCGATTCGTAAGTAGCGACTCGGGTATGATATCCTTTTACTAAGGATCAAATACGTAATGTTAATTATTAGGCTAGACCATCCTTAATGCAAGAACCAACTTTTTAGTAGAATAGTATTATCTTTATGCAGTTACCCTGTAAGACTGCTGTTAAAGTAGTTTTTTTGGAAAAAAATAAGAAAAACGAGCCTTAGAAGTCTAGAGGCTCGTTTTTCTTTGGTTATGATCTTGTTTTGAAAAAGTAGATATTTGTAGGCGCTCCCTTGGGAATCTTCAAGGCATGGCGTCTGTTGTTAGTTGATAACTCGTCTTGCTGTAATAAATCTTTCCTTGTAGTAGCTGCTATTGATATTGGAAATGATAACATCGTTTTTGGAGCCGGCGTTATGAATCATTTTTCCTCCGCCAATGTAGATTCCTACATGGCCGACATTGGTCTTATCTTTAGCATTTAACCAAGTGAAAATCAAGTCGCCTTTTTCAAATTTACCCCAAGCGACCTTCTTGCCTACTTTAGCTTGATCGTCATCATCTTTATTGACTAGAAGGACACCAACTTTTGCAAGTCTGTACGCAAGGTACGTGAAGCCTGAGCAGTCCGTTTTATAGGGTGCGCGGGTTTCTTGTCTATTTTTCCAGTGAACATAATCGACCTTGTTTTTCAGAGATAGTGCCGTTTTTACAACCTTATTTCTTTTGGCTTCTACAGATGATGATGATGATGCAGGTTTAGGTGTAGGTTTAGGTGTAGATGTAGATGTAGATGTAGTCTGAACTGCCGCGCCAACAAGTTTTGTGTATTTGCTATTTGTCGTTATGTATCCTGTTTTTCCATTCAAACTAACCTTGTACCAATACTTGTTGTACTTAGAGACCAACTTTGCTCGTTGACCAAGCTGCAAACGCGACATGCTTCCTTGTGAAGTACTAGGTTTTTTGTAGATCGTAACCCATCCTTTGTTCGTCGCAACATACTGCCCGCTTGCTGCTGAAACCGAAGCCAAGGAACCTAACATCAACACAGCTACTACGATAAGTGAAATTATTTTTTTCATTTTTTCAACTCCTTTGGGTTAATTGTAGCCAGTGAGGAAATGAGTTTCAGCACATAAATAATGGAAGGAGCAAAATCTCCTGTAAAGATCTTCAAGTAAATCTGGACTCTGGCTTCGATCCCGGACTGTAGGAGGATCCGTTTTTCCCCCCAGCTTATGCATGTTTTGCATACTGCTAAGCGCGGCAAGCTGAATATAAGTTACTGGGATTATGTGGATTATCCACTCGTATATTAGGATTTTCTCAGACTGTTGATAATAGTCGGCTGGCTCTATGCAATTAAAGGAACAATTTCCATTTGGATGCGTTATTGCGAAGCGCGGAGCTTGCGCAATTCCCGGCATTTCAATATACAGCAGGTGCAATAGCATCGAGCTCGGGTAATAGGGAAGACTAGCGGATGCATCTGTTATTCCAATTGACTTGAAACCAAAGGGTGTCATATAATGACGATATGAAACCAAATGGTTTCATAATGGCGAAATAAACGGTGAGGCTATTCTTAATGGAGGTCATCAAATGGGAAACAACAATTCGCAAGGC
The DNA here is from genome assembly GCF_001428245.1 of Paenibacillus sp. Soil522. Taxonomy (GTDB): domain Bacteria; phylum Bacillota; class Bacilli; order Paenibacillales; family Paenibacillaceae; genus Pristimantibacillus. Next base: position 127,067 of record NZ_LMRV01000002.1, read on the forward strand.
ACATTGCCGGATATTCGGCAAACGCTCGTACTTAACGCGCCGATTCAGAAGGTATGGGGCGCGGTTGCAACGTCGGATGGCATTGCCGCATGGTTTATGCCGAATGATTTTCGAGCCGAGCTTGGCTATGAGTTTCATTTAGAAGCGGGGCCCTTCGGAAAATCTCCTTGCAAGGTCACGGTGCTTGATCCGCCAAACCGCCTTTCTTTTGAATGGGGCAAGGACTGGTCATTGACATTTGAGCTTGTCGATCTGGAGGGCAAAACGGAATTTACGCTTGTTCATTCAGGCTGGGATGCGGATAAGGTTACCGAATTCGGTCAGCCGCATGAAGAGGTTCGCGACAGAATGTCGGGCGGTTGGATCGGTCTCGTGGCAAATTTGAGCAAGTATGTAGAGGCCTAAAATGGCTGAGTCCGCACCGAAGCATGATGTGTTTCAGGCGATTGCCGATCCAACGCGTCGTAAGCTGCTGCATTTGCTAGGCGACGAGGAAATGCCGGTCACCGTTATAAGCGGCCATTTTACGATGAGCCGTACGGCGGTTTCGAAGCATTTGCGTGTATTGGCGGATGCCGGACTTGTGAAGGATCGGAAGGTCGGACGGGAAACGCGCTATCGGCTGGACCCCGAGCCGCTCCTTGAGCTAAAGCGATGGCTGGCTTATTACGAACGCTATTGGGAAAATAAATTATCCGCGCTAAAACGTTTCGTCGAAGCCGATGATGATGACGCTGCTGCGGATGCGGATACTTTCGGTCCGCTTACGGTGGTGGAGCGGGAGCAAGGCAAATAAGCGGTTATCTTGAAGAAAGCCTCAAAAGTCTCAATTGAGGCTTTTTTCTTTGCTCATTTACTATAGGATGAATGGATGGGAATCCTCCCCATTTGTTCGATGTTTGTGTATATTTCCTGATGATAAAACAGGAAAAATGAAGAAGAAGCATAATCCGGCCGTTCGGGACTGTCGCCTAACCGCCCCCCACTGAATACATCTGAAGTATAAGATGATTCAGGAGAGGATGTTGGCCATGCAAGCTGTTCATCATGATCTCATTCATGGATGGATCGCCTACACGTCGGACCGCGTCGGAACGTTCGACATTTGGCTATACCGACCGCAGGACGGTCTTAATTTTCAACTTACAAAGGGGCTTGGTACGGAATTTTCCGTTCCCTATTGGTCTCCAGACAGCAGGAGAATCGCTTTCATCGGCATTGGAAATGTGGTCCACCTACTGGATACCGTTACACGCGCCATCGCCCGGATCGACCAAATCGATCCCTACACGCTGCTGGACTGGTCCCCGGACAGCCGGTTTCTCGCGTATGTCAAAAACGGGCGCATCGTCCTCTATGATACTTTCTCACATAGCAGCTATGCCATCCCGGAGCCGGGCGCCAGCGATGTCCAATGGTTCCCTTCGGGTACGGAGCTTCTGTTCGCGGCTCCGGATTCCACCGGCATTACCCAGCTCTTCCGCATCCGGACCGATGGCACAGACCGGAGACAAATCACTCAAAATACGGATGGGCCGCTCCATGACATTCGGCTTTCTCCGGACGGAACCTTCGCGCTTTATACGTTCCCCGGTGTCAGCATCTCCATCATTTCTACGGTGGATTTGGCCACCAGCACCATCTACACGCTGGAAGGAGGACCGCTCGCCAAAAACTATTTTCCGACATGGTCCCCGGACTCCCGGAGCATCGCATACAGCGCAACCGCCTATAAAGAGCCGAATTATTATTCTTTCATCCAAATCGACAGCCGCACCGGTCAGAATCAAAGGAGGTTGGCGGCGTCCGACTGTTTCGCCACTCCCGTCGGCTGGTCGCCAGACGGCGGCAAAATCGCGTATTTAACGGGATGCGCAGGTGTAGAAAGCGCAAGTCAGCTCTGGATTGTCGATATCAGGGATCCGAGGCCGATGAACGTCCTCAGCGGCGGCCGGATTACCGCCCTGCAGTGGTCTCCTCGCGTCAGAAGGGTTCCGGAAAATATCTACACAAGCTCCGTGTACCGGGTATCCTTTCCGTATCCCGCAAACTGGCGTTTGGTCAGCGAAGAGAGGTACGAAGGGCCCGGCGGTTTTTTCCAGGTATCCGCGATTTCAGCGGGCGACCGGATTGCTGATGTATGCAGCTCCGAAGCTTTTCATCCATTGATGCCTTACGGCTCTTCTCCTCGGATTGTCATGATGACGATACAAAACCGAGAGGCTTGCTTTATTTTTCCGTCGGCCGACCAACCAGCGGAGATGAACAAACAGGCCGCCCTCATCGTGAGATACCCCCGCCCTGTCCAAATCGGGGAAACGTTCTACAATTATTTTATCCTATGGGCCGACGTCAACCACATCCGTCAAATTGGCGGGCGGCTGTCGTTCCTTTAGCTTGTTTATTAAGCTATTGGCAGTAATGTTGAGCATAAGCGTTTTTTCGGTTGACCAAGTCTTTTCATAGCGATAGTCTTAATTTAATTCTGCTGAAAGCGAGTGAGTTTATGATTGCTCTAAGGTCAGAACGACAGACTGATGCGGATAGCGTGTTTCGTCTACATTTCGAAGCATTCGGAGGCAGGGAAGAGGAGTCCAAAATGGCAGAGCGTGTCCGCGCATCAGAGGGATATATAAGTTCCATACTCGTTCCAATCGAAAAAAATTTGTCTATCCTGCGATTTCAAACTTCATAGTAGAAAACAGCAGCGGCTGTCTAGGACTTTATTTTCTTGTCCTAGTTAGCCGCTGTTTCTTTTATCGTATCCGTCTAAAACTTTATTTTCTATGACAAGAAGCTTTTGCTCTGCCTTATCGCAGCAGGGAAAGGTCGAAGCCGGGCACGAGGCCTTCTTCGGCTGCGCGGCCAAGCAGAGCGGTTATCGCGGCGTAGCCATCCTCGCCTAAGTCGGCAGTAAATGCATTGACGTAAAGATCGATATGCGCCTCGGCGACATCCGGCGACAGCTCTTGGGCATGCGTCATAATATACGACTGGGATGCCTCCGGGTGAGTCCAAGCATAGTCGACGGATGCGCGAATCCAACCGGCAATAGCAGCTGTATCAAGTGAACGCTTGGCAATGATTGCCCCTAGCGGGATAGGAAGGCCCGTATCGGACTCCCACCAGCTGCCAAGATCAATCAGCATGCTGAGCCCGTAGGATGGATAAGTGAAGCGGGCTTCATGGATGACCAGCCCGGCATCGATATGACCGTCGCGAACGGCAGGCATGATTTCGTGGAAAGGCATAACGACGATTTCGCCAATTCCGCCGGGCACATTGCGGGCAGCCCACAACCGGAATAGAAGATAGGCGGTCGAACGCTCGCTTGGAACAGCCACTCGCTTGCCGGCGAGTGACGAGGGATTGCTCGTTTCTCCCCGGCTGCTGCCCGTTAATACGAGCGGACCGCAGCCTCTGCCAAGCGCGCCGCCGCAAGGCAGCAGCTTATAGTCGGATAATAACCAAGGTAGCGCCGCATAAGAAATTTTCATAACTTCGGGGCCTTCTGATTTTGCCGCCCAATTATTCGTAATATCGATGTCGGCATACGTCACATTCAATTCAGGCGCGCCGGGGATAAGCCCGTGCGTCCAAGCGTGGAAGACGAATGTATCGTTCGGGCATGGAGAGAAAGCGATATTCATGTTAATACCTCCCGTATAGCTTTGCTTGCTGCCTCTAAAGTGGCCAACGCCTCGCCAATGCGCCAGGCGGCGCGGTCACGCGGCCCGACCGCATTCGAGATGGCGCGTATTTCAGTAACCGGAATGCCGAGTCCGGAGGCGGCTACCGCAACGCCATGGCCTTCCATGCCTTCGGCCGCTGCGCCGCTAATCCGATCAGCTAGAACTGAGGTTGTCTCGGCGGTGCCGGTTGCCGTCGTGACCGTAAGAATAGGGCCGCTGCAAACCGGTAATCCAGCTGAATGAATGGCTTCAAACAGACGATTATTCCATTCGGCGCTAACGGCAATGCGAGCCGAGCCGAACCCGAGCTCGTCTAAGCTGAGAAAGCCGTCTTGCGTTTCTGCTCCTAGATCGGCAGCGACGATAAGATCGGCAACGACGAGCGAGCCGATTTCAGCTCTTCCGGCAAAACCGCCGCCAATGCCGGCGCTTATGACTAAGCGGTATGATGCAATCGCAGCGGCAAGCGCGGCCGCCGTACGAGCGGCCGCCGCCGCTGCGCCTACTCCCGCTGCGATGACGTCAACGCTCTTTATTCCTTGCAGGCCGCGAAGCACCGCATCGCGTTCGGCTTCGACAGCAGTTACGATCAGCACACGCTTCTTGGTTTTATGCAGCTCATCGTCAGATGCGTGAATAGTATCGGTATGTTGATGGGGTGTCATGAGGCAGTAATCTCCTTTAGTAAACCTATAGCTATCGTATCACTCGCTAGATTGCGGATGCAAACGGCTCCCTAGCCAATCGTGATTTTACCTTCAGGATAGCGGTACAGCTCCTTCTTCGAGCGCGTATTAAGCGCAAATGCCAGCGTGACCGGCCCTATCCGTCCTACAAACATAAGCAAAATGATGATGATCTTGCCGGGCTCGCTCAAATGGCTCGTTAATCCTGTCGACATGCCTACCGTACAATAAGCGGAAGTCGCTTCGAACAATATAGAGAGGAATGATCCGCTCTCCGTGATGGAGAGAAGCATCGATGCTCCGCAAATAATCGAGAACGCAATCATCGTAAACATAATGGCCTGATGAATTTGCTGCTTGGCAATGCGGTAACGGAACAGCACAACGTCGTCTCTTCCCCGTATCATCGTAACGATTGCCCCAATCAAGATCGCGAAGGTCGTCACTCGGATGCCGCCGCCTGTAGAGCCTGGGCCCGCGCCGATAAACATGAGCAGGATGAGGAAAAACTGTGTAACCTCCCTCAGCATGCTGGGATCGATGGTGCTCAGACCGGCAGAACGGGCTGTAATCGATTGAAATAATGCGCCAAGAAACTTGCCGAGGGCCGATAACGGCTGCAGAGTATGCGGATTGGAAAACTCAAGCGCAAAAATAACGATGGCTCCAATGATAGTGAGGATGCCTGTCACGGTTAAAACGACCTTGCTATGTAAGCTTAACTTTCTGTTTTTCGGATAGGTCACGAGCTCGGATATGACGATAAAGCCAATTCCGCCGAAAAAAATGAGCAGCATCGAGACGATATTGACGAATGGATCCTCAACATAATGGATGAGGCTGCTCGCCCTCTCCGGAAACTGGGAGAACAAATCAAAACCCGCATTATTGAAAAACGAAATACTATGGAATATGCCAAAATAAAGGGACTGCCCTACCGGCATTTCCAGCATGAAATAGCTGCTCAGCAATACCGCGCCCGACAATTCGATAACTAAGGCATAGAGCAACACTTTACGGATCATGCGCACGATGCCTTCCGTAGAGCCATAGTTCATTGATTCCTGAAGAACGAGCCGCTCGCGAAACGAAATGCGTTTGCGGAACAGCAAAGCGAATAATGTGGCCATCGTCATAAAGCCTAATCCGCCGATCTGGGCGAGCACTATAATGACCACCTGTCCGAATGTGGAAAAATGTGTGCCAGTGTTCAGGATGGTAAGTCCTGTAACGCAGATGGCGCTGGCAGACATAAATAAAGCATCAAGATAAGAAATCGATTTGTCGCTCGTGAAGGATACCGGTCTCGACAAGAGCTGTGCGCCAATCAATATGATTAAAATAAAGCCAGAGGCCATCACCTGCGGCGGACTGGGGCGAAAACGCAAAATTTTACGTAGGGCAGCTATTTTAAACATGGTGTCAACTCCACCTATCTCATCATGCTAATATCGTTATTTTACTTCATCGGTATGCACATATTCCGGGCTCGACAGATGGACCGCGTTCCGTCCGCTATGCTTGGAGCGGTAAAGGGCGATATCCGCCTCGCTGAGCAGCGCTTCCAGCGGCACGTCGGCCGTTCTCGCCTGCGTAACCCCGAAGCTGGCTGTGATTGTGATCGTTTTGGCTGCGCTATAAAGCGGATTGCCGACTATTTCATTACGGAGCCGCTCGGCAACTTGTCCGGCTTGCGCAAGCGGCGTATCCGGCAAGGCTATCGCAAATTCTTCGCCGCCATAACGTCCTAATAGTGCGTTATCGGGAAGGCATTGCTGACAAACCGCTATGACATGCTGAAGAGCAAAATCTCCCACGCTGTGGCCATAGCGGTCATTGATTTGCTTAAAATGATCGATATCGAACAATATAAACGAAATCGGCTGCTTCGTTTGATGGGCGGAGGTAAGCAGCCGTCTGCTTTTTTCCATAAAAAAAGTGCGGTTATAAATAGAGGTGAGCCCATCGATCTCGGCGAGATGGCGCAGCTTATTTTGAAGCAGCGTATGCTCCGTTACATCGATCATGACGATGGTTCTGCCTGCAAGCTGGCCATTCGGCTTAAATAGGCCGGAGGCTCTTATCCGGTAGTAGAACGTTTCTCCGCCGCGTATCCACTTGAGCTCCTGCTCATGCTCGCCTGAAGGGTCCACACCAAACGAGAAGGCACCGGATTCGGCGCCGCGCTTCCAGATGTGCTCCAGCTTCTGGCCGATCGCTGCAGGAGTGAGTGCCGGTATAATTTGCGAGGCCGCTCCATTAAAGTCCATAATTTGATTTTCCAGATTGAGCACGAGCACCCCGTCACGCATGCTCTCGAAAATATGGTCGCGCGCAATCGGGGCCACGGTGAGCAGTGACGTTGAGAAGATCGAAATGACATATAAGGCTGACGTTACGCACATGAGAATGGGAACGGGGTCCATCCCAAACGGAGTGAGCCCTAATACATACAAGAGCGCTCCCAGCATCGGGAGCGATATGCCGATAGCCATTGTCATCATTTGTTTGCGATAGATGGATTTTGTCTTCCTCCAATAGCGTGCCAAAATAAACAGGCTGGCAAACATAGACCCTGACGTGTAGATGCCGTGAATGTAATACCAAAGACCAGGCACAACATCAACCATTGTTGTAGGAACATGAGGCCGCAAATGTAGTGCTTTATAAAACAAATGATGATAATCATTTGTTTTGACCATCAGCAGAGTGATGGCTGGAATGACGAACAACCCCCAAGCTTTTTTGGGAGTGTTGAATTTCTCTAAGCCTATATAGTGCATCACCAGAAGAAGGCTGCAGGGAGCGATGAAAGGCATGCCAATGTACTCGATATTTAACCAGAAGCGAATTTCGCTCAGTGATTCGCTGGCAAGCTCGAAGGCAAAGGCAAAGGTGTACACGGCGGTTAAAATGGTCGACCACATAAATAATTTCATGCCTGTGAACTTTGACTTGTTGTAATAGGCATATATGGAAAGCAGCACGTTAAAAACACCGGAAATGATGACAATCATAATATACTGGGAAATAGGAGAATTCATAGGCATAGACAGCGGCTCCCAATGTTGCGGAATAGTAGATCGTTCTTAGCGTAACAATCGCTCGAAGCCTTGAAGGCTTGGACACATTTTACCATAGGAGTACTCTCTTCTTCAAAAAATAATATAAAAAAACGGACAGCCAGGGAATTTCCCTTAGCTATCCGTCGGTAACGAAATTTCAACGCAGGTTCCTTTGCCGAGCTCGCTATGGAATACAATGGATCCTTTGTGGGCGGTAATAATTTGCTGGCTGATCATAAGTCCCAGTCCGTTACCGTTCGCTTTTTTCGTAAAGAAGGGCTCTCCCAGCCGGAGCAGATCTTCCTCGGCAATACCACAGCCTTGATCGATAAACTGCAAAATGAGAGCATTATCGGCATTGCGCTCAAGCTTAATGGTGAGCACTCCTCCGCCAGGCATCGCTTCTATACCGTTTTTCATAATGTTCACGAAAACCTGTTTTAACTGGTTGGCTTCGCCGATAACCTCAGGAAGCTCGTCGTCAGCGAGCAAGGTAAGCTGAACGTTGCTCATTTTCGCTTCTGAATCAAGCAGCATCAAAATATTGCCGAAGAGATTGATTATAGTTATAGGCTGAAAACGGTTGGCCTGCGGCTTGGCAAACACGAGAAATTCGCTCACGATCATATTGATCTGATCGAGTTCTCCGAGCATAACCTCAAGATGAGCGGGAGACAACGAGCCGGTCTGCTGCTGCAGCTGCACGAAGCCCCGCAGCGTAGTCAGCGGATTACGGACCTCATGGGCGACGCCTGCCGCAATTTGGCCGACTACCGACAGCTTCTCTGACCGGCGGATCATTTCCTCCGATTGCTTCCGCGACGTAATGTTGCGGGAGATAGAAGCAATGGCAACAATTTCGCCAAGCTCATCACGGATAGAGGAGATCGTAATGCTTAAATCGATGAGCTCGCCTGACTTCGTAAACCGGACGGTCTCATAATCGGTTACAGAGCCACCCTCCAGCACAGTAGCCTCAAGCTGATGATGGATGCTTAAATATTCTTCAGGCACATTGTCTAACGGTTGGCCTAAAGCCTCTTGCTCGCTCCATCCGTACATCTTCTCGAAGGCTCTGTTAACCTGAATGACATTTCCCGTTAAATCTGCGACATGAATCGCATCGGACGTGTGGTTCACGAACGATTCTAAATACTGCTTCGTGCTTCGCAGCTCTTCGGCCGCATCCTTCAGCTGCGTTGTATAGCTGTACAAATTGCTGCCCATCGTATCGATGCGCGAAGCCAGCAATCCGAGCTCGTCCTTGCTGCGTATCGTTATGACTTCACCGAAATTGCCGTCTGCGATCGCATTTACTTTGTGTAAAATTTGATTCAAGCCGCGAATCATAAAGCCTGCAATGAAATAGCTCGCAATCATCGTTACGAGAACAAGCCCGAGTGAGATGAGAGATTGCATAAGAAGCTGCCGTTTGAGCGGGCTCAAAATAGAATTATGATCAAAGCTGATACAGATGACATACGTTTTGTCGATCGTAATTGGAATAAACGTTTTCATTACCCGCTTGCCCTTTAGGGTGCTTTTTGCGGTTACCGACTGGCCGCTTTTCAGTACATTTTGGATATGAATGGAATCATTGTCTTGATCAATATAGGTGTAATGTCCAAAAGGTATATCGCGAACATCCAAGTTGTACACCGGAATCCCTTTTTTCATCTTAATAATCGGACGTTTTCCGAAAAATTGCGGATCAAAGCCGGTAATTTCTAATATATCCTGCTGATCTGCAATGATTTTATTGACAATGGCATTCGTCCCGATCGAATAGTCGAAATCAAGCAGCACCTGAGCGTCAACGTAGGGATTGATCATATAGTTGGTCGTGCCGTCGTAATAGTCGCCCCACTTCTTAATTTGATTCGGGTCAGAGGTGGAGAAATTAAACGGCCCCGACCAAAAATTTTCAAGCTTTTGCCCTTGGGGAATGATGACATGGTGATGTTCAAAAAGCTGAAGGAACGCCCGGTGCCAATAATCCCATGTTTTGGAGCTCATATTAATTTCGTTCGGATCGGATGACTTTAGAGCGATGACGTCATCGCCGAACCTTTTCCACAGCGTAATATGATCGACGCCAAGCTTGTGGCTTAGCTCAACCAGCTGCTCGTTTTTGACTTTATCGATATCTGGATCAAGCTGCTGCTGCGCTGCAATGGCAGCGATTCGCAGCTTCTCGCCCATTGTATCCTCCATAGATTGTCTTGCACTCTCCGATGCTTCAATCGTCAGGCTGATTTGCTTTGCTATATTGTTAACCTGCTGCTCGAGATTAGCCTGTACCTCAGCTTTAGACGAAATATAATAAATGGTTAAGCTCAGCACCAAGATAATGGCTACAATAATTGAAATCGAAAAAGACAGTTTAGCTTTAATGGACAACAGATATCCCTCCAGAGTCTAAGGTGCACATACTACAATTAGACACGGGATGACAAAAATCCTGTAGGAAAGTTTATCTTCATTTCATAATTTTAATCTTTCCGATCACCGTCTAAACAAAAAAAGGGAGAAACAGGAATATGCTTCTCCACCAGTACGCGTATATCCGCTCACAGCTAAGCGGAAACGCGTCTTTTTATGCTGTTATGCTCGCGAGAACTGCTCTTCTTCCAAGTACTGCTCCGCTTCCTCATAGGTTTCGAAGGCGGATTCCAGATTCAGGCCGGCGTATAAATACCAGAGATCCTCTTCGAACAACAGCGTAAGTACGTCATTGTTAGGCCCGATCCAGCGCTCCTCCTGCGGAGGCTTGCGTTTTTTCTTTTTCCCCGTTTCCGGTTTCTCCGGCGGCGTGGTCGCAAGGGAGCTGATCGATTTCTCGATAAGCGAGCGAAGCTCTTCCTCGCTGTAGTCCCGAATATTGACTAGGCCCTTATTATCGGTAGCGATGCCGGGCACCAAACCGGCGAATACATAGCCGTTTCCGTTCGGATGCAGATGGTGCACGACCGTTTTTTTCTCATGCGCACTCTCTTCGTAATGGAAGTTTGTGCGGCCCAGAGAAACATCCTTTCGCTGCAATTCAGGAAAGCTTTCAATTATAGCCAGCTTTTGTTCAAAGGATAGCATCGGTTATTTTTTTCCTCCTAAAGGTTTGCGAAGCAAACCATCTTCGTAAGCGTGGACTTAGGTTTGCGAAGCAAACCATCTTCGTAAGCGTGGACTTAGGTTTGCGATGCAAACCATCTTCGTAAGTATGGGCTTAATTTTGCGAAGTAAACCATCTTCGTAAGCTGCTGTTGCGATGCTTGTGATTATACCATACAGAAGGAGGGAGCTGTTACATGTCTTTCTTCTTCATTAGAAGAATCATGGCGCCGGCTATAATGAATACGATGGCGAATATTGGCTGGCTAAGCACAAACTTGCTGTAGATGGAGCCAATCGAGAAGGCAACGAAGAAGAGAAGCGAGAGCGCGGTCAAAATGTTAATCGGAATAAGCAGCCATTTGTTACGGTTGCCAAACCAATAAAATTCGAACAGGCCAATGGCAACGGCGAGAATAAAACCCGGCCACATGTAAGCCCAGTTGTTGAAGAGCATGGCGATCTGACAAATGACGCCTGCGGTGAACAAGATGCCTCCGGGAATTAAGAGGCCAATCCCTTTTCTGCCGATCATAGCGAAGTACAGCCAGTGGAAAAACAGGCCAAGCGGGATCACGAATAACGATGGCCAGAAGTAGGTGAATATTTTGCCGGGACCAAATGCCTCGCCTTGGTTTAGAAATAAAAAAACGCCGAGCAGCAGGAGGACCAGTCCGCTAATTGTTCTTACATTCATTGTTTTGGAGCACCCCAATCCTTGTCATATTAGCTGGATTCAGCATAGCACACAAAGAAAATAGCTGTCCTCCTGCTGCAGGTAAAAAAGGGAACTAGACTAAAGTCCAGTTCCGCATGCGGGATACCATAATTTTATTGGTGTAAAAGAGCTATTCTAACGTGCAATAGACACCTTTATGTGCTAGGATACCTTGTGCTTTAATTTTCATATTTAGAAGAAGGTGACATGATGACAACGGCAGAGGCCGGTAATGGTCAAGGGCAGCAGGAGCAGAAAGGTTTGAATATATTTTTTCTGACTTGGCCTATATTTTTGGAGATTTTTTTGTTTATGCTCATGGGAATTGCAGATACGCTGATGTTGAGCGCGATTTCGGATAATGCGGTATCAGGCGTCGGGGCATCCAATCAATATTTGCATATTGCCATTTTGCTATTAGAGGTAATCGGCAACGGGGCATCGATTGTAGTCGCGCAGTATATCGGCTCCCGGAAGTTTATTGAAGCTGCGAAAATATCAGCGCTGGCGGTAACGCTCAATCTGCTCGTCGGGCTGATTATAAGCATGACGTTCGTGCTGTTCGGCGGCCAATTGCTGCAGACGTTGAATTTGCAGGGCGAGATACTGGCTTATGCCAAAAGCTATCTATCGATCGTAGGCGGGATGATCTTTTTGCAGGCGATTATTAATTCGATTGCCGCCATTATTCGCGTGCACGGCTTCACGAAGGAGGCGATGTACGTATCGCTTGGGATGAATGTCGTTCATATTATAGGTAATTACCTGTTTATTTTCGGGAAATTCGGCTTTCCGGAGATGGGCGTCCAAGGCGCGGCAATTTCATCGGTCATCAGCCGGGCGCTTGCGCTCGTTGTTTTCTTCTGGCTGCTGTACCGGATTATGTCGGTGAATGTAGAGCTTCGCTACTATTTCTCGATGTCCAAGGAATACATTTCCAAAATTTTAAAAATCGGCATCCCGTCTGCGCTTGAGCAGGTCATGTACCAATCATGCCAAATCGTGTTTTTGTATTATGCGACTTATCTTGGCGCAGCTTCCTTGGCCGCCAAAAATTATGCGAACAACATCTCGATGTTCACTTACTTATTTGCGTTCGCGATCGGCATGGGGACGTCGATTATCGTCGGCAGGCTGGTCGGTGCGGGAGATCAAACGTCAGCCTATTACCGGGTTTGGAAAAGCGTGCGCTGGGCAAGCGGCGTAACCTTGTTCGCGGTCTTACTCGTTATCGCTTTCCGGGAGCCGCTTATGGGCATGTTTACGGATGACGAGGAAATCATCCGGCTAGGGGTAAACGTCCTGCTGCTTAGTATCGTGCTGGAGACGGGTCGTACGATTAACATCGTGCTCGTCAACTCGCTACGGGCGTCAGGGGATGCCAAATTTCCGCTCTGGATCGGCATGGGCTCGATGGTGGCGATGAGCTTGCCGCTCGGTTACTTTTTTGTATTCCAGCTGAATTTAGGCTTGGCCGGCATTTGGCTGGCTATTGCGGCGGATGAATGGCTGCGCGCATTTATTATGTTTTTCCGCTGGAGAAGCAGAGCTTGGGAGAAGCATGCGCTGGTCAAGCGTGAGCATAAGGAGAAGGCAGCTGTTCTGCATACGTAATGCGGGGAGAACAGGCACCGGCATCATGGGTATGACGCATAATTGCAGCATGAAGTGAATACATTCATTAAAGCATTAGGGGTGTCCAAGAAGTAGTTAATTAAACTTCCAGGGCATCCCTTTTTAAAATAAAAAGCCGGCATTTTTACGCATAAAAACTTAAAAATACAATTGACAAAAATAGGAATGCACAATAAACTGTAATTGTACATAAGTTAAGTTAGTACATTGTAAAAAGTAAGTAAATGATGAATCAAGCACTATTAGGAGGGAATTTCATATGGCCAAATCACAATGGACGGTTGATCCCACGCACAGCAGCATTGATTTTTCAGTTAAGCATATGATGATCGCTAAGGTAAAAGGCACTTTCCATGCATTTGAAGCCAATATCGTGGCTGACGCGTTTGACCTGACATCGGCTGACATTCAGCTGACGGTTGACCTAAACAGCGTTGACACACGAAACAAGGACCGCGATGCGCATCTGCGCACCGCCGATTTCTTCGATATAGAGAAATTCCCATCCCTCGTATTCACTTCGACAGCCATTACGAAAACGGATGACGGCGAGTATTCTGTCGTTGGTGACGTGAACCTGCACGGCGTAACGCGTTCCGAGAAATTTACCGTGAGCTTCGAAGGCGCCGGCAAAGACCCTTGGGGCAATGAGAAGGTAGGCTTCAGCGCTGCCGGCAGTCTGAAACGCAGTGACTACGGCTTAACTTATAATGCTGTGCTCGAAACAGGCGGCGTTCTAATCAGCGACGAAGTGAAAATCTCGATCGAAATTGAAGCGATCCATCAAGGCTAATATGTATGATTAGCGTTTATATAAAGCGGCTTATCGGGCAATTGTCCCGGTGGGCCGTTTTTTGTTGCCGTTAAACGCTTTCAGAGTTACGATAAGGAAAGGAACAGCGGGTAAGGGAGACATGCGGGATGGAGCTTAACGATTCAAAACATATACGGAATATCGGAATTTTCGCTCATGTTGACGCGGGGAAGACGACAACGACTGAGCAAATTTTATACCATAGCGGGCGTATCCGGTCGCTTGGCAGCGTTGATGCAGGTACGGCGCAGACGGATTTTCTTGAAGTTGAACGCTCCAGAGGAATTTCGGTACGTGCGGCGGCGACGCGTTTTTCATGGCAGGGCGCGACGATTAACCTTGTAGATACTCCGGGACATGTCGATTTTCTTTCGGAGGTCGAGCGGTCGCTGCGCGTGATGGATGGAGCGGTGCTCATTATTTCGGCGGTCGAGGGCGTCCAGGCGCAGACGGAGGTCATTTGGCATGCCTTACGGGAACGAAGCATTCCAACGCTCATTTACGTGAACAAGATGGATAGAATTGGGGCCGATCCACTCGGAACGCTGCAGCAAATTCGGCGTTTGCTTTCGCCGCAGGCAGCACCGGTGCAGGCGCCGTTCGGTGTGGAGGACAGCTTTGGCGGCGCGGTGAGCTTACTGGGCGAGGAGGCAGGCGATTCGGAGGAGACGAAAGCCTACTTGCAGCTGCTGGAGGAAACGGTGGCTGAGCGGGAGTCGCTGCTGCTGCTTCACTATTTAGACTGCGGCGCGCTGCCGAAGGAGGAGCTGAAGCAAATGCTGCTTTCGCTAACGCGGGAGGGAGAGCTGTTTCCGGTCTTATTCGGCGCGTCGAACAGAGGAATCGGCATCGAGCCGCTCATGCAAGCGATGGTTACGCTGCTGCCTCCGCCGTCCACCGTCACGGATGGACCGGTGTCGGGCGTCGTCTTCCGCATTGAGCGTGATCCGGCGATGGGGCGGATCGCCTATGTGCGGCTATACAGCGGCGTTATCCGCAACCGTGATTCCGTTCGAAATGAGTCGCAGCAGATCGAGGAGAAGGTTACGCAAATCCGTAAAATCGACGGGCAGAAGGCCGAGGATGTCGGTCTGCTGGCGGCTGGCGATATTGCCGCCGTTTGCGGCTGGAATCAGGCGCGTATTGGCGATATTATCGGCTGCGCCAAATATGTTCCCGGAGAGACGCGGCTGGCCGTACCGCTCCTGACGGTCCAGGTGCGCTGGAACAATGAGGCCGAGTATCCGGCCGTCGTCGCGGCGCTGCATGAGCTGGCGGATGAGGATCCGCTGCTCGATTTGCAGTGGCTGCAGGAGCAGCGCGAGCTGCATCTTAAGGTGATGGGTCCGATTCAGATCGAGGTGCTGACGCATGTATTGCACAATCGCTATGGCTTGAAGGCTGAATTTGGCGAGCCGTCGGTTATTTATAAAGAGACACCTGCACAAACGGGCGAGGGCTTCATCGCGTATACGATGCCGAAGCCTTGCTGGGCGATTCTACGGTTTCATATCGAGCCCGGCGAACGCGGAAGCGGGATAACCTTTCGTTCCATCGTCCGCCCGGAGCGGCTGCTGGAACGCTATCAGAACGAGGTTGCTAGAAGTGTGCCTGAGGCGCTGCAGCAAGGTCTTTTTGGCTGGGAAGTAACGGATCTGAAGGTGACGCTTGTCGAAGGAGAGCATCATGTTTGGCATACACATCCGCTAGATTTTGCGGTGGCTGCGCCGATGGGGATTATGGATGGCTTATCCCGCATAGGGGTTAAATTGCTGGAACCGATGCTGTCATTCCGTCTCTCTGTTCCGGAGGAGACAGGCGGCAAGCTCATGAATGAGCTCATTCTGATGCGTGGAGAGTTCGATTCGCCGGTCGTCAGGCAGGAACGAATGGAAATCGAAGGGATGCTTCCGGTAGCGACGTCCCTCGCTTTTCCGGCGCGGTTTGGTTCACTCACGAAGGGGAGAGGGGTCTTATCGACCTTCTTCGCTGGCTATCGCGAATGTCCGCCGGATGTGAAGGCGGAACGGGTGCGCAGAGGCGTTAACCCGCTTGATCAATCCAGATATATTTTATCCGTTCGCAAAGCGCTTGCAGGCACGTAGCCGCAAGCGTTTTTTCTTGTGCGCCCATGCTTGCCGCACAAAAAGAGGACGCCAGTCGATGCTGGCGTCCTTTCTTTATCCATAGTAATCGGGAATACTCGGTAACACCGGGTGTGACGAGCTTATTGAAGAGCGGAACGCGGCTAAACTTGGCATACTAATTCCCTCTAACCAACGCAGCGAGCTCTATAAACGATAAGGCTGCGCGATGAATGCGGTCATTAATATCCTGTCCGCCGCCCTCATAGCCGGCATATCCTTCAACCAGCAGGCTGCGCTGGGCTCCTCCGATAGAGATCCATTCCGGCGAGTTGATCCCGTGCAGATTGCGCACAATGGCCTGAAGCTGCAGCAGCGAGCTTGTGCCGACGGCGCCTCCCGAGGAGCTCATGGACAGCACGGCTTTACCGCGAAAATGCTCCTGTCCCAGGTAGTCCAGCGCATTTTTGAGCACGCCCGAAATGCTGCCGTGGTACTCGGGCGATGCAAGCACGATCCCGTCGGCTTGCAGCATTGCTTGCCGCAATTGCTGGACTGACGCGTGATCCTGATCAACTCCATCGGGAGAGTAGAAGGGGAGCGGCGTTTGGAATAGATCAAACAGCTGTATGGTGTGCCCTTTTTGCGAAATCAGCTGCCCCACAATAGCTGCTAGACGCGTGCTGGTTGCAGACTTTCGGTTGCTTCCGGATAGGATTATGATTTTCATAGTATTCGTCCTTTCGTTTTACGTTTTGGATTGGTTATATCGTATCATTCCGGCTTGGATATGACGTCCGTAATTGGAATGATTTTAAACAAATAGAGCATTCAACCATTGGATGAATGCTCTACGACTTTAGTCTGATAAGCCCCTCTGCCAGCGGGCAGCCCCAGCCGTTACGCTTGATCGAGTCCATGCTTCACCGCATATATGGCAGCCTGTGTACGATCGGTCAAACCGAGCTTGCTTAAAATGCGGCTGACATGGCTTTTCACTGTTTTTTCCGAAATGAACAGCTCTTCCGCAATGGACCGGTTGCTCTTGCCCGATGCAATGAGCCTTAACACATCCTGCTCCCGAGCCGTTAACCCGGAAATGCCGTCATCGGCTATTACCGGCGAAGCTTGGTCTGACTCGGCATACTGGCTCATCAGCTGGCCGGCGACGTCGGGATGAAGCTCGACTTTGCCCTTATAGACGTTATGGATGGCGCGTACGAGCTCTTCCGGCTCGATATCCTTGAGCAAGTAGCCCTTGGCGCCGGCGCGGATGGCCGGAAGCACATGATCCTGATCGGAAAAGGAAGTAAGAATGATCACTTTTACATGAGGATGCAATTGCTTGATTCGTGCAGTCGCTTCAATGCCGCTCATTCCGGGCATGTTGATATCCATTAAAACGACATCAGGCTGCAGCGCCTCAACTTGGGCTAACGTTTCTTGCCCTGTAGCCGCTTCGCCAATAAGCCTGATCTCCGTTTGCGTCGATAAAAAAACCTGCAAGCCTCTCCGCACCACCCTGTGGTCATCGGCCAAAAGCAATTTAATCGTCATTTCTCCGGCCTCCCTCTTCGTTCAACTGAAAGAGGAAGCATAACCTCTATCGAGGTGCCTTTTCCAGTTTTGCTGTGCAGCCGAAAGCGGCCGCCAAGCATTTCGGCGCGCTCCCGCATATTGGACAAGCCGAATGATTCTTGACCCGCGGCTGCGCCTCTTCGCTTCATGCCGCGTCCAAAGTCAGTAATGGTTAGCAAAATATCGTCTGACTGCACGCCGAGCGTCACGTCGACCTTCGATGTGCCGGCATGCTTGGAGACGTTATTTAGCGCCTCTTGCCCAATGCGCCAGAGCGCCTCTTCAGCCGTATGCGTTAACGTCACCGTGCAGGTCATTTGTCCGTTAACCTGTAAGCCAAGCCGGGTGCCGTACTCGGCCAGAGCGGTAACGATCCCTCTTTCTACGCCCGCGGGCCGAAGCTGGACAATAAGCGCCCGCATTTCCTTTAAGGCGTCCCGGGACAAGGCTTGCATGTCCTTTACGGCGTTTTTGGCAGTATCCAGGTTTTGGCCCTCAAGTAAGGACTCAACGCCCTTGGCTGTCATGCTGATGGAAAATAGCATTTGGGATACGGAGTCGTGCAAGTCGCGTGCCAACCGGTTCCGTTCTTCAAGCCGGGCCAAATCGAGACGGACCTCCTCTAACCGGGCGTTCTCCATAGCGATTGCGATATGCTCCGCAACTGCCTCAAGTACCGCACCGTCCGCATGATTAAGCCCGCTGCTCTTGTGATGGCCAATGACTACTATACCGCATGCGGCGGTTCCGCCGAACGTGACGGGAGCGGCAATGACGGATTGAAGAGTCAATAGCCGAGCATGCTGCTCCGTGCTTCCGCTAAGCACGGAGGCGTGAGCGGACTCTATTCGTTGATGGCCGTGGGCGCGAATCGTTTGATCGAGCCAGGGCGCCTCAGCAATTGAAATGCGCGTATTAGGCGTTAGTAGTGTATCACCGTAATGCAGGCTGCGTACAAAAGAATATTCCCCTGAACGCTCCAGCAATGCGGCAAACGGCCAATCGAAGTGAGCTCCTATAAGCTGCATAGCACGCATATTCAATTGTCCGCGGGCATCCTCTCCGCTCAGGGCGATCGTTAAAGAACGGCTGAATCCGCCAAGCCGGGAAAAGAGCTCGGCTCTTCGCTGCTCGGTCTCATGAAGCCTCATTCTTTCGACGGCGACGCCAATCTGGAACGCGACCGCTTGCAGCAGCGCGAGCTCCTCGCCCGTAAAATGCTCTTTCCCGGGAGCCCCGACGTTCAATACGCCGAATTTCCGATCGCCGATGCGAAGGGGAACTGTGGCATGGTGAGTGAAGCCGCAGGTGTCCCCCGTATTTGCAGCCCGGGCATTTACGAGTCTTTTGCAGCTTAATATATTGACCGCGTTTTTTAGCCGTCCATCCTGATAACGGTCCAAGCACCAGCACGAACCGCACTGCATAAGCTTCTTCTCACCGTACAGCAAGGCGGGCGGCAAATTGCGGTCCGCAACGCATTCGTACTCATGATTGGATTCGACTAGAAAAATCCAACCGAAGGATAATCCGGTTACTTCAAGAAGCCTGCCCAGCACCGTATCCAGCATGTACGAAAGATCGTTGGATTGGTTTAAAGTTTCGGCTATTGCCTTGAGTGTAGTCAGCTCCTGTACATGAAGATCATCCGTCACGGTTTCCGTTCCTCCGATCTGTCCTTTTTCGTAACAGTACTATTCGTGAGCTGACGGACCAAAACCTTTTCACCTGGGAATGAATATACAAATGCACTTGTTTTCCTTATTATCAATATGTTATATTACTAAAAAATTAATGATCAGATCACGCCAGTGAAGAGAATCCAACTCGGAGGCGTTCTCGTCAAGGGGAGGGAAGCTCCTTCCCCCTAAGTTTACCGGACCCGCCCGTTACCGCGGAGCAAAGAGGATTGAACAGCCTGTCTGTTTGGTCAATTTGGGTGGCACCGCGAGTAAAAGCGCTCCTCGTCCCATAAGGGATGAGGAGCGTTTTTTGTATTTTCATAATGAAAAGGAGCGCGGTGGCATGTTAGACATGAGATGGATTAGGCAAAATCACGAGCAGGTTCAGACGGTGGCGAATCAGAAGGGAATTTCGGTTTCCATTGCCGACCTGCTGTCGCGGGATGAGAAGAAACGCCGGCTTTTGCAGGAGACCGAGGCTTTAAGGGAGAATCGCAACAAGCTGTCGCAGCACATCGGCACGCTTGTTATGCGCGGTGCCCGCGATGAAGCGGAACAAACCAAGCAAAAGGTAAAGGAAACGAACAAACAGCTGGCCGCTGCGGAAACGGAGCTTGCGAAGGCCGAGCGGCATACAGCAGAGCTGCTGGCTCTGGTACCCAATATCGTGTCGCCGGACACGCCGGACGGCCGTTCGGATGCAGACAATGTGGAGCTGAAACGGATCGGCGTTGCGCCGGACTTCACATTCGCGCAGAAGGATCATATGGCTCTGGGCGAGCTCCACGATATGATTGATGTGAAGCGGGGCGTTAAGGCGGCGGGCAGCCGCAACTACTACCTGAAGGGAGCGGGCGTGCTGCTCCACCGCGCCGTTCAGCAGCTGGCTATTGATTTGCTTTTGCGAAAAGGCTTTACGCTGCTTGAAGTCCCTTTAATGGTTCGTACCGATGCAATGAGCAATACCGGCTTTTTCCCGCTTGGCGAGGATCAAACCTATCGTATTGCAGGCGACGATAAATGGCTGGTCGGCACCTCGGAGGTGCCGCTGATTACCTGCTACGCCAATGAAATTGTAGATGCCGATGCTCCGATCAGGCTGGCCGCCGCATCGGTCTGCTTCCGCAGCGAGGTCGGCTCGGCAGGCAGAGACGTTCATGGGCTGTACCGCGTTCACCAGTTCGCCAAGGTCGAGCAGGTCATCCTGTGCAAAGCTGATCCCGAGCTGTCGGAGGCGCTGCTGCAGGAAATAACGGCGAATGCCGAGGAGCTGCTCCAATGCCTGGAGCTGCCTTACCGGGTCATGGCGGTTTGCACCGGCGACATGTCGCAAAAAACGTATAAGCAATACGATATCGAGACATGGATGCCGAGCCGCGAGGCTTATGGGGAGACGCATTCGTCGTCGAACCTGCATGATTTTCAAGCGCGCCGCTCGAATATACGTTACCGGGCCGAGGACGGCGAGTTAAGGTTCTGTCACACGCTCAACAACACGGCAGTGGCAAGCCCGCGCATACTCATTCCGCTCCTCGAGAATCACCAGGAAGAGGATGGCTCGATCCGGATACCGGCGGCGCTTCAACCTTATATGAATGGAATGGAACGTTTAAACATGAAGTAAACGCAATATGCGGCAAGGCGTTCATATTTCATTTGTAATATAATTAAAACATCACTTACTAAGGAACGGAATCCGTATGGCATATAAAAAAAGCTTATTTTTCAAATTGCTTGTCGGCATGCTTATTGCTGTGGTGGTGCCATTTACACTATCCAATCTGATCTCGTATAAAACCACATCGGATTCGGTAGAAGAGCAGGTTATCGCTCTCAACCAGAATACGCTGGATATCGGCATGGACAATGTGAAGCGTTACTTGCTTAACCTTACCCAATTGTCGGTTGCGTTCTATAATGATCAAACGCTGATGAGCCACTTGCGGTCCAGGGAAACGGCCCCCTTCCAAATGCTCTATATTACCGCTAAAATTTCAGACTTATTCAACAGCTATTCCGAATTAAAAGCGGTACGTTACGTCAGCGCGGCAAGCGGACGGACGTACATGAACTCGCATTCTACGCTGCTCGAGCCATCCCTTCAGCTGTCGCCTTCGGAAATTCCGAAGACGGAAGGGGAGAATTGGGATGTAACCCGGGGATATGAGGTGCTGATGCTCGGCGAGGAGCGGGTATTGGCTTTCCATAAGCCGCTCGTCGATTATCCGAGGCCTGACGTGCTCGGGCTCGTTTCCATTTATGCAGGACATACGGAAATTTCCGGCATCATTCGTCCGTTGTCCGATGCCCAAAGGGGAGAAGAGGTATTTCTTTATATTCAAAAGCAGTTCGCGCTGCTTTATGCATCCGGACGGGAACCGGGCGTGGAATTTGACGGACCGCAGTCTCAGCCGGAGCATTGGGGGGAACGCGGTTATGTAAATGGAAAGCTGGACGGGCGAAAAGGAGTGTTCGTGTACGTTCAGGACCGGTATCAGGATTTGCCGCTGTCTCTGGTCAAATTCGTGCCTGCCGAAGTCATCAATAAGGCGGCCGAGAAAACCTTGAACTTCACGCTGGTTCTTCAGCTCAGCTCACTCTTTTTTATAATCGTATTCGCTTCCATCTTGTCTTATCGCACGATCGTTCCAATCAAGCGGCTGCTGCGCAACATTGTGCAGCTGGAATCGGGAAATTTCCGCGTCAGGGAGACATCTGGGCGTACGGATGAGATCGGCGTGCTGGAGCAGCGATTCCAAACGATGGTCGGCAGGCTGGACGACTTGATCAACAACGAATACCGGAGCAGATTGGAGCTTACGACTGCAAGGCTCAAAATGCTGCAGGCGCAAATTAACCCGCATTTTCTATATAATGCATTGCAATCGATCGGAACGATGGCCCTTCGCCACCGTGCCGGCGAAATCAGCGATAAGATCGCCGAGCTCGGCGCAATTATGAGATACAGCATGGATTTGAAGTCGGAAACCGTGCTTCTGCAAAAGGAAATCGAGCATATCGAGCACTATTTGTCCCTACAAACGGGCAGGTTTAGAAACAAGCTCTCCTACACGCTTTCCTGCCCGAACGAGGCGCTGTCCATCAACGTTCCGAAGATGATCCTGCAGCCATTGGTGGAAAACAGCATTGTTCACGGCATAGAAAGGGGCAAGGGGACAGGCACGCTGCATATCGGCATTGAGCTTGGCCTTGGTCTCGTGATTCGGGTTATGGATACCGGGAAAGGAATCGAACCTAAAGTGCTGGAACGAATCAGAATGAGCTACGAAAAGCGTCAATTACAAGGATCGGATGAGGGCGGTATCGGGCTCCTCAATGTGCTGTACCGTTTGCATTTGTCCTACGGAGCGGATTTCGAATGGGACATTAGCAGCATTCCTTATGAAGCAACCGTTATTACGCTACGTTTTCCGGTTGAAGTTGGCATCGAAGGAGGGGAACGGCCTTGAAAGTATTGATCGTGGATGATGAAGAGCATGTGCGGGAAGGCATTGACCTAGCCGTTGAGTGGGAAAAATTCGGGATTTCCGAGCGGCTGCAGGCGGAGGATGGCCGGCAGGCGCTCGACTTACTGCGGCTGCATAAACCTGCCATTATGTTTTGCGACATGTGTATGCCGGGTATGGACGGTACGGAGCTTTTGCGCCAACTGCGGGAGGAAGCCTTTGATACACAAGTCATAGTAGTCAGCGGGCATGATGATTATCAGTACACGCGTGCTGCGATACGGGCGAATGGACTCGATTATTTGCTCAAACCTTTTTCCAAACGAGATCTGGAACAAGTTCTCGAACAAGCCGTAACGGCTTGGAAAAACCGGGAAATAAATCTGCTTGAAGAGCGGGAAACCGGCTTCAGGATCAAGCGGGCCGACGCCTTGGTCGATGAGCAGAAGCTGGCCGCTTATTTAAAAGGGGAATCCGCCTTTCATGAGGGGGTACGGGGACTGCTGTATAAAGTGGGTCTTTCCTCAGAACGGCTAAGAGTGGCGCTCATACTGCCTTGCAACCGCATGGATCTTGTGGACAGGCGTTTTAAGGGCGATAGGGAGCTGTTTGTTTTTGCGATCAACAATATTGCCCATGAAACGCTTAGAGCTTACGGCGCCCATTATTTATGCAGGTTCGATGACTATCAGTGGATTCTGCTAACGGACTTGGCCGGCAGCTACCGGTCAGCTTCAGAGCACCGGCGCTGCATGGAGAAGGTAACGAAAGCATGGCGGGACATTCTGGGGCTGGACACGCTTATAGGAATGAGCGATTCGGAAGCTGACCCTGCTGGTTTGCTTGGTGCGATTGGCGAAGCCCGCTCCGCCTTGTTAAAGTCCGATATAGGGGAAGTTTCCGCTGGAGCGGAAATCGCCCCGGGGGAGCTCCCGCGGCTGACGGATCAACAGTTTCTGCTGCAAACCACCCTTGATAACGGCAATAAGGCTTATGCGGCCGAGATTATTCGCTCTTTCGTACAAAGGCTCCGAAAGAGAGGAACGCTTCGGCTGAAGGATCTGCAGGCCTGCACGATCGAAGCCAATCTCCTTTTGGAGCGGGCAAGCCGGCTGATGCATTCAAGCAAGGTAGCGGCGGATCTTCTGATGCCGCTGTGGATTAGCAATTTGAACGAATGGGAGAGGACGTTCATCCAGCATTGGTGGACCCTCATGGAGGAACAAGGGCAGGGCGGCATGGGCAACCGCGGCATGGAGGCGATCCGGGAGTATATCGAACGGCATTTTCACGAGGATCTGTCGCTGTCGGTTCTGTCGGAACGATTCCATTTCAGTCCGCAGTATATCGCCAAAAAGTTCAAGGAGCTGTACAATACGACCGTGATGACTGCTTTAACCGAGCTTCGGATGGATAAGGCCAGGTCTTTGCTCCGATTTACGGACAAGCCGGTTTCGGAAATCGCCAATTCCCTCGGCTACGACGACGAGAATTACTTTGGTAAAGTGTTCAAGAAACAGCAAGGCGTCTCCCCTCTTCAGTTCCGGAAGCAGCACCGAGATTCATAGATTCCTTTTTTGGGCGAATATATTCCCTGCCCCTGAGTATGCGGAAAAGATACAATCGGAGTGTAAACAAGCTTCATTCTAATTCAAGGGGGATAAAACGAATGAAAAAGTTGATTTCTACGGTCTGCACCATGGCATTGCTTCTGATTTCCTTAGCGGGCTGCGCAGGCGGAGGGGATGCTCCGAAAAACAACGCCGCTTCTCCGAACAGCACGTCAAGTTCAGGCTCAGGGGAAAAAGTGACCCTTAAGCTGCTGCAGTTCAAAGCGGAAATCACAGATAAAGTAAAGGCGATGGCCGATGACTACATGAAGGAAAATCCGAATGTCGTCATTGAGTCTCAAGTGACAATGGATTACGACACGATTCTCAAAACCCGCTTTGCTTCCGGAGATGAACCGGATATCTTCATGACCAAAGCATTCACCGACATTACGGATTGGTCCGACAAGCTTGTCGACTTGTCTAACGAGCCTTGGATGAGCAAGGTATCCCCTTCCGCAGTGGCGGGTATGACGGTTGACGGCAAAAAACTGGGCTTCCCGATTGCCTTCGAAGGTTACGGATTCATCTACAACAAAGAACTCTTTGCCAAAGCGGGCATCGACAAGGTGCCGACAACGCTGACAGAGCTTAAGCAGCTGAACGAAAAACTGAAGGCGGCCGGCATATCGTCTTACGCTGAAGGCTACAAAGAATGGTGGATACTTGGACAGCATCTGTTTAATCTGCCGTTCGCCGCTGAAACAGACCCGGTAGCTTCCATTGAAAATATCAATAAAGGCCAGCTGAAAGTCAAAGATATCGCCAATATGAACGGGTTCTTCGATGTTCTTGACTTGACTGTAAAATACGGCAAAGGAGCGGAATCCGTCGGTGTCAGCTATGACAACCAGGTATCCGATTTCTCATCCGGCAAAACGGCCATGATGCAGCAGGGAGTATGGACTATTGATTCCATCATGAAAATCAATCCGGACATCCAAATGGGCATGTTCGCGATTCCGCTGAACGATAACGCCGCTGAAACGAAAATGCCGGTCGGCGTTCCAGGCTATTATGTCCTTAACAAAAATTCCAAGCACGTGGACGAAACGAAAAAATTCCTGACTTGGCTGCATCAAAACGGTCAAAAGTATCTGGTCGATTCCTTTAAGCTGATTCCTGCTTTCACCGATCTGAAGACGACGCCGGAGCTCGGACCTTTGGCGAACGATCTGAGCGCTTACGTAGAGAAAAATCAAACGCTTCCTTGGGCACACACGCTATGGCCGTCCGGTGCGAACCAAGAGTTCGCGAAGCCGCTGCAGGCATACGTCGGCGGTCAAATGACGAAAGGTCAGGCTATCAACGAAGTTCAGAACATGTGGAATGCCCGCATAAAACAGTAATCCATACTTCAACGTGACTATTCGATGTATGGTTTCCGTAGCAGGGGGTCATACATCGAATGGTTTATAGAAGATAAAGGAGACTTACAAGATGAAATCAGGAACTCGTAAGCTATGGACGTATGTGATATTTGTCGCGCCTGCTTTGTTCTTTTTCACGCTGATCATTCTGGTGCCGTTTCTGCGGGCCATTCTATATTCATTTCAGGATTGGAACGGAATAAGCAGCGATATCGCCTGGGCCGGCTCAGACAACTATGCGACGATTTTGAAGGACACCGGGTTCCACAAGTCGTTTGCTTTTACTCTTAAATTTGTGTTTGTCATTACCATTTTGTTAAATCTGTTCGGATTTTTACTTGCTTTGGTGCTGAACATGTCACTGAAAAGCCGTAATCTTCTCCGGACCGCTTTTTTCCTTCCGTACGTCATCGGACCTGTTATCATCGGCTTCATATGGCAGTTCATTTTCACGAATCTGTTCGCGGAAATCGGCAAAGCCACCGAATGGTCGATGTTTATGAAAAACTGGCTCAGCTTGCCAAGCTATGCTTTCTGGTCGTTAGTCATTGTCACCGTATGGCATTCCGTCGGATATTTCATGGTTATTTACCTGGCGGCGCTTCAGGGCGTTCCGACGGATTTGCTGGAGGCTGCGGAAATCGACGGGGCCGGAAGATGGAAGCGCATGCTGAACGTAGTGCTGCCGCTCATTCGTCCGGCGATGACGATCAACTTGTTTTTGGCGATTTCCTCCGGGTTCAAGGCTTTTGATTTGAACTTTGCCCTGACGAGAGGCGGACCGTTCGGATCGACGGAATCGATCGCGTATCACATTTACTTAGACGCATTTACGAAGAACTTGTTTACTCTTGCTTCGGCGAAAGCCGTCGTGTTCTTCCTGGTGCTGGCGGGTATCACTCTTGTGCAGGTGTCGGTAATGAAACGCAAGGAGGTAGAAATGTGAAAAACGGTCGCTACAACATAAGTACTCTCGGACTCGAACTGCTCATGATTGCGCTGGCGCTAATGTTCTTTTTTCCGCTGTACATGACGTTTATTAACGGGTTCAAATCCTATAACGAGGTCGTTACCTCCGTCGTAGCGCTTCCTGAGGTGTTCCAGCTTAAAAATTTCATCACGGTATGGAAGCAGCTCAATTTCTTCGGCGTGTTCATGAACTCTATCATCATCACTGTCATATCCGTAGTAGGCACTCTGCTTATCAGCTCGATGGCCGCTTACCAATTGGTCCGCCGTCCAGGTAAGGTAAGCAATGCGATATTTCTGGGTATTCTAGCGTCGTTGATCATTCCGTTCCAAACCCTGATGGTGCCGCTTGTGAAGGTAGCTAAGGATCTGGGCTTCATCAATTCGCTCCACGGAATTATCATTATGTACTGGGGCTTCGGCGTTCCGCTTGCGCTGTTCCTGTATCATGGCTTCATCAAAGGAATCCCGCGCGAATTAGAGGAAGCGGCTCACATTGACGGATGCGGCACGTTCGGTGTGTTTTTCAAGATCCTGCTTCCGCTGCTCAAGCCGATTACCACGACAATCGCCATTTTACATTCACTCTGGATCTGGAACGACTTCCTGCTTCCGCTAATTACGCTGAGCAGCAATAGCACCAGAACGATCCCGCTGGCGGCAAACATTTATTTCGGCCAATACACGAATGAATGGCATCTGGCGATGGCGGCTTTAACGATGGCAGTTGTGCCGATCATCTTGTTCTTCCTGTTTATGCAGCGGTACATTATCCAAGGTATTACGGCCGGTGCGGTGAAAGGCTAGAAGATCCTAATGTATGTGCAAAAAAAAGAGGTGTGATGAGTGGGTTATGTGCTGCTGTTCCTGGCGACGTTTTTATGGAGCTTCGTCGGTATTCTTGTAAAGAGTGCATCGGCTATGGCGGACAGCATGGTCATTACTTTCGCGCGCTTCGGTTTTGGCATCGTCTTTCTTGGTCTTTATATCAGATGGAAGGGTCCCGGCATAAAACTGCGGTTCAACTTAAATTGGATTTGGATAGGCGCGCTTGGGAAGAGCTGCAATTATTTTTTCGAAAATATGGCGATCTCCACCGGGTATTCTTACGGCAACATTCTTGTCAGTCCGATTACAACCATTCTGCTGTTGTTTATTTCGGCACTATTCCTTAAAGAGAAAATAGATTTTAGAGGATGGATTGCCGCTTTCTCATGCATACTCGGCGTGCTGCTGATCAGCTGGAACGGGATGTCCTTGTCCGATCTCCTGCAGGCCGGCGCCTTAACGACAGGGTTGTATGCCTTATCGGCTGTTGGTGTCGTGTTTCATGTGCTTAGCCAAAAGATGCTGATCAAGGAAATGGATGCCGGCAATATGAATTTTAACATTTTCATGCTGTGCACGATCATGATGGCTTTACCGCTTCCGATTGGTTCGTCGTGGCCGGAACTGGAACAAGTGAGCTTCTGGGCTATCGGCGCTCTGGTGGCACTCGGCTTGATCACCGGACTAAGCTTTTATTGGTTTTCACAAGCGCTTCAGACGGTTCCCTTTACTGTGGCGGTTCTAGTCAGCAATTGTTCCATACTTTTCACGGTATTGTGGTCACATTTGGTATACAAGGATCCGGTTACCGTTTATCTAATAGCGGGAGTGGCCATCTGCATGTCGGGTTTGTTGCTGTTAAATTTGCCGAGACGTCGAGAAAAAGTCAAAGTGATAGCAAATGTCATGACAGAGGCAGATGACAGCACTGTAACCCGATAGGGAAGCAGAGCTGTTTTTTAAAATATAAGAATTTATAAGTTTCACATTTATAAATAAGCTTTTATTTCACCGCGAAACGAGCTGTATCCGCCAAAGGACGGCGACAGCCGTTTACGCTTGTGGAATGATAGCTATTAGAATGGTCTTTCTCTCTTAAGCGCCTACCTTAGGCAGCGGCTTGCCCGCTTTAATCAGCCCTACACCATCCGCGCAAACGCCATACTTTTCCCAAGGACATGTCTGGCATAGATGACTGATGTCTTCGGGTACCATGGTTTCGGCAACTCGGCTGCAAAGAGACTGCCAGCTGCTCCTCTCGTTTACTTTAAGCCCGAGTTTCTTGAGTACCGCCTCATCCAAGCCGTAAACGGTTCCCTCGCAATGGTTGCTTTTGTCCTGCGGATAGGCTCTGCAAACGTCGTCTGGACCGGTTATAATCTCAACCTCGGTTTCGGGATTTGTGCGCAGCGTTTCATAGATGGCGGTCATATTTACGCAAAAATCAGCCGAATACCCCATACCCCGGTAGCCAAGCAAACAAAGCAGATGATGCCCGCGCAATCGAATCGTCATCGTTTTACCGCTCCTTATGCTTTAAACTTCCTTAAATACTTATTCTGAATCACCTGCAAATGATGCATCTCATGCCCTGCAATAATTCACCTTCTCATTTTGAAGATTATAGCATAGTGTCTTCTTCGAGTACTTCCTTTTTCTCATGTACAAACAAGAAAGCTCTACGGCTGTACCAGCCGCAGAGCTTTGTTTAGATGAAGGGAGAACACGCCGGGCTAAAGCACCTGCTCCAGAAACCGCGCCGCACGCTCACTCTGCGGCTTGGTGAAAAACTGCTCCGGCTTCGTCCGTTCGACAAGCTTGCCGTCGTCGAGGAAATAGATCGTATCCGCCGCTTCACGGGCGAATTTCATCTCATGCGTCACGATCAGCATCGTCATGCCGCTGTCCGCAAGACTGCGGATAACGGTCAGCACTTCCTTTACCATTTCGGGATCGAGAGCCGAGGTTGGCTCGTCGAAGAGCATAATGTCGGGCTCCATCGCAAGGCTTCGCGCGATAGCTACCCGCTGCTTCTGCCCGCCGGACAAGCGCGAGGGATAGCTGTCCGCTTTATCTGCGAGTCCCACGCGCGCTAGCAGCTCCTCCGCTTTGGCACGGGCTGCTGCAGCCGTCATTCCTTTAACCTGGGTCGGAGCGAACGTTATATTATCGATGACCGTCATATGCGGGAACAGGTGAAAATGCTGGAATACCATGCCGATCCGCTGCCGCACGCGGGCAATATCGGTTTTCGGATCGGTAATCGGCGTACCGTCAATCGTAATCGTGCCGGAAGTTGGCGTCTCCAGCATATTTAAGCAGCGAAGGAAGGTGGATTTGCCTGAGCCGGACGGTCCGATCAGTGCTACGACCTCCCCTCGTTCAACTGTGGTCGTAATGCCCTTCAGCACTTGATTTTTGCCGAAGGCTTTCGTTAAGTCGGTTACATTAATCACTGCGGCGCAGCCTCCTTTCAAGCTTACGGGCAAACGAGGTTAAGATAAGCACGAGAACATAATAAATAGCGGCAATAAACAATAATGCTTCTAACGAGCGGAACTCGATCGAGCGCACAACGTCTGCGCGGCGCATCAAATCGGTTACCCCGATGACGGATACGAGCGACGATTCCTTCAGCAAAGCAACGCATTCGTTCACGAGCGCCGGCAAAATATTGCGAAGCGCCTGCGGGAAAATGATGCGGATCATCATCGTCCGGTAAGGGATGCCGAGTGCGATTGCAGCCTCGCGCTGTCCTTTATCGACTGCCATGATGCCGCCGCGGATCGTTTCGGACAAATAAGCCGATGAATTAAGACCGAATGCCAGGCCGGCGGCCATCAGCGCAGGAATATCATAATGGAATATTTGCGGAGTTGCGTAATAAATAATAGTAAGCTGGACGAGCAGCGGCGTGCCGCGGAATACGGATGTATAGGCTGTGGCGAACCACTCCAGCGGCTTGACGCCGGATATTTTGAATAGCGACAAAACCGTACCCCACACCAGTCCGAACAGCGCCGAGACGAGCGTAAAGAGCAGCGTTACGTATACGCCTTTGAGAATATAGGGAATGTAGCCCTTGAGAACGCTAAAGTCGATGTTTAGGCCCAGCAGCGTATTCGACTTTTCCTTCTCGGAGGCAAACCATTTCTGCACGATTTTATCGAGCTCTCCGTTTTCTTTCATTTCCGCAAGAACGCCGTTAAATTCATTTACAATAGGGGATTGCTTAGGAAATGCAATCGCGTAGCCATTGTCCGCGGATTCGGCAGGAAGGAAATGCATGGCCAGCTCGGGGTTAGCGTTTGTCATCTCCACCGCCACAGCATCTTCCACGATAGCTGCATCGATGCGGCCGGAATTCAGCTCTTGAATGAGGTCGGGAATTTTATTCAGCTTTTTGAGCTCGGCGCCTTCAATTGTTTCTGCATAGAGATCCTGTGTGGAGCCCAGCTGAGTTCCGACTACTTTGCCGGAGAGTGAGGATTCCGTTTCCAGCGGTGCAGTCTTCTTGGATACAATCGTATTGCGGGCGGTGTAATAGTTATCGGAAAAATCAACGTTCTGCCTTCGCTCATCCGTAGCGGACATAGCGGACATAACGAAATCGACGCGGCCGGTTTGCAGCGCGGCAATGAGACCATTGAAATCCATGTTTGCGATTTCCAGTTCATAACCAAGCTGGCTGGTGATATACTTGGCTAAGTCGATGTCCATGCCTACGATTTCGCCGCTGTTTTTGGCATCTACGCTTTCATAGGGTGGATAATCGGCCGAAGTGCCCATCACAAGCTTCTTTTTCTGTCCGGCAGCCGGAGCGCCTGCTGCGCTTTCCGCACTTACGGAATATGAGCTGTCTTTGCCAGACGGAAAGACTTGTCCAAGCGCGAGAAACAGAACCGCAATAGTGATGAGCGATAAATAAATGACATTTAGCTTTTTTTGATTCATGGTATCCTCTTTCTTCAAAATTGATTGTCTTGGCGTTTTGCAACATTAGAAAGTATAGGGTGTTCGTTATCCATTTGTAAATAACCAACTAGTGGCGATTTGTAACAGATTTGTGATTTCGGCAGTCGAATCAAGGCGGGAATAACTGTTATAATATCCAGATAAGATAGAATGAAATCTATTTTTACGGTGGAAGAAGCTTTTGGGGTGAAACTGCACCCTGCGTAATCCGTATAGGAAGAATGCTTATGAGGAAGGGAGGTGAATACATTGTTTGAGCTTGAGCTGCATGACGTCATACCATATTTATTTTCAATCAGCCTGCTTTGTTCGTTGGCTTATGCTTACGCCTCGCATTTGCATTCGGGGGATTATGAGTATTGGGAACGAAATCGGGTTGTCACTACCTTGTACATTTCGCTGCCGCAGGTGCTTATTCGCGCCATCCCGCTGCATCACTGGCTAGCCAGGAAGGTGAAGCGCAAGGAATCGCCCGATGACGACATAGCAGACTGCTCCGCCTCGTTTGGTGCGCTATTTTCAAACAAACGAGGAGGATTTTTATGCAAAAGAGCAATGTATTCCCTTCATTAAAATATGGACGAGTGTTAATGGCCGGCATGCTGCTGGCAGGCTTGCTTCTGGTAAGCGGCTGCAGTACGGCAAGCGGAACGATTGACGGCAATACGCCAGGGGTATTCAACCACTATGTGATTTATCCGCTTTCTGCCGTTCTTCAATATTTAGCCGATATCTTTGGCGGCAATTACGGCTTTGCGATTATTGGCATTACGCTCATTATCAGGCTTGTTTTGCTGCCGCTCATGATGCGTCAATACCGCTCGCAAAATCAAATGAAACAGAAGATGGCGGTGCTTCAGCCGGAGCTTAAGAAGATTCAAGAAAAGTACAAGAACAAGCCGGATGCGGATTCCAAGCAGAAGCTGCAGCAGGAAACGATGCAGCTGTACCAGAAGCATCAGGTCAATCCGCTTGCCATCGGCTGCCTGCCGATGCTGATTCAGCTGCCGATCTTGACGGGCTTGTACTCGGCTATCAAGCTGACGCCTGAGCTGGCGGATCATTCCTTTCTCTGGTTTAAACTCGGCTCGCCGGATATCGTGCTTCCGATCGTCGCGGCGCTCGTCTATTTTGTACAGTTCAAGGTGTCGCAGACGGCGCAGCCGAACGCGGATGCTGCCCAGCAGAAGCAGCTTGCTTTCATGGGCTACTTATCTCCGGTTCTAATGGGCGTATTCGCTCTGTCGGCACCGGCGGCTATCTCGTTGTACTGGGTAACAGGCGGTTTGTTCATGATTGCGCAATCCTATCTAGCCAAAAAGGTATATGCGCCTAAGGTGGAGGCCGCACTGGAAGGCAGCGCCTAATAAGAAGGAGACGATTAAATGTCAGTCGGTGTACTAGCTCATTTATTCGGAAGCCTGCCATACAGAGAGCTTGCTCCTAAAGTGGCGGAAAGCGGCTTTAGCCATGTGCAGCTTGCTTTATGGAAGGCTATTAGCGATGTTGATTTCAGCAAGCCCGGCAGCATAAGTCCGGGACTTGCGAATGCGGTCGGCGAGCAATTCGATAAGCATGGCGTATCGATTTCGGTGCTCGGCTGTTATGTTCATTTGTTCGACCGCAACGAGGAGCTGCGCCGCAATAATGTGAACCGCTTCAAGGAGCTGCTGCGCTACGCCAAGTTTTTCGGAGCGCCGATGGTGGCCGCGGAAACCGGATGGAATGAAGGTGGAGATTACACCGACCGCGATTGGTCAGTCATGAAAGCGACGCTTGAAGAGCTCGTTGAGGAAGCGGAGAAATGGGGCGTATTTGTCGGCCTAGAGGCGGCAAACGGCCATTTGATCGGAACGGCTCCCGAGCTTGCGCGAATGCTTGCAGAGGTCCCATCCTCCAATATCGGCGTCGTAATCGATCCGGGCAACCTGCTGACGGCAGACAACTTTGCGAGACAAAATGAGATCATTGAGCAAGCGTTCGAGCTGCTCGGCGAACGTATTATCGCGGCTCATGCGAAGGATCGTTTTCTGCTGGAGAGCGGCGAGCTGGCAACGGTAACGGCCGGGCTGGGCGCGATGAATTATGAGCTGTATATGAAGCTTCTTAATCAATATAAGCCGCATGTGCATATCATCATGGAGGAAGCGAAGGAGCATCAGATGGCTCAGTCGAAGGCTTATATTGATGGGATTCGCGGGCGGGTGTAGCTGGATATACCAGAAGGCAGGTCAGAAGGAAACATTTCTGACATGCTTTTTTTTTATGTGTAATTGGTTTGATTGCGGCATGACGTACGGATTAGTCTATAGGGGATTCCATCTTCATATTCTAGAAAAGCGAGAATAGGGGGTTGGTAATGAGAATTCGAATCGCCAGCGAACATGATACGCTCAGCATCATCGCCGATGAGCAGCATGTTCCCATTGCAGATCTTCTTTCCTTCAATCCGCACATTAAAAGCCCGGATCAACCTATCGCCGGTTATACGGTTTATCTGCAAACGTCAAACGGCCGAACCATATCGGAAACAAGTCCCGGCAGCCTCCCCATTTGTCCTTCGGACAAGGAGGAGCCTCTTTATCATTGGCTTCCGTTGACGCCGCTTGCGGAAATGGAAAACGTCGAATACGATGTCCTGATTGTCGGAACAGGTGCCGGCGGAGGCGCCGCCCTATGGCGACTATGCGAGCATTGGAAAAGTCAAAATAAACGTATCGGCATAATAGATCGTGGAGACCTGCTGCTGCCTACGCATGCCCGTAACCTGCCGATGATGAATACGGACCGGCTTACGAGATATTTTATGACGGTATCGCAGCCGCTGCCGGGGTCTGAGACGGATTTTCCGGGAGCGAGACAGGTTTTTGCAGCGGGCGGTAGAACTTTATTTTGGTATACGTTTGCGATCCGAATGAACTTAGCTCTGCTGGAGGAGTGGCCCATTCCTATTCATGAGATGGAAAGCTACTACAACATGGCAGAGCAGCTCATGAATGTGACCAGGACCTTCACGGTGGATGCCACATTTACAGAGGTTTTGCTGGACCGGCTCTGGCGGGGAGGTTATTCAAATGCGACCCATATTCCGCTGGCGGCCGATCTGATGCCGAGTACTTATGGACGGATTCATACCGACGTATTCACCAGCTCCATTTCTTTCCTATCCATAGCGCTTAATTTAAAGGCTTTCGACCTGGCGGTGAATGCGCGTGCCGTGGAAATCACGAAGGATCAAGGGAAAGTGAATGGTGTGAAAGTAATATCTCCGGATAAAACCGCTTTTACGCTCAAAGCGAAAACCGTTATTTTGTCGGCGAGCACCTTCGAGACGCCGCGCCTGCTGCTTCATTCGGGAATTGGCAATCAGGCAGTAGGCCATTATTTGATGAATCATGCTTTTGTGCAGGCGACTGGAAGCATCAGCCGTCCCCAATTTCCTTTCCCGCTTGGAACGCTTGGCATTATGGTACCCTCTACCGTGCAAAGGCCCTATCTGCTGCTGATGGCCGGCCCAGACAGCTTCTATTGGCATCAAACAACCGAAGTAAGACCGCTCATGTTGGAAGAATCGGTCTTGTTTTTCGGCTACGGCAAAGTCAGTCCGCGGTACGAGAACAGGATAACTCTGCATCCTTCCCGGAAGGATGAATACGGCATACCGGAAATCGAGGTACAGTTTGCCTTGAGCGGGGAAGAGCAAGCCTTTGTGAGTCAGCTGGCAGAAGACATAAAGCATGTTGCGGAGGTGACGGGCATTCGGCTGGAATCGCGTAACGGCAGGCCGCCGATTTGTCTGACGCCTCTCGGAGATGTGAATCATGATTCGGGAACTTGCCGGATCGGGAATGATCCTGCCACTTCAGCGGCCGATCCTTACGGCCAAATTCGGGGCATTTCCGGTCTGTTCGTGGCCGATAACAGCGCCTTGCCGTACATTGGAGCTGAAAACCCGACCTTAACGACCGTAGCTCTGGCGATTCGTACAGCAGATTATATTGCCCGCATGCAGAGCTGAACAAATTCTCTCTCATTCCATCGCCGTTGATTTTGATTTTATCGGCGAATCGATTACGCAAAATTGGGATTTGCAAGTCTATTTCCGTTCACCAGGCAAGTGTTTATTATCAATCGCGGGATTTCCGGGGACATTTCAGACACCATGTTACGACGGTTTCCGGCAGACGTCATTCAGTTAAAGCCCAAATATGCTCATATTTTAGGGGGGACAAACAACACATGGAAGCTGGACGCCGTCGAAATGAACCAGAGAAGAACCTCCGAGCAAATCTATTATGACATTTTAAGAGATTTTACGATGATGGTACAGTTGTCCAAGGAAAACGGCATTATGCCGATAGTCGATTCTTGTCTTCCTACGGGCAGAAATATTCCTTGCTTTAACTTTAGAGTACTTACGGGCTACCCCAATTACAGCACCGGTACCCGCAACGAATTGCTCGCAGCTTCGAACAACGCGCTCAAAAAAATGGCTGTATACGAAAACGCGGTCTATATTGATTACCATGCCTATTTAGTGGGAGCTGACGGGAAAACATTGCGGCCTGAGCTGGCGGATGATTCCCTGCACCCTAATGTGCTTGGCTACAACATTATGGCAGATGTATTGTGCAATAGTTTGTCGCAATATGGAATTGTTATCTAATTGGCCGAGCAGGCGCATCCGCTATAGAGCAATGGCGTTTTTTTGTTTTTCATCACTCTCGTCTCATGAAATATGATATGAGCTGTTTCAAGAAATTAGTTTGTTCTATGCGGATGAAAGGACTCATGACTGGTGGTTGGAGGGTATAAAGCAAAAAGTTTTCTCTATTCTTGCGGATTGAGTTAGCTGCAGGCATATAGAGAAAAAAATTTTATCTAATTCTGCAGAAACGGCTCGTTAAAGGTCATTTGGTGCGATTTTGGGAGATATAGAGAAATAAACTTTGTCTATTTTTGCTAAATGGACAAGTTCGCGAATGATAGAGAAAGAAATTTTCTCTATTTCGTAAGAAGCAGCTTGTCGGCGGTACGGGGTTCGTTGTATCCAACCACTAAATAGGAGTGTCCTCCCGGTAAAAATCTAGCGGGAGGACAGTCCTGTTTCTGGCCTGTAAAATTACAGCACGTTCAAGTGAGGAATCACAAGTCCGCCGTACGCGAATGCGATAACGATTACGATTGCAGGATGAATCTTGCGGAACTGCATCGCCCAGAAGGCGACGGCTGCAATGATGAGCGATTGAATGATGCCGATCGATTCGACGGAGCTTTGAGCCATTTGCCATGTTAGGAGCAGCATCATGATGGCGATGACGGGCTGCACGAGCAGGGTCATCCCTTTCACAACCGGCGATTGACGATGCTTCTGCAGCACCTTAAGCAGCAGAATGAGCGCTGCTGCCGACGGCACGATCGTTGCCGCCAAAGCGGCAAGCATGCCGGCCCAGCCGCCGACGTCATAGCCGATAAACGCCGCGATTTTTGTCGCAATTGGTCCTGGGAGCGCGTTGCCTAATGCAAGAATGTTCGAGAATTCAACGGGTGTCGCCCACTTATGGTTCGATACGATTTCCCGGTACATGAGCGGAATGGAAGCGGGGCCGCCGCCGTAGCCGAGCACGTTGGCAATAAAGAAGCCGATTACTAAATTAATCCAATCCACGGGTCACGCCCTCCTTCTGCTGTGCGCTGCGCAGCTGCTTCTGTTGTTTTCTGCGCTGAAGGGCGGCGACCGTTCTCAAATGAAAGGCGCCGTAGCCAAGAAATAATAGAATGACGATAGCTGGGTGTATATGAATGCCCTGGAGCAAGCCGAACGCTAAAGCGAAAAAAACGAAGCCGGCGTATTTGCCGAGCCCTTTAATGGCCCGTTCGCCGAATTCATATGCCATCATACCAAGCATGACGGCTATAACGGGTGTTACCGCACCGATCATCCCCTGTATGAATGCGGCGCTGCTCAAAAACTGGACAGTCGTTAACAGCAAAATCATCGCTGCGCCGGAAGGGACGATGTGAGCAAGTACGGAAACGATTGCGCCTAAAGTTCCTTTTTCCCGATAGCCGAGATAAGCTGCGATCTTCGTTGCGATGGGCCCGGGCAACGCGTTGGCAAGCGCAAGAATTTCACCGAATTCCTCGTCTTCTATCCATTTGTAATGGGAAACCGCTTCGTATCGGATGAGCGGAATAACGGAGGGGCCGCCGCCGTAGCCGATAATGCCTGTCTTCATCATAGCCCATGACAGCTGCATATAACGGTTATTCATGATTTTACCCGCCATAAGCTACAGCCTCATTCCCATACGGCTCTTGTAACGATTAATAAGGATCTGGCAGTCGACGCTCATGATGCCGGGCAGCGTGTAAATTTTATCTCTTAGAAATTGTTCCATCTCCTGATTGTTGCGAAATAGACCGTGCATATGCAATTTGCTCGGTCCGGTCATGTGGTAAAGGCTTGTGACAAATGGCTCTGTCGACAGCTGATCTGCTACGGCATGCAAATGCTTAGGCTCAACCTCTACGTTAAAAAAAGCGGATACGTGAATGCCGATTCGTTCAGGGTTGATCACGGCCGTAAACCGTTCGATAACGCCGCCATCCATTAATGCATTGATTCGGGATTGGACGGCTACCCGCGATAAGCCGATTTCCTTCGCCAGATCAGTGTAAGATATTCTTCCATTCATATTAAGTTCAGCTATGATTTTGCGGTCGATATCATCAATTGTTATAGAAATAGTATCATCAAGCGGTTTCGGTTGCACTTGTTTACCAGCTCCTGTTCCATTTCATGGCGTTTCAAGGTGTCTTGTAATAACACGTTTCAATTACCATATGTATAAATATATACACATTTTCATACGTTTTCAACATAAAAAATCGAAAGTGATTACATTTTAGTTGCCTATCATCTGCTAGGGTGGTATTTTAATCTCATATACAATGTTATATTATCTATCATAAAAAATAAATGCTTTACGAGTTTTATTTTCGCTGAGAACTTTTTGGGAGTGGTAGCCGTGAATCAGTCTGTAATCGGAACAAAAACAATGGTCGTAAGTCCTCATTATTTAGCTACTGCGGCAGGAGCCCGTATTTTGGAGCAGGGCGGCAATGCTTTTGATGCCGCAGTTGCAGTCAGCGCATGCCTCGCCGTCGTCTACCCACATATGACGAGTCTAGGAGGCGATTCGTTTTGGCTCAGCTATCAGCAGTCGGAAGGCAAGGTGCGCGGCTACAATGCCAGCGGCCGGTCTGGCTACAACGCCAACATAAGCGCATATACAGGCTTGGCTGCCATTCCGAATCGGGGCATTGGCAGCATCGTGACCGTGCCCGGCATGGTAGACGGCTGGGATGCGGTTCACCGCGAGTACGGCCGCCTGGATTGGGCGCAGGTGCTCGCTCCCGCCATTACATATGCCGAAAACGGTTTTCCGATGTCGAAGGATCAATATCAGAATACCGTTCATAATGAAGCAGTGCTCGCAAGGACGCTTGAGACAGCAGATATCTACCTGCCAGGCGGGCAGGCGATCAAGACGGGCAAACGCTTTAAGCAGCCTGCGCTTGCGAAGACGCTGCGCCGCTTAGCGGAGTTTGGGCGGGATGAATTTTATAAGGGCGAGACTGCGAAGGAAATAACAAATTTCCTGGGCAATCATGATGGTTTTCTGACACCGGATGATTTTGCCGATCACCATGGCGATTGGGTGACGCCGGTCGAGGGCTCCTATCGGGGCTATACCCTGCATCAAATGCCTCCTAACTCGCAGGGCTTTACCGGTATTATGGCGCTGCAAATATTGGAGCAGTTTAAGCTGGGGGAAGTCGAGCATGGCTCGCATGATTACTATCAGCTGTGCGTTGAAGCGCTTAAGCTAAGCTTCCGCGACAGGAACAAATATTTATCCGATCCGGCATTTACGAATGTGCCGCTTGAGCAGCTTCTGGACAAAGGCTATGCAGCAAGGCTGGCTGCTTCGATCGAGCTTGACCGAGCCTCAACGGAAAAATCGGAGGTGCTCGGCAGCGACACCGCCTATGCGGCCGTTGTGGACGGGGAGGGAAATTCGGTTTCCTTTATTCAAAGCCTGTATTTTGAGTTCGGCTCAGGTGTCGTGGCAGGCAATACGGGTGTTTTGCTACAAAACCGCGGCTCGTTCTTCTCGCTGGACCCGAGTCATGTGAACTGCCTGAAGCCGGCCAAAAGGACGTTCCATACGCTAATGCCGGCGATGGCCTGTCGGGACGGAAAGCCTGCGGTGCTTTACGGAACGCAGGGCGGGGAAGGGCAGCCGCAGACGCAGACGGCGGTTTTTACCCGGATGATCGACTACGGGATGGACCCGCAGCAAGCGATTAACGAGCCTAGGTGGGTATGGGGCCGGACTTGGGGAGAGCCTACGCAGGAGCTGAAAATGGAAGGGCGCGTGTCCGCTGAAGTGTTGGAATCACTGGCAAAAGCGGGCCATCTCGTGCGGAAGGTGAATGATTTTGACGGCATTATGGGGCATGCCCATGCCATTATGCGCGACGAGCAGGGCTTCCTGCAGGGCGGCTCGGACCCGCGCTGCGATGGGGCGGCAATTGGTTGGTGACGCCGATTACGAGTGACTAGGAGGTCGGAATATAGATGAAGCAAAGCTGGAATGCGTATGCGAATGAACGGCTGGCTGTAGAGCCTCTGGCAGAAGGAAGCTTGAGCGGCAGGACGTTTGCGGTTAAGGATGTATTTGACATTGCCGGCCACACGCCGGGAGCGGGCAACCCGGATTGGCTGCGGACGCATGGACCGTCAGCTCATCATGCTGCGGTCATAGATAGGCTGCTTAGAAATGGCGCGAGGCTGGAGGGAACGACCATTACCGATGAATTGATGTACAGCATTAATGGCGAGAACGCTCATTATGGGACGCCGATGAATCCCAAAGCGCCGGGCCGCATTCCCGGAGGCTCATCCAGCGGTTCAGCGGTTGCGGTATCGGCGGGCTTGACAGACTTTGCTATTGGTACCGATACAGGAGGCTCGATTCGCGTACCGTCTGCGTATTGCGGCATTTACGGCATTCGGCCAACGCATGGGGCCGTTGATGCGAGCGGACTTATTCCGCTTGCGCCAAGCTTCGATACGGTGGGCTGGATGGCCAAAGGCGGACAGACGCTGCTTGATGTGGGACGTGTGCTGCTGGGTCCGCAAGAGAGCGGCGGAGCCGTTTTTCCGAGAATGATGTTCGCGCAGGATTTATGGACATTAACGGACGGACACTCATCTGCTGCTGCGTCGCGTTACTTTCAGGCGCTGCGCGAATTGGCAAAGAGTCATGAGGATGTTATTGTTGCTCCGAACGGTCTGCAGGAGTGGATGGACGCTTTTCGCATCATTCAAGGGCTGGAAATTTGGCGTGTGCATCAGGAATGGATTACGCGTGAGCAGCCTTCCTTCGGACCGGGCATTGCCGAGCGGTTTGCATGGGCCAGCACGCTTAAGTGGGAAGAAAGCGGCGCGGCGTACAGAGTGCGGGAAGAGGCGCGGAATACAATGAATGAGCTGCTCGGGAATGATGCCGTGCTTGTTGTGCCAACCGTACCTGCGATAGCGCCGCTGCTTCATTTGACGGGTCCAGAAATCGAGCAGCGCCGTGTGCAGACGCTCAAAATGAGCTGCGTGGCCGGACTTGCCGGGCTGCCTCAGGTGACGGTGCCGATTACAGGAGAGCTGGGCTGTCCGATCGGGATATCTTTTATTGCCGGCCAGGGCCAAGATTTGAGGCTGCTGGAATGGGTGGCTAACAGCGTGGAAGCGCGAATGAAACTGCTGAGCGATTGAGAGGAGGGGAAATCTGTGAAGCTATCGACTGTAAAAGTTAATGGGCAGGAGCTTGCCGCGCTTCCGTGCGTGAACGGGCTTGTTCTTATAGAAACAATTAATGAAGCGGAGGGGACGGGCTGGAGCAAGGAGCTGTTCGAGCTTATTCGTCTTGGCGAGCTGGAGGATGTAACCCATTGGTATGAAGAGGGCGGTAAGGGAAAGCTGGAGCAGCTGGCGGCTATCCCCCATGCTGAGGTGGAATACGCGCCTCTTTATCGTTATCCGCGCAAAATTTGGGGTATCGGCCTGAACTATATGAAGGATGCCGCCGAGCTTGCGGCAGCTGATCCGAATGACGAGCCTGTCAGCTTCATGAAGCCGGATACGACTATTATCGGACCAGGCGATGCGATTCGCATTCCGCAAGGTGCCGGGCAAATAACGGCGGAAGCTGAGCTAGGCATCATTATCGGCAAGACATGCAAAAACATAACAGAGGCCGAGGTATACGATGTCATTGCTGGCTATACGACGACGATCGACGTAACGGCATCGGACATTCACGCCAGAAATCAACGATACTTAACGAGAGCCAAAAGCTTTGACACCTTCTTCAGCTTTGGGCCTCAGCTGATTACGAAGGATGAATTTCCCGATCCGCTTGGGCTTCAAGTGGAGACGGCGCTTAACGGCAAGGTCGCGCACCGGAATATAGTGTTCAACATGAAATTCCGGCCTTGGTATGCCGTTGCCTTTCATTCGCAGGTGATGACCCTGCTGCCGGGCGATATTATTATGACAGGAACCCCGGGCGCTGTCGTGATCCGTGATGGAGATATGGTGGAATGCCATATCGATGGCTTCGAGCCGCTGCTTAATCCTGTCCGGGATTGAGGCTTGCGGATAGCTGCGCGGCCAAGAGGCAGGCGACTTCTCCTAAAAGAAATCGGCTGCCTTTTCAAGTTGTGCGCTA
The DNA here is from genome assembly GCF_001428245.1 of Paenibacillus sp. Soil522. Classification (GTDB taxonomy): domain Bacteria; phylum Bacillota; class Bacilli; order Paenibacillales; family Paenibacillaceae; genus Pristimantibacillus. Next base: position 169,144 of record NZ_LMRV01000002.1, read on the forward strand.
ACCTGTAATTGCGGCTTGCTTGCCAGGTTGAAACCTGCTATAAATAAGTAAGTAAATAACGTTGTTTGGAGGAGAGACGATGATCAACGTATTTCCCGCTGCTGAGCGGCATTCGGCAGATCTCGGCTGGCTGCGCAGCCAGCCAAGCTTTTCATTCGGTGCCTATTATGATCCGAATCGAACGGGCTTTAGTGTTATGCGTGTATGCAATGACGATTATTTGGCTCCTGGAAAAGGCTTTGGCGCCCATCCCCATAGCGACATGGAAATTGTATCCATCGTATTAAACGGTCTGATCAGGCATGAAGACAATTTGGGCAACTCCGTCGTATCCTCGTTTGGCGAGGTGCAGCGTATGTCGGCGGGTACTGGCGTCATCCATACGGAATTTAACGCCTCGGAGGAAGAGGAGCTGCGCTTGCTGCAGCTGTGGTTCATGCCGAAGAAACGAGGCGTTGCGCCATCCTATGAAGCTAGCCGATTCGATCCTGCCAGGCTGCATAACGCGCTGCTCCCTGTCGTATCCGATCAAGCTCTGAAACAGACTGCTTCAATAGGTCAAAATTTGACGATCTATTTAAGCAAGCTGGAGCAGGGGAAGCAGCTCGATTACGCAGGGGAGCCCGGGCGCAAGCAATTTTTATATATCATCGAGGGCGAGCTTCGGGTGCATGGTGAAACGCTGGCGGCAGGCGATACAGCGCAGATTGAAGCTGCTGGCGAGCTCGCGCTTGCGGCCAAGGAACCGGCATTTTTTATGCTCATCGATTTGCCGTAAGCTTTCGAAGTAAGTTTGCATCCGCAAACTTTAAGCATACGCTTTCGAAGTAAGTTTGCATCCGCAAACTTTTAAGGAGGGGTTCAAAATGAAACAAACGTTTCTGGTTAAGCACGCGGTGGGCGGGCGGATGTTTATCGATTCGAGTAAGCAGGACGTTCCGTATACGATCGTTCCGCAAGGAGATGGCTGGAGGTTTACGGTCAGTGTGGCATGGAGCGAGAAGATCGAAGAGCTGCTTGCTTGCAAGGATGACCTAAATGTGTTTGTTTTCCAGGAATTTGACGATCAGCCCACGCTTAAAACCTGGTATTACGTCAAGGACGGACCGGTGGAATATGACGCAAAGCAGAACAGCTTGACGATAGTTGCGGATTCGCGTATTGAATACTACCCTCATCAATATTCCGTTTAAATAGGTAAAGTAAATCAGAGTTAGACTAATGGAGTCTAGAAACAGACCCCTTGGCAGCGAGGCTGCTAGGGGACTGTTTTGCAATACGAGCACTAACCGCCAATATACGTCTCAGCCGTTTACCTGAGTTCGATTTATTTATTCGTGCTGTGCTGTTTATTGGCGAGCATCTTGCCCGGGCTGTCATTGCCTCTGCGTCTCTTATTGATCTCGGCATTGTGCTGTGTAGCTTTCACCTTTGCAACAAATTCACTTGTACTTTCCAAATTAACCATCCTCCTCTGTTTTAGGCATTGCTTCACGACTCCATTAATTAGAATATCCAACAATCAAAAAATCAGGCGCTCAGGCCATATTTTTGTGAAATAGCGATTGAATATAACACTTGTCCTCCCTTATGATACCTTTATATGCCTCATGAACAGCATAGGCGTCGTACAACAAGCTGGGGTATGAATAAACCGGAAGGGATTGATTCATTTGTTGTAAACCATTGTGCTATTCATTCATATGGTGTTTCAGCCGTTTTGACAAGCCATACATAGATGCAGCACTACAATTGAACGATAAACGACCAAACGAGTGGAGCGAAGGGCGTTATGTTTAGAGTAATTGCGCGGGGACATATTAGAGAAGGTTTTGAAACGGAAGCGATAGAAGCAGTAAAACGTGAGACAGCCGTACATCGGCTTATCGAGCAAGGCGAAATTATGACGGCAGGCTGCTTTAAGTGGGAACGAAACGTCTTCATTTACTGCGAATGCGTAAACCGATTGATCGATCCGGAGGAGCTGCTGCCGGACACGGCACCCTATCTGGAACAATGGCCAGGTCAGCCGGACAAACGGAAGTGGATTCCAATGATCGACGTCTTTCATTTTAACGAGCCGGCGAGCATTGACCATTGGCTTCGCAAAGAGGCCGTAGAACGGCGTGTAGGCAGAGTGGCGCACTTAAAGCCGGAGATGGCTGCGAGCTACATTTATTATCATTACCAGCTGCAGGAAGAGCGGGCCTTCCACGGACCGAAATACGAAATCATTGCGCTGCATGAAAACCTGCTGTTTGGATACCAGGAATTCCCTGCTGTCATTGAGGAACCGGTACTTCCTGGAAAATTAAGCACGACAGGCACACCCGCCAATTGGAGCGATTCCCGAATGGACCTGCATTTTCAACCTTGGGAGGACGGATATTTGTTTTTTAAGCCCGTGGAGCAGCTGTTTGCCTACTACTGTGATTTTCCGAAAAAAAGGCTCTAAAGCATAGGCTGATATTTGCCTTTATTGGATGAAATATGGTACAATAATATTAATTGCAAGTTTGAAGCAAATATTCAAAATACTCTGCTGTTTATAAATGATAACTGCCCCTTACTTTTTAAGTTCGAGGCAGTTTTTCCTTTTTTAGCGCGAAGGGGGCTGACCATGTACAATCGTAAAAAACCGCTTGAAGAAATTCCGGAAGAAAACACGAAAGTATGGACATGCGAGTCGGAAGGGTGCAACAGTTGGATGCGCGATAACTTTGCGTTTGATCACGTGCCTACTTGTTTGATATGCCATCAACCAATGGTCAGCGGCTTGAAGATGCTGCCAGCGCTCAATAACTCCAATAACGACATGAAGGCGATCAAGAAGGGCACACCGATTGGGTAGGTGGTCTTCATTGCAGAAAGAAGCCGGGCTTCGTACGAAAGGCTAATGCCTTCCGTACAGAGCTTGGCTTTTTTTCTGTTTCTGTGCGGCCAGGCGGTTCGCTCGCCGCATGTCACTAATTCTGTTTGCGGTACTGATTAGGTGATTGCTCCACCATTTTCTTAAACACCTTGCTGAAATATTTCTCGTCGGCGTAACCGACCATTTGGGCAATTTGAGAGATCTTTAAATTCGGGTTTAGCAGCAGCAGCTTCGCTTTTTCAATACGGATTCGTACAAGATAATCGGACAGGTTCTCGCCGGTAACCTGTTTGAATTTGCGTGAAATATATTCCCTGCTTAAAAAAAACTGATTGGCGATATCCTGCAGCGTAATTTCCTGCTGATAGCGGTTTTCAATATATTGGATAACATCGTAGATGACATTTTTCTCGCGGTGCTGTTGTTTGGTAATCAAATTGGAGAGTGCAAGCAGGCTTTCCTCCAGCTCCTTCTGCCAAAGCTCGATGGAGAACCGCCCTTGGTCATCCATAAGAACGGTAAAAAAACGGTCTTTCTCGCTTGTCAGCTCCAGTTCAGAATTGTCCGAGGAGAGCGACCGCAACCATTTGGAACGGAGCACCGTATATTCATGCCACCACAAATCCAATTGCTCAATATTAATGACCGGAATTTGCTTGACGGCACGGATCCATTCTTCGACGGCTGCATGTATCTCATCTGCGTTGCTGCTCCATACGGCAAGCCGGAATTTTTCGCTGTAGTCGGTCAAATGCAGGTTGATTGGCAAGGGTGAATCTTTAGCTTCATACCCATGCAGCCATGTCGTTTTCTTCAGCATATTACGCTGCTTTAAAGCGGTTTGGGCTTCCCGGTACGACTGCTGAATCCCTTTTGGGAAAAGCTGCACGGTACCGACGCCAAAATCGAACCGTCCGTGCAGCGCGGCATAAATGCCCTCGTTGATTTGGGTAAGCAGCGCATTCAATTTATCAAAGCCTTGCCAGCATAGGAGAATGATTTCGTGATCGCTGTTCCAATACCGGAAGGCAAAACCGATATTTTTTTTACGCAAAAACTCGTTGCAAATATTCGTAAGCGAGAAAAATAACAAAACCCGGTGATTAGCAAATTTGTTCATGACAACGCGTTCCATCATATCGATGCTTAATATGACGATTTGACACTGCTTCATTTCTTCGGTGATCCCGAATTCGCTGCGCAAATCGTCTTGGATGGAGCTGTAGTAGTTCGGTTCCGACACCATATTGGATAATACTTTATCCCAATAAACCGGCTTAGATTGATTGATTTGAATATTTTGTTTGCATCGTTCATGCCTGGAAAGTTCCTCTTTCTCCCAGCAGTCCTTTGCGTTGGCCAATGCTTCGTTTAGTTGGTCCGGATCAATCGGTTTTAACAAATAATCCATGCCGCCGAATTTAATCGTATTCCGTACAAGCTCGAAATCGTCGTGGCCGCTGATCACGATTTTTTTGCTGCATGGCGAATAGTTTTGCAGCCACTCGAGCAAATCAACCCCGTTTTTGATCGGCATCATCATATCCGTCATTATAATTTCCGGCTTGTATTGCTCGACTATGGCGATCGCGGCTTGGCCGTTTTCCGCTTCCAAGACCGTATTTATGCCGAGGGAGTCCCAATCAACAAGCAGCTTGATTGCATCACGCACATGCTGCTCATCATCCACAATCAATACGTTCATGAGGTTGTCTCTCCTTTGTCATTGGTATCATTCGGTATCCATAAGGTTACTTTGAAGCCGGCCGGCTGCAGATTATCGACTTCCATTTTTGCCGATTCGTTGAAATACAGGCGCAGTCTCATGAGAACGTTGCTGAGTCCAATGCTTTTTTGCCCCTGCAGCAGCATATTCAACGGCTTGTTTAATTGATGACGCAGCTGCTCGAGCTGATCAACCGGCATCCCGCTGCCGTTATCCTCTACGGAAATGACTAAAAATCCGCTGTTATAGATGGAAGACAGAATCCGGATTTGTCCATGGCTGCTTCGTTTCTCATAGCTGTGTTTGAAATAATTTTCGGCGAGCGGCTGCAGCAGCATTTTAGGCACTACAATCGAATTTGTCGACTCTTCAATGTCAAATGAAAACTCCAGCTTATCCCCAAAGCGCTGCTGCTGCAAGTCCAAATAGTCTTTCACATGTTGAATTTCAAGAGATAACGGTACGACCGTATCGTTCGTATTCATGTTATACCGCATAATCCGTCCCAGAGACGCCACCAGCGAGTAAATTTTTGGAGCCTTTAGCTGCAAGGCAAGCGTCCCGATCGATTGCAGCGTATTGTTCATAAAATGCGGATTAATTTGGGCCTGCATCGCTTTCAGCTGATTCGTTTTGTTGGCAATTTCAAGCCGGTATTCCCGGTTTATTAAATCGTTGACCGTATGAATCATAGCATCGAACCGCCGGGTCAGGATGCCGATTTCATCATTTCCTTTAACTTCAATATCCATGTTCAAATTGCCGGATTGCACTTTGTTCATATAGCTTATCAGTTTTTTAATCGGTTCTGTAAAATGCACGGATATAAACAAGGTTGCGATCACAACAATGACTAGAAATACGGCTACGATCATGCTGTTGAGGCGGGTAATTTGACTGGAGCTTTTATACAGATGAGAATACGGCTGCAGCTTGACGATCGTCCAGTCCAAATAATTGGTTTTCATTTTATCGTACATGATAATGCCGGCAAAGCTGTCGTCTTTCCATTCAAAATGCCCTGCTTCTTCGTGCTTTTGGAAGATCGTATTGAGCCATTCCTCGCTAAGCTTCTTTCCCGATAAATCCGGCTGCGCGGGATAAACCATATTTCCGTGTGCATCGAAAATGTACAAGTTTTCCTCGCTTTCGACATAAAGCTGCTTGCTAATATCAAACAGCGCTTTAGTGGACACATCGATAGACAAATACCCGATAACCTTATCGCTTGGCGTATTAATAACGGGGCGATGAAAGGTAAACACCATCTCTTTGGGATCGGAATTATTCCTTTGCATCTTGTAGCTATGGCTTTGGTGTGTTGCTTCCAAAAACGGTTGGGCATTTCCGGCAGGGGCACTCTGAGGAATCGTGTATGCCGCCCGTTCCGGACCGCGGAAAAACCTGCGGGTCAATAAATAGGATTGGTCCCGGTTTGAAAGCTGCAGATGGATTTGATGAATATCTTTAAACGATTGATACATATTTAAAAGGTGGGAATTGATGATCGTGCGGTCCGCAAAATCAACTTCTCCTGCTGGCGTGTTTCTCTTACGCTCGATAATACGAAACAAGGAGCCCGGTGTATTTAATGCGTTATAAACCCCAAGCGAGGTTTGATTAATAATGTCCATGTAGTTCATAATATTGCTTTTTCCCAAGGAGAGAAGGTTCATATTTTCCCGTATGGACTCATCCGTTACTGAATTTTTAATGTAGATGTTAGTAATAATAATGGATGTTGTAATCGGGATGATGGTAACCGTAAGCAGCAGCACCATTAATTTGTTGCGGATACTCATTTTAAACATGGCAATCCCCTTATTTTCGGAATGATTCAAATCACATGGTTGCAACAAAGATCAATATATTCCACCTTGTTCGACATCATTATCGGTGTTTTTGCACAATCATACAACCTATACTTAAACCATAGAGCGATCAAAGAAAACATAGTTCATTTTGAAAGGGGAGTCAATATGTACAAGAGCAACAGACTCAGTCAATGGTTTCAGCAAACGGTATTTGTCGGACCAGGACTATTATTTTTCACTGTTATTGTATTAATCCCATTTTTACTCGGGTTTTACTATTCGTTTACCGATTGGAACGGTCTGGACATGGATAAAGCGACCTGGACAGGCATGGCAAACTTGGAGAGAATCATGTCGGACGATAAGTTTTGGGAGTCCTTCTGGTTTACGATCAAATTTACGCTTATTACGGTAGTTGCTATCAATGGTTTGGCGTTTGTGCTTGCTGTTATATTAGTAAAGCCGCTCAAAACAAAAAATGCGCTGCGCACCATTTTCTTTATGCCGAACGTTATCGGGGGCATATTATTAGGCTTTATATGGCAGTTTATATTTACAAAAGGGTTCAGCACAGTCGGAGATATAACCCACATTCCGTTTTTTGAGCTGCCTTGGTTAGGGACGCCGAATACCGCATTTTGGGGGATTGTCATCGTCTTCATCTGGCAGACAGTCGGATACATGATGGTCATTTATATCGCGGCATTAGCGGGGGTGCCGAAAGATTTAATTGAAGCGGCTCATATCGACGGTGCAAATTACTGGCAAATGCTTAAAAGCGTGTTAGTTCCGTTAATTATGCCGGCGGTTACCATCTGCTTGTTCTTGACGATATCCAATGCTTTCAAAACCTTTGATTTGAATCTCTCGTTAACAAAGGGCGGACCGGGTACATCCACTCAATCGCTTGCCTACAACATATATGCGGAAGCGTTGAATAACAACCGCTATGGACTAGGTACCGCCAAAGCGATGCTGTTTTTCATAGGCGTATCCATCATTACCATTGTGCAAGTATGGGTAACTAAGCGTAAGGAGGTTGAAGCGTAATGGAACGGGCCGAAAAGTATAATGTCGGATTATTGGTTCTGGAAATTATTATCGTTATCATCGGACTGCTGTTTTTGTCCCCGTTTTATTTCGTCTTGGTCAATTCGGTAAAAACGCTGGGCGAAATTTTGGTTGATGCAGCTTCAATGCCGCTAACGTACCACTGGAATAACTACGTTAAAGTGTGGGATATTATCGAATTTCCGAAAGTCATGTTTAACTCGTTTCAAATTACCGTCATCAGCGTGGCTGGCATTGTTTTGATCAGCTCCATGACCGCTTACCGCTTAGTGCGCAGGCCTACGTTATTTAATAAAATTTTGTTCAACGTGTTCGTGGCCTCCATGATTATTCCGTTTCAATCGGTCATGCTTCAATTGGTGCGCATCACCAGCTTGCTGGAATTACGGGGCAATTTGCTCGGGATCGTCGTTTGTTACCTCGGCTTCGGTTTGGCATTATCCGTATTTTTATTCCATGGATTTATTAAAACGGTGCCGCTGGAAATTGAAGAAGCTGCGGTGGTGGACGGCTGCACGCCGTACGGCGTATTTTTTAAAATCGTATTTCCGCTGCTTCGTCCCATTATGGCGACCATTATCATCCTCAACAGCTTGTGGATTTGGAACGATTATTTGCTGCCGGTATTGGTTATAGGCGGCAATAAAGAATTGTTGACGATTCCGCTAGCGATCACCAGATTTTTCGGGCAGTACACGAAGCAATGGGATATGGCTTTGGCCGGACTTACGATCGGGATTGCTCCGATCATCGTGTTTTTCCTAGCTTTGCAAAAATATATTGTAGAGGGAATTACAGCAGGCTCCGTCAAAGGCTAAACAACATGTTCCACTTTTTTGTTCAACATCGTCTGTGTTTAAGGTCCTGGCTTCGTAATATAATGGGCCTTGTAAATACAAAAAGACAAGAAATGGGAGGTCTTTAAATGAAAAGGTTTACATCGATTGCTCTGGCTGTTGTTTTGATGACTTCGATATTGGCAGGATGCGGTAAAGCGGATAATAGCAACATGCCTGCAGCAGACAACACGAAAACTGAAAAAGTTTCGATTAAGGTTTTCCAATTCAAGGTGGAAATTGCCGATGCATTGAACAGAATGGCGGAAGAATATGAGAAAGAAACCGGCGTACATGTCGATATCGAGACGCATGGCGGCGGCGAAGATTACGGCGCATTGCTGAAAGCGGAATTTGCGGCTGGCTCCGAACCTGAAATTTACACGAACGGCGGTTTTACGGCGCTTGTTCCTTACATGGACCGGGCAACCGACCTGAGCAACGAACCGTGGGCAAAAGACGTGTTGGAGATGGCCAAAGTCCCTACAACCGTGGATGGCAAGCTTTACGGCATGCCGATGAACACGGAAGGGTACGGTTTGATTTACAACAAAGACTTGTTCGCAAAAGCAGGTATTACCGAGACTCCGAAAACACTTTCCCAATTAACGGATGCGGTGAAAAAACTGCAGGCTGCAGGCATTACTCCTTTTGAAACGACAAACGAATGGTGGTCCTTGGGTATTCACTTGGTCAACGTCGCGATTGCCAGCCAACCGGATCCTGCAAAGTTTGCCGAGGATTTGAAAGCAGGCAAGACGACGATTAAAGGAAACAAGCAGTTCCAGGAATGGCTGGATCTTGTTGATCTGATCATCAACAATGCGCAGAAGAAGAAGCTAACAACAGACTATGCAACACAAGTTGCGGAATTTGCGGCAGGAAAAGCGGCTATGATGCAGCAAGGCAACTGGACGCAGCCTGACATCGACAAAGTGAATCCGGAATTGAACCTGGGCGTTCTGCCTCTTCCGATTAATGATTCCGAAAGTCATGTATTTGTAGGCGTTCCGAGCAACTGGATCGTCAACAGCAAGTCCGAGCATCCGGAAGAAGCGAAAGCATTCTTGAACTGGCTCGTTTCATCTGAAAGCGGGAAAACGTTTCTGACTAAGGAATTCAAATTTATGCCGGCTCTGACTAACATTACGGCTACAGCGGATGAAATCGGACCCATTGCGGTTTCCCTTCAAGAGCAAGCTTCCACCGCGCTTGGCTGGCAATGGGACCGTTTCCCGGATGGAACGATTCAAGGGTTTGGAGCAGCTATGCAGGAATATTTAGGCGCTCAAATCAACAGAGATCAATTGCTGGATAAACTTGATACAACCGTGAAAGATATTATGAGCAAGTAATTCAATACCGCTTCGCGTTATTCACGAATAAGAAAATCCTCCTGCCACACAAGTTATTGTGAATGGCGGGAGGATTTTTTGCGTTAATACCAACCCGATAACGCAATGCGAGTATAGTGGCATAAATCGAAGGCTTCGCAAATAAAAATGATTATATTGCAGATGCTGTGTTTTTTTCTTTGGCAGCTATAAGCTCAGACGAGGCAGGGGATCGTATGGTCAAAAAAGGGATGATCGATGGCTTGTCGATTGTTTTTTTGCTGCTCGTTATCGCCTATATCGGATTAGTCGTTATTCCGGCCGAGCAGCTTGAGAAGGTATGGTCGAAGCAGCAAGTTGATTTTATCGAAACGGTGCTCATGTGGTGCACGATCAGTCTCGGCATATTGCTTACGGTATATTTTGAAATCAGACATTTCGTTACTCAAAAACGCACGATCTATTTTTTAACCGAGGTCATACCAGGTAGTGCTCAGCATATCGGAGCGCGCGAGGAGCAGCAGGACGCCTTTGGTTTCCCGGCTTTGCACGATCCGGAGGCCGTTAAGCGCTATGGTATGCTGGCCGTGCTTGCCGATGGAATGGGCGGACTCGCTATGGGCAAGGAGGCAAGCCAGCTTGCCGTGCAAACCTTGTTGAATGAATATTTGAAAAAAACGGCCGGGGAATCCGTTCCCGAGGCGCTGAAGAAGGCGCTGCATAAGGCGAATAAAGCGGTGTATGAGCTGGCGCTGCAGCATGAGCTGGAATGGAACGTAGGAACGACGCTCGTTGCTGCCGTTATTAAGGAAGGGATGCTGCATTGGATCTCGGTAGGGGACAGCCGTATCTATTTGTACCGGGGGGGCGTACTTGTTCCTTTGACGCGGGATCATGTTTACGCGAATGTTTTGGATATGCGGGTTAAGGAAGGCAAGTTGACGAGAGGGGAAGCGGAGTCGCATCCGGAACGCCATTTATTAACCAGCTATTTGGGTATTCCTAAGCTGGATGAGATCGATGCCAGCCGAAAGCCGTTTCGTGTAGCTGAGGGCGATTGGATTTTATTGTGTAGCGACGGGGTATATGACGAATTGTCGGAGCCATTGCTGGAGGTTGCGGTTCGCATGCCGCCGCAGCAAGCCGCCGAGTTTATTTTGCAGCATGTCCTTGCGCTGGAGAATCCGTATCAGGACAATGCGACCATTGCGATATTAGCCTGCTCACAGCGGTAAGTAGGAAGGACAGGTGAAGGCGAAGCCGGGCGGCATGGGCGATCTTTTGCCGCCGACGCCGGCGCCGCATTATTTTGAATCATTTATTGCATTAGGCGGAAGAAGCATGATTTGGAACGGGGTCACTCCGCGGATGCATCAGGTGGATATCGCGCAATGGCCCGTTTCTCCGGCGGAAATTGACAGTTATTACACGATAGCCGAGCAGGTCATGGCGGTGAAAGCCCGCGAATTAAAGCCGATGCTTGAGCAAGTGAACGTCGGATACGGCGCTTCCTGAGCAGTTGAATCCCGGTATGAGAATTACGTCGCGCTGAACCCGCGCAGAGTGGACGATTACGGCGTTCCCGAATTGGAGGTTGAGTTCTCGTACAGCGCCAAAGACAAGGAGGTATTTCGGCGGATGGGCGAAGGCGTTAAGCGGGCGCTTGAGGCTTCGCAAGTAACGCAAACATCGCTTAGTTCGCTTACTGCCGGACTGGTGTACCATGATATGGGAACTTGCAGGATGGGCTATTTCCCAGCAACCTCCGCAACCGATCCATACGGCCAGATTCACGGCGTGCAGGGCCTTTACGTAGCGGATAACAGCGTCATCCCGACGAGCGGTGCGGCGAATCCTACGCTCACCACCGTCGCACTTGCCATCCGCACAGCGGACTATTTGATGAAACAGCTTCGCTAGAAGCGGATCGGCATGTCTTTTATAAGATAATGGAGGTGATGACGCTGAAATTTTCCGTTTCCATTGAAGCAGTGTATGCAGGCAAAGATTTTGTCCAAAGCATGGTGGAGGTTAAACGGGCAGGCTTTAACGCATTTGAGTTTTGGATCTGGTGGGAAAAAGATTTGTATGCGATTAAAGCTGCGAAGGAGGCGCTGCAGCTTACGCTTGCAAGTATTGTTACAAAATTTATCAGCTTGACCGACCCTTCTAAAAGGCAGGAATATGTGGAAGGCCTCAAGCAAACGATTGCCGTTGCTCAGATGCTGGGATGCAGCCACATTATTTCGCAGGTCGGTCAAGAAATACCGGGCGTCCCCCGGGAGGAACAGCACCGCAGTATTGTAGAAGGGCTGAGAGTATGCGTGCCCCTGCTGAGGCAGGCGGGAATGATGCTGGTAATTGAACCGCTTAATACACAGGTCGACCATCCGGGCTATTATTTATACCACTCCGATGAGGCGTTTCAGATTGTCGACGAAGTCGGCAGTCCTTATGTCAAAGTGCTGTACGACATTTATCATATGCAGGTTATGGAAGGGAATATTATATCCGCCATTACTCGAAATATCGATAAAATCGGGTATTTCCACGTAGCGGGGGCTCCAGGAAGACACGAGCCGTATACAGGTGAGCTTTATTATTTGAACATCTTTAAAGCGATTGAGGCAACCGGGTTTAGAGGATATGTAGGACTGGAATATTTTCCAATTGAAGACGCTGCGCTGGGTCTTACAAAGTTTCTCAGCTGGGTCACGTCCGGAGGCATTCAGTTGGACTAGTACGGAAATGAAAGATGAACGCTGGATGTGCGGTTACGGCGGTTTATTTCGACAAATATTGTTTTGGTTAGAACAGCCCAGTTCTTGGGTATTATAGGGAAGAAACGATTGAGGAGGTAATGAAATGGAAGATGAGAGCGATCGCGATAGACACCAGTCTAACAGCTTAGTGACGGAGAAAGATATAGACCCTGAATTCGGTTTATTTACGGAGGAGGCGCGAGACGGCGCGGTGTATGATGCAGCTGCGCTGCTGCAAAAACAGCATCCGGATGAGAATGCGCATGTGCATGAGTCTCATATTCCAGCTGCTCTGGAGGCTGGTGATGAGCTGGACCAGGAGATAGATACCGCAGAGGAAATATCGGAGGAGCTGGCTGCCGTTCCCGATGCGGATATCCTTGCAAAGGACAGCCCTATTGATCCTGCATCCCCGGGCGAGGAGTTCCACGGTACTGACTTACTGAATGGCGTCGGCAATCATCCGGAGGAAGAGACGGAAGAGCTCTAAATTTTGCAACATATAAAGTTGAACGAATTATAAAGCTATATTGTATTGTCGCAGGATAGAAGCTCGTTTTTAGGGAGGATAAGCGTCTAAGTTGTACTCCGTACAACATAGACGCTTATTTTGTTAGCCGAATATGCAGGATAGAGTAGGGTTCGGCTCTAAAAAGGAACATGTTACTGCAAATGTGCAGGATAGCGACGCGTGATTGTGACTGGATTAGTCAGCAGTGGCATTATGCTGCTGAAGTTCGGAGCCGTGTACGGTTGGTGCGCCGCTTATGGTACAATTGAGGAACAAATGTTCTTTATGGGAGCGGTTGATCAGACGTTATGCTAATGAATGATACGGTCACGATATCGGTGAGACATTTAGTCGAATATGTATTTCTTAGCGGAAGCATCGATGCAAGGCTTAATGCGATCGACACGATGCACGAGGGGACGAGGGCGCATCAGAGAGTGCAGCGGACATACGGCGAGCAGGATCTTAAGGAGGTCTACGTTAAAGCGGATATCGCGGTGGATGATCTGCTGTTTGCTGTGGATGGACGCTGTGACGGGCTGCTGGGAACGGAGCCGCTGTTGACCGTAGATGAGATTAAATCGACGGGTGGCGATCTGGAGCAAATAACCGGGGACGGTTATCCCGTACACTGGGCGCAGGCACTGTTCTATGCATACATGTACGCTAAAGAGCATGGGCAGGCAGCGATGCGTGTACAGCTAACCTATGTGCAGACGGAGACGGAGGAGGAGCGGCGGTTTGTGCGGGAGGCCAGCTTCACGGAGCTGGAGCAATATGTCCATGAGATCGCCCTGCGGTATGCACCTTACGCGCAGCAGCGCCGCAAGCATGAGCAGGCTAGAAACGAGAGCATTCGCGGGCTTGCATTCCCATTTGAGACTTACCGCGCAGGACAGCGCAAGCTGGCAGGAGCGGTCTACAAATCGATCGAGGAAGGCGTTCGCCTGTTTGCGAAAGCGCCAACCGGCATCGGGAAGACGATTTCGACGACCTTTCCGGCCATCAAAGCGATGGGTGCGGGCATGCTGCAGCGATTTTATTATTTGACGGCGCGAACGACGACGAGAGCGGCGGCTGAGGATGCGCTGCTTTTTATGCGCGAGAAGGGTTTGAACCTGCATGCCGTTACGATAACGGCTAAGGAAAAGATATGCTTTCAAGAGGAAGTGCGCTGCGAGAAGGAGCATTGTCCCTATGCGGACGGCTATTATGATCGGATTAATGGAGCGGTGCTTGATATATTGGAGCACGAAACGGTCATGACCAGGCCGGTCATTGAAGCGTATGCGCGAAAGCATCTGGTATGCCCGTTCGAATTTTCGCTTGATTTGGCCTATGCGGCTGATGCAGTCGTGTGCGATTACAATTATATTTTTGACCCGCGTATTTCATTTAAGCGTCAATATGCGGAGATGAAGAAGCGGACGGCGCTGCTTGTGGACGAGGCGCATAACCTCGTCGACCGGGCGCGGGAGATGTTCTCGGCGGAGCTGACGAAAGCTCCGTTTCTTGCGATGCAGCGTAAGCTGAAGGGCTTGCACGGCGAGGGCTACCGCACGGCTAAGGCAATCAATGATTATTTTATCGCATTGCGCAAACAGAGCGACGGGGCGCCGCATTTGACGCTGCGGCAGCTGCCAGAGGAGCTTGTTGCGCTGGCGGAAGCATTCGCTTCGGCTGCCGAACAAGCGCTGGCGGCCGGCAATAGCGGAAGCGGCGGCGGATTGCTGCTCGATACGTATTTTGCAGCGCAAAATTTTATCCGCACGTCTAAGCTGTTCGATGATCGCTATGTTGTCTATATCGAGCTCTCGAAAAACGACGTGCGGCTCAAGCTGTATTGTCTTGATCCGTCGCTATTGCTGCGGCAGATGGGCAAGGGCTATCGCTCGCATGTCTATTTTTCTGCAACCCTCTCGCCGGTGTCGTATTATATGGACATGCTGGGAGCGGGAGAAGATGATTATACGCTCGCGGTGCCGTCGCCTTTTTCGAAGGAGCAGCTGGATGTCGTTATAAAATCGCTTTCGACCAGATATCATGACCGCGATGAGTCTAAGCTGCCGATTGCGAAGCTGATTATAGAGCTGATGGACAAGCGGCCGGGCAATTACTTCGCCTTCTTTCCGTCCTACGCCTATATGAATGCGGTTTATGAGACGTATATGGAGCTTAAGGAATGGTCGGTTCCCGCCGGCACTGCCTCTGATGCAGAGGTGCTGCTGCAAAGACCCGATATGTCGGAGGAGGAGCGGGACCGTTTCTTGGAGACGTTTCAGGGTGGAAGCGGGAAGTCCTTGCTTGGCTTTGCGGTGATGGGCGGCGTGTTCTCGGAGGGCGTCGATCTGGCGGGAGACCGGTTAATCGGCGTAATCGTTGTGGGCGTTGGATTGCCGCAGCTCGGCGTGGAGCGGAATATGCTGAAGGATTATTTTAACGGGCAGGGGAAGAGCGGCTATGATTATGCTTACGTCTTCCCGGGCATGAACAAGGTGCTGCAGGCGGGAGGACGGTTAATCCGCTCGGAAACCGATCGCGGGACGCTTGTGCTCATAGACGACCGGTATTTACAAGGCCATTACCAGCGGCTGCTGCCGGAGGAGTGGCGGGGATAATTACATCGCGGAATCGGATTCCGCTTTGGCTGTTCTTTTTAGAAACAACGGCAGTGTGCCGACTCTCTTCTCGAAGTAAGCGGCAGCGGATAAAGTAAGCAGCAGGCCGAGCAGCGATCCGCAAACGGATAACGGAATGACCCATAAAAGCGGCGGCTGCGTAAAAAAGGGAATAAGCGATACGGCCAATATCGGCGGAGCGTTCCATTTGAACTTATTGATTAAAGCTATGACAATCACTAGCGTTAAAAGCAGCGACAGTACGCCAGCATTCCAATAAACGAAGAAAGACCCGATAAATGAGGCTAGTACGGCGCCGAAGGCGATTTTGCCAACCTCCGTATTATCGAACGGACGCGAGATGAAGAGCAGGCTGAAAGCGCCCAGGGTAGGGAAAAACAAGGAATGCATATGCGGGATATGTAAGGAAATCCAGTAGATCAGGATGATATATAAGCAGATTGCATAAGTTCGGATACGCATGCTGCGGGCTCGCCTTCTTTCATAGTCGGATGCAACGGATAACGTTACGTAGCATGTAATATTTTACGCTTCTTTTTCTCGTACCGTCAATCACCTTTATATGTCATTTTTAAACAGGACACAGATTCACTTGCTGCTCGAAAATAATAAAAGCTCTGACGGTAAACCGGTTGAGCTAATAGAAAGGGGGGGTATCATGCTGCTTCATAAAGGGCAAACGTTGTTTCATCAAGGGGAAAGCGGCTCGCTCTTTCACTTAAGGAGCGGCTTGCTGAAGATCGTTCGCACTCATGAGGATGGCAATCCATTCCTGGTCAATATTATCGTTCCAGACGAAATGATTCCGCATCATTCGCTGATCAGCCCAATGCCGTATCATGGCACGGCGGTAGCGCTCGTTACCTGTGAGGTCGATCAGGTATCGCCGCAGCAATGGTACGAGGAGCTTAAGCACAATTCGGAGAAAAGCCGCGAAGTTGCTCTGCTCCTTCAGAGCAAGCTGCGTATGATGCAGCAGCGAATCGACCAATTAACGCAAGTCACGCCTGCCGATAAGCTGAGCAAGCTGCAGCAATGGTTTGCGGCTTATATTGGTCCTGCTGCGATAACCGATGTGCTGACACAGGATGAAATCGGACAGCTCATCGGCCTTCGCCGCGAAACGGTCAATCGGCTGCTGCGCGCACAGCCGAAGGAAAAACAGATACCTGGTGACTAGCTTACTGCGGCAGGCTCCAGGCTGGCTGCAGGACCAAAAAATTCGAAATGGATATCCGCATCCGGAACGCCCCATTGCTTAAGCGAACGATTGATCTCTGCCATAAATGGCGTCGGGCCGCAGAAATAAAAGTGGGCGTCCGCATTCTTGATCACAGATTGCAGCCAAGGCAGATCGACATAGCCTTCCTTATGGAAAAGCTGCAGCTCCCGGTCTCTTTCCGTCGGCTTCTCGTAGCAGTAGTAGACAGAAAGCTGCGGATGCTTGCCCGCAAGTGCGTTCATATGCTGCCTCATGGCGTGAACATCTCCGTTTTGAGCGGCATGGATGAAGGTAACCGGGCGCTCCGGATATTTGCCGGTGAGCGTATTCACCATGCTGAGCATTGGCGTCAAGCCTACTCCTCCGCTAATCAGCACGACAGGACGCTCATCCGCGGTATTCAGGATGAAATCACCCGCAGGAGCCGATAGCCACAGGGTGGAGCCTTCCTCCATATGCTGGTGCAAATAGGTGGACACGTTGCCTGCGGAACGGTCCTGATCGGCATCCTCGCGTTTTACCGTGATGCGGTAATAGGGCTTTCCGGGAGCGTCGGATAAGCTGTACTGGCGGATTTGCGTGTACTCTGCGCCTTCCTTGTCGATTTTGACGCTTAGGTATTGACCGGGCTCAAAGCTTGCGATTGCTCCGCCATCCTCCGGAACCAGGTAAAAAGAAGCGATCACATCGCTCTCCTTCTCCTTCCGCTGCACTCTAAACGGGCGAAAGCCCTCCCATCCGCCAGCCTGCGAATGCGTCTCCTCATACATTTCGGCCTCAATGCTGATAAAAGCATCCGCGATCATACCGTAGGCCTCAGCCCACGCATTTAAAATGTCATCCGTAGCCGCTTCTCCCAGCACATCCTTGATCGCCATCAGCAGGTATTTGCCGACAACCGGATAATGCTCCGGCTTCACGCCGAGACTGCGGTGCTTATGCCCAATTTGTTTCACGACCGGGATGATGGCCGCGAGGTTCTCGATATGCAGCGCTGCTGCATAGACGGCGTTGGCCAGCGCGGCTTGTTGTCTGCCTTGCTTCTGATTAGCCTGATTGAATATGTTCAGGAGCTCAGGATGATTAGTGAACAGCAGCTGGTAGAAGCGCTTCGTAATCGTCACGCCGTGCACCTCTAATACGGGAACCGTTGACTTAATGATTTGGATCGATTGCGCGCTTAACATAGTTAATCCCTCCGATGTTTATTAGGTTGTTTAGTCCGTTTCGATAAGCACAGTATAGACTTTGTTGAGTGCCCGGCTGTGTGATTATAATCACAGTAATCCGCAACGATTTGTGACGAAGGAGTGATACAGGGCAGTGGGGCTAAACAATTGAAGGCAGAGGGGGGCTGTCGGCGGCTGCGAAAAAGAATGCGCTTTCGGGTATTGACAGTATTTTCAACGAATGGTAAAGTGACTAATATATTTTCACGAGAGGAGGATTGCGTTCCATGAACAATCACATTCATTTTCATTTAACTGCAGCAATGAACGATCGTTTGATCATGAATAACGTAATCCATCCGCGCGTCGTTTCTCTTTGATTAAGGGTATTCCCGTCATCAGAGGCGCATGGTTACGTAACCGTAACCATGCGCCTTTTTCTGTGTCCTGCAAGACTCGGCTGTTTTTTTAAGTCGCGTTAAGCGGGGAGAAGGAAGCGTGTCGTTACGGCGACATGCTTCTTTTTTTGTAAATATAGGTGTTTATTGGATTTGTATAATGTATAAAATACCTATATTTCAACGTGAAACGGGCTATTGCCGTCATCGTGCGGCGACAGTCGTTTACGTTTGTTTCGGGAATAAATGAAGATCAGCGATGCTTGGATGGTAAACGGAAGGTGTGGTAGAGAAGCATGTTTAGTGTACTCAAAAAATTAGACTGGTTTTTCAAAATGAATTGGAAGCGTTATACCGTCGCCGTTTCACTCCTTATTTTAACGGGCTTTATTGATGTTATTCCGCCATGGCTTATTGGCTATACGATTGACGGCATTTATCAGGATCTGCTTGGGCAGGCCGAGTTTAATCGCGTGTTGTACAGCTGGATCGCACTTACGGTTGTCGGCTATGCCATCACCTACATATGGCATTATAAGCTGTTTGGCGGGGCATTCGTGCTGGAGAAGCTGCTTAGATCGCGGTTAATGGGCCATTTTTTAAGGATGACTCCGACCTTCTATGAGCGCAATCGGACGGGCGATCTTATGGCGCGCTCTACGAATGATCTGGGAGCGGTGGCGACGACAGCGGGCTTCGGCATATTGACGTTAATCGACTCGACCCTGTTCATGATTACGATACTGATCGTTATGGCGGGCCTCATTAGCGTGAAGCTCACGCTTGCCGCGTTACTGCCGCTGCCGCTTATGGCGCTGGCGATGAAGCATTATGGCAAAAAAATTCACGAGCGGTTCATGGATGCGCAGGATGCATTCGGCGATTTGAACGATCAGGTGCTGGAATCGGTATCCGGCGTTCGGGTTATACGGGCCTTCGTGCAGGAAGAAGCAAGCGAGGCGCGCTTTAGCGCGATGACAAGCGATGTCCTAAACAAAAATATCGCCGTAGCGCGCATCGACGCATTGTTCGAGCCTACCATGAAAATTCTCGTTGGAACGAGCTATTTGATCGGCCTTTGCTACGGCGGCTACTTAGTGTTCCATAACGAAATCACGCTGGGCGAATTGGTATCCTTCAACGTATTCCTCGGGATGCTGATTTGGCCGATGTTCGCGATCGGCGAGCTCATTAACATTATGCAGCGCGGCAATGCTTCGCTGGACCGCGTCAATGAGACGCTCGGCTACAAACCGGACGTTGAAGATGCGAGTGCGCCGGAACAGGTCGAGGAGCCTTCATCGCTGCAATTCCGGGATGTTACGTTCCGTTATCCTTCTTCTGCGGTCGATAACCTTCGGGACGTATCCTTTACGCTGCGCCAAGGACAAACGCTCGGTATCGTAGGGAGAACCGGCAGCGGGAAGACGACGCTCCTGAAGCAGCTGCTGCGGGAGTACCCGCTTGGCCGGGGCGCAATCAGCATATCTGGTACACCGCTAAGCAGCTTGAAAATCGATGATTTGCTCGGATGGATCGGCTATGTGCCGCAGCAGCCTTTTCTTTTTTCGAAATCGATACGCGAAAATATTTTCTTCGGCCTGAAAGAAGGCACGGACGAGGATTTGCAGCGGGCGCTTTCGCGCGCTTCGTTCGCCAAGGATATTAAGTTTCTGCCGGATGGGCTGGAGACAATGGTTGGCGAGAGGGGCGTTGCGTTGTCCGGGGGTCAGAAGCAGCGTGTCAGCATTGCGCGCGCGCTCATCGCCGACCCGGAAATATTGCTGATGGACGATGCTTTGTCGGCAGTCGACGGAAAGACGGAGGCTGAAATCATTGAAGGCATCCGTACGGAAAGAGCGGGCAAAACAACGCTCATTACGACGCATCGCTTATCGGCGGTGCAGCATGCCGACTGGATTCTTGTCCTGGACGAAGGACGAATCGTGCAGGAAGGCACGCATGAGCAATTGCTGGAAAGCGGCGGCTGGTATCGCGAGCAGTATGACCGCCAGCAGCTGGAGGCTATTATTGAATCGTAATAAATGGGAGGCATGAAGGACAGTGGGCAACACAGGAAAACGATTGTTTCAATACGCCATGCTTTATAAAAAACCGATCCTGCTTGCGCTGCTTCTGCTCGTGCTTGCCGTATGCGCGGAGCTTGCAGGACCGTTTATAGCGAAACGGATGATCGACCAGAACATTCTCGGCATCGAGAAAAAGTGGCATGAGGTCGAAGCGGAGCAAGACTTTGCGGTTCTCTATAAAGATAAATGGTATAAGCGCGAGGATCATTTCGCCGCTGACGCTTCGGAGCAGAAGGGCAAAGAGGTGCGTGTGCTGCAGGTTGGACGCCAATTTTATTGGCTGGAGGACGCGCTTAAATTCGAAGAAGGCAGGCGCGCGATCGAAGGAAATACCCTCACCGTTACGAGCTTGGATAAGAGAGAGAGCGTCTCGTACCCGGTAAAGAGGCTTACGTCGCAAGAGCTTTATTCCTTCTATAAGCCGGAGTTTCCATCGTTGCTGAGGCTGGCGGTTATGTATTTTGGATTTCTGCTGCTGGTTGCGGTATTCACTTATGGGCAGCGGCTCATGCTGCAAACGTCGGCAAACCGGATCGTGCGCAAGCTGCGTACAGATATTTTCGCGCATACGCAGCGGCTGCCTGTGAACTATTATGATAATTTGGCGGCAGGCCAGGTCGTCTCGCGTGTGACGAACGATACGGAAGCCATTCGCGAGCTTTATGTGGCGGTGCTGGCGAATTTTTTTACAGGCATTATTTATATGGTTGCCATTTACGGAGCTTTGTTTCTATTAGACACGCGATTAGCGCTTGTGGCGCTGCCGCTTGTGCCTATTCTGATCGTCTGGATTATCGTGTACCGGAGATTTGCAGCTCGTTATAACCGCATTATCCGATCGAAGCTGAGCGAAATTAATGGCATGATTAATGAGTCGATTCAAGGAATGACTATTATTCAGGCGTTCCGCCGCCAGAAGGAGACGACAAAGGAATTCGAGGAAATGAATGAGTATTATTACAAGTATCAAAATAAGCTGCTCAGCCTCAATTCGATTACGTCGCATAATCTGGTTAACGTCGTTCGCAACGTTTTATTTTTAATTGTCATTTGGATGTTCTGGGGCGATTCGCTCCGTGCGGCCGTGTCGGTCGGCGTCCTTTACGCATTTGTCGATTATATGAACCGGATGTTTGCGCCGATTGTCGGTATCGTAAACCAGCTGTCGAATTTGGAGACGGCGCGCGTATCCGCAGAGCGTGTATTCAAGCTGATGGATGAGGAAGGAATCGATGTCGTTCCCGGCAAAATGGAGCGATACAAAGGCGATGTGAAGTTTGAGGATGTTTCGTTCGCCTACAAAAAGGATGAGTACGTGCTGAAGCATATCTCCTTCCACGCTCGTCAAGGCCAGACGGTAGCGCTGGTAGGCCACACCGGCTCCGGGAAGAGCTCGATTCTAAATCTGCTGTTCCGTTTTTATGATTCGAGTGAAGGCAGGATCGCAGTGGATGGCACCGACGTGCGCGATATTCCGAAGCAGCTGCTCCGTCAGCATATGGGTATCGTGCTGCAGGATCCGTTCCTGTTCACCGGAACGATCGCATCAAACATCAGTCTGGATAATCCGGCGATTAGCCGGGACATGATTGAGCAGTCGCTCCGCGACGTGGGAGCTTACGACATGTTCAGCCAGCTGCCGGGCGGCATCGATGCGCCGGTCATTGAGAAGGGCAGCACGCTGTCAGCCGGTCAACGGCAGCTGATCTCGTTCGCGAGGGCGCTGGCTTATGATCCAGCTATCCTTATTCTCGATGAGGCGACGGCAAGCATCGATACCGAGACGGAGGCGATCATTCAAGAGGCGCTGGATGTGCTGAAGAAAGGCCGTACGACGTTCGTCATCGCGCATCGTCTGTCGACGATTCGAAATGCGGATCAAATTCTGGTGCTCGACCGGGGCGTCATCGTGGAGCGCGGCAGTCATGATGAGCTTATGGAGCATCGCGGCAAGTATCATGCGATGTATCAGCTGCAATTGGGCGCAGATTTACCGGCATAGCATGGGTGAAAGATATAACTAAACGGCTAAGCGGAAGTCATTTCCGTTTAGCCGTATTTTTTTTGCCACGCAAACCCTGGATTTCGACTATCCATATTCAGCCAACTTTCAGCAGGCTTTAAAGGAGGCTTAAGTTTCGGCGGTTATGATAGGTGTTGTAACAACAAATCGAATGCGAAAGGTGGAAAATACAATGATGAAAGCAAAAGCGATTACGGCAGGTGCAATCGCACTGACGCTGGTGCTCGGAGGCGGAGGCCTGCTTGTGGGCCAATATGTAAATGCGGCGACGGCTGGCAGCGGCGATAAGCAGCTGGAGCAAAGCACCCAGGCAGGGAACCGCACAGCTATGAAGGGCCATGCGGGTAAACGCGGAGGATTCGGACGCGGCTTTGAACAAATACAGGAACAGCTTCTAACGTACTTAGGATTAGAGGAAGCCGCGCTTCAGACGAAGCTGGAAAATTCAACGCTGGCGGAGGTTGCAGTCGAACAAGGGAAAACGCGGGCCGAGCTGAAGGAGAAGCTCGTAGGGTGGCTGGAAGCGGCAGCGGCTCCGGCTGCGACGGAGGATGATGCAGCTGCAAATGCGGACAAGCAGACGGGTACCGGTAAGCTGCTAACAAAGCCGGATGCGGCTGCAATGGCAGAAAAGCTGCTTGATTCTAAAGGCTTTGGCTTCGGGAAGCATGGTTTTGGCGGCGATAGGGGCTTTGGCGGCAACCTCGATGCTGTGGCAACGGCTCTCGGCTTGACTGCGGATGAGCTGAAGACTGAGCTTGAGGCAGGCAAGACGATTGCCGCTATTGCAGCCGGGAAAAGCGTTGACGTGCAAACGGTCATTGATGTGCTGGTAAGCGACCGGAAAACGAAGCTTGCCGAGGAGCTGGCAGCCGGAACGATCACGCAGGAGCAGTACGATACGAAGCTTGCAGAGGCAGTCGAGCATGCGACTCAGCATGTGAACGGTGTTCTGCCGCTGCGCGTTGAAGGCGGCAAAGGCTTTGGCAAAAACCTTGATGCGATTGCTGAGGCGCTGGGCTTGACAGCGGATGAGCTGAAGGCAGAACTGGCTGCGGGTAAGACGCTTGCAGCAATCGCGGCCGAGAAGAACGTAGCGGTTCAAACGCTTATCGACTTGCAAGTTAATGACCGGAAAACGAAGCTGGCCGAGCAATTAGCAGCGGGAACGATTACGCAGGAGCAGTACGATGCGAAGCTTGCAGAGGCAGCCCGGCATGCGACTCAGCATGTGAATGGCGAGCTGCCTGCGCGAGGCATGGGCGGTCATGGCGGTAAAGGGCCGCGCGGCGAACGTCCGGACGGAGCTGCTTCAAAGGAGCAATCGACAACTGACGCTGCAGCGACGGCAACACCAACGGCATAGCTGTCCGTTTGACGTAAAGCAAGCGTTGTCCCCATGGATATGACGAACGAAGGAGCTGTCTCTTATGGTCATTTTGACCAGGAGACAGCTTCTTTTTTGTTATCGGACCGGTCATCTATGTTATGCAACTAAGCATCCTTCAGGTCTCCAAAATTTGTTCACGATACGTTCAAATTTGCAGCGTTGATTTGAGTAAATTCATTTGATATAGTTCTATTATCGAACAGTTTCATAATAGAATAATTTTACCGGAGTTGCACAGCACAGCATGATAGGGAGGACAACAGTGTGGATCAAGTGTTATTGCATCAAATTATTGAACGTTACGAGCAGGCTAATTTTATCATCAATCGGAGATTAAATGTGTTGTTCCGCGAGCAAATGCCGGAAGGATTAACGGTTGACCAATTCGCGATCCTGAGGTATTTGTGTACGCGTGAAATGAGCACATCTTCTGAGCTGGCTGACATTTTTTGTGTTGGAAAAAGCTCAATTACCGCCATTGTTACACGATTAACAGACAAAAAACTTATTAAACGGCTGCCTGACGAAAAGGATCGGAGAGTCATTTATCTGGCGTTAACGGATGAGGGCGTAAAGATGTGCGAAACGATGCTGGAGAGGATTCAACCGATGCTTGCGGGCTATTTGAAGCATTTTGACGAGCAGGAAGCGCTAAAGTTTATCGAGACGTTTGAGAAGCTGGCGAAGGAAATGATGCAAACGTAGGAGAGGAGTACTTAGAGATGAGAACCGTACTGAAGTTCAGATGGCTGGTTCTGGCGCTGTGGCTGGCTGCTGCAGCCGGCCTGATGCTTAGCGCGCCGAACATGGAGGAGCTTGTTCGAACGAAGGGGCAGGTCAATGTGCCTGACGGCTATTCGTCGACTGTCGCGAGTGGATTGGAGGAGGCAATCGGAAGGAACGAGGACGCAGGCGCGGGCAGCGGCATGGCCACCGTCCTTGTGTTCCATAAGGATGGCGGTTTAGCAGACGCCGATTTAGCTGAAGTGAAGAGCGGCGTCGATAAGCTGAAGAACGAAGGGAAAGCCATTGGCGTTCTTTCTGTAACGACTCACTTTGATACGAAAGAGCTGGAGGAGCAAATGGTGTCGGAGGATGGAAGCACCGTCCTTGCGCTCGTCAATGTCGAGGCGGGCGACCGTACGCTTGCCGAGCTGCGCGATGGTCTCTATGAAGCGATTGAAGGTGTGCCTGTGGAGCATTATTACACTGGCAACTGGCTGATCTCCGAGGACGTTGTGCAAAGCTCGCAGGAAGGGCTCAAGAAAACGGAGTTCATTACGCTTGGCTTTATATTAATCATCCTATTCGTCGTATTCCGGTCGGCGATTGCACCCATTGTGCCGCTTGTGGCGGTAGGCTTCACCTATTTAATATCGCAATCCATCATTGCATACTTAGTTGAATATTTAGACTTTCCGCTCTCTAATTTTACGCAGATCTTTCTCGTTGCGGTATTGTTCGGGATCGGCACGGACTATTGCATTTTGCTCATCAGCCGTTTTAAGGAAGAGCTTACCCATAGTGGCGGCGACAAGACGGAAGCGATTATCCAGACCTACCGCACAGCGGGCAGAACCGTATTATTTTCCGGTCTCGCGGTGCTAGTCGGTTTTGCAGCTATCGGTTTCTCGACCTTTATGCTGTACCGCTCGGCGGTTGCCGTTGCAGTCGGGGTAGCGGTTTTGCTTATCGCGTTGTTTACGATCGTACCGTTTTTTATGGCGGTGCTTGGCACGAAGCTGTTTTGGCCGGCAAAAGGCTCCCTAGAGCATAAGCCGAGCAGGCTATGGGGCACAGTCGGTAACTTTTCATTAAAGCGGCCGTTATGGGCGCTCATGATTTTGGCGGTCATCATCGTACCGTTCCTGACTGCTTACAAAGG
The DNA here is from genome assembly GCF_001428245.1 of Paenibacillus sp. Soil522. Classification (GTDB taxonomy): domain Bacteria; phylum Bacillota; class Bacilli; order Paenibacillales; family Paenibacillaceae; genus Pristimantibacillus. Next base: position 194,886 of record NZ_LMRV01000002.1, read on the forward strand.
CTCTATTTCCTTTAATTCACTTGATGAGATCGGCGACAAATACGATTCGGTTAAAGCATTTAATATGATTTCGGACAGCTTTGGGCCCGGCGATTCACTGCCGACAACGGTCATTGTCAAAACCGGCAAGCCGATGGATACGCCTGAGGGGCTGGCTGTCTTGGAGCAAGTCAGCCGCGAGCTGGCGAATACGGGAGGCGTCAAGGCCGTTCGCAGCGCGACTCGTCCGACTGGCGACGTGATGGAGCAATTTCTCGTAGCAGGTCAAGTCGTCACCCTGGAGGATGGACTTGGCAAGAGCGGCGAAGGCTTAGGCAAAATCGGGGACGGACTCTCCGAGGCGAGCAGCGCGCTAAGCGAAAATGCGCCGAAGCTGAATGATGCGGCTGCCGGGGCAGGACAGCTCGTTGATGGCACGAATGAGCTGAAGGCAGGCATCGTGCAGCTTGGCGCGGGTTTGAAACGAATTCAGCAGGGGCTGGAGGATGGTTCAGCGGGTGCGGGAGAGCTGGGCGAAGGACTGAAGCGGGCCCGGGCGAGCGCGGAGCAGCTGGCGGATGCCAGCCGGCAATTGCTGAGCAGCTATGAGCAGCTGGGCGGCGGCCTAGGACAGTTGACTGGCGCATATAGCGCGATTGCTGAAGAGCAAGCGAATCTGGCAGACGGTTTAACAAGCGCTCAGCAAAGCCTGACCGGTCTGCAAGACAGCTATCCGGAGCTGCAAAACGATGAGAATTTCAAGGAAGCGCTCAGTACATTAAGCCAGCTTCAAGAGGGAGCTGCTGGCATCAACGGGCAATTGTCGCAGCTGAATGAGCAGCTTAACGGCATCACGGCAGGCATGACGCAAGCGAATGCTGGCTTCCTGCAGGCATCGGAAGGACAATCGGCGCTTGCGTCGGGCCTTGGCAAGCTGGCGGCAGGACTTGCCGATCTGCAAAGCGGCATTGCGCAGGCGGCGGAAGGCCAAGGTCAGATCGTCTCAAAGCTGCCGGGCGTAACGCAAGGCTTTAATGAGCTGGCGGAGGGGCAGAAGGAGCTGCAAGCTGGCTTTGCTTCTTTAAATGATCAGTTAGGAGAGCTAACGAGCGGACTTGATCAAAGCGTGGATGGCTTGTCGCAGGTAAAGGGCGGGCTCGCTTCTGCAGGCGGCTACCTGAACGGTCTTGCCGAATCACCCAATAAGCAAATGACGGGCTGGTATATTCCGGAGGAAGCGATAGCGAACGAGGATTTCCAGACTGCTCTGGGCGTGTATATGTCGGAGGACCGTCAAACGGCGAAATTCGATGTCGTATTTAGCGGCAATCCATATTCGCAGGAAACGATGGCTCAAATCGACGGGCTTGAAGCAGCTGTGAATCGCGGCATAAAAGGCACGGATTACAGTGGAGCCCAGATTGCTATCGGCGGCGTTACAAGCATGAACCACGATCTCAGCAACATTTCGGAAGCCGATTACTCGCGTACGGTCATTCTGATGCTGATCGGCATTTCGATCATCCTGATCATCCTGTTCAGTTCGATCGTCATGCCGCTCTATATGATCGCATCGCTTCTCGTTACGTTCTACACCTCGATGGCGATTGCAGAGGTTATATTCGTAAGGCTGCTCGGACAGTCGGGCATGAGCTGGGCGGTGCCGTTCTTCGGCTTCGTTATGCTGGTGGCGCTTGGAATCGACTACAGTATTTTCTTGATGGACCGCTTCAAGGAATACCGTCACCTGCCGCCGCAGGAGGCCATTCTGAACGCGATGAAAAACATGGGTACGGTCATTATGTCGGCAGCTGTCATTCTTGGCGGAACGTTCGCGGCGATGCTTCCTTCAGGGGTTATGTCGCTCTTGCAAATCGCGACGATCGTGCTTTGCGGGCTATTCATGTACGCGCTGCTGATGCTTCCGTTGTTTATTCCGGTCATGGTGCGCACATTCGGAGCTGCCAACTGGTGGCCGTTCATGGGACGCAGCGAGGATGCTGAGCCAGCGGGAAGCCCCAACGATCGCCTTCAAGGCGGTCAAAGCCTTAATGGCCGTCAAGTCTCGCATGAAACAACGCATTAATAGATGAAAAAAAGGGGTTGCCTCTGGTCTTAGCATAGACCGTGGGCAATTCCTTTTTGTCGTTTTTCAGTATTTTAAGCAAAAGATCCGATTGTTAGTCCCCGCACCAGCATACGATGCTGCTTGTTAGGCGCTGAATGGCTTACTCGCTAATCAACCATTAAGTTGTTTTTCTCGCTTGTCGCAGCCGCGTTTTGCATGCGTCCAGCTAAAAATTCGTTAATCTGCTGCTGCTGCTCGTTTAACAAGCGCTGCAGACTCTCCGAACGCGCCTTGCTGACAGAGGCTTCATGCTCGGCTTGTGTCACCAGCCTTAGCAGATCGAAGGATGCATGCGACAGCCCGAACTTTCGGCGCAGCTTCTCATTCCGAAACGACTCGGCCTCCGACGGGTAACGGCCACTCTCTGCTGTATCGTTTCTGGATTTAGCTGGAAGAAGCAGTAAGGCTGAACGGCCTTGCCCGGTAATCCGATAGACCTTCTTGCCGCCATCCTCGTCCTTAACGGCAACAAAACCGCTTTCCTCAAGCATTTGCAGTGTCGGATAAATGGAGCCTGCGCTTGGCATGTACAGACCGCCGGATTGCTCCTCCAAAGCCTTCATCATTTGATAGCCGTGCATCGGCTCGCCATCGAGCAGCTTCAGCAGGGCAATCTTTACGCCGCCTCGGCCAAAATACCGCTTGCCGCAGCCGCGGCGCTCATTTGCGCCTGATTCTTGAGCGCTATACTGTCGATTCTCCTCAAAAACATCGTTTTTTTGATCCGTCATCTATCGTCACCCCGGTCATTGTCATTTGGCATACCGCAGCTTCGTTCGTTCCTGCCCGGCAAATCTTATTTTAGCGGTTTACCCGATTGCGCTTGTGGTATAAATCTTTCTTCTCTTATAGCATTGACAATGATAATTATTATTATTTATGCTTTTTTAAATAATTGTGTTTATTAAGGAAGAACGGGCAAAGAGAAACGAAAAATAATGAGTGAGAGGAGGGTGCCGAAGGCGGCGGGAAGAGCCGGGGCCATCCTCCTTTTGTATGGATGATGCCATCGTATGAAGCGAGCTTCACGGGGTAACCTGTTAATAGGGCAGGTGCGTCTTGACCTGGATGCAGCGCCGCATATACGATATTAGCAATCATCGATAATTTATCGCGGGTGATGTGATAGCAGGATAGCAAGGAGGAAAATGAGTGAAGCAGCTGTTAGTCGTATTTACCGGAGGAACCATCGGAAGCAGAAAGCAGGGAGCCGGCATTGATGTCAATCTGTCAGGCTCTTACGCGCTTATTGATGAATACAGCAATAGTCCGCAGCAGCGAGACGACGTTACGCTTCATGCGATACAGCCTCTTAATTTGCTTAGCGAAAATATGACGACAAACGATTGGCATGTGCTGGCCGAAGCGATTCACAGCATAGATTTAACTTTGTATGACGGTCTCGTCATCACGCATGGATCGGATACGCTGGCGTATAGCGCAGCGATGCTCAGCTATTTGTTTGCGGATTCGAGCATACCGATCGTCCTGACGGCAAGCAATTACCCGCTCGCCGATGAACGGAGCAATGGCCTCCGCAACTTTGCCAATACGGTCGATTTCATTGCGGATGCGCAGCTGCCGGGCGTATTTGTTGTGTATGAGGATGACAAGGGCGCTCCGCTAGTTTATCTCGGAACGAGAATAACGCAAGCCGTATCCTTTACCGATCAATTTGGAAGCCCATACGGAGTGCCGTTTGGCATGATGGCAGACCGGGCTTTCAGCTGGCTCGAGCATGAGCGCAATCCGAAGCCGGAGGCGCTGCGTCCTGCGCCTGCTGCCCCGTTTGTATGGGAGCCGAAGACGCTCCGTCTCGATTCCAGCATCGTCTATATTAGGCCGTATCCCGGCTTGAACTACTCCTATTATGATTTTACGTCGCAGCGTCCGAAGGCTGTGCTCCATGATCTTCATCATTCCGGTACGGCATGCGCGATAGAGAATGGGCCTTACTCTTTATTGCAATTTATCACGCGCTGCAAAGGGCTTGGCATCGACGTCTACATATGTCCGATTAGAGACCGTTCGGACGCGCTCTATTCGTCCTCGCTCCGCCTTATTGAAGCGGGCGCAATCGTGATTGAGAAGCTGTCGGTGGAGGCGGCCGTCACGAAGCTCATGCTGGCGTACGGCTTATACGATGATCCTGCTCAGGCCAAAGCTTTCGTATCCGAAAGCTCTTTGTATTATGAGCATAATGAGGTGTAAAATGATTAATAAGCAGTTGCGAGAGTGAGCAAGGTTTGTCGATTGAAAATATAACATAGAGGAGCATGAACAGTGGGAGAACAGTTGAAGATTGGAGACAAGGTTCCGAATTTCAAGCTGCAGGCGTCGAATGGCAAGGACGTGGAGCTGGCAGACTATTCAGGCAAGAAGCTCGTCATTTATTTTTATCCGCGGGATATGACGCCTGGCTGCACGACCGAATCATGTGATTTCCGTGATTTTAACGGGCAATTTGGAGCGAACAACGCGGAGGTTATTGGAATCAGCCCGGATGATTTGGCTTCCCATGAACAATTCGCAGGTCTGCATGAGCTGCCATTCCTGCTGCTGTCGGATACGGAGCTTACGGTATCCAAGCTGTTTGGCGTATGGAAGCTGCGGAGCCGTGACGGCGAGGAGTTTATGGGAATGGAGCGCTCTACTTTCCTGCTTGATGAGCAGGGCACGCTCGTTAAGGAATGGCGCAGCGTATCCGTTGACGGTCACGTCAAGGAAGTGCTTGAGGCGGTAAAAAGCATCTAGAGCTGCGTATGCATAAAAAAGAAGACTCACCTTGAAGCAGGGGACTGACCCCCATTTGTGAGACAGGGATCAAAACACCTTACAAGTTTAAGCAGCCAGTCGTCGGAAATCAACCGGCGACTGGTTGTTTAGTTTCGTCGGGACTGACCCCCATTTGTGAGACAGGGATCAAAACACCTTACAAGTTTAAGCAGCCAGTCGTCGGAAATCAACCGGCGACTGGTTGTTTAGTTTCGTCTGAATGCGAATTGCGTTATAGTAAGTAATGTAGTCTCGAACGGTCTGTTCAACGATGGCGGTCGTTGTACGGGTCAACCCTTCGAGGTAGAACGTTTCAGACTTAAGTGTGGAATGAAACGATTCGATGGGGGCATTATCAGCGGGCGTTCCCTTGCGGGACATGCTCATGGTAATGCCTTTTCCTTTGACAGCTTCCTGATACGCATGCGACGTGTAGACGCTGCCTTGGTCGCTATGGAGGATCGCACCGGGCACAGCTGGCAATTGATTGAGCGTGTCCAGCACAAAGGCAGTGTCTTGCTGATCCGATATACTACTAGCTACAATCTCTCCATTATATAAATCCAGAATGCTCGACAGGTACAACATTTTTTCGCCAAACGGTAAGTACGTAATATCCGTAACAAATTTATGCATCGGAGCCTCAGCTTGAAATTGACGCTTTAACAGGTATTCGGCTACATAGGCTGGCTGTCCCGTGTTCTTCCGTTTCTTGACTTTGACACGACATTGCAGCTGCTCACGTTGCATAATTCGTTGTACACGTTTGTGATTGATCGTATGCTCCGTTCGTAGCAACGCTGTAATCTTCCGGTATCCATAACGAAATTTATGCCATATACAGAGTTCCCGGATGTTCTGAACCATGCAGTCGAGCTTTTCGATCTTACACGCTGCTTTCCAACGATAGTAGGTAGCACGAGGGAYTCCCAGCCATGCACATGMTTGCGTGACACTGACTTCCCCTTGAATCGAATCGATCAGCTCCACTACGATCTTTGGCGACACCTCCTTTTCATCTCCTTGTACTTTTTTAGCACATCTAATTGCTGTTTCAAAAACCGATTCTCCACTTTCAATTGCTCCAGTTCTGATGTATACTCCGGCCCTTTGCCGTAGGCGTATTGTTTGCCGACAGGTTGCTCCAACCGATTCAATTGGCCATTACGGTACCATCTCATCCAGGTTTTCACTTGTGTCTTATTCCGTATGTGGAGTTGCTCCATAACCTCCTTTACCGGGACTCCTGCCAATCTCATTTCAATGGCCTTCATTTTTGTTTCCACTGGGTAACTTACTCTTGTTGTCAATGCAAAAACACCTCCAAGGTTATCCCCACATCTTACGACATGGATGCATTTTCTTGAAGGTGTTTTAATTTGTCTCACGTTAGGGGGTCAGTCCC
>NZ_LMRV01000003.1 GCF_001428245.1 Paenibacillus sp. Soil522
GAGTGACAATCGCGGGTCTGGCAGTTGGGTTGGGCATCAGCTTTCGGCGTATGAGGACGGAGAAAAGGTGCTGTTTATAGTTGAGAAACCGAAAAATCTATTTTCGAGTCAACCAGCAACACCGACTTCTACAGCACAACCAACAGACGATCTAAAAGTAACTGTAGAACAGGATGTCTATTATGCGAATTGTACAGCTGTACGCGAAGCCGATAAAGCTCCGCTCCATCGAGGTGATCCTGGTTACTCTAAAAAGTTAGATCGGGACGGCGATGGTTATGCCTGCGAGTGATAAAGTATTAGACTATCGATGACATTAAGCTAACTGGCAGATTAATTGAACAACAAACAAGAACGAATGTTCTTAAATATGTTATAATACTTATAAATCATAATGGAGGTATTCAAATGGACGAAGTCCGAAATGAAATTGAATCCATTGTAGACAATTACAATCGAGAAAACTATTTGAGCGGTACTATACTTATTTCAAAAGATAATAATGTATTATTTGAAAAAGCGTATGGTAAAGCAAATATGCAGCTAGATGTTGGAAACACTCTGGAGACAAAGTATTTTATAGCTTCGGTAACAAAAATGTTTATTGCAGCAGCAGCTGTTAAATTACATGAAGATGGCATAATTAATCTTCATGAACGTCCAGGTACGTATATAGAGAATCTTCGACAACTACATCCTAATATCACTCTACACCATCTAATAACTCATACCTCTGGGTTGCACGATATTTATGCTGTACCAAACATTAGATATGAAATGAACAAATTAAACAACGAGAATGGTGATTTTCTTAGCTACTTGAGTAATCAAGAACAGCTATTTATTCCCGGTGAACAATGGAGATATAGCAGCACTGGCTTTATTTTAATGGGCTACATACTAGAAAAAGTGACAGGAAAATCATTTCAAAATTTACTGGATGAATTGTTTTTCCAACCACTAAAAATGACAGGTACTGGTCTTAATAATCCTCGAAAAATAATTTTTAATCGTGCTTATGGGTATACAATTGAAAATGAAGAGTATAGGAATGCGGACAATGATAAATTGGCTGATATTGATGCTCCAGGTGAGCTATATTCAACTGTAAAGGATCTAAATATATGGTGCAGAGCGATATTAAACAGATCAATAATATCTAAAGAGGCAGGGCAAATGATATTTAAAGCCTATGCACCTGTCGATTTTGATCCTAATCTGAAGTATGGTTACGGTTGGTTTTTGGGTAATAATTTTAGATGGATCCCAGGAGGATCTCCGGGATTTAAAGCAGATATATGGCAATTTCCCGATCAAAAAATAAGCGTTATAATGTTGTGGAACTTTGAGAAAGTAGATTCATATAAATTATTCGATAAAATTAAGAATGCATTGGATATAAATTAACAGCCACCAAAGGTTGTTTGATATTCGGAAAACTTCGGGAACAGTATCATAGTTGATTAATGTACGATAGTTGAACACCGAAAGGGCTGCCGCGTGGTAGCTCTTCGTTACGCTAACTGGCAGGATATTGATAAATATGCATTCCCTTACCAGATGCTGACGGCTTCCCTAGTGGGCAGAGAATCGGATAATTGGATAACCCGTAAGAAGTGGAACTCATTGGTCGGAGAGTACGGGTCGAAACGGTTATCATCGTACCACTCGACGCTGAAGGTGGCGTCAATCTCGATACCAGCCCGCTTGATCCAAGCTGAAGCACGTTCGCCCGTTCGGAGTCGGTTTGCTTTGTCCATCGATCCCCTGTGCGGGTAGATAACGCATTTCCTTGCCGGAACGCTTAAACCGACCATGCCTTCAGGTACAGGGGATGGCTTTTGAACTTCGTAAAGATACGAAAAATATGGTGGTTATCTCATGCCTGTATGACGTATATCAAACAAATCATCAACTTAGAAGGGCGTATTTTACAGCCTAATCGGAGATTTCTCAAAAACTATCAATTGGAGGTATTTAATGTGGCAACGATTTCTGATGTCTCTAAAGACTTAGAAAGATTGACAGTTTTCATTTCCAATTTATCCCTTTACTCTGATGATGTTCTTTGCAAACTAATAGTAGGTACATGGTCGATTCAAGACATTATCAGTCATATTATGGGTTGGGACAAAAACTTTATTAAGACACTTAATCAGATTATAAACAATGAAGAAGTTAAACTTGAAGAACATCACGATGTGCAGGCATTTAACGAAGCATCCGTTTCTTTCGGTAGAAAAATGAAACCACATGATTTACTTAAGGAAGCAATTTCCCAACGCAAACAATTAATATCAAAGCTCAATATGGTTTCTAAATCAGCATTCACCAAACAATTCCAAAATAGTTCGCATACGTTGGAAACTTTTTTACAAAACATGTTTATTGGTCATGATAGGCATCACGAAGAACAAATAAAGAACTACCTTGAAATGGTTAGTTAACATAAGGTCAAAAACCGCCATCACTGGCGGTTTTTTCATCCTCAATAATCAACAATAAAAGAAAACAGAGCCATTATTATAAAAGAAAACAGTTATAAAGGAGAATAATAAATGAAAGAAGCGAAGTCTTTTCTGCAAGATATTCATTATTTCCGGATCCCGGTGACTGATCTGGACAGTTCAGCCCGCTGGTACTCCGATGTTCTCCGGCTCGTGCTACGCAGACAGACGGATGAACGTGCCGTTTTTGAAATAGGGGAAGGGCCGCTTCTCGTTATAGTCAAGGCGGATGCGGATTCGCGGGGTCACTTTTACATAGAGGGAACGCCAGAATTCTCAGTCGGGTTTACTTGTCCAGATATTCATCGGTTCCGGGAATATCTGATAGAACAGGGCGTTCAAGCAGAGTCGATGCATGAGGAAGGCGGTCATTACTACTTTCACTTCTACGATCCGTCTGGCAACAAACTGCAAGCACATTGGTGAATGAGAAGGATATGAAAGAACGTTGAGTGTTGTGCTAACGGGTACGATAGTTGAACACCAAAAGGGCTGCCGCATGGTCAATGTCATTTAGTTTAGTTCAAAGACAAGAACAGGAATAAAAATGAAATCTGAAATGGCATGGGAAAAGTCCTGTGCCGTTTGTTTTTTTTGTGAAA
>NZ_LMRV01000004.1 GCF_001428245.1 Paenibacillus sp. Soil522
AAACATTTTTCTCATCCTTCCGCGAATCACGAATCACTATATAGTCTCAGTATGGCCAAGACTACGAAACTATAAACGTCTCTTTTGTCATCTATTCAAAAATATTTCATCACAAGTGTAGAAAAACAACCTGTACATATGTATGTACATATGTACAGGTATACAGGTAAAGTTCTAAACTGCGCCACCTGAGCCTTAGCCAGCTCTGTGGGATCAGGAGATTTGGAATCCGGAGTCTTTTACGTTGATAGGGGATCTCCGTTCCATTCATTATCATAGTAAGACTAAATTGCTCTTGAAGAGGGGCATAAGGTTGGNGTGGGATCAGGAGATTTGGAATCCGGAGTCTTTTACGTTGATAGGGGATCTCCGTTCCATTCATTATCATAGTAAGACTAAATTGCTCTTGAAGAGGGGCATAAGGTTGGCCTAAACGTTGGCATGTTAACATTAGTTCTTGTTTTAATCATAAATTTTAAGCCATTACTTTCTTCTGCCAGCTGCTCGAAGTACAGGTCCCCGGTGCGCTCTGATTATGCATTCGTTCCTCCATACCGGCCATTGCGACTCCTACATAATATATCGTAAACCTTTGAGCCATGGCAGCTGCGTATCTCGGATACGTCTGATGCAGAAAGTAAGATTAGTTAATCTTTCATGGGGTTTCTACATCCAAGACTCAGGGTGAGTATCAAAATCTTCAAGNTCGTAAACCTTTGAGCCATGGCAGCTGCGTATCTCGGATACGTCTGATGCAGAAAGTAAGATTAGTTAATCTTTCATGGGGTTTCTACATCCAAGACTCAGGGTGAGTATCAAAATCTTCAAGCGGTAGGGGAGAAGTCAGTACCTGTACATACAGCTGTACATATGTACAGCTGTATGTACAGGTACTAGTACAGATTTAATCCTACGCTTGCAGCCCAATAAAGGGGTCCCGGCTGCGGATCGCGCTTCACCGACGTTACTCGTTAACACCCACAAATCTTACACCTAAAGTATAGGTTGTTCTACATCCAAAAATCATCTGACTTGACTTGTTTTCCGGTAAGCTTACGTACCGCGTCCACTAATGCCTTCATCGTCTTACCGGCAGGCATATAATCTCTATTTTTGCAGACCCTCGAAATGGTCTCCCGACTAACTTTAGATATTTCCCGTATTTTCTCTTGTTTTATCCCATGCCAGTCAATGAACTCACCAAATCGACTGCGTTCTTTTCCAAACATTTTACTCATCCTTCCGCGAATCACGAATCACTATATAGTCTCAGTATGGCCAAGACTACGAAACTATAAACGTCTCTTTTGTCATCTATTCAAAAATATTTCATCACAAGTGTAGACAAACATTTTTCTCATCCTTCCGCGAATCACGAATCACTATATAGTCTCAGTATGGCCAAGACTACGAAACTATAAACGTCTCTTTTGTCATCTATTCAAAAATATTTCATCACAAGTGTAGAAAAATAACCTGTACATATGTACATACATATGTACAGGTATACAGGTAAAGTTCTATATCTGCGCCACCTGAGTCTTAGCCAGCACTCGGTGGGATCAGGAGATTTGGAATCCGGAATCTTTTTCGTTGTTAGAGTAACTCCGTTCCACTCATTATCATAGCAAGACTATATTGCTCTTGAAGAGGGGCATAAGGTTGGCCTAAATGATTGGAATGCTCTGGAAGCATCTCTGCTTTCCCACATGCCATTACCCTCAAGTTTCTTACGTTGTTTGACCCTCATGTAAGCACCGCATATTTCTTTAGTACCGTCATTATATTGAACATTAATTCCTGTTTCATGATTTTAAGACATTACTCCATTTTTGCGGGAATGCTTCTTCTGCCAGCTGCTCGAAGAACAGGCCCCCAGGTGCAGTCTGATTTTGCATTCGTTCCTCCATACCGGCCATTGCGACTCCTACATGATTTCGTAAACCTTTGAGCCATGGCAGCTGCGTATCTCGGNCCAGGTGCAGTCTGATTTTGCATTCGTTCCTCCATACCGGCCATTGCGACTCCTACATGATTTCGTAAACCTTTGAGCCATGGCAGCTGCGTATCTCGGATACGTCTGATAGAAAGTAAGATTAGTTAATCTTTCATGGGGTTTCTACATCCAAGACTCAGGGTGAGTATCAAAATCTTCAAGMGGTAGGGGAGAAGTCAGCGACCTGTACATACAGCTGTACATATGTACAGCTGTATGTACAGGTCCTAGTTCAGATTTAATCCTACGCTTGCAWCCAATAAAGGGGCCCCGGCTGCGGATCGCACTTCAMCGACGTTACTCGTTAACACCCACAAATCTTACACCTAAAATATAGGTTGTTCTACATCCAAAAATCATCTGATTTGACCTGTTTTCCGGTAAGCTTGCGTATCGCATCCACTAATGCCTTCATCGTCTTACCTGCAGGCATATAATCTCTATTTTTACAGACCCTCGAAATGGTCTCCCGACTAACTTTAGATATTTCCCGTATTTTCTCTTGTTTTAACGTTCCTTTCCAAACATTTTTCTCATCCTTCCGCGAATCACGAATCACTATATAGTCTCAGTATGGCCAAGACTACGAAACTATAAACGTCTCTTTTGTCATCTATTCAAAAATATTTCATCACAAGTGTAGA
>NZ_LMRV01000005.1 GCF_001428245.1 Paenibacillus sp. Soil522
TTTTCACTTACATATTTAAATATGTAATAAAAAACTCCCCAATTCTAAAAAATATATAGATTGCAGCTACCATTGATTTTATTCCACTCTAAATGCGTACTCGAAATATGTATCCGAACCGTTTAGAAATTTGTTTGGTACTGACGAATGAAAAAAAAAGGAGCTGCAGTAAAGCAAGCTCCTCCACTATCGTACCCCGTTAGCGTAACTGCTTATCGTAAGTTTGTGTCTGGAATTCGAGGATTTGTAAGTAAATGAATAAGCAATAATACTACTGATTGAATTATCCAAAAGAAAAACCATTCGGGTTGCCAGTGCCACAAATAATGCTGAATGAAAAACCGAAGTAATAAATAATAAGTCAGGCCTGTAACCAACCAGCTCAATAAAAATGTTTTCCAAAATCCCATTCTTAAAAAAATAAGGAATGAACCAAATATTAAAGGGGTCACTGGACCGATTATTGTATGAGCAGCTGCACCATTAAAGTTATCATTATTTGTTTCAATAGCTAAACCGAGAATAATTAACAGAAATAACAAGAGCAGGACAAAGAGTAGCTTTAATTTCTGTTTCAAAATGGTTCACCACCTTTATAGGATTAGACTCCGCAGCATGGGTAAAGTTCCTTGCAGATCAAAAGAAGAGCTGCCACATGGCAGTTCCTCCACTATCGTCTCCGTTAGTTGAACGAATTCCGTGGTTTTAACTGTCCCTAGACGAAGGCAAAGAAAGACCTGCTTCTTTAAGGCAAACTCTGCCACTGAGACCGTGTGTTAACTACGAAATGAATCGACAGTTGCATGTAAACTGAGTATTCGATTATGGTAAAATATTTACTTCCATAGCATATATAAACATTTCATTTATGTCTGCTTGCCCAAAAGAACTGACCCATAATTCAATTTTTGTTCCTGGGTATAATTCCTCCGGCCTTACTTCTACTTTATGATGATCGTTAATTATTTTATATACATGTGCGTTATCCAATAAAAAAAGACCTCTATATGAGTTAGTTGAAGGATACATATCATTATATTGTTTGAAGATTTCAAACGATGGCGAGTAATCTTACTGTAAACATATACGCCGGACCATATTTATCGCTTACGTAATCTAGGTTCTTATTGCCTGCTTGATATCGACGACCACTGCAGTAAACCGATAAGTATCGGTGCCATATTCCAACTTCTGGTTTCTGTCGCCTGAGTTACGTGAGCAACCCACCAGTACTAATAGTAAAACCATACTTACCAATAAAATCCGCATCAACATAACCACTCTCTCAGACCCATAACCAAACGGTTTTATTACCAAAATGCATCAACCCCTCAGAGAAGATTTAATCCATATACTACCATATACTATATGATGATATTCATTCTGGAAAGGGCACCCTGTCAGGCGCTAGGACTTTCTGCACTCTCCTGCCAGTTAGCGTAATGAAATAAGCAGGCTACAGTAGCACCTGCTCATCAATGTGTATCATTCAACTATCGTACCCGTTAGCTTAATAACGTTAATACAACCACCTTCTGCCTCAGGCAGTGCTTTATATGCGTCTTTGCCATTAACGATCTGTTGGATATATGTTCTTAAGTCCAATAATTGTTTTTCATCGTTGCTTACACTACAATCCTGGTCAGTCCACGAGAATGTTTTCGTTTCACCATTTATAGTAATTTTCCAGCTATCTGTATTGCTGGGAGTCTGGGAACAGCCCCCTTGCTGCGAAAATTCATTTATTCCCATAATGTTTATTTCTCTCATTTTATCATAAATATTTTGCATTTCATCTTGGCTAAATGAGACGTCTGCCTTTGCTGTACCTTTCATAATCAAATCTTTTGTAACAGAATTGTTATAGGTGTTTATTTCAATAGGGTGTGAACTAATTTGTGATTATTCTTGACGTCCCTGAATTCTAAAATTCAGCATTTCTAAATAGTGAGAATTATACATAATGCCAAGAACGTTACCAAATGGATCTGTAACGGAAGCCGTGATGAATCCCTCTCCGCGGTGTACGAGTGGTTCGTACTCTTTCGCTCCCATGGCTTTCAAATTGTTAAGTGTAGCTTCAATATCATCAACATGCCAGTACATGATGGCACCACCTGAGCCAGCCACTGCATTAGCCGGTGCAAAACGTCGATGGATCAGTCCCAGTTCGTGCTGGTAGTCCCCTATGCGAAACTCGGCATAAGCAAGTTTACCATCAGGTCCTGAGCGTTCAAAGTAAGGCGCTATACCCAGTAATTCTGAGTACCATACCTTTGCCGCCTCCATATCATCTGCCCAATAACTGATGGTCGCAAATCCTCGTAATGTTTGTTTTATACTCATATCAATCTTCCTCCTAAGATAAATTTATTCCATTATGAACACTGACACCCATATGTCAGTGTTTTATTTTTCTTTAAAGGGAATTGACGTAATCACATAACAAGCGATTCATAGAAAACCGAAATAATTCAAATCGGTTATCCCACTAGCACAACTACCCGCTAGGTGAACAAAAGGCTGCCGATCTGAACTGCACCCCGTCAAGTAGACAGCACAAAAAATAAAAACAGTTAGGCGGCCTTGGTCCTAAATTCTATCGGACTGAGGCCGTTTAATTTCGCTTG
>NZ_LMRV01000006.1 GCF_001428245.1 Paenibacillus sp. Soil522
ATATATGGTTCGATATATTCCGGAGTATCCCCATTTTAATCCCTCCCCCCTCTTCATTTAAAGATATTCCAAACATTCGTAACTACCTTCACTCGGAGGAGCTGCGCCGCGAAATCAATGAGGGGTTCCGCCAACAAAACGCAAATTAACAACGTTAAGGTAATCTACCTATAAAATAGCTGGTTTTCACAACGCTAAGGATGTTTAATGTCAAAAGGTAAGCTTTATGACACAATAGAATAATAGCTCTAATCTATATGTCAAAAAGTGAATTATCTTATTTTGACAAATGTCATTTTTTAAAAGTACTTTTTGAAATGACTATTCTATCCTTAGCGTGGTTTTTCGCGTTTTGCTGGTGCTACCCCTTTGGAGAGAAGGGCGTGTAGCCTGATGTAGATATGGAAAATGACGAACACTATCCAGAGGGATTTTTTAGTGGGGATCATTAAGCTAACGGGTACGATAGTTCAATTCAAAACATGTAGACAGCCGGTCAGTACGATCGGCTGTCTTTGTTGAATTAACCGGTGGGTTAGTGGAATGTTACTGAAAATAAGCTTACAGAAAACCCTTTTCTCTCAGTAATTTTTCTGTGGTCTCCCACAACTTGTGCTGCATTGCGTCATCTCCCCCGGGAGACACTGGTTCGATTGATTGTCCGGTTCCGACATTAAAGTATCCACCCGTCTTTCTTTGATATTCCGGATCAACAATTAATCGGGTTATAATATCGGTTCCTCTTCGCGGATCTCCAAGGCGCAGGGCTTTCAACAATCGTTCCAGGACGGGGGCGAACCAAAGTTCTCGTCCGAGTCCGGTAACATTAAATCCAGGATTCAGTGCATTTACGCTGATACCCGCACCTGACCACCGCCGTGCAAGTTCAGCCGAAAACATAATATTTAATAATTTGGTTTTTCCATAGATGGGGGATGAGCCGCGAGCGGTAAAGGGAGTTGTATCCGTTAAATCCTCTGGCAACTTCAAAATACCGTGATGGCGTGAAGCTTCAGAGGCAACATTGACAACTCTGGCCTGGCTCGAGTTTTGCAGGGAAGGTTTTAGAATCTGTGTCAAAACCCAGGGAGCGAAATAATTGACGGTAATCATCTCAGGAAGACCCTCGGGGGTGATGCGAGGCTTAAAAGCATGAATCCCCGCATTGTTCAACAGCACATCAATTTTAGGATATTCGGCAGCTATTTCACTCCCAACCCGTGAAACGTCCTTTATTGACGAAAAATCTCCATAAAAAAAATCAATTTTCGCTGACGGTGCATGCTCCTCAATTAGTTTTCTCGTGAGTTCAGCGCGTTCTTTACTTCGGGCAGTCAAAATAAGGTCAAATCCGCGTCTTCCTAATTCGAGCGCGACAAGCTGTCCAAGTCCGCTGGTGGCACCCGTAATGACAACATTTGCTTTTTTAACCATCGTCACTTCTCCTTCCTATGATACACTTTAAAAGTGACTAATCATTACAACCTACCAGTAAAATTTAGTTGATATATGTCCACTATATTAATTTAATTGATATATGTCAATAAGTTTTGATTTAGACCTAGAGAAAGGTGAATGAGAATGAACGAGCATAAATCAATAAACGAATCTAGGGAGAGACTTGAGATTGAATTGGGCGAACAGCTTAATGCTCTCATTAGTTCTGCACATGCATTGAATGTAAAAGCCGCCGCTAAATTCGATTCCTCCATACAGCCTGCCGCCTTCCATATTGTCCGCTGGCTGTATTCCTATGGCGCCACTAATGCCGCCGCTTTAGCAGAATCAACGGCAATGGATCGAAGCTCGGTCAGTCGCCTCGTCAAACAACTCCAGGCTCTGGGATATGTAAAACGAGAAGCGTCGCCTAATGATGGACGGGGAGTTGTATTATCTCTTACCGAGTATGGGCAACAAAAAATTATAGATGCGCTAAAGGAAAAAGAGTCTGTGTACTATGAACGGCTTTCGGACTGGAAAGATGCAGAACTTCATAATTTTATCCAAATGCTGAGGCACTTTAATGGATTTCGTTGTTAAAGTGTAACCCTTAAAGAAAACGCAACTAGCAGTCGAAAGCGCTGAGCTAACGGGTACGAGAGTTCAATAATTACAACTTGGATAGGATGATTAGTATAAATAATTACTACAAAAACAAAGTAAAATGGTGTGTGATTTGTGACCAGGGCTGGGTTGAAATTTTAAAAGAAGCTAAATCCAACAAGCTAATTCTATGTTGTAGTGAATGTGAATCAGCTTGGGAGCATCCTAATTATGTTCATAATGCTGAAAAAGCATCTACAACAGATGAACTACTGGTCGAGCCTGATGATGACGAAATCACACACTGGGTAAAGTATATAATCGAACGTTGATGGGATCGATAAACACATAACAGGTGGTTCAACTAACGGGTACGATAGTTCAATGATCGTAGCGGCGAACCAGTCCTTTGAGGGGCTGGTTTTTTCAATACATAACTTAAGTTGGACTAAACCGCTACCGCGGTGGTAAAACCACTAAACCCTCCATTTTGATGGTAATTAATACTGCTTTCTGTGTATCTGTTAGTACCCTAAAATTTACTATGCA
>NZ_LMRV01000007.1 GCF_001428245.1 Paenibacillus sp. Soil522
TAACGGACCTATGGAATCCTTCTGGGGAACTCTAAAATGCGAGAAGTATTATTTGCACACGTACCATACTTTTGAGGAGCTCGAAAAGGACATTGAGGCCTATATCCACTTTTACAATTACGAGCGATTACAAGCGAAATTAAACGGCCTCAGTCCGATAGAATTCAGGACCAAGGCCGCCTAACTGTTTTTATTTTTTATGCTGTCTACTTGACGGGGTGCAGTTCAAATTTATCGGCAGCCTGTTCAACTTAGCAGGTTTACTTAATACATTTGCATATTACTGGGTAGATTAGCCAGTGAGGTGAATTTTAAGTGAAACTAAGTCATGTCATACTAGCAATAAGCTTTCTTATTGGACAAACTCAAAACCATGAGGATACACGCGCACAGCTTTTACGTGTGTATACGGATTTACCCAAAGAATCAGGGTGGTGGGTTGTTCCAAAAGGTGTTAGTAAGATGACAATCCATGCCGAGGCCAAAAATACAGAAACCGTTCTATTTTGGTTAATCCCGACAGGGACGGAGACCTGGAGTGAAAGAGAACTCATTGGTTATGACAAAGATGGAAATGATGGATGGTCTGTAACATGGAAGTTCGGCAATCTCAGACTTCATGACCACATTCATGTTCAGGCGTTGGGAAGCGATAGTTATACACAATCTAATTCATCCATTAATATAACTACAAAAGAACCATAAAGGCATTACGCTCCCATGGAAGAACGCAATTACTTCCATAATCTGTGGTGTCGCGTGAGCGACATGGATGGCTAACGAGTACGTTAGTTCAATGAAGAGACTCTATACAAACGATGAAGGAGCTGCCGCGGCAGCTCCTTTGACATCTTCACAAAATTAGGGTTTTTGTACAGATGTACTGGTTACGGGCAGGATAGCGGAAATAGCGGTTTCGGAATCCGTTTTTATTTCGTTGTGTTCACGGGAAGAATAACTTAATACCTTCACTTATTTTAAGGAGTTGATGTTGTAATGGTTAAAGTAGAACAGGCAGAAAGTTATCTCAAGAATAAAATAGGTGATTCCAGTGATATAGCAAAGGTTTGGGATGAATTTAAATCGTTTGGAAAAGAACTAGTAGAAGGTGAAGATGAAATTGCTTTAAATTTTCAATGTGGGGTATATGACTTTACAGGTCAGGAGTTTTTTTACTTCGAATTTGTTAGACAATTTTCAATCTACGATGAGAACGAATATTCGCATATGGAACAACTTCATTGTCAATTTATTTTTGAACCAACGGAGGAATTAAGAAAACTGAAAACAGACGAATGGTATTTTGATTCTGAAGGCGATGTGGAGGATTTTTATGCTAAAACCGAAAATCTTGAGGAGTTCAAACTTCCAATGAAAGAGAAGCCAATTAGTTTCAGTGTATTTCAAGAAAAAGTATAAGATTTATTCCGCTAACGTGCCCATCTAGTTCAATCACATAAAGCACAATGTTGGTCCTTTTCCTTGATAAGCCGAATGACCTTATACAAACGAAGAAGGAGCTGCTGCGGCAGCTCTTTTTACATCTTCACAAAATAAGAAATTTTGTACATATATACTGATCGGCGTTAAGCTAACGGGCAGATTTGTATAATAGCAATCGAAAAGAAATCTAGCTGCCGCTTCATGCTATAATAGGTGCAGGTAAATTGTGTAACTTAGCCACCAAGGAGGTTATGTAATGGGAACAGGTAATCCGGTAACAATAACAGTGGAAACGATCGTTCATTCTCCCGTCGAAAGCGTGTGGAAATATTGGACAGATCCGAAGCATATCACGCAATGGAGTAAGGCTTCCGATGACTGGCACACGCCATACGCCGAGAATGATCTGAAGGTCGGCGGTAAATTCGTCTCGAGAATGGAAGCCAAAGACGGCAGCTTTGGATTTGATTTCGGCGGAGTATACGACGAGGTGAGCATTAACGAGAGCATCTCCTATACGATCGCCGACGGTAGAAAAGTGAAGATCGCGTTTATTCGCCAAGACAACGACACGCAAATCATCGAATCGTTCGAAGCGGAAGAGACCAACGCCGTCGAGATGCAGCAAGCCGGGTGGCAGGCGATTTTAGACAATTTCAAAAAATATGTGGAAACGTCTAAAGAAGAATAAGAAACTTTCGCAGCCTTAGAAGCGCATGCCGACATCGGCATGCGCTTTGCTATGTACGCCCAGCATGAGCGTCATCTCTACGGCGAAAGTTGCGATGGGGTACTGTCAAGCGCCTGCCATTAATCGAGAGCAAGGGTCTTGTATTGTTTCCCGGAATGAGGAGTATTGAGGGACGGGTACGATAGTTGAGCATCGAAGGGCTGCCGCGTGGCAGCCCTTTTCTCCGCTAAACTGTTAGTCTAAAACGAAACCAATAGGGGGCTTTGCATGTCTCCCCTTTACATGG
>NZ_LMRV01000008.1 GCF_001428245.1 Paenibacillus sp. Soil522
ATCCATTTGTTTACTTATTGTAGCTGTAGGAATCCACTCATACTCGACAGATACCCCTAATTTTCCAGATGAATGCATAAGAGCATTATTAGTAGCGAACTGTGATGGATATTCTGGACTAAAGTCACCAACAATTCCAACTTTCAATTTGTAGGCCCCCTTTCAAACTCAATTATAAATTTATACTATATATTGGCGAATATTTCAATGTGATGAATTTAAAAATTCGCTGCAATCTGCTTCATCCAACTATCGTATCCGTTAGCTTAATGATTAAATGAACGCCGCTCCTTTGACTAAACTACGAATGACAAGTGTGAAGATGAAGTCAAGTAATTTGCCTTGGTTCGTACTATGGCAAAACATTAAGAATCCCTCTCAACTGCGGTAAACGATACATGTTCTTGTCCCTAATCGGCAAACGATATATGTTCTTGTCACTGACTTTGGACAAGAACATATATCGTTAAAATCAAAAAAGCTGCAAATAAGCGGCTTCTTAAGCCTGGTTGACCTCATAATACGAACGGGCAGGTTTAACTCGCAACTTTATCTATTTGTAACCATGCCTAGTCTCCTATCGCCCATTTGATCGTTTATCCGCTCATACCGTTTCTATTAAACTTCCAATTACATATTTTAATGTATTGCTAGATATATTAATGGAATCAACGAAAGGAGGTTATGTTGAAATGGTAGTTAAACGCGAAGTGGTTCAAAAGAGCGTAACGACGAAAGGTGTCCGTAAACCTTGCAAAAAAGTTTTTAAATCCGCTTTTCGGGCAATCGCAAATAATAATCAACCCGTCGGCACCCTTCGTATACCACAGGTTTTATTTGGCATCGAAGAATTTGATCTCGGGAATGAATACAATCCTGTCACATCGACGTTCAGTCCAAAACACTGCGGATCTTACAGACTTTTCACAAGCATCGTCTTTAAAAAAAGGACGATAGAGACTTTTGATGTCATTCTACTAATTACGGTTAATGGAATAGTTGCCATATCTGCAAGCGCAACAGTAAGCTCTAGCAGCGTAGTTATTAACGCTTCAGGTGTTCTCAAGCTTCGCAGCGGTGATAAAGTTAATGTAGCTGTGGCTTCTAATGGAGATGGAATCATAAAGAAAGGATTCAGAACACAATTCGAAGGTAAAAGGATTCGAAAATCAGTAAAAAAATAAGAACCGTTTACCCAACGGTTCTTATTTTTTTGATTATGAATCCCCCTTCACGCAACAAGCTATGTACATCAACATCAAGTACGAGACTGATTTCAAATAAACCATTTCTATTTCAACTATCCTCCCTTTAGTCGAGAATAGGCAGCCGATCCTTTGACCGGCTGCCTTCATGTCTTTATTCAACTATCGTTCCCTTTAGCTTAATCCACCGTCTGATTTCCATTTTGAAAGGATCCCGCCTGTTTAGCCCAAAAATCGAGTTCATTACACTTTTGAATCGCATTTTCATAAAGAGTACTTAACACGTCCTCAGGTCCAAAAATCGTCATCCAATCAATACCATTCGAGGCTGGAAACAAAACTGAAAACAGTCCCTTCTTTGATTGTTCTTTACAATATTTAACTGCAGATTGACTATCGGACGAACTTAACCCTCCAAAAACACCTGGTCTGTAACAATGAGCTAAAATGGTATTGGGATCAAACTTGTGCAAATCAATTACGATGACAATGGATCCTCTACTCCATTCCGCCGAGTTCCATAATGATTCATGACCCATTATAACTTCTTGATTTAAGGTTAATGAGTATTTACCTTGGTGTTTTGTTAGTATTCCTTTGTGCCTTTTCAAGAGAGGCGATCCTTCCTTAAGACCATAAACAAAGATCTCTTTTGCATTCTCAACAAGAGGTCTTATCACATTTTCATGAGCGCTTAGGTGTTGCTCTGATTCATAATTGACGCTGTATCGCAAACCATCCGAAGGGAGAAGCCCTACACTAAAATGCTTTTGAATGTTACTCACCTACTGTTTTATTTACTATTTTAACATGTTCCAAATGGAAAAATTGTTGAACGAAACTGCCCGTTAGTTGAGCGAAGGGCTGCCACGCGGGCAATGTCATTTAGTTTAGCTCAAAGACAAGAACAGGACTAAAAATGAAATCCGAAACGGCATGGGAAAAGTCCTGTGCCGTTTGTTTTTTTGGGGAAAGCAAAGAAAAAGCGCATAGCAAACAAAGCGGATGGAGTGTCCGCTTTAAAAAATGTTCATGTGAAACGAATTATGCTACTCTATAGACGAAGCTCACGACTGATTTCCAGCGGATTTTGCGCGTATTCTGCTGCCCTTTGCGAACGGGTCGAATCGGC
>NZ_LMRV01000009.1 GCF_001428245.1 Paenibacillus sp. Soil522
TGCATAGTAAATTTTAGGGTACTAACAGATACACAGAAAGCAGTATTAATTACCATCAAAATGGAGGGTTTAGTGGTTTTACCACCGCGGTAGCGGTTTTGTCCAAAATAAGTTATGTATTGAATCTTGTGGCTGCCTGCTATCTAATAAACGACCGTTTTTTAGACTTTTTAAACAACAGCTTAAAATGCCCCAAACTGACCATTGTTTTAGTCTATTAAATCGTCTAATATTCAAGGTATATTAAATTTATAAATTTAAGGTTTAATAGACAAGAGGGGATTGGGAAATGACTAAAGTTGGGTATGCACGTGTTTCGACTACCGATCAGTCCATGGATT
The DNA here is from genome assembly GCF_001428245.1 of Paenibacillus sp. Soil522. GTDB lineage: Bacteria > Bacillota > Bacilli > Paenibacillales > Paenibacillaceae > Pristimantibacillus. The sequence goes on from NZ_LMRV01000009.1 coordinate 342, forward strand.
TACAAATCGATTCTTTAAAGGCATCCGGATGTGATCGTATTTTCGAGGAAAAGGTCTCCGGAAAGAAAAGTGATCGACCTGAGTTAGCCCGCTGCTTAGAGTACTTGCGTTCCGGAGATACATTAGTTATCTGGAAATTGGATCGCCTTGGTCGGACGACAAAGCAGTTAATCGAGCTTTCGCATGATCTTAAGGAAAGAGGAATCAGTCTGCAGATCATCACACTGGGAGTAGATACCAGCACGCCGGCAGGCAAGCTTTTTTTTGCAATTATGGCTGGTTTGGCTGAAATGGAGGCAGAGACGATTCGAGAGAGAACCCAGGCCGGTTTACAAGCCGCTCGGGCTCGAGGTAGAAAAGGAGGAAGACCGCCATTGGATAAGAGCAAAGTTGAAATGGCGTTACTTCTGTATGATAGTCAGAAATATACCATAAAAGAAATAACCGAGCAGACCGGAGTGTCTAAAGCAAAGTTATATCAAGTTCTCAAGAACAAAAACGCTTGAATCGGAAATTTTACGGCGGCGTTAAGCTAACTGGCAGATTACGCTAATGCCTACATAACCAAAGCCATATACCACCATGTTACAATTTCCCATATTAGAAAGGATTGAGAACAATGTAGTCAGAATTAAATCAGATCCTCGAGCAAGATCTCCACCCTTAAACCTGATGAAATGGGCTTAAGGAATATCATTAAGGAGGATCAATATATGAGCAATTATGCGTGGGATGGTTTGAAAGTCAGGTTAAGGCCAGTTCTGCCATCAGACTGGGACAAGTTTCATAACAATGATTTGGATTCGGTTAACGCCAGACTTTGTGATGAAATACATTTTCCGAGATCAGAAGAAGGAACAAGACAGTGGGCAGAACGCCAAGCCCTTAATACCTTAAATGGGGACAATGTATTTTTGGCAATTGAAACATTTGATGGAACACTTGTCGGTAGTATATGCACAAATAGTTGCAATTCACGAAATGGAACTTTCAAATATGGAGTCTCGATATTTCGAGACCACTGGCGTAATGGCTATGCTTCAGATGCAATAAAGGTAGTACTTCGATATTACCTTGAAGAGTTACGATATCGGAAGGTTAACGCTCATGTCTATGCCTTTAATGATGGATCTGTAGCATTGCAGGAGCGTCTTGGATTTATTCAAGAGGGAATGATAAGAGATATGGTCTTTACAAAAGGTCAATACTATGACGAATATATTTATGGCCTGACTAAAAACGAATTTGAGAAATTATTTCCGTAGTAGTAACATAGGCTGCCCTTGATGGCAGCCTTATTCGTTCAACAGGTACGATAGTTTAAAGAATGGTTTCTATGATAGATAGGATGATTAGCATGAGTAATTACTACAAAAACAAAGTAAAATGGTGTGTGATTTGTGACCAGGGCTGGGTTGTAATTTTAAAAGAGGCTAAATCAAACAAGTTAATTCTAAGTTGTAGTGAATGTGAATCAACTTGGGAACATCCTAATTATGTTCATAATGCTGATAAAGCATCTTCAACAGAGGAACTACTGGTCGAATCTGATGATGACGAAATCACACATTGGGAGAAGTATATAATCAAACGTTGATGGGATTGATGAAACGAGTTGAATAACACACATTGTTGAGCAGGCGCTACGGTAGCCTGGGGTCTGTCAAGAATTTTGTGTAAACGTATTATTGATGTTGTCAAGGCAAGGGAGCTCCGCCCCCTACCGAAGGTGCTGCCCAACACGATCAGGGAAGAAAACGGATAGCTGTAGCAGCATT
>NZ_LMRV01000010.1:0-1892 GCF_001428245.1 Paenibacillus sp. Soil522
AACAAGCGAACAAGCGGTGCGATCATAAGCGGACTTAAAAATAACGTACGCGCAAAATGACTGCCTTTGAAACCCGTGCTTAACAGCAGCGCCAGAATTAATCCGAGCACGAGCTCGATCGACACCGCTCCAATTACAAAAACGATAGTATTGTAAAGGGAGTGGTAGAAACGGGCCGAGGTTAAAGCAGTGACGTAATTTTCTGCGCCGACAAATTGCGTACCTGTTCTGTAGTCGAACAGACTGTCTCTTGCCAGAAGAAACATGGGATAAACGAAAAATAGAACCATGAATACGGCTGCCGGTAAAAAGAACAACAGCGCTGTTCTCCGATCACTCTTGGTCATAGAGTCACATCCTTTTCATTTCGATTAAAGAAAACGAAGGATAGGCGAGCCTATCCTCCGCTCAAAACATAAAATATTAGCTTTTTTTCGTACATCCTGAAATGTATGTCGTTAAAACCAACATACACTCTCCCTGACCGCTATTAGCGATCCCACAACCCGTGTTCAGGCCATCTTCGCGGCAATCTTTGCTCCACAGGCGGCAACTCTTCAAGCGGTTTATGCGGCTCCAACTGATACCAGTAGGCTACGCTGGAAAATTCATTTCCTTGGTCGTTTGCATGTCCATGTTCAATGGTCACCTTGATTGATTTTTGGAAACGAATAGGATCTTCAATATAAAAGCGGTATAAACTCCATTTGCCGAAATGCTCCTGCACATCGCTGCCTAATGAAATGCCGTGATAAGGAGCTGAAGGCTGCGCGCATTTTTGATCATCGGCAGTCCACCAAGCGGACTATTCGGCTGCCATACATTCATTGTTTTTTCCTCCTATAGTGTTGTTTCTCTACCATCATCTGCTGTACACACTACAATTTATTTATCCAATATTGTCTATACACAGATGTTGACTGGAGCGCTTTGCTTGCGCTTTCCATGTCTTCATTGTATATGACTAATAGTTAAAAGTCGTTGGTAAAGGTTTTTTAATACTTATCACATATTGCTTTTATGTTCCTGCTTCTGGGAGATAATTTGTATGTTACTTTGACAGCTTTCTCCATAAAACTTAGTTTGTCGATGAAAAAAGTATAGTATGATGAAACGGTTAAGAAGCAGACGATATAGCACATTAAGGATAGCGGTACGGCAGAGCATAAGAACTATGTTTTCGGAGCAGCAAAGTAAATTAAAAGGGGTGGATAGTAATAATGAGGTCGAAGTTACGCCTGGAGTTCTGTGAATATTCAATTGTCTATACATTTGCCCATATAAACCTAAAATACCGGATTCCCTAAGAATCCGGCATTTCACTCATTCCTTTACTGCTCCCATCGTCATGCCGCTTACAATATACTTTTGAATCATTATGGAGAAAATCATAACCGGTAAACTGAAACCACTCATTCCTTTACTGCTCCCATCGTCATGCCGCTTACAATATACTTTTGAATCATTATGGAGAAAATCATAACCGGTAAACTGAAACAGACAGCCGCTGCCGTCATAGGCCCTAAATCAAGATTATACGCTCCCAAAAATTCGGAAAGACCAACAGGCATGGTTTTAGCGGATGTACTGGTCATCATCAATGCCATCAAAAAATCATTCCACGATAGCATATAACAAAAGATGGAGGTCGTTGCCAAGCCGGGCAGGGAAATGGGCAGAATGATCTTTATAAACGCACCCAGCCTGCTGCAGCCATCCACACGTGCAGATTCATCCAGCTCTTTTGGCAATCCATCAAAAAATCCAATCATCATCCAAATCACGAATGGAATATTAATGCTTGTATACACAAGGATCAACGCGAATTTCGTATCGTATAGGCCCAACTGGTTTATAATTCCGTACATCGGAACCGCCACGCTGATTAAAGG
>NZ_LMRV01000010.1:1999-2342 GCF_001428245.1 Paenibacillus sp. Soil522
CTGCTTTCCTGCTTTCTTGTTCGGATTCCATAACCGCATCATGAAAAACCCGCAAATTGACATTAACGCGACCATAAATAATATGGCAAGCGCACTGGAATATCCAACCTGATTATAACGAGCCATCGTGTTATAGATCATCGTGCTCAGAAGGGAAGAGGAGAAGTTAGGACCTCCTTGGGTCAACACCCAAATGATATCAAACGAGCGTGCCGCATCAATCATTCTTATCAGGACGGCGACGACGATGACTGGACGAAGACAAGGCAGTGTAATACGCCAGAAACATTGGCTCTTATTCGCTCCGTCAATGTGCGCTGCTTCGTACAGACTTTCGGGTATG
>NZ_LMRV01000011.1 GCF_001428245.1 Paenibacillus sp. Soil522
CTTAAATGCCTTGTCGAATTTCTTCCGTTGTCCCATATGAACCCCTCCATGATTTATTATAGAGGTTTTCTTCGTGTCCATCTATTCGGGGCAAGGTCATAGGTTTAATGTGTTTATTGACCTATCTGCCTAAATCTATTCCTGTGTCAGTAGTTAAGGCTTCTGAGGCTTATTACAAGAGATATGGAAAATTCAAACCAATTACTGTGGGGGAGATCCTACTAGAGAAAATATTTCCGCTAATGGAGGATGCAAAACTTATTTCTCAACATGAGAAAGAAGGTTATATCAGGAATTGGACAAAACTCCTAGAGGAAAACGGCAGTCTTCGAATTTTTAAGAACCGAGAACTTCAGACCGTGTCGGTCGATTATTTTGATGAAGAGATCCTAAACAGTGCTAAAAGAATTAGTCAGGAAAAAATGTATAAAAAAAGCGATGGGTTTCTCCCAACAGCAAGGTTGGTCGGCGAAGTCATTGGGCATCAGAAACAGACAAATAAAGATTTCTTAATCGAGTGGCGAGTACGTTGCTTAATACACAAGGGGTTGCTTTCCTATCATGGGTCACTTAGTAATAAGAGGCTCTATTCGATTAAGCCACTTATTGATTGAACTAACGGGTACGATAGCTCCAAGGAACACGTAGAAACGGCAATCGGCATAACGGCTGTCGTTTTCTCGACTAACGGGCAGGATATTTTAACCAAATAGCGAATAGCGGATAACAGTAGGTTCAAGTAATCGATGAGACGAAGAGGGGGAAACCAAAATGAAGACGATCAAGTGCATGATGGACCATCTGTACTGGGCGGACGGACGCATCTTGGACGCGCTCGAGGAGAGTGAGACGAAGAACAAGGACCTTCTGAAGCTGGTTCGGCACGTCGCGGTCGCGGAACGAGTCTGGCTGTCCCGATTGCAGGGCAAGGGCAGCGYGCAATATTCGTTGTGGGAGGAAGCGGAAGACCTGACGGCGATCCGGAYGATGTTCGAAGAAAACGCCGAGCAATATCGCGTCTATATCGAAGGGCTCGAGGAATCCGAGTTGGACGAGATGATCGACTATGCGAACCAGAGCGGGGTNACCTGTACTGGGCGGACGGACGCATCTTGGACGCGCTCGAGGAGAGTGAGACGAAGAACAAGGACCTTCTGAAGCTGGTTCGGCACGTCGCGGTCGCGGAACGAGTCTGGCTGTCCCGATTGCAGGGCAAGGGCAGCGTGCAATATTCGTTGTGGGAGGAAGCGGAAGACCTGACGGCGATCCGGATGATGTTCGAAGAAAACGCCGAGCAATATCGCGTCTATATCGAAGGGCTCGAGGAATCCGAGTTGGACGAGATGATCGACTATGCGAACCAGAGCGGGGTTCCGTTCCGAACGTCCGTCCGGGACATCNGCGTCTATATCGAAGGGCTCGAGGAATCCGAGTTGGACGAGATGATCGACTATGCGAACCAGAGCGGGGTTCCGTTCCGAACGTCCGTCCGGGACATCCTGTCGCAGGTCCTCTTACATGGGCAATATCACCGGGGACAGATCAACCGGGCACTTCGGATCGAATCGGCAGAGCCTGTCCAAGTYGATTACATCACGTTCGCGAGGCTCTAACAGGGCCTAATAATCACCATTACTCGGAATGGGATTGGCATTGAACTAACGGGATACGATAGTGGAGGAGTTTGCTATGTAGCAGCTCCTCTTTTGTTTTATTAAATTAACTGGCAGTATACTGGATAAAATTACCTATATTGGTACCAGGGA
>NZ_LMRV01000012.1 GCF_001428245.1 Paenibacillus sp. Soil522
TAATTTTTTCAATGAGTTGATTTTGTCTCGCTTGCGATTTAAACTTCATAATAGAGCGTCCTCCTGGATGATGGAATTTTAAGGGCTATGACCCGTTGTGTACTTCCATCGTACCGAGGCGCTCGTTTTTTTGCAAAGCGGAAATTTAACGCTCTACAGGAATGCTATCGTACCCGTTTAGCTTAACCAATGAGACGAGACATAACTGTTTCTTTATCGACATCAGGTTTTATACTCTAGGCTTATTTTCCCTCTATATGGGACACTTGCTACCCAATATCAATCTCTTCTTATCAGATAGATAGTATAGTGTGTCCCATAGACATTGCTTCGCCAATCCTCATCTTGAGGAAACAGTGCCATCACATCATCAAAAGTATCACCAACACTAATACCTCTTGGCCCAACACTTTCCCCAAACACATCGACTACTGCCGGTGTTGTTTCTTCAATGTAGTCAAAAAAGATATATTTAACCAATTCATTGGAAAAATACGTTTCACCGGCACCCTCATTTACCTCTTTTTTGAGTCCAAGCACTCCTATTTGCTCTTTGGTCCAATCCGAGCGTAGTAATTCAAAATCATATATTTCTTGTTCGGTCAAAACCGCTGAAACTGGCACGTTTGTTTCGGGATTTGGTATGCTTTCCACAGGTGACGGTGATGGTGCAATCTCGGATTGAGTTGGATTAGTCTGCATTGATGTGTTGGATTCGGTACACGCGCACAACATCATTGAAAGAAGTGCCAGAAGCACAAAAACTTTTTTCATGATTTCTATCCTCCTAGTTTGAATGCAATTCAATTCTTCTTCAGTCGGAACAAATACCACAATAATTGATGCAATCGTAAATACAGACGAAAATTGATTTTTTAGTTGCGCTATCCTGCCCGTTTGCCATCCATGCCGCTCTCTCGACACCATAGATTATGGAAGTAATTGCGTTCTTCCATGGGAAAACAGTCGTTGGGTTTTGAATGAGATATTATGGTTTGTTCTTGCTTGCTTTATTTTTATATTCTTTTATCAAGTGATAGATATCAAGCTTCCATACCTGATCTTCTTTCTGCAAACCTAAGGCCAAGGAATGTGTCGTTGATCCTACCCCCACCATAATACGTACCTTCACCTTATTCTCCTCGGCCGTATTCTCATCTACCTTTATGGAATCATAATATCTGTAATGTACCGCTGTTTCCGAATCATAATTCATCACATATTCAAAATAATCTTCCCGAAATTCATCTTGGTCAGGTAGCTGCCCCCCATTATAAGTGATCGCATAAATCAAATCTGGATCGCCTATTGATAGGCAGTATAGATAAGCCAGTACCATGTCCTCAGGGGTAAAATTGTAAAGATCGTGCAAGTTCCTCTCCTCTTTGAATCTAGTAAAAGCTATCTGCTTCTCTACCGGCAGCTGCTTCAGATAAGAAAACTTTGCTTCAATCTACCACTCCTCTATATTATTGCTTTGGCGGGAATTCAAAGGAATCATGTATCGATGTGTTAATTTTAGATAACCAATTCTACCAAAAACACTTAATATAGAAAATTTAAAATGTTATTTAGTCGCTGTCTTTTTACAATTATCGGTCACTCATTAATTGTGAAATAATGCTGGCCACCAGGCTAAGTAGAGTAAAGAGCTGGAGATCCAGCCCCTCCTCATCAAACCGTACGTGCAGTTTTCCCGCATACGGCTTTCCGACGTTCTTCATCCAGGGCAGTACGGTTTTTCCATGTGCATAAT
>NZ_LMRV01000013.1 GCF_001428245.1 Paenibacillus sp. Soil522
TGCAGACATTTTCACTCGTCATGATCGGCTGTCTCTAACTTGAATGCTTCCGTATATTGCTGAAACACTTGTCTTTGTTTTGCCATAAAAAATATCCCCTCCAAGTTCACTCTTTCCTTCATGATAACATGAGGTTTTTTTAGAGTGTCTACTTAAAGGGGATAATACCACCCTTTCCTAGCTTCGCGGTTTTTTGTTAATCATATCAACAAATAACTTGCCTTTATGGTCAATCGTGCAAAAAAATACGTCCTTGAAATCGGTGACGCCTTTTTCCTGCAGCACATTTTTGAGCCAAAACCTCGTTTTATCTAGCTTTTCCAAGTTTGCATCCTGCACCTTGCCATCCATAATAAGCGGGATAGGCAAAATTTCGAACCGGTACTTTTGAGGAATAATTTTGGACGTGTGGTATTGATTAAGATTTTTTTCAGCTGCCGGGCTTTTTGTCGCTTGATCTTTTTTATTGTTGTCATCGTCTGAAGCGTAATTCTCCTTCGGTATGACTGAGAGCTTGCCGCTCGTTTCCAATATGGCAAATTCCACATCTGACACCGCGGTGATTTTGTTTTCCCGGAGCTGGAGCATTAAGTCATCCAGGTTGTAGCGCTGTTTACGCATAACATCGCTATTTAACTTGCCTTTATCAATAATCACGCTAGGCTTGCCATCAAACAGCAGCCTCAGCTTCCGGCTTTTCATCGTTATAAAAGCACTGCCTAATTGAATAAGCAGCAGGACGATCATCGGCAAAATACCGCTCCACATCGATCGATCCATGTCTTCGATTACGATGACGGCAATTTCCGCGATCATGACTGAAATCACGAGATCGAACACCGATAGCTTACCGATTTCACGCTTGCCCATAAAACGCATGATCAGAAATACGACGAAGTAAATTACTACCGTCCGGATTAACAGGCTCCAAAATTCCAACGGAAACCGCCTCCTCGACTTTGTCATACGAGCTGTTGTCAGCTGCATTTGTCCGTACAGCTATTCTGACCTGCGCGCAGATACATCATACCCCGGCACCTTACACGAATATATGGCAATGAATTGACCGCAGCCCGATAAAAATTTGCTTACTAAGCGTATAGTTGTACTATTCTGCCTGGCTTGGCCATATGGATAAGTAATACGTACCTATCGCTGGGGGGAAATTTGATGAGTTCGGTTAAACCATCTCCTAAACCGCCATTAATTGCTTCACCTTTGCTTGCCGGAGTGCTGTTTTCAATTATTTGGCTGGCAGTAGGCGCCTTGCTGCTCTCGCTGCTTTTGCATTTTACTGCTATGAAAGAAAGCAGCTTACCTACAAATGCATTATTGGTTCATGGCTTTGCGGCGCTTGCGGGCGGATTTACCTCCGGCCGGCGGTCTGAGAGCAAAGGGTGGTATCATGGCGCGCTGCTTGGATTGTTGTACGGCGCAATCGTCATTATAATCAGCTTCCTTGCTTCTAACGCTTCACTTTCGCTTCACAGTGCCATCCTGCTTGGAGCGGCTCTTCTTTCAGGCGCTTTCGGCGGCATGATTGGTGTCAATTTAAAAAAATGAAAGACGGTGCTTAAACAAAAAAAACGGCTGACATGTTTACATGCCAGCCGTTTTCTATTCCATTATACTTTATTCTGAAACTGCCGGTGCAGAGTTAATGATCGTATTAATCGCACTGCGCTCAAAAGTCATTTTTGTTGTATCGTTTACGCGAAGTACAACCGTATCATCAGTGAGCTCTAGAACCGTACCGTGCAAGCCACCAATTGTTGAAATTTTATCGCCTTTTTTCAATTGGTTAAGCATGGAAGTACGTTGCTTTTGTTTCTTCTGCTGCGGACGGATAAGTAAGAAATAAAACACCGCAAACATAAGCACAAATGGCCAAATCATACTAATAATATTACCTGAACCTGCTGCATCTGCTGCTAGCCACATCGAAATCCCCCCTTTCAAAACCCTTTCTCATTATCGAACAGGCCGTAGGTTGCGAAGAAGGAATCCCGGAAATCGAGCAGCCTGTCCTCCATAATCGCTTGCCGAACGTCCCGCATGAGTTGAAGCAAGAAATGCAAATTGTGATACGTGGTTAATCTCATACCAAAAGTCTCATCCGCTTTAATGAGATGTCGGATATATGCCCTCGAATAGTTCGTGCAAGTATAGCATGAACACTCCGGATCCAATGGACCAAAATCTTCGGCGTATTTCGCATTGCGAATGACGAGTCTGCCTTGGCTGGTCATCGTTGTCCCATTGCGGGCAATTCGAGTTGGCAAAACGCAATCGAACATATCGATGCCGCGGATCGAGCCTTCAATCAGCGCATCCGGCGAGCCGACTCCCATAAGATAACGAGGTTTATTCGCCGGCAAAATGGGAACCGTATAATCGAGCACATCATACATGAGATGCTTAGGCTCGCCTACACTCAGTCCACCAATAGCATACCCCGGGAAATCCATGGAAGTCAAATCATTTGCGCTCTGAATGCGCAAATCTTTATACATCCCCCCCTGAACGATCGCGAACAGCCCTTGATCATGAGGCCTTGCATGCGCTTTAAGGCAGCGTTCCGCCCATCGCGTCGTGCGCTCCAGCGATTTCTTCACATATTCGTGCTCAGCCGGAAACGGCGGGCATTCATCGAATGCCATCATAATATCCGAGCCAAGCGCGTTTTGAATTTCCATCGCAACCTCCGGAGAGAGAAACTTCTTGTCTCCGTTCAGATGCGAGCGAAAGTGAACGCCCTCCTCGGTAATTTTGCGCATTTCACTTAAGCTGAACACTTGAAAGCCCCCGCTGTCCGTAAGGATCGGCCTGTCCCAGTTCATAAACTTATGCAGTCCGCCGGCATTTTGTACAATCTCATGTCCCGGTCTTAGAAACAGATGATACGTATTGCTCAAAATAATATGGGCATCCATCGTCTTAAGCTCTTCAGGACTCATGGTTTTGACAGTAGCTTGCGTACCTACCGGCATAAAGGTTGGCGTCTCGATAACGCCATGCGGAGTGTGTACGCGTCCGAGCCGCGCTCCTGATTGCTTGCATTGTTTGATTAATTCATATTTTACAGCCACAATTCACGCTTCCTATTCCTAATTAGTAAATAAACATCGCGTCGCCGAAGCTGAAAAAACGATATTCATGAGCTATCGCTTCCTCGTAGGCTTGCATGACAGCGTCGCGTCCAGCCAGCGCGCTTACAAGCATAACGAGCGTTGACTTTGGCAAATGAAAATTGGTGAGAAGTGCGTCAACGAGCTTAAACTCGTAACCCGGAAAAATAAAAATCGATGTCCAGCCGCTGCAGGCTTCTATAAATTTCCCTTCAAAGCGCGCTGCCACAGTCTCAAGCGTTCTGGAAGAGGTTGTCCCGACAGCAATAATACGCGCCCCGCTCCGTTTGGCTTCATTTAATATTTCCGCATTGTGCTCATTCAGCTCATAATACTCGGCGTGCATTTCGTGATCTTCGACTAAATCAACGGACATTGGACGGAAAGTCCCCAATCCGACATGCAGCGTAACGCATGCAAGCTTAACGCCTTTAGCCTGCAGCTTAGCAAGAAACTCGTCGGTAAAATGAAGGCCGGCCGTTGGAGCAGCCGCAGACCCCGCATGCTTCGAATATACGGTCTGATACCTTTCTCTCTCCTCCAGCCTTTCCTTGATATAAGGCGGCAACGGCATTTCACCAAGACGGTCCAGCAGCTCTTGAAAAATACCATCGTAAACGAATCGAACCGTTCTTCCGCCCATCTCGCCTTCCTGCTCAATGACAGCGCGCAGCAAAGGATTACCTTCTCCATCGTCTCCGAAGGAAAGAGCCGTGCCGACCTTCAATCGTTTAGCCGGCTTGCCCAAAGCTTCCCAGCTGTCACCTTCGAGCTGCTTCAACAGCAGCAGCTCAATCTTTGCCCCGGTGTCGCTCTTTATTCCCGTTAAGCGAGCAGGAATAACTCTAGTATCATTTAGTACGAGGACATCCCCGGATTGAAGATACTGCTCCAAATCCGTAAATTGATTGTGCGTCACTTCGCCTGTTTGCTTGTTTAATGCGAGCAGTCTTGAAGCCGTTCTGTCAAGCAGCGGCGTCTGAGCAATTAAACGATCCGGCAATTCAAAATCAAACCATTCTACGTTCATATCGATTCAATCATTCCTTAGCGATGGTTACATCTTTGTAATAGTATTTCAAAATATATTGATAGTCATACCCTTGCTGAGCAAGGCTTAAAGCCCCATACTGCGACAAACCTGCTCCATGGCCGTTTCCTGATCCTATAATGCGGAAGGCAGGCTCCTTCGTTGCAGCACGCAAATGATTGCTTCCATCGAGAATAAACAAATTAGCATTAGCAGCTTCAGCAACTCCGCCTCCCGCGCTAATTGCAAAAACAGGAGCTGTGTCCGATGGCTTTGTCCGCGTCGCCGAGCCTGCACCGAGCAAAGCGACCTTTGCTGTCTCCTCAATCTGGAACAACGTACTCGGCAACGAGCCTTGTACGCCTAATGCAGCGCGCAAATCAATTGGATAGGTAACAACCAGTTTCTGTTCATTTGCTAAAATTTCTGTTGCGCGTCCTGATGCGCCGCGCTGGCTGACTTCTAAAGAGCGAATTGGCCCCGATACCGGTGTCTTCACTTTAGCATTAATGGCCGTTAGTATTTCCTGTGGCGTATAAGGCCCCCGCACCCAAGACATCGAATTGGATTCAACGGTTTTCTCAAGTACAACAACCTGTGTTCCGCTGTCCGCCTGCGCAATGACAGGAATCGTATCTTGGATTACCGGATGCTTGCGCACCTTCGTGCCATTCGTATTGACTTGCATGATGCGGCTTCCAGCTGCTGTCGTTTGTCCCGTTTCATCGAGCAAATCTTCGCGAATGTATCCGATGGAGCCGCTAGGAAGCACAACGCGATACCAGCTGTGTAATCCAGCCTCAGATGAAGCATCCGGGCTCTTCACCGCTTGCAAATAAGGAATCGAATTGTTCCATATTTCTTTGGCATCAGCCGTTACTCCTCCGCCATTCGCAGAAAATAACGCTTCTATTACTTTCCCGTTGTACAAAACGACTTCGCCTGCTGTCTCTTCTACGGCGGCTATCGTTGATGGACGCTCCGAGCCGATGCCGTAGTAAGCCTGGCTTAATGTAGTATCCACGACATGAGCGATTTGGAAACCAAAGCCCTTATTCAAGGCAAACGTGCGCGCGGCTACAGCCTGCGCCTTCAAGGCCGCTTCTGGCCATGAAGGATACATTTCCACGCCGACAACCGAGTACAGGTATTGCTCAAACGGCAGCTCGTTTATGACCGCCATTCGTCCATTAAGCACGCTTAGCTCGAATAGTCCCCGATAGCTGCGATTGCTCCGTTCCGTTAGCTTGATCGGATCCGTGCCTGCGGGAGATACCGCTATTTTCGTATCGCTGCCCGCAAACATAAATAGTTCTACGCTGCTCTCCGCTTTGGCGCTGATGGAGTGATCATTCCTGACTAATAAATAAGCGTCCCCAGAATCGGCTTCCTTAAGCGCGCCGCCGCCTGATACTTTAGCAGCCGCTGCTTTAACAATTTGGAGCTCCGCCTCCGTTACAGCAGCTCCGACCATAACCGAGTAGCTGGCTGAACCATTTTGCGCTCTGCGAACGGCTACAAAGGCATCTAAGCCAGCTGCGCCAAAGCCGCTTGCAGCCTCGATAGCAGCCGCTTTGCTCGTTAACGGGCCGCTTTCCAGATAAAGCGGACCTTGGAGCACCGATTTAAAGCCGCCGGCTAGCTTAGACAGCTCGCTGTCGCCATTCCATTTCGTTTGTGCGGAGGTTGCCTCTGCTTCTGTGTTATATGTACCTTCTATAACCTGATAGACGATAGCTCCGTTTTTGGAAAGCGATGTCAGGAATGCTGATCCTTTCAAAGCTTGCAGCCTTTTGTAAACAGCTAGCGCAGAATTAAAAGTAGACGATTCAAATACTTTCACCTTAAAGCTATCCACCGCAAAACGAACCGTGGCCGCCCCTTCAACTTTAAACCAATGATTGACACCATCAGGTTGTCTTGCGCCGATGGACATGCCGCCTGCTGACGAGAACGTCGCCGCAGCTGTCGTATCGGTATAATATTTCCCAGGCAATTGCAAATGCATAAATAAAGCAACGCGGATCGTTTCCAGCTTCGGAACCGCCGCCTGTGACGGAGAGCCTGTCCAAGCTGAAGCGAGCAGTAAAATCGTTACTGCCAAAATGATGTATCGCTTAATTGACCGTTTAATTGCCATGCTTGTTATTCTCCCCTTTGCCCTGCGGCCGCTCGCACTCATGAATGGAACAGCTTTGCTCGGTAGAACCAAACCATTCATATCTTCTACCCGCTACAAATCGATAAATGTGATCAGCCGTGCGCTTCATCCCTGGTATGCGGTAAAAAACGGATAGCCAGCGCAGGCCCTTAACCGTTCTTAATATGCGAATAACCCCGTCTGCCCCGGCAAACAGCTGCCCCTTATCGTCGACAACATGCATTTTCTCATACAACTCTGTGTAGTTCAGCTGACGAATACGAGGAATGAGCTGCTCCGCTTCAACAGAAGCTTCCAATTGCTGAATCTGTACAAAATGCAAATCCGCATTAGACTTTAGACCCTTTAGCTTTGCTACTGAAGCCAGGCAAAGATTGCAATGGCCGTCATAGATGATATAGAGCTTCTCGGAAGAAACGTCAGCTGCCCGGCTCATAGACTATTGTCTCCCCGGTATCGGAAGGCCTAAATGCCGATAGGCGTTATCGGTAGCTATCCGTCCGCGCGGCGTTCGCTGCAAGAAACCGATTTGCATTAAATAAGGCTCATATACATCCTCAATCGTTTGGCTTTCCTCGCCAATCGTCGCGGCAATCGTATCGAGTCCCACAGGTCTGCCTGTAAAAGTAGTCATCATCGCTTGCAGCATTTTGAAATCGATATGATCGAGGCCCATCGGATCGACCTGCAGCAGCTCAAGCGCAGAACGGGCAATGTCATGCGTAATGACTCCATCCCCGCGAACCTGTGCGAAATCGCGCACTCGCTTAAGCAGACGATTTGCGATACGCGGTGTTCCGCGCGACCGCATCGCAATCTCGGAGGCAGCCTCCCCTACGATGCCGACGTTCAATATCTCTGCTGTTCTAGACACGATAAAAGCAAGCTCATCAATCGTATAGAACTCCAGCCGGCTAACGACTCCGAAGCGGTCGCGAAGCGGCGCCGACAGCAAGCCTGCCCGTGTAGTTGCTCCGATTAGGGTGAAAGGCGGCAAATCCAATCGCACCGAACGGGCGCTTGGTCCTTTCCCGATCATAATGTCGAGCGCAAAGTCTTCCATAGCCGGATATAATACTTCCTCTACTGTCCGATGCAGCCGATGGATTTCGTCGATAAAGAGCACGTCACCCTCCTGCAAATTCGTAAGCAGCGCAGCAAGATCGCCAGGCCGCTCAATAGCCGGTCCGGAAGTCGTGCGAAGATGAACTCCCAGCTCGTTGGCGATAATGTTCGACAGCGTCGTCTTCCCAAGTCCTGGCGGACCATACAGCAGCACGTGATCAAGCGCTTCTTTGCGCAATTTTGCCGCTTCGATATAAATTTCCAAGTTTTCTTTAGCCTTCGTTTGCCCAATATACTCGGCCAAGTAGCGGGGACGCAAGCTGAGTTCAACCGCCTGGTCTTCCATCATCAGGTTGGCGGAAATGATTCTATCATCCATCTGCATTCATCTCCTTCCGTTAACCTTTAAACAGCTGCTGCAAAGCCCGCTTCATTAAAGAATCAACCGTTTCCTCCGCCGTTACGCTATGCTGCAGCCCATTCCAAGCTTTATCCAGCTCAGCAGCCGTGTAGCCTAGCGCGGCAAGACCTTCCCGTGCCTCCTGCCATGCCGTGCCCGCACCTTGTCCCGAATGTCTGCTCGATGCGAGATCAAGCGCTGCGCCTGCCGCTGTCAATAAGCCTCCGTCAAGCCCCGCACCGATCAGCTTATCCTTCAGGTCAAGAATCATCCGCTGTGCGGTTTTCTTTCCTATGCCGGGCAGCTTCATGAGAAATGCTATGTTTTCCTGTTGAATCGCCGCAATTACAGCATCCGGCCGACCGCCCGATAAAATGCCTAACGCGACGCGCGGCCCAATACCGGAAACCTCGAGCAGCTTGCGGAACAATGTCTGCTCCTCCCTCGTCTCGAATCCAAATAACAAAATAGCATCCTCTCGGACGTTATGATGAATATAGACGGTTACGGGCTCTTCTTTTTTGGCGAATGCATACGGATTAGGAGTAAATACGCGATATCCTGTATCTCTTACGTCCAGAACGATATATTCGGATTCTAAATGTACCACAACGCCTCTTAAAAAATCGATCACGAACGATTCACCTCATTAGTTTTCTGGGTCAATACGACGGAATGGGCATGACAAATGGCCACTGCAAGCGCATCGGCAACATCATCCGGCTTAGGCACCGCCGACAGCTTCAGAAACATTTTGACCATCTCCTGCACTTGCTTCTTCTCCGCTTTCCCGTAGCCGACAACAGCCTGCTTCACTTGCAGGGGCGTATATTCTCCGATGGGCAGGCCGCGCTGCGCTGCGGCCAAAATAATAGCGCCTCTAGCCTGCGCTACATCAAAAGCCGTCGTTACGTTCCGGTTAAAAAACAGCTTCTCCACGCCAACGGTATCCGGTTTATATTTATCCATCAAAGCGCCCGCAGACTCGTAAACTTGCAATAAACGCTGCTCGGGGGGCGTATGGGCTTCCGTCTGAATCGCTCCGTATTGCACGGGCGTAAGCTTGTGTCCGACCTTATCTATAAATCCAAATCCAACGATCGCATAACCGGGATCAATGCCAAGAACGCGCAAATTGCCATCTCCTCAAACGTTTTACAACGTAAAACTTGCTATGTAAGCCTATACTTGGTTGTACAGCGTAAAACCCGCTTGCTCAGCATACTCTCTGAAAGTTGCTTCACCCATTATAGCAAAAGATGGAGTGAATGAGAACGCGCGTTTGATATTTCGGTTAAAGAACAAACTATAAACGGCAATCGCCATTCTTTAGTTGCAAAAGCTCGCTATCGCGGATGAATTAAAGCAGCATATATGGTTCAAGTTTATAAACTCGTATATTTTAATTAAAAAAGACTGCACTGTAAAGTGCAGTCTCTTCTAGCCACCGGTTAATAGGCCGGCTTCATTACTTTTTGATTTTGCTCCACAGCATAATCACTAAAGGTCGACAAAACGCTGTTGTATTCTTCAATGTCGCTTATCCGAATCCCATTGGTAAGCTGATCCAGCTTGTCCTGCGGCAAGCTGCTCTCCATGTAGCGGACGTCCAGCTGAAAAAAGGTGCGAACGACCTTTTCCTTTTTCGGGACACCGTCATAAAGCGTAAGATTTCCGTTCTTGTCGACACCCATATAAGCATTTGCTTTACAATGCTCAGACAAGTCTTCGATGTGCTGTTCAAAATGCACCGTGCCTTGCTCTTGATCAAGTACTGCCTTCCATTCCGGATGAACGAGCAAAAGCTGCACAATTTGCTTGCTCATCATACGTCCAAGCGTCTTTTCTTCCTCGCCGCATACAAAAACGCGGTGCAGCTTAACGGATAGCGGTCCAGCCTGCTTCTCCATCGTTTTAATGAAGGTGCTTTGTTGCTCGGCTGGCTTCGCCGCAGCTATTTCAGCTTGAGCAGCGGCCAGCCAGCAAGCGAGCAAGCTAAACAGAATAGCGCCCAGCGTCCACATTGGGCGGCGCTTGCTGCGAAGACGCTTCTTTAAGTTTTTCCAAAGGGTGAATGGCATCATGGGGAAGACCCCTTCTTCATATTTTTTGATAGTATGCGCCAATATTACATAAATATTCAAGCAAGGCACTCCTTATCGTGTATGTAAAGCCATTTAGCGATCTCTAGCCTACTGCGGGACTGCGCAAGGATATAGAATACGAAAGGGATGCCCCGGGAGATTTTTTTATCTCCCGGGACATCCCTTGTTCCTACCTTAACGATTGATCCAAGGCAGATTGGAGCGTTTCGTTTTGTTTTGCCGAGATGTAACGGTTCTGATAACCGCTTTTTTACCGGTTTTCCGTGGCACTGCCGTCTTTACTGCTTTAGGTGTTTCAGCATCTGCCAGCTTCGCTGAGGCTTGATCGGACCGGTTTCCTTTACAGCCGCAATCTGCTTGGTTAAAATCGCCTGCACCTGCCGTTTGCGGCCAACCCGGGTATGACGGGTACGAAGGGAACCCTGCTGCAGGATACCCGTTGCCGTAACCCCCATCATAATGGACATTGGCTGGCGATACCATTCCTTTTCCGCTGTGACCATAGCCGTAATCAGGCTGCACATTCGACGGCGAGACCATGCCATGGCCGTAGCCATATCCATACTCTGGCTGCATGCTCATTGGGTAAACCATGCTCTGGTTTGGACTCATCGCCAGCGGCGATACCATTCCCGCATTTGGTTGGGATGCCAGCGGCGATACCATTCCCATATTCGGCTGGGATGCCAGCGGSGATACCATTCCCATATTCGGCTGGGATGCCAGCGGCGATACCATTCCCATATTCGGCTGGGATGCCAGCGGCGATACCATTCCCATATTCGGCTGAGCCAGCGGCGATACCATCCCCATATTCGGCTGGGATGCCAGCGGCGATACCATTCCCATATTCGGCTGGGCTGCCATCGGCGATACCATTCCCGGATTAGGAAATGCTGAAGTTCCTTCAAACATATTGTTATTTTCATACTGAAGAGGGCTCACCATTGGATGACCATAGCCCCATTCTGGGCCGGCACCGAGCGGCAAAGCCGAAGGCGATGGATAGCTGCCTACGAACACTGTCCCTGGAGGACATTCGAAATAAGCATCGTCACCTTCACTTAACGGACTTACCATGTTGCTGAATGGAACGGGCTGCTGCCAGCCGCCATAACCTGTTTGTGGAGGCATTGCCATTGGATAGCCATAACCGTCGTGTCCCATCTGTGCTGGCATTGCCATTGGATAGCCATAACCGTCGTGTCCCTTCTGTGCTGGCATTGCCATTGGATGGCCATAACCGTCGTGTCCCTTCTGTGCTGGCATTGTCATTGGATCGCCATAGCCGTACCCGCCGTACATAGGCTTCTGTGTGGCCGGTGATAACGCCTCAGGCGCTTTAGGCAAATCATACAAGGATAATGCTTCCGTTGCCGGAATGCCATATTGTTTGAACAAATCAACATTAGGCTTATATTCAGAATGGATCGGTTGAAGCTTCTTCTCTACCGGCTTCTCGATCGGCAGCGCTTTTTTCGCAGGCTGAACGGCCGCCGGCTTAGGAGCAGGAAGAGGAGCCGGTGCTACAGGCTGCACAATTGGAGCAGTAGGCTTTTTTTCCTGAACAGGAGCGACCGGTGCTGGCGCTACCGGAGCGACCGGCGCTGCAGGAACGGGTGCCACAGGCGCTGTCGGCGTTTTGCCCGGGATAGGACCTGTGGGCGTTTTCCCGATAATAGGAGCCGTAGAAAGCTTTCCGGCCAAGCCCTGTACGCCTTGCATGATGGAAGCAGGATTAAAGAAATTAGTACCGCCGGTACCTTGGCCTGTGCCGTTTCCGCCCGGCACCTCCTGCATCGACTCGTTAACCTTTGGTATGTTTACAATTTCACCGGTGAGCAGCACGTTCGGATTTTTGAGCTGAGGATTTGCTTTAATCATGTCCGCAAGCGGCACGCCCCAAGCCTTCGACAGCTTCCAAAGCGTATCACCCTGTTTCACGATATGCTGATGCATGATGTCCATTCCGCCTCCTGAGCCTCCCGTATGGCTCGATGGAATTTTTAGCTTCATTCCAACATCGATGACGTCCGGATTAGTGATGCCCGGATTCAGCTTCAAAATCTCTTCCAACGATACATTATACTTTTGGCCGATAAAATATAACGTGTCGCCTTTTTTTACAATATGGATTTTCACTCGCTGTTAACCTCCTGTCACGTTCTGAATAATCAGGCACTGCTAATGCCTATTATCAATCCTTACATCCTATGCAGAATATGGGCAGGTGTCTCCACTTTCACAAAAAAAATAGTAAAAAGCCGAGCTCACCCCTCAGGGTAAACCCGGCTTTCTTTTAAAGAATAAACTATTCAAACGCTTTTACACCATCTACCGAGACGATTTTTCTAAATTCCTGAAGCAGCTTTGTTGTAACCGGACCTGCCTGTCCGGAGCCGATCTTGCGTCCATCGACCTCACGTACCGCGATTACCTCAGCCGCCGTGCCTGTGAAAAATACTTCGTCAGCGACATATACGTCATGAAGTGTAAACGGCTCTTCCTTCAGCTTGTAGCCATGGACGGCACAAAGCTCCATAATGGCAGCCCGGGTGATCCCTTCAAGAGCGCCAATGTAGCATGGCGGTGTAAAGACGGTGCCGTTTTTGATGATGAAAATGTTATCGCTCGAGCCTTCGGCCACATAGCCGTTGGAATTCAGCATAATCGCTTCACCGACACCCGCTAAATTAGCTTGGATTTTCACCAAAATATTGTTTAAGTAGTTTAATGACTTAATCTTTGGATTCAGGGCATCCGGTATGTTGCGGCGCTGCGAGACAGACACCGATACGAGACCGTTCTGATAAGCTTCCTCAGGATAAATGGCAAGCTGCTCTACAATGATGATGACCCATGCAGCAGGACAGCGCTTTGGATCGAGACCTAAATTGCCGGGACCGCGGGAGACGATGAGGCGGATATAGCCGCCCTGCATCTCATTCCGGCGAATCGTCTCCACTAGTGCGGCCTGCATCTCCTCATGGGAGAGGGGAATGTCGAGCATAATTGATTTTGCCGAATCATACAGCCGGTCAAGATGCTCCTTGCATTTAAAAATATTGCCGTCATATATGCGGATGCCTTCAAAAATTCCGTCACCGTACAAGAATCCGTGATCGTAAACCGATATTTTAGCGTTCTCTTTTGATACATATTCCCCATTTAAGTAGATCCATTGCTGTGCCATGTCCTGTCTTACACCTCCAAAAAGTATGTCGCTTGCGTCTGATGGTTAAGCGTTGTTGCTTTCTGCAAAGCTTGGATAGCTTCCCAAAATGCGGACCTGGCAGCCAATAGCTTCGATTTCTTGAATAGCTGCAGGCAGCAGTACCGTATCGAGCGCCATGTCGATGTCGATAAAGAAATAATAATTGCCCAGCTTTTTCTTGGTTGGACGGGATTCAATGCGGGATAAGTTGATTTTGCGCCATGCAAAGGCAGAAAGCACCTGATGAAGCGCGCCTGGATAGTCCTCAGGCAGCGTTATTAATATGCTCGTTTTCATCATATCTGATTGACGAGTCGTATATGGCTCTGAACCGACCAATAAGAAACGGGTATAATTGTTATCATGATCCGTAATGCCTCTCGCCAGCACATCCAGCTTTTCATTTGCGGCTGCTGTCATCGTGCCAATGGCCGCCCATCCGGCATTTGGGTTATTTTGAACGATACGAACGCCTTCGGCTGTGCTGCTTACATGTTCTGTCGCGGCATGAGGCAGATGCGTACGTAAAAACTGCAAACACTGCGCAATGGCTACGGGGTGGCTGATTACTTTAGTAATGCGCGAATAATCCATTTCCCCATCATTGTTCAACAGCTCTGATTGTCGGCCGATTAGGTTCTGAATAGACGGGTACACCCACTCCGCTTGAATCGGAATATCAACCTCATGCACAAGCCAGTCCATATGCAGGCTTACGGAGCCCTCAATCGTATTCTCGATAGGAATGATGCTGTAGTCGCTAATCCCGTTTACCGTAGACAAGAACACATCGGAAATAAGACGATGATGCTTACAATCAATCTCTTCTCCGCGAAAAAAATGTCTAGCCGCCTCATCCGATACGGAACCGGCCGGTAATACCGCTATTGTCTTCATACCTTAACGTCTCCTTTAATTCTGTCCGGAAGAGGAGTGGTGAACTGCTTGGAAACATCCTCTACCGTAATTTGCGGGCCATGCACGCATGGAGACAGCCATAGCGTCTTCGCATTGATGCCCTCCTGCTTCAATGTATTCAGCAGAAATTGTTCCAGCGGAGTTTTGTCTGAGTTGTCATTAGTCGCAATGATCTCACTATCCGGCAACTCGAACGAGTTATTATCCTCGACAAATGCGATCAGTGTCGGTCCTGCTCCGCTAAGCGCAACGCCAAGCGCGCCATGTTCAACCGCGCGCTCCAGAATGGTCGTCATGCCGGGAATCAACGCGGCACGGTAAGGCTGATGCAGGCGATCCTTCATCGCATGACGGATGATGCCCAGCTCGCCGCTTGCTAGCGCCGCAACGAGCAAAGAGCTGCGTCCGACATTAAATATGGCGTCTGCCATACTGATTTGCTGCGGCAGCGCATGACGCGCTTTCTCCGTCGACAGCTGGAATGCCGGGATCGCGACGAGCGTCTTGAGACTGGGATGCGGCTCCAACCGTATGTAGTCGGCTCGCTCCCCATCCCAAGCGGAGACGACGATGCCCCCGAATAAAGACGCGCCCACATTATCAGGATGCCCCTCTAATGCCGTTGCCATTTGAAACAGCTTATCATCGGGCAACGGGCTGCCGATCAATGCATTCGCGGCAACGAGCGCTCCCACAATTGCCGATGCGCTGCTGCCAAGGCCGCGCGTAAGCGGAATATCGCTGTGCATCGAGATCGAGAGCTCCGGCACCGCAACGCCCGCCTCCTTGAAGACAAGCTGTGCAACCTTATAGATCAGATTCGTTTTGTCTTTCGGCAAGCCTTTCAATTGATCGCCGAAAAATTGGAATTCCGTCTGCTCAGCGACGCTCAGCTCAATCCATGCATATAAGGAGAGCGCCATTCCAAGCGTATCGAAGCCTGGGCCTAAATTGGCCGTGCTTGCCGGCACTTTTACAATAACTCTGCGATTATTCATAAGGCTTACCCTTCTACGCGGTAGACGCTCTTCACTTTGTGAACCACATCCAGCGATTCGAACGTTGCGAGTACCTTCTGGATGGCTGCTTTATTGGCATCATGAGTGATGATGATAATTTCAGCTTCCTGATTAGACGGAGTCGGCTGCTGCAGCACGGACTCCAAGCTGACTTCAAAGTCAGCGAATACTTGCGTAATGCGTGCAAGCACGCCGGCGCGGTCTGCTACTTTTAACAGCAAGAAATATTTAGACGAGATTTGCTCATCGGTTTTCAGCTTCTTCTCTTTGTAAGCAAGGCTTCCCTGCATTCCGTTGACGCCAAGCTTCAGGTTTTTCACTACCGCGACTAAATCGGAAACGATTGAGGTAGCCGTCGGAAGCTCACCTGCACCTGCGCCGTAAAACATCGTTTCGCCAACGGCTTCACCATACACATAAACGGCGTTAAACACGCCGTTAACCGATGCTATTGGATGCGATTGCTTTACCATCGTCGGCTGCACGCTAATGCTAATCAGATCATCCTGGCGCTCTGCGATGCCAAGCAGCTTCACTTCGTAGCCAAGACGCTTCGCATACAAAATATCCTCTTTGCTTACCGAAGAAATCCCTTTAACCGAAACATCCTCAAGCGCTACGTTCGCGCGGAAACCGATGGTTGCAAGAATCGTCATTTTGCGCGCTGCGTCAAGTCCTTCGACATCCGATGTTGGATC
This sequence comes from Paenibacillus sp. Soil522, assembly GCF_001428245.1. Taxonomy (GTDB): domain Bacteria; phylum Bacillota; class Bacilli; order Paenibacillales; family Paenibacillaceae; genus Pristimantibacillus. The sequence continues at coordinate 15,739 of NZ_LMRV01000013.1, forward strand.
AGATTCCGCATAGCCCAGCTCCTGGGCCTCCTTAAGCACGTCCAAATAAGATGCGCCCTCTTGACTCATTTTTGTCAAAATAAAGTTTGTTGTCCCGTTCACGATACCCATAATTTTATTGATGCGATCGGAAGAGAAACCTTCAACGAGCGTACGAATAATCGGAATACCGCCAGCTACGCTTGCTTCATACAGAACATCGCAGCGATTCTCTTGCGCTTTCGCCAATATTTCGGGCCCATGCAGCGCCATCAAATCTTTATTCGCCGTTACGACATGCTTGCCGAGGGAGAGTGCTTCCAAAATATACTCCTTCGTAAGCCCAATTCCGCCCATCACCTCAACGATGACGTCGATGTCAGGGTGGCGGATAATATCCCAAGGATCCTCTGTGAGCTTATCTTTGTCAATCGCGATATTACGCGCTTTGTTCTTGTTCTGAACGAGTATCTTTTCAATAACGATCGGCGAACCGACCTGACTTGCCAAATCCTCCTGATGTCCTTCAACAATACGGACTACGCCTGTGCCAACCGTTCCTAGACCTAACAAACCTACTTTAACCGGCTTCATATACACCCTCCATTATCAATTTTCGTTATCCTTGTCCGATGACCGAAGCTTTTCGTACGCCTGCCTGGCTGCGAAGCATTTCGACCAGCGATGACAGTTCCCCGGAAAGCTGCGAAATATCGACTGAAATGACGACGTTAGCGAAGCCTTGTAGCGGAATGGTCTGGTTCATAGTCAGCACATTGCCTTCCAAGCTTGCTACCATGCTGAGCACGTTCGAGAGCACGCCCGAGCGATGCTCCAAATCCATGGAAATCGTCGCGATACGTTCACGTTCCAGCTCATTAAGCGCATAGACGCCATCTTTATACTTGTAAAAAGCGCTTCGGCTGAGACCTGCGCGTTCAACCGCTTCATGAACAGTTGCCGCTTCGCCCCGGCTAAGCATTTCCTTTACTTGTATCGTCTTCAAAATCGCTTCCGGTAAAATGTCCTCCCGAACGACATAATAGCGTTCAGTCACTATTCGTCCTCCTCAAAAAGACAATTGTTCACCTATAGTGGACATTATATCGGAATACATGGCTTGGAGCAATAGGCAAAATGCGAAAAGACGGCTTTCGCCGTCTTTATTCCTTAATATGTGCTCGTGTTCTATCCGTTTGGATTGTAGTCACTGCCCTCGAAGAATTCGAATGCGAAATCACCAATTTGCACCATGTCGCCATCTTTGGCACCCATCTTACGAAGCTCAGCATCGACACCCATTTTGCGCATCGTACGCGCAAAGCGCATAACCGCATCGTAGGAAGTCAAATTCATTCGCTTCATGTATTTATCAATACCTTCGCTGACGATGACGTACACTTCATCTTCCTTATGGATGGTGAATGTCGTTTCTTCACGCTTCTCGTAAGTGTAGACCTTGCGTTCAGCAACATCCTTAACGTCTTCGATCTCAACCTGCTCGGATACCGTATCGAGAACATCAGCCGCTTTGTAGAGAAGCTCCTGCACCCCTTGCTTCGTTAGCGAGGAGATCGGCAGAATCTCATATTTGCGGTCGCCGCTTGCTGCTGCAAGCTGCTCCTTAAACAGTTCAAGCTGCTCCTCGGAGTCCGGCATATCCATTTTGTTAGCTGCGATAATTTGCGGCCGGTCTGCCAGCTTCGCGTTATAGAGCACAAGCTCTTCGTTAATTTTCACCCAGTCTTCAAAAGGATCACGTCCTTCGGAAGCGGACATATCGATGACATGGACAATAACCCGTGTCCGTTCAACGTGGCGGAGAAACTCGTGTCCGAGTCCTACGCCCTCGTGTGCGCCTTCGATTAAGCCCGGCAAATCGGCCATAACGAAGCTTCGGCCATCACCTACGTCTACAACGCCGAGATTTGGCGTTATCGTCGTAAAGTGATAAGCGCCAATTTTTGGCTTGGCTCCAGAAACGACAGAAAGCAAGGTAGACTTGCCCACGCTAGGAAAGCCGACAAGACCTACATCCGCCATTACCTTAAGCTCAAGCACAACCCAGCGCTCTTGCCCTTCTTCACCGTTCTCTGAGATATACGGAGCAGGATTGTTCTGCGTAGCAAAGCGAATGTTGCCGCGTCCGCCGCGTCCGCCTTTTGCGATGACAATCTGCTGTCCGTGACGTGTCATATCTGCGATGACTTCCTGTGTGTCATCATCCACGATTACGGTTCCCGGAGGAATACGAACGATCGTGTCCTCTGCGCCCGCACCATGCATGCTTTTAACTTTGCCGCGCTCGCCGCGATTAGCCTTGAAATGCTTCTGATAGCGGAAGTCCATCAGCGTGCGAAGCCCTTCGTCAACTTGAAAAATCAAGTCGCCGCCGCGGCCTCCGTCACCGCCTGCAGGCCCGCCTTGCTCGACATACTTCTCACGGCGAAACGAAACGATACCATCGCCTCCGTCGCCGCCCTTTACAAATATTTTCGCTTTATCGACAAACATGTTGTGCCCCCGTTCATGCGCGCATTTCCGCCCTCAGCAGCATCTTTGCATACGGATGCTCGAAGTTGATCGGCTGCATTGGCGCGCCTTCCAACTGCTGTTGTATTTTTTGCTTCCATTGCTGTTCGTTCATGAGTTCGCCATCATAATAGAAGGCTGCATACAATGCTTCCTCATCCAGCGATAGCTCCAGCGTAAGAACAGCAGTATTACCGTAGCCAGGCTTCGCCCCAAACCGATATGCGTTAATCGTTTGAATGAGCGTGTCGGCTATTTGATCGGCATCTGCCGTTATTTCATTTAAATGAATATCACCTTTCACAACGATCTGCAGCTCCAGCGTATTCGTTATCGTGCGAAACGATTGAATGAAGCTAATGAGAGAGGGAACGCCAAGCTTTGAAATACTGCTCTCCATAGCCATCCGTTCACTTATTTTCTCCACATACTCGGCCGCTTTATCCAGCTTTTTGAGCTGAATATAACCGAATACGACTTGTAAGTCATTCATCCAGTCATGGCGATGATGGTTGAGAGTCCGTATAGCAGAACTTTGCAGGGATTGAATCGTCCGCGTAGTCCGCTCCGCATGCTCTTTCCGTTCTGTTCGTATCCAGTAAGTTGCTACAGCTATAAGCCAAACGAGAAAGACAGCAGTTAACCACACTTTAGTGGGCCAAATAAGTACTGCGGCACAAGGCAATAAAATCGTTGCCGCCGCGTAATATTTCGCCGTTGTTAAGCGTTCCATCGATTAAACCTACTTTCTTCGTATTTCTTAGCTTATCCAGTATATCATGCGGCCGATCTACGGTCATCAGCCTCGAAATAAAAAAAACCGGCCAAGCGATGCAGGCCGGGTCTTGGTGCGTATATAAGATTGAGATTGTATTAAGCTTCTACTGCTGCAGCTACCGGAGCTTGAACAGCTGGATATACGCTCACTTTTTTGCGATCGCGTCCCCAACGTTCGAACTTCACTACGCCTTCTACTTTTGCATAAAGCGTATCGTCTTTCCCGATGCCTACGTTAGTACCTGGGTGAATTTTTGTTCCGCGTTGACGAAACAAAATGCTTCCAGCGGATACGGTTTGACCGTCAGCACGTTTAGCGCCAAGGCGCTTCGACTGCGAGTCACGTCCGTTCTTCGTGGAACCAACACCTTTCTTCGAAGCGAAAAGCTGAAGATTCAGTTTCAACATAGTTATTCCCTCCTTCTAAAAGGTTTGTGAAGCAAACCTACTTCGGAAGCGTAAGCTATGAAGGCTTACGCATTAAGAAGTTCATGAATTACGACATGCTTGCCGTATGATTTTGCAATAGTGTCAAGCATAACCGCCATCGATTCCAGCAGCAGCTGCATCCGACTGTCTGAAGCTTCGTCTGCAAGCGTCGGGATGTCCGACGATAGCCAGCCGTTCTTCATCTCGTAGGGAAGCTCCTCTCCTGCTAAAGCTTCGATCGCGTTAACGGTTCCAACCGATATGGCCGATACGCCCGCACAAACGATATCCTTGCCGGGCTTCGCATACTTAGCATGTCCTTCGACTGCAAAAGATACGATCCGTCTGTCAGCGGCTCTCCGTACAAATGTAACAGTTATCATCGAAATTCCTCTTACGCTTGGATTTTCTCGATTGTTACTTTTGTGAACGGTTGACGATGACCTTGCTTACGACGATAGTTCTTTTTGGCTTTGTATTTGTAAACGATGATTTTTTTGCCTTTGCCTTGTTTCTCGACTTTACCTGTTACTGTAGCGCCGGAAACAACCGGAGTTCCAGTTACAAGACCGTCACCTTTAGAAACCGCCAAAACACGATCAAACGTTACGTTCTCGCCTGCTTCAGAATCCAGTTTTTCGATGTAAATAACATCGCCTTCCTGAACTTTGTATTGCTTACCGCCTGTTACGATGATTGCGAACATTGTTGGTGCACCTCCTTATTTTCGAAGACTCGCCTAATTAAGGTGGCTCACGGCTTGCACCGTAAACGCTTATTTACCCAATCGGAGCGGTACTTGTACATCTCATTCCTCACGAGGTACGAGACACACACCCAAACAGTTTATCATACTATGCAAGCTATATCAATTGCTGCTCGAAGAAAAATATAACTATTTAAGCGTCTCGTTACGTTTTCGATGCGCTCCACAGCTCTCGCAGCGCTCCGATAGCTGATGGACAGCGTTCTCACGAGCCTTCTTGCGGGTCAGCTCAATCAAACCGAGCTTAGTCCAGCCTAGAATCGTACATTTCGTTTGATCGTTGCGCGCCTTTTCAATGAGACTCTGCATCACCTGCTCGCGGTGAGTATCCTGCTCCATATCAATAAAATCAATAATGACAATACCGCCGACATCTCTTACTCTAAGCAATCTCGCTATCTCATCCGCCGCTTCCATATTCGTCCGAAAAACCGTATCCTCGAGGCCGGAGGTTCCAATAAATTTCCCTGTATTTACATCGATGACCGTCAGTGCTTCCGTCTCTTCCCAAATGAGATGGCCGCCGCTTACAAGCGGGATTTTGCGATTGAACGCCCTTGTCACCTGCTCTGTTACCCGGTACGCATCGAATAAGGACATTCCTTGCCTCTGCTCAAATCTCTTCAGCCTCCCGCGCAGCAGGGGAGTCATTTCCTCGAGCAGCGCTGACGCCTCCTTAAATCTCGTTACATCATCTATCCATATTTCATCCATGTCGGTCGTTAAGGTATCCCGAACGGCCCGCCGCATAAGCCCCGCCTCCCGGTGCAGCTCGGAAGGCGCGTGCGCATCAAGGCTCCGCTCAGCAATTCCATGCCAAATCTCTCGTAGCTGATGGACGTCGGTTTTCAAGGAGCGCTCGCTCTCGCCCCCAGCCGCCGTACGCAAAATAATGCCTTCCTCCCGCTCGCGCAGCTTCTCGCCGATCGAACGCAAGCGCGCCCGCTCGCCCTCGGTGCTGATTTTTTTAGAAACGCCGACATAATCGGCATTCGGCATATAGACGAGCCACCGTCCGGGCAGCGTAAAGTGAGTCGTTACGCGGGCTCCTTTACCGCCGAGCGGCTCCTTCATCACCTGGACGGTCAGCTCCTGGCCCGGTATAACAAGCTCCTGTATAAGCGGCTTTTGTTCAGGCTGTTTTTCCAAATGCGGGTGGAGCAGCTCATCAATATACAAAAAAGCATTTTTGGCTAGTCCGATATCAACGAATGCCGCCTGCATGCCAGGCAGAACGTTCACGACGCGGCCTTTATAGACATTGCCTACCAAGCTGCTTGCTTTTGATTTTTCCATATAAAATTCAACTAGTCGGCCATTGTCCAGCACAGCGGTTTGCAGCATTTCTCCATGTACGTGCATCAACATTTGCTTCATTCCCGCATATCACCCGCCAGTACGCTTTTCATCTATTTTAACTGAAAAGTTCAGATACTGCACGATTAGGATTGTTTTCTGACAAGCAGCCCTCAACAATTTTCTGCTCCGGCAGCACTTTAACTTCCTTACTATCCGCCTCCACCATATAGATTAAATGGTATTGCTCCCTTCGAAACAATCTGGCTACGGAGAGGATCGACTGCCTGCCGCTCACGATAATAGGACTAGCAATATGCCCCCTCGTCAGCGCTTGCAAGGTTACACGCTCGCGGTACATCAGAAAACGGAAAAATAAAAAGGGAACGTTCCGGTAGTAAGTCCAATTCGTCATGATCAGAAATAAGCCAACGATCAGCAGATTGAGCTGTACGCCATCCTTATAAACAAGCAGCGGCAGAAGCGAGCAAATAATCATAAGTATGCTGAACAATAAGCTTATGCGGGCTGACCATATAAGCATTTTATAGTAATTGACGGTATAGCTTAAGGCAGCCTGAAGCAGCTTTCCACCATCGAGCGGATGGATCGGGAGCAGGTTAAACAAGCCGATCATGAGGTTCGCCTTCCACACATACTCTGCCCATTCCAGATCCCACAGCCCAAGCTGTCCGCAGATCCAAGCAGCTAGTCCCATCCATACGTTTTGCAGCGGACCCGCGATGGCTACGATCGCTTCCTCCTTGGCAGGCACGCCGCCGGCCTCCTCTACCTCTACGACTCCTCCAAACGGCAGCAGCTTCACCTCCCGCACCGTCCAGCCGAATCCTATCGCTACGATAACATGGCCAAGCTCATGCACCAGCACGAGCAAAAATAATGTAAACAGCTCCGCAAAATAGCCCGTCATGACCGATCCCAGCATTATGATGACAAACAACGGATGGACCGACCATAAGATCCCTTTCCATTTAATCAATCGGTATCACGCCCACCGGATCGATATACAAGTCATTTTGCTTCACGGCAAAATAAAGCAAGCTTGGCTGCGTGCCCTCCGCCTTCCGCAGGCTCCCGATTGCATCACCCGCTTCAACCCAGTCATTCACCTGTACATCCGTCTTTCCGAGCATCCCGTATATCGTAACACGCTTATTCGCATGCTGAATGACGATCGTTGAGCCCTGTTCATTCTGATCCGTCAACAGCAGCACGCGCCCTGTCTCGGCAGCGACGACCTGCTCCTCTGATTTTCCGGCGAGCTCGATGCCGTTCAGCAGCTCCGCGAAGGTTCGCACAAGCGCCCCCCCTTGCAGCGGCGATACGATTGGCAGCTTCACCGTGCCGTCCGCGCCTACTGCGACCTCGCTGTTGTCTTCAAATATAGGAATGAAGGATGGAGCGCCTGCGAATGTTTGCTTGTACCATGTTGCAGCCGCGGCAAAATCGATCTCATCGGTGAGCGCCTGCTTAACAAGTGCTTGTCCTTTAAGCGTATATTCCGTATCGTACCGAAACATCGCCCATACCGCTCCAAACAACAATACCGCAATTGCAAGCTTCCACTTCAGCTCTTTGCGGAAAGAATGCTTGCTTCGATCGTATCGCGGATCTTTTTTATTCGTGAGATCAGGTCTTTTGACGAAGCTTTTATTTTCGCTAACGCCTTTGTCCTCGCTCCAGCTTACCCATGGATTCGGGTTTGTTTTCCATACGATCTCGGGATCAAGCTCTTCCCTCTCGTCAACGTAAAAATATTCATGCTTATTAGGCACAACAGGTTCTGGATAAATGTCCTCCGTTTGTTCTGCCGCCAGATTCCGATCCAGCAAGTTTTTAATTTTTTGCTGTCTGCGCTGCTTCACGCCATCCTTCTTTTGCATCACTCTTTCCTCCCCGCCTCCGTCGCCGCTGCGACAGCTTTTCCTTTATACATGGATATGTGGGGAGTGAGACAAGTATGCGGGTATGGGCTGCTGCAACAAAAAAGAAGCCATCCTATAATGGATGGCTTCCCTATTTTTAATCGGCCAGCTCATATTTTTCTTGATGCGCTTTTATGCTGAATACGAGTCCGATTGACAGCATATTGAGCAGGAGAGATGTTCCGCCGTAGCTTATAAAAGGCAGTGTAATCCCCGTTATCGGCATAATCCCGATCATCATCCCAATGTTCTGGAACACCTGAAACACGTACATGGACACGATCCCGATGACGATATATGATGCACGCAAATCATAGCATTTGAAAGCGATAATGATCATCCGGTAAATGAGCAAGAAGTACAGGAGCAGCAAAATAGCTGAGCCCTGGAAGCCGAATTCCTCGCCGATGACGACGAAAATCGAGTCCGAATACGGGTATGGTACAAAGCCGCCGTTTTTCATATCGCCTTTCAAATAGCCGTCGCCGTTTAGCCCTCCGGAGCCTATGGCGATTTGCGCATTTTCTGATTGGTGCCTATCATCCGAAGAGGCTTCATCAGGGTTAATGAACGTATTAATCCGTTGATGCCAGTGCTTCTTCTCATGCTTGTACAAATAATCATAGATTTCCTGGTTGAACATATTGAATAAGGTGACGAATATGACCATGCCTGCGATTACGGCAGCAAGCCCAATTAATACATGCGTATACTTCACATTACCGATCCACAACATGCCGAGCACAATAACTAAATAGATAATGGCATTGCCAAGATCAGGCTGAATCATTACAAGCATGAAAGGCAAAAAGGCAAATGCGCCGACCGGCAGCAAGTCCTGGGAGAACGTAAGCCGGTCACCCTGCCTGCGCCCCATAATATATGCGATCCCGATAATAAGTACAATTTTCACAATTTCCGCCGGCTGAAATGAGAAATAGCCGCCCGGCAGCTTAAACCAACCGCGGGCTCCATTAATTTCAGCTCCGAAGAAGTAGACGAGAATAAGCAAGGCAACCCCTATACCGTAAAGGACATACCAGCTCTTCAGCACGATGCGGTAGTCGAATAAGGTGGCCGCGATAGCTATAAAGAAGCCAATGAAATAGAAGAGAAGCTGCTTAACGTCAGAATTCGCGTAACCGGAATTATTTGCAGTGGCACTATGGACAACAACCGTACTGATAATCATGAGGAAGACTAAAATAATTAAAATTCCCCAGTCCAGCTTTTTTAGTTTGTTAAGCAAGTCGTTATCATCCTATTCCAAGGAACTTACGGAAACGTTTAAAAGCTCCCGCCTTCTCATCCAGCAGCATGAGCGGAACCATATCTCCAAGTATGCGGCGCGCGATGTTTCGATAGGCGATAGCGGCACGTGAAGCCGGATTCATAACCGTCGGCTCTCCGCTGTTTGCGGCAGAAATAACTTTCTCGTCGTCGGGTACGATCCCGACAAGATCAATTGCCAGTACCTGGCAAATTTCATCAATATCGAGCATCTCTCCGCTTTTCATCATATTTTGACGAATGCGATTGATGATAAGCTTGCTGGGTATCTTCTCCTGCTCCAGCAATCCGATTACACGGTCGGCATCGCGCACGGCCGCATTTTCCGGAGTCGTTATAACGATAGCCCGATCAGCACCCGCTATCGCATTGCGAAAGCCGTGCTCGATCCCTGCAGGACAATCGATAATAACGTAGTCATGCTCCTTCTTAAGCTCTACTATCATATTTCGAACCTGCTCAGGCGTCACGGAATCCTTATCCTTCGTCTGTGCAGCGGGAAGCATATAAAGCTCATCGAAGCGCTTGTCCTTCACAAGCGCCTGATTTAAGCGGCAGCGGCCTTCGGCTACGTCCACCAAATCATATATGATCCGGTTTTCCAATCCCATGACTACGTCCAGATTGCGAAGTCCGATATCTGTATCCACCATACATACCTTCTTGCCAAGCAAAGCTAGCGCGGTACCCAGGTTTGCAGATGTGGTCGTCTTGCCAACGCCGCCTTTACCTGATGTTACAACAATCGCTTCCCCCATGCTCTACACTCCTTTAAACATTATAGGATTATGCCGTACGCGGAATAATTGCGCTAGCTTATCGATTTGCATTCGTCCTTCGCTTAAGAAGGCGAATTCCATTGCTGCATCGCCGGTCATCCATTCCTCTGGCGGTCTGCTGATCACATCTGCAATGCGAAGCTGAGTTGGCCGCATGAACGAAGTCGCAATGATAACGTCGGTCCGCCCGCCAACTCCCGCATGCGCTGTGCCTCGCAAAGCTCCCAGCACGTAAATATCGCCTGTGCATAATAAAGTGCCGCCTGGATTCAAATCGCCGATTAAAAGTAAATCCCCGTCATGCTCATAGGTTTGACCAGAGCGTACAATAGACGTGAGCACTTGCAAATTAGACTGCTTCTCTTGCTGGGAATCGACCTTAGGCGCATCAGACTCAACAGATTGGATCATTAAGTTTCCTTGCGACCGTATCACATTTTTGATCCGATCCTTGTCATCCTCCGTCACTTGTCTTGCTCCAAGCTTCACTTGGATGTGAACGAGCGGGCCAGTGAGCAGCTGTTGATGCGTTTTTTCCAGCTTGTACTGCAGTTCATCTAAAAGCGTCGAGAATTCACATTTATCGTCGAGAAGGAACACGAGACCTTCTTTTACACCCTTTATTATAATATGCTGCCTCTCGGTCACGTTCGTCCCTCCCCAACCTAATGGATTCTTGCTCCGCCTAACAAATTCCTGCATGCACCGTTATTTTATTCCTCAGACTTATCCGATTTCATTATCGTCTGCCCTTCAAACCATTTTCTGGCGGGCACATAGCACGCAAGGGCAAACGCCAGCTGCAGAAATAAACTAGGAAGTATGTGATCAATTAGTGCAAAGGCGTAGCTTTCATTCGTAATCCGAAATACTCTGTAGATGAAAAAAATGACGCTGTCATACAATAGGCAGGCAAAACCGATGATTGAAATCGCCATCATGATCGTAGAACGGCGGTGCTCAAGCAGGACACCGGTAAAATAACCCATAAGCCCCATTATGAAAGCATTAATGCCAAGCAAATGGCCAAAATAAACAACATCCTGCAGCATCCCAAAGCTAACTCCGAGCAATAGGGCCAGATGTCGTCTGCTGTAGAGTCCTGAGAAAATGACTACGACAAAAACAAAGTGAGGAATGATCCGATGACCGAACCCTGCAGGAATGATCCATGGCATCACGGCTCCCTCCGCAACAAATAGGAGAAACATGAGCAGGAGGATTCGATTCATGCTCATTGCCCGGCATCCTCCAGTTCAGGAACCTGAACGACAAACACCTCAGTCAGATGATCAAAGCTGGCCGAAAGCTTGACCGAAGCCGTATACGTGAGACCAAAATCGCCAAGCTGCTTCGATTCTACCGTTCCGACAACGAGCCCTCTTGGATAAACGTTGCCAAGACCCGAAGTGATGACGGTATCCTGTATGTCCATTTTATCGTTCTCGGCGATTTTCGTCATAACGAGTCTGGACGTTTCTTTGTTGTAGCTGCTTAAAATACCGAATGAATCATTCTCGCGTCCCATGATCGTTACCGCTATGGAATTGAACGTTGGCGATGCTTCGTCCAGCTCTGTAATCGGTGTTACAGCAGCTGTAAAAGGCGTTACCGAGCTTACGAGTCCGATCAAGCCATCAATGGTCGTTACGGCCATATTCGGTTTAATGCCATTTTTTGAACCCAAATTAATCATCATCGTCCGATTGTTCGCATCATTGCTGACGGATATGACCTGCGCGATCAAATAATTATAATTATACATTTCCTTCTGCCGCTCCGTGAACGAAAGCTCCGCCTTATAACGCTCATTCTCTTTCTCAATGAAGTTATATTTGATCTTATCGCGAGAGTAAGCTGCCGCTGTAATGCGCAGCTGTTCGTTTTCTTCATAGATCGTACGCAGATTTCCGATATCCTCAAAGAAGCCCGCTATATAACCAGCGGGCTTGTAAAACCATTGCTGCACGTATGCTGCCGAATCCTTCACGAATTTTTCCGGCCAAGTCAATTCCTTGCGATCGCTTAGCGAGAAGCCGATGACCGCTATGCACAAAATAAACCCGATCATAAGCGTAAACATACGCTTATTTCGCATTAGCCTAAACAGCTCGATCACCTGCCCATTTCATATCCGTTTCCCCAGTGGCCGCTTTTTTTAGCGTCGCGAGCGAGAAGTGCTTCTTGCTTTGAATAAATGAATGTTGTCGAGTGAACGGCCCGTGCCGATCGCTACGCAATCAAGCGGATTATCTGCAACGATAACCGGCATGCCCGTCTCGCGCTGCAGCAGCTTGTCCAAATTGCGAAGCAATGCGCCGCCTCCCGTGAGCACAATTCCCCGGTCCATAATATCGGCGGAAAGTTCCGGCGGACATTTCTCCAGCGTCACTTTAACCGCATCAACAATCGCATTAACCGTGTCTGCCAATGCTTCCGTAATCTCGTCGGATGAGATCGCAAGCGTCTTAGGCAGGCCCGATACAAGATCACGTCCGCGGATTTCAATTTTTTCCGGACGATCGAAAGGAAGCGCTGAACCGATTTCCATCTTCAGCTGCTCGGCTGTTCTCTCCCCGATCATGAGGTTATATTGCCGTTTAATATACGAAATAACAGCTTCATCCATCTCATCGCCGGCCACCCGAATAGACCTTGCCGTAACGATGCCGCCTAATGAAATAACGGCAACTTCCGTCGTTCCGCCGCCAATGTCGACAACCATGCTGCCTGTCGGCTCCCAAACGGGCAAATCAGCCCCGATGGCTGCTGCGAACGGTTCTTCAATCGTATAAGCCTCGCGTGCTCCCGCTTGCTTGGTAGCATCTTCAACCGCGCGTTTTTCGACCGCTGTAATGCCTGACGGTACGCAAACCATTACGTTTGGATGGCGAGGGAATAAAGAGCGTTGTTTTTGCGCTTGGCGAATAAAATATTTGATCATCGTTGCCGTCGTTTCGAAATCAGCGATAACGCCATCCTTCATTGGACGGACAGCACGAATGTTGCCCGGCGTTCTGCCAATCATTTTTTTGGCTTGCTCGCCGACTGCTTCGATCGTTTTTGTATCAGTACGAAGGGCCACCACCGAAGGCTCCCTTACTACAATTCCTTTTCCTTTGACGAATACGAGCGTATTCGCTGTGCCTAAGTCAATACCCAAATCTTTCGAAAAACCACCAAACATGTTGTTGCTCCCTTCTAATTGCCACATCACTTTATTATATTACATATAGCCTTGTTCCTTCAAACTAACAAATCTTCCGTCTCCGATAACCAAATGGTCAAGCACTTCTATTCCGACTAGCTTCCCGGCTTCCGCCAGACGCCCCGTTAACGCGATATCCTCCGGGCTAGGCGCGGGATCTCCGCTCGGGTGATTGTGAACACAGATGATGGATGCGCTGTTTCGCTGTATGGCTGCACGAAATACTTCGCGAGGGTGGACAAGCGACGCGTTTAGCGTGCCGACAGATAGAGTTTCGCGGGCAATAATATGATTCTTTGTGTTCAGAAATAAACAAACGAAATGCTCCTTCTTTAAATAACGGAGCTCCTCCATCACATAGTCCGCGGCATCCTGCGGCTTGCGAACGGTAACCGCATCGCTTATCCGGCTCCGCGTAATCCTTCTCCCCAGCTCAATACCCGCGCGAAGCTGAATAGCTTTGGCGGGGCCTATACCTCGAATGGCTGTCATTTCTTCCATGCTCATATCCATCAAATTACGCAAGCTGCCGCATTGCTTTAATATTGTTCCTGCAAGATGTACGGCGGATTGCCGCTGCGTGCCTGTTCGCAGCAATATAGCAAGCAACTCGGCATGACTAAGTGCTTCGGCCCCATATTTCATCATGCGCTCTCTTGGACGTTCTTCATGGGGGACATCACGCAAAACCATAGATTGCGGCTCCATGTCCCAATCCCGCCTTTTTTAGAAAAATAGATTTCCGTCATATCCTGGCTAAGTCTTGAAAAATAAATCCGATCGCATTCATTCAAGCTCAGCTTTAAAAAACTGCAATGCCATAAGAGGCCAGCATGCTTGACAGCAGTGACAGCGGCAATCCCACGACATTAAAGTAACAGCCGTCGATTTGCTCCACAATCGTCGAGCCTAGGCCTTGAATTCCGTAAGAGCCTGCTTTGTCGCGCGGCTCGCCGGTAGCAACATACCTTGCGATTTGATCCTCGCTTAGTGACTTCATCATTACCTTAGTCATGCGATGGGCAGTCTTTGCTTCCCCATTTGACGTAAGCACGCATGCTATGCCTGTATACACCTCATGAGCACGCCCTTGAAGCCGCCCTAGCATAGCTTTAGCCTCATTATCGTCAGCCGGTTTACCGAGCACGTCGCCGTCCAGCACAACAATAGTGTCCGCACCGATGATTAAAGACGATGCAGACTCCTGCTTTTGCTGCAGCAGCTTTAATGCCGCATTAGCTTTGCGCAGGCTGAGCTGCTCCACGATTTGCACCGGTGACCAGCCTGCTTCAATCGTTTCATCCGTATCTGTAGACAAAATATAAACCGGCAAAGAAAGGTCCAGCGATGCGACCAGTTCTTTCCGGCGCGGTGACGAAGAGGCCAGTACTAGCTGGCTTATCGCTTCGTTGCGTGATGTTTTATATTCCATAAAATTATGGCTTCGCTCCTTCTTGCTTGTTTCCGTTAGTCAATGACCGCCGCTCTACATTTTACGGTAAAGCCATATCGCGATTATAGCTCCAATCAAGCTGAACAAGCTGAACTGAAGATGAAGCGATAAGTTGAAGCTGAGCACATATAGATCAACGGCAGGAGACCATGATGCTTCGATCGGTTTCGTTAAAAAAGAGATGCCTGGAACTGGAGCCAGCCATCGCGCTACTAGAGCGCCGGCTAATAAGCCAAGAATGATAAAAATGAGAAGAATCCAGCCGTTTTTCTTCATCTTTCAACGCCTCTCGCCATGAAATGACACCTAACACTATTATACGCATGATATGATTCGTTTACAATGCGCTTATGGTCTCAAACCATTCTTTTTGCGCAATGATAGCTTTCATCAGCTGCGTTTGCGTCGACCATAAATGGGCGCGAGACGGTTTTTTATCATACTCAACCATTGATTTTGCTGCCGAATTGATCGCATGAATGACTTTTTCGAGATAGGCTTTGCCTTCCGTATCCATTATACCTATTCGCATCGTTGCTGCGTTTTCGGTCCATTTTTGATGCTCTGCCTGCCATGAGGCAGCAGCTGCTTCGCTAGTTGAAGATAATGCCGGCTGCTCCAGCTGAGCAATTGCCAATTCATCCAACATTTGGACAAGATCCTCCGTCTGCTCGAAGAAGGTTTGCGCTGCAGCTTGGTCGCCTTCAAACGGCATTTGGGCTGGAGTCAGTATGCTCACTTCCTTGATATAGAGATCTAAATCCGGCATCAGTTCGCGAATCGTCTGCGCTTTGCTGCGGTCGCCCGCCATTCCTGCATACACGCGATAATCGGCTGCACTAGGCATTGCGGCGCCAGCAAGTCCCTTCTCCTCCAGCTGTACAAGTGCGGTATCCCTGCCTTCCGTATTGCTGAAAACGCCGAATTGCAGCAAATAGTAAGACCGGTCCAGCCCTTTGAGGCTCACCATCGCGGAATTGGAATCAGGTTTTTTATCCGAATGATTATCTGATTCCGGCAATGTCCCATCACCGTTTTTACTTCCACTCACATTAGCGCCCGAGCTTGTTTCGCCGGTATTTATATTACCTGCCACGGACTCTGAATCTGGTTTTTCGCCTGACCCTCCAGGCCAAATGCTTGCTCCTGTAAATAAAGACAACAGCAAATAACCGAACAACGCTCCCGTAGCGAGCGCAGCCGCGACCGACAAGAACACATTAAACCATGATGGCGCCCCTTCTCTGCGCTTTATTCGCGAGTAGTGAAGCTTATTCCTGCTAGGTTCGTCAAAAACACGCTCATCCTTATCCGTCTGCAAAGGGTCCTGCACATCCTCCGCCTTAAAATAGCTATGTTCGCCAGCAGCGCGATTATCCTCAAGCTCGCTCGGAACCTCCATTAGAGCTGTTTTTGAGCTTTTCGTCTTATCTATTTGCTTGGTCGGAGCAGCCGAAACCGGTATTGTATCGGTATTTCTTATTAGCTGCTCCAGTGCGCCGATATCCTCCTGGAATGGACTGTTCCAAGGGCTGATTTCGCTGATCGAATGCTGCTCCGTAGACGGGTATAGCGGTATTACGTTCATTTTGGCCGGTTTATTAGCAATATTATTATTAGGAGCAGCATGGGTGACATCGTTACCGGCAGGAGACTCCTGCTGCTTGTCAGTGCTGCGGTTTTCTTCGTACATAGATTTTCCGTTACGGTCAAAACGATAAGTAATACGGTTTTTGTTATTCATTTCATTCACTCCTTGTCCCGTTCTTCTATTTTAATCTATGAGACTTTTAAGAGAATTAGACCGGGACCGACCCAAGCCCTTATGAGGAATGTCTACCTGGCCTTCAAAGGTTTTTTGAAAAGTTCAGATCATAATTCAAACCTGAAGAACGTTTTAAAAGCTTTTCGAACCTCCCAAACCCTCCCTTTACAAGGAGTTTTAAAGCTTTTCGAACCCTCCCAAACCCTCCCTTCCAAGGGAGGGCCCCAAGGGTTGCACCCTCTGGACACCCGCAATTGGACTAACGGAGGAGGCGGACAGGCGCTCGCTAGCTGCATCTGTGAAGAAGCGCTTCGTCCCTGCGGGACACGCTGGAAGCTAAGGGAGACATCTTGGATGAAACCAATAAATAAAAAACCGCCCTCTCATTACGAAAGGTCGGTTTTCTAAGTCAATTTAATTAATTAGCTTGAGAGATTTCGTTAACGATTTGAGCCAGTGCCTCCCTGATTGGTGTAACTGGACGACCGAGCAGCTTTTCTAAATCGTTGCTTTCGATCTCCAGTGCGCCTTCCCGGATGCCTTGCTGGATACCTACTAGGATAGGGATGATGAAGTCAGGTATACCCGCGCCTTTCATGATTTCCGCATACTTGGCATCATCGACTTGCTGCACGGGTACTTCTTTGCCTAATACCGTTCCAATAACAGACACTAGTTCTTCTTGAGTCATCAGTTTTCCCGAAAGCTCGTAAATGGTATTATCGTGCCCATTTCCCGCCAATACCGCTGCAGCTGCCTCCGCGTAATCTTGTCGCGATGCCCAGCCTGCCTTGCCATCTCCAGCGGACGTCACCCACGGCGCTCCGGCCAACACACCTTGAATATTTCCAATCTCGTTCTCCAAGTACCAGTTGTTTCGCAAGAAAGAGTAGGGAATGCCCGTTTTGATGATGGCTTCCTCCGTGACACGGTGTACTAGAGCTAGGAACAACTTGCTTTCACTTGCATTTACTGCACTGGTATATGCAATAAATCCAACTTGCGCACGTTGTGCTGCTGCTACCGCATTTGTATGCTGCCGAATTCTTGTTTCGTTGTCCCCATCTGCAGATATGATTAGTAGCCGATCGGTACCTGCAAAGGCGTTATCCAATGTTTCCGGGCGGTCAAAATCTCCTTGCCGAACTTCTACTCCCCGATCCTGCAGTCCTTCCGCTTTTTCTGGATTGCGAACACTTACAGCCAGTTGACTCGCAGGTATAGATTTCAATAACGTTTCTACAACTTTTATTCCCAATTTACCTGTTGCGCCTGTGACTAATATTTTCATTTTTCTTTTCCCTCCAACAATTTTTTGTTGTAATTCTAATTGTTACAACTTATCCAGTTACAACTAATGTATAAAATAAAAGCTCTTAAAAGAGCTCTCATTTATTTGAATCTTGCCGTGAGTTGGCTCAAAGTCGTTTGTAACAACCTGTGTTCCATAGCGGATTGAGCCTCCTTCAATTCGGATTGGAGAACTGACTCAATGTTCCGCCCGACTAGGCATTTCACATTCGGATCTTCGTGAACACGGAATAATTGGTTTTCTTCGATCAAATTTACAGCGCGATAAATATCAAGAAGCGTAATTTCCTCAGGTGCTTTGAGCAGAGAAGCGCCTCCTACCCCAGGACGTACTTCCACTAACCCTGCCTTTTTCAACATCCCAATAATTCTTCGGATTACCACAGGATTTGTATTTACGCTACCCGCAATGAAGTCCCCAGTCAATTCGTTTGAACTAACAGCAATCAGGGAGAGGATATGAACAGCCATAGAAAAGCGCGTGCTTATTTGCTTCAAGTTCATCACCACCGTTGTAACCATTATAGTTACTACTTAGCATTATGTCAATATCCGTACCGTGTAATGAGTCTTATTTACTTAAACTTTGACTAGCACCAAGTCCGAGCCTTTTCAGAAGATCCGTTAGCTGTATTTTTTCCTCATTGCTTATATAAGACAAATTTTCGGAAATGACTTCAACGTGCTGAGGAAAGATTTCTTGAAAAAGACTCTGACCTTTATCAGTTAAAACGACATGTGAAGCTCGACGGTCTGTTGGACTTGGATTCCTCTTTACGAATTCATTTTTTTCAAGCTTATCCACAACGTAAGTGATGCTCCCGCTAGGAATAGACAATTTTTCACTTATTTTTTGGATGGTGTGGGGTCCCTTATTATAAAGAAGCTCCAGAATCATAAAATTCTCTGGACTAATTCCGTGTCTTTCTATATCTTTTACGACATGATCAAAAATCGTTTTACTAGCCTTTAGCCAGACTCGGAAAAGCCGTAAATCAATCTGACTCTGTTCATCCCCTTGATACATTCACCGAACCTCCTAAAAATTACAACAGTTATCTTCGTTTATTGTATAAAGGATAATCAACTTCGGCCGGAACTTCAATCAAAAAGATTCTAAGGTCTTTATCTAAAGCTTGAATGGCTGCTTCTCCACCTTGTCCTGATTCAACGATAACAAAATCTTTATGTGTAAAACGAGTTGGTTGATTCTTGTCTAATGTTAATGCCCCATCGCCTCTGATGGCTAAACCAGCTAATGTCCGCTTTTGCGAAAGACTATGGGTATAAACCGATCCATTTGGAATAGTGATATCCCACATCCCTGCATCTGTCACAATTTTCATTGGTGAATCGTTTCCTAGTATTGTCTTAATCGTCACACCTTGTTTATCAATTACGGAAAAATCCTCAGAATTGTATTGTGAATAAACTGGTGTACGTTTAACTGCCTGGCTTAAATGCGGTTCAAACCAGATTTGAAAAATTTCTGCTGGTTCTTTTAATGCTTCTGCATGATACACACCTGAGCCTGTTTGCATGAGCTGGGTGCCTCCAGCAACTACAACACTTTCCGTACCGAGCGTATCACGATGATAAGCGTTACCCTTGATTACATAAGTAATGATTTCAAAACCTTGATGTGGATGTAAGCCAATTTCCGCGGGTCCCTGAGAATGTCCCCAAGCCCAGTAAAATAATGGTCCTAACCGGTCTATTAATGAGCCTTCTCCAGAAAAACCAATCGGCTTTTGCTCTTGTATTTTACCGCCATCGAATTGCCCGACCGCTTGATCCTGCGGTTTAATAATTTTAACTTCCATATATATCTCTCCTTATATAGGTCAATTGGGTTTATCCATGCAAAGGTCCGAAGTTTATCAGTAACACTGCTAATCCTAAAATGAATAAAATGATCGGCATCATCATTTTTCCTACAGTATCTTTTATTTTAATATGGGTAAGAATCGCACCGATCATCGTTATAACCATTAATAAACTACCCCAAAATGCCAATGTCCCATTCCAAATACCTGCAATAACCAAAACCCCTGAAATGACTTCTACCATTCCTGTGAATAATCTAAACCATCCGGGATACCCATAATGCTTAAATCCTTCCACCATTTGTTTTGATCCGAACTTCATTAATCCAAACATTAAAAAACCTAAACCTAAAATAACTTGAAGAACGATTGATAAAATACTCATTAACTTTCTCTCCTTATATCTTAAAATTATTTATCCTACAACTAGATATCCTAATTATAGGGCATATGTTTATCCTAGCACTAGGATATATTTGTGTCAACAAAAAAATGCCCGGGCGATTCCAAATAGGAACCACCCGGGCATTTTGCGTTTAGTGTGCTGCTTTTAACGATTTGGCCAGTGAATCCGCTACCTTCCAGATATCGCCTGCTCCCATCGTTATGACAAGATCGCCTGGTGCGACCCGTTTAGTCAAGTGTACAAGTACTTCTTCTTTAGTCGGAATATACTCGGTGTTCGCGTTGCTGTTGCTCTTGATCAGCTCTACCAGCTTCCGCGAGGTAACACCCTCGATTTGAAGCTCGCCCGCCGGCGAGTAAATATCGGTAATGATTACTTCGTCAGCCTCAGGAAACGCGCGGCTAAATTGCTCAAACAAGAAGAAAGTCCGCGTGTAACGCTGCGGCTGGAATACCGCAATAATGCGTTTGCCTGTCGCTTTAGCCGCGCTGATCGTCGCTCTGATCTCCGTCGGATGATGAGCGTAATCATCGATGACCAAAATATCATTAACTTCTCCAAGCACCTGGAAGCGGCGTTTCGCGCCTCTGAACGATTGAATCGCCTCTGCGATTTTGTCGAAGGCCAAGCCCGCTTCAAGACAAGTAATCACTGTAGCCATCGCGTTATATACGTTATGAAGCCCTGGAACAGACAATTCCACGTCACCGAGCATCGCCCCGTTATGCGTCATCGTAAAGGACACCTTGCGGTCACCCAGCACAATGTTCTGTGCTTTATAGTCTGCGTCGCTGTCAATTCCGTACGTAACAAGCTCCGATGATTCAATATTGCCCTTGTACACCTGCGGTATCAGTTCTTTAACCGTCTCGTCATCCGCGCATATAATTGCCTTTCCGTCCGCTTTCACCTGCTGCAAAAATTGCACGTAGGCAGCCTTCAGCTTGGCGAAATCGCCGTCATAGTTTTCAAGATGATCCGGCTCGATATTCGTCACGATCGCCAGCGTTGGATGATAGTGCAGAAACGAACCATCGCTCTCATCCGCTTCAGCTACGACATATTCACCTTTACCTGCTTTTGCGTTTGTGCCTACATTAACGATCTCTCCGCCGATAATATAGGTGGGATCCGCATCGCAAGATTCCATTACAAGCGCAATCATCGAAGAAGTCGTCGTCTTGCCGTGTGCGCCTGCCACCGCGATTCCTTTGCCGGCGTTCATCAATCTGGCCAGCATTTGTGAACGGTGCAAAACAGGAATGTTAAGCTCCTCTGCAGCCTTCCTTTCCACGTTATCCTTCGAAAGCGCCGTGGAGTAAACGACCAGATCTGCTCCCTTCACATGCTCTGGCTGATGACCGATATAAATGCTGGCACCATTTGCTGCAAGCTTCTCTGTTAATTCTTGACGAGCGACATCGGACCCAGTCACTTTATAGCCCATTTCCAGCATAACGCGGGCAATGGCACTCATTCCGTAACCGCCGATTCCGATGAAATGAACGTGTTCTGCCGTATTCAAAGACGGTTCACCAACCTTTTTCAGAATCCGAGTTGTACAATATGCGGGAGCGAACGTCAGCTATTAAATAAAGCGTGCCTGTCACGACCCCAAGGTCTGTATCCCCGGTTAACTGTTGTAATTTTTGTAAAGCTGTTTGCCAATTCTGTTCTACGATCAGCTCGAAACGATACTTATCCGGCTGTTGCTGCTGCATTTCCAGTACCACATCAGCCATAGCGCGGGCTTCTTTTTTCATCCGGAAATCAGGCTCGGTCACAATAAGCGTATCCACTATTGGTAGTATATGCTTAAGAACATCTTGATGATTCTTATTCTCCAGCATACCCATCATAAGATGTAAACGATCATACTTGTAGGTGTTTACTAACGCGTCAGCGAGCGATTCTGCGCCTTCCGGATTATGGGCGCCATCGATCAAAATCCGAGGCTGCTTCGAAACCATCTCTAGACGTCCCGGCCAAGCAGCTGCACGAAGCCCTTCCGCCAATACATCATCCTCGACAACAAGCGCATTGTATTGGCGCAGCACCTCAAGGGTCATAACGGCTACTGCCGCATTAGTGCGTTGATGCGCGCCGTTAAGCGTGATCGTGAGCGGCTCGATGCTGCGGAACAAATTATCAAAGCGGAAGATTTGCTCATCCTCGCGAACCGACAGCACCGTTTCATGAAACTGCTCGCCAAGCAAGTAGAGCGTGCTTTGCTTCTCGGCTGCAACCCGTTTAATGACTTCAATCGCTTCGGGCTGGGATACCGCGCTGACGACCGGAATTCCTGCTTTAATAATGCCTGCCTTCTCGCTAGCAACGGCAGCGATCGTATCGCCAAGCCGGTCCATATGATCATGACCGATATTCGTAATAACCGAAACGACCGGATGTGCGATATTCGTCACGTCGAGACGGCCGCCTAGTCCTGTCTCCCATACGACATAATCGGGATATGTAACCTTGGCATAGAAAAGCACGGCAAGCGCTGTAGACACCTCGAACATCGTCGGTGAACCGAGCTCCGTCTCCGCAAGTGCTTCAACATGGGGCTTCACCTCGTTTGCCAGCTTTAGAAGCGTCTCTTCTTCGATATCGACTCCGTTATATTGGAACCGGTTCGTAAACTTCGTTATATACGGCGACGTAAACGTTCCTACATCATATCCGCTTCGAAGCAGCACGCTTGTTAAATAAGCGCAAGTTGAACCTTTGCCATTCGTTCCTGCAATATGAATAAACTTCAGTCTGCGATGCGGATTTTCCAGCAGCTCCATCAGCTTCTCGATCCGCTCAAGACCTGGACGAATGCCAAATGGAATGAGACCTGTAATCCATGCAACCGCTTCTTGGTAAGATTGCAGCGGCATTGCTTGCCGCTGCTCTTTTGTTTGATCCGTCATTCGATTCGATCCTTCTTCCGTTTTTGCAGCGTTATCCGCGCAATTCCGCAATTCTAGCCAGCACTTTATCGCGTTTGTCTGCATAATCATTCATTTTGGCGCGTTCCTCATCAATAACCTTAGCCGGCGCTTTCGCTACGAATCCCTCGTTGCCAAGCTTCTTCTCAACCCGCTCTACCTCAGCGTTCAAATGCTGATGTTCCTTCTCCAGACGGGCGATTTCCTGCGCGATATCGATCAAGCCGGCAAGCGGCAAGTAAAGCTCGGCTCCTGTTAGAATAGCTGTCATCGCTTTGTCAGGCGCGCTAATATGCAAGCCCGTTTCCAGCTTAGACGTACCGCAGAAACGTTTGATAAATTCTTCGTTGCGGGACAAAATCGCTGCTTCCGCTTCACCTGAAGGCTTAATCAGCATTTCGATCTTCTTGCTCATCGGTACGTTTACTTCCGCACGGATATTGCGCACCGCACGGATCATCTCCATTAATAGCTCCATTTCTTTCACTGCATCCGGTGCCTCAAGCGCTTTATCATACACCGGCCATTCTGCCATTGTAATCGTATCGCCAATATGCGGCAAATGCTGCCAAATCTCTTCGCTGATATAAGGCATAAACGGGTGAATGAGACGCTGAGTCCGATCTAGCACGTAAGCAAGTACCGATTGTGTTGCTTTTTTCGCTGCTTCATCCGTATTGTATAGGCTAAGCTTAGCGAATTCGATATACCAGTCGCACAGGTCATCCCAGATGAAGTTGTACAATAAGCGTCCAGTTTCACCGAACTCGTAGCTGTCAATTAAACGGGTGACATCGCGAACCGTTTCATTCAAGCGATGCAGTATCCAGCGATCCGCCGTTCCCAAGCTAACGGTAATATCGATGTCCTTCGCTTCAACGCCTTCCAGATTCATCAGCGCGAATCGCGATGCGTTCCAGATTTTGTTCGCGAAGTTGCGCGCCTGCTCAACCTTCTCCCAGCGGAAGCGCAAATCCTGTCCCGGCGTGCTGCTTGTCGAGATCATATAACGCATGGCATCTGCGCCGTATTTCTCGATAACCTCAAGCGGATCGACGCCATTACCCTTCGACTTGGACATTTTCTGGCCTTCGGAGTCACGTACGAGGCCGTGGATCAACACGTCCTTGAACGGAGATTGCTCAGTAAACTCAAGTGCCGTAAAAATCATCCGCGCAACCCAGAAATAAATGATATCATAGCCCGTAACGAGCACATCCGTCGGATAAAAGCGCTTCAGGTCTTCCGTATGATCCGGCCAGCCGAGCGTTGAGAACGGCCATAGCGCAGAGCTGAACCACGTATCGAGCACGTCGTTATCTTGGGTGAGGTGGTCTCCTTCCATATCCTCGAGGGATACATGCATCTCACCAGTCGTTTCGTCATACCAAGCCGGAATTCGATGACCCCACCATAGCTGCCTGGAAATACACCAGTCGCGTACGTTTTCGATCCAGTGCAAATAAATTTTTTCGAACCTCTCCGGTACGAAGTTAACACCCTTGCCTGACTTTTGAGCTGCAATCGCCGCTTCAGCCAGCGGCTTCATCGCAACGAACCATTGTGTGGACAGGTACGGCTCTACAACGGCGCCGCTGCGCTCGCTGTGTCCAACCTGATGCACATGATCCTCTATTTGAATACATACGCCCTGTTCCTGCAAATCTTTAACTAGCTGTTTGCGGCAATCAGCGCGGTCCATGCCTTGGTACGGACCTGCTTCAGCGTTCATCGTTCCTGTCTCATCCATTACGGTAATTTGAGGCAGGCTGTGACGCTCGCCAACCTCGAAGTCATTCGGGTCATGCGCCGGCGTTATTTTCACAGCACCCGAGCCAAATTCCTTATCTACGTATTCATCCGCGATAATCGGAATTTCACGCCCGACAACCGGAAGCACGATCATTTGGCCAATCAGATGCTTATAGCGTTCGTCCTCAGGATGAACGGCTACAGCCGTATCGCCCAGCATTGTCTCTGGACGGGTCGTCGCTACCGTAATGAAGCCGGAGCCGTCCTTCAAAGGATATTGCAAGTGATACAGATGCCCGTTTATCTCCCTGTGCTCTACCTCAATATCGGAAAGAGCCGTGCGTGCGGCTGGATCCCAGTTAATGATTTTTTTGCCGCGGTAGATAAGCCCCTTCTCGTAGAGACGTACGAAAACCTCGCGTACTGCCTTGGAGAGGCCTTCGTCCAACGTGAAGCGCTCTCTCGAATAATCAAGAGAAAGCCCCATTTTAGCCCATTGCTCGCGAATCGTATTTGCGTACTCTTCCTTCCATTCCCATACCTTTTCGAGAAAAGCATCCCGTCCAAGGTCGTAACGAGAGATCCCTTGCTCCCGCAGCTTCTGCTCCACTCTTGTCTGAGTCGCTATGCCCGCATGGTCTGTGCCTGGCAGCCAAAGCGCATCATAGCCCTGCATCCGCTTCGTTCTGATCAATATATCCTGCAACGTAAAATCTAACGCATGCCCAATATGCAGCATTCCGGTAACGTTTGGAGGCGGGATTACAATCGTATACGTTTGCGCGTCCGGGCGTTTGCCTGCCTCGAAATATTGGCCCTGCATCCAATAATCGTACCATTTCTGCTCTGCTGCCTTAGGATCATAAGTTGTTGGCATTGCAGTAGTCGTTTGATTTTCTGACATTCGTTCCATCCTCCATAAATCGATCTACAAAAACAAAAAAAACCTACCGCCCTTATCATAAAGGACGAAAGGTTTAGCTTCCGTGGTACCACCTTTGTTCCATGCGAACGATATTCGCACAGCACTCAAACAGATAACGGCTGCGGCCGGCCTGACTTCGGTAGAGCACAGTCTGCTCCTACTTGATCCAGGCAACTCCGGGGCGACTCGTAGCAGTCACTTCCTGCAGAACCTCTCAGCGTAACGGTTCCACTCTCTGAAGGCTTTGCTGCGTACTATTCCCCTTCAACGTCGTTATAACGCATATATTCAATCATACCTTTGTTAACCGTCTGAGTCAACCAAACTCACATAACAAATGCCCTTATTACTCCTGTTTATGAGTAATAAGGGCATTTTCATCATTCTTGAGCGCTATGGAATGTATAACAGCTGTCCTTCCGACACGCCGGAGTCGTCCAAACGGTTGTAATTGAGTATTTCTCTCGGATGCAAGCTGTAACGTGAGGCGATAACATCAAGCGTCTCATCCCGCTGTACGATACACATCCGAATTTTGCGGAATTCCGTATCCTCCGAACGCTTGCCTAAAAATAAATTTTTCCACTCGATCTCATCACCCGATGCTTGCGCAATCGCTTCCTCAACCGCCCGCTGCTGAGCGACGACCTTCTCTGCGGCCTGACGAGCCGCTTGCTCCCGCCTGCTAGTCTGAAGCAGCGTGTGAAAACCGACATCAGCCGCCAATCCGCTGCTCTCTTGAGACTGCTTGCCTGCTAGCGCGATGCGAAGCTCCTGCTTTTCCTGTCCGGGAACCGGCTCCTGAGGCGCAAAAGCTTCTGCAATCGGAGCGTTCTTCATCGGCTCCTTCGCTTCAAGCTCCGCTCGTTCCTGCTCATGAGCTTGCTGCGAGTCCGGGAATGATGCTTCATCTTGTGAAAAATCAGAAGAAAAAGGCGAGAACGCTTGGGATGTCGCCAGCCAGCCCTCATCACTCGGTTGCTGTGAGGCTAACGGAATTTCTTGCTCAACATCCCGACCCTCTTCCTCTTCTGCTGCTTCTCCTTCAGACTGCTGTGCCTTTGCAGCGAACAACTGGGAGGATGACCATCCTGTGTCAAACGCTGCAGCTGATATCTTTACTGTAGCATCTGTTTCATCCGACATCTCCGGCTTCTGCTGGAAAGAGTAATCCTCTTGCGCAGCAAAATAGTTCTGCTCCGGTATGTACGGCTGTTCATGATCGGCGTTCTGACTGTTATAAAATTGTGAAGCTTGTTCATCATAGGTTTCCCGTTGATGCACGACAGTGAACGGTTCTTCCCGCCATAATTCCTCCTGCTCCTGAACAGGCTGAGCGGTGATGCCTCGCAAGGAAAGGACACCTGTAATGTTTAAAGTGCGGGCAGACAATAAATCGACGTCGAAATTATCAATTTCGATCGAAATATCGTCCAGTCGTGATATACGGTTCATCGGCAGCGTTATCTCGACGGGTATCCAGTGCTCAAGCGTCTGTGAATTTTCGGAATCATTTTGACTCCTGTAAACCCCGCTCAAGAGCAGTTGTCCTCTAAGCACGGCATGATCCCCCTGATCGATTACTTGAATACGGGGAACAAGCTCAATTTCCTCCAGCTCGTCAATTGCCGCAACATCATCGGGCAAATGGACGCGCTCGTACACATCAAAGCGTAATCCGTTAGTTTGATCCGACACGCCTTAGTCCTCCCCTCTCGTACTGAATGCTTGGGCTAACGTTACATTCACTACTTATCTATATGGCAGGTAGGGCAGGAGCATGACTATCATTTTGAACGGGTAGGTATGTTTTCTGAAAGCCGCATCAGCCATTGCGGCCAAGGCGAGGTTGCTTCGATAAGGGAATTCGTCCATGGATGCGGAAAAATCAGTTTTTCCCCGTGCAGCGCCTGATGCCTAAGTAAACGCGAATCCCCTCCATACAAAGCGTCTCCGGCTAGCGGATGGCCGATATGGCTCATATGAACTCTTATTTGATGGGTTCGTCCAGTTTCCAGCCTCACTCTAATTAATGATAGCTGGGAGCTGGCCTTAATAACCTCGTAGTGCGTAATAGCCTGCTCTCCGTTTTCCGAGACGCGGCGTCTTGCACGGTGATGCCGGTCCTTCCCGATCGGCAGGTTTATCGTGCCGGATGACCTTGACATTCGTCCGTGTACCGCTGCGATATAGTGCCTGTCAATGACCTTCGCCCGCATCGCCTCATCGAGCTTCCACTGCGCCAAATCATTTTTGGCGTATAAAACAGGACCGGACGTATCATCATCAAGTCTATGAATATGCCTCACGTTAAGCGGATCGCCCTTGCTTAACAGATGTCTGGCGGCCGCCTCATCTAAGGTCCCGGTTTGCCCGGGAGCGCCTTCGTGCACGGCCATCCCTGCAGGCTTGTCGAACACGATGCAAAAATCATCCTCATAAATGACAGCAGGCGCCTCCCTGTCAGCGGGCGCTGACGCTCTGCGATACAAACCGTCACTTTGCGGGTCTACGGGCGGAAAGGCTAACAGCTCCAGCATATTGCCGTTCCACTGAATGCCTCCAATAGAAAACAACCGGTTGATCCACTTTGGCGGAAACAAGGAACGGGCCAGCAGCCACTGCCGCACAGCATGCGGATGACTGCCAGCCCGCGGCTGTGCAAGCTCCGGCGAATCTGCCGGCTCCTTTTCCGTTTCGGGATCAATGGCTGCAGAAGCGGGCTCAGAATCGAGAGCTGACCAATCCAGCTCAAGCCACTGCCCCTTCCGCTTTGCTTGCCCATTGATCATTTCGCTTTCCTCCTACAGTCGACTAAACGCGATATCATGGGCTTCGACCGTTGCATCGATATCCTCATTCGTATGAACCGCAGAGACGAACATGCCTTCGAACTGAGAAGGAGCAATGCTAACTCCCAAATCGAGCATCGATGCAAAATACGTCTTAAACCGTTCAAGATCGGATGTTTTTGCCGTATCGTAGTTAATGACAAACGTATCGGTGAAGAACGGGCATACCATCGAGCCTACACGATTGATCGTACTCGCAACACCATGCTTGCGGGCATTCGCTTCAAACCCTAGCTGAAGTCTAACCGCTTGACGCTCAAGCTGCTCGTAAACCTCCGGCGTAAGCAGCTTCAGCGTCGTGTAGCCTGCAGTCATCGCCAGCGGGTTACCTGACAGCGTTCCCGCTTGATAAATCGGTCCGCTTGGGGCGATCAGTTCCATTAGCTCGCGTTTTCCGCCGTAAGCGCCCACCGGCAAGCCGCCGCCAATAACCTTGCCGAAGCAGGTTAAATCCGGCTTGATATCATAAAGACCTTGCGCACAGCTGTAGCCGACGCGGAAACCCGTCATAACCTCGTCAAAAATAAGAACGGCGCCGTATTGAACCGTTACATCCCGCAGTCCTTGCAAAAATCCGGGTAATGGCGGCACAACGCCCATATTGCCTGCAACCGGCTCAACGATGACGCAAGCGATTTCCTCGCCGAACTTCTCGAATGCGAGCTTCACCGATTCAATATCGTTGTAAGGCACTGTAATTGTATGTATAGCCACATGCTCTGGAACGCCGGGGCTATCAGGCAAGCCTAGCGTCGCAACGCCCGAGCCTGCTTTGATCAGCAAGCTGTCCGCATGACCGTGATACGAGCCTTCGAATTTCAAAATTTTGCTGCGCTTCGTGTAGCCTCTCGCAAGCCTTAATGCACTCATCGTCGCTTCCGTGCCGGAGTTAACCATACGAACGATGTCAACCGAAGGAACACGCTCGCAAACGAGCTCAGCCATTAACGTTTCAAGCTCGGTCGGAGCGCCAAAGCTCGTTCCTTTCTCAGCCGTTTTTTTAATCGCCTCAATTACTTCCGGATGGGCATGTCCCATAATTAAAGGACCCCATGAAGCAACGTAATCGATGTAGCTGTTACCGTCGATATCATATATGCGGCTGCCTTGGCCCCGCTCCATATATACAGGGTTCAAGCCAACTGATTTAAACGCTCTAACGGGACTGTTCACTCCGCCTGGTATGACTTGCTTCGCTCTTGCGAATGCAGCCACCGAGCGTGCGTCATTTCTAAGACCCGACCGGTCACTCATCTGCTTACCCCTCTCCTCTCAACCAACGAGCCGCATCCTTAGCATGGTACGTAATGATCAGATCTGCGCCAGCACGCTTCATGCCCGTTAAGGTTTCAAGAACGATCGCACGTTCATCAACCCATCCATTGGCAGCAGCGGCTTTCACCATCGAGTATTCTGCGCTTACGTTATATGCGGCAACAGGCAAATTAAATTTATCCTTAAGCAGTCTTACTATATCCAAGTAGGCTAGAGCAGGCTTTACCATAAGCATGTCTGCTCCCTCGGCAATATCTGTCTCCGCTTCGCGCAGCGCTTCGCGCACGTTGGCAGGGTCCATCTGGTACGTCTTGCGATCGCCGAACTGCGGCGCCGAATGAGCGGCATCACGGAATGGGCCGTAATAAGCCGAAGCAAATTTTACAGAGTACGAAAGAATTGGAATATCGCTAAAGCCTGCTTCATCCAGCCCTTCGCGAATGGCGAGCACAAAGCCGTCCATCATGTTCGAAGGCGCGATCATGTCAGCTCCGGCCTCCGCTTGCGACACGGCAGTCTGTACAAGCAGATCCAAGGAAGAGTCGTTATCGACTTCAGCTATTCCGGATTCCTCGTGGATATGAACGATTCCGCAATGACCGTGATCGGTGAATTGGCATAGGCAGGTATCCGCAATGACGACGAGCTCCGGCGCCCACTCTTTGACAGCTCTAATCGCTTGCTGAACAATACCGTTCGCTTCATACGCGGAAGTGCCTATTGCGTCCTTATGCTCTGGAATGCCGAATAATAGAACGGATTGAATGCCGACAGCTACGACATCGCGAATTTCTTCCTCCAAGCGATCCATGGAGAAATGATACACACCCGGCATCGAAGGAATTTCATCTTTAATGTTTTGACCATAAGTAACGAAGATCGGATATATAAAATCATTTGCGCTCAGCACCGTTTCCCTAACCAGGCTCCGGAGAGCGGACGATTTGCGCAATCTGCGATTTCTGACTGTCGGAAAACTCATAGCTCATTATTCCTCCCTTACTGTAATGGCTTGCTGCTCAGCTGATAATCGACGATTGCCTGGAGCAGCCCGTCCAGCGTTGAATCTTCCGGCTCAATCGCAACCTTCAAGCCTGCTTCAACAGCCGTCTGCGTTGTAATGGGACCAATGCTCGCAACCGGAATGTCCGCAAGCAATTCAACGGGATTCGATATCCCCTTGCGTCTCAATACCTCCAGCAGGTTTGTCACCGTGGACGAGCTCGTGAATGTGATCATGTGAATCTCTTTCTCGCGTATCCAATCGAGTGCCAGCTCATCCTGTTGATCTGCCAGCACCGTTTCATACACGTCTATTTCCGTAGGAATAAGCCCCTTAGCCTTCAGCTCGCGCGGTAATACTTCACGTGCCAGATCGCCTCGCGGCAGCAGCACTCTTTCACCGGCCTTCAGCTGCGGACCAAGCTGCTCAAGCAGCCCTTCCGCGTGGAATTTCACAGGCAGCTCTTCGGCCATTAAGCCGCGCTGCGCAAGTGCTTCTGCCGTCTTCGGACCAACCGCTGCAATTTTGGCTCCAATAAACCTTCTGATGTCGATTTGAAATTTACGAAGCCATCCGAAAAAAAACTCTACGCCGTTCACACTTGTAAACATGAGCCATTGATATTGCTCCGCCTGCTCCAGCTGCTCACGCAGTAATTCAATGACAGCCGGATCAGAAGGCTCGATCGTCTCAATAACGGGAAACTCGCAGGGCTCTCCGCCTAGCGTTTCAATCTGATCCGCAAGCTCACTCGCCTGCGCTCTGGCGCGCGTAACAAGCACGCGCAAGCCGAAGAGCGGCTTTTTCTCATACCATTGCAGCTTCTCGCGCTGCAAAACAACCTCGCCAACGACGATAACGGCAGGCGGCTGGAAGTTAGCCTCTCTGACGATCGCCTCAATCGTTTCAAGGGTGCCGACAATGGTACGCTGCTCGACTCTAGTTCCCCAGCGGATGAGCGCAACCGGCGTTTGAGGCGGTTTGCCATGCTTGATAAGCTGCTCGGCTATGTATCCTATCTTAGAGACACCCATCAGGAAAATAAGGGTTCCCGTTGCATTCGTTACTTTATCCCAATGAATGGAGCGGTCCAGCTTATCCGGGCTCTCATGTCCTGTTATGATGGATAAGGATGAAGCGAGGTCACGGTGCGTGACCGGAATGCCCGCGTAAGCGGGGACGGCGATTGCCGAAGTGATGCCGGGTATGATTTCGAATTCAATCCCGTTATCATACAGCAGCTCCGCCTCTTCGCCGACTCGTCCAAAAATCGTAGGATCGCCGCCTTTCAGACGGGTAACCGTCTTGCCTTGCAGCGCCAGGTCCACAAGGAGCTGGTTAATCTCCTCCTGCTTCATCGTATGTCGGTCTGGCAGCTTGCCGACGTAAATCTGCTCCGTACCCGGCTTTACATGCCGAAGCAGCCTAGGGCTTGCTAAACGATCGTATACGACAACGTCGCAATCCTCTAAGCATTGAAGTCCGCGCACAGTAATCAGCTTCGGATCTCCTGGTCCGGCGCCAACCAAATAAACCTTCCCCTTATCCAAGCTTGTCATCCCCCAATTTCAGCTAAAATGCGGTCTGCACCGCGTGCTATGAGCGCAGCTGCAACATCCCGTCCAAGCTGCTCAGGGTCCGTACCCTGCTTTATTTCCTTCAGAATCGTTGAGCCGTCTGGCGAGCCGACCATCCCTGTCATTACGAGCTGGCGCTTCCCGTTAGGGCCTTCATCTTCTTCGCCGAGCACGCAATATGCGCCAATCGGTACTTGGCAGCCACCGTTCAGAGTGCCCAGAAAGCTGCGCTCAGCGCGTACAGTCAGCTCGGTCTCGTTATCGTTGATTAGTGCCAGCAATTCCCGAATCTGCTCGTCGTTCTCGCGGCATTCAATGCCTAGTGCGCCTTGACCTACAGCAGGCAGGCATACATCTACAGGTATATTCGAGGAAATGCGGTCCTGCCAGCCCATGCGCGTAAGCCCTGCAGCGGCGAGCACAACCGCATCCAAGCCTTCGGTTTCCATTTTACGAATACGGGAATCGATGTTTCCTCGAATGGATTCCAGTTGAAGATCCGGCCTCGCGTTTTTGAGCTGGCTCGAACGACGCAGGCTGCTCGTTCCCACACGCGCGCCAAGGGGCAAATCATCCATGCTGCTTCCCTGGCGCATGACCAGGCAATCTCTTGGATCGACACGCCTCGGAATCGCGCCATTCATTAACCCTTCCGGCAGCTCGTAAGGCATGTCCTTCATGCTGTGAACGGCCAAATCAATTACCCCGTCAACGAGCGCTTGTTCGATCTCCTTCACGAATAAACCTTTGCCGCCAACCTTGGACAGTGTGACATCGAGTATGCGGTCACCCTTTGTCACTATTTTTTTCACCTCGAAGGTATAATCGAAGCCATGCTTTTCGCTGATTCGTTTCAGTTCATCGATGACTTGTCCCGTTTGTGTCAATGCGAGTGCGCTTTGCCTTGTTCCTACAACGATCACTCGCTGCCTCTGATTTGTTGTTGCCACTATGTAAGCCCCCTGTCTATCCGATGAAGCAGGCTTTGCAGCCACTCATCTATGTCAATGTTGTTCCGCTTCTGCTGCAAGACCTCTTCGGCCGCAAGCTTCAGCACGTTCTGCCTGTCCTGTTCATCAAGTATCCTGCTTCGTGCTCGTTCACGCAAGCGGCGAAGCCGCGCAGTTATTTCTTCATATTCCGGTCCATATTGCTCTGCCAGCTCCTGCTTAACTCGCTTCGACAAAGCGGGACTTGCGCCCGAAGCGGTAACAGCAAGCAATAAATCTCCCCGCCTGACGATGGAGGGAGAAATAAATGAGCCGCTGCTCGATTCATCCGCCGCATTTACCAAAATGCCAAGCCGTTCCCCTTCAGCCGCTATCGCCGCATTAACCCGGTTATCATTTGTTGCTGCAAAAACCAGCCATGCTCCTAACAGGTCAGCTTCCCTGTACTCGCGCTGCAAGCTGCGGATCTTCCCCTCAGAGGCAAAGTTCTCAATTGCCATTGTGAACGAAGGGCTGATTACCCATACATCATCGGCTCCTGCTTCCAAAAGCCCCATCAGCTTTCGCTGAGCGATGCCGCCGCCGCCAATGACAACGCACCGTTTGCCTTTCAGCTGTAAAACGACCGGATAAAATCCATTCATTGAGGCAGTACCTCCCAGCTAACTCGTTCGACTCATTAATGAAATGAGGAAAAATAATTGGAAAATAAATTTAAGAGAAGCAAGCTGAATGAGAAAATATACAACCTTGCCAATTGAAAGCCGGGCCGTTTCAGCCTTGCTCTCTGATAGACGTAAATAATATACATGATCAAGGTTCCAAATGAAGACAGCACCTTCCAATCAAGCAGCAGCGCAGCCCGCCCTTCGACGAGCAATGAGGTCACCGCTATTGCGAGCGACATCGCCAGCAGCGGGACGCCGATAATGACCGCCCGATCCCCATAGCGCTCAATGATGTCTAAGCTCGGCAGCCGACGCACGAAGTTGGTCCATCGCTTTCGTTTTAACTGATTATGCAAAAACATATACATTCCAGCGAATAAGGCTCCAAGCGTCAGTGCCGCGTATGCGCAGAGTACGAGGCTGATATGAATGTATAACAGATCTCTTGTCGTTTCCCAAACCGCAAGCGATTCGCCTTCACCAGGGTTGCTGTAGAGGTTGAGCGCTAACACCGCAAAGCTGATTACATTTACAAAGAACACGACAAAATCAATTTTTATAAACCGGTTAATAACTAACGATATCGTGACTAAAAGCCAGGAAAAGCCTAACCAGTACTCAAACGCCGTTACAGCGGTCATTTGCAGATGGGATACGATGCGGGAAACAAGATAACCAGTCTGTAAAACCCAAACAAAAATAAGCAGCCCTGTACCTATCCGTTTTGCTCTCCGACTTGCATTCATAAAGTCGGAGAAATAAAACAGCAGGCTCAGGGCGTAAATATAAAGTATCGCATCATATAAAAAGTTTTGCGTCACCATAGCTCCTCCACATTGCGGCCCTCTATCTTGTAATAGGTGCTAATACCGCCGCGGCTGCATGGGGTTGAACGTTTTTCTTTTTTGCTGCAGCGACAGTATCTGTTGCCGTTTCAAGCTCCGCTTGACGCGTCTTAACAAGCTCATTCTCCAGCGCAAACAGCTTGACGAACATATCCATCGCATCGTCTGATCGTTTCTCGCCGGCCATTTCTTTGATGCGAATAATCGGATCCTGCATCATTTGATTAACAATGCTCTTCGTTAGCTTGCGGATGACCTTGAGCTCATGCTCGTCAAGGTCAGGCAGCTTATTGGTCAAGCTATTCATCGTTTCCTCATGAATGCTTGCCGCTTTCGTTTGCAGTGCTCTAATAAGAGGTACGACGCCAAGCGTTTTATACCATTGCTCAAACAGATCAATTTCCTCGCTGATCATGGCTTCGATTTTGGCAGCCTCCTGACGGCGATGCTCCAGGTTACTCTCCACAATGCCTTCCAGATCATCAATATCGTACAAGAATACGTTCTCGACTGCGGCAATCGAAGGATCCAAATCACGCGGAACCGCAATATCGATCATGAAAAGCGGCTTCGCTTTTCGCCGCTGCATCGCAGCAGCAACCTGCTGGCGTGTCAGCACGAATCCATCCGAGCCTGTAGAGCTAATAATAATGTCCGCTTCGTGCAGCTTCTCGGCCGCTTCCTCCATGGACCACGCATAGCCGTTAAACTTGTCCGCCAGCTTAGCCGCCCGCTCGTAAGTCCGATTTACGACAACAACGCGGTCAGCACCGTTCGCGTACAAGTGCTTAGCCGTAAGCTCGCTCGTCTCGCCCGCACCGATGACCATCACCGTTTTTTTGCTGAATTGGCCAAAAATCCGTTTTCCAAGCTCAACCGCAGCGTAGCTGACAGAAACCGCCGATTCACCGATCGTCGTCTCCGAATGAGCACGCTTGGCCATTGTGACGGCTTGCTTAAACAGCATGTTAAAAACGGTACCCGTAGTCTTCTGCTGCTGAGCGAGCAGAAAGGCATTTTTCACTTGGCCTAATATTTGCGTTTCACCAATGACCATCGAATCAAGCCCGCTCGTGACCCGAAATAAATGATCGATTGCCTTCTCATCCTCGTACATATATAAATGGTTCGTAAATTGCTCTCTAGGCAACTTAAACCACTTCTCCATAAAGCTCCGAATGTAATGCCCGCATAGATGGTGCCTGTCTACAACTGCATATAGCTCCGTACGATTACAGGTCGCTACTATGACACATTCCATTATGCTTTGTGTCTGAATGAGCTGCAGTACTGCCTCCGGTAAATCCCGTTCCGCGAACGCAAACTGTTCTCTTACTTCTACGGGAGCTGTTCGATAATTCAGTCCTACTGCGATAATGTGCATGCGCGGTCACCTGCCTCCTTCTCTAGTGCGTATCTGCCATTGATGTTACCGATTATTATAGCATATTTAGACTTTCAGATAATGTTCATTTATGAATAATATTTGAAATGTACAGATTCATTATTCCCTTTTCATACAAAGAAATAACCATGGATGCAATCCATGGTTATTTCGCTATGACCGATAAATATTAAAGCTCTTAAACGAGCTCTGTTTTCTTCATTTTTGGCTCTTCCACTTGCAGTTCGCCCATACCGCGTACAAGCTTCTTCGCATATGTCGCTTTTGGCTTCAGTACAGCGAGCATATAGTCGATCGCAAGCTGAGGATCTACAGTTTCACCGCAGGTGTAACAGTCCAGTGCGGCAAATCCTCTCTCAGGATACGTATGAATCGAGAGGTGACTCTCCGACAGCAGCACGAGCACAGTTGCGCCTTGAGGATCGAATTGTTTCGCTTGAACCGACAATACAGTAGCACCACATGCTTCAGCAGCCTCTACCATGTGTGATTGCAAAAATTCAGCGCTGTTCAGTAGATCAAAGTCTACACCCCAAGTATCAACAGCAACGTGTCTTCCGAAAGTTGAGTATTCCATCTTCCGGTTCCCCCTTCCTAGGAATAAAATGTTTGAAAAATTTCATCCGCTAGGACCTACGTCATTCACTTCCCGAGGGATTAATCTCTCGCAACATAACTATGTCCTGAGTGAATCCTGGTTCCTATTATTATCATCAACAATCTTTTCAACGAGAATAAAAATAACATCTATCCGTGATAATTGCAACAGTTTTTTTTCAAAGGATGAAAATGGCATTTCGTCGCCGGCTCCGTTTTCATTGTATGACGTGACAGCTTATCGCGCAATGGGCTGACGGTCATCCCGCCATATTATTTTTAAATCGATTTACTATCAGAAATAAAAAAAGAAGCCGCAGCAGCGACTCCTCTATGCTCTTTACACTTACTCTACGGCATTAAGCTTCTAGAACGAAGAGCTTATGCGTCAAATCTGATAAGCGCTCATCGATTTTGGCAATCTCCTCCGCGACCTTCGTTTGGTTGCGAAGGTCAAGCAGCTCATTGACTGCACTTGCCACCAAGCCGATCTCATGCTCGATCAGTCGACTGTGGAATACACGTTCCAATTGACCTAGCGTATCCTTAAACTCGAACACGACACGCTCGCCTGTATTGGAGCTTTCGACAATTTGGTGAACGGAACCATTCTTATAATGATAGATCATCGTATAATGACTATAGATTCGGTTGACGATCGCGTTGCCGCGGAAAGCAGATAATGCTTTTCGCATGGCATTGGTCAGCCTTGGTTGTACAAGACGGCAAGATAGTACGCATACATAATAGTCTTGTTGACGCTCAAAGGTCAGTCGGACTTCTTCCCTCCCTGCCACATCTTCGAGAACGAGCTCCTGATTTCCATTATCGAGCACTAGTACCTGAAGGCGGATTTGTTGCTCTTCGAATAAACGGATAAACTCAGCCATCTCTTCATTCGTCAATTGCAGTTTGGCATTTACATACTCTGTGGCTAGCCGCTTAGCCATAAAAATCTCCTCAATTCTTTGAACTTGCACGCTTTGGTCTTGTTGCTTACATATATTATACGTGATCCGAGCATTTTATTCCTGCCGCCCATCCCCGATATTTACGCATATTCCACAGAATAACGGTAGAATTCACGAGGAATGCCGACTTTTTCACTGAATACTCTGCTTTATATAAGAACTTGCTGCACTTGCTACCTCATGTAGCAATCGCTTCCGTTATGACCTCCCAAAGCTGCTCCCGTCCCAGTCCGGATTCCGAGGAAAATAATACGACGGAATCGCGCGGGTCAGCTTCAATCGTTTTTTTAATCATCTTGATATGCTTGTCCCACTTCGATCTCGGAATTTTATCCGCCTTCGTTACAACGATGCAGGTCGGAATTTCGTAATGCTTCAGCCATTTATACATTTGTTGATCCTGCTGAGACGGCTCATGACGAATATCGATGACAAGCAGTTGAAGCTTGAGCGGTTCCCGGTCGCGAATGTAACGTTCAATCATTTCACCAAATTGCTCGCGCTGCGTTTTTGATACCTTTGCATAGCCATAGCCCGGAAAATCAACCAAATAAATCAGGTCGTTAACCCGGTAATAGTTGAGCTGCTGCGTCTTGCCTGGCTGCGAGCTCGTTCTAGCTAAGTTTTTACGTAAAATCAGTTTATTAATCAATGAAGATTTTCCGACATTCGAACGCCCTGCCAGAGCTATCTCTGGCAAGGCGTCCTCTGGGTATTGATGTGGTTTTACTGCGCTGATGACGAACTGAGCTTGTGTAATTTTCATAAAATCGGTGTACCTGCCTTCTCCCCCGTTTGAACCGGAAGCAACGCGTGCTGCAGCACTTCATCCATATGACTGACAGGAAAAAATTGCATATCATCGCGTACGCTATCGGGAATATCCCTTAGATCCCGTTCATTTTCTTTCGGCAACAGCACCTTGCGGATGCCTGCGCGATGCGCGGCGAGCGACTTTTCCTTCAAGCCGCCAATCGGAAGTACGCGGCCTCTAAGTGTTATTTCGCCTGTCATCGCTACTTCCTTATTTACATAGCGATTAGAAAGAGCCGAAATAAGTGCTGTTGCAATGGTAATGCCTGCCGATGGACCATCCTTTGGAATGGCTCCCTCCGGAATATGAATATGAATATCATTTTTCTCATGGAAGCTTGGATCTATGCCCAGCTCAATCGCTTTCGAGCGCGTATAGCTGAATGCCGCTTGAKCAGATTCCTTCATGACATCACCTAGTTTACCAGTTAACGTCAGCTTTCCGCTACCCGGCATTACCGATACCTCGATAACAAGCGTATCTCCGCCCACCTCTGTCCACGCAAGTCCGGTAACCGCACCTATCTGATTCTCGCTCTCCGCAAGGCCATAGCGGAACTTAGCAGGTCCCAGCCATTCCTTGAGAAGTTCACTCGTAACCTCAAGCGGCTCATTTGATTCCGTCTGTTCCTTAGATACAAAATGCTTCGCCGCCTTCCGGCAGACGGCTGCGATTTGCTGTTCCAAATTACGGACGCCGGACTCACGCGTATACTCCCTAACGAGCTGCAGCAGCACTTCTTCCGATACGATGAGCTGCTCCTCTGTTAATCCGTGCTCCTTCTTCTGCTTCGGCAGCAGGTAACGCATACCGATCTGCAGCTTCTCGAGCTCGGTATAGCCAGGAATATACAAGACCTCCATCCGATCCAGCAGCGGACGTGGAATATTGTGCATCGCATTAGCCGTCGTCACGAACATTACATTGGACAGATTAAACGGCACCTCGACAAAATGGTCGCTGAACGTATTGTTTTGTTCCGGATCAAGCACCTCTAGAAGCGCCGAAGCGGGGTCTCCACGGAAGTCCATGGCCATCTTATCGATTTCATCGAGCAGGAACACAGGATTTAACGAGCCGGCCGTCTTCATGCCTTGAATGATTCTTCCCGGCATAGCGCCTACATAAGTACGGCGGTGACCGCGAATCTCCGCTTCGTCACGCACGCCTCCGAGAGAGATGCGTACAAACTTACGGCCAAGCGATTTGGCGATAGAACGGGCAAGCGACGTTTTGCCGACGCCTGGAGGCCCTACCAAACAAAGAATCGGACCCTTCAGCTGTTTGACGAGCTGCTGCACCGCCAAATATTCAAGCACCCGCTCCTTCGGCTTCTCAAGGCCGTAGTGGTCATCATTAAGTATCGCTTCTGCCTTACTCAGGTTCAGATCATCATCCGTCGTCTTATTCCATGGCAAGGACAGCAGCCAATCGATATAATTGCGGATAACGCCGCCTTCCGCCGAGGTAGACGGCATTTTCTCAAGACGGTCGATTTCCTTCTCGATCTTCTCCTTCACCAGCTCCGGCACGCCCGATTCAGCCAGCTGTGACCGCAGTTCATCGACCTCGCCGGCACGTCCTTCCTTCTCGCCGAGCTCCTTCTGAATCGCCTTCATCTGCTCGCGCAAATAATATTCCTTCTGCGTCTTCTCCATTTGTTTCTTGACGCGCTGGTTTATTTTTCGCTCGAGCTCAAGCACCTCGCGCTCGTTGTTCAATATATCGAGCAGCTTCTCCAATCGCTCTCCGACATCGACGCTTTCAAGTATGTCCTGCTTATCCTTGATTTTGAGCGATAAATGGCTCGTAATAACATCCGCAAGCCGTCCCGGTTCATCGATATCAGATACAGCCGCATACGTTTCCGGCGTTACCTTCTTCGACAATGAAATATAATGCTCGAATTGATTTAAGACGGACCGCATAAGGGCATCCACTTCAGGATCATCCGTTTCCTGCTCCGGCAGCTCTTTAGCCATTACCTCGTAAAACTCGTCATTCGGCAAATAGTCCAAAATCTCCGCGCGCGAGACCCCCTCCACTAACACGCGAATCGTACCGTTAGGCAGCTTCAGCATTTGCCTTACCTTTGCGATAGTGCCGACTTTATATATATCTTCCTCCGTCGGCTCCTCAATGTTCACTTCAGACTGTGAACAAAGCAATATCATATGATCTTCGACCATCGAGCGCTCTAACGCTCGTACCGATTTGTCCCTACCCACATCAAGGTGAAGCACCATGCTGGGATATACGAGTAGCCCTCTGAGCGGAAGCAAGGGCAGCCGACGACCTTTCGATTTACTAGGTCCCACACCAGCACCTCCAAATATTAACGTCTACCCTAGTTTATCATTCTACGGAATCAGCCTGCAAATATGGAACGGCAGAAGCGATAAAAAGTTCTGTTCCAAGCGGGGCGTCCACCCGCACAGGAGATACTTCGGCAACCGGAAACACGTATTTAAACACTTCCTCCACTTTTTCAACCGGAATGACCTTAAGGCCTTCCAAATCCGCGAAAATCGCCTGCCAGTTCTCTCTCGGGATGATGACCGTCTTCGCGCCGGCTTGGAATGCTGCCTCAACCTTGGCTAATACGCCGCCAACGGGCTTAACGTTTCCATGAATGCCAACCTCGCCGGTCATCGCCAGCTTGTTATCGATCGGAATACCTTTAATCGCTGATGTAATAGCCGTAGCCATTGCGATTCCGGCAGACGGACCATCAATTGGCGTGCCCCCGGGAAAATTGATATGCAAATCGAAGTCCTGCGTTTTCAGCCCAATGCGCCTTAATACGGTCAGCACATTTTCAACCGAACCTTTTGCCATGCTTTTCCTTCTAAGCGTACGCGATCCGCCTCCCAGCTCTTCCTCGTCAACGACACCGGTAATGGTGAACTGCCCCTTTCCGGCAGTCGCCGGGATCGCGCTCACTTCAATCTCAAGCAGCGTCCCCATGTTCGGTCCGTACACGGCAAGTCCGTTCACGAAACCGATTTGCGGCGCTTCCGGCACCTTGCGATCGGGACGGGGCGGAATTTGGCTGCTATTCACGACCCACTCCATATCGCCCGCAGAAATGCTATCCCGCTTCTCCGATAAAGCGACGCCGGCTGCAAGCTGAATGACATTTACAGCTTCACGTCCGTTTGTCGCATAACGCTTGACGACTTCAATCGCTTCAGGACAAGGCGCAAAGCCGATTTTCTTGACTGCATTTTCCGCAACCAATCCAATTTCCTCAGCAAGCAGCGGACGGAAAAACACCTCCATGCAGCGTGAACGGATGGCTGGCGGAATCTCCTGCGGCGAACGGGTTGTCGCTCCGACAAGACGGAAATCAGCAGGCAGGCCGTTTTGGAAAATATCATGAATATACACCGGTATATTCGAATCCTCTGAATTGTAATAGGCGCTCTCCAGAAACACTTTACGGTCTTCTAGCACCTTTAATAATTTATTCATTTGTACCGGATGCAATTCACCTATTTCGTCAATAAACAAAATTCCGCCATGCGCCTTCGTAACAGCACCCGGCTTTGGCTGAGGAATACCTGCTACGCCCATTGCGCCAGCCCCCTGATAAAT
The DNA here is from genome assembly GCF_001428245.1 of Paenibacillus sp. Soil522. Lineage (GTDB taxonomy): Bacteria > Bacillota > Bacilli > Paenibacillales > Paenibacillaceae > Pristimantibacillus. The sequence goes on from NZ_LMRV01000013.1 coordinate 57,669, forward strand.
CGGGTCATGCACCGAGCCGATGAGCGGATCGGCTATTCCGCGCTCATCAAAACGCGCGGTTGTCGCATCGATCTCTGTAAATTTCGCCTCTGGCAAAAACGGCGAGGAAGGATTTTTTTTCGCCTCCTCCAGCACGACACGCGCAGCAGCTGTCTTCCCGACTCCCGGCGGACCATAGATGATGACATGCTGCGGGTTTGCGCTGCACAGCGCCGCCTTCAAGGCACGCAGTCCATCGCGCTGACCTACAATGTCCTGCAGCGCCTGCGGTCTAGTCTTCTCTGCAAGAGGCTTCGTGAGCGATACGCTCCTTAACTTCCGCAGCTTGTCCATCTCCTTCCGCGATTCCCGGTCAACTGCTGAGCGGTTCGTCTTCTGATTGCGCAGCAAGTTCCAGAAATACAAGCCAATAACGACAGCAAAAAAAACTTGAATCAACATCAATATAACACTTAAACTCATTAATAATCCGCTCCTCTCAAGCGAAAACGGCTGAAGCCGTCTTAGTAGTACAGGCTTATGTTCATATAAGCAACCTATCCGTAATAAGCATCCGTAATTGATAGTATTGCCTCTACAAAGTGGTAATAACCGTTAGTGCAGTTATTTTTCGCGGGCCTGGAAAGGAAGCGGACGAACCGCTTTAAAAGAACAAAAAAAAAAGACTTACTCACGTCAATAACCTGACGCAAATAAGCCTCTTATTCGATTAGGCCGGTGTATGATGCTTGCGGCCTGGAATTTCACCGGTCGCTTCAAACACGCGTACGATTTCGTCGATTTCCTTCTTAAGCTCGTTTAAAAGCTCAGCTTCCGGCACTTTACGAATCATTTCCCCGTAACGGAACAGCATGCCTTCTCCTCTAGCTCCTGCGATACCGATATCAGCCTCGCGAGCCTCGCCAGGGCCGTTAACGGCACAGCCGAGCACGGAAACTTTAATCGGCACTTTAATTTTGGCGATATAATCCTCAACTTCATTGGCAATGGAGAACAGATCGATATCCAGGCGGCCGCATGTCGGACATGAAACCAGCGTGGCCGCGTTCGTAATAAGCCCGAAAGTTTTCAGCAGCTCGCGAGCGACCTTAACCTCTTCAACCGGGTCAGCGCTAAGGCTAATCCGTACCGTATTGCCGATTCCAAGCGCCAGCAATGCGCCGATGCCTGCCGAGCTTTTGATGGTGCCGGTATGCAGCGTGCCTGCTTCCGTAATGCCAAGATGCAAGGGATACTTGATTTTTTCTGCCGCCATGCTGTATGCAGCAATCGCCATCGGCACGTCGGACGCTTTTAGCGAAACAATAATATCGTGGAAATCAAGCTCCTCCAAAATACCGATATGAAAGAGTGCGCTCTCGACCATTGCTTCCGGCGTCGGATAACCATACTTTTCCAGTAGATGGTTTTCCAGCGAGCCGGCATTAACGCCTATCCGAATCGGAATCCCCTTGTCCTTGCAAGCCTTTACAACCGCTTCCACCCGCTCGCGGCGGCCGATATTGCCCGGATTAATCCGAACCTTGTCCACGCCGTTCTCGATGGCCAGCAGCGCTAGACGATAGTCAAAATGAATGTCCGCAACAAGCGGAATATGAATGCGCTTCTTAATCTCTTTGATCGCATCTGCAGCTTCTTTATTATTAACCGTTACCCGGACAACCTGGCAGCCGGCTTCCTCAAGGCGCAATATTTCCGCGACAGTCGCTTCCACATCCGCAGTCTTCGTCGTACACATACTTTGAATAATAACTTCGTTGCTGCCGCCAATCGTAAGATCACCGACTTTAACCGCTGCCGTATCTTGACGTAAGTACATAAGCTTATCTCTCCCATGAACGTCAAAGTCCACCCTTTGACTGGCGGCAAAAATAACCGCGCGGCTGGGTGGAAACAATGACGGTAGTCAAGCGTAAACGGCTGTAGCCGTCAAATGGCGGCAGAGCTCGTTTCGCGGTGAAAATATAAACTGCGTAAAAACGTAAACTTATATTCTCTTATCGTTGAACGCTTGTTTATGCGCTCTCTTCTTTCTTCTTACTCTTCTTAGCAGTAAGCTCAGGCATAATTTTGTCTTGAACCGTTTGTTCGGTTATTAAGCAAGTACTCAGGTCATCGCGTGACGGCACCTCGTACATCACTTCAAGCATGATGCTTTCGATAATCGCACGCAAGCCGCGGGCGCCTGTGTTCCGCTTGATCGCTTCCTTCGCAATGGCATCAAGCGCAGCCGGCTCGAAATCAAGCTTCACGTTGTCCATCTCAAGCAATTTTTGGTACTGCTTCACAAGGGCGTTCTTCGGTTCGGACAAAATCCGAACGAGTGCCGGCTCATCAAGCGGCTCGAGCGTTGAAATGATTGGCAGACGTCCAACAAACTCCGGGATAAGCCCGAATTTCAACAGATCCTCAGGCAATACCATCGTTAGGTATTCGCCAGCTTTCAAATCCTTCTGCAATTCGCCTGTGGAGCTGAAGCCGATAACCTTCTTACCGATACGACGCTTGATCAAAGACTCAAGCCCGTCGAACGCGCCGCCGCATATGAACAAAATGTTCGTCGTATCAATTTGAATGAACTCTTGGTGCGGATGCTTACGACCACCTTGCGGCGGAACGGATGCTACGGTACCTTCTAATATTTTTAGAAGCGCTTGTTGAACGCCCTCGCCCGACACGTCGCGCGTAATAGAAGGGTTTTCCGATTTGCGCGCCACTTTATCGATCTCATCGATATAAATGATGCCGCGCTCCGCTTTTTCCACATCATAGTCGGCAGCTTGAATGAGCTTGAGCAAAATGTTCTCAACGTCCTCGCCGACATAGCCCGCTTCCGTAAGCGAGGTAGCATCAGCGATAGCAAAAGGAACGTTCAAAATTTTCGCCATCGTTTGAGCAAGCAATGTTTTACCGGAGCCCGTAGGGCCTAACAGCAAAATATTACTCTTTTGCAATTCGACGTCTTCAATTTTGCTTCCGGAATTAACCCGTTTGTAATGGTTATATACCGCTACAGACAACGATTTTTTTGCAAACTCTTGGCCGATGACATACGAGTCCAGAATAGCCCGGATATCTTTCGGTTTTGGAATATCCTTAAGATCAAGCTCTTCCTCGTTGCCGAGTTCTTCCTCAACAATTTCGGTACACAATTCGATACACTCATCGCATATATAGACACCGGGACCGGCAACCAATTTACGCACTTGATCCTGCGATTTACCGCAGAACGAACATTTCAATTGGCCTTTTTCGTCGTTGAATTTAAACATGTTATCACCCCTTCGATTAAATCGTCGATACCGGTGCAGTAATCACCTTGTCAATCAAACCGTAGGCAAGAGCCTCTTCCGCGCTCATGAAATTGTCACGGTCGGTATCGCGGTCGATTTTTTCATAAGGCTGTCCGGTGCGATCTACGTAAATTTGATTTAACTTTTGTTTCGTTTTCAAAATCCAGTCCGCATGAATTTTGATATCAGAAGCTTGACCGCTTATGCCGCCAAGTGGCTGGTGAATCATAACCTCTGCATTAGGAAGCGCAAAGCGCTTGCCTTTCGCGCCCGCTGTTAGCAGAAGCGAGCCCATGCTTGCTGCCATGCCCATGCAAATCGTGGACACCTCAGGCTTAATATATTGCATCGTATCAAAAATACCCATTCCCGCAGTCACGGAGCCGCCGGGAGAGTTGATGTACAGATGAATGTCTTTCTCCGGATCGTCGGCCGCCAGAAACAGCAGCTGTGCAATGATGGAGTTTGCTACATCATCATCGATTGCGCTCCCAAGGAAAATAATACGGTCCTTCAGCAAACGGGAGTAAATATCGTAAGAACGTTCTCCGCGATTCGTTTGTTCGACTACGATCGGTACCAGATTCATGCGACCAACCTCTTTTCGTTTATGACTTTGGTTACTTACTTATTGTAACACGTCGTCGTAGTGATGTCATTTTTCCGATAATACAGTATACGGCGACGGCCGTTCGTTATGTACGGAGATTAGCCTCCACGGCAAGCACATTTTCATATGTAGGGTCAAAATAAGGCACGTACCAATGACGTGCCTTATCTTGAGACAAACGATTTATTTAATTTTGATTATGTGAGCGATTAAACCGTTTTGCTATTTTCAAGCAAGAACTTAATTGTTTTGCGAAGCTCGATATCTTCTTGCAGGCTGTTCAGGTTGCCGTTTTTCGTGAAAATTTCACGAAGCTCCTCGGAAGGACGGTTGTACGCTTTGGACAGCTTTTCAAGCTCTTCATTCAAATCCTCGTCATTTGCAACAATTCCTTCAGCTTTAGCGATTGCGTCAAGAACGAGGTTGTTGCGAACGCGTTTCTCAGCATCTCCGCGCATTTGATCGCGAAGTACGGATTCGTTTTGACCGGAGAATTGGAAGTACAGCTCCATGTTCATGCCTTGCATTTTAAGACGGCTCTCAAAATCCTTGATCATGTAGTCTGTTTCAGAAACGATCATCGGCTCTGGAATTTCAACTTCTGCCGCTGCCGTAGCTTTATCAACAACAGCTGTTTCGCGAGCTTGCTCGCCTTCTTGGTCTTTGCGCTCTTTCAGTTTGCTTACGAGATCCTGCTTGTACTCTTCAAGCGTATCGAACTCGCTAACGTCTTTGGCAAACTCATCGTCAAGAGCTGGAAGCGTTTTGCGTTTGATTTCGTGCAGCTTCACTTTGAACACAGCAGGCTTGCCTGCAAGATGCTCTGCGTGGTAGCTTTCAGGGAACGTTACTTCAACGTCCTTGAAATCGCCGATTTGCATGCCGACAACTTGCTCCTCGAAGCCAGGGATGAAGGAATTCGAACCAAGCTCAAGCGAATAACGTTCGCTTGCTCCGCCTTCGAATTGTTCGCCGTCTACATAGCCGTCGAAATCGATAACCGTGATATCGCCGTTCTCTGCAGCGCCTTCTTCAATAACAGAAAGCTCAGCATGACGCTGCTGCAAACGCTCCAGCTCAGCTGCAACTTCCTCTTCCGTAACTTCGGATGCGACCGCTTCAACTTCCAAGCCTTTGTATTCGCCAAGCGTTACTTCAGGCTTAACGATAACTTTTGCTTTGAATTTGAAAATTTCGCCTTTTGCGAACTGCTCAACATCAATCTCAGGACGGTCAACCGGCTCTAAATTATGTTCTTTTACTGCATCGGAATAAGCATCCGGCAACAGAATGTCAATTGCATCCTGGTACAGGCTCTCAATTCCAAAACGGGATTCGAAAATGCCGCGCGGTACTTTACCTTTACGGAATCCAGGTACGTTTACTTTTTGAACCACTTTCTTAAAAGCCTGATCAAGAGCACCAGCGACTTTCTCCGCTTCTACCTCCACGTCGATTGACACGATGTTCTTGTCTATTTTTTCCCATGTTGCTTTCATTTTATGCCTTCCCCTCCGAAAAATGCTCATGCATTTTAGTTATCACGTTTCATAAACCATTCTATTATAAACAAGCTGGGCCAGATTATCAAGACTCTGGTTCGTCTTCCCGTGATTGCTGCAGTACAGCAACCTGTCTTAATGCCTTGCACGCTTGCTCATAACGGAATCTTAGTCCTTCGGTAATGCCGTATGTATCACGAATATCGTCATCGTTCGCCGAGCCGTAAACGGTTAGGAGCAGCGTCAAATGTAGTGCAGCCGCAAAGTAATCAACCGTATCCTCGTCTTCCCTCAGCATCCAATGATAAGCTGCCGTACCATACAAGAACTGCAAACTTTCCTTCCATAACTCTCTGGCAAAATGCGGCAATGTTGGATCATCAACCTCAGCAGCCTGCTCCGTCCGCTCTAAAATCCGGTTAACCTGCGAAGGGAAATCATCCATTGAAAGAGGCGTAGCTTCCAAAATGAGCTCTACAGTCTCCCCCAATCTCTCCAGAGCCAGCGGTCCGGTGGCGCCTCGCTTGCGCAAGCATTGGAGCGCCTTAAACTGAACGACAGGGTGTACCTGACTAGTTACCAGCCATTTCTTGATGGAATCATTCATATCAGGAGATTGGATATAAACAGCGCGTTCAAGGGCAAGTATTTGCTGATCGATCATGGGATGATTTTGCATGATGTAGAGCACTTGATTCACATAAGCCTCATCCTGATCGGGAGGATTTAGAAGCTGCTCGCGCAATGTCGCCTCGTCGTCTTCCTCCTCATGCTTGGCTATAAGAAATCCCGTACCTTCATCACGATTTCCGTCTTCGGGAAAGGCCATGTCGAGCCATGTCAGAAGACTGTCCCACTCTTCATAATGGCGCGCATCCTCGCCCTGGCATTGCAGCAAAAAGCGCAGCAATTCCTTGGCCTCCCCATATTGCTCCGCTTCTAGCATACGGGTTAACTGTACCTGATAATGGTCCAGCATGCTAGGGAACAAATAAACGTTATCCTTGTTGTCGCCTTGTGTGTCGTTGGGAGTTGTAATGATAACACCGCCTTATGGTCACGCCGTTTGATCATTCATTCAATCTTGCGTCCAATTATACCATGTACAAACAAAAGAAAAAACAAATGTAGTATACCAACAACCCATAAACCATATTTTAGATTAAATAGACTAAAAAATTTAAAATGCACTTGCAATAGCACAATATCTTGTGTTATATTATTTCTTGTGTCCCGGTAGCTCAGCTGGATAGAGCAACGCCCTTCTAAGGCGTCGGTCGGGAGTTCGAATCTCTTCCGGGACGCCATTTATTTTTATAAACAAAGCTATACATAAATAAGTAAACCTCCTTCAAATTTTTACTTTCGAAGGAGGTTTTTTCGTCTAGTTAAGATAACGATACACGGCTCTATCTACGCCTTAAAAGGGCCGTCTCAGGTCATTGACCTGAGACGGCCCTTTTTGCATTACCGGCTTACAATCGCTTCCATCGGAACGGGGATATGCCCGTAATTGGGCTTCGCGCCCCCTGCTGCCCCGCACCATTGCACAGCGTTGGCAATGACCCGCATCACATCCGCATTGTGATAGGTTGGATAGGTTTCGTGGCCTGGCCTGAAATAGAACACCTTTCCTTGCCCTCTAAAGTAGGTGCAGCCGCTTCGGAACACTTCTCCGCCTTCAAACCAACTGACGAATACGAGCTCATCGGGAGTCGGAATATCAAAATGCTCGCCGTACATCTCTTCCTGTTCAAGCTCGATATATTCACCGATCCCGGCAGCGATCGGATGAGCCGGGTTCACGACCCAAAGCCGCTCCTTCTCGTCCGCCTCCCGCCATTTCAATGCGCAGCTGGTACCCATGAGCTTTTTAAATATTTTCGAATAATGACCGGAATGAAGAACGATAAGTCCCATGCCCTGCAAAACGCGTTCATGCACCTTCTCAACAATTCGGTCATCCACCTCGTCATGCGCCATATGCCCCCACCAGATCAATACATCCGTATTGTTTAATGTCTGCTCAAGCCCATGCTGCGGTTCATCCAGCGTTGCGCCTTTCGTATCGCAGCCGTAGTCCGCCAAGGAACGTGCGATTACGGTATGAATGCCTTCCGGATAGATGGCCTTTGCTTTTTCATTCGTCCGTTCATGACGATATTCATTCCATACGGTAACGCGAGTTTTCATCTATCTTTCTCCTCCTGCTGCTGCGAGATGATTGGACCGGAATTGCTCCAAGGATACTGTCCGTTTGTTTATTGCAGCCTGATAAATAGCTTCAAGCACTTCTTGATTGGCATAGCCGTCTACAATTGTAGGCAGCTCCTCACGTACATGGCCGCGTACCATATCGAAGAAATCCTGCATTTGGGTGAGCTCGTATTTGGACGGCACTTTTTGCACTTCCGTCACAACGGAGGCTTGATGTTCCTCATTGGGGTGAATCCATATTAATTCATTCCCCCGCTCACAGCCTACCAATATCGTTCCCAGCTCGCCGTAAATCGTCAATTCAAGCTGATTTCCTGAACCGTATGCATTTCTTGACGTTTGGAACACCCCAGTTACCTGTGAATCAAGCGTCGCCAGAAAACCGGTGAAATCATCTACATCTACCGTACCCTCTGCACCTGCAGCGGGGTCGCGCCGGTTCGTAATAAATGTCTTCATATGTGCCGACACTTCATCAAATTCACCAATCATAAACCGGGCCACATCGACCATATGAGAGCCGAGATCGGCGAGTGCGCCGGTGCCCGTAATTTCGCTGCGATAGCGCCAATTCATCGGGGTATCGTATACCGGAACTCCCCATGACTGTAAATATTGGACGAAAACATGCCTGATCTGTCCCAGCTTTCCTTGCTTAATCAAATCACGCGCATAGCGGAAGGAAGGCACATAGCGATAGGAGAAGCCGACCATTGATGGAATCGGATTAGCTAGATATAGCTGATTCAGCTCGCAGGCTTCTTCGTATGTGCGGGTGAAAGGCTTCTCCGTCATAATGGCTTTGCCCTGCTGCAAACAGCATTTCACTATCCCGAAATGAACATTATTCGGCGTAATGGATAGTACAGCATCCACCTCATCGCAAGCGATCAAATCCGAATATTGCTCGAATCTGCGCGCTGCCGGGATGCCTAATTTGTCGCCGGCCCGGTTTACAGCCTCACTTGCCGAATCGCACAGAGCGGTAATGCGCACCCCTTCCAAACGGGACATGTTTTCCATATGCGAATTAGCCATGCCGCCCATTCCGATCATGCCAACTCTTATTTCTTTCATATGATTTCTCTCCATTTCCGGTATAATTGCTATTTGTTATTTGCTTTAGCCCAAATGTCCAGCTGTCTTTGCTTCTCCGCAATAATTTTATCCATCCCTGCCGCTTTCATTTTCTCAACGAATACGGGAATATGCTCTTCAGGATCGACAGAACCTGTTACAATGACGTTTTTGTATTCTTTCTCCACGTTGCTGGTTGCCGCAATCTCCGTTTTGACAGGCTCAGCATTAAATGTAAATCCTAATGCGCGGGATTTCTCGGCGCTCTCGTTATAGTCCAAATACGATTGCCATTTGTTCGGATCCTCGTTCGCCCAAATATGAATCAATGGAAGATTGCCAAGCATCCAGTTTCTAGAAGGCGGGTAGCCCGTATTGCCGCCATCTACACCTTCTGGAAAATCGATGATGTTATCCGATTTTTTGACGTAATGCGTGCCTTCAATCCCGTTAATGAGCAGGTTCATAAGATCGCTGTCTGTAAACAAGAGATTTATGAACATCATAGCCCGCTCCGGATTTTTTGAAGTGCGCGAAATGGCAAGCACGGCACTGGTTGCATCCGTTGTGCTCGTAAACGGCGACATTAACTGAATTTCTACCAATTCTGTCCCTTGCGAACGGGAGTTTTCCAGATTGGAGCCCGGCTTGAACGAACCGGTTTGGGCAAACGCTTTGCCCGAGCCTAAAGCTTTGCCGACGTCTTGCAGAGTAGCCGCATCTTTATTGATATAGCCTGCCAAATACCATTTACGCATCAGCTTTGCGTATTCCATATATTTCGGATCTTCGATTTTACTAATGACTTTCAGCCCTTCGCCAGTGCGGACAAGCTCTCCCGGACCGTCGCCCAGCAAATCGTAATAACCGTAATCAAGAATGGCCGCGTTCGGGGAAGCCCCTCCGTTGACGATAAACGGCGTGACGCCCGGTTCATTGTCTTTAATGGTTTTCAGCAGCGGCTCCAAATCCGCCAGTTCTTTTACTTTCGACAGGTCGAACTTATATTTGTCCACCAGATCCTTTCGCAAAATCAAGCCTTTGTCAGCCGCAAATTCCTTATTAGCGACCATACCGTACAATTTGCCGTCCACTTTGGCAGCGTTGACGATTTCCGGATTGATCGTATCCAAGAAAGCTCCGCCATACTTTTTCACCAAATCGTCCAAGGGCAGAAATTGACCTTTGCCGACCTGCTGCGAGAAGCCGTTCCAGCCTGCCGAGAAGATGAGATCGAACGCTTCGTTGGACGTAAACATAAGGTTCGTCTTATCCCCCCATGCACTCCAATCGATCGAACGGATTTCAAGCGTTGCATTGATTTTCTCTTTCAAAATCACATTCACTTTATCCAAAACGAGCTGTTCATCTTTAGGCTGCGAGCCCGGAAGCACAAGAACCATTTTGTACGGATCAAGCTTCTTCTCTGCTGTTTCGCCGTTGTTAGCGTTTGCCGCTTCGCCCTTATGATTGCTGCTTACATCAGGAGTGTTCGAATTGCCGCAGCCAGACGCAATAAGTGAAATAACAAGCACCATAAGCAGCCAAACGTAGTACCCTCTTCTTTGTTTCATCGTGATACCCCTCCCATATGTTTAATGAAAACATCTATACTAAACTGGCCCGTTTGCTCCAGCATTAGCCTTTCACAGCACCAACCGTCATCCCTTGCACAATATATCGTTGGAAGAACGGATACGCGAGCACGATCGGTCCAAGCCCGACAACCGCCATCGCCATCCTGACCGTTTCCGTCGGAACGCTCGCCAGCAATTGCGATTGAAGCGCGCCTGTCGTCTGATTCAGCACGACTTGTATGTCCGTTAATGTTTTGTTCAATAAATACTGGATACTGTACATATCGATATCATTAATATAGATCAAGCTGTTGTACCAGTCATTCCAGTAGGCAAGTGTCATAAACAAACCAATCGTCGCCATAACGGGCAGAGACAGCCGCAGGACGATTTGAAAAAAGATACGCAGCTCGCCTGCTCCATCCATCGAAGCCGATTCAATGACCTCCGGCGGAATCGTCGTTGTGAAGAACGTTCTCATTATGAGTACGTTGAAGCCCCCGATCAGAAGGTTCGGTAAAATTAACGCCAGAAGCGTATTATTGATATTCAGCACATTCGTATAAACCAAATACCAGGGCACAAGTCCCCCATTAAAGAGCATGGTGAAAAATACGTAGAAGGTCAGTGCTTTCCGCAGCGGGAAATCTTTGCGCGAGATGGGGTAAGCAAAGAGCGCCGTGAGCAACAGTCCGCAAATCGTACCTATGACCGTCACGAATATCGTTACCCCGTAAGCATTTATGATAGTCGAAGAATCGTAGAACAGGTAAACGTATGCGCTAAAATCGATTATTTCAGGAAAGAAGGAGTAACCGTTGCGCAGAAGTGATTTTTCCTCCGTAATGGATACCATGAATATAAGAAGCAATGGAAAGACCGTCGCCGCGACGTACAAAACGAAAAACAGATGGATGATAAACTGCGGGCTCCTTTTTAGTAAAGTCATTGCCTTGTTCCCCCTAGCCTAAAATAGCGCGTGATCGCTGTTTATTTTTCTGACGATGTAATTTACGCCGAAGATGACCAGAAATCCGAGCACCGATTGATACAAGCCGGCCGCTGAAGCCATCCCGACGTCTCCCATCTGCAATAACGCACGATACACATAGGTGTCAATCACATCCGTAGTGGAAATTAGTGCCCCCGAATTCATCGGAACCTGATAAAACAGCCCGAAATCCGCATTGAAAATTTTGCCCACCTGCAGCAGCGTCAAAATCATGATGACAGGCATAAGAAGCGGAACGGTAATCGAACGCACCTGCTGCCATTTGCTTGCCCCGTCCAGCGTTGCGGCTTCGTAATATTCGGTGTCTATACCGACGATGGCCGCCAAATAAATAATGCTGAAATATCCGACGCTTTTCCACACATTTACGATTGTCAAAATATAAGGCCAATACTTTGGTTCGCTATACCAGGTAATGGCATTCATCCCTAGCGGTTCAAGAATTAATTTGTTAATAAATCCGTACTCCACGCTCAGAAAACTAAATGCAAGGTAACTGACAATGACTGCCGAAAGCAAATAGGGAAGCAGAATAATGCTTTGATAAAACCGCGACATTAGCTTTTTTTTCAGCTCGTTCAGCAATATGGAAACTCCGACGCCTAGTATAACGTTAATGAGAATAAATAATGCGTTGTAGAGCACCGTATTGCGCGTAATCAGATAAGCCCTATCCGTCCGAAACAGAAACTCAAAATTTTTAAAGCCGACCCAATCGCTGCCAAGTATGCCTAGCGCGTAATTTAAATCTTTAAACGCAATAATGATTCCGAACATCGGCAAATAATTGTTGATTAGAAAATACAGGATGCCCGGCACTGTCATCAGCAGCAAAATGTGATGCTTTCTAAGCTTCTTCCAGAAGGATGCCCTGCTGCTTCCCGTCATTATGGCTTTCAATATGCATCGCTCCAAATCGTTGTTTACTATAGAGCAATCATATCTTGTTCTGAGCATTCGACCTACCTCTTAAATGACTTGATCGATACGGATTGTGACATTCAAGCGGAAACGGCAGAAGTCCTCCTTGCGGGGCCAAGCGTAAACGGCTGACGCCGACTCTGGCGGCAAAAGCTCGTTTCGCGGTGAAATATAAGCAGAAATAAGGGTGAAACTTATACATTCTTATATTTAAAAAAAAGAGCCTGTGCTGGGCACATGACTCTTCGTAAAGGGGCTCGGCATGTAACTTGAACGCTCAAACGCCAGCTATTGGTTTTTGGAAAATTGCTTACGGTACTCCTGCGGATTTAGCCCGTAATATTTACGGTACAGCTTGGAGAAATGCGAAAAGTTTGTGTAATGAAACATTTTAGCTATGTTACTGACGGTCTCGCTCGTGTTCAGCAGCAGCTCGTTAACCTTTTTCATTTTCTCCTGGATCATATAATCAGAAAGACTCATCCCGCATTCCTTGCGGAACAGTCTCGATAAATAGGCAGGGTTAATGTGGACGCTTGCCGCCAAGCTTTCACGGGACATCTCATCGAACAGATGAATATCAATAAATCGCTTTACTTTCTCCACAATCGTCGACTCTTTATTCTTATCGGACAAATGATTGCATGCCTCCCGGATCATCCGCATCGTCCATGCCCGTAATTGAACGAGCGACTTTGTAGCTGTTGACGGGTCAAGATCCACGCTGCTTCCGAGCACCGCATGAGCAGGCACACCGCGTTTCTGCAGCACATAAAATACGGTCTGCAAAAGTCCGTGATAAATGATCGTCAGCGTCTCTCCCTTTATACCTGCATCCGCTCCCAGCCTGTCGAACATTTCGGAAGAAATTTTTTGCAGCTGATCATACTGTGCTTGCTCCAGCAGTTCTGCCCATTCAAAAAATGCAGGCAGATGAACCTCTTTCGCGGAGGGAGCCTGTTCCTTATAAAACATTACCGCCTTGCTGGCGGTGACATTGTTCCTCTCCATTTGAAGCAGCGCGTTGTAAGACTGCGATACGGAGGTAAGCACAGACCACTCGCCGATGTAGCACGATATCGAGCTGTACAAGTATGTCGAGCATGCTTCGATATAAGCTTGGCATCTTTTCTTCATCCGGTCAAAAGAAAGCGTCTGCTCCTTCGTTCCATCGTCAAAGAGCAATGCAAAAATAACACCGTTGCCGTCCTGGACAACTTGACCTGCATCGTTTTGGAGCAATAGCTCTTCGGCCGTTTTCCGCAAAGCATACTCCATCACTTCTTCATCCCGCGTGTTGAATGGCTTCTCCCACTTCTCCATACTGATTAAGACCGGAAGCACTTTATAATCGGACTTAATAGGGATGTCATTTATGGCTAGCGCCCGTTCGATATGCGACTGCAAAGGAACGATCCGCTGCCACATCAAATCCTGCCAAAATCGCTCATAGAGAACCGTTTTGTTCGATTCCCACATTTTATAGTACTTCATGTAGATCTCATTTTGCCGCTTATCCCTTTTCACTTCGAGCTGCTGGTCCAGTGCTTTATTCACTGTCAATTTTAATACATCGAAATCAACCGGCTTAAGCAAATAATCGAAGCTGCCAAGGTGAATAGCTTGCTGTGCATAGGCGAAATCAGCGTGACATGTCAAAAAGATGATCGGAATGAAAGGAAACTGCTTCCTCACCCACTCTGCCAGCTCGATCCCGTTTTGTCCTGGCATTTCAATATCGCAAAGGATGATATCAACCTCTGTTTGAGCAAGTCTTGCTTTCGCCTGATCCGCATTATGCGCCTCGTAAATGTCTGTGAATCCCAGGCTGCCCCAATCAACGCCGGACTTGATTCCCTCTACAGCAAACCATTCGTCATCCACTATTAACAATTTATGCATATTTCAGCCCAGCTCCTTTCACTCGGAATGAATCCGGAATGGAATCATTAATTTAATACAGGTCCCTTTGGGCTCGCCGGGGGTTATGACTATCTGTGCGGCAGCACCGTATTGAAGCTTAAGCCGCTCACGCACATTCCATATGCCTAAATTGCCCTCACCGGAATAAAGAAAGGAATGAACATCGTTCAGCTCGGCGATCTGCTCCTCCGATATTCCTCTTCCATTATCGAGAATGATAATTTCATAAGCGGGATTCTCTTCTGTCTCCGAAATCCCCCATCTCACATGGACCTCAATTTTAAAGGGCTCATCACTCATTTCAAACCCATGCTTAATCGCATTTTCCACGAACGGCTGTATAAGCAATGGCGGGATTGCCGCCTGCTCCAGTCCCTGCTCCACAGACAGCTCAAACTTTAAATAGTTCGGAAAGCGCAGCCGCTGAATTTCCAAATAACTTTCGATATGCTCCAGCTCATTGGCTACGCTTACAAAGCTCACGTTCGTACGCGTCACGAACCGGAAATATTTTGAGATATGCATGGACATTCGTTTAATTAAGTCGTTTTTGTTCAGCTCTGCCAAATTGTATATGATATTAATCGCGTTTAGTAAAAAATGCGGGTTTATTTGCGCTTGCAAATGTTTTAATTCGGCCTTTTGGGTTCGGATTTTCTCCTCATATACGTTAATTTTCAGATCCTGAATTTCAGCCGCCATATCGTTAAACGTATCGTTTATAATCGAAAATTCCTTTGATTTCTCATTGCCCAGCCGCGCTTTGAGCTCTCCCCTTTTTATTTGTCTCATCCCTTTTATCAAATCGCTCATTGGCTTCAATAGCGTATTTCGCAGAAACAATAAATAAATGGAGAGCACGGCTGCTCCAACTAAAGGTATGAGATAAATAAGACGCTGAAAGTATGGGAGCTGCTGCAGCAGCTGCGATTCGGGTACAAGCACGGATAAGTAAACATCGGAAAACTCCGATTTTGTGGCGACTATAATATAATCAGCCTCTCCCTCAAGCACACGGTACGGCTCATTTACAGAAGGCAGCATAAGCTTATTGCCTCGTACCATTTCTCCAATCGATGTATCTGTCAAAATCGTTCCGTTTTCCGATACGAACATCGCTTGTCCGCTTTCCCCGATGTCCAAATAAAGAAAAGGAACCATCAAACGATTCATATCAATCCAAATGCCCATCACTTGGCCATAATCGGTCTTCACAAACCGAACAATCGCCGATTGTCCGCTATACTGTATGACTTTCCACTTTTTCTCCGCAAGCGAAGCATCATCTTGCCGGGTGAGGAAATCGCGCAATGCTGAGCTCGCATCCTCGTAATCGGTAACGTCTCCGCCTCTATATACGGTACTAAGAAGCTCGTCATTATCCGGCGAATATACAAAGATCATATTCACATGCTCGAAGCTGCTCATATCCGCAACCATCTGATTTTGAGTCCGCACTTTAGCAAAAAAATAGTTAGCGCTGCCGGGCTCAGACGTTGCGTATGTCGTCAAATCCGAATTTTTCGCAATATAATTGTAAATATAGTTTTCGCCATCCTCAAGTGTCCGGTCAATTTCATTCATATACATGGAAAGCATATTTTTCGTCGATTGGCCTACCTGATTGCGAACGACGTCCATCGCATAATAATTGATATAAATCAGCAAACAAAACAAAGGTACCGTAACCGCCAAAAAGCCGACTATTAATCTAAACCGCAATGACGCTTTATTTTTCATATGCAGTCTTTCCTTTTCATTGAGGTATGGGGTGAAAGGACTTTTCCTTATTCCATTCTATATCATTTTAATAGAATTGACTGTACATAAAAAGGATGCTCAGCAGCCTTTCACTACTGACGCATCCTCTCGTCCTGCAAGTCCATTAACGGCCGTTACAGCAGCTGCATTGATTCGATATGCCGTTTTGTCGTCTCCGTGCCAAACTTATGCAGCTGCTCGTAAATTCGTTGAATCAGCTCGTCATAGCCGCCACTCATTTCGCTGTCGCTAGCAGAACCGTACGGGTGGCTGGTAAAATGATACATTTCCGCCTCATCCATGCTGGACAGCTCATCAAACAGCTCCCTAAGCTTTATATGCTCTTCCTCATTCACTATTATCTCAAGCTCATATGCAGCTGCTTGTGGGTCCTCTAATATTTGTCCCGCCTGAACCGATACGTAATAAGTCTTGCGCTCCCCGCCGCCATCATCTTTTTCAACCATTAATCGCGTGCTCCTTCCTGCTTCCTTAACTTTTACAGCCACCACTAGCATCCCCCTTCGGACAGACATTTTATCCCTTTTTCCGCATATAACTGATATTATCGCTACTTTGAGACCAGCAAAAGAGAGGAATGAGATCGATGTGTGGAATTACCGGCTGGATCGACTGGAACCGTGATCTGACTAAGCAAAGTGAAAGCTTAGAGAAGATGACCGACACTCTTGCACCGCGCGGTCCCGACGCTTCCGGCACGTGGATATCAGCGCATTGCGCTTTAGGCCACCGGCGTTTATCCGTCATTGACCCGGAGAACGGCGCACAGCCGATGATCCGCCATACCGGCGAAGACAAATATGTCATTGTCTATAACGGGGAACTTTATAATGCGCCGGAGCTCCGCAAGGAGTTGGAAAGCAGAGGCAGAGCGTTTGCGACAAATTGCGACACAGAAGTGCTGCTGGTCGCTTTTATGGAGTGGGGCAAGTCGTGTGTGGAACGCTTTAACGGAATATTTGCGTTTGCCATTTGGGATGTAGCCGAGCAGGAGCTGTTCCTTGCACGCGACAGGCTCGGCGTTAAACCGTTGTTCTACAGCACGCAGGACGGTTTATTTATTTTTGGCTCGGAGCAAAAATGTATATTGGCCCATCCGGCAGTGAAGCCTGAGGTCGGCGCGGAGGGACTGGCGGAAATATTCATACTTGGTCCAGCCCGCACTCCGGGCCATGGTGTATATAAACAAATTAGCGAGCTCAGACCTGGCCGATGTATGACTGTCAATCACGCTGGTTTAAAGACTACAACGTACTGGCAGCTTAAGAGCAGCCCGCATGAGCAGGATATCGAAGCAACCGCAGAGCAAGTGCGCGAGCTGCTCAAGGATACGGTTGAGCGTCAGCTCGTTTCCGATGTGCCCGTGTGCACCCTCCTGTCCGGCGGACTCGATTCCAGCGCGCTGACGACGCTTGCCGTTAATTATTACAATGACAACGGGCAAGGAAATGTCCACACTTATTCCGTAGACTACACCGATAACGACAAACATTTTAAGGCGCATGCGTTTCAGCCTAATAGCGATGCTCCTTGGATCGAGAGAATGACGACGCATCTGGGTACGGTCCATCATCCGATACAATTCGATACGCCTGAGCTGGTATGCGCTTTAGAAGCAGCCACCTTCGCCCGCGATCTTCCCGGCATGGCCGATGTCGATGCCTCTTTGCTGCTGTTCTGTCATGAAATTAAGAAGGACGCTACCGTAGCGATATCCGGCGAGGCGGCCGACGAAATTTTCGGCGGCTATCCTTGGTTTCATCGTGAAGATGCGCTGGGTGCGAATACATTCCCATGGTCGCTCGCCTCGGCCATGCGTGCCGACCTGCTTGCCCCCGACGTAGCCGCATGGATTAAGCCGCTTGATTATATTGGAGACCGGTACATGCAAGCGATAGCCGAGGTCCCTCATCTGGATGGCGAAACCGAGCAGCTTCGCAGAATGCGTCAAATGTCATATTTGAATATCACCCGCTTCATGCCGACGCTGCTTGACCGCAAGGATCGAATGAGCATGGCAGCCGGCCTGGAGGTTCGGGTTCCCTTCTGCGATCATCGGCTGGTGGAATACGTATGGAACATCCCTTGGGAAATCAAGACAGCAGGCGATCGGGAAAAAGGCATCCTGCGCAAAGCGCTGCGAGGCGTGCTTCCTGATGACGTGCTGACTCGAAAGAAGAGCCCATACCCAAAAACGCATAATCCGAACTACTTGGCCGCCGTTAAAGGGCTGCTGCTTGACGTGCTGAATGATCCCGGCTCGCCGCTGCTTCCGCTTATCAATGTCCAAAAAGTAAGAGAGCTCGCGGAGTCGGATTCCGCGAAATCGAACATTCCCTGGTTCGGCCAGCTTATGTCCGGCCCGCAGCTATTCGCTTATTTATATCAGATGAATGTGTGGCTGAAGCAATATAAAGTGGTTATAGGATAATGGAAAAAAACCCCATCTACAAGTCGCCGCTTCAATCGGCCGACCGTGGATGGGGCTGTTTTTTAACGATTTAGGCTTGCTCAAGCAGCGGAAGGAGCCGTCTTAGCGCTTGCCCGCGATGACTGATTTCCTGCTTCTCTTCCTTCGACAGCTCGGCCATTCCGCGGTTCAAGCCAGGCAGCCAAAACAACGGATCATAGCCAAAGCCGCCGGAACCATGCGGCGCATCAGTAATAACCCCGTCAACGGTACCCTCCACTTCGACAAATAAGCCGGTTACCGGATCATACAGCGCTAACGCGCATACGAATTGCGCATGGCTTAGCAATTGCGAGCCGTCAGGAAGCTGCCCTAAATCCGCTTGTTCCTTGTTTGCGAGCATAAGCTTCAGCTCCCGGATCAGCTTCGCATTGTTATCGCCGTCAGTCGCGCCTTCACCCGCATAGCGCGCAGAATAAACGCCCGGCTCTCCACCCAGCGCAGTGACGCGCAATCCTGAATCATCCGCCAGCACGGGAACGCCCAGCGCTTCGGCAGTCGTCTTCGCTTTAATGCGCGCATTCGCCGCGAACGTCTCGCCGTCTTCGACGATGTCCGGAATTTGCGGGTAGTCGAGCAGGCTTGCCGTTGTTTTACCAAGCTTCTGGAGCGCGTGCGCAAACTCCTTCACCTTACCGGCATTTTTTGTGGCAACGACAATAACCTCATGAGATAAGACAGAATGCCTCGTCATGACATTAACCTCCAATGCGGTCCGCCAAAGGTCCCAGCGCATCCTTTTGCTTGCTGATCAGCTCCGTGATGCCCTCTTCTCCCAGTGCCAGCAATTGGTTAAGCTCTTCCCTTGAAAATGGCGCTTCCTCGCCCGTACCCTGTACTTCAACGAATTTGCCGCTGCCAGTCATGACGACGTTCATGTCAACCTTTGCCTTGGAATCCTCTTCATAGTTCAGATCAAGCAATGCTTTCTCCTGAATGACGCCTACGCTTACCGATGCCAGAAAATCAGTAATCGGGTATTTGGTGAACTGGGATTTCTGGGAAAGCTTATTGACCGCAATAGAGAGTGCGATGAAAGAGCCGGTAATGGACGTCGTACGCGTACCGCCATCCGCTTGAATAACATCGCAGTCCAGCGTTATGGTCCTCTCGCCGAGCGCCTGCAAATCAACGACCGAGCGCAATGCGCGCCCTATCAGGCGTTGAATTTCCATCGTCCGTCCGGTCAGCTTCCCCTTCGCGGCTTCGCGAATGTTACGTGTATGCGTTGCCCGCGGAAGCATCGCATATTCTGCTGTAATCCAGCCCTTGCCCTGCCCCTTCATGAACGGGGGAACCCGCTCCTCGACGCTTGCCGTACAAATGACCTTCGTATCTCCAACCTCAATGAGAACCGAGCCCTCTGCGTATTTATTGACACCTGTAGTTATGGTTACCGGCCGAAGCTGGTTCGGTTGCCGACCGTCGTTTCTCATGCTAATTTCCTCCTGATTGATGCGTTGTATTATTCGTTATGCAGTTTATCGTCCATGAAACAAATGGATCCCATCTACAATCCTTCCTATTTTAACAAAGTAGCCTGCGAATTGCATCCGCCGCACCCAAAAAAAAGAAAACAGCCGCCAATTGGCAGGCTGATAACAGGAGCAGCCTGCCTACCGCCTAAGACGCAATCCATACACAAAAGAGTCTGCCCAAAAGCTTTCACTTTTGAGCAGACTCTTCATTCATTTCATGCTAATGATTAAGATTTTATGGCATTGACGTGATGCGGTCTACCTACGGGCTCGCTGTAAGAGTTGTTGGCCATATCTACGATATTGGCTTCCCCGTTCACTTTGATTTGGACGGTTGCCGCACCCGTATTTTCTGTAATGGACAGGACTAGCGCCTGCAGCATTTCGGTCGGAAGCTTCTGGCCTTCCTGATAAGCCTCATCCTGTAAATCTACGGTAACGACGTCTCCGTCCTGCACGACGTTCTTCACCTGAACATCCGGCAAAATGACGCTGGTCAGCTCTTTTTTGTTAAGCGGGCCGGAGATCAGCTGCTCGAGTGCCGCTTGTGCAGGAGATGAAGAACGGGCTACAAGACGGGTAACCGGGACATAATATTGTTCGTCGCTTAAGGTTTGAGCGGAGAAGTAAAGCGTCACCGGCGTAGACTCCGCATAATTCACACCTTCAGCCGCTTCGATATTAATGCCTATCGCCCGCGTCAACGTTTCGTCAAGCGGGTAGCCGTCGACTGGCATTTCCGACAGCTTGGCGCCTTCGCACCAGATTTCTACCCCTTCGATTCCAGGCATCGCCGTGAGTGTCCATGTGATTGCTTCTACGATTGTTCGCTCGTCTTGCACGTTGTAGTCGTTGAAGGGCTCGGAAAATTCAACCGTAGCAAGCTTCTGTTCTTTATCGTATTTGTAAGATTTAATTTGAGTGCCCTGCGGGATAACAGCGCGGAAATCCTCCGGCAGTTGATTCGCGTAAGCGCCGTTCTCCACCATCATTTCAAGCGCCTTCTGTGCTGCTGTTTCGTTTGTGCCAAGCGTGGTCTGAAGAGAGATCGGAGCCAAGTAGCCATTGCGGTCTTCGAGATAAACCGTCATTTGCGATTCTTCGCCAAGCTCGGCGGCCTGTCCGGTTTCCGCTCCTTCCGTTCCATCCTTAACCTCTACTTGCGGCGGGTCTATTGACTGGCTTGTCTCTTGCGAGAAAAAGCCGCATCCTGCAGTAATAATGGGCAGCACCAAAACACCTGTAAGCACAGCACCCCTAATCCATCTTTTTTGAATCATATTACCTTTCCTCCCTAATCAAGTTTTGCCTGTCGGCTTTGTACAACTCCTTATTTGTAGTACTATGTATACGAGCCCTTCCCTTTTTTAGACCAGTTTTGTCCATAAAATCCTAAGGGGGAATAAAAACATGTCCAATCCCGAAATTTATAGCCTCAATAGCCGCAAAGTGGCTGAGGCTACAGACGAATGGCTCATCAAACGCGGAGTTACGAAAATGGCGATAGCCGAGCTCGTGCATTTTTTGCAAAAGGACTATTTTCCTGACTTGACGCCCGAGGATTGCATGATACATGTCGATGCCGTCCTATCGAAGCGCGAGGTGCAAAATGCCGTACTGACCGGCATTCAGCTCGATATTCTTGCCGAGGAAGGCAAGCTGATGGCACCTCTGCAGGATATGATTAAGCATGATGAGAGTCTGTATGGCTGCGATGAAATATTGGCGCTGTCCATCGTCAATGTGTACGGCAGCATCGGATTCACAAATTTCGGTTACGTCGATAAGCTGAAGCCCGGCATTCTGGTTAGGCTGAATGATAAAAAAGACGGGGAGATTCATACGTTTCTGGATGATATCGTCGGGGCTATTGCAGCTTCGGCAGCAAGCCGGATCGCGCATCGCAAACAAGCGGAACGGGAAGGCTTCACGCAGCCTCCGCTCGATTAATAAAAGCTTGTTTACGAAGCAGGAATATGCTATCGCAAACCTTTAAGGAGGGCATGCCATGAATTACGATATTTTTTATAAAGGCGCATTTGCCATGCTGAAAGTGAAGCTGAATCCGGGCGAGAGCGTTAAAGCCGAAATGGGTGCGATGGTTTCCATGTCGCCCAGCATCGACCTTAAAGGCACAACAGACGGTGGATTCATGCGCGGGCTAGGAAGGATGCTGAGCGGGGAAACGTTCTTTTTTCAAGAAATGACAGCTGTTCGGGGGCAAGGTGAAGTCCACCTTGCTCCTCCCTCGCTCGGCGATATTGAGGCGATTGAGCTCGATGGCTCCTATAAGCTTTACGTACAGAAGGATGGCTTCTTGGCTGGCACCAGCGGCATTGAGGTCAACACGAAGATGCAAAATCTAGGCAAGGGACTCATGTCCGGTGAAGGCTTCTTTATCGTGGAAATCAGCGGCAGAGGCACCGTATTTCTGTCTTCCTACGGCGCGATCCATGCCCTCAACCTGAGTCCCGGCGAAGAGGTGATCGTTGATAACGGTCACTTGGTCGCTTGGCCAGGCTATATGAATTATTCGATTGAGAAAGCATCGAAGGGCTGGCTGTCCAGCATAACGAGCGGCGAAGGCATCGTATGCCGCTTCCGCGGCGAAGGCATCGTCCTTATCCAAACCCGCAATCCTACGAGCTTCGGAGCCTGGTTGAAAAAATTTATACCCGGCGGCAGCTAACAGCAATAGAAATCATAACAAAGGATCAGCTTGTCCACGGACAGGGCTGGTCTTTTTTGTTTATACCTGTTCTATCCCTTTAAAGCATACAGCCGCAGAGCTAAAATAAACTAATATCAAATATTAAGGGAGATGTTTTATTGTCTGATAATCGCATACCATATTCTTGAACGGGAGCTGCAGGTGGCACGTCACCTGCAAACCAGTGGCGTTCCAGTGTTGTTGCCCATTCATAATGCAGGACCTCACGATGTTGATGGCAAGTGGGCGATATTCTGGAGCTATGTGCCTGCTACACAATTAGAGCCTCTTTCGCCGGAACATGCAGTATCGCTGGTCAATGACCTCTCCTTAGCAATGAAAAGCTTGACTGGCTCATTCCCCGTACTCGGCGTATGGGAGCGGACATGCCAGGCTGCTGCAAAGACTGAGAGAACAATCTGAATCTCGTATACAAGCTTTATTAGAGGTTTTTGTTAAGGTAGACAAACAAATCCGTATGATTGCGCCTGAGCACTGATACCTGCTCATGGAGATGCTCATGCCGGGAACCTGCTGCCAAGCCCTAACGGCTGGCTCTGGATAGATTTTGAGGATGTATCATTAATGCCAGTCTACTGGGATCTGGCTTCATTTGTTGGTAATCTTGTCTTATTCCGTGGTATTCAAGAGCCAACTTATAAGTACATGCTGAATAATGCGGAGATTGTTGCCGACAAAAAAGCATTTGAGCTTGCGCTTAGCGCACGAATACTCTTGTCTACCTTATCCAATCTGGATTTAGCACTCGCAGGCCATGGAGATTTGGTATTCGCAACTCGTCAATTGGAGCTTGCCGAACCGTTTCTATACTCTATTAATCCGAACAGATAAAAAAGGGGCTGCCCCTTTATCGGTCTTATCGACCTTCAAGAGCAGCCCCGTTTTGGTTTAATTATTGCCGTTCAGAAATGTCTTATTCGGTAAATAGTGCACGGCGCGGACGAAACGGATCGTTTTGGTTTTAGCCCGCATGACGATGGAATGCGTCTCGGCTCTTTGATCCGGGAAATACTGCACGCCGCCCAAAAACTCGCCTGGCGTAACGCCCGTAGCCGCGAAATAAACATCGCCCGTTCCGATCATATCCTCCATCGTAAGCACCCGGTACGGATCCTCGATTCCCATCTGAACGCAGCGGTTATATTCGGTGCTGTCAGCCGGCATTAGGCGCGCCTGCAATTCTCCGCCCATACATTTCAGTGCTGCCGCCGCTATTACACCCTCCGGCGCGCCGCCCGAGCCTACATATAAGTCGATCCCCGCTTCCGGGAACGCTGGCGCCATCGCACCGGCTACATCGCCATCCGATAAAAACTTAATGCGGACGCCGACCTTGCGCAGCACCTTAACGATCGATTCATGACGCGTCCGGTCCAAAATCATAACCGTTAAATCCGACACCTTCTTATTTAATGCATTCGCCGCTTTGGCAAGCGTCACATCCATCGGGTCCGTAATGCTTAGCTTGCCAACGAGCGCGGGACCGAAGGCTAGCTTCTCCATGTACATATCCGGCGCATGCAGCAGCTGCCCTTTGCCTGCGACCGCGAGAACGGACATCGCATTATTTAATCCTTTCGCCACGATCTCCGTTCCTTCAAGCGGATCAACCGCAACGTCAACTTCCGGACCGTTAAGGCTGCCAACTTCCTCGCCGATATAGAGCATTGGCGCTTCATCCATTTCCCCTTCGCCAATGACAACAGTCCCGCGAATCGATACGGAATCAAACATCGAGCGCATCGCCGACGTTGCTGCGCCGTCAGCGCTATTCTTATCGCCTCTCCCCATCCATGGCGCGGATGCGAGTGCCGCTAATTCCGTTACACGTACTAGTTCTAATGCCAATTCTCTCTCCATAATCCAATCTCCCTCTGATCTCTTATTACGGAATAGATAATTAGCGTGCATGTTGAGCTCATTTCCGTTATTTAATATGTATCATATATTTATATATGTCGCAATATATATTTCACAATCTTCATAAAATCATCATTTTTCAACTCATCATTTATTTATGCCAACCGTATCCGTTTAATACAGCAGCAAAAGAGCGGGCCCTCACAGGAAAAAACCTGTAATGACACGCTCTGATGGCGATTTATATATTAAAAATAAAATACGCGCATATTGGGCTTCCGCGGCCGCTAAGGCGTCACTGCAGAATATTGATAGACACCATCGACAGAAACAGAGGTAATCCGGGCATTACGCTCCAAATAAACCAAATGCGCGAGCGTCTCCGACATCGCGAATCTCCATTGGTGGGCGTTGCCGTTCAGCCGGCTGCCGAATAGAGCCTCGCACACGTCATAGGCGGAGCGGGGCTCTTCAGCGAGCATCGCAGCCATTTTGTCGAGCCGCTGTTCATGATGCTGCCGCAGCTCCGCAATTCGGCCTTGGAAATCGGTGAAAGGATCACGATGTCCGGGAAAAGCGAGCTTGACCCCGTATTGACCCAGCTCATGCAAGCTGTTTAGAAAGGCTTTCAGCGGATTTCCTTCCTCACCCGGAACGAAGCTAACATTCGGCGAAATATCCGGCAGCACCTGATCGCCGCATATCATCCATTGCCTCTCCTTCTGATAGAAGCAGAGCTGACCGTTCGCATGACCGGGCGCATCGATTAAGAGCCAGCTTAGTCCGCCAAGCATCATATGGCTGCCAGCCTCGAAATAAGTTACCTCCGGCTGCGGCGATACCATGTTCACAAACGTTTCAAGATTTTCCGCAATAGCCGCCCTTAACGCGGCCGGCATTCCATGCTCCGCGTATAGAGATTGCAGCTGCTGGGAAAATACGCTGCCCTCCCCCCACAAACTTATGGCATAGGCATGTGCCCCGCGAGTCATAAATACAGGCGCGCCGCTTCTTTCCTGCACATAACCAGCCAACCCGTAATGATCGGGATGCTGATGCGTCAGAACAATTCGGGTAATATCCTTCCAATGTAAGCCATGCCGCAGCAGGACAGCATCCCACACATTAATCGCTTCGTCCGTACGCAGGCCGGGATCAATGAGCGTATAGCCCTGCTGCTCGGGAATCAGATAGCTGTTCACCCATTTCAGTGAAAAAGGTACAGGCACCTTTACCTGCAGCCAGCCCTCCTGCCATGATGCCGAATGAACGGCTGCTTCCTCTGCTTTTCGCTTGTTCATTGTCATATCGCCTTTCCTGCCATGATCATACGAGGGGAGAGCGCCGGATCGTATTTCGAGCCGTCATAATTACCGTACAGCTGCTCCAAAGAAAGCCCGCAAGCTGTAAGATGACGATCAAACCAATCCAGCTTGTACAGCCTTACCCGTTCCAAATAATGCCGTGGCTCCTCCTGCGTCTGCGGATCGGAAACCGTAATCTCCTTCTGCACCCAGCCATCCTTAATCGACCGAACCTCTTGAATGAACAAGCCCGTTTTCTCATCCAGGCGTTCCGACCTTGGCACTAAGTTTTGCTCCACATAATTGGGATTAAGAAAATCGATGAGAAACGAACCGCCCTCGCGCAGCACTCTTCGAATATGCCGCAGCACGTTAACATTTTCCTCTTCATTCGAGAAATAACCGAAGGAGGTAAATAAATTGACCGTCGCATCGAAGGTGTCTCCCTCGAACGGCAGCTCGCGCATATCGCCCTGCACCCAGTTCACGAGTAAGTTCTCGTCATGACGACACGCTTCATGGAGCAAAATATTCGATAAATCAATGCCCGTCACCGTATAGCCAAAGCTGGCCAGCGCTATTGCATGCCTGCCCATTCCACAGCCGATATCCAGCACCTGTGCACCTTTAGGCAGCTTCAGCCACGCGATCATTTTGCTAACCTCTTTATTTGCGTTTTCCCAATTGCGATGTTTATAGACTAGCATATAGTCTGAGCCGAAGCTCTGTTCGTACCATGGTTTCATTGTATTGCTCTCCTTCATTATGAGCCAGCGCGCAGCAAATCGTTATGATTGCTTAATTGTACTTGAATTCCTTCATCCTCGCAAAACAGTTTCAACCAGGGATGATTTTTGGTTTTTGGCGAAACTATGGAAGCTTAAAAGCCGAACAGCCTTCTCCCCGCTGCAAAATAAAGGGTGCCTCAGCAGACTTATCGCTTGCTGAAGCACCCTTGTTCGTGTTGCAATTCTTATTTGCGCAGTAGCCTGTTCGTTTGACGCAGCTCGTTTACCGTACCTGCACCAATGCCAAACATCGCCGTACGCAGTTCAAATTCGATACGTTCGAATTGCTGCAGCAATTGCTCCTGCGATACCTGATTGCTGCCGCTCGCCGCTTGCGGCAGCAGCACCCGTCCAAAGCCCGCCATATTCGCACCCAGCGCGATGGCTTTCGCCGCGTCAACGCCGGTGCGCAATCCTCCGCTTGCAATAATATTCGCATCCGGAAGCCGCTCGCGAATCTCCACAACGCTTTCAGCTGTAGGTATTCCCCAATCTGCGAACGATTCGGCCGCCTGCCTCCGCAGCTCGTCATTCGAGCGGAATTTCTCGACCTGGCTCCAAGAAGTGCCCCCCGCGCCCGCTGCATCAATAAACGAAACGCCGGCCCCGGCAAGCGCCGCTGCCGTATCTGCATCGATTCCCCAGCCGACCTCCTTGACGCCGACAGGTACTTCCAATGACTTGCAAACCCGTTCAATGGATGACAGCAGCTTGCTGAAATCCGTATCCCCCTCTGGCTGGAACACCTCCTGCATGCTGTTGAGATGCAGGACGAGCGCATCCGCTTCGGCAATTTCAACCGCTCTGCGGCAGGATTCCACGCCAAAACCATAATTAAGCTGTACCGCGCCTATGTTCGCAATAACAGGAACAGTAGGCGCATCCTTGCGGATGGAGAACGAGGCCGCAAGCTGCTCATTTTCAATTGCGGCGCGCATGGAACCTAGGCCGATCGCCCAGCCTCTTGCTTCCGCCACCACGGCCAAACGGCGATTAATGGCGCCCGCTTCGTCCGTTCCCCCCGTCATGGAGCTGACGAGCAGCGGGGCACCGAGCTTTTTGCCAAACCATTCTGTACCCAGCCTCACCTCGCGGAAGGAAAGTTCGGGTAGCGCATTATGTTTAAAACGATACCGCTCCAAGCCTGTTTCTATGCCAACGCTGTTTACTTGCTCCTGCAAGCAAATGCGTATATGTTCCCCTTTTCGCTTCGCGGTTGCTGCTTGCTGATCTGCTGTCATGCATGTTCCTCCCAAGCGTTCACGGCTTACGCCTTTTATCCCGGCGCAGCTCACGTTTCGCTTCTCTAATGACTACCTACTAGCATAGCATAATTTTCTGATTCCCGCTCCCGGCTCCATGACTTTGACACATGATGTTAAATGCTTGATCTTTTATGCTAATGACGCTGGTGCATTATGCTGTCTATTATTTTATGATTGTAAAAATCATTTATTTGATTTTTACAATCATTTTATATTGTTAATCCGTCGAAACTCATATAGAATAAAAGTAACTAATCCATCGAGGAGGCACATAAATGGAAATGATTATATTTGATACGCAGCAGGAATTGGACGCTTACGCAGCAGAGCTAATCATAAACATCGTAAACGAGAAGCCCAGCGCGGTTCTCGGGCTGGCAACGGGATCGACACCTATCGGAATTTATGACAAAATAGTAGAGTCGTACAATGAGAAAAAAGTAAGCTTCAAGGAAGTAACGACGTTTAACCTGGATGAGTACGTCGGGTTAAAGCCTGAAAACGATCAAAGCTACACTTATTATATGAACAAGCATTTATTTTCACACATCGATATCCCATCGGATCAAACGCATTTGCCTAACGGCATGGCACAGGACATCGAAGAGGAATCCGCCCGTTACGACACGATGCTTGATGCTCAGCCGGTTGACATCCAGCTGCTTGGACTAGGCCATAACGGTCATATCGGATTTAACGAGCCTGATGTCAATCTGCCCTACGGCACTCATGCCGTGAAGCTGAAGGCGGAAACTCTCGAAGCGAATGCCCGCTTCTTCGCTTCAATGGATGAGGTGCCTAAATATGCGATTACGATGGGCGTAGGCTCGATTTTAAAAGCGAACACGATCGTATTGGCCGTTCGCGGGGCGGACAAAGCGAAGATTGTAAAGGAAGCACTGACGGGTCCGATCACGACCAGTGTACCCGCTTCATTGCTGCAAACACATGCACGCGTAATCGTTCTGCTCGATCGCGAGGCAGGAAGGATGATGGGTTAAATGACTGAAAGCTCTGCTAACTGGCTCATTCATCATGTGAATATCGTGCTGGAGGACCGGGTCGTTACCGGAAGTGTCGTCGTTCATAAGGGCGAAATAGCACAGATTATTGCTCAAGACGGTGAGGATTCAGCAGGCACTGCGACGGAACCGTATGATTCCATAGATGGGCGGGGAGGCTGGCTGCTGCCCGGCTTTATCGACGTTCACGTACATGGCGGCTTTGGCGCTGATTTTATGGATGCCAGCAGCGGCAGCTTCGATACCATTACTAGATTTCACGCCTCACAAGGCACAACCGCAATGCTCGCTACGACGATGACCGCTTCTAAAGATGAAATAGAAGCCGTACTGCGCGCAGTATCGGACTACCGCAAATCCGCGATGCCGTATGCTGCTCTGTACGGTGTCCATTTGGAAGGCCCCTTTATTAGCGAGAAATGGCCCGGCGCGCAAAACCCTGCCCACATTATGGCCCCGCAGCTTGAATGGATGAAGAAATGGCATGCCGACTGGCCCGGTCTTATTCGTCAGCTTACGCTGGCTCCAGAAAAAGCAGGCTCGATCGAAACGATCGAATGGCTCGCCGAGCAAGGCATCAACACGGCATGCGGGCATACCGATGCCGTCTATGATGAAGTAATAGCAGCAGCAAATGCCGGTCTGACGCAGGCTGTCCATTCATACAATGCTATGCGCGGCCTGCATCACCGCGAGCCGGGAACGCTGGGCGCCGTTCTAACCGATGACCGCATCGCCGCTGAGCTGATCGCCGACGGCATCCATGTGCATCCTGCGGCGATCAAGCTGCTGCTGGCCGCGAAGCCTGCAGGCAAAGTTATCCTGATTACGGATGCAATGGCTGCAGCCGGTATGCCGGACGGCGAATACAGCCTGGGCGGTCTAGCCGTTACCGTGAAGGGCGGCGAAGCGCGTCTGCAGGGTGGCAACGCCCTTGCAGGCAGCTGCTTGACGATGATCGGCGCGGTTCGCTATATGCTGGAGCATACGAATTTGACGATTACCGAGGTCAGCCGCTTAGCGAGCGGCAACGCAGCGAAGCAGCTCGGTATCAGCGAGCGAACCGGCTCCATCGCAAGCGGCAAGCAAGCCGACCTAGTCTTGACCGATGCGTTGCTGAACGTTCAACAGACATGGGTGCAGGGCCGCTCTGTTTACGAGAATACGCAAAGCTAGATAGTTATGTGTAAACGACTCATAGTTGCAAAAAAAGACGGTATCCTTATGAAAGGATACCGTCTTTTTTTAAGCCGTTCATGACTCATGATTGCTAACCCGTCACATGCACGGAAATGCCATGCTGCTTCACTTCAGCCTCAAGCTCCGCTGTTAGCGGGACATCCGTAATGACGCCGCGCAGCTCAGTTAAGGACGCAATGGAGAAGAGCGATGTGCGGTCTGTTTTCGTGTGATCGAATACGGCATATGCCGCTTGCGAGCGCTTAATAAGTGCTTTGGCGATTTGCGCCTCTTGCTCCGAGTAGGTCGTAATGCCGCCGGAGGCAGAAATGCCGTCGACGCCGATGAACATTTTACCGATATGCAAATGGGCGACCATCCCCTCGCCAAGAGGTCCGCAAAGCTCGAAGCTGTTGTGGCGCATAATACCTCCGGTCACGACGACCTGAATGTCGCTGCCCGCCAGTTCCATCGCGATATTGACCGCATTGGTCACTACCGTTATGCCCCTACGTGACTTTAGCATCTTCGCAATCAGGAAATTGGTCGTTCCGCCGGAGAGTCCAATGACATCGCCTTCGATAATTAAAGAGGCAGCAAGCCCGGCGATACGCTCCTTCTCCAGAATCGACAAGCCTTCCTTCTCGGCGAAAGGCAGATCCCGAACGGCGTTCATCCCATCGTATATCGCGCCGCCAATCGTCCGAATAACCGGATATTCAGTTTCCATCTGCTCCAGGTCTCGACGTGCCGTCGCTTCAGAGCAGCCGAAGCGCTCGACCATCTCCGGAATCGTCACCCGGCCCTGCTGCTTTAGCAGCTGCAGTACCGCCTCCCGGCGACGCTGTCCCTTGGACCCGCTCACATCAGCCATTGTCAGCGCTCCACCCATGCTTTGGCAGTCAAGCGCTGCTGGACGACGCTCCACTCCGGCAATGCTTCCCAATCGCCGCGCATCTGCACGACTAACGATCCGTTAATGCTGGCAAGACGCACCGCTTCCACCGGGGAATATCCTTTCATAATTCCTGCCAAGAAGCCGGCGCAGAAGCCGTCTCCTGCTCCTACCGTATCCACAACCTGCTCAGCCGGATAAAATGGCAAGCTTTCCTCTTGGCCTTTGTCCAATACGACCGTCGTATCGCCTCTGCCCTTAATAATGGTGACTGCCTTCAGCTTCGTGAGCCGATCTTTGATATGCTCATAGTTATCCGTATCATACAATAGCTTTAGCTCGTCCCAGCCCGGCAAAAAATAATCCGCATCCGCAGCAAGCGGCAGCAGCGTCTCGCGCGCTTCTTCAATTGACCACAGCTTAAGCCGCAGATTAGGATCGAAGCTGACGAGCACGCCCGCTTCCTTCGCGATGTCGACAGCCCGGCGAAGCGTTTTACGGCAATCCTCGCTGAGTGCAGCAGTGATACCGGTTACATGAAGCAGCTTTGCGCCGCGTATATAATTCTCGTCAAGCTGTTCAGGCTGCATCCGGCTGGCGGCCGAATGCTTTCTGAAATAGTGGACGGCCATTCTGCCCGCTACATGCTCGCGAAACATCATACCCGTCGGCGCTTCCGTGCTAAGCTGCACGCGCGACACATCCACGCCTTCGCCGCGCAGCGTTTTCAAAATAATTTTGCCAAACGGATCGTCGCCCAGCGCCCCAAACCAGCCTACAGAGGAACCTAGACGAGCAAGTCCTATTGCGACATTGCTCTCCGCTCCGCCGAAGCCTTGTTCAAGCGTCGCAGCGCGCTCGATCGACTTATGCCCCTCCGGCATAAATAGAGCCATTGACTCGCCAAACGTTACAATTTGCGGTGATGCTTCATGCACGTTGCAATCCCCCTACAGCGTTATATAATCTGCATTCGTATACTTTGCTTTAATACATCGGAAATTTCATGAAATAAATGATCGCGATATACAGCACCAGCACGATGATGCTCATTATACGTGCTTTGTTAATATGTGCGCTTGCGCTTTTGCCTTCTTGAATGGATGCGACTACAAGCTTAAGCGGCTTGGAAATAATTCCGCCCAGTGCGGCTATACCAAGGAAAAGCACCATAATAATAACCATCCATGCAACGCTGTAGTCATCCTGGGACATTAAATAACCACCCGTTAGAAGTTGCAGGACTAGAAAATACTGCGCAACCCGATTTGCCGAGAGCAGACCCTCCGCCAGACCCCCTTGCCCAGCGCCAGCGAGCTTGGATGCTCTTCCTACCATGATAGGCAGCACGATATAGAATCCCATGCCTGCTGCACCTATCACGTGCAATAACAACATTACATTAAACATTATTACTCCTCCTGTTTTGGCAAAGCGTACTCAACGATTCGCTATTGCCAAAATTATATATAACAAATAGTTTATCAGAAACGAGATTTTTTTCAAATGACTACGCCCACAATCCGGCGGTTTGCAGGCATTTTCGCGAAATTCATTCCGAATCGTTCCCGAAATTTTCACACATAGGCGTTTATCACGCCCTAATCCCTGCTGCTGGGCAGCTCTAAGCTTTAAAACCGTACTTGCTCATAACCCCATGAATAGCGAAGTAGGTGACCTCTTCCGGCAAAGCGTCTTTTATCGGCCGCAGCTTTTCATTCCCGAGCTCGCCGACCGCTTGTACGATCAGCTGCTCGTATTCCGCAGGTATGATACGGCTCCAATCAACCTCCTCGCCCTCATCGGCGCAGCGAATGATATGTCCCTCAACCGTCACCCTGCTTAATCCGCGATCCTTCGCAATCTCATCCGGCTCTTGACCGGCTTGGAAGAGCGCAAGTGTAGTCAAATGGCTCGGCTGCTCGTCGCTAGCCGCTCTCTTGCTGGATGCTGAAGTTTCCTTAGGCGCTGCCGTAAAGCTTCCTGTCGCCTTGCCTTCGCCTCCGAACGAATGGATGATGGAGAGAAGTCCGTCTCCGTACTTTTCCGCTTTCGCCGATCCGATACCCTTTACGGTCAGCAGCTGATCCGCCGTTTGCGGCTGAACATTAGCAATTTCTCGAAGCGTCGCGTCAAAAAACAGCATAAACGGCGGCACGCCTTCCACAGCAGCTTTTTCTTTGCGCCATTGTTTAAGCGCTTCGAATAACGGCGAGACAGCCGCATTATCGTTAGAAGCCGATTGCCGGACAGTCGCTCGAACTCTTTGCATGATCGATTCACGGCCTTCCAGTACCGGAAGCGCGTTTGCCGTTAAAGAGACGACCGGATATTGCCCTTCGCTAAGCTTTAAGTAGCCTTCCGATACGAGCCAATAAAGCCAATCCGCAATTTCCTTCTCGGGCAAATGACGCATAAGGCCGTAGGTGGACAAGCGGTCCAGCCCGAATTCAAGCAGACGTTTGTCGCGTGAGCCCTTCAACACCTTGGCAGCCATCGTAACGCCGAAGCGGCCTTTCATCCGGCCGACGCAGGAGAGCGCCATTTTCGCTTCCTCCGTCCGATTAACAGGCTCGCTTTTATCGAGGCAGCTGCTGCATTTGCCGCAAGCCTCTACGCCGGTCTCGCCGAAATAATCGACGATAAACTGCTGCAAGCAGCGCTGTGTCCGGCTATAATTCATCATCGTATGAAGCTTGGAGAGCTGAATCGATTTACGTTCCGTATCTCCGGTGCCCTGCTCGATCAGGAAACGCTGAACCTGCATATCGGCAGGCTCGAACAATAGGATGCATTCGCTTTCCTCTCCGTCCCTGCCCGCGCGGCCGGCCTCTTGGTAATACGATTCTATGTCGCCGGTCATTTGCCAGTGCAGCACATAACGGACGTTCGGCTTATCGATGCCCATGCCAAAAGCATTCGTCGCGACCATGACGCGTATATCGTCGAAACGGAATTTTTCCTGCGTTTCCGCGCGCTCGGCGTCCGACAAGCCTCCGTGATATTTGCCTGCTTGAATGCCTCTGCGCGCAAGCTGCTCATATACGTTCTCGACTTCTTTTCTTGTTGCAGCATAGATGATGCCCGACTGCTCCTTACGCCCCGCTGCAAAGCTCTCAAGAAACTTCTTCTTGTCCACGCCTGTAACGACGGAGAGCGATAGATTGGGCCTTGCAAAGCCAGTCACAAACACGCTCGGATCACGAAGTTTAAGCATATTTGAAATATCGGCCGCTACCTCGTTCGTTGCCGTAGCCGTAAACGCGGCCACAAGCGGCCGATCCTTCATCCGCGCTATCCACCCGGAAAGCTGGCGATAGCTTGGGCGGAAGTCATGTCCCCACTGGGATACGCAATGGGCTTCGTCAATCGCAATGAGCGGGATGGACAGCTGCTCGGATAAGGACTGGAACATTGGCGCATCGAGTCGTTCAGGCGCAACGTACAGCAGCTTATACTCGCCCATCATCGCATTTCGCATGACATCGCGATACTCCGCCGCTCCTAACGAGCTGTTTAGAAACGCGGCAGACACCCCTACCCGTCGCAATGCGTCGACCTGATCCTTCATGAGCGATATGAGCGGCGAAATAACAAGTGAGGTGCCCGGCAGCAGCATCGATGGGATTTGATAACAAATCGATTTCCCGCCGCCGGTGGGCAAAATAGCCAGCGTGTCGCGTCCTTGCAAAATGCCCGATATGATACCCTCCTGCCCTTTGCGGAAAGTGTCATAGCCGTATACCCGTTTCAAAGCTTGTCTCGCTTGTTCGATCAACGATCATCCCTCCTGCACTTAAAGGTTCCTGATGCAAAAATAAACAGGAGGACCCTGGCAGCATTCTGTCAGGGTCCTCCCAAACGCATTCATTTATATAAACTGCGTCATAGCAATCGTTTGCTTATTAGCCTGTTACAACTTGAATCACGTTACGAACGGATTGAGCGGATTTATCAAGCGCAGCTTTCTCTTCAGCAGTCAAATCAAGCTCAAGCACTTTCTCGATGCCGTCGCCGCCAATGATGGCTGGTACGCCCATGAACAGGTTGTCATAGCCATATTCGCCTTCAAGATAAGCGATTACCGGAATAATCCGTTTTTTGTCTTTCAGGATTGCTTCTGTCATTTGCACGAGTGAAGCTGCAGGCGCATAATACGCGCTGCCGTTACCAAGCAGATTAACGATTTCGCCGCCGCCAACGCGAGCGCGTTGTACGATTGCTTCAATGCGTTCTGCTGGAATAAGCTTCTCGATCGGAATGCCGCCAACGTTCGAGTAACGAACGAGCGGAACCATGTCGTCGCCGTGTCCGCCAAGCACGAAGCCGCGAACGTCTTCAACGGATACGTTCAGCTCTTGTGCAATAAATGTGCAGTAGCGAGCTGTATCAAGTACGCCGGATTGGCCGATTACGCGGTTTTTAGGGAAACCAAGCGTTTGGAATGCCGCGTAAGTCATTGCATCAACCGGGTTGCTTAGGATGATGACATAAGCGTTAGGACTTGTTGCTTTAATGTTTTCGCAAACGGATTTCACGATGCCGGCGTTAGTGCTGACAAGGTCGTCACGGCTCATGCCCGGTTTACGAGCGATACCGGCAGTAATGATAACGACATCTGATTCTTTCGTGTCGTCATAGTTCGAAGTACCGATAATATTTGCATCTACGCCAAGGACAGGAGTCGCCTCGAGCATATCGAGCGCTTTACCTTTAGTTGGATTTTCAAGCGGTGCGATATCAACAAGAACAACATCGCCCAGTTCCTTTTGTGCAAGCATAAGAGCAGTAGTCGCGCCAGTGAAGCCAGCACCTACGACAGTAATCTTTTTACGTTTAATCGCCATCTTGTGTAAAACCTCCCGTAACATTGCTTATTTTTGAAGGGGAGACCCCTTTGACCCCCATTTTTGCTTTTAGGCCAACCCTAAGTGCTTTTCGAACCCTCCTAAATCCTCCCTTCCAAGGGAGGACCCCGAGGCGCTGCGCCCTCTGGACACCTGCGAATTGGAAGAACGAAGGAGCTATACAGGCGCGAGCTGGACACTTTTGAGCAAGGATCGCTTTCGTCCCTGCGGGACACGCTTGCAGTTGGTTCGTGCAGCGGAATTTGTCCCTGCGGGACGTTAATTCCTTGAGGGTCAAACGGTTCCCTTGTTTTACTAAGAGATTAAAGATTAAAGATTAAAGATTAAAGATTGGACTACATGTTTTTGATGATTTCGTCTGCGAACGCGGAGCACTTAACTTCAGTTGCGCCTTCCATCAAGCGAGCGAAGTCATAAGTAACTGTTTTGTTGTTGATTGATGCTTCCATACCTTTATAGATAAGGTCAGCCGCTTCTTGCCAGCCTAGGTGCTCAAGGAGCATTACGCCGGAAAGGATTACGGAGCCTGGGTTTACTACATCAAGGTCAGCGTATTTAGGAGCTGTACCGTGAGTTGCTTCGAAGATTGCATGTCCAGTCAAGTAGTTGATGTTCGCGCCTGGAGCGATACCGATACCGCCGACTTGTGCAGCTAGAGCGTCGGACAAGTAGTCGCCGTTCAGGTTCAAGGTTGCGATAACATCAAAATCAGTAGGACGAGTAAGTACTTGTTGCAAGGCGATATCCGCAATTGCGTCTTTAACGATTAGCTTGCCGGCAGCTTCAGCTTCTTTTTGCGCTTTGTTTGCAGCATCTGTGCCTTCAGCTTCTTTAATGCGGTCGTATTGACCCCATGTGAAAGTCTCGTTAGCGAATTCTTGTTCAGCAACCTCGTAACCCCAGTTTTTGAACGCGCCTTCTGTGTATTTCATGATGTTGCCTTTGTGTACAAGGGTAACGGATTTTTTGCCGTGCTTGATTGCATATTCAATCGCTGCGCGAACAAGACGTTGTGAGCCTTCTTTCGATACTGGCTTAATGCCGATACCGGAAGTTTCAGGGAAGCGGATTTTGTTAGCTCCCATTTCTTTTTGCAGAAACTCGATTACTTTTTTCACTTCTGCAGAGCCTTCTTGATACTCGATACCTGCATAGATATCCTCAGTGTTCTCACGGAAGATAACCATGTCAACAAGCTCAGGACGTTTAACCGGGGATGGAACGCCTGTGAAATAACGTACAGGACGCAAGCAAGTGTAAAGATCAAGCTCTTGACGAAGCGCTACGTTCAATGAACGAATACCGCCGCCGATTGGCGTTGTCAAAGGTCCTTTAATCGCTACGATATACTCACGGATTGCAGTAAGTGTATCAGCAGGCAACCACTCGCCGAACTCGTTGAATGCTTTTTCGCCGGCAAACACTTCGTACCAAGCGATTTTTTTCTCGCCGTTATAAGCTTTTTCTACCGCTGCATCTAGTGCGCGTTTCGAAGCTTTCCAAATGTCGCGGCCTGTGCCGTCGCCTTCGATGAAAGGTATGATTGGGTTGTTAGGTACCTGTAGTACGCCGTTATCAATTGTGATTTGCTCGCCTTCTGTTGGAAGCGCGAATTTTTCGAACTGAGCCATGAATGAAATCCTCCTAAAATAGTACCTGCTTATATGCAAGTATGAGTTATTTTAACTTAATTAGCAATTAGCGCTTCTCGATCGGAATGTACTTCGCATTAACCGGTCCAACATAATCGGCACGCGGACGAATCAGGCGGTTATCCTGATATTGCTCAAGGATATGCGCGCACCAACCGGATACACGGCTGATTGCAAAAATAGGTGTAAACAGGTCGCGTGGAATCTCAAGCGTCGTGTAAACGGAAGCGGAGTAGAAGTCAACATTTGGCTTCAAGCCCTTTTGTCCTGTTACCAGCTCTTCGATTTTAACAGACATTTCGTAAAGCTCCATGTTGCCTGTCAGCTTGCCGAGCTCGCGGGACATTTTTTGCAAATGCTTCGCGCGTGGATCGCCGTTTTTGTATACACGGTGACCGAAGCCCATAATTTTGTGTTTGTTCGCAAGCGCGTTGTTAATAAAGCTTTCAACGTTAGCTGCCGAACCGATTTCTTCCAGCATCACCATAACGGCTTCGTTCGCACCGCCGTGAAGAGGACCCTTCAAAGCTCCGATTGCGGACGTTACGCCTGAATAAATGTCAGAAAGCGTAGCAACCGTTACGCGTGCCGCAAATGTCGAAGCGTTCAATTCGTGGTCAGCATGAAGAACGAG
Source organism: Paenibacillus sp. Soil522 (assembly GCF_001428245.1). GTDB lineage: Bacteria > Bacillota > Bacilli > Paenibacillales > Paenibacillaceae > Pristimantibacillus. The sequence continues at coordinate 95,729 of NZ_LMRV01000013.1, forward strand.
CGCTTGATCAAGTGCCTTAACCGCCACTTCAGCAGGCTCGTTTCCTGTAAGCATATATAAGAAATTATAAGCGATCGATACACCTTGCTTTGGAGCTACCGGCTCTTTGCCTTGACGAATGCGTGCGAAAGCAGCAATAATCGTTGGCAGCTGTGCTTGCAATTTAATGGCTTTAAGTTGATTTGCCTCTGGAGTCATATCGTTAGCGGAGCCGTCGTACAATGCTAGGCTGGAAACCGCAGTACGAAGAGCAGCCATCGAGTTTGTGTCTTTTGGATATAGCTTAATTTGATCAAGCACGCCCTCAGGAACCGCTGCATATTGATCCAGTTGCTTCTGCAGTCCATCTAGCTCGGAACGATTAGGTAATTTACCGTACCATAGCAGGTATGCGACCTCTTCAAAACTTGCATTTTCCGCGAGATCGTCAATATCAATACCACGGTATGTCAACACGCCATCAATTATTGAGCTGATGGACGAAGCTGCGGCGACAATTCCTTCCAGACCTTTAGTTGCTGTCATCGTTCTCTCTCCTTTAACTTGGGTATCGTTTACATAATTAAGCATTCTTTGTACCATCACCTTTAATCATAAATGATTTCGGCAGTGAAGTGAACAAATACAGACATAAAAATGCTTTATCGGCGTCATTAATATTTTTTTCGCTTATTATTTCACCACATCTTGTCATATGCTCCAGCCTGCATTTTTCCCTATTCGCTCCATTTTTAGCCGTGGCATAAAGTATTTTTACAGAAGTGAATATAATGGTAAAATGTCAAAAAGAGAACTTACAGAGCAAAACTTGCTGCATTGGAGGCACTACATGACAGAACAACGCATCGGTATTATTGACATTGGCTCCAACTCGGTCCGGCTCGTCGTATACGAGCGGACAGCAAATGGTGCTCATCGCGTGTCTGATAGCAGCAAACGGCCTGCCAGATTAAGTGAACGCATTGACGAGAACGGCCGTATCTCTGGGACAGCAATCGATGAGCTAATCGACACGCTGACGCATTTTACTATGATCTGCACACATAATCATACCAGCCATATTCGGGCAGTTGCTACGGCTGCCGTTCGAAATGCTAATAATCGTTCCGAAATACTGGGTCGGATCAAAGCGGAAACAGGCTTGACCATCGAATTGCTCTCTGGCGAGGACGAGGCTTCCTATGGCTTTCTCGGCATGATCAACTCACTGACTATTCGGGACGGCTTTCTAATCGATATCGGCGGCGGAAGCACTGAGCTGTCTTTATTTCGCAACCGCGCGCTCGTCCGTTCCGTGTCCTTTCCGTTTGGATGCGTAAATCTCAACAAACGATACGCTGCAAAGGGCATGCTGCAGGACGATGCTCTGAAGTCGCTTGAGACATATGTATCAGAAGCCGTCCGGAACGAACCGTGGATCGGAGAAACGCCAGGCATGCCGCTCGTCGGAGTAGGCGGCACCGTGCGTGCACTTGGCAAAATGCATCAAGCGGCCTATAAATACCCTTTCCCGCAAACGCATAACTATCCGATAACAGGTGAGCAAGCCGATATGCTGTTTCATCAAATGCGCAAGCTGCCGCTGGACAAAAGGCGTAAGCTGCCGGGCTTGTCCAAAGACCGCGCCGATGTCGTAGTCCCCGGCGTAGCTATATTACGCGTACTGTTTCGGGCGACCAAGGCCGCATATTACCGCATTTGCGGCGCGGGCCTGCGGGATGGCTTGTTCCATGCGACACGATTTCCGAATCATCCGAAGCAGGTCGATGTGCTGAAGTACAGCCTTACTAATTTGAGCGCCCTGCATCCGGAAGCACCGAAGCAGCATGTACTGCAGGTCAACCGAATATCGCTTGAGCTCTACGATGCCCTGTACTATTTGCAGCCATTGCCGCTGCAAACGAGGGTGCTGCTTGATGCGGCGTCACAGCTGTTTCGAATCGGTGCCTCCATCGATTATTACGAATATGCAAGACACTCCTTCTACCTCATCATCAACTCCCATTTGAACGGGCTTACGCATCGGGAGATGATTATGACGGCAGCTATTGCTTCTTACAAAAGCAAAGGCCGTGCTCGTCAGCACATTTCCGAATATAAGGAGCTGCTTAATAAGTCCGATCTGGATGTCATTTATAAGCTTGGCGCGCTGCTGCAGCTGTCGACTGCACTGGATCGAACGGAAACACAGGCAATCGCACAGCTAAATGTCCAATTATCCGGCAATCAACTGCTCCTGCGGCCAATCAAACCACGCGGTACGCTCGATGTCGAGCGCCGCGAGGTGGAGGAGCTTGGCTCCGAATTCAAGAAGCTGTGGGGAGTAGCGCCTAGTCTGGACTATACGGCTACCCACGTCCCTTCCACGACGATATAACCTTCGCCTCGAATTGACTGCGGAACGGCTGCTTATTTTCACTGGAAATGTGTTCATAAGTGCCGTTCGCCTGCAGCTCGCGGGCCTTCACATTATCATCAATATTAAGATGAAGCATCTTGATCAGTATTTGTCTGAGAGTCGAATCGAATACCGGACAAATGAGCTCGATTCGCCTTGTCAGGTTACGAGTCATCCAATCCGCGCTCGACAAATAAACTTCCTCTTCCCCTCCGTTATAGAAGTACATAATTCTCGCATGCTCGAGGAACCGGTCAACGATGCTGATGACCTGAATATTTTCGCTGCGCCCCGGTACTCCCGGCCGCAAGCAGCATACTCCGCGGACGATAAGCACGATTTTCACACCTGCCTGAGAGGCTTCGTACAGCTTGTCGATCATTTCTTGATTCGATAACGAGTTCATTTTGGCGATAATGCGCGCCGGCTTTCCAGCGATTGCATTCAATCTTTCCCGATCAATGAGCCGGTACAGCTTTTCCTTCAAATCCGCTGGCGCAACGCCGAAAGCTTTCCACTCGTAAGGGGAGGAATAGCCGGTTACTTCGTTAAATAGAGCCGAGGCATCTCCGCCGATAATAGGATGTGAAGTAAATAGTCCGATATCCGTGTACAAGGTAGCCGTATTGTCATTGTAATTGCCGGTTCCAACATGCACATAGCGACGAAGCGTACCCTGCTCGCGCCGAACGACGAGCAATATTTTTGCATGCGTCTTTAAACCGACGAGGCCATAAACGACATGACAGCCCGCCTTCTCCAGCTGGCGCGCCCATGCGATGTTTCGCTCCTCGTCAAACCTCGCTTTTAGCTCGACAACGACCGTTACCTGCTTACCTGCTTCACCAGCCTTAGAAAGCGCTTGAACGAGCGCGGATTGCCCGCTGACGCGGTAAAGCGTCATTTTGATAGCTAATACGTCTGGATCATAAGCTGCCTGCATGACAAAATCATTGACGGCTTCAAACGACTCGTATGGATGATACAACAGTACGTCGCGCTGACGGATAACCTCGAACATGTCGTCTGTTTCATCGAACTCCCTCGGATACACAGGCTCAAGCTTCTCATAACGCAAATTTTCATTTCCTGGCACAGCACCCGCAAATTTCAGCAGAAAGCTCAGATCGAGCGGACCGTCGATTTCAAACAAATTATCCTCGATCTCCAGCTCTTCTGTGAGCATTTCGAGCGCATAAGGATGTATGCCCTTAGCAACCTCAAGCCTAACGGGAATTCCCCAGCGGCGGCGGCGCAGCTCCTTCTCGATTTCCTCGAGCAGATCCTCCGCATCCTCCTCGTTCAACGTAATGTCCGCATCTCGTGTCAAGCGAAACGGGTTCACCGAAAACGGTATATAACCGTTAAACAACGTGTTGATAAACTGTTCAATCAAATCCTCAAGAAGCACAAATTCCGTCTTCTTGCTGTTAATTCTTCCCGGAACGGGTACAAATCTCGGCAGGATAGAGGGTACCTGTACAATCGCAAACAGCGGCTCTTCCTCTGCCTTCTCCCCCTCTTCTCTTAGAAGCACCGCCAAATACAGCTCTTTCGTATGAACGAGCGGAAACGGTCTGCTCTGATCGACTGCCATCGGCGTCAGTACTGGAAATACAATTTCATGAAAATAATCGAAGACCGCCTTGGTCTGCGATACATTGAGCTCTTCGATCGAGCGAATAAATATACCTTCACGGCTTAATCCGCGAAATACTTCTCTGTATGTGCGGTATTGATCATGTACCATTTGTGTTGCACGCTTAATAAGCCTTTTCCAAAGCCCAGGCGGCGTGTAGCCGGTAAAATCGGTTTTCGTCAAGCCGGCTCTCATCTGCATTTGGATGCCTGCAACTCGTACGCTCATGAATTCATCCAGATTGCTTGAAACAATCGCTAAAAACTTAGCTCTCTCGAGCAAAGGATTGTTTAAATCCTGAGCCTCTTGAAGAACTCTTCGGTTGAATTCGATCCAACTTAAGTCACGGTTTACATAGTTGGACAAAAGCTTGGTCATTTCTCACGCCTCCTGAGTCAATTACGATATATGTCTATTTTATTATGAAGGATGACTATTATTTCCATGTTAACCTTTTGTAAAGGTCACGTAAATATTAGAACCTTCCTATTCTAAAATTACCGTTTCGCATTCTTTTTTCAATCCATTGCAGCATGATTTGCCTATAATAGATACGGGACGCGGGAATTAGCAGCGTAATGCCCACTATGTCAGAAATAAATCCAGGCATGAGCAGCAAAATACCCCCGGCAAGCACACAAAGACCGTCTAATAGCGTTTGACCGGGAATTTGCCCCGCTTGCATTTGCTGCTGAGCCTCTCCCCAAACTCTGCGTCCTTCCGTCCGAGCCAGATAAGCGCCTGCCAACCCCATAAGTATAAGTATAAAAAAGGTATTCCAACCGCCAATCCAGCTGCCAACTTGAAAGATCCCCCAAAGCTCTACAATCGGAACGACAATAAACACAGCCAACAGCCATTTATACATGATTCGACATCTCCTTCAACGTTTGCACAGCAAACTTACTGCATATTAATAGGCTTCGTTTGCGCAGCAAACTTATTTTGTGCGAAGCAGTTCATAGAGCTCTGGCATCACTTTGTTTATGCGAGCCGGCTGCCACAGCTGATTTACCCATACGTGCTTGGTCCCGCCTTCGACTAATAGCTCCCCTGGAAGCTGTTTGCCTGCTGCAAGCTCTGAGGCATGGAAATCAGAAAGGGCTACCCTTCTGACCTGCGACTCAAAGGAAACGCGTACCGGCGAGAATTCTGCTACCCGCGTACATACAAGAACGGTATCGTCATAACGCGCAGGGAGCACATAACGGCATTGCAAGTCGACGACCGGCAGCAGCAAGCCACAGTCCTCAATTGTTTTATAGTCGTAGCCTGCATTTCTTATCCATTCTGTACGTCCAATTTCAAACCAAGTTACATAATTTCCGTGAAAGACGACAGCCATTTGATCGGTTTCCTGATAACGAACGCGAAGCGGATGCATATACCAACTGGAAGCTGAATGCATGAATGTTCCTCCCAAAGCCTTTTTACGAATAGCTTAAATACAACATGTAAGATTAGCAAAAAGCGACGGTGAGATCACCATCGCTTTAGCTTTCGAAACTATATAGTTGTTAAAGTGACAGTCTAATTACAGTACTTTCGATTGACCGTGATAGATCACGCCAGTCTCGCCGTAAATAGTCACTTCCATGCCATCCTCAAGAATATCTGTCGCATTTGCAATGCCGAGGATAACCGGGATTCCAAGGTTCAGGCCTACTACTGCAGCATGGCTGGTAATTCCGCCTTGCTCCGTAATAACCGCACCAGCTTTCTCAAAAGCAGGCATATAATCTTTGTCTGTAGAGATCGCAACCAAAATGGAGCCTTCAGTCGTTTTCGCGATTGCTTCCTGCGGTGTACGCGCTACAACGATTTTACCGATAGCCGTTTGGCTGCCGATGCCTTGTCCTTGTGCCAAAAGCTCACCAATGTGGTGAATTTTGATAAGGTTTGTCGTGCCGGCGCGGCCGACAGGAACGCCAGCTGTTATAACGACTGTGTCGCCCAAGCTAAGGAAGCCTGTGCTCATGCCGCCTTTTACAGCATTTTCAAACATTGCGTCCGTCGTATCCGCATCTGGACCCAGCACAGCGAATACGCCCCAAATGAGAGAAAGACGACGCAATACCTTCTCATCTGTCGTTACCGCGATAATAGGAGCCTTAGGCTTGTACTTCGATACCATGCGGGCTGTAAAGCCGCTTTTCGTAGAGGTAATGATCGCTTTCGCACCCAAATCGAGCGCGGAGTTAGCAACAGCTTGGCTGATTGCTTCCGTAACCGATGTTTGCTGTGCATTAGCTTGCTTTGTAAAAATTTCACGGTATTCCAAAGCCGCTTCAGCTCGCTCAGCGATACGAGCCATCGTTTGTACCGATTCAGTCGGATATCTGCCTGCAGCTGTTTCGCCGGATAGCATGATTGCATCTGTTCCGTCAAAAATCGCATTGGCTACATCGCTCGCTTCTGCGCGGGTCGGACGCGGGTTGCGCTGCATGGAATCCAACATTTGTGTAGCCGTAATAACGGGCTTACCAACGCGGTTACCTTTTTTGATCATGTTTTTTTGCACGAGCGGAACTTCTTCGGCTGGAATTTCAACCCCGAGATCGCCACGCGCTACCATCAAGCCGTCTGAAACCTCAAGAATCTCATCGAGATTGTCTACGCCTTCTTGGTTTTCGATTTTGGAAATGATTTGAATATGGCCGGCATTGTGACGCTCAAGAAGCTCACGGATTTCAAGCACGTCGCTCGCTTTGCGCACGAAAGAAGCTGCAATGAAATCTACGCCCTGCTCGATACCGAATACGATATCATTCGCATCCTTCTCGGTAATACCAGGCAATGAGATTTTCACTCCAGGTACGTTAACGCCTTTTTTGCTTTTAATCGGACCGCTATTCACGATACGGCATACGATTTCAGTTCCTTTAACCTCTTCAACCGTCAATCCAATCAAGCCGTCATCGATCAAAATCGTTGAGCCGACCGTTACATCGTTTGGAAGATTATTGTACGTAATCGGAACGCGGTTGCGGTCGCCCAAAATTTCTTCCGTAGTAAGCGTGATAGTATCACCTTGATTCAATTCGATTGGCTCTTCCTTCAGCTTGCCAAGACGAATTTCAGGTCCCTTCGTATCAAGCAAAACCGCTACCGAAGTTCCGAGCTCAGCATTTGCTTGGCGGATATTTTTGATGCGGTTACCATGCTCTTCGAAATCTCCGTGGGAGAAGTTAAGACGGGCAACGTTCATGCCTGCTTTGATTAATTTCTTTGTGTTTTCCAACGATTCGCTGGATGGACCGATCGTACAAACGATTTTTGTTTTACGCATGTTATAGTTCCTCCGTATATTGCCTGATATTCTATTTTAAACTTACATGACCTCCTGCTGCTTGTACAGCGGAATAGTCAATTTCACATAACATTTACTGAACCGAAGGCGCAGCTTCCGTCGACTGCACGCGGGATTGATTCGTCCCGTTTGCCGCTTCGCCAATATTGGCTACTTTAGCTGCCGCGCTTTGCACTTCGAGCGGCCGCTCAACAATTTTGAACTGGCCGACCTTACGGAATTTATTATAGCGGTCCTCGATAAGCTCTTCTGCGCTCATTTGCATAAGTTCCTGCAAATGATGCCATATCTTATCCTTAATCTGTTCCGATTGGAAAGCTAAATCCTTATGAGCGCCCCCTTGCGGTTCCGCTACGATATCCTCGATAACGCCAAACTCAAGCAAGTCCTTTGCCGTAATTTTCATCGCTTCAGCGGCTTGGTCCGCTCGGGAAGCATCCTTCCATAGAATGGATGCTGCACCGTTTGGAGAAATCGCGGAATAAATCGCATTTTCCAGCATTAGAACGCGGTTGCCCACGCCTAAAGCTAACGCGCCGCCGCTGCCGCCCTCACCAATAACGATACAGATGATAGGCACACCGAAACCGGCCATTTCCCGCAGGTTGCGCGCAATCGCTTCCGATTGTCCGCGCTCCTCGGCGGTTTTGCCCGGGTATGCGCCCTTCGTATCGATAAAGGTAATGATCGGCCGCTTAAACTTGTTGGCTTGCTCCATGAAGCGAAGCGCCTTACGGAAGCCCTCAGGGTGAGGACTGCCGAAAAACCGGGCGATATTCTCACGCGTATCCTTACCGCGCTGATGGCCGATTACAGTAACCGGAACACCGTTAAGCTTCGCCAGTCCTCCAACAATAGCAAGATCGTCCGCAAACAGACGATCACCGTGCAGCTCCATGAAATCGGTAAACACCGTTTGAATGTAATCAAGCGATGTCGGACGCTGATGATGGCGCGCCATATGCATTTTTTGAGCTGGCGTCAATTCACTGTACATCTCTTCTTCCAGCTGCTTGCACTTCTTCTCTAAACCTGATATTTCTTCAGAGAAGTCAATGCCCTTTTCCACGCTTAAGCTTTTAAGCTCGGTAATCTTCTGGCGCAAATCATTCAGCGGTTTTTCAAAAGGCAACTCACCCGCCATAGGATGTTTCCTCCCTTACGCAATGCATATCGAGCAGCTTTGCTAACGTAGGCTTCATGTCTTTGCGGTGTACGACTTTATCCAATTGGCCATGCTGCAAATTAAACTCGGCCGTCTGGAAATCATCAGGCAGCTTCTGGCGGATCGTTTGTTCGATGACAATCCGTCCGGCAAAGCCGATCAATGCGCCGGGCTCGGCCAAATTGTAATCGCCCAGGCTCGCGAAGCTCGCTGAGACTCCACCTGTAGTAGGATCGGTAAAAATCGAAATAAACAAACCACCGGCTCCCTGAAATTTCGAGAGCGCTGCGCTCGTTTTGGCCATCTGCATCAAGCTTAAAATGCTTTCCTGCATGCGGGCGCCGCCAGATGTAGAGAAAATAAGCATCGGCAGTTGCTTCGTATGAGCCGCTTCGATCGCTCTAGTAATCTTCTCGCCAACGACAGAACCCATACTGCCGGTAAAGAAATCAAAGCTCATAACCGCTACGACAACCGGAAAACCGCCGATCATGCCTTCTCCAGTTACCACAGCTTCCCGCAGGCTTGACTTACTCTTCTGCTGCTCAAGCTTGCTGGCATAACCGGGGAAGGATAGAGGATCGACGGATTCCATATCCGCATCGTATTCTAACAAATACCCTTCATCAAGGGTCAATGCAATACGCTCCCATGCGCTTAACCGATGATGATGGCCGCAGGATGAGCATACTTTTAAATTCTTTTCCAATTCTTTGCTGTACTGAATGGTGCCGCATTTGGAGCACTTATTCATCAAGCCCTCTGGCACTTCCCTCTTGCGGGGTGCCGAAGGTATCGTCGCATATTTCTTCTTCGTAAATAAGTCCTTTATTTGCACGTGTGACACCTCTCAAGGCGCAATAGTATAGAGCAGTCCATCATAATGGACGCATAATAGAGTTGAATACTTCTTGAACTTCCTCCAACTCGCCAGACGGAACTAGTATCTCGTATTGCTGTTTGGACAGATTGACAGAGCGGATTTTCACTAAAAACCCTTCCTCTGTTAGCCGCTTCTTGATGTTATCTGCGATTTTTGCTGTTGGTGCGATATAAATGACCGTCCACATCATGGTACCTCCTGAAAACTTTGCAGCCGCAAAGTTCACTTACTAAGCATAGCTATCCCGGTAACAGGCCATATGATCTCATAATGATACCATAGTCATGGGGAATCCGGCAAATCATATCGGATCGCTTTCGGGTCCTGGTGTGCAATTCTTGCCGATGCAGCGGCGGCCAATCCAGCGACCAAGTCATCCAGAAACACATGAATGCGTTCGCCCTTCAAATTCAATTGACGAATAATACCGGGTTTTACTTTATCTAAATATCCGAAGCTCGTCAATCCAATCATTCCATAAACATTCGTAATGCCGAGCGCCAGCGTCTCATCGACGCCGTAGAGCGACTCATCGGTTTCCATAATGGACTGCAGGGGCTCCGGCAGCAATCTCCGCTCCGCTAATTCATCAAGGGCTATGCCTGTATACATGACATACTGCACCTCTCGCTTACCAAGCACCGCTCTTACGCTTTCCTCACATTGTTCCATCGTCAAATCGCCGTTATAGGGACGCTGCAGAGTATAAACAATCTCCGTTATGTCGTCGACTGATACTCCTCGTCTTAAGAGCCATTTCTCGATTCCTGTCATAGGACCCATCCCTCCCGTAACTGCTTGTACGTTTATCTTGGAAACATTAGCGTGAACAGATGACATTGTCCTAAGGCGAAGCCCGTTTTCCGCGGGCTCCATTGCCATCGTCACTTGTATCTCTAAACATATGCGCGAACAAGCCCTGACGTGCATACGAAATACATTTGTTTACGAGATTTTACGAAAGGAATAGATCGACATCGCATTTAATCGCTTATTTTTCTTTATTTCACAACGATTGTGCCTGCTCCCAGCAGCTGCTCGACGGATGCAATGAGCTGTGGCGAAGGCTTTACCCGATAACTGCCGCTAAGCGCAATCGACTTTTGTCCCTGCACATAAAATAACACGGTATCAAGCTGACCGGCGTGCCCTGCCAGAAGCCCTTTAAGCTGCTCAAGTATAGCAGGCTCTTCATTCTGTGACATGATTTTGATATATACGCGCTGCGGCTTGCGTTCAGATGAGGCCGACCGGCCCTGTTCATGCCCGTGGCGCGCCTCAGCGCCTCCTGAAGCATTTTCAGAAGGAGCCTTATCCGAATTTCCGGTAATATTCGGACGCTGAACTTGTACGGCTTGACCTTGTGCATTTTGCGCGCGGCCCTGTGAAGACGCTCCGCCTGTACTTGCATTGCCGCCTGTGCTGCGCGCTGCGCGAGCTTGCGCCTGCTTTTGCAAACGTCTTACCTGCCCCGCAAGATCCATTTCCGCATGGTCAATCGGCACGCAATCCTCAACGATCAGCTTATAATCATCATCCTGCTGTTGAACAGTAGCCTGAATAATCGCTAAGCCGCCTTTCTCAAGCTTGCTTCCGATCCGCTTCCAAATAGTTGGGAACACGACGGCCTCCACGCGCATAATGCGATCCTCCAGCTCCAGAAAACCCATCGCGAGACCTTTCTTGTTCGTGAAGGGTTTAAGCGATACGATCATGACGCCAACAATGGCGATTGCACCGTCCTTCGCATCGCTTAGCTCAACCAACCGATCGAGGCCTAGCGGGGCAAGCTGCTGCTCGGCAGCATCGAGCGGATGGCCCGATAAATAAAGACCCAGCAGCTCCCTTTCAAAATCCAGCTGCTGCCCTGTCGTATAGGGGCGAATATCAGGAAGCTCGACATCCCAGTTCTGAACCTCGTCAAGGCCGAACATTTCGATTTGCAGCTCCTCTCGCTCCTTTCGCCATTTGACCGCAGCCTCGACCGTCTCCTCAAGCGCGCCGAGCAGCTGGGCGCGATGCCCAGGCAAACAATCCATAGCTCCCGCTTGAATGAGCGACTCCAGCACACGCTTATTCACGACGCGCAAATCTACACGCCTGCACAGATCCAGAAGACTTTCGAAGGGCCGCTCGCCGCGCTCCTTCTGAAGTGCTTCGATTGCCTGCGTACCGACGTTCTTGATCGCCGCTAGTCCGAAGCGAACGGCATTCTGGGCCGGCGTAAAGGATACGCTGCTTTCATTCACGTCAGGCGGCAGCACGGCAATGCCCATGCGGCGGCATTCATCGACGTATTCGGCCGTTTTCCGCTGGTTTCCGGTCACTGAAGCCAGCATCGAAGCCATAAACGGAACAGGATAATTTGCCTTAAGCCATGCTGTCTGGAAAGCAAGCACGCCGTATGCCGCCGCATGCGCCCGAGGGAAGCCATAATCGGCAAATCGAACAATCATATCATATACGTGATTTGCATCAAGCTCCGAATAGCCTTGCGCAAGGCTGCCCTTTACAAAATGCGCCCTCTCCTCATCGAGCACCTCACGCTTCTTCTTCGAGACGGCGCGGCGCAGCAAGTCCGCTTCGCCAAGCGAGAAGCCTGCCATCAAGGATGCGATTTGCATAATTTGCTCCTGATAGACGATAATGCCGTACGTATCTGACAGAATGGGCTCTAGCGAGGGATGCGGGTATTCGACTGTAACCATCCCATGCTTGCCTTGAATATATTTTGGAATAAACTCCATAGGACCCGGCCGGTACAAAGCCAGCACCGAGACGATATCCTCGAACTCAGTCGGCTTCATGTCCTTCAGAACACGCCGCACGCCAGCGGACTCAAGCTGGAATATACCAGTCGTATCGCCGCGGCTTAACATTGCGTATGTCGCAGGATCAGAGTCGCTGATCGTGTGGAAGTCGATAACCTTGCCGTACTGCTCCTTTACAGCGCGCAGCGTTCGTTCTACTATCGAAAGCGTCCGCAAGCCGAGAAAATCCATTTTGAGAAGACCGATTGACTCTAAATGCTCCATCGAATATTGCGTGAGCGGAATCCGCTCGCTGCCGACCTGAATAGGCGTATAGTGGGTAAGAGGCTCTTGAGAGATGACGACTCCTGCGGCATGCGTGGAAGCATGCCTTGGCATCCCTTCCACCTTTAAGGCCATCTTCATCATTTCCGCCGTCTTCGGCTGCCGTTCGCTCGCATCACGCAGCTCGCTGCTGATGCGATGCGCTTCCGCAAGCGTAATGCCAAGCTGATTCGGAATGAGCTTCGCCGCACGATCCACCTCTTGAAACGGTACGTTCATAGCCCGCCCTACATCCCGCACGGCAGCTTTAGCCGCCATCGTCCCGAACGTAATAATTTGCGCGACATGCTCTTCTCCGTATTTGGCAGCAACATAAGCAATAACCTCATCACGGCGCTCGTCATTGAAGTCGATATCGATATCGGGCATCGAGATCCGCTCCGGGTTAAGAAACCGCTCGAACAAAAGCTTATATTTGAGCGGATCAACATCCGTTATGCGAAGCGTGTATGCGACCAGGCTTCCCGCGGACGAGCCTCTGCCGGGGCCCGTGCGAATGCCCCGTTCATGCGCAAAGCGGACAAAATCCCAAACGATCAAAAAGTAGTCGCTGAATCCCATCTTATCGATGACAGAGAGCTCATACTCCAGCCGCTGCTCCGCCTTCTGCCGGTAGCCGGAATCGGCCGCCCATTCAGGCAGTCCGGCATATCTGGCGGTCAAGCCGTCACGGCAAAGCGTCATTAAATAATCGGATGAGCTCATTCCCGCAGGCACCGGCCTGAATACGGGCAGAGCGGCTCGGCCCAAGGTCAGCTCTAGCTCGCATTTATCCGCGATTTCTGCCGTATGCGCCAGCGCTTCAGGAACATGCCTGTACAAAAGCGCCATCTCGTCAGCGCTTTTCATGTACATCTGATCCGTCAGCATGCGCATCCGGTCGGTATCATCAATCGTCTTGCCCGTTCCGATGCATAGCAGCACATCCTGTACGGCAGCGTCCTCCGCCCGTAGGTAATGGACGTCATTTGTCGCCGCCAGCTTAATGCCCGTCCCGCGGGCAAGCTTTATCATTTCGGCAGCCACCTTCTTCTGATCCAGAAGTCCGTGATCCTGCAGCTCCAAATAAAAGTCATCTCCGAAAATATCTTTGTATCGCAAAGCGCTGGCTCGCGCTTCATCCGTCCGGTCATGCAATAAATGCTGGGATATTTCGCCGCCCAAGCAGGAGCTTAAGCAAATCAGCCCTTCCGAAAGCTCCCTTAGCACCTCCAAATCAACGCGGGGCTTGTAGTGGAAGCCTTCCAAATGGCCTATGGAGCAAAGCTTCATGAGATTCCGGTAGCCCGTTTCATTTTTGGCGAGCACGATCAAATGATAGATCGGATTATCCTTGCGCGTCCCTTTCTCAAAACGGGAACCGGTCGTCATATAAAGCTCGCAGCCGATAATCGGTTTAATGCCGTGAGCGCGGCAAGCCTTATAAAAGGGGATTGCCCCGTACATGACCCCATGATCGGTCAACGCAAGCGCCTTCATGCCCAGCTCCGCGGCTCTCGCGGTTAGGTCGCGGATTCTCGCGGCACCGTCAAGTAGGCTATATTCGCTGTGTACGTGCAAATGCACAAAAGATTGTTCGTTATGGCCGCTCATCGCATCCGTTCCTTTCCGCTTCGTCCAAATAAGTTAACTCTATTTTATCATAATAGCAGTGGACACGCCCATAGAATGGTAGCAGAGCGTACATGCTCGCGAAGTTGGCTTTTGAAGAACATGCACTTTAGCTTTTGCTTGCGAAATCGTTTTGCTTCACTATTCATTTAAGGGGGGAAAGGAATACCCATGACCTACTTTTTGTCTAAAGCAGGACTTGATTTCTTCATTGCGTTCGGAGTCATCATTGGGGGCTCAACACTGGCGGGAATCGGATCGGTGTTTATGCTGCTGCCGCCTGCGGCTACGATGCTCGATACGGCCGCAAGGCTAAAAATATGGGCGATCGTGGCGGCAATCGGCGGTTCGATCGATCCCGTTCGCGTCATCGAAAGAAATATTATGTTAGGTCAAATATCACCAGCGGCTCAGCAGATTTGTTTTATTCTCTCCGCTTTTCTAGGCGCGCATCTAGGTTCTGAGCTGGTCCGGCTCATCTGCAAGGGAGCAGCATAAGCGATGCGCGTGCCGGCGTTTGACCGTTTTGTGAGAGGGCTGCAGTTCGTTGGGGTATTCATACTCGGGATGATTATCGGAGCCATCGTGTATAATTCGCTTTATTTGGCGCAATTTCAGGCGCTGATCATTTTGAAGAGCGAGCTTGAGGAGAAGCTGGAGCAATATGAGCAGGATATACAAGGTTTAAAACAATTCAAAAACCAGCATACCGTCATAAAAAGCGTCCTGCCCCGCATCGAGAAGGAAGCCGGTCAAAATACCGGTAGACCGGATCTCGACCATGTGACGGAAGCCGAGCTAATCAAGCGAATCAAGGAAGATCTCAAGAGCTTTCTCGGCCAAAGCATTTACGAGATTGATTCCGATGCCCAATTCGCCCGCAAGCTCCTTGAAAAAAAAGTCTATATGGATGTATATAACAAAGACTATTCCATTGAGGTGAAGACGATTCTCGTGGTCGATAACGTCCTGCACGTATGGATCAAGGTCCGCTACTATACCAAGCCGCCTTCCTAAGCACGCTGCTCCGTTCCGTGGTACAATAGAGGCTGTCTATTTCCGAACGCAAGCTGAAACAACATCACTTAAAGGAGCTACATATTCATGGATCAATTATTGCAATGGCTGTTCATGCCGGGCATCTTAATTTCACTCGTGTTTTCGGCCATATTCAGCTTTAAATCACGCCGTTCCACCGATGCGAGAACACGGGCCGTCTTCTCAGCCAGAATGAATATTAGCATGGGTGTCATGCTGCTGTTCATCGCTCTCGTTCAGCTGTTTTTGTCAGGCGGCTCCACGCTTCGCATCGTCATCGGCGCCATCTTCTTATTGCTCGGCGTATTCAATTTATTTGCCGGTATGCGCAATCTCAGCCTGTACCGATCACCAAGAAGCTGATTCAGCCATCAATAAGGATCGATCATCTGGGCCGTCAGCATCGCTTTGGCGGCCAATCCCTGTGTGTCCCTAACTTCGATTTCCAGCTTTGTAAACTTCCGGCTCATCTCCAGCGCACGCGGGATGATCGTAATTTCACTATCGATTTGAACGGGTCTAACAAAATATGTCGTCATGCTCTCAAGCAAGTAATCGCGCTTAGCTGTCTCTCTGATCATTCTGCGCGCTGCCTGCGTCATTAAAGTGGCAAGCAGTCCCTCCGACACCATCCCGAGCGCCCCCGACATCTGCGGCGTAATCGTTCCCTTATAGGCGAGACCCAGCTCGTCCTGGCCCAATGTGTTTGCGTTTGCCGTAGCGATGAAGCTTGTCCACATCAAGTCCTCGAAGGTCTCTCCCGATTCCGGCTGCTTGCCGGCAAATCGCATTGCATCAAGCACTTTCTGCCTCGTTACGACACCCAGCAGCTTGCGGTGCCTGTCAACGATAGGCAGCAGATCAATGCCTTCCGCAGCCATCGTATGCGCGGCCGACGTAACTGTAATGTTCGGGGCTGCCGTAATGGGATGCTTGGTCATTACTTTATCGACAGCACTGTCCTCAGGCGCTCCGACCGCATCCTTGGCCGTCATCATGCCAACGACCCTGCTTCTCTCGTCAATAACAGGAAAGCGGGAGTAGCCGGTTTCGCGAGACAGTTTATGAAAGTCTTCTATGGTATGTCCGATTCTAAGCGCGTCTGCAGGCCGGCTGAATGTGACGATATCTTCAATCAGCATGATTTTCCGTTTAATAAGGCGATCGTACATGGCACGGTTGATCATAGAGGCAACCGTAAACGTATCATGACGGGAGGAAATGATAGGAAGAATACGTTCGTCAGCAAGCTTGATCACTTCCGCACTCGGCTCGAAGCCGCCGGTAATAAGTACGCCTGCCCCCTCCTCCAGCGCACACCGGTGCGCGCCGATCCGGTTACCTACGATCAGCAGGCTGCCCTCGTCAATATACCTGAGCATCGCATCCAGCTCCATGGCGCCAATGACGAACTTATGCAGCGTTTTATCAAGTCCAGCCGCGCCTCCGAACAGCCTGCCCTCCACGATCTCGGCAACTTCGCCGAAAGTAAGCTGATCAAGCGCCTCCCGGCGTTTGCGGTCGATCCGTACCGTTCCGATACGCTCCTTCGTACTGACAAGCCCTGAGCTTTCCGCTTCCTTAAATGCTTTATAAGCCGTGCCCTCGCTTACGCCAAGCGCCTTGGCAATAGCGCGCACCGATATTTTTGTTCCAATCTTTAGGCTTTGGATATAATTCAAAATCTGTTCATGCTTCGTGCTGGTTTCGTTACCCGGTCCGATTGGAGCCACTCTTGTATCCTCCGTCCAACTTGCAGTCTTTATTCCCTATTATAAGAGATTGCAAGCGGCAAGTCATGTTCGTGCCGATTCACGCAGCCTTTAGAGCTGCCACTGCAGCAGCACCTGCTTAACCTTTAGCATACTGTCTATTAATTGCCCCTCCACGCCCTTCAGCCTCCATTTCTTGAATAGCTGCTGAATCGTTTGCACATTGATTGCATCCTCCGCGCCGGACGTAATAAAAGCCTGCCAATCGTATGAAATCGGAAGCGGATACCGCAGCGATTGAATAAGGAATTGCTTCATTTCAATCGTTTGTGCTGGAATTTCTTCATATATGCTGGAAAACAAAAATGAGCTTTGCTCACTGTGCGGTCTGGAAATCTTATCTGATTTTAGATCAAGCTCATATTCAACGATTTGGGTATGCGGATTAACCCGACAGCTGAACGAACCGCGGGCCGTTACAGCCTTATCGACACGATGTGATAAACGGTAAGTGAATTGAACAAGGAAAGGAACATTGTTATAATATGCGCGCACTTTTCTGAAAAACTCAAATTCGTCAACCACTTTGCCATTCTCCTCGCGTCCACGTTTTTGCCTTTTTCATCCTACCATTTTTAGTCAAATTGGTAAATCGATCCTTTATAGGTAATCTTGGTAGTAGAATGATACTTTTTTACACAATTATAGTAAAGACACCATCTATTAGTCAATGACTATAATCACTATTTTAAATATGCTCTATAGAGTGTTGTTGATAGACTAGTAAAGTTTTATCGTTAGGCTGAGGTGACATTATGAGTGAGATTGCAGGGCTTGTAGGAGAAAACATTCGTCTGCTGCGCAAAAAAAGAGGGCTAAGCCAAGAGCAGCTCGCTTTTCGCGCCGAAATAAATGCTTCCTATATGGGACAGGTTGAACGCGGAGAAAAAAATCCGACGATAGACGTGCTCAGCAAAATCGCGCTTGCGCTGCAAACGCCGCTTGAGAAGATTGTGAACGTCGTCTCCAGCCCGGACTCATCGGATGAACCAAACGATGAAGGTTATGCCACTAAAATAGTCCATCAATTGAACGGTTTAAGCTTGAAGGAACAGGAAGCCGTTTATAAATTCGTCAAGCAGCTCGTTCATTTCAAGGAAATCCAATAAGCAGGACAAACCATATTCGGTTGTAAAATACAAAATAGGGACAGTCCCTCAGGTCTTTAGACCTATTAAGACTGTCCCTTTTCAATTGGGCTGGTTTTTAGCTCCTGCCTGCTATCCCCGTGCTCTTCTCGAAGCAGCCTTCTGAACCAGCTTCTGCTCCCACAGCAGCGCCTTCGCCCTCTTAATGTGGGCCAGCTCTTTCCGCTTCGCGTCATTCATAACGAGCGCATTGACATGTGCCGTAATGATGATTAACGCAAACAAGATCCAGACTAGTCCAAATACACTCATCAAGCTCCACGGCGCACTCAGCTCCAGACGCGGCAGCGCATATGTAAGCATCGCAAGCGCAATAAGCAAATATAAAATATGACGGCCTTTTCCGGAAAACATGCCATTCAGCTCCTCTGCAGGGTCATAAGCGGCTCACTACCCTTGTCCGCATTACCATTCTATGAAGGAGTGGCAGGGTATATGTCTCCAGTTAGTCAACGATGGACTTCAGCACATCGGACATAATGCGGTTAACGTCCTCAAACACAACCGCAAAACGGCGCTCCGCTTCGAGCAACTTGCCAATCAACGGATTGAGCGTAATGACTTCATAGAGCTTGTTCATCTTCTCCATATCCTCCGCAGACGGCTCTTCGCCAGCCATCATTTTTTGCTGCAGAAAGTTTTGGCGCTCACGAAAATCATCCAGCATTCCCTTCGCTTCAGGATCTGCGTCAGCAGCCTGCTTCGCAGCCTTCATCAGCTTTGCTTCCTCGCTCTCCTTGAGCGCCTTCGCTAATTCATAAGCTTTGTCATAAACATTCATTTGCCTCTCTCCCATTCGTTTGAGCTGATTTGTTTTTCTATACGTACAATCATACCCCTTAATTGAAACAAGAGCCAAGGTCTTATTCTTATTCCGATTCACAATGGGATAGATGTCCTCATATGATGAAGTAATTCGTGTAAAAAACCTAGTTGCTAACCTCTTATCGTCATCCTCCTGCTTGGAAGGAGATTTATGATGCTCAAATCGAAAGTAGTCTTACAGGTGATTGGCACCGGCATGATTCCTGAAGACACGCTCATGCTTGGCGAATCCTATGTAAAGCAGTGGAAAATCCCTCAAGGCCAGCACATCCTCTTAAAATTCGGTTCCTTTCGGCAGCATGTAAAGGTTATTCCTGTCGCAAAGTACGATGGGATGAGGATGAGTCAAAGCTTAGCGAAACAGATGGGCTTAACTAGCGGATCGTCACTTCGCATACAATACAAAGCCGGCAATTCCACACTTGTTCTGGGACCGTTAATCGGTGTGCTGGTCAGCCGCGATTATCCAAATACACCGGATAAGCCCTTCGGACCTATTACCATGTTTTGCAAGGAGCTTGTTGAAGCCAGTTCGGCGCAAGGCGTTTACGTTTATTTCTTCACCCCTAACCAAATCGGCAGCCAGCTTGACACCACCATTGACGGCTGGGTCTTTTCAGACGGGTGGCAGCAGGTTAGAATGCCCATACCTGACGTCGTCAATAACCGTTTAACTTCAAGAAAATTGGAGAACAGGCCCAGCGTACAACATTTTTTGAAAGATGTAAAACAGCAGCACAAGACGAATGTTTTCAACGAAAAGTTTCTCGATAAGGCCGAGGTTTTCGATGCGCTAAAAAAAGATGAATCGTTAGGGCGCTATTTGCCCGAATCGCATTTACTGCTTAACTATACGATGCTGAAATCGATGTGCTCCCGTTATAGCAACGTTTTTCTAAAACCGATCCGCGGCAGTTTAGGGAAAGGGATCATTCGCATCTCGCGTCTCGAAGCGAACCAATTTCAAGCGATGCACACAACCGCAGCCGGTACCCGCAAACAGCAGCATACGAGCTTAGTCAAGCTGTACTCGTCCATTTCCGCGAAGATGAAAACCGTTCGATACCAAATTCAACAGGGACTGCAGCTAATCGAAATCCAAAAACGGCCGGTCGACTTTCGCGCGCTCGTCCAAAAAAATTTGACCGGTAAGTGGACCATTACGTCCATTGTCGCCCGAACAGCCAGTAACGATCATTTTGTATCTAACCTTGCACGCGGAGGCACGTTAAGCACGGCCTTGGAAGCCGTAACGAAATCAAATCTGCAGTCCGGAATAAGCAGACATGAAGCCGTACAACGGCTGCAGCAGGCAGCACTCCATATCGCCCGCGGCGTAGAAGCACAAATTCCGGCTCACTTCGGTGAACTAGGCATTGATTTGGCACTCGATACGAACGGCCGGGTTTGGCTTCTGGAAGTCAATTCAAAGCCATCCAAAAACGACAATACGCCACTCCACGAGAACAAAATCCGTCCATCCGTCCGTATGATGATTCAATATTCCCGATTTTTATCGGGCTTTTAACGGAGGCTCCTATGCAGGCTCGAATGGTCAATCTCGGAATCGTCGTCGCCTCGCTCAACCGTCAAGACTTGGATACCGCAACCGGACCGATATTGCCGGAACCTTCCTTCTACCGTGCGCTCACTATAGCCGGCAAGCCGCTTGGTATTGACGTCTATGTATTTGCGGCGGAAGGCCTTCAGCCGCAATCAGAACAGCTCTTCGGCTATCGCTTTGAACAAAACCGGTGGGTAAGACAGGAAGTTCCGCTGCCTGACGTCATCTATGACCGCTGCTTTTTCACACGAGCTAATCAGCGAATGAACTGTCGCAGCATGCTGGCGGCTATGAAGCTAAGGAAACCGTATTTGATGCTGAACGGAACCCTCCCGGCTAAGCAGGGCGTCTATGAAGCGCTTAAGGATGACATTTTGCTGGCGAAGCATTTACCTGTTACTTTGCCCTTTCAATCTGCAAATCAGGTCAACCTTTTGGCGGATCGGTATTTTAACGGGATCGTCCTTAAGCCATCAGCAGGTATGCAAGGCAGAGGGATCGTGCACGTAAAGCGCTGCCCGCTCGAGCAAACAACGAAGGTGAAGGGCAGAAGCCGTCAAAATCGTCCTTTTTCTATTACATTCAAGGACAATCACGCGGCGGAGCAATGGATCAACCGCTTTATTCACCGATCAGCCTATTTAATCCAGCCCTATCTGGAGCTTAGCGGCGAGGACGGCAAGCCATTTGACGTAAGAGCACTCATGCAAAAGGAGCATACAGGAAAGTGGTCGCTGACCGGAGTCGCGTCTCGTATGGGTCAAGCGGGCTCGCTCACGTCCAACCTGCACGGCGGCGGCGACGCCAGTCCGGCTGCTCAGCTGATTACTGCCAAATTCGGCACACACAGAGCAGAACGTTTGCTAGAGCAGATCCATACAATAAGCAAGCAAACAGTTGAACGGCTTGAATGTAAATTCGGCAGATTTGCCGAGCTTGGTTTAGACTATGGCATCGATTTGGACGGCAAACTTTGGCTAATCGAAGCAAACTCAAAGCCAGGCCGTTCTTCCTTTCGAATCATAGGCGACCAGGAAGCCGAGAGACTGTCAATCGAAAGACCGCTCTTATATGCACGCTTGTTATCTAGGCGCTTGTTCCCGTACTTTGTAGCCAATGAGTCCATCAACGGCCGTCGCCGTTATTCAAGTTTCGACGACGAATTACGGCCTTTCAACGTTCAGGAGGTTCATCGATGAGTTTGACAACTTGTAACGTACATTTCTCACAGCAGTCTAATAAAGTCGTATATTTGTCCAGTCCTCTACTAAAGAAGCTGAAGCTTTCAGGCAAAAAGTCGGTTCGCCTCAAGCTGGGTAACGAAGTGATTAATGCGGAAATCAAGCAGCTGAACCGGCCGGGCAATCACTTGTATTTGTCAGCAGGAATCCGTCAATTGATCAAAGTTCCGAAATCCGGGAACGTATATGTGCTCAACTCCGGCGAGAACGAGGTTCAGCTTGGACCGCTTGTCGGTATACTAAGCGATAACGGCATTCGTTCAGAGAGCAATCCCTTTGGTGGCCGAACCGAGTTTATTAAACAGATTATCCGTACCGGAGAGCATAAAGCTTACCTTTTCGGGTTCACTCCGAATGATATCAACTGGCAGCAGGAAACGATCAACGGCTATTTTCTCGATCCGCAAGGCGGCTGGTATCGCAAAATCGTACCGTTGCCGGACGTCGTTTACAACCGTCTTCCGAACCGCAAGGCGGAAACATCTGCATCCATTAATGCGCTGCGCGAACGTTTCGTACGCCGGAAAATTCCTATTTTCAACTGGAGCTTCTTCAATAAAGCAGACGTCTACAAGCTTCTGGATAATGATCCTGAAGCGCTGGATCATTTGCCCGAATCTGTCTCGGGGCCCTCCATGGAAAAAATAAAGGAGATGCTCGAAACGCATCAGTTTCTTTACTTTAAACCGACTGCAGGCAGCCTTGGAATAGGAATATACAGACTAACCTATCATCCAAAGCGCGGTTATTTCGCACGATACCGCAAGGGCAGCCAAAATGTGCTGCTCCGATTCGGAACCTTCAGCGGCTTGATACGAATGCTTCAAGCGAAACATGGCATCAGCTTAACTCATTATGTTGTCCAACAAGGAATTCGACTTGTAGAAATCGACAACTGTCCGATCGATTTCCGCTTTCATATGCATAAGAACGGCAAAAACGAATGGGTCCCTGCCGGCATCGGCGCGAAGAAGGCAGGCCGCGGCAGCGTTACGACACATGTAAAAAGCGGAGGATCGCTTATGACACCGGAGCAAGCGCTTAAAACAACGTTTGGCGATGAATCGGACGCCGTTCTTGAGAAAGCGAAGCAAACCGCCATTAAGCTTTCTGAAGCAATCGAACGAAATTATCCGCACCGTCTCGGCGAGCTTGGACTTGATCTCGGCATCGATAAAGATGGAGAAATATGGATGTTCGAGGCAAACGCCAAGCCAGGCCGATCGATCTTCAAGCATCCTGCGCTCCGCTCGGAGGGCCGGGCGTCGGTATCATATATTTTTGAGCATTGCATGTACCTTAGCAATTTCCAAGGTCAGGGAGGTAATGGCTAATGGACAGCATGCTTCCAGATGAATCGGATTTGAGAAGGATGCGCTCTGGCAGAACGGTACTGGCTATTTTGACAATCGAGGATGATATTCAGCTCTTCCGGGGCAATCGCAGCAACTTCGCCGATTTGATTCGAACCGGTCAATCCATGGGGTTTATCGTCTACGTCCTGACGGTCAAAAACCTGCTGTTAACAAGAAGCATCTTAAAAGGGTTCGTTTACGATGCGGAGAACGACAGCTGGCTTCCGCGGCTTCTGCCGTTCCCCGACATCATCTATAACCGCATTCCGCATAGGGAAGATGAGGATATGCCTTTCGTCAAGCAGAAGATCGAAGCCTGTCATAATCATCCGCATGTTAAGCTGTTTAATCCCTTCTTCTTCAATAAATGGGATCTCTTCGAATGGCTGCGTCTATCTAAGTCGACCAAACCTTACATTCCGACAACCCGCAGGCTGGTATCGGTAACGGGCCTTGGCCGAATGATGCGCAAGCATTCTTACCTTTATTTAAAGCCGGAAAGCGGAAAAGCGGGCAAAGGCATCATGACCATTAACGTTGAAGCCGAGACGCAGCAGCCCTATCAGTTAACCGTACAAGAAAATAAAAAAAGCGCCACCTATCATTGTTCGTCCATCAATAAGCTTTGGAGCCGCATTCAAAAGCAAAGTGGAGGTGAGGCTTATATTGCCCAGCAGGGCATTAATCTGGCCTCCTTCAACGAACGAAGTTTCGATCTTCGCGCACTCGTCCAAAAAAACCAGCGCGGGCAATGGGACATTACCGGCATCGGCGCACGAATTGCCGGTGCTTCGAGCATTACAACCCATGTTCCAAGGGGCGGCATGATCGAGGATCCGGAGAAGCTGCTCGTTAATTCATTCAATCAGGAGCAGGCGCGTAAGCTGTTAATAAAAGCAAAAAACACGGCTGTGCTCATTGCCAAACAAATAGAGCGAGGCTCTGGGCAGCTTCTTGGCGAAATGTCCATGGATCTGGGTATAGACAGCTTAGGAAATATGTGGTTTTTTGAGGCGAATTCAAAGCCTATGAAATTCGACGAGCCCCATATTCGCAAAAAATCTTTGGAACGTATTTTTCAATATGGTGCTTATTTAGCTAAAATAAAAGCGGAAAAAGCAGGAGGCGCGTAAACGTGGAGCTAGAGCTGCTTACACCAGAGACATGGATATCGGAACAAAAACGACTTATCGGCTTTGCCATCCGTTACGGGGATAAGCGGCTTGCAGTTTCTACCATTCATGTGCTTCGCAAGCTGGATCCCTCTTTACTTAAAGAAGGCCATAACACGCCAATAGGTGCAGTTGT
Organism: Paenibacillus sp. Soil522; assembly: GCF_001428245.1. GTDB lineage: Bacteria > Bacillota > Bacilli > Paenibacillales > Paenibacillaceae > Pristimantibacillus. The sequence goes on from NZ_LMRV01000013.1 coordinate 120,081, forward strand.
TGTTATAGCTAAGCATAGCAGCCGTATCGTCGGCTTCGGCTTTGCCCAAGATGGCGATGAGGGAGCCTGTATGTTCGTCGTTCATCCTGAAGCAAGAAACCTCGGCATTGGCGGCAAGATTTTACAGACGATGATCGAACGCCTGGGCAAGCTGTGCTGTAACGTAGCTGCAGACAACACGGCCAGCATGGCGCTATGCTTCCGGCTTGGCATGACTGCCGTTTCCATGCACAGAGGTCCGACAGGCAAACCAACGCTCCGTTTTGAAAAAGACAACAAGCAAGTCAAAGTCCGGCCTAGTCTTCCTGACTGTGTACCTCAATGAGGCCGGCTTGCAGTTTGAAGTGAGAATGCGAGGATCAGAATACGCGGATGATTTAAACCGTAATCAGCTGCGAAGCTTGCACCTGCTGGGAAGCAGCGCTAACGCGCCGCCTAACCTTACAGGTGTTTTTTGTCTCGTTCTTCATTGCTTATTTATTGCTCCAGCAGGCGCGTAAGCTCGCGGAAATCGGTGATCAGCACATCAGCTCCATCAAGCTCTGCGGCACGTCCGTATGTCGCATAAGCGCAGCCGATCGTTTGAAGGCCGTTGCACTTGCCCGCTTCCACATCCGATGAACGGTCACCGACCATCCAGGCAGACTGAACGCCGTGATCCTCCAGCAGCCGCGCTACTAAATCAACCTTGCTTAACGTCGCATATTCTCCCGCGCTATACAAACCATCGAACAGCCCGTCAATCCCTCTGTAACGAGCAACGCCCTTCACGTAGTCCTCCAGTCCGTTGCTAGCTACGAACAGCTTCACTCCGCGCTCCTTCAGCTCGCGCAGCGTTTGCCCGACATAAGGGTAAAGCTCCCCTTCTCCCCTGGCTAATCCCTCCAGCTCGTATTGGAGCAGCAATTCATCGGCACGCTTCCGCGCAGCCTCCGTGCTGCCCGGCATCACTTGGCGCCAAATGTCCTCCAGCACCATCCCTAAGCAGCTGAGCAAACGCTCCACTGGCGGCGTTTCATGCTCGTAAAGCCCTTCCTCCCGAAGCGTCTCGAATACGCGGTGATGAACCGGCACCAGCAGCGTATCCGTTTCAAACAGCGTTCCATCCATATCAAATATTACAGCCTCCGGCTTACTAAGCTTGCGCTCGTCCATGATTAAATCCCCCCTCAAAGTCTGTACTAATCATACTGGAATACGGGAAAACACCGCAAGCTGGAAGACAGGTTTTCTGCGGATAGACCATTCTCCCTGAACAATCGCATATGGACGATCATCCCTTCGGCGATGGATTCAGCTTGGGCCTTCGGTACGGAGCAAATGCTGCGGTCAAACCAGCAGCAGCCTGCGTATGCTGATAGCAACGAAAAGGAGTTGATTACAGTATGGAAAATGATCATTTAGTCATTTCGTTACTTGGCAGCGGCGGAGGGGTAGGCAAAGCCGTGCTCGCACTCCTTGAGCAGGTGCTGCAAGATGCCCAGGCTCCGCTGCACAAATCTATAACGGGTTGTACCATTCATTGTATTGACGCAAAGCCGCTCCCGCAAGATACCTTCACACCGTATTGTCCGCAGCTGGCCAGTCATCTTGTGCTTCATCAATTCGATTTGCAGGATACGGCCAGGTTTAAGCACCATTTGGCAAATACGGCTACCGCTCTCGTCATCGATGCTTCCTGGGCGGATACGTTAACCATGCTTGATTGCTGCAATGAGCTTGCAGTCGCTTACGTGAATACTGCACTGGAAAGCGAGGAGGTAGACCAGCTTAGTGAGCTGGAGGGGTTTACGCTAATCGAACGATATTCAAGATTCATAGCAGGCAGAAGCAGCTACACCAACCTGAAAGCCATCGTAGGGTCAGGCATGAACCCCGGGGTCGTACAGTGGTTTGCGCTCTCCCTTATGCAAGAGCAGCCGGATAAGCTTCCGCTCGCTTGCTACATTGTAGAAACGGATAGCAGCTTTTATGCCGATCGGACACTTTTGCAGCCGAAAACGCTATACAGCACCTGGTCACCCGAATGTTATTTGGATGAAGCGGTTTTAAATTATCCGATGTACGTCAGTCACCATCAGGCTTTATTTCTGTATGAAGCTGTATATGCGCAGACATTTATTATCCGGCTCGGGGAACTCAGCTTCGAGGGCTGCCTTATGCCGCATGAGGAAGTGCTCTCCCTAGGCGAACGCTTTCCATTTGAGACCGGCTTCATTTATAAGGTCAATGAGGTGACGACTGCAATTTTGCAAAGCCACTTAGCTAATTCGGATGAGCTATGGGATTGGAATCATAAGCTTCTAGATCCCCGCGACGCGGAGCTTGAAGGCTCCGATCTGGTTGGCGTTCTTCTTGTGTACGACGATCACGAGCGCTATTTATACAATGTGATGGAAAATAAACAGATTTACGCGGCATATGGAACGAACGCTACTTATTTTCAAGTTGCATGCGGCCTTTACGGCGGTATTTGCTCCTTGTTGCTGGGCGAGGTGCCAAAAGGCGTACATTGGATAGACGAGCTTTCGGATACGGGGATTAAAGCCTATGGGGATTATATAGCCTACTTTATGAAACCCCTCGTCCGGGGAACGAATGCCAGCTCCGACGGCTTGCTGCTGCAGCGATTGCGTAAATAGAGAGGGCCATGCATGGCTTGCTGGAGCAAGCCATTTCACCCAGGCCATTTATTTTCGACTAAACAATGAAGCAGGCAGCATCGCTATTCTCCCGAGCGTATAAGGCCCAAGATAGGCCCCGCTTGCCAAAAAGACTGGATTTTCAAATATCCGATGCACCTCTGTCATAAATACGGTGTTATTGGCCAGTGTTCCTAAAACCGCATCTGCTGCTATTACAAAAAACAAAAAAGCTGCGGCGGCCGCAATACCGTCAAAAATACGGCTGGCCATAACGCTCATTCTGCTAATCAATCCGATTAGGGCTGCTCCGAATGCGAGCGCTGCGCCAATCATAATTATCATGCACATTCACCTCTAGTGACAGGTTCGGTTATTTTATTAATGCTTAAACCTCTGTCAATTACGGCCGACGATGCTGCATATTGAAAATTAGAAGCGGATATGTCACACTGTGTGTTGGGTATGAGGACGAATTGCCCCCTGCAGGAAAGGACGTGACGGTTCACGTATGACAAAATGGCTGCTTCGCTCCATGACAGAATTAAGCTCGCGCAAATGGATATCCAGCATAACCGGAAAAATCGCGCAATCGGCTGCCAGCCGCCCGTTTATTTCCCGTTTCGCTGCGGCATACAACATAAAAATAGCGGAGGCCGAGAAGCCTCTGTCCGAATATAAAACTTTAAACGAGTTTTTCACCCGGCGATTAAAGCCCGGGCTTCGGGAGATACACGCAGGCGAAGACGCACTCGTCAGCCCCGTTGACGCCCTCATTACCGGAGCCGGACCGATAAGCAGCGGCTCCATTGTCAATGTGAAGGGACAGGACTACACAATCGACGAACTCCTTAACCGTTCTCCGAGAACGGCTAATTATATGCACGGCTATTATATTGTCCTATATTTAAGTCCGACCGATTACCATCGCATCCACACGCCTGTCAGCGGGCGCATCGTGGAACGCGAGCATGTTGCAGGCAGGGTTTATCCGGTAAACGACTTCGGCCTGCGCCATATGCGCAGAGTGCTGAGCCGCAACGAGCGCCTAATTACCTATATGAAGCATCATGCAGGAGAAACGGCGGTTATCAAGGTTGGCGCAATGAATGTGAGCAGCATCCGATACGTGCAGCCGCTTAAGGACGAATTGTCAAAAGGCGAGGAACTTGCCTATTTCGAGTTCGGCTCCACGGTCGTGCTGCTGCTGGAGGATGGCACTTTCACCCCCCGCGATAACGGCTTGCTTGGCATGAATGTACGAATGGGCGACCGTCTTGGATCACTTCATAGCCGCTAAACCGAGCGGACACAAGCTCCTCGCAAAATAACCCGAATCCCTCAGCAATGAAGGATTTCGGGTTATTTTGCGAGGACGCCTATCTTATCTCCGACGGGCTGCGGCCCGTATATTGCTTGAATTGCCGGCTGAAGAAAAAAATATCGCGGTATCCCAGCGCATCCGCTACCTCCGTTACGTTCATGCCCGCATGCATGAGCAAATGCTGCGCCCGCTCAATTCTCGTTCGAATCATGTAGGTCTGTACCGACATCCCGATCAGATCCTTGAATTTCATCGAGAAATAACGGGGCGACAGCTGCGCCCTCATCGCCAAATCCTCTACACGATGTGCGATGCTCGGGTTTTGCCGAACAAAGTTAGCCACCTCGTGGATGGCCTCCGTCAGCTGATTGCTGGCTTTCTTCTCAACCGGCAGCTGCTTGTCCTCCCTTAGCAAATGAATCATCAGCTGCTTAAGCACGAGCTGCGCTTCCTCCTCCGCCGCATAGGTCTGCACAAGAAACAGCCTTACGTAGCGCGAAAGCATATATTCGAAGTCGACGGTGTCATTTAATTGCCTATACCGGTTCGGCACTGTAACCAATGCTTCGTTTACCGCAAAATGAATGTAGGATAATACGAGCGGCCGCTGCGGGTGATGAGTGGCGCTTGTGTAATCGCCTGGACGAAACAGAAAGCAGCTCCCCGGTCCGACCTCATAAGGAGTACCGTTGACTTCAACTTCCCCTTCGCCGCTCCATACATAGAATAAATCAAAATTGGCCATCGGCTTCTCGCGTCTCGCCCATCTCCAACCCGGCTCGCATACGATTTTGGCAAACGCGGGTAACAGGATGAACGAATCAGGCGAAATGTGCAGCATAGGGCAACCTCCTGTGTAAATCTATGCCGTCATCATACAACAGCGGCAAACTTTTGTGCAAGCCGCCCTAAGTTACGAAAAAATTTGCTTTGAGAATGGTTTGCAGCTTAAAAAAAATGTTATAATAGCACCCGACAAGCGAAAACGGCTAACGCCTGATAATACAAATTTCAAATGAATGATTTCGGAAGGATGGAATAAAGTCCATGAACCCACTTGCTCAGCAGTTAAACGAGACGTTGAAATCGGAGAGTCCGAACGTCTATGCGATGTTGTCAACCCTAGGCAAAGCGATTTATTTCCCGAAGGAGGGCATACTTAGTCAGTCCGCCGAAGCGAAAACGAAAGCAACTAAATTTAACGCTACTATCGGTATTGCAACAGAAGGCGGACAGCCGATGCATCTCAAGGTCATCCAAGAGACGCTCTCTGCTTACAATCCTAAAGATATATATGAATACGCGCCTCCTGCCGGTAAGCCGGAGCTTCGCGCAGCTTGGCGCACGAAGATGATCAAAGATAACCCTTCCCTTGAGTCAAAGGGCTTCGGCAATCCGGTCGTTACGAATGCATTGACGCACGGCCTAAGCATTGTAGCCGACTTGTTCGCGGATGCAGGCGATGCTGTTATCATTCCAAATAAGAACTGGGAAAACTACGAGCTTACGTTTGGTATCCGCCGGGGTGCTGTAATGGTAGAATACCCGCTCTACAATGATCAAACCCGCTTTAACAGCGCCGGTTTGCGCGAAGCTCTGCTTGCACAGAAGGATAAAGGAAAAGCGATTGTCGTTCTTAACTTCCCGAACAATCCGACAGGCTACACGCCGGGACCCCAGGAGGGCGACGAAATTATCGCTGCGATTCGCGATGCGGCGGAAGAAGGAATCAATGTTGTAGTTGTAACCGACGACGCTTATTTCGGTTTGTTTTTCGAAGATTCCATACATGAGTCCTTGTTCTCTAAGCTTGCCGACCTGCACCCGCGCGTTCTTGCAATAAAGGTAGACGGCGCAACGAAGGAAGAATACGTATGGGGCTTCCGCGTAGGCTTCATCACTTATGCTTCAAACTCATCGGCCGTATTAAATGTGCTTGAGCAAAAAACGCTCGGTATTATTCGCGCTACCATTTCCAGCGGTCCGCATCCTTCGCAAACATTCGTATTGCGCGCGTTGACATCGCCAGAATTCGAAGGCCAAAAAGCGGAGAAATACGATATTATGAAGCGTCGCGCAAATCGCGTCAAATCATTGCTCGACAGCGGCCGATACGGCGATGTATGGGGTTATTACCCATTCAACTCCGGCTACTTTATGTGTCTGAAGCTGAGCAATGTAACGGCTGAGGCGGTACGCTCTCATTTGCTGAACCAATACGGCATCGGTACGATCGCTTTAGGAGAAACCGACCTTCGCGTCGCCTTCTCCTGCATCGAGGAAGAAAACCTCGAAGAGCTGTTCGATACGATCTTCAAAACCGTGAATGAATTGATCGCCCAAAAAGCATAAAGCATCAATAACCCCCTAAGAGAAGCTTGTCTTTAAGACAAATGCTCCTCCTAGGGGGTTATTTTTATTTTCAATCCTCATCCTCATCCATGATGAGCTTCTTGCGAAGACGTGCCGGCCGAATGGCGATGTACACGAGTGCCAAAGCTGCCGCTGCAAGCTCAGGAAGAAACACGCCCGAAAAGGCTAGCGGCAAAGCAGCAAATAACCATAGCAGCGCCGTACACAACACCATAGCCACCCGGTCTACCTTTATATATTGCCAGGCTCGCTGCTTTTCAGGCATCGGATATACATGCTTCCATACCGAATGGCGATGGATATGCCGCAGACCGCCTAATTGGACTGCTATTAGTCCCATGAATATGCCAAATACGAGAATACAGCCATAACCGGACAGCGATATATCATCTGCAAACCAATAAATGATCAGGCAGCCGAGCAAGAGCAGCCGAATAATAATGCCGCCCATCTCCGTCCTTAGCAGCGATGCCGTATACAGATACACGAACGTATTGCGATTCGTATAGGGGACCACGCGAAGCACCCACGTCAAATAAGGTCTTTTGGCAATGCTGGATGGAAGGGACGGCACGTCGATGAATAGTCCAAAAAAAACATAATAGCGCTTGCGCGTTTTTGCTTCCTCGTCAATCAGCCTCTCCCAAGGAAAGCGGTGCCTGGCAGGAAGCCGGTAAAGCAAACCATATAAAACGCCAATGAGTAATGTAAATGCCGCCGCCTGCCAAACCGGACAATTAAGCCAAACCGCAAGCGATAGTGCTGTAGCTGTCCAGCGCAGCAGCCGCATAAGCCGTCTCATGCCTGGCCATGTCATCTGCCGCTCTTTCCACGCTCCCCATACATTGCCTGCCTTCAGAGCTGCTGCGGCGACAGCCAGCGCCCAGCCTCCGCCAATAGCCGGACCTTGATTATAGATCGGCAGATAAAGAAGCAGCACAATTGCGGCTAGAAAAGAACAAGCAATCGACGTATAACGAAACGAGAGACGCAAATAGCCGGTCATCTCCGCTTCGCGCGGCATTAAAAATACGGTATCTCCTGCGGCAAGCCAGGTTCGGAGCGGACTCCAGCTCAGTACAAGCGTCAATGCGATAACGCCGACCGTTGCAAAGGGAAAGCTGGCAGGCATATGACGAATCAAGCTTATATAGTAAATAGCGGAAGAGATAATGATCAAGGACATAAAAGCCGGAAAGCCGCTTTGCCCCATGTAGCGAAAATAAGGCATCGCTTCCTCGCGGAAAGCCTTAGCCCGCAAATGCCACATCGTTTCAAGCTTATAATCGCGGCTCATTAGACTTGGCCTCCAGTGACTAGCTTATAGAAGGCATCCTCCAAGGAACCGCCGCGCATGTCCATTCCGGCTGCTTGCCTGACATCCTCAAGCGTGCCTACAGCGACAACTTTTCCATGATGCATGACGATAAACCGGTCACAATAGGTTTCGACCGTGGACAAAATATGAGAGCTCATAAGAATGGCCGCCCCCTTGCGCTTCACCTCGACCAGCCGCTCGAGCAAGGAGCGAATGCCGAGCGGGTCAAGCCCCAGAAACGGCTCATCGATTATGTACAGCGGCGGCTCTGCAAGCAGCGCATTCATAATCATAACCTTCTGCTTCATTCCTTTGGATAAGTGCGAGGCAAAAGCCTTTCGCTTCGGCATCATCTGAAACTGCTTCAGCAGCTCGTCTTCCCTTGCCTCATACTGGTTGACTTGTACGCTGTAAGCCATCCCGGTTAAACGCAGATGCTCCTCCACCGTTAACTCATCGAACAGCACCGGCGTCTCCGGTACATATGCAAACGCGCTGCGGTAACGCACGGTTTCTTCCTCCAGCGTAACGCCGTCGACCTTTACTTCCCCTGCCTGCGGCTTCATTAAGCCTAATATATGCTTGATTGTCGTACTTTTACCCGCGCCATTCAAACCGATAAGGCCTACCATTTCGCCGGGCCTCACTTCAAAGGAGATATTATGCAGAACGGGTCTTCTCGGGCTATAGCCTCCTGTTAATTCATTCACCTGCAGTATGGGCTCCATCCTATCACCTTCAACATCCAATTTAGTTCTAGCTAATAAACAGCATACCGAATAATCCGCCTAAGATCAAAAAAAAAGCATCACCGCGAGGGGTGATGCTTCTTTCCTATTTCTTGTTTCTTATTTAATTTCAATCGATTTTGCCGTTCCGTTTTCGCCCTTGACCTGAACAAGTTGTCCAGCCTTCAGCAGCGATGCATCCCCGGTAATTGCAACGTTTGCATCGACATTATAAATAAGGACAACCGTCTGAAAGTTTTCAATACGCGAGATCGAAATCGTCGCAAGCTTCGCTTGTGCGTTGAACGTAAGCGTATTAATGACGCCTAGCTCCGAGAAGGAAATAACTTCAGGAGCAGACTTCGTAACCTCAATGAAGACGACTTTATTGAGGTATGTACGTACAAGCACCTCATCACCCGCACGCAGCGCGCTTAAAGGCGATTTCTTATCATCACGGAAAATGAACACATTCGAGTCAATCGCTAAAACAGCTTCCGTGTTATCCGCTTTTACCAAAGTCAGCTTGTTATCCGCAGGTGCAGCTTTCAGCTTGCCTGTAATCGCTTGCGCATCCTGATCCGGCATTTCCGTATCTGTACGATCCAGAAGCGCTGCGAGTTCTGCACGGGAAACCGGTTGGTTCGGACGGAACGTTTTGCCATTCTTATCATTATAACCCGTAATAATACCTTTTTGCAGAGCAAGCGCAACATATCCGACAGATCCTGCCGGGATCTCCTTCGCATCCTTAAAGTCCAGCTTCGTATTATTGAGAGCCTTTGCCTCGTCTTCCAATTTAAGCGCTTTAATAAGAAGGATCGTAGACCACAGTCTTGTTGCATTCGCTTCCGGCTTCACTTCTGTTTCCGTTTCGGAGAACAGATCATTTTCGAGTGCCACAGCTACGTAACCGACAGCCCATGGATATTTGCTTTCGATTTTTTTAGCGTCTTTGAATTGCAGGTCGGTGTTCATTTCTGCTGCCGATTCTGCTTGCTCACGAAGACCCATCAATCTAACCGCAGCAGTCAATGTCTCAATGCGGCTAATTTTTTGATGCGGTTTAAATGTTCCATCCTCATAGCCGGTAAATACACCCTTCGACGCCAGTCGCATAATGTATTCCATAGCCCATTTCAGGTCATCCTCGTCCTCGAATTGCCACGTTATTTTATACTTATCATCATCTTTATCGTCTTTGTCCTCATGACGTTCTCTATCATCGTCACGATCCCCATTACCGCCATCTGCAAAAGCTGACGTCGCTCCGCCTGCAAGCATTAGCAGTGCAAGCGAGGAAATTGCTGTCTTTTTCCACATTGCTTGTTTCATTAAGAAAGCCACACTCCTTTTTTCGATTGCGGATTTTGCCGCTTTTTACCTTCGCCCATACGTTTCGGGAGGGGGTAATCGATTTAAGAGGGTGGCTGTCAAAATAAATTTATTTTATTGTTTCTTCTCATCCTCGCGTTTAGCTTTCAACCATTTTGGAGCGCCCTTGTTTTTGCCTTCGCGCTTGCGCTCCACCTTCTTAGGAGCAGGCTTTGGAGCCGGCTTTGCCGCTCGCTTCGGTTCAGCCGACGCTATACGTGCTTTAACCGCTTCCGTCTTCGGTTCCGCCGATGCTATGCGCGCTTTATCCGTTTCCGGCTTCGCTTCCGCCGCTGCGCGAGAAGGCTCCTTTCGCTCAATCGGCCGCTTCGCCCGCGGTTCATCCGAACGCTCTGCGAGCTTGGCCTCATGACGAGCCGCAAATGGACGTGTCGCTTCCCTTATCTCTTCCTCCGTAAGCAGCTTGCCTCTAAACATCGTTCGTTCCGTCAAATCAATGCCGAGCTGCTTCCGGAATTTCTCCATAATGAACAGCTCCTGCGGCGTCACGATCGATACGACCGTACCTGCACGTCCCATTCGGCCGGTGCGGCCTGCTCTATGCACATAATGATCCGCGTCTGCTGCCGGATCAAGCTGAATAACGAGCGGCAGACCTTCAATATCGAGACCGCGAGCCGCAACGTCAGTCGCAAGCAGCAGCTGGCAGCGTCCATCACGAAAACGCGTTAATGTAGCTGCCCGGCGCTGCTTGTCCGCATCGCCATACAGAGCCTCAACGGTAAAGCCTTCATAGCTGAGCTTCGATTCCCAGTTCGATATGTTGTCGGTATCATTCAGGAAGAGCAGCGCAGATGCCGGGTTCAGCAGGCGGACAAGGCGCCTCGCCGTATCCGTCTTGTCCCGTTTATCGCTAACGATATAAAAATTGTCGACCGTTTGCGATACGCGGTGCTCAGGCGTAATTTGGATGCGCTCCGGATTTTTCATCCAGCGTCCTTCGAAGCGAGCCATTAGATCAGGATACGTCGCGGAGAAGAAAGCGATTTGCCGGCCTTGGCCCACACTATGCAAAATAATCTCGACCTCTTTCGTCGAGCCGAGCTGAAACACCTGATCCGCTTCATCAATAACGACGTTGTTGACGTCATTCAATTTAAGCTTGCGCAGCTTTAGCAGCTCATGAATTCTTCCAGGCGTTCCGATAACGAGATGCGGACGCAGCTTCAGCTTCTCGACCTGACGCTTCAGCGCCGCTCCTCCAATCAATTGCTGAACGCGTATGTCCAACGGCTCCGCGTACGCTTCCGCTACGCGAACGATTTGCATCGCAAGCTCCTGCGTCGGAGCCAAAATAACCGCTTGTATCGCATTCGAATACGAATTTAGCTTCTGAAGCAGCGGCAATAAATAAGCCAGCGTCTTGCCGGTGCCTGTTTGCGACCTTGCTGACACGTTGCTGCCTCCAAGCAGAATCGGAATCGTCTCGGCCTGTACATCCGTTGGCTCTACAATTCCGTTTGCAACAAGCTTATTCGCCAGCAGCTCATTAATACCAATCTCATTCCAAGTGTACTTGCTCATTCTTTAATCCTCTCTCATTCCAGCCTTTATTTTCGATTCAATAAACCGCCGAACAGCCGATCGACCGTTCGTGGCAGCAATTGATAAAGCTTTATACCCATAGATGCTGTTTTCGGCAGGTCAAGCTCAGCCTTTCTACGCTCGATCAAACGAATAATCCGTTTGACGACGTATTCTGGCTTCATCATAAACCAACTGACATTTTTCACGTAAGAGCCTGAAGGATCAGCCTGCGAGAAAAAAGGAGTATCGATCGGACCCGGATTAACTGCAGACACCTGAATTCCCTGCCCGCCTAGCTCCATCCGAAGCGAATTGGTAAAACCGAGTACGGCATGCTTCGTAGCGGTGTAGCTGGTTGATTTCGCGGTGCCTATTTTTCCTGCCAAGGAAGCGATGTTAACGATATGCCCGCTCCCTTGTTTCACCATATGAGGAATAACAGCCTTTGTGCAGCGCACGACCCCCATATAGTTTGTGTCCATCATTTGTTCAAAGCTTTCCACAGGCATGCTCATAAAATACTCGAATTGGCCGTAACCGGCATTATTCAGCAATATATCTATTTTTCCGTATTCCGCAATGACAGCCTCCACCGTTTGCTTTACTTGTTCGTTATCAGTCACATCCATCTGATAGAACGAGCTTTTTCCCTTTATTGCAGCAGATGTCTCCTTCAACTTCTGTATGTTTCGCCCGGTCAGCACAGGGATCGCACCCCGTTCAGCCAGTCTTATTGCGGTTAACGCTCCGATTCCGCTTGATGCTCCGGAGATGAAAACCACTTTACCATTTAACATCCAACATCACCCATTTACAAGTTTACTTGATTGGTATTACAGACGCAAAAAAAGCTCCCTAAGGAGCCATTTCTGTGCTAAGATGCGATTAAAACTTGGATGTCGAGTTCTCCGATGCCTTCCATAATGAGCGGGACCGTCAACGCCTTCTGTGTGGAAAAGCCTGCCGATTGAGCAGACTGGATAACCTTCGGAGGTGTAATATCTACTCTAACCCCCTGGTTAAACAGCATCGTGCTGGCATTTCCGCTAATCATGTTGCCAAGCTCAGAAATTGCGCTCTTTACGATTTCGTCGATTTCAGAAATAACGTATCCACCCATCATCGCAGAAACCATTTTCATAGCTACCTCTTCACTGAGCCCGAATACAATATCACCGTTCATCTGTCCGTTGAGCCCGATTTGAATCCAAATGTAGTTCTCTACAAATTTAATATCTTTGAGACCAAGTTTTCCTGTCTCAGGACGAATTTGTACGACTTGCTCAATTACGATTTTTGCAGATTCAAGAAACGGATTTATGTATTCTGCCTTCATTATGAAGATACGCTCCTTTTTGACAAAATTCGCGCTTTGTCTAATTTAATTTTTATTATACTTAATTACCTAGGACAAGTATACTATTAAATGAATGTATATCAAAAGAACTAAAATCCCTTAACGAAAACTGTAGAATTATGTATATGCATGGAGGTGTCTCTTCAATGCCTAATGTGTGGGCTCATTTCATATTCGGACAGCTAGTGCTTGAAAAGCTTGGGGAAACGCGACTTATTCAGTCCGACGAACAAAAAAATATTTTTAATATGGGCTGCCAAGGACCAGACTTTTTATTTTATCATCGTTTTTTCCCATGGCAGCGAAGTGTGGCTTTAAACCGTTTAGGAACCGAAATGCATAACCGGAATTGCGGTCCGGTGCTCGTAGAAATGCTGGATTGCGTTAATGGCCGGTCAGCCTGCTCTACACGTCCTGATTCCTCTATCCTATATGCGCTTGGCTTTATTTTGCACCATATCCTTGACCGGAACCTGCATCCATACGTATTTAGCAAGTCAGGATTTCGCAAATGGGACCATCAGCGATTTGAAATTATGATGGATACGGTAATTGCACGCGAGCTGTGGGGAGTCGAAACGTGGAAGACCGCAGTTTGGAAGCAGATTGATACGAAGGGGGCTTTTCCCCTTGCGATTGTAGATGCATTCGAATCGATAACCGCGGCCTATTACCCGGAGCTGGCTCCGCTTATACGCCGTGAGGATTGGAATCAAGCAAACCGCGATTTTACGGCTGCGCAGCGTTTGTTCCATGATCCGACAGGGATACGCCGAAAGCTTACGTGTGGACAAATTGAGCCTTTTGTGTACAAGCGGGAAGCGCTGCATCTTGATGTCTTAAACCTGACGGAGCAGCCTTGGCTTGACCCGGTAGACGGCAGCACCTATCATCATGAAAGCGTATGGACGTTATGGGAGCAAGCCATAACTGATGCCGTCCAAGTCATAAGCGCTGTCCTCACTTGGTTAAGGGCTCATGAGGGTCCCCAGTATACAAAGGAGGATCGCATCCTTGTACGGCAGCTGCGCGAAGAGGCCATCGCTTTCATCGGCAACCGTTCCTATGAAACCGGTCTCATTTGCGACTCCGGAGCTGCGATCCGCTTTGCGGAAACGGTATGGGCCGACCAGCCCGGCATAACGAGGGCTCCTTAAATGTATAGGAGCCTCCGTCAGACCTGTGATTTAGCTAAACCGCTTTACTTGTAAGGCTTCTTCGAAAACGCAGCCTTATCAGCCGCAGCCGCTCATATAACACATCAACCGGTTTATCGAACTGGGAAGCTTCCGTTGTGCCGTATACCTGCTGCAACACAGGCTTTAAATATTTATCGCCTACCTGTGAAAGAGCTTCCCATACGAGCTGCTGCTCATTCTCAGGCACCTCATTCAGCTCTCTCGTAATAAGCGGTTCAAAATCATAGCCCTCCCGCTCCAGCTGCTCGATCCGGTCCATCAGCTCGCGTCTTGACAGCTCCAGCTCAGCCCCGAGCTGCTCAAGCGTGCCGCCCTGCTGCACCGTCGTCAAGATATGCTTTTTGGCCAGCTGTCGGTCCATCAATGCTTTATATTTCGTTTCCTTTTGTTTATACAACCACTGCGTATATGCCGCCGAATCGAGTTTTTCCTCAACCCATTGCAGCGGAAATTCCGATTCACGGCTGGCCTCTCCCGTTATCTCCAGCACTTCCAGCCCATAGGAGGCATGCTTAGCGCTGCCCCAGCCGGGTATTTGAGTCAGCTCTTCCGCCGTCCTCGGTACGAAAGCGCTAATCATCCATAGCATCCGATTGGTAGCGATAAGATAAGCCGAACGCTTCTCTGCGATCGCCTTGGTTCGGCGCCATTCTCGCAGCGATTGAAAGAGCTCCTGATCGGCATGGAGCTCGCCATAGCATTGCAGCATCATTACGAAGCTGCCTGCGAAAGTACGGCGGTCATCCAGCATGCCGTCAATGATCGGTGCATAGCCTTCCCCCATCACCCTTGCAATCCCGTGCCGAAAGGCCACGATCATTTCCTCCCACGACGTGCCTTCGAACCAGGTTTGCTGATCGCCGCCATCCTCCTCGCCCTCCACCCACATGACTGCCCATACGCCCTGACTCTCGCAAATAGACAGCTGGGCGCTCACGACATGATTACCCTCGCCGGGCTTCTCGAACGTGTTCAAAAATACGATTTGCATGTTTGCCTCAATCCTCCAATAAATAGATGTAATCGCGAATGTATTGAACGGCAGGGCGGTATTCCGGACAGTAGGCCAGAATGCCGGAAACAAAAAAAAGCACCTCCTTTGCCTAAGGCAAAGGAGGTGCTTCCTCACTCACGTTCAATGATTCGATTGCTTTTATGCTATCATAATGATTTCTTTATTACAAGCATTTTGTTGTTGTATAATGATTGTATTAATGGAGTGGAGGCTATACAACATGCTGCTGCCTGATTTTGATTTTATGTCCGATTCAACGGAAGAAACTTCAACGAGATACGTAACGTTTATCGGTCCTAGCTTGAAACGCTTTGACCTTGCTATTACGTCCACTAACCGTTTTTATGGCAAGAAGCTGGTTACCGACCTGCAGTTTGGCAAAACAGCGATTATTGGCCCTGATGACTTGGAAGAAGAAGGCTATCTTGAATATACGTTTAAGCTTACGGAGGAAGAAGCTGCCGAGCTCGTTCAATTCTTATACTTTGTTGTCGGTACGGTGCATTTTACCGATTAATCGGGGTACACTGAAATGGTAGTACATTACCATTTCAGGAGGAGTTTGCTGATGGATCGGTTTACACATGAGAATCGCCAGCCGTATACAGATGTATCGACAGTAGAATCGCAGCGTAACGACCTCATTCCGGAGGAGTTCCCGGATGGCCCGTATGGCTCTGACCTGCGGATGGAATCTAAAGGCAAGAGCACACCATGGAGAATTGACCAGCGGTCACTGAGCCCCTTCAGCTATGAAAATCGCGCGCTTCATGCGGGATTGTCGCGTGACTACCCCGGAGAAGACGAGTACGGCCAACCATTTCCTGAAGTACATGACGAACCGTAAACACACAAAGCCCTTGACCGGCACGCAGTAATGCGTGCCAGCCAAGGGCTTTTTTCTAACGCCGCGTTGTAGTTTGATTCTCAATTCCGGAAGGCAAGCCGCTGAGATTCCGTATTTGAATAGCTGCGGCTTCCGGTTTATAGATCATGAACCGTTATTTCACTTCTAACCATAAACCTTGCATTAACGCCCGCTTGACCGATGCCTTTCGAGATGTAGAAAGCGCCGTTCTGTTCCGTATGCAGCCCTTTGTATATTCCTTTTGCGGCTAGAGGCCCCTTAGGCTTTAACGCAAAAAAGAACGGCACGTTCAGCTGCTTTCCATGCAGGTGACCTGCCATCAGATAGTCGTATGGGCGCTTAATATTAAGAAGCACATTAGGATCATGCGTAATGACCACAACCGGCTTTTCATTACCAACACCTTCGAAAGACCGTTCGGTCCTGCTGTGTCCGGTACTATCGTTATCGATACCGACCAATTGAAAATCGGGAAGCGATACGGACTCGTTAAGAAGCACCTTAATGCCGTATGCTTGAAATAAGTCGAGCAGCCGGTTTAGCCGGGGCAGGTCATAATCGTGATTACCTAAGACCGCAAAGACAGGAACGCCATAATTAGCAATGATTTTGAAATAATGTCCCGCGCGCGGCAGGTACCGTTCCTTGTATGTATAATCTCCGGTCAAAAAAATGTAGTCCGGCTTGTTCGCTTCAATAGCTTGCCGAATCCGCTGCGGGCTGACACGCAGCATATCTACGTGAAGATCGCTGATTTGCAATATACGTTTATGTATGCCAATCGGATGACGAACCCGCTCGATCTTCAACCATTGCGTCGGGAAAATAAAAAAGATATACAAGAGAAGCATGGATGCCACAATCGTTAGTAAAATATTCATGCGCGGCCCTCCTTTAACCGTTTAATTTTGAAAGCGCTTAATCGTTTTTATCCCTATATAGTCCCAGGCCTTTTATTCTACGTCGCTGTAAATCTTTATGTAATTCGACAAAAAATGTAATAATCTCTCATATATGTAAGACTAAAAGTGACAACATATGCATTTGGACTGCATTATAATACATATATTAAGAAAATGAGAAACATAGGGAGACGTTGATATGCGCTTAGTATTTGGGCACCTTAAACGCATGGAGTCAGTGGTGCAACCGTCCCAAAACCAATCGGGGGGACATGGGTATATGGTGCTTGCAAAGTCTGAAAACAATCAGGACCTGGATATGGAATGGGTAGCATTAATCATGGACGCTCGAACTTTGGGTTTAAGCAAAGAGGATATTCGCAAAGCCCTTCTTCTTCTTAAGGAAAACGGAAAGGATGATATGCAAGAAACAGCTGTCTAGGAATACATATCATCAATCGCGCTTAATTTTCCATTTGTTAAACTCTAAGAATTCTTTGAATTGATCTTTACTTACGCCAGAGGCCATAGCTTCTCTTACTAAATCAGCCCATTCATGGTCAAGATGGTCGGACTTAGACTCAGACTCATCGCTATTCAGTAATTCTTCTACACTAACGTTTAATACTCCGCTTACCTTTTCGAGAAACTGGATCGAAGGGTTCTGCTGAAGCCCTCGTTCAATTGAACTCAGGTAAGATTTTGCGATGCCTGCCCTTTGGGAAAGCTCAGTCAGGGAAAGACCGTTTCTCTTGCGCAGCATCTGAATGCGTTCACCAATCATAACAAACTCCTCCGTTATTACATCGTTGTAAACTACCCACTATTATAACGAATAATGTTCGATTGCGAAAGCATATAAGCAATGACTATTTTTTTGAAGTGGTCAAATTCCAATTTATAGAGTGTAGGATTGCCCCTGTCTTGAGCGTAGCTTAGACGTGATGTAATTACTTAATGGCACAAGTAATCACGGCTATTTTATGGGGCTTTCCTTCTCTTTTTTTCTTGTCGCAATACTCTCTTATTGTCTAATCCTTAGTCCCCTCGATTGAATTATCGCATTCCTTTATGGTAACGCTTACATAAATAAACATATTAATTAACTCTTTGTCCAGTTCTGATGCTCAATTGAATCTCCCTGCCAACAGCGAACATCCGCAACTAATAACCCATCATTTCCACGGCTTTCCATTCATTACTGACTCATGCCACCCTTATCTCAATTTCACATTCTCTTGGGGCTATAGGCAAAATCGTTCTAGACCTATAAAGATAAGGGCATCGCATAGTCTGAATAGCATTCCTGCGTACCGCCTACGATATCAATATCCGCTTCTTGGCTCTTCATGCTCGCGTATTCCTTGCATTGACCCAGAGGAATCGTTGTATTATAAAAACCTGTTTTGAAAATCTTCTCAGCATTTCCTTTCGCCGTGATTGATTTACATTCAACACAATATACCATATCCGTGTTAACCATCATTGACTCCTCCTAACCTACATCCAAATGTTGCATTATGTTACAATATGTATTCGTTATTCATTATATGATACAAAGTGTAACAAATCAATGGTTAGGTGCTTTTTCTTGCGAATACGTGGGACTGCCCACTTGATCATGAACGATCGATAACGAATGTTTTTCTTGAGCTAACACCAATAATGTTTTCACAAAATTATTTCCATGCGCTCCGTAAACCCATGAGGTTCGTACAATAAAATATTGGGAATTTAATACAACTACTACGATATTCCTAATGCCGAAAGTATTAATCGCGAAAGCAATCGACAGTTTCCTTTAGAATATATTCACTCTCTGGTCCCTTTAACCAAATAATAATTCTGCTTCAGTAAGCTTAGGATGTTTGTTATCTTTATCCGATAGAATCGGCGTCCGTACCGGCCAATCAATAGCAAGGTCATCGTCATTCCAAAAAATTCCCCGATCGTGCTCCGGTGAATAATATTCATCAACTTTATAAAAAACTTGTGTATTACTTTCAATCGTACAAAAACCATGCGCAAAGCCTTTTGGCACAAGAAGCTGACGCTTATTAGCTTCACTGAGGATAACCCCTATCCACTGCCCTAAGGTTGGCGAACTCTTTCGTAAATCGACCACAACATCATAGATAGAACCTGCAACAACTCGCACAAGCTTTGTCTGAGCTTTGGGATCTAACTGATAATGTAAACCTCTTAGCGTACCTGCTTCAACTGACAATGAATGGTTATCTTGAATGAAATTATAGATGATTCCAGCGGCTTCGAATTTGTGTTTGTTGTAGCTCTCCATAAAAAAACCTCGATGATCTTGATGTACCTCAACTTCTATTAACAACACGCCTTCTAATTTCGTAGTTTGAATGTTCATTACTAGTCCTCCTCGTTTTGTTTGCTATCTAGCACAAGGCTGGTATAATAGTGACTGATCTGAGGCTATACTATATTTTATTCATTCTTAATGATTGTGAGGAACCTATTGATGACTAAATACGGTGACAGGATTGCCATATTGCGTGTAAAACACGCGCTAACCCAGGAGGAATTAGCTAATAAGCTGGGCATTACGAGAGCTGCGCTGTCGCACTATGAAACCTCTAGAAGAGAGCCGGATTATGTTACCATCAATAAAATTGCGTCCTTCTTTAAGGTTTCCATAGATTATTTACTAGGCAGAACCGATAAACCGAACCAATTACTTGACCAAAATGTGAGGGACTTTATAGATCATTTGGAGTTATCGGACGATAATATCCTGGAGAAATTTTCTTTAATGTTGGACGGAAGGAAATTAACGCCCGAAGAGGCAAAGCGTTTCATTGCTTTTGTGAGGGCTGAACGTTCTCTAGAGTAAGATTCTTTTTTCTCGTCAGGACCATTTGACTACCAATGTATTTTAAAGTCACAGGTTTAGCCGCGCCTCATTTAAGATCCGATATACCCGAATACGTTTAATTGGTTTTCCTGTTCTCTGAGAAGGGAAGAGGAAAGTGTTATCATCCTTGTACATTACGTATTCAAGAATCCATTCCTTCAGTTTCTCATTCGTTTCTGCTTGCTCATTTCGGATGCTTTCGCCTCAACTCGGCCGCATCATCCCTATCCAGCACACGGTTACTATTCATTATTTTTCGAAGTTGTTCCTCGGTATTTTTGGTATGAATCATTTCACCCCAGGTCATAAACCAGACGTATTTGTTCTGGTTCCCTTCCAAAACATCTGTTCCTGGCATCTGTCCATTCTCCCCAATCGCAATCGGCTTGCCGTCAGCTAGTGCGTCCAATTCATCATGGTAGCTCTGTTTGTAGTCGTTGTCGTAAATATCGACGGCCAGAACGTCTACCATATCAAATCTGGGATAATATGCCGGATAAGCGTCACATTCCGGCTTTGGCGCATTCGGATTCCATACCCACACCAGATTATCAAGTCCGTAGACACTAACGTACCTTTCGTACATAATTGACCAAAGCTTCGTGTAATCACTCTTTTTCCCCCACCAGAACCAGCCACCGTTCATTTCATGATAAGGACGCCACAGCACCGGCACGTTGGCTGCCTGAAGCTTCTTCAAATAGATAGCAACGTTATCCAAGTCGGCAATCAGACTCTTATACTCCTCTGTACCCGGTGTTACAACCCTGTTGAATTCCTGCTGAGTGGTCTGTCGCTGAACATTTTTCCACTCTAATGAAGCTCCAGGATAGGCCGCATGATACATCATCGTCACAATGCCTCCCGTGGCGTTCCAAGCGATCGCATCTTGAACGATGCTTTCTCTCTGTTTTTGGATAGTTTCTGCATTCTGCCCAAGAATACCGCCCAGCTCATAGCCGTGAACAGCCGGATATTTTCCGGTCACCCGCTTCGTATATTCGACATACTGGTCCGGATTCTCTAGAAAGTCATGCTGACCCGTAAGGATACCTTGCCCTTTCATACTATACAAGCTGTCCAAGAGCTCCAATGCTTCCGGCGACCTGTATGGATGGATAGGCTCAATTTTTTTTACATCTGACACTAGCAGCGAACCCAACGGTAAGATGCATATTAAAAATAAAATAATTACCAGCCTTGGAAGCAACGGTCGAACCAGCGGCTCGGAACTCCGAAGCTTTACGGACATCATACTCACCTCGCGATTACTGAAAAGGAGCCTGACTGTTCGCAAACGATCAGGCTTATACTTATAGAACATACTTCCTCCTCTTTCTATGCCAGTCTAAGGTCATCCTTATACGCGGATTGGTTCACAATATGCTGCCAAGCATACGTAGCGATGCTTTCGGGGATATCCACATCGTTCCATGTCAACACTTCTCCCTCCTCCAGAGGTCGGCGAATCACGGCACCCGTCAATAATCCGATCGGCACATGGTCCGGCTGCTGCTGGATATTTACGCAAATCCCGCGGACTTCAAATGAACCTACGCCTCTTTCGATAATCTCACCAGACTGCAGCTTGCGCTTGGCCACAGCTGCGATCGACACCGTCGGCCGGACGCTGTTATTTAACAGTACCCCCCCTCCGCTCAGAACGCGTCGAATCGTTTTTACGACTTCTAGATGGCACAGGTGAAACGTCGTATACAATGTATAGAAGGGACCGTCGCCCAGCTTTAAGTATTTCAAATAATCCCGGTGGCGATCGTCGTGCTCAGCTGCAATAAACACGCCTGCCGGTGATTTGGGCGACAGGATGTAGTCGGAAATCGGGTAACCCAGGTTCTTGGACATCAACGCGAGCGCTTCCGAGCCGCTGCGAACGTCATCGCAAGGTATACCTATTAGACCCTGTTCGGCAATCGATGCACCGAGGCCGTTAGCTGTTAGCGCCTGTTCGATCTGAACCTTTGTGCCATCAGTAAACGATACCTGCAGGCCGAGATTGAGACCCTGCTTGTGTGCCCAGTACAACATATCTTCCTTCGAAGGCTTCAGATTCAAAAATCCTTTGATATTGCCGTACACAAGCGGCTTAAATCCCATGCTGACGACATTCTCATGCAGCGCCGCCAAGCAGCCCGGCTGATCGCCCTCCGCTTCAGTAATAAAGCCTTTACCGGCCAGGTATGATCCCGTTGTGACCTGAAGGTCGGCATTAATCGTAATGACCGGCACACCCGCTTCCATAATGCGCAGTATCGTATTCGTGCCATAAATAACGTCTCCGCAGCACTCGACGATCAGATCGGCGTTCGCGATCAGCTCATCAACCGAGTTTGTGAGCCGGTCCTTCAACGGAAAATCGGAGCAATGATCGATCACCCTGCGGGTCAACACTTTGGATACCATCAAGCCGTAAGCTTTCTCAATTTCAATTACTAAACCTTTCGAAATAAACCCTGTTCCGATAACTCCGATACGATTTACACGTTCCATCATTCAACGTTCCCCCTCATTAGTATTGTGTGGATACAACAGCTATTTTGGCAGTGGATTCAACGCGTTTCCAGGTATTGGTGTTGAAACAGAATTGCTTTAAGACACGAGCCGGAACGCCTGCTGCGATACAGAACGGCGGGATCGTTCCCGTCACTACGCTGCCGGAACCGATAATCGATCGTTCACCGATGTTTGAACCTGCCAACACGGATACGCCTTGACCAAGCCAAACGCCTGGTCCGATCTCAGTCGGGGACGATTCAATCGGCTGATGCAGATAAGGCTTGCCAAGCGGATTCGTTCCGTGGTTGTTATCTGAGATAAAGCTTCCGCCCGCAATAAGCACATCGTCGCCGATTATGAGCGAAGTTGAACCGGAAATTGTAACATTTTGGCCCATAACAACCCGGTTTCCAATTGTCACCACGGTGTGTCCATCCTCCGGCCGCACCGGATGAGCCTCGATACGCGCACACGTACCGATAAACACCCGTTCCCCGATCTCAATATTCTCAGTGTTATGAGGGTAGAAAGGGGCAGATATGCAAGAATTCTTGCCTAACTTTTTAAACATCATTTTAAACCATAGCCGTGTGAGAAGACTGTTCTTCTTATTTCGTAAGGTCTTATGAATCTTGCTTGCCCGCAGCATGTTCATCTCTCCAATCCTGAATCATTCGCCTTCGCAAGAGGACATACTAGCTACTCCCGGATGGCAAACTCCATAATATCCTTCCAATCCATTGTGAGCCGGACGGTATCATCCTCTGTCAGAACCGGACCGTACTGCACTTCGATTAGTTCCAGATTCGTGAAGGCTCGGATACTGTGTTTGGCGCCGCAGGGGATTTGGAGTACATCGCCCGCCTTTATCGGAATAAACTTTTCGTTCATCACGAATTCACCCTCGCCGGTAATAACGGTCCAAACCTCACTGCGCCTAGTATGCATATGGTACGACATGTTATTGCCGGCTGTTACACAAGTCCGCTTGGTGAGCACCTCATATTCAATCCCGCAGCTTGAGAAATCGATCACGCGGTAGTGACCCCATCGGCGTTCCTCATACATCGGCCTTATGTTAATATCCTTCATGACGTCCTTGATACGAGGAGAGGCGCACTTCTCCGTGACCAGAATGCCGTCCGGACTCGTCGCAATGACGACATTCGAAAGCCCAAGCACAGTAACGGGAATGTCCAACTCGTTAATCAGATGCGTATTCACGGAATCTTCAGAGATGATACCCTTCCCGAGCACAGGAGATGCGATTTCCTCGGTCAGTGTATTCCAAGTGCCGAGATCTTTCCATGTCCCATTGTAAGACACAGCCGTTACCCGCTCCGCCTTCTCGACAACTTCATAATCGAACGAAATTTTGGCCAGTTGGTCATATTTATTGACAAGCTCTTCGTAACGAATCGGAAGCTCCTTCTGAATCAACAGGTTTATCAAGTAATCCAGCTTGAAGGCGAATACACCGCAATTCCACAAAGCACCTTGTGCGATCAATGCTTCCGCTAGCTCCTGAGAAGGCTTCTCTTGAAAATGGCTCACTGTTCGGTACGAGATTCCGCTGTGTAATGCCACCGGCTCTCCCGCCCCCTGTACGATATAGCCGTATTTCTCTGACGGAAACGTCGGTTTCACGCCGATTAATGCAATATCCGCTGCTCCAGCCTTAATAACAGACTCTAGTTCCTTGACCGTTTCAAAGAAGCGGTCTTCGACGAATGGATCGACAGGAAGAATCGTGATGACTT
This sequence comes from Paenibacillus sp. Soil522, assembly GCF_001428245.1. Taxonomy (GTDB): domain Bacteria; phylum Bacillota; class Bacilli; order Paenibacillales; family Paenibacillaceae; genus Pristimantibacillus. The sequence continues at coordinate 143,884 of NZ_LMRV01000013.1, forward strand.
CCTCCAGTGATACCGATGCGATCGAATACAAGTAGGATGCCGCTAGCGCGATTGCCGGAAAGGTATCCCGCCGAGACGGTTCGATAATTAGGCGTACATTGCCATTGATTTGCGTTTGCAGCATCTCTACCTGCGAGCGGCATGAAGCTATGTACGACGATTGATGTAAGTTGGCGTAAGCTAGCTGACGCCATACCCGCTGCACCATAGATTCCACCCCGCCCTCGGGGCTGCGAAGTACTTTGAGAAATTGTTTTGAACGTGAATCATTGGACAACGGCCACAGTCTTTTGCCGGATCCTCCTGATAGTAGGACTAACTTCATCTCTCACACTTCTTTCACTCGATTTATTTTTTGGGTCTTCATCTTATCGCTCAGCATACCGGATAACCAATTCCAATCTTCTACAGGACTAATCAGCTTTGGAAACCCGACCTTCAAGCTAAGCGGATAATGCAGTACGATATAAATGAACCGTCCAAAACCAGCGCAAAGCAGCGCCAAACCGGCACCTTTAATGCCATAGATCGGAATTAGCAGGTACATCATCGGCACCGTGACTAAAACGCCAATCGCGTACATGCCGGTTACTACACCGGGTTTATTGAGTGCCATGAAGGCTTGCGATAAAATCATGCACGCACCGAGCAAAATAACCTCAAAGATTAGAATGCGGAACACTTGTACCGCCGAGGTGAACTCCGGCCCGTAAAACAGCTTCAATACATACGAGGCAACCGGCATGGCTGCGCCAGCCGCCAGCAGGGAAATGAACGTCGATATGCGGAACGCCCGCAGTGTCATCGACACAGCCTCTTCCTTGCTCATGCCGGAAGCTTTTGGAAACAGGATCAGCGATAACGATTGTGAAAAAATATTCGCCATCCGAGAGAGAGAAACGGCTACCACGTATAAGCCTAGCTCCTTCGATGCGAGCAGACGGATTACGATAAGCTGATCGATATACAAGCCGAGGTTGCCGAGCAGATCAATCCCCATCGATCCGATTCCGTACTTTACGTTTCGTTTGAATGATTCAGCGAGTCCTTTCAGCTTCGGGCGGTAAATGCGCAGTAAACGGACCGTCATCCATAACATGACTGGTACATTTGCCGACAAATAAGAAACGGCTGAGGTGAAGGGCGTCAGCTTGCCCAGGGCTACCAGCGTGAGCAGAGCGACCAGCGTCAAGCTCGGAACGAGATAACGTGTCAAGTTGAACAGCCAGAACTCCTCCCGAGCACGAAGCACCGCATTGTTGATGAAGCTAAAGAGCAGCACTGGCGAAGCAGCCATCGAAAGCTGTGCAAAGGTTATAACCTGCGGCGAATAGTCAGCCAACCACACCGGGATAAAAAAATAACCAACTGCGCAGGCGATGGCGCCGGCCGCGCAACTCATTACAAGCGCAGCTGTATACAGACGGCCGGCATCCTCTGGATATTTCTTTATGTTGTAGAGTACAGCGGAATGGATGCCGAACGTCAGCGCGAAGGCCATGAACTGCGGCCAGAGAATAATTGCGGCATTATCTCCTCGTCCATGCGGACCTAGATAGCGTGAGGTGAGAATACCGGTGAGCATGTTCAAACCAAGAATGAGTATAGAGACGAAGAAAGCCCGTATGGAGGTTGATGTCGTATCGCCCCCTTTCCATAACCGCTGCAGCTGCGAAGCAGCCCCTCTCGTCCGCAGCGCCATTGTTTTATTCAATTTCAAACACCTGCCTTTTACGGATTCCGTTGAATGCTGCCACTCACTGCACTAACCAAGCAGCTTTAATGCTTTTTCACGCTCCATAATGGCCTGCATCGCCTGAAGGAGCGGCATACGCAGTTCCTTATTTATAAGAGCAAAATCTAGCGTCGTCAGAATGAATCCGAGCTTCTCCCCAACGTCATAACGGATCCCATCGAAGTTATATGCATGCACCGCTTGCTGTTGGTTCAGCTTTTGGATGGCATCCGTCAGCTGAACTTCGCCGCCAGACCCGGTTTCCATCAATTCCAGGAACGGGAAAATGTCCGGCGTCAGCACGTAACGTCCCATTATCGCGAGATTGGAAGGAGCGTGACCGTGTTGCGGCTTCTCGATGAATGAGTTGACGCTGTATAAATTGCCCTTCGATTTCCCGGGGTCGATAATACCGTACCGATGCGTCTGATCATCAGGCACCGTTTGAACGCCGATAATCGAAGTGCCGGTCGCTTCATATTGGTTAATCAACTGCTTCAGGCAGGGGACCTGGGCCGATACGATATCATCGCCGAGCAGCACCGCGAACGGCTCATCGCCGATGAAACGGCGCGCGCACCAGACCGCATGACCGAGGCCGCGCGGCTCTTTTTGACGGATATAATGAATATCCACCTTGGCCGACCGCTGCACTTCCTTCAGCAGCTCCATCTTTCCTGCTTCCATCAGCTTGTGTTCCAGCTCGAACGCATTATCGAAATGATCCTCTATGGAACGCTTTCCTTTGCCAGTCACAATAATAATGTCCTCGATGCCTGACTGTACCGCTTCTTCAACAATGTATTGGATCGTTGGCTTATCAATAATCGGAAGCATCTCTTTAGGCATCGCTTTGGTTGCGGGAAGGAACCGGGTTCCAAGTCCTGCCGCGGGAATAATTGCTTTTCGGACAGTTTGCATCTTATTTTCTCTCCTCCATTTTTTTCTGTAGATACATTTTGTATCAACGAGAATATTAAAATACCTAACATAGCTCAATCCGTGCTCTAATCATTTTCCGCATGAACGGCGACCGCCCCTTTGGTTTAATGAAAAAATCCACCTTTAATATAACTAGCCATTATATAAACGGTATAATAATGCCATCTCGGTTGAAAGAGGAGCCTCGGGTTGAACTTTACGGCTTTCATTAGCGCCATAAACCCGCCCTTGTAATCGGAGCCGTATTTGACTACCTTATACGAATAGAATAAATACCTGTATCCCTTTATCAGGTTTAAGCTCCTTACGTCTGCCATCGCCTTATCGACGATTTTCAGTTCACTGATAAGCACCTTGTCGAACTTTTTAAAGCTATTGCTTTCGTGAATGCGATAGCTGACCAGATCCTCGTCGACGAGCACAAGCCTATTTCGTTTCAAGATACGAATCCACAGCTCCCAATCCTCTGCTACCGGTCCCCCCTCACTGCCCCTTAGCTCCGTATCGAAGCCCCCAAGCTCAAGGAGTTGAATACGATCCATCATCACCTGCGAAGGCGTTGCGATCGGATTGACGATACACATCTGCTTCAGTTCAAAGCTCTTGACGCGGCTCTTCATAATTTTTCGCAAGCGTTTGCCCTCGCTATCGATGTAATAACCGTTCGCAACCACACCGAATACGCGTTCTTTGGCCAATCTCTCTGCCATTTTCGCAATGAAATCAGGGCTCAGCACGTCATCCTGATCCAGCGTTATCACGTAAGCGCCACGCGCTGCGGACAAGCCCTTGTTGCGGGCTGCGGCCGCCCCCTGATTGCTTTGCCGTATCACACGGATGTCAGGGAAATGTTCGGCGATCAACGCAACCGAGCCGTCTGAGGATCCGTCATCTACGATGATCACTTCGAAGTTCAGGTACGTCTGGTTGAACACACTGTATAGCGTTTCCCGGATGAATGTTACCCCGTTATATAAGGCGATGATTACAGATACGAGAGGAGCATCTTCGTCTTGCTTCAAGAGGTCCGCTCCTTTTTCAAGGGGCAGCCTCGAAATGCTGCGCCACCAATGTGAATGATCGACGTACCAGCGAATCGTCTCTTCCAGTCCTGTCTCAAACGTTATCTCAGGCCGCCAACCGAGTTCCATCTCGATTTTGCTCGGATCGATCGCATAGCGGCGATCGTGACCGAGTCGGTCTTCGACATAGCGGATCAACGATTCGTCCTTATCGAGCTGCTTCAGGATCGCTTTCACGATGTCTATATTCTTCTGTTCGTTATTTCCGCCAATGTTATACACCTCGCCATCGCGTCCGCGATGCAGGACGGCATCGATCGCTGAAGCATGATCGGTCACATGCAGCCAATCACGGACGTTCAAGCCGTCGCCGTATACCGGCAGCGGAATTCCGTCGAGCGCGTTCGTGATCATATGTGGAATTAGCTTTTCGGGGAATTGATATGGACCGTAATTGTTGGAGCAGCGGGTAATATTAACAGAGAGTCCGAACGTCTCATGATAGGAACGCACTAGCATATCAGCCCCCGCCTTAGAGGCTGCATAAGGGCTATTGGGCGCAATCAGCGACGTTTCAGTGAAATAGCCTTCCGGCCCAAGCGATCCGTATACTTCATCAGTCGATACTTGAATGAACCTGCGGATACCTCCGTTCTTCGCCGCTTCCAACAGTAACTGTGTACCCAGCACATTTGTCCGAACAAATACGCTCGGATCCCTGAGGGAACGGTCCACATGAGATTCTGCAGCAAAATTGACGATTGTGTCTATCCTGTGTTCATCAATCACTTTCGAGACGAGTTCAAGGTTGCCTATATCGCCTTGAACAAAGGTATATCGCGGATCCACTTCCACATCGGCCAAGCTGGCCAAGTTTCCGGCGTATGTGAGCAAATCCAGATTCACGATCTGATATTTCGGATAGCGTGTCAACATATACCGAATAAAATTGCTGCCGATAAAGCCGGCCCCTCCCGTTACAAGCAGTTTCATATCCACACCTCTTCAACCTCTCTCTAATGCGCTTGAGCGCAATTTATCGTTTCAGGCGATTCAAAGATAAAAACTGCTGCTGATCATTTTGCTATTAAAAGTCTCTTGTCAAATGCCAAGTCGTAAGCGTGACTGCGCAGTAAATCGTTCACATACGAAAGTGATTCGTGCGTGCCGGCATCTGTCCACCAGCCGTCCAGTACATCGAACTGCAGCTGCTTTTGCAGGAGGTAAGCATTATTCACATCGGTAATTTCCAACTCACCGCGACCCGACGGCTTCAGCGTTCGGATAATTTCGAAAACCCGGGAATCGAACATGTAAACACCCGTCACCGCATAGCTGCTTTTAGGTATTTTGGGCTTCTCTTCAATCGAAACAATGATTTTACCCTGCATCTCCGCTACGCCGTAGCGTTCTGGATCCTCTACTTGCTTGAGTAATATTTTGGCGCCACCATTGAAGGAAGCGACATACGGAGTGATGTTGTCAAAAAATATATTATCACCCAGAATGACCGTACACAGATCATCGCCGACGAATGTTTCCGCAAGTCCAAGTGCCTGTGCGATTCCTCCGGCTTCATCCTGCACCTTGTAGGAGAAAGTGACCTCAAATTCAGAGCCGCTGCCGAGCAAATTAACGACACTCCCCATATGTTCACGCCCGGTGACAATCAAAATATTTGTAATGCCAGCCTCTTTCAGCTTGTAAATCGCATGATAAATCATCGGATATTTACCAACCGGTAGCAGATGCTTATTCGTAACCTTTGTGAGCGGATAAAGCCTTGAGCCCGTGCCGCCTGCCAGAATGATCCCTTTCATTTTCCCCACTCCTCCCGGCGAATTAATAAACCGCCCTTTTAATAGATAAAGCCTGTTCTCTTACTGTTTGAATAATAATATCCTGTGTGCTCTTTTCCAGTGAATGATAAAGAGGTAAACACAGTATGCGTCCGGCAATATCGCGGGATATCGGCATCGGCCTATCACCCTGCGCGTAAGGAATCAAATCGAGAGACGGATAGAAATAGCGTCTTGGATAAATCTGCAGAGCATTAAGCTGCTCAAGTACACGAAGCATTGTCTCCTCCAATTCGAAAACGATTGGAAAATAGTTATAATTCTGCGAGCTGTTCTTATTCCACTTCTGAAGGAATACACCGGCGATGTGTCTCAGGCTTTGGACGTACTTGCGGTAGCGCAAAGCCCGGCTTGCTTTAATGGTTTCTATTTCGTCGAGTACACACAGCCCCATCGCTGCTTGAAATTCATTCATTTTGGCATTAATGCCCAGCTCTTGAATGTTCTGTGAGTCATCGATGCCAAAATTAATCACCCTTTTCGCCCGCTCGTACATGGCGTCGTCTCTAAAGACAAGCGCTCCTCCTTCTATGGAGTGAAATAGCTTCGTGCTGTGAAAGGAAACCATCGAAACGTCTCCGAAGTTCAAGACGCTCTGATTCCCATACTTTACGTCGAAGGCATGCGCCGCATCATAAATAACCCGCAGGCCGTACTTCCTCGCGATCCGGTTAATTTCGTCCAATTCGCATGGATTGCCGAATACGTGTGTCACGACGATCGCGGTTGTATTCTGCGTGATGCGCTCCTCAAGCTGTTTCGGATCAATGTTCATCGTCTCCGGATCGATATCCGCAAACACCGGATTTAATCCTTCCCACACTAGTGAGCTAGTAGTTGCTACAAACGAAAATGGAGTTGTCAGAACATCCCCCTTGAGCCCCAGCACCCGATAAGCAATTTGCAGCGCAAGCGTACCATTGGTCATGAGCAGCAGATTCTTAACTCCCAAATATGCCGCAAGCCTAGACTGGAGCTCTTCGACAAATTGTCCACCATTCGTCAGCCTTCCTGATTCATAGATCTTCTCAACATAGGACATATATTTCTTGATATCGGGTAGATAGGTTTTCGTTACCTGGATCATATAGTCATCATCCCTATTTCAAAGTTTTTGAACTTCTCATCCCTTGATAGAAGATATAGCAAGCAAATGCGTAGAACCGAGGCTGCAGCAGTAAGCTACGATTGTGTACAAGCGCATTGCCGAGTGACTTTTTTGTAAGCGCCAGCTCAGACTTCGCTCCTGCCAAGCGAAAAGCGTGATATAAATACCGGTAGCTTTTCATCTTATGGATTTGGCCGTCGCTAACCCTGCCCTGTTTACCGTCCAGAACATTCAATTCGCAGGTCAGCATTCGGTCTAAATTACGTGAGGCGTTGCTATCATGAATACGGTAGGACATTAGCATTTCATCCAGAAAATCCAGCTTCCCGCCTGAGAGAACGAGACGCAGCATCAAGTCCCAATCGTCTGCGATGCCTGCATTTTGTGCATCCAGTCCGCCGAGCAGAAGAACCTTCTGGCGGTCGAACAGCACCTGCGACGTGGTGTAAATCTGATTTTTGCAAAGCATATCCTTAAGCTTGAGCGTCGGCTTTCGGAATCGGTACATTCGCCTGATAACGGCTCCATGCGAATCGATCAGCTGCCCGTTGACGACCACCCCGCTGCTTTTCGCAGCTTGAGCGAGCTGAAGCGCCTTGCTGAGCAGCGTCGGCTCAATCAGATCGTCTTGATCGAGCATAAGCACATAATCGCCTTTAGCGAGCTTCATTCCTTTATTGCGTGTCGCTGAAGCGCCCATATTCTCCTGCTCGAGCACTTTCAGCCTTCCTTGCTCTACGTAAGGATTCAGTATGTCGGAAGTGCGGTCTTTCGTACCGTCGATAATGACGATCAACTCGATGTTATCGTAATCCTGTTTCAACACGCTGCATACTGTCTCTTCAATATACTTCTCACCGTTATATACCGGGACGATGACGGATATGAGCGGTTTGGAGTCCGAATCACGCTGGACGAATTCCATTGACTCGTTAAACATTTGATCCTCCACCTTTCCTTTTGGCCAATTCCAATAAGAGCATTTTTACGAACAGCATATCTTCAACCAAATACCTTCTCCACAACCTTCTTGGTTCCTGACATAACCGCCAGAACCATTCTAGCCCGACACGCTGAAGCAACCTAGGCGCCCGCTTCACGTTGCCGGACAAAAAATCAAAAGTGGCGCCAACCCCAATGGAGATAGGAATCCGGTATGACTGGTAATACTTATAAATCCATTTCTCTTGCTTAGGCGCGCCGACTCCGACAAATAAAATATCGGGGGCCGCTTCTCGCAGTATGTTCACAATATGCACGTTTTCCAACTCGTTCGACTCGAAACCGTATGAAGGCGAGTAGCAGCCGACTATACGAATCATTGGATAGCGTTCCCTTAGCCTGCGAGCGGCTTCCGCTGCAATTCCATCCGATGCGCCAAGGAAGAACAAGCGGTATTGTCTCTCGGCTAATTGTTTGCCGAGACGATCAAATAGATCGGACCCAGATACCTTGTGCTTCAATGGTCTACGCAGAAGCTTTGAAGCCCATAAAACGGGCATTCCGTCCGCAACTACCGCATCCGCCTTCGTATAAATACGACGGAACTCGTCATCCTGTTGTAGTTTCACGAGATGATCAACATTGCAGGTTAGCAAATAAGCTGGACGCCGCTCGCTAATGGACCGATCCAGAAACAAGAGCAGATCATCAAAATCGTAATTATCAAAGGAAACGCCGAACATTTCGATTTTAGATATCAATTGTGCTTTCTGGGTCATAGAATCACTTCTTTTTGGGTAATAGATTTGGTGGATCCCTCAGAAGAACTGTGCAGAATATCCAGGTTGTTGACATACCAGCAAAACGGAAAAATCATTTGAATCGTCGAAAGCGTATTATCCGAGAAGGAATACACGAAAAAGCCAATTATAAGTCCTGCATAATAAGGCTTAACGCCCCGGGGAAGCACCTTGAAAACAGAGACGAAAACCACCAACAGAGCAAGGAACAGAAGGGATGCTCCAACGATACCGCTGTCGTAATAAAAGCGGATATACTCGTTGTGGGGAACGACAAACCCTTCATAGATGGATCCGTCATTGGCGACTATAGAGGAGCCGAGGCCACGTCCGAACACCGGTGATTTCTCAGCACCCTTGAGAAAAAATTCCCACGCCTCCGCCCGGCCAGATAAATCGATGCCTGAGGCATCGGTCCTCTCGAGCGAACGTTTCTTCAAATTGTCGTACTGCATGTATCCTGCTGCGATCGCCACAACGAGGAATGCGGCTAGAGGGATAATCAACAGTACTTTCCCGCGAAAATATTGTTTGATCAAGTCGTATAAGTAATATAGAACAACCACAATGGAAGCAATCAGCGGTCCCCGAGTTCCCGTAGCTAACAAAATGAAAAAGTTCAGGCCAGCCATCATGTAAAAGTATTTATACCGCGTGGGGTTCCGCTTGATTTCAATTAAAGAGATCAAAAAGCCGAGAAACGCCAGCATAGCGAGGTGAGGTGGGATGTTTGCCCCCTGTACCCGGAAGGCGCCTGTAAATTCAATCACATAGAACTGGTGTACGCCTGCTGCATGCAGCAGCGATCCAAGCGCAATCGATATTGGAGCAAGCATGGGAAGCAACACGATTTGCCGCTCCGCCGAGGAAGATTTCCACCTGATCAACAAGTATACAAAAGGAATTACGAGACCTATGAATGCTTTAATCGGCGCCATTCGCTCCAAATTATCAGGCCAAAACGATCCTGTGTACGTAATGATGACCATAAGTCCCAATGCCACGATCGGATAAACGAGCTTCATGCGAATACCATAAACGAGCATGGCCGGTATCGTCAGCAGCAGAATGGCAAATTTGTAGAAAGATAGCAGATCAAGACCACCTACATTCAAATGGACAATATATTGAATGGAAGGCGCCGCTGAAAGCAGTATGAAATCCGCTGTGTGACTCGGCTTCGCCACCGCTGCCAAAACGGCGATAATACCGAGAATGCCGATCCCAACCAGCAGCGGTTGTGCGGCTGATGCAAATCCAATTGTCAGCCCCAAGAGCACGAGACAAGAAAGAAGCAGCGGCAGTGGCATCCCCCCGTTCCACGCAAACGTTCTTTTTCCCATATAATTAACTCCTGTTAATAAATTTCAAGTTGCTGAACGTGCCCCGAATGCTTTCACGTCTGCACTGTACGAGCAACCGACTCCCCTCGCTACGCGAGAGTAACAACTCGCCAAAAACGTAGACAGCCTTCATGCAGGTTAACAGAACCAATTTTAGCTTGGCAGCTGTAGTCCGACTTGCAAACGCATAGGATAAGCCCTGATAATAATACCTCTTGGCAATCCATTCTTTCGTCAACCGCTCTCGAGAAATAAAATGATGCACGGTCATGCTCGGCAAGTAAGTAATCAACATCCGCTGCTTCTTCAACCGATCGAACAGCCAACTTTCCTCACCGGACGTCAACGACTCGCCTTTGCGCCCCAGTTCCTCCGGAAATGAAAACCGCTCGAACACAGTGCTACGAAACGCCATGTTGGCTCCAACTGGATACAGCTTCTTAGGATAGGGCCTTACCTCGCTTCCGAGATTGACGATAGTATAAGGCAGCTCCAGCGGTTTAATTAGCCAGGACGGGCGTTCTGTTTCGAAATTCGGATACACGATACCACCGACGGCGGCCGTACGAGGATCCTGTTCAAAAGCTTCCAAAATCGCATGGATCCAGCCGTGTACCGGAATTGCGTCGTCATCCAGAAAAGCGATAATACCGGAGCAGGCCGCCTTGATTCCCGTATTGCGGGCAGCTGACAACCCCTGCTTACGTTCAAGCACATACTGGATATCCAATTGTCCACGACATCTTTCGATACAGGAGCGAACGACCACAGCAGTGTCATCGGACGAGTTGTTATCCACGACGATTACCTCTGCTTCCTCAATCCGTTTAAGTTCCCGTAGAGCAAGCAGTGTTCTCTCCAGCAGAGGGGCACGATTATACGTGCAAATAACAATAGATAATTGTTTCAGCATGACTAGAACGCCCCTTTGGACCCGACCATCACACCAATGGTGCGGAATAGAATTTTCAGATCGAACCATAGACTGTGTTTGCGTATGTATATCAAGTCTAGCTCCACCATCTCTTTGAAGCCGACATGGTTTCTTCCGCTTACCTGCCATAAACCTGTACAACCAGGGACGACGATCAGTCTCAGCTTATCGTAAGCCGTATATTCGGCTACTTCATTTGGAAGCGGCGGTCTCGGGCCGACCAGGCTCATTTCTCCTTTCAAAACGTTTAACAATTGTGGCATTTCATCAAAACTCGTTTTGCGGATCCATTTGCCTACTTTGGTAATGCGCGGATCGTTTTTCATTTTAAACATGGCACCTTGGATTTCATTCTGATTCAAAAGGCTATCGAGCAGCTTCTCGGCATCCGTTACCATGGAACGGAACTTATACATTGTAAACGGCTTCTCATCCTTACCGATGCGCGTTTGTCTAAAAAAGATCGGCCCTCGCGGATTTTCAATCTTAATGAGCAAGGCGATAAGTGTCAGTACGGGAAGCAGCATGATCAATCCCCCCAGCGAAAGCACGAGATCGATCAGCCGTTTCATTCTCAAATACCCCGTTTCATCCGGTTGAGCAGCGACTCGAACGCCGACCAAAAGTGAATTTCCTTGCGACAATAATTCCGCATCATTTCTTCGATTAGTTTCATTCACAGTTAAACACCTCTTATCGGTGATTTTGTAAGCAAACTCCCGATTGCGTTTGCGGCAATGCGTTTCACTTGGCAAACTGCCGCAATCTGCTGCCTCGAGGGAAGGTCACCTTGCGTAAGTCTCGCTTACTGATGACCGCCGTTGCTGCCAAGACTGGGAGATGGAGCTCCCGCTCCGTCTGCTTTACGCTGCGAATGCTTCGATCTAACATACGGATCGCGATCGTTGCCGCCGTCCCAACCACAATTGAAGCCAAACAAGAAACGATCAAGCGTATCTCCAGACTCGGAGAAACCGGTGTTGGTTCGGCCAACGGTTGAGCCAAATACAGCACTTCTACGTTATCGATTTTCATCAAATCGTAGATCCGAACCGTAAACAACCGTGCGATGCCATTCACGATGCCGGCAGCCTTCTCATACGAATCGTCTTGCAGCGAAAGCGACAGGAACGGAAGTCCTTCCAATGATTCCACCTTCACCCTGCGGCTTAATTCATTTGCGTCAATCGCCCATTCAGGATATTTCTTAACGGCTTCACCCAAAATAGCAGGAGAGGTTAATATATCCCGATAAGTGGCACCAAGCCTTATATTCGTCGTGAGTGCATCCCAGGTCAACTGCTGTTCACCGAGCGAAACCGGCGTTTTTTTGTTCACCAGCATCAGCATCGCTTTCGCCTCATAAACAGGCTTGAAACGATACTGAGCGACCGTTAACGTAGTTACCACAGAGACGGCTGTGAGCAACACAATCAACCAAATACGGCTTCGGAATACGCGATCCCAATTCCATCCAATCATCGTTTCAAGCTCCTTTAATGACTCTTCGAAACTGTTATGGATACATTTTGTATCGTAATACTCACGATTTTATGATACATAATGTATCTAGGTCAAGTGGTTCCTTGAAAATTTATTAATTTTTTACATCCAGAATCAAATCAACCAGCGTCATTCCAATGCAAACTCGAACCGCCATGCCTTTTTAGGAATGGCTTCTTTCATTCTTTAATAAATACTTTTCTTCGTCGATACGGAACGGTCGTTGTTGAGCACAGCACCGATTAAGCGCACACCCATTTTATCGAACACAGCTTTAGCCTCAAGTGCCGTTTCCTGCGACACATTACCGGAATCTATCACCAGCAGTGTACCGTCACAGTGCGTCGCCAAAAGGTGGGCGTCGGTCACGCCGAATACGGCAGGCGCATCCACAATAACGATATCGTAAATAGCACGCAGCTTGTTCATCACCATCCCCAGATGCGCTGATGTCAGCACATCAGACGGGCAGCGCTCTGAAAAGCCAGCAGAGATGAGACTGATCCCATTCACATTCGTATCTCGGATTACATCGACGATTTCATAATTGTCAGTCAGCAAATTCGCGAATCCAATTCGATTTTGCAGATCGAATATATGATGCAGCATCGGATGCCGCAAATTGCCATCGACGAGTAGCGTCTTCTTGCCGGCTAACGCATAAGCAGTAGCTAAATTAATAGCAGTAACGGTTTTCCCTTCTCGGGGAGAAGCGCTTGTGACCAGAATCGTCTTCACATCTTGGGAGGCTGTTGAATACTCGATATTGTTGCGCAGCGATCGGTACGTTTCAGCAATTTGCGACATGGGACTAAGGTGCGTGAACAGAAACGTTTTAACGGCTAGCTTCGACATAAGATTGTTCATCTACCTTTCTTTGCGTTGGTGAAGCTATCTGCTTCAATGCATCGCGTTTGATCCGTCCAATGACACCTAGTGCCGGAATGCCTAGCAATCGTTCGATTTCTCGCTCAGAGCGGATTTTATCATCTAAATGCTCCATAAGCAGTGCCACAGCCATACCAAGAATCAGCGATATGAAGAAAGCTCCAGCTACAACCATCGCCCAATTCGTCTGAATTGGCGCAGGACGGTTATCCATCTCCGCTTTGTGAATCACACTTACATTGTCCACATGCATCAGTTCACGAATCTGCTTTTCGAACACCTCAGCTGTGCTGTTGACAATGTCAGCCGCTTGTTGGTAGGAGCGGTCGCGTACCGAGATCGTCATGACCTGTGAATTGTTTGCTGAGGTCACCTTAATCCGATCACCAAGCTGTACAGCTGTTACGTGCAGTTCTGGATGCTCTCTCTCCACTTGCTCCATAATCGCGGGCGATACCATAATTTCCTTATACGAGCCAATCAGCATGATGTTCGCCGTGACCGCATCCATATCGATACGCTGCATGCCTGCCTCTTCTGTTACTTTATTAATGATCAATTTCGTGCTTGCCTCATATTCAGGGTGAAACAGCAGCTTACCGAGTCCGCCTGCTGCCGTACTGCAAACAAGAACGATCACCGTAATTAACCATGCCCGCTTCCGAAGTAATTTCATATAGTCGAGCAGTTCCATCGGCTGTCTCCTTCCTCTTCTTGAGTGCATTGCTTTAAATCTGTTTTTCATTATTGTATGATACAAATTGTATCTATAATATCATGCTTTTCTACGCTAATTTCATTGCATTCGATTAATCCTATACTCTGCAAATTTTCAACACATCTTTCCACATCGTTCTTCATGACCGATTCAAAAGCCGAATGCTCGCTATGAAGCCACTTCATCAAGTCCTCCATAGTTAATTCTTGTTTAAGCAGCGACCAAATGTACCCTGCCGTTTCGTTCAGCTTTGTCACTGTATGGTTCTTTGTATGGACGATAATCCACTCGCCCTCTACCTCGATCGCTTCTACTCCATGACTTTGCTTGTATTTGGCTACCATACGATTTTCTCCCAATATTTATTGTTCTCTTGAAAAAAAAGTCGGGATATCTTGCACTGCTCCACTAGCCTCTTGCCCATTGTCAATACCTTATTCGTCTCTGTTTGATCGTCAGACCAGAAATACAGATGATTCAATACATGCAGCAAGCCATCCGGTTTATGCAGCAAAATCTGCTTGGTTTGCTCCGATTGTTGAAGTAAATAAATTCCTTCAAGATCGTAGCTTCTGCGGTGAAAGTGCGACTTGATGTCGCTTCGGAACGGTGAATCGAACACACGACTCCCATCAGGTCCGATCCGTATCAGCGTTATTTCGTCCGCCAATATGAGACGTTGCGCCGATAATCTAGTCACCGCCAACTTCCCCGCAAGGGAAGAACTTGCAAATGCATAAGCCTTCCCGCCCTCCACCACGCATGAAGCGTGCAGCAGTACCCCCCATTCATGAAAGATAATAAACGAATTATATAGGTTCAAGAGTGCGTGATTGAATGCGAATTGGTCGTAAACTTTCACCTCCGCAAACCTATATCCGCGTTTAAAATGAATGAAGTAGTCGGATCGGCAGTACTGGACGAAACCATTGGCCGTTTTAACCTGGACGTCGAAGTTCTTAAATGGTTCTCCGTAGCCATCCTCAATAAGCACGCTCAAATCACCTTGCCCATCTTGATGTGCTTCAAACGGATGCCCTCGGATATCATACGTTCCGAGTATCCATCTTCGAATATTTTCCGATGCGGTTCGAATGACAATTTGATGCTCACCGATCATGGTTTGCATGATATGCATAATGGAATCCATCCATTTCCGAAAATGTTGTAAACATTCTTCTACAGCAGTCGGCTTGGGATCACACTGAGCTGGAAATGTGTAATATGATAGCCTTCCCAGCGCGATTTCTTTTTCTCCGATGTCATATGATTAATGCATGTTTTAATGTTAGTCTCCGGTCCCCATGCAGATTTGCCTTCGGCTCCCCACATTAAATAATCAATTGTTACTTTGAAAAAATCGGCAATAATTTTAAGTGTTTCGTAATCCGGCTGTCGACGGTTGTTCTCATAATGTGATAATGCCGCCCTGGAAATTCCAGTTATTTCCGCCATTTCGCCCTGTGTCAGCTTCTTTTGCTCCCGCAGTAATGAAATGCGATCTCCATATTTCATGATTGCTCCTCTCCTTATTCATTGAAATAATGATGCATTATAGGAACGACATTGCTAGGGATCTTGTTTTGCGCCGGCACTCCGACCGCTGTCGCCCTTGCGGGCACATCACGGATGACAACTGCATTCGCTCCGATATTGGCGCCTTCTCCGATCTGAACCGGGCCTAATATTTTGGCACCGGCTCCGATGAATACATGATTGCCGATTACCGGCGTGCCCAGATGATTCCGACCGCCTATCGTCACCTCGTGAAATAGTGTCACATGTGAACCAATCACCGCATCCTTATGAATCACGATCGTATTCGCTCCATGCGGCAGATGAAGCCCAGGCCCGATCTGACATTGGGCCGGTATTTGCGCCCGGCACACGATTCGGACAACAAACAGGTCGAGCAGCCGATATAATATCCACAGCACGATTCGTACGATAGGAAAACGAAAGCGGTATAATACCCAATGACCAAAGCGGTAGACAGTCAATGGCCCCATCGTCAGTGGATCCCGCCAATTGTTGGCTTTCAAATCCTGTACAAATGACTCCATAACCTCGTGCTTCTCCTCTCGTTTCCAACTTATACGTAGCGCAAATCAATAATACCTTGACCGCTCTCATTCGAATATTGCAGGATCGATTTATACAAATAGTTGGACAGCTTCGCCTGAAAAGCGGACGTATCATATCTTTTGGCGGAAGCGGCGATTTTATCAGGCTTCCACTCGAAGGCTTCCGCTTCCCTTACTGAGGCAACCAAGTCGTCCGGTTTCTGACGGTTAAAGAATAACCCGTTTATATGCGGTTTGATCGTATCCAGTGCCCCGCCCGCCCGAAAAGCAATGACAGGCCGCCCCGAAGCGTTCGCTTCAATCGGCGTAATGCCGAAATCTTCCTCTCCTGGCATGACGAGTGCCTTGCAGCGTGCCATCAAACTGCTAACTTCCTTATCATTCAGCCTTCCGAGAAATTTGACATTCGAGTTCGCCATACTATGCAATCGAGCGGAATCCGGCCCTTCTCCAACGATGTAGAGTGGAATGCCCAACTTGTTGAAGGCTTCGACTGCCAGATCGATTCGTTTATACGAAACAAGCCTGGATACTATTAAATAGTAATCCTCTGTCTCTGATGCAGGCGTGAATCGACTCGTATCAACCGGTGGAAAAATAATCTGGGCATCGCGGTTATAATAGCGTTGAATTCGCCCCTTTACTACGGAAGAGTTAGCAACGAAGCGATGCACACGCGTGGATGATTTGCGGTCCCAACGTTTCAAATAGCCGGTATACGCGCGCAGCATCGTTTTCATAGTGTAAGTAATATCAATTCCCTGCATATAATGCTCAAAATCCCATGCAAACCGCATAGGGTTGTGGCAGTAACACAAATGAAACGTATTCTTTGGAATTTGGATGCCCTTGGCAAAAGCGCTGGAGGACGAGATGACCACATCAAAGCCGGTTAGATCCAGATCGCGGATCGCAATCGGATAGAGCGGCAGCATCTGCTTGTATCTCGTAGTGATACCCGGTACCTGCTGCATCCACGAGGTACGGATTTCCGCGTCACGCAGCGAATCGAAAAGCCGTACTGAATCCACTGCGGTCGTAAGAATTGGCGCCTCCGGGAACATGTCGTGAAGTACGCCGACTACGCGCTCGGCGCCGCCCATCTGAATCAAATAATCATGAACGATTGCAATTTTCATAGCTCCCATCCCTTTTCCCAATAGAGTGCCGCTTCAGATGAAGGAGCACATCCGAATAAATACCTTCAAGAGCCTTAATGCTGTTCTCTATGCGAAAACATTGCGCCGCCCTGGTGCGACCCAGCTCACTCATGCTGATACGTTCACCTGGGCAATCCAGCATGCGCTCAATTGCCTTACATAATGCCTCCGGATTTCCTGGCTGGACGAGCAGCCCCGTCCGGCCATGCTCCACAATTTCCCTAGGACCTCCCGCATCGGATGCGATAACGGGCAAGCCGGCAGCCATCCCCTCTACAAGCACCTGTCCGAAAGGCTCAGGCATAATCGAGGTGTGAATGAGCAAGTCGGCATTGCGCATGACCTCATCAAGAGGGTCAACATGACCGAGCAGCGTCACATTCGTCAGCTTCTTACGACGAATCGTTTCCAGCAGGCTGTCCTTGTAGGCTTCCTCGCCAAACAGCGCTCCTCCCGCAATCCAGAAACGAACTCGTGTATCGGCAAGCAACATTTCCGCGGTTTTCAGCAAAATATGCTGCCCCTTCCAGTGAGCCAACCGGCCGGCCAGCAACACCGTCAGCGGCGGCTGAACTTCGGCTGGCTCGAAAGCAGACTCGACAACTGATTCCATCGGTACTAGGTTCAGTGAACATGCAGCAGCCGCAGCTTCCTCCATCTGCAGCATCCCAGCGGAGGCGGGATATACAACAGCGCGTACAGGGCGCATCGCTCGATTGTCATCGGCGCTACCCGGCAGTTTAAGCGCCGCCAATGTCGCCTTCGAGTTTGCGACGACCGCATCCGGTAACAGGCGAATCAGTTGACGAATTGCCGCAGCAATTGGCGGCTTCAGATACGGCGGCGCAATAATATCATGCACATGCCATACTAACGGGAGCCTGGCCTTCTTGGCCGCCACTGCACCATAGATCGCAGCTTTCAGTGAATTCGCATGCACGATATTGACACCCTCACGCTTCAGCAGTTTCGCAAGCGCGAATCCGTATCGTATCACCCCCGCCGCCGCAGTGATTAACCTTAGATCGACCCGATTACGGTTTCTGGCCCGCACATTCTCAGCAAGCGGCAGTATGCGTACGTCGATACCAATTTCACGTAACCGTTGAGCAAGATCTCCTTCCTCCGCAAGTACGACAAGCGGATCGATCGAAGCGGGCAAATTTTCCAGCATACGAAACAGCGCTACTTCTGCACCGCTCCATTTCGCGGTATGATCGAGATACGCAATCCGAAGCTTGCCATTCAAGCTGCCCCTCCCCCCTTCTCCCTCACTGTTTCTGTCAAAATGGTGCCTACTTCTCCGGCCACTTGTTCCCACGTAAACCTCGATTCCGCATAAGAACGGCAGCTCCTGGCATCGGGCCAAGTATCACGTCGTTTGAGAAGTTGAATCAAGCCTGCTGCAATATCCCCTGCGTCCTTCCCGTCAAACAGCAGCTCCGGACGAAACGGCTGAATAATTTCAACGTTACCGCCGACAGGCGTTGCTGCTACGGGAAGCCCGCTCGCCAGAGCTTCAACCGTGATAAGGCCAAAACCCTCAAGCGCCTGCGTCGGTACGACAAACAGGTCTGCTGCCTGATAATACAGCGGAAGAAGATCATCCGACACGTAATCGAGCAGCGTAACGTGCTTCTCTAGACCAAGCCGGCTAACCAGCGTTTCCAGCTCGCCCTTCAGCGGACCGCGTCCGCCGATTAAGAGCAGCGCTTCAGGCGATGTTTGCACAACCTCGCTCCAAGCTTCCAGGAGCTGCCGCAGTCCCATCCGCTCCACAAGCCGTCTCACCGTAAGAACGACAACCCGGTCTGTAAGCCCGAATTTCCGGCGAACCACTTCTTTATCCGCTGGCGGTCGGAAGCGTTCGATATCGACAGCCCCTGGAACGATCCTGATTTTATCAAGCGGGACACCATATTGCTTGTGCAGTAAATCTCGAAAGCTGCGGCTTAGGACAATCAACCTATCGGCCATAGCGTATACTTTACGTTCGATCCGATCCGCAAGAAGCGCCTTCATCCGTAGCACGGCTCCACTCCCTCCGATGCGCATTTCCTCGGCCCAAGGCCCGTGAAAGCTCATAACAAGCGGAATATTTCTTTTTTTTGCCTCCAGCGCAGGGCCAAGTGCATACGGCGCAAAATGTGTATAAACTACATCCACATCACCTGCAGAAAGAAGGTTTTTTGCACTGCTTCGAAACGTGCTGTGCCGCTGCAGCATGCCCGATTCCGGAGATGCTACCGCTGTCACCGGAAAAACCTTCGCTTCCTCCGGACTGCCGCTTCCGCAAATTAACGCCTCGATATGATGACGCAACGACAATTCGCCGCATACCGACTGGAAATAAGTGTTAAGGCCGCCTGGCTCTTGAGACGGCCAGCCCTCGCCAATGGCGAGTACGTTTAAGCTTGTTCTGCACATCGCTACCATTCCTTTCCCAAAACGGCTGCCGCATCCACTTCCACACTTGCGTCGCGCTGGCGGGTGGTTTCCCCCTCGGCCTCTTTAGCAGTCTGGTCACTGAGTTTGACACTCTCCTGCTGTCTCGTCAGCTCATACAATTTTATATGCCGTAAATATTCGTAGAACACCCACATGACAGCGACTGTCAAACCCGCAAGCCCTTTGCGGTACAACCCATGCAGCACATATTGTTGAACAAATCTTGCTGGCGGACGCCATAGCAAAGGGAGAAGGCGGAACGTTTGCTTTTTCTCGTAGAACGCTTTGCGCGCCTCCAGTTCCGTATATTTATTAAAGCGAATAACGTGGTCTTCAATAGAACGGAATCCATCGTGCCATAATACCCCCGCCAGAGTACGTACCCCCCTGTGCGGAATATCTGGCTCTTCATGTACGAGAGTGTCACGGATACGCACGACTCTTCTATTATATAAGCGCGTCATCGTTTCCCCCCGTTCGAGCCATTTGCCGAGGAAGTTGCCTCTGCGATATACGGCATAGGCATGCCCGCCGTCATCGATCGCGCTTTTCCATTCGAGCAAAGAAGCTGCTAATGCCTCATCCACAAATTCATCGGTATCGAGGAAAAACACCCAGTCATACTTGGCGGCGTCCGCTCCGAAATTACGCTGCTTCGCGTAACCGGGCCACGGGTTCAGAAGTATACGGCACCCAAGTGCCGAAGCGACCTCCCTCGTAGCGTCGCGGCTGCCGCCGTCCACTACGATAATTTCATCAGCAAAAGGCAAGCACGACCGAATCGCCGCTACGATTCGCCGTTCTTCATCCTGGGCAATTATCACGACCGATATGCTTTTGCAAGTCTTGTATTTCGTTTCATTCATCAGATTTTCTCCTTATCTGAGCATAGTGGGCTCTCGCTTCATCAACGTATCTCGAACCCATAGTACATCATCACGACGCAGCCATATCGATGGAAACGGGATGTGGAAGGTCCGAGGAAATTGTACGAGCATGAACAGAAACTTTGCCGCGCCTGATACAACCAGTGCTAAGCCCGCACCCGTAAGCCCAAGACTGGGAACGAGGAGGAATAGGAGCGGCACCGTCAAGCCTTGACCGAGCAGTTGCAGTACGGAAACTTTTCCCGGATGGCCAAGCGCCATAAAAGCCTGTGCCAACACCATCGCCGAGCCGCCGAGCACCACTTCTACCAAGGCGATGCGAAATACATCCATGCCGCCTTCGTACAACGGGCCGTACAGCAGTTTAAGCGCATATGGCGCGACAGCACCTGCCGAAGCGGTCGCGAGCAAGGTGAACCATAGCGAAATGCGGAACACACGAGCCGTGAGCGCAAGCGCTTCTTCACGCGGCAACCCCGACGCTTTCGGAAACAGTATGTTGGCTATGGAAGTCTGAATGATACCTGTCATTCGAGCTAAGCTGAGTGCGACAATGTACAATCCGAGTTCGCTAGATGACAGTAATCCGACGACAATTACTTGATCCAAATACATGGAGAGCGTGACCATCACATCGATCCCATAAGCTCCAATACCGTAACGAAGCAATCTGCTGGCTGTTGTCGCTTTTTTTATGGAAAAACCTGTACGAACGGCGGCAGAATCCTTACGCAGCATGCGGATCCCTGCCCATATGGTCAGAGGAAATACCGGCAGCATATAAGCAAGCGACGAGCCAAAGACATTTAACTGATGCGTCAGAACCAGAAGCACTAGTACCACTAGTGTAACGATTTGTGGCATATAGCGAAGCCGGTTGTAAGCGACAAAATCTCCTCTTGCCTGTAGTGCCGACTGATTGACAAGATGAACAAGTGTTAGTGGCGACAGCAGCATCGTCCATTGAGCGAAATGTATGACTTCAGGCTTATACCCGCCCATCCAGAACGGGATCCCGAGCCAACCGATCGCCGTGGCAGTAATACCGAGCAGCATACAGAGGACTAGCGAAGTGCGGTACAGTTCGGATGCGTCCTGAGGACTTTTTTTCGTCTGATACAGCAGTGAGGACGGAAGGCCGATTGTGAGCATCGAAGCCAGGAATCCTTGCCACAAAATCATCGCAAATTGATCCCCTCGGCCATCCGGTCCCAAATACCTCGCACATACGATACCGGTCGCCATATTAACTGCAATAATCAACACAGAAACCACAGCCGTTTGCAATGAGCTTGCCGCGCCGTCTTTACGCCTCATCAGTCGGATAATCGATCCGTACCATACTATCGCCTGATTCATGGGGCATTCCCATCCTTCCCTTGCGTCGAAACGGCGACAAATTCTTCATCTCTTGCATGCCATGCACCCGCTAGTCCAGCTCCGACACTTAACCACAACAAATATCCATTCAACCCAACATACGCATTGGAAAAAAAAAGCTGTATACCTGCTCCGAGCAAAGCTGCACGAGCGAGACGGGCGCCTCGATCTTCTGCCCCAATCGCCCGGAGACGGTTCAGCGCTGCACGGCCGAGCAGCCATACACTCCCCGCAAATGCGAGAAAGAACAGAGGGCCGAAGGTCACCGCAAGGGCGCCGAAGCCGTTGTCGAAATCGCCGAAAGCGCCCAGCGAACCGTCGTTATCAAGCTTCGTGCCGATACCGACGCTGCCAAGTCCGGAGCCGAACGGATGCGCGGCCATATAGGGAACGAGCGTCAGAGTGAATGCGACACGATCGTTAAACGATTGATCCTCGGATGGGGAGCCCAAGCTTTGGAACCGCCCGAGCAGCGCATCGCCGCCGGGCATGACCGACACGATGCCGAGCAGCATGACTGCGCAAACACCAAGCCTGGTGAGCGTACGCCAGCGCTTGCCAGGAGCATCCGTAGCAGCGTAGAAGAATACTGCAGCGGCGCAGACTATCCATGAAGCACGCACCATTGTCAGCGCAAGGCATAGTGCCACTGCCGCTGTACCGATCCAACCAAACGCGCCGCGCCACCGTTTTTCAAGCAGCATCGGCACTAACGCGCCGGCAAGGAATCCTCCGGCAGGCCCCGGCGAATTAAGCGTTGCAAATACTCGGATGTGCAGAGGCTCGGGCTGTCCGATCGAGTTCATCTCGACATGCTGCATCCAGAATACATCCCAGGCCGGCGCAAGCAAATACTGCGCAATGCCGTAGACCGCTACTATGGAAGCAATCGTAGCATAAGCCCGTATCCAAACGTTACGTTCGCGTTCACCAGCACCGCTGAGCAGAGCGTACGGCACGACAAGCAGCGGTACCGTGTATCCGGCCAAATCGAACATGGCTGCCGTCACATTCGTCTTCACACCAACGGCAAGCGCATAGGCGCAAGCTGCCAAGAAGATGATCAACGCGATACGAACCAGCTTCGGGAGTTGCTGGGTACGCTCACGCCGCAGCAGCGGAACGGCCAGCGTCAACGTTGCCAACAGCGGCGCAATGCTGAGTAGCGGTATTTGTGAATAGCTTCCCAAAAGCCAATCGTACACTCTACGTACCTCGGGCATGAATGCCCAGACTGCGGTCACGTAAGGCAGTTGCCAATGCGAAGCGCAAATGCCAAGCAGTAGAGCGGGTAGTATGGAAAGCAACAACAGCGAGATACCGAATGTCTGCACCGGGGGGAGTAGCACACTCACTCCGGCAACCGCAATAGCAGCAGCAGCATAGGCTGCTAGCGTAGACACAGCAGTTGACCTATGAAATCCATTTGCGCTTCCTACACGCCTTCCTCTCATTTGATGCTTACCTCCATTTTTTTAACCCTTGCTTACTTTTCTTTTCTCTTGAATCTGCCTACCGACTTCTTCCGCGTCAGCGCTGCTCATGCCGCGGACGAAACGAGATAACGGTGCCAAGTATACGTGCTTTAACCAGTTTAAGTTTTTCTACCGTTTTATGTACGGAAGCTTGCTTGATTCTGCCGTAACGCACAACCAATACAACTCCGTCGCAGCAAGCCGCCGCGACCTGTGAGTCGGATACCGAAGCAAGCGAAGGAGAATCGACCAGTACCAGATCGAAGTGCTTGGAAAGCTCTTTCAGAGCCTGTTCCAAACCAGCAGACAGCAGTTTAGACGGATTGGCCGTTTCCATACCCGAAGGCAACAGCTTCAGATTTGGGATGGATGTGTCCACGACAGCCTGTAGGAGCAGCGCGGGATTCATCAGCCCCTGCGCCAAACCCTGAACATTTTTGCCGCCCATAATCCGATGCAGCATAGGGCGCCGGAAGTTGGCATCGACTAGCAGTACTCTTTTACCGATTTCCGCGTAGGATATACCAAGATTGCACAACAAGGTTGTCTTACCTTCGCCATCAGCCGTCGAGGTGACAAGGATCGTCTTCACTGGATGGTCAACCGTCGTATAGAATAAGTTCGTTTGAATGATTCTGTACTGCTCGGATACCTCTGATGCAGGGCTTGTGTACGCAATTAAAGCATGATTATTGGTTTTGTGCCGCATGATGGGCTTTCCCCGCTTTCTCCATAACATGAATCGGTACAGCTGTCCTGGCAGGCTTGCGTTTCATTTCTGTCACCGAGCCAAGCAATTGCAAACCGAGTTGTTCACGCAGCTGCCTCTCAGTTTTAACCGTATCATCCAGCCATTCAAGTAACGCCACCATGCCTATCCCTATGACAGCAGCCAGAATGATCGCTCCCGCTACGATCAACTTCGTCCTAGGAAACACCGGAACTGAATCTTCGTCCTGCGGCAGGTTCAGAATCGTCACGTTATCAACTTCCATAATGGTTGAAATCTTGGATTTGAATACCTTTGAAACTGCACTTACGATTTTGGAAGCTCGATCATAGGAATTGTCGTTCATCGTAACGGTCATCACTTGCGTATCTTTGACGGAGCTGACTTTTATTTCTTGGGCCAATTCCTTGGCCGTCATCCCAAGATCAGGTTGCATCGCAGCCACTTCTTCAAGCACCGCACGTGATTTCATAATTTCCTTATAGGTTTCGATCAACTGAATATTCGTACGCACTGCATCATAACTAAGATTTTCCTTGCCGGAGTCGTTGGAAGACTTGTTAACGATCAGCTCAGCCGAAGCCGAATAGACCGGTTCGAGCAAGTAGACGCTCACACCCCAAGCTATCGTACTAGCTGCCACAATCAGCAGGATTATCTCCCACAAGCGGCGCTTTAAAACAACTAACAGCTGCTTCAATTCCATACGCTTCACCCAATCTACGTTTTATAGAATAGTTTTATGATACGGATTGTATCACTATACCCCGTAATTTACTATATAAACTGCATCATGTCAACGACTTTCGCATTTTTCTGAAACAAAATGTATCTATCCATTCAAAAAACAGAGACAAGTAATAATTCCTTTCCGAAAATGCAAGAACCGACACCGAGATCGACTACAATTAAATAGTCAATTACGGTGTCGGTTCTTAATTTCCTATATTCAGCCAAATGGAATATCTAAATCCGAGTTGTTGTTAAAGCGCCATTATTCGTTACCCCTAGCATATACTTCTTTCCATTTGGTGCAGTTAAAATTAGACTGGCTGGATAAATTGTGTTCCAAGTATTACCCCAATCAGAGGAAATCTGCAGAATGCCGGCTCCGCTCTCCTGAAGCAAAGTGCTCCCCAAAAGCATTGTATTGTGGTTGTTAGCACGGAAAATCGATTGCCCGATTCCTATACGCGATTGTGTCAATATGGAAGAACCAACAAAGGAAGCTCCCGCTATCGTAGCGTCGATCCACCCATTCAATTCGAGAATAGAGAAGTCGTCAAACTGTCCGTTAACAGAAATAAGTTGTGAACCGCTCCATTGTCCGCGAATCTGCTGTGCAATTATCGTTACTTTGGACTGCTTGGCGTTCGTCATTTTTAGAAAACCATTCGCCGGAGCGTCGTACGGCTGGATTCCACACCCTTTGATAATGAATCCTACTTGATCGTAAGAGCGAATGGCCCAACCGTATTGCAGCCCTTCGAAATCTATGCCCTGGACAAGTATGTTAGCTGCACCGCCCATGATACCGGAAATATAATCTTTACCCATGATCATTGCACCGCGTTCGTCGTTTGGTGTCGTCCCCGAATTTAGGTTAGTCGAAAATTGTCCGCCGACAAACTGGAATCCTCCGCAATCGTTCGAAATATGGACGGCTGCGATTTCCCCGTATAGCCAGCTGTTAATAAACACCAAATCATTGCCGCTTTGCGTTCCTGTGCGCAGGTTTAAGCCGACATTTACCCCGTATCCGGTGCGTATATTGTTCGTCATCGACCCAAAGCAATTATTCACGAAGTCGATTCCTATATCATAATTATCAACAGTAACGTTACTAATTTCGAACTGACGCATTTCGTCAATCTTTATACCTGCTGTAAAACTGGACGGTCTTGCCGTTGGACCTGTGACAGCGAGGTCCCGTAAGTGCCCGCTGCTTGAAAAAGCGCTGTTTTTACCTATTACGATTGCATCGTAAGCTGAAGAATCCGGTTTGATTACAGTTTCAGTGCCGCCAGCCCCCCTAATCATAACGTTATTGCCGGCAGCATTAATTGTCGCCGTTGTTCTATAGGTCCCAGGCGGGATATAAAGTTCAACACCATCGGCAACTGCTTGTGCAAGCGCATTATTAAAAGCACTGGTGCTGTCAAAGTTTGGTACAACTTCAATAGGCGTCGCCCCATATTCAGAAGCGATGATCATGAGCTTGTTCCACTTTAATGTTGTCACGTTGATTTCAGAGCTTCCTGCCGAAATATTACCCGCAGTATCTTTTGCTCTGACATAAAAGCTGTAGGTTGTTTCTGGGATTAGTCCCGTAACAGTGAAGCTGGTCGTTGCCGTTGTTCCCGCCAAAGCACCACCGTTATAAACATCATAGCCGGTAACTCCTACATTATCTGTAGAAGCCGACCAAGAAAGACTGACGGATGTTGATGATATGGGTACTGCAGATAAGTTAGTTGGTATTGAAGGCGCTTGCGTATCGGTGGCAATTGACGAAAAGATTTCCATCCCTGTAATACCTGGATCCCCCGTCACTCTTTCAATTTCCATGTTCAATACACCTTCAGTCACATTGACGCTATAAGGCCCATATTTTGCCCAATTATTTACTGCAAGTTCCCCGATCGGAGACGATGTAACCTGTATCCCTTCTAATAAAACATGGAAGGATCGAAAGTTAGTCTGATAGTTCTCAAGTGACCAAAGGAATATTTGATAGCTGCCGTTTGGTAGCGGTTGGGATACTGTAAAGCCGGTTCCCGACGCATAAATATTCGAATTGAGCATAACAGCAGTGGTACTGTCAACAGCCGGAACGGGTGTAATTGCTGGTGAATTGATATACGTTTTAACATTATTTGAATAAGTGATACTGGCATTATTTCCAGCCAACCATTCTTGATCCTCTATCGTGACAGCCGATCCAGCAAAATTGATGCCTCGCACAAAGCTTGTATTTACGGAATCTGTTGTCAATTGTAACACTGTACTAAATGCTGAGAAGTTCCCTGCCGCATCTCTGGCTCTTACTTTGAAACTGTACGTTGTACTTGCGGTTAAACCGTTAACACTGAGGTTTGTCTCTATTGTTGTTCCCACAAAAGTAGTGTCATTTTGATAGATTTCATAACCGGCTACACCCATATTATCCGTAGATGGAGTCCACGTCAGGTAAGCAGTTGTCGCCGTTTTAAATGGAGCGTCTAAATTCGTCGGAACTGTCGGCGGTTGAGTATCTGGGGTTGGTGAAGAATCAGGTATATCAACTTCGCTTCGATTTAGCGTTCTGCTAACGGTAGTGGTAAATAATGCGTCTCGCTGGGATTGGGTATTGTAATCATATAGATAATTTCCCCATACCATGAACCAAGTCCATTTTGCTTGAGTGTTGAACGTGGTGATCGGAAACAATTGTCCTATTTCCGTAACCGCAATTGGCTTTCCGCCAGAAATGACATCCAGTCCATCATGATATTCCTGCTTAAACGGTTCATCTCCAAACATGTACAAATCCGTACCCAGCACGTCACACTTGCTCGTCCCGACAAAATGGGTGGAGTACGGATTAATATCTGCACTTTTAGGAGCATTAGCATTCCAAACCCATAAGAGATTGTTTAGTCCATGCGTATTAGTAAAACGATCATACATAATGTCCCATAGAAGATTGAAGTTTTGTTTCTTTCCCCACCAAAACCAACCACCGTTCATTTCATGATAAGGTCGCCACAATACCGGAACGTTTGCCTCTTTTAACTGTTTCAAGTATTCAGCGACTTTATCATACTCTCCGATAAGCCAGTTGTACTCCGCCGTGCCTGGCGTACATATTTTGTTAAACTCAGCATCAGTGGTCGTGCTTCTCTGAACATTTACCCATGCATAAGCAGTTAGCGGATAGTTTTGATGCCACATCATCGTCACAATGCCGCCATTTTGGTGGTAGGTAATCGCTGAATTTACCACATTTTGTCTCTGCGATGCAATCGTGGCATCAGTTTGGTTCGCTATTGGTCCCATTTCATAACCGGCAACAGCAGGGTAATCACCATATAAATTATTTATCTCGTTCACATAACCATCTGGAACTTCCAACCAATTATGGATCCCTGTTAAGGTTTTTGAACCAGAAATTGAATATAAGTAATTCAATAAATCTATTGCTTTTTCACTTGCATTCGGATTAATAGGATTCATCATTTACTCCCCCTTTAACGTCGAAATTAAGAAACCTAAGTCTCTATTTATATAATTTCAGAATTTCCCACTACATTGGTATAATATGCACCCGATTCTATTATTGATTAGGCAATAAAAACTATAGATTCGTCAGCATTAAAAAAATCCCCCTTGTAATAGAGAGAATATCTCTCTATTACAAGGGGGATAGAATACTGCGTTCTTTATCTTATTAACAATTCTTACTTTTTAATTAAAATGTACTGAACAGCCTCACCTGGTTCGAGTGTCACACTTAGGTCCAGGGTTGCTTGCGCCCATATCTTCTGCACATATGTACTTGCTGTCGCATACGTTTGCCCTGCCCCTATCCGTTCTCCTTCATAAAATGCCTTTTCAGGCATTGTGATTCGTACATTCATTGTTTGAACCGATGGCTCAAAATTAATGAAGTTGAGCAATATTTTATCCGATACAGCTTTAGATCCGGGAAGCTGCTGCAGTTTAGCTGTATTCACCGCGCGAAAATATACCTTTTTCCCCGCGATCGACGACTTATTCAAGTAATGGTAGGGTAGTGGTACGCCGTGCGTTGCATAAGCCAGCGCCAAACGTCGGTATGTTTTCAACCGCGCATCCTCTTTACTGATTCCAGGATACATAGCCGTATCCGCTGGATCATGAGTGGACCAATTGAAATTATTGGTGAACAAACCATATTCAGGAAAAAAAGCAGCATGCTGCATAAAATAATCAGCAAATCCCACATGCGCCCTCAAAATACGATCAAACACCGAGGCGTGAGGCTGACTGGAGCCGTAGGATGGATCATCTATATGTGCATCGCTTGTACCCGTTTCCGTGACGAGCATTTCTTTGGCAGACCCATCTTGTTCAACATTTAGTGTTTTCAAGGTTTCTATGAAGCTCCCCCCCTCGTCATCGGCATACGAAAGACCGTAGCTGTGTCCGTTTGTGAGCTGCGTTTTTTGCTCAACCTCCATGCGCTGACTTGGATCCCGTTCCCATCCGTCCGGCTGTCCTCCTGTCGGCCAGTATGCCCAACCTGGGGCAACGGTTTTGACATGCTTCGGCTTGTTTGCATTCACATAATCGGCAATGGCTATGTTGACCGCTTTCGAACGGTTGAACAAACCCGGCTCATTATCTACTTCGTAATATTGAATCAATGAACCATATTTATCAAAAAATTGATTCAAGTTCCTCTTTACCTCATCCGGCAGCATTTGGTTTTCCGTAAGCTCGAATGCTGTATTTTGATGATCGGCCACGATACCCATATTCAAATCTCTTAAGGTTTGCATATACTTCAAACCCGTCTCCTGCCACTGGCTGGAATCGACATCAGTCCAAAAGGAGGCACGCATGATATTACCGCTGTAAGCAATGCCGAGCCATTTCAAGACGGCTGGCAAATGCCTGACGACATTTTCGGTATAACCGAAGTCGCCTTCGGCCACTAATGTGCCCATATTGACATACCGTCCATGCAGCGGCTCATTGGCAGGGGAGCTCAGCTCTATCAACTTTACGAAATCCCACTCCCACCAAAGGAAAGGGTCCTCCGCCTCCGAGCACCACATACAGCGTACCGTTGATAGCTTCAAAACATTCAATCCAGTTTGCAAAAATTCTTTTGGAATGTATACTTGATAGCTTTTATTAACCGCATATGGACTAGAAGTACCGCCGACGCCGGCAATTTGAATCAGACCGACCATCGTATCGTTAGACCATACACCCATTTGAGGCACTGCCTTATGTGCGTTTACTACCTTAAAACTGAGCTCCGCCCCGTATTCAGGTACTGACGAAAGCTCGAAAAATACCTGCATGTTCGGGTTTACATCGCCCTTTAGTCCTTTTGAAATTAAGCTCCAGTCGCTACGCTTATTCCAATTGTTCGGTACATCAACAGCTTCGGTTCGCACCTTCGAATACGAACCAAGTTCCATAGACGAATTATTCTCCAGCCCTAGCCTCCAAATGATTTGATTCTTCCCCTGCGGGATACGCTCCTCACGATCGTTAGAGAGGATCCAACCTGCAGGTATAAGTACGCCCAGACAAAAAAGCAAAGTCACCCATTTCCTTGCAAACATACATACCTCCTTTGAGCATAGTGGACTAATTACTTTAACTTAATAAACCTCTAGTCTGAAAAGCTAAAATAGTTTAAACTTATTAAAGGTCTGCAAGTTGATTGGTACTAAGGAGGGACATCATGAACATTGGTACACGTATTGCAGAGTTTCGTGAGCAAAAAGGTTGGACTCAAGATGAGTTGGCTACAATCTTAGGGATTTCACGAGCTTCTTTATCTCATTATGAGAAAAACCGGAGAGAACCGGATACAAATACATTGGGGAAAATTGCTGATGTTTTTCAGGTTTCGATCGATTACTTGGTAGGTCGGACCTTGCAATCCAATATGGTTATGGATCATGATATTCGAAAGTTTGTCGATGAACTGGAATTGTCCGACACAGAACTCGTTGAGAAATTCGCTCTCACCGTCGATGGTCTGAAACTGACACCGGAGGAAGCACGCCGATTTATTGCATTTGTACGCGCCGAAAGATCGTTAAATTAACCTAACTTCTCTATTCTAACGCTCCGCTGTACTAGGAGGTATGGTTTTATCCCCTCAAATGGTAGACAGTATAAAGTTCATGATATGGTGAATTTTACACTGTAGACCGGAGGGGATTTTTTATGCCAGCGAATATATTGATTACTATAATCGAAACGGATCCAATGTCCATGGCTAGGTGTAAGCGGACATTGAATCCGTTATTTATCCGTTTTTCTCCTCTTTTGAGGTACTTGCGGTCCGCATCCACATAAGCTAGCTGAAACGTATTTCACTTAATTAGGTTTTCTTTTTCAATAAATCGGGTGGACATTTGTGCTCTGGAATACCCAACTGCTCCATCACTTTACGTATATCAATGGTCGTAATGTTTGTGTCAATTGACTCGTTTTTATGTATCATTAGCAATACACCCGATCCTTTCTTTTTACCTTAATTTGCATTGCTCTAGTTCTAGTTTCACTTCTTTTTTCGTCGAAATTTGTTAGCGCACCTGTTTACTTTGTTTATTATAAAGAACATTAACATAATAATAATTCTTTATAAAGAACACGTCAAGACACGTTTTCCTTTTTTTTCTTCACCGGCGGATCAAGTCTTTTAATTGAAATGCGTTTAGTATCTGCACCTTAAACGCATGGAGTCAGTGGTGCAACCGTCCCAATATGAATGGGGGACATGGGGAAATGGTGCTTGCAAAGTCTGAAGACAATCAGGACTTGGACAAGGAATGGGTAGCATTAATCATGGGGTGTAAATATACTAAAACTAATCGCGCTTAATCTTCCACTTATTAAATTCCAAAAATTCTTTGAATTGATCTTTGCTTACGCCAGATGCCATAGCTTCTCTTACTAAATCAGCCCATTCATGGTCAAGATGATCAGACTTGCGCCCAGACTGATCGCTATTCAGTAATTCTTCTACCGTAACGTTCAATACTCCGCTTACCTTTTCGAGAAACTGAATCGAAGGATTTTGCTGGAGTCCTCGTTCTATTGAACTCAGATAAGATTTTGCGATGCCTGCCCTTTGAGATAGCTCAGTCAGGGAAAGACCGTTTCTCTTGCGCAGCATCTGAATGCGTTCACCAATCATAACATACTCCTCCGTTATCACATCGTTGTAAACTACCCACTATTATAACGAATAATAATCGAATGTGATAGCTTTATAAGTTGAACTAATGTTACTTACTACATCCTGATACACAAACGATCAATAATTTTCAAATTATCCAAATACTCGCCCAGATAGGTCAATTCCTGACTGCTCGGCGCGTTTACTGCCACGGATGTATTCTTCGCATCCCACTGTACATTCTGCAGGGCATATGCGATGAACCGAAGCGGCACATACGTCGTCCCTTGAAGCGCAAATGCGTATTGACCTGCCGGCAGTGTAAGATTGCGGCCGTTAAAATTCAGCCTGACCGAAACCGATTGCACTTTGACCGGCTTCGCGGCATTGCCGGCAGCAGCTGATGCAGAGGAAACTCCAGTACCGGCGAATAACAAGATTGCGATCATTCCGGTAAATATAAGAACAATAATCATCAATGAACCTCCTTATGCTTTCAAAGCACCCTTAATACGGCTGATGGCTTGACTGCGCATAGACGATTTGACGCTATCGTATTGACTGCGCCAGGCCTGCTCAATTGATGCTGATGAAATACCTGTATCCTTGAATTCCGCATGAGCGCTGCTCATTATGGAGCTGAATTTCGCATCACAGGCGGATTCCGACTTCGTGATCTGCGCGAGAAGCGCCTGCTGCTTGGCGTTAACCGTCTCCTCGTCTTTATCCTTACTCGCTTTGATTGCTGCCACGACCTCACTTGTCAGGGCATTCGCTTCTCCTAGGCAAGCTGCCTTATGAGACGCCAGCTCAGACTCATATTTGGCCTTAATCGCAGCGAATTGTGCTTTGTCCGCATCCGCCGCCTTGCCAGTACCGGCCGTTTCCGTTTGCGCTGGTTTGTTATCCGCAACCGTCGTTTCCGAAGCTTTGTCCTTATCGGAACCGCTTTCGGATTGTGATACCGCTGGTTTCGAGGATGAGGACGGTCCCTTAAGCTTCCCCTCAGCTTCCAGCTGCTTCTTCATCCGTGCCCGCTCCTTCGGATCTTCAATACCAACGAGCTCAATCGGATAGTCAGGATCGAGAATGATCAGTCCTTTGCCGTAGTTAACCGTGATCGAACGGAGCATCTCGATCTCTTCCTTGGTCAGCTTCTTGAGCAGCAAATCGCGAATGGCCTGCTTCTCTTCATTCGTCAGCTTCTCGGTCGATTGACCTAGCAGGATATACATTTCTCTCATGGATAAACCGGACTGAAGCAAGATGGCTGCAGCATCGACGGCATCCTGTGTCTTAATGGACTTGCCCGCAATCTGCTCCGCTTTGCCTACCGCGCCATCTAAGGCAGAGGGAAGCTCAGCTTCCTTGCCTCCAGACGGAGGAACAGTGGTTGGTCCATCTGACGCTATTTGCAACGAGGCTTCTGCCGTATGACGAGTCTTAATATCACCTAACTCTATTGACGTCAGCTTCCAATATAAGAACGCTATCCCCCCGCCGATTAACAAGAGGAGAACACCGAGTGTGATCCCTGTTATTTTCCAAAATTTCTTCATTGTCTCAACCTCTTCGCTTTTTGAATAGAATGGACATGATCAACATTCAATATCAGCTGAAAAAGAAATAGGACCGGACGGAGAAAAAATCTCCGTCCGGCTATTTAAATCAAGCTGTTTTTTTTATTCAGCAGTGAAACCAAGTGAACGATACACAATAACGGCTGCCTCAGCTCGAGAAGCATTAGCATTCGGCAGGAATTTCCCTTTGTTCCCTACAATGAGTCCATGGTTAGCAGCGAAAGCAACGCCTGAACGCAGCGACGGATGAACGCCGGAACTATCCTTAAACTTAGCAAGCTCTGAGCCCACATCCTTCACATCAACCGCGCCTTTCGACACCTTCAATGCACGTGTAACCATCGTCGCCATTTCCGCACGCGTAATACGGGCATTCGGTACGAATTTACCAGGCGCCCGGCCATTAATAATGCCTGTTTGGAAAGCCACTTGCGCATAAGGGGCGAACCATTCATTGCCTTTGACGTCGTCGAATTGCTCAACCGCGTCATTCAGTTCCAGGTTAAAAGCACGAACGACCATCTTCGCGAACTCGGCACGCGTAATGCGATCATTCGGACCGAAGATGCCTGGCGCCATGCCTTCCGTAATTCCTTTGGACGCAATTGCCTCGATCGCCTTGCCTGCCCAAGGACGTACGCTGTCCAGACCCCGGAATATCAATTTATTCTCAATGACGGTGTACGGCGAGAAGTGAGGGAATGACTCTTCGATGAATCCGTCATGCACCTCCCCGCCGACTGCTGTATACGAATTGCCTTCGAGCCTTA
Source organism: Paenibacillus sp. Soil522 (assembly GCF_001428245.1). Classification (GTDB taxonomy): domain Bacteria; phylum Bacillota; class Bacilli; order Paenibacillales; family Paenibacillaceae; genus Pristimantibacillus. Next base: position 178,083 of record NZ_LMRV01000013.1, read on the forward strand.
CTACGGTAACCAGATCCGGATTGGCCGTGGAAGGCACTGGGAACTGGATGTGAATCGGATCACTGAAATTGTTCTTCTGTACGCCGCCCGTCTTCACGCCGAATTCGAAGACAGGTGTCAACGGATTCAAACCGCTTGGTGCCGGCAGTTTATTAACGGTAAGGTCAAGATCATTGTTGAATTGCTTAACCGGAATAATAATGTTCAAGCCATAGACTTCCACTTTGATTTTATCGAGTGAAGCGGAATGAAGCGCATCAAGGATTTTCTTCGAAAGCGGCAGCTCTGCCGAATCAACAGCTGCATTGCCGAGATCAAAGGTAAAATAAACGCTATCGAGTTTACCGGTGTTGGCGCCAATTGAAGTTAATTTCGCCTTCAATTTTAGTTCTTTATAAAGAACACGTCAATATTATTTAAACTTCTTTGTTAATATGTTGATACTTTCTTCTCAACGAGTATGGCCGTTAAGCAAAAAAACCAGTCACCCATTTCTGAGTGCTGGCGGTTTTTACGGTGCGTTGGAACGGTTTCCATTCTTCAAGACCATAAACTCTTTGGAGCAGTATAAAGTGTCGCCATTATATACTTTGGCTATATAGGTTCCACCCGTTACAACAGGATAATCAAAAGTAGAGAAACGGGCTAAATAGTGCGGCTCACTTAGTTTATTGTCAAATTTTAGTGTACCGTTATGAATGGCAAATACATAGGTAACGATTCCGCCGTCTGCGGATGGTCCGATAACCTCAAGCCTGACTCCTTGCCGCTCAACCTCATCAATCTTTCCTGACTGATCATGCAAGTGAAATTTAATGGGAACCGTTGATTTTTGATGCAATGTAAATTGATTATTGCTAAATGGAGGTTCAAAGCAATCATCCAGCGGTACATTATGCCCTGTGGCGTTAAAAACAAAAGCTGCTTTGGTGTCTTTACCCTGATAATCGTTTCCTGCTTCTATGGGCAACATCGCTGTAAACGTTATGACTTGCTCATCTGTTTTGGCGATCGTACCGATTGGAAGGTCATTTAATTCACTTAGGTAGCCTTCATAAAGCTTTCCCTTGCTGTCGCTTATAACAAGCTGCAATAAATTATACAGTTCAGTGGATCCGATTTCTTGATTAGATTTGACCGTGTAATTGAAATCCAGATTACCGTTGTTTTGTACCTTTATAATAGAGGTTACCTTATCCCCTGGAGCCATATTGTACGCTTGCAAAAATCCATTGGCCGGTTGAGTTGCAATATCCACCTGATAGGTAGCTGCATCGGCTGTTGTTGATCCTACCGGTAGATACTTGGCCAAAAACGAGATTAAAGACAGCATCAATACAGCGCTTAAGAGAATATTCTTTATATATTTCATGATTAAACACTCCATGGTTTAATTGTCTATATGCTCAAACACCGCGGATAATCCGCGGTGTTTGGGTATTTAACAAAGTATTGCAGTGCATTACTGGAATTGCTGGTTAGAGCTAACGATTGCTGTTGTCGTTCCGGAATCAGCGTTTCTAACTTGGATTGTCCAAGTACCCTCAATTGGATTTTCAAACGTCATTTGCTCAGGATTAGATGCATATCCTGTATATGACACTTTACTGGAGGAAGTGTTGCTTGTGTTTACTTGTGCGCCAGCGCCATTTACAAATGATCCGTTATATCCGAAGGCTTCTCCATTTGGACTGATGATGTTCAAGTCAGGCCATGCGCCTGGAAGACCTGGAGTGAACAAGCTGCTAACATCGAATACAAGGTTCTGGGAGCTGGAGGAAACTTCAACGGTTCCTACAGTTATAACTGAACCACCAGGAATTGTTGTTGCGATGGACCACGGGTTAGCATTATTTTTCACTTGTACAGCTTCAAACTCAATATCAGCTATGCCGTTTGCGCCTTGGTAAGAATTATCTGCTGCCTTCTTGAAAGCATAGTTGATTGTATAAGTCTTGCTCTGTCCGGCAGGAATTTGGTAAACTTCAAAGTTATTCAGTGTAAGAGGAGTTGCACCGCTAAACAAAGCGCCTGATGTTGTGATTTGTTTAACGCGAACCCATGCATCCAAAGACCCTGTGTTTGTTACACTAATTGTTTTAGTCCCGGCATCTCCAGGAGCCATGTTATTGAAAACAATATCGGTTGCGGCAAAAACGGGCGTCGCTGCTGTTTCAATTTGTACGGATCCGGCAGCAAACGTATTATTTGTGTTAGAAGCCGTGTCCGTAAATAAGGCAGATGTGCCTCCTGCCACAAGGGATGTTCCCAAAGCAGTAAGAAGAAGCATGGAAATTACTTTGTTTTTTAGCAATGTCATGTATGAATCCTCCTAATATGGTTTAAAATATTGAATTCATTTAATTATTTTTTAACTGTTCGGCGAAGAATTCGAAATCGAACACAAAGGTTTGGCCTTGAATAACGTTGCCGGTGTCAAGATCCAGCTGAGCTGTGAATGTGATATTGGCCGCTCCGCCATTTGCATATACCGCAAATGCAGGAATATTAACATATCCATTCAACAGGCCTCTCAAGTACCCGTCATAAATGGTTTTGTTTTGTGCCGGGTATTGGATCTTAATCTTCATGTTGTCTACGAAGTGCTCATAGGCCGGACTTCCCGGTTGAAGACCATTAGTGTTTACGTTGGCTTTTACTTTTGTCACCTTTGCATCGATTGCATTCGATGCATTATTGTAAATATTCATAGCGCGTATAACCGTATCGCCGGGTGCCCAACCACCTATGGATTCGCCGCCGGGAGGCTGCAATGGGTTACTCTTGTCATAAGGGAATTTCCCTGACGGATCAGATGATGAAGAGTAAAACATCGGACCCGGTATGCTGTCTCCCATATTCCGCTCTTGAGTTAAATTAATGATCCCTGATGCAAAGGTGTTGTTTATATTTTGGGCACTGCTCGTAAATATTGCGTAAGTTCCCGCACCAATGGCCAGAGAAACCGTTAGCAGACTTACTGAGGCCATCGTTGCTAGTTTTTTCTTATTCACGGCGCCCTCCTAAAGCTGGGGTAGCGTTCACAGCTACCCCGATCTAAGTTAATAAAACGAATGATTTCAGATTAGTTGTTTTTTGTTTGTTCAGCATCCACTTGGATGGAGAATATAGCGCTCTTTCCTTGATATCCGTTGCCGGCAGCTAAAGGCAGTGCCCACTTAACGTACAAAGTTTGTGCTGCGCCTGGCGCCAGTACGTTATCGTTAGTCGCCTCTACTGTCATAGCCGCGTCAGAATAAACTTTGACAGTAAGCGGATTGTTATCGCCCAAAGTAGCTCCATCTCCGTCTGGATCAGCAGCTGCTAATTCGCCAGTCAAGCTTTTCATGATATCGTAGCGAAGCTCCAAAGTGCCTGTGTTAGTTACTACTACAGGGCTGCTGGCGGAATCGCCCGGAGCAATATTCGAAATATCGAAGTATTTTTCTACAATGTCCGCTTTATCAAGAGTGATAACCACAGTACCGGCTGTGAAGGTGTTGTCTGTGTTGCTCGCTGTGTCTGTGAATAAAGCCGAAGTGCCTCCTGCTACCATAGTTGCACCCAAAGCAGTTGTTGCCATTGCCAAAAATAGCTTCTTCTTTAATCCGATCACCATAAATTCACTTCCTCCTTGAGTAATGATTTATATTTTGAACCTTCTCTTTTTATAAAGAAAAGGGATTCAACAAATTAAGAAATCACTGTTTTGTCATTTGCTTCGGGTGTCCGTGTCTCATCCATTCTTGAAATCATTTTCCACATTCCGTAGATTTGACTTAGAACAAGCAGGAGTCCCGGGATAATCATCAAAGCGATAATGCCTACTTTTGATTTCATAAAGTCGGATATAAATCCAAAGTATGGAACGGTAAATCCGGCATATTGACCTACAATGTAGCTTGCTGGAATCGGTTTAGGATCTTCTACATCATTGGCATCGCCTTTGGTCAAGTATTGCACTTCATTACCGGATTTTTGAACTTCTAGTATCCGGTGAGTGATCAGCATATTCGGATTTTCTAATGAGCGGTACGTAATCACGTCGCCCTCGGCCAAGCCGTTTTTGTCTATATCCGGTTTGATGGCTATAATTGAGCCGGTATGGATACCTGGCTCCATAGATCCAGAAAGAACAGTCATAATCTCATATCCGGCAATTTTGGGTTTACCGCCATTTAACTTTGATGTTATGACGAAAAATAGTGCAAGTACCAAAGCTATTACAAGGATGGTGGTGATTGTCCCGTTAATAATTGTTTTGATCTTCATAAAATTCACTCCTTATTTGCTAATATCTAGATCTATATCATCACTTTGAGAAGATTCTGCAGCAGAGCTGGTTTCTTCACTTGGCTGCTGAACTTCTTGTGTATCATCAGATACCGGTTTTGTTCCTTCATTCTGAGGCTGGTTACTTCTTTGTTTATTTCCGTAAGATTCTTGTTCTGTTTTCTTATCCTCTTCCTCCTCACTCATCTTCTCACTCTTCTTCTCATTTTCTATCTCATTATGCTTGATCTCTTCGTCATCCTTACTCTGTTCGTCGGTAATCATGGCGGCAACTAGCAATCTTATTTCCTGAATAATCCGATCGGCCAGGGCAGAGGCATCTTGAGCGCTTTTTGTGCTACCTTTCCCATTTTGATAGGCTGCTGAAACATATTTAAAAACTTTTTCATAAGAAGCAAGGTCTTCCATCCCGTTTTCTCTAGCTGATTTTAGCTGCTTTTCTGCCTGACTGTTGTATTGATATAGTTCCGCCAGCAGTAATGCAGCTGCTTTTGCAGCATCATCTACGGCGTCCGCTTTATGTTCAAGAGCGTTTAGGATCCGGCTGGCAACTTTCGAATTGTTTGCATTTTGACATTGAACATAAGCTTCTCTTACTAACTCAAGGAAATGAATGGCTGTGGCATTCTGAGTCTTCACAAGATTCGCAAGTTCGTTCACTGTTTTTGGGAACACGAAAGCGGATGAAAAATTGCTTGTACTCTTAGCTGAGGAAGTCATTAAAGCATAAGTTGATCCAGGGACTTGTATTAGGATCATCATGGTTAGCGACATAAGGGCTGCTGCGTGAATCAGCCTTTTTCTATTCTGTTTCCTATTAGAAAAACGCTTCTTTCGCATTTAAGCACCATCCACTATAAAGTAATGTTTTCTCCTGTTTTCTTACTCAATGTACTTTCTGAATTCATTGTATAACTTTGACCCATTGCTTTCGTCCCTCGTCGGTATAGCATTACAGTGACGAAAGGATAAGCTGAGAATGCTACCTTAGTTCAATCCACCCTACTTTTAAACAATCCGGATAAGCCGTTAGGGTACCCTTAAGTATACTTTCGTACCATAGATCACTGCTCAAAAGCACAAAAAGGGCCGCCCCTCAGCCTAAGTTAGACTTTGATATGCTCCCCATACAGTAGACAGGTTAAATAATAAAACCTGCTGCTGTGAGGGGAGCTTTTTCATGTCAAAAGAACAGTATAGCGCACCAGAGAA
>NZ_LMRV01000014.1:0-1265 GCF_001428245.1 Paenibacillus sp. Soil522
GGAATTTTAAGGGCTATGACCCGTTGCGTACTTCCATCGTACCGAGGCGCTCGTTTTTTTGCAAAGCGGAAATTTAACGCTCTACAGGAATGCTAACGGAAACGATAGTTGAATAAAACACATTGTTGAGCAGGCGCTAGCTACGATAGCCTGCTCTTTTTATTAAAGTAACTGGCAGATTAACGTAACATTCGGTATATTTTTAGCGTCTTAGTTTTTAGGTTTATTTGTCAAAGAAGGGCGAGTATTCTGAAATGGAGAAACTCAGAATCCATCATTAGTTGAAACTTTAGAAAATTTAGGGATGTAGGGAGTGGTATAATTGACGAATTCATCTCGGGTGGTCTTCGTCGGGGCTTTGTTGATGTTGACCTTATCTGCCTGTACGAATCAAAGAACTGTTGACATGGTATCAAGTAACCATGGTGACACTGAGGGAAAAATGAATACAGTGACGTCATCAGGAACAGAACAAAACATAGTACCAAAAGAGGAAAACTCCCCGTCGAGCCAAGAGAATACAGACACTGATGAAATGAAAGCGATAAAAGATGCCCAGGAGCTCCTAGAACTTATTAAGGAAAAAGATTCAGATAAATTATTAAGATTACTTAATAAGTCTGCCCGTTCTCGACTAGATATTGAAGGAGTAAATACAATAATTGAAGGCTTCGATGCAAATTTTGACCTGAAATCCCTATCAGTACAAATCAATAATGATGGACCTGCAATGTATCCTGAAGGTGGTCAGTATGAATTCGTTTTGGTGGATAAGAATTTTAAGGGAAATCATGAAGAGAATTCGTTAGTCATTCGTTATCAAGAAGATGGAGGTATTGTCTATCACAACCCTTATATACAGTATTTTCCTTATGCTGAGAAACTGGTTGTTAAATATTTAGACCTTATTGATGAGGGGAACACAACCGAATTGGCTGGGTTTTTAAACCCCGACGATGTTGATGTTCCAGATTGGGTTGCTGATGACATAATACGCAATTATAAGAATTTTTTTAATTCCGACATGTCAGTCCGTTATAAAAATCGGTTTACTTTCGTGATAGAGGACAGTAAGGGTAAAGAACACGAAATTGAAGTGATTTACGGTGCTGGATTGCTGAGTATAAAAGATGAATTTATTCCCAATTTTTAAATTGACTGTAATTAAGCTAAACATTCCTGTAGGGCCTAAGATTTGGCCTTTGTCAAAAAAGGAGCGCCTCTGTATGATGGGTTTGTCGAAAGGTCTAATAACCCAACACCAT
>NZ_LMRV01000014.1:1294-1709 GCF_001428245.1 Paenibacillus sp. Soil522
AAGGATTCGAAAAATTAGAACGATGGATAGATGGATTACAACAGAAACACCGTTTAAAAGGGCTCATAATTGGTATGGAGCCGACAGGACACTACGGGTATAACCTAGCCAATTGGCTTGCCGATAAGGGCAAGAGCGTTGTCATGGTGAATCCGGCCACCACCAAACGAAACAAGGAGAACCGGGATAATTCTCCCTCCAAGAGTGATCCGAAGGATGCGCTTGTCATCGCTGACGTGGTTAGCCGAGGCTTCTACTATGAATACTCGCGACAGGCTATCGTTTTTCAAAGGTTGAAAACGATTATGAGTGACCGGGAATTTTGGGTGACGAATAGTGTACGGCTGCAGAACCGGATCATTCGCTGGTTAGACATTCGCTTCCCTGAGTATTTCTCAGTGTTTGAAGACTGGAC
>NZ_LMRV01000015.1:0-517 GCF_001428245.1 Paenibacillus sp. Soil522
AAGCCCTGGAGCAGTTGGAACGGACAGATTAAAAACAATAACACTAGAGCAAGGTAATACCGATTAGGTTAAACGTTACGCTAACGGGTACGATAGTTAATACGATCCAGGGATCAAATTGCTGTAGTAGCTGCTCCCTTTTTTGTAGAAGTAACTGTCTATCGGAAGTGGGGTTCTTCATCAAATGAATTACATTTAATAAAAGGAGACTGAGGATGGAAGTGAAAACCAGCATAGAATGTGCTAACAAACGTCTGGTAATAACAAAAGAGATATTAGATGAACTTCAATTATTGAATCGGCTGGCTAAAATAGGCTTACCCATAGTTGTAGGGGCGACTGCTTACGGATTAATTGTTAATCCTGACATTGATATCGAAATTTACTGTATTGAACCGAAAGCAGAAGATGGTTTTACCGTGCTTACAGAAATATCAAAACACCCTAAAGTTAAAGAAATTAAATTCAAAAACTGTCTGGAAACATCAGACCAAGGATTATATTTTCAAATTAGGTA
>NZ_LMRV01000015.1:545-2189 GCF_001428245.1 Paenibacillus sp. Soil522
TTGATTCAACGCGGAGAGAAATATCCATCAATATACATTTATCAGTCTGTTTTAGACGGTAATGCACGAACCATTGAGGATTTCTACAGATGGTATGAAGCTAATAATAAACCTACTGGTTTAACAGATTGGGTTCCCACACGTAAGGATAGTTCATTACGCTAACGGGTACGATAGTTCAATCAAAATAGGAGCAGTTTGCTGCGGCAGCTGCTCCTTGTTCATTAAGCTAAATGGCAGTTTAGTTACAATAATTGGGAGGAAATATTGGGTGTATGTTGAATTGATAATTAAACTCAACTCAACTTATAAGGGAGACGAATAAGCAATGATTAACACACCAACATTAGTTGAATTTTCTGAACGCAAGATTGTCGGAATAGGCAATATTGGGAAACAAACTAATCCTGGAGATGTCTGGCCAGCTTTGTTTAACAGGATAGACGAAGTTAATGACAGGTTAAATCAACTCGAAACCATTGGATTAATCAAAAGAAATGAACATGGCTATCTAGCAGGGGTTGAAACTTCAATACAAAGTGAGGTACCTGAAGGAATGTATTCCTACAAAATTCCAGCAGGCAAGTATGCAACGGTTACGCACAAAGGACCTTTAGGCAAGATTAATGAAACGTTTGAAGGACTCATTAACTGGCTCGGAACAAACAATTACGAACAGTTCGATGTTATTTGTTTTGAGGTATACGACCATAGATATAAAGGTGAGGACAGTGAAAGTGAATTTGATATGTTTATACAGATTAAATCAGTTGGTTAACAATCATTGAGCTAACGGGTACGATAGTTCATTCAAATCAGGGAGCAGACCGTCGCTGCAGCTGCTCCCTTCGTCATTGAAGTAATGGGAGGAAAATGCAAAAACTGAACCTTTTCATGATTTTTTGCGTCTAACCAATACAAGAGTAAAAAGACACATTACAGGAGGATACACATTTGGAATTTGAATTATTAGGAATGATTTTAATATCCTGCTTAGTCGTATATACAATTAGAAAGAGTGTAATCTGGCTCCACAAGGGGATAAAAAATAAGCAATTTTCTGAGTGGTTCGGTTCAATGGTCTACCAAGAGTACGGATGAAGAAAAACTCATACGCAAGAACGCAATACATGAAGCTACAATCCTTGCAATCGATGTTCCTCTTCGTCTTATTGAGGTTTGCAGGGTTGGTATTTTATACACACATAATATTGCAGAATCATCTAATAAGAATGTGGTCTCGGATCTTGGTATTGGTGCCATACTGTTTGAAGCTGCCGCCCAATCTGCTTTACTGACCATAGAGATCAATCTAGCCTCGTTGAAAAATTTGGAGTCGAAACGTCAGTATTCAGACAAGCTATCCTCATTGATTAGTGAAGTCAGTGAACTGAGAAGTAAAACATTACAAATTACCCGAAATCGGATAATTCAGTAGCAAAAGGATTATCAATTAGGACAGATTACGCAACGGGTACGATAGTGGAGGAGCTTGCTTTACTGCAGCTCCTTTTTTTCATTCGTCAGTACCAAAAAAATTTCTAAACGCATTTAGAGTGGAATAAAATCAATGGTAGCTGCAATCTATATATTTTTTAGAATTGGGGAGTTTTTTATTACATATTTAAATATGTAAGTGAAAAA
>NZ_LMRV01000016.1 GCF_001428245.1 Paenibacillus sp. Soil522
AAATGAACCTCTAGAAGCCCGAAAAGCCATGGTAGAACGCGATTGCGATGCGATTACCATCAAGCGTCAGGCAGAGCTGCTAGGCGTGAACCGAACCAGCGCCTTCTGCCGCGTTTCCTTTGATGCTAGAGATTACTTTTGCAGTGGAGACCGTAAAGACGACACCGCCGTATTCAATCGTATCTTGTTGATCGAGAATGTCGACCTCTACAATCGTCTTTGCAGCTGCGGTCAAATCGTCAATGGATGTGAAGTACGTTTCAAGTTGGCTTGGCCCACCCTCTTCGACATTCGACGAACAAGCAGATACCGACAGGACGACAAGTGCGAGCAGCAACAGGGATAGCGCTTTTTTCATGTCATTCACTCCTTCTCAGTGAGGTTTAGTAAACGGCTCTGACTCCATCTACATCGTCCGATGTAGGTGTGCTCGCCCGATCCGCTGGTGCTCCATCCCACATGAGTGGTTTCATGTTGGGGAGTGTCGTTGAAGAATACTTCAGCCCTAATCGGTTTCTATCCTAAACTGGATCCATTCGATACCTGTGACTTTTGTTTTAGTAGTTAGTCCACAAAATTCCCAAATTCCCGATTCTGAATTGGAAGGACCAGTAACCTGCCATTCATAAGCCAATTTGTGAGCAATTACTAGGGTTGAAAAAACGGCATGCGAAATATCCTCCTTATTTAAGGGAGTGCTAAAACCAACATCATATAAAGCCGAATCCTTCCAATAACGTTCACAGGATGTAAGGGTAGCATTCGTTTCACAAAACTCTTCAAATCTTGATAGTAATCTCCGAGCCTTTTCCTCTGTATTCACTTTGAAAAACGCATGCCAACGAATGCTTTTATGCATTTAAATCCCCCTAACTGCTGTGCTCTTTTTATTAAATATTCAATAAGGATAGTGTCAATACACCTTAATTCAGATATCATGCCAGTTACTTCAATGAAACAGGGAGCAACTGCCGCGGCGGTCTGCTCCCTGATCTGATTGAACTATCGTACCCCGTTAGCGTAACCAAATAAACTTTACTTAACATCGTTATCTTGAATTACTCCGAACATTCCTGTCATTCCTTCATGCTTTTTAAAACCGTATTTATTATAAAAAGATTCTTTACCTTGTGACGCAAACAGACCAATAAATGATTTTTCAGGAGCATTTTCCTTTAAGTATTCTTTGATTGTTTCCATTATTAATTTGCCTATTCCTTTGTTTTGATGCTCAGGTAAGACTGCTATATCTTGAATATAAAAATAGATTCTCCCGTCCCCAATAACCCTACCCATTCCAACTATTTCATCTTGGAATTGGACGATAACACCAAATAGTGATTGGTTTAAAGATTCTTCTGCAACTTCAAAATTCATATAATCTTTCCAGCCAACCGCACAACATAGCTTTGTATATTCTGATATCGTTGGTAACCTTTTTAGAATTGTAAGATTATTTTTCATATAACTCTCCTAAAGTTTTTGTCGTAACAACGTCACTTGAGTATTTCGTGAAATCATTGAACTATCCTGCCAGTTAGCGTAACGAAGGGCTACCACGCGGTCAATGTCATTTAGTTAAGGTGCAGGTCCAAATATCAAGAAAAAGAGCAGGTTATCG
>NZ_LMRV01000017.1 GCF_001428245.1 Paenibacillus sp. Soil522
CTTACTAAGTATGATGCCGCGAAAATTAGTTGCTTGTGCTACATGAGTTTCCTTCGCAATATCTATACCCACAACAAGGTGAGATGTAGATATTCTTTCAATGCTTTGATTTTGTTCTTCTGATTGCTTAAACTTCATAGTAAGAGCGCCTCCTTGATGGTGTTGGGTTATTAACCCATCGACAAACCCATCATACCGAGGCGCTCCTTTTTTGACAAAGGCCATTTCTTAGGCCCTACAGGAATGTTTAGCTGAGTGAATTGCTGCTGTATGGCATCCCTTTCAGTGTTGAAGTATCATTTTCGTTAGCTAATAATTTGCTCATTTTTCAATTCGGTATAAAAAGACATTAAGAGGATCAACTTCTGTATCTTCCTTAATTCCCTCATCATCATCTGTTGCTTCCTCAAAAGGAATCCCATCATGATACGGATAAGTTAGAAACTCATTTATTACCGAATCAATATTTTCTAATCTTTCAATTTTACATTTAAACGGCAATTTTGTATGAATGTCTGTAATTAAATTAAACCGTAACCTTCCAGATAACCAATCAAACCATACATAAAATATCATTCCGTTTTTACAGTTTGATTTTCCAATTTGTTCGCCCCTATTACTAATTACCTTACAAAAAAAGTTCCTCATCTCTATAACTGTAAACTCATTCGCTAATTGTTGACTCATTGAAATTGACCACGTATTTTGTGAGATTTCTTCTTCCAAGTCTTCGATGCCATTTCCAATAAACATCTTATCTTCTACAATTTCATCAAGTTCCTTTAGGAATTCCTCTTTGTTCATCTGGTAACTCCTTTGACATTATTCTGCCCGTTAGCGTATCGAAGGGCTACCACGCGACAGCCCTTTCGGGGTTCAACTATCGTACCCGTTAGCGCAACAATAATATCCCATGCGGGACCAAAAATCCACACTTGTCCTCCTGTTAATCTACGAAACTTTGAATATGATATAACATCAAAATGAGGAGTGATGTCTATGTCAGACAAAAGCTGTAATTGTAACAAACAGTTTTAAAAAATAAGACCGTCAATGCAAGGTCAAAATTTCTCTGTTGTCACCTTGAATTTTGATCCATCCTCATTTCTTATCACGGACTTCACTATTTCGGGAAACGCTGGAATTTGCGAGGAACTCATCTTTTTGGGAGCCAATGCCAATCGTGCCGCAGACTGTCTGCTAAATAACGGTTATAGGCAAACATTCCGCTCTCCGAACAGGAGAGGGTTTGCAAACTTTTAACGTAACGGTTCTGTACAATAAAACGCTCAAGACCAAACCTTAATAAATGGATAATCGCAAATGAAACGGTGGCTTATGACCGCTACCGTTTTTTGTTTTGTCATAGAAAATGAATTAAAGAGCTGGGATAGAGGTCGTTTTATTTAACTAAACTGCCATCCATGCATCTCTTATGCTGCACCACAGAGCATGAAAGTTAATCCGTTCTTTCATGGTAGTTGAGCGAAGGGCTGCCACGCGGCCAATGTCATTTAGTTTAGTTCAAAGACAAGAACAGGAATAAAAATGAAATCTGAAATGGCATGGGAAAAGTCCTGTGCCGTTTGTTTTTTT
>NZ_LMRV01000018.1 GCF_001428245.1 Paenibacillus sp. Soil522
TTCCAAACAATTATTAGACGTATATGTAAGATAATAGTTCCATTAATCTGCCCGTTAGCTGAACAGGCTGCAAATAATGCCGGTAGCCTGTTGTCATGGTGCTATCGTACCCGTTAGTTCAATCAACTAAATGATGCTTCAACATAACTTTGGTCGTAAATCCAGGAGTTAATCAGTCATTTTTTGAGTTCTTGAATTAAGTCATTAATTTTTTTTCCAATTTCGTCATCCTGATTCTTCTCATAGACATAAAGAATTAATACATTTTTTATTTCGAATGCTCCATGTTCTACAAACTCAACAGGTCTATCGTAAAAGTCCTCACGACCTTCTTTCCGTTCTTTATTAGACTTGAAAATATAAAAATGAATGACGCCATCGGATAATTCGTAAAAGCTTGGTTTTACTCCATTTATCCCTTGCTGAAAAATGTTCTCTGGATTTTCTTCTGCTTTAGTAAGTTGTAACCCCTCTTTTTGAAAACCATCCAATAAATGTTCAAGGGTCAATGGATTATTGGTACTACATCCCGCAAGGACCATTAAGAAAATAAGGATAATCATACAAAGAACTCGATTCATTAAATCCCCCCTTTTCCTCAATAATTAGACGGAAACTTCGAGATAATGTTCCACTCTCCTGCCAGTTAGCACAACAGGCTGCCGAGTGAATCATCAGCAGCCTAAGTAGTGAAACATTATGAAGCTATCGTACCCGATAGTTTAATACGACGATACTTTGATTCGACGTTTATTTCTCTGCATTTGCCTTGTAGTGAAAATGCTCATGATAGATCGCATCCATTCCAACCAACTTACCTGACTTCTTGTGATAATAAGCAAAGTTTTGGTTTAAAGGTAATTCAAGAAGCTGGTAGTTTACATCTCGAGGTAACCCATCTAGATCTTCAATGGCTTTTTCACGGGTTGTGTAAACAGCTATTGGATAGAAATTGGGAAAGCGCCCCATTTCCTCTGCGACAAAGATTGCCCACACTGTGCTCAATTTGTCCAGGTTCAAATCCCTCTAAGTTAAGTTATCCTGCCATCTGTTGAACAAGGACGCCGAACCGCCGGTAGCCTTCCCCATGCTATCGTACCCGTTAGTGCAATTACGAGTCAGTCTCTAATCTAAACTGAATCCATTCGATTCCCGTAACCTTTGTGTTAGTGGTCAGTCCACGAAATTGCCATATCYCTGATTCTGAAATAGAAGGACCAGTAACCTCCCATGTATAAGCCAGCTTATGAGAAATSACTAAAGTAGAGAAAACAGCCTCAGTAATTTCGTCCTTATTTAAGGGCGTGCTGAATCCRACATCATATAATGAGGAGTCTTTCCAATAACGTTCAAATACTGACTGGGTAACCTTTGTCTCACATRCATCCTCAAATTTTGCGAGCAGCTTACGAACTTTGTCCTCAGTATTCGCTTTKAAAAACGCGTGCCAATGAATGTAACTGTACATTTACTTCCTCCAAGCTGATAAACTGTTTCCGAAATATTCTATACGGATAGTTGATTTACCTTTATTNAAAAACGCGTGCCAATGAATGTAACTGTACATTTACTTCCTCCAAGCTGATAAACTGTTTCCGAAATATTCTATACGGATAGTTGATTTACCTTTATTAACTATCCTGCCCGTAACGGCGTTTTCAGTAAATAACTTATCTTATATTATTGAAAAAACCCGCCCCCTCAAAGGACTGGTTCGCCGCTGCCATCATTGAATTATCGTACCCGTTTAGTTGAACAACTTTACTGCCCCGAAAACCCCAGGAGACCATAATCGAACGGATGCTTAAAATCCATCATCAGGTTGATTATTATTAACTCAACTTTCGCAGCTCGAAATTGGTAAATAAACCTTGATATAGCTGGGTAAACCAGCTATCCAATTCTGGAGTTGACGATGAATCAGTTTTGAG
>NZ_LMRV01000019.1 GCF_001428245.1 Paenibacillus sp. Soil522
ATTTTGCAAAAAAGACAGGTCGCAAGAGACACGATACAGGAACAATATCAGCAATGGCTTTAGAGGGTTGACCGTATTCCGCTTTGTCCGCGAATAATAATCTGATGTCGCAGCCTTGATGTTGAGCTATCGTTCCCGTTAGCGGAACAAACGATGAGTTATAAACGTCTATGTTAATGTTGATCTATTAGTAAAGGGGTGTATGAGATGCACAGCGTAACTACGACTAACGAGATAACTATAAAGAATTTCGCGTTACTCATTCTTTCGCTATTACTACTTACTTTAAACACGGGCTGCATTAAGGACGAACAAAACACCGGATATGAACCGCCAAATCCAAAAATAACAGTTAACGGAACAAACGTCCATTACCTACTCGGATCATACCAGTGGAAAGGTGCTATTGCCGATTCGCCTACTCCGCTAAAAATATCCAATGATGTCAAGCCAGCAGTTGCTCCAGCATCATCGTTATTAAAGGTTGAATTTTCTTACAAGCCTNCCGTCCTTCCCGCGGAAAAAGGGCGTTATATCTATGCTTTATCGGGCGTTTGGAAGGAAGGACGGGGGGACTACGTGTTCATTATAGAGATTAAATAAGTGCATCCTTTTTATACTTTCTGTAGTTCAACGGTTTCGACTGATTCGTAACAGAATGTATATTCTGTTACGAATGTTTAGCGTACAAAAAAAGCCATCCTGTTGAGGATGACTCTGCAGCAATTTTCAAAAGCTGTATTTTTGTTCAATAAGGAACCATTAGGCTTCTTTTACGATAAGCGATGCCGCGCCTTACATCGCTTTCACATCTCTATTTTATTGGTGCAAGCTTAATAATAGAACTAGTTTCTCTGCTATACTGCCAGTTAGTTGAGAAACGGCAGCAATTATGTCGGCTGCCGGTTCTTAGTATTCATTGAGCTATCGTATCCGTTAGCTTAATAAGCTGTCTAAACCTTGCTGTTTCAACTAATGATTAATTGATCTTTGCTAACTTATTATAAGTCTCAATTACCAGCCCACAATCCGTATTCATACTTTGTAAAATCCATCTTGTGATTCAGAAATATTTGAAAGTAATCTCTATAATCTTCCGTTATTTCAAAATATCCAAAAACAGGATGCTCTTCTGATAAATCAAATATCTTTCGATATTCTTCTAATGGCACATTAACTATTTCCTCATCCCCTATAACCAATGGGATCTCTACGCCTACTTCACTCCATTGTACTAATCTTTTTGTATCTTTTTCTTCGAAGTAATACGGTGAAATAAATTCCTCAACATAAAGACCGTTTTTTTTTGCAAACTCAATTGCAGTTAAAGATTTTTGACTGCTACCAATATACATATAATAATCCCAACCAAAATGCACAAAAAAATTATCTTTGGAAAATAGCTGACAATCAGCAAAATTTCTTAATATCATTTTGCATATTATGCGAATTTCATTTATGTTCACGATCAAATCTTCCTTAATATTGATCATTCCAAATTCATTATCATATAAGATAGATGTCTTATCTTCGTGTGAAATCGATCTATTGGATGTCTGGATTAGACGCAGAGAATATTGCCTTTTTTCATTTAAAAACTCTATTATTGTCTCAACATAAGCATGCTCAATAAGGAGATAATCTTCTAATGTAAATGAATCTCCATTTATTATTTTCCCAATTTCAGATGGGCAAGTCCATTCATCTAATAAATAATGTCCTTTATTATTTCTAAAAAGAGGGTTATATTTTGTAATTCTCCACTGATACTTCATCTTTAGCATCACCTTCACAGACACTTGTTTTTTATTAATTAGATACCTTATTATATCAGATCAGCTTACTTTCGTTATTAAGCAATCCTGCCCGTTACTTCAGTAAAGAAAAAGGGATCGACTAAACTGCGCGCAGCCGGCGATCCCTTTTCACTATCGTACCCGTCCCTCGGTTTTAAGGGTTTATCTCACATATACTCACTCATTCGCAGGATTTCGTCGCCATGGAATACAGCTGTTGTTCAGAAAGCAAGCTCATTAG
>NZ_LMRV01000020.1 GCF_001428245.1 Paenibacillus sp. Soil522
AGTCGTACTGTTTCTTCTTCATATCTCGTTCCCCTCCGCTTGATTTCATTGTATCTAAGTAAGGGGTGTACTGTCCAAGTCTAAATAGGGGCTAAATAGCTACTCCATCGACAAGAAGCCCAGATTCAAGAAGTGGAATGATGACACGTCCAGAACCGACCATTGCTTCAAGAATCCGTCCATCGCAATGTTTCTTTCTTGATAGTATTCAATATCTCCATTAAAGGACTGCCCAATTTCCTTGGTTAGATCATAAACCTCTGTGCAAAGTTCACCGTAATAACTAAATGACATATAATGTTTACCCTCCGTGGTTTTGGTTTTTTGCACGGAAGGGGATAGCTTAAAATGATTATCCCTTCCGCACCTCTAAAATAACTGTTTCGCCAACGAATTGAATTGTTCTCACCATAATCACTCGCTTTCTTAGTAGGATTAAATAAATATAATACACGAAGGAAATATTGGCAATGATAGTGTTTACATATAATAAAACATTACTGCCCGTTAGCCATCCATGCCGCTCACGTGACACCACAGATTATGGAAGAAATTGCATTCTTCCCTGGGAGCTTAATCAAGCATCGTCAATCTAAATCTATATTTTCTGAGAGCCATATTACCCTTATTGATTCAAACCAATAGGAAAAGGGTAAACATAAGATAAGTGGGAAGTGGTATTGAAAAACAGCGAAAAACGGAATTCAAGTAATTTTAGTTTCCGAAAGGTTGTTGATTCACCATGAAAACACGAAGAAGGATAAAAAGTTTGAGATTTCTGCTTCGATACTTTTTGAGTAAGACTTAGCATTAGAAGTGCATTTTTGAAATAAACCGCTTCCCACTATAAGAGGACTCTGCGATATAATATGTAGCACCATGTGCTTGTTTGTCGCGGCCCCGCTTGCACCAAAGCATTATCTGAAGATGTTCTCACAATGATCTGTAAATGTGTGAAGAATGCAAAACTTGACGTTACGGGCTCTATTCTTTCTTCATACTTACTCTTTTTTGTCACGTAACATCTGTCCCCCTCTCCTACATCACGTACACTGACTTCATATTCTTGCTATCAATCAATTTCTCCTTTGTTATTACGCTATCCTGCCAGTTAGTTTAACGAAGAGTTACCACGCCGAGACCCTTAATACCGGCGGCGGCCTCTAGATTTGTAAGGGTGATGCTGATTTGGAGACTTAAAGGAAATCGCTTTCGCTAAGTATACATTATCTCTGTCGGCAATCGGATAATGTACTTGTCATCGTCAATTTAAAAGAACTTAATCCTATAACTAAAAAAGCCCGCGATTTAAGCGGACTTCAATCGGACAATGTTCTTATCCTTTGACAATTGTTAAGCCAATTGCTTTGCTCTATGGAATATTTGGAGTAACGTTTCGAAGTCTTCTTTTAATGTC
>NZ_LMRV01000021.1 GCF_001428245.1 Paenibacillus sp. Soil522
CAAAACATCCATTTGCGAGCAAATGGGAGCATTTCAAAGCAATACTTTGATCCTTATTAAATAAGAGGTGCAGTGTCCACAATAAGGGTGTTTAACCGCTTGGACTAGTTTTATTAATAATTGGGTTAAATAAAGGAATTAAGAAATCTATTTGAAGTTATTCCGCTAACGGGTACGTTAGTTCAATGAAGAGACTCTAAACAAACGATGAAGGAGCTGCCGCGACAGCTCCTTTGACATCTTCACAAAGATTTTGTATCTACCGGACTTATTGAACATGAGCACGCGCAGGCGTTCTCAATTTCCACGTGATAAAAGCTAAAGCAACTATAGACAAAACTGCGACACTACCATATATCATAGATAGATTTTTGGTTGGTGTAACTTGTGATCCTTCTGCATTGGAACCACCATACAACAGTTCACCGTTTTCATTATATTGCTGTTTCCCTTTAAGTTTTGTTACAAAATCATCTGAAATCGACACGCCTTTATTTAGGGATTGTTTAATCTCCCCTTGAAGCCCCTCACTTACCAACATATCTACATCATTAATTTTTATTAGCTTTGTATTCTTTCCGCCGCTAGTAACTTTAGAGAGCGAATTATTAAAATCCGATGCGTCTCCGCCTCCACTAATCAAAATATACTGATCATTTTCAAGACCAATTGTAATCAAAGTTTTTGGCTGACCATTCAATGTGACCACAAAACTCCATTTATTAAGTGGCTTAACAACATCTAATAATTTAGTAGAATTACTTTTTTCTAGTTTTTCCTTATCAAGTCCCCATACCTGAAATCCTTTTCCTAGCTTTGTCGATTTAACCTCTTCGGCACTATTAAAATTGTATTTATAATATCTATCATCGATCATATTTTGGAAATTTAATAACTCCTTTTCTGCAGCCTAGGAATCTCATTTTCAGGATCATTAGCCGCAAATGCTGACATCGATGATATGATAAAAAACATTCCCATTAATAATGACAAGCTAAGTACCTTTTTCATTCTATTCCCTCCCATTCTTATACTCACCTCGTAATCAATTAACGAATAATTTATTGATTATGTTCCTATTTCCTGCTTTGAAATTATTGGAAAAATAGTTATTTTAGCAAAAAATGAGGTAATAACCAGCTTAGGTCCATTACGCTTAAAGCTGTTTTAATTTTATCGACTTCAAAACGGAACCCGTTTGAACACATTACAAGTTTTTAATGTATTTGGCATCCAAAGATTAAGCTCCCTCGGTAAGATATGATTTTCTCAAGAATGCTCGCTTATTCGCAGGATTTCGCCCGGTTGGTAAAGGATGAAGACAAGAAGGGGAACTCCGTCTTAGACTTCGGCAACATGAAGGCGTACGGGAATAGAGGGGAATATA
>NZ_LMRV01000022.1 GCF_001428245.1 Paenibacillus sp. Soil522
CGTATCATTTCTTGCGTCTTATTTTTTGTAGCTACACCAAACTCCCCCATGATAACGGGGATACCTTTGTCGATGAAACGTGTTTTCACCATATCCATGTATCTGTTTAGCTCGGCGTAGTCTTCATCCGTTCCCCACTCCGTACGCGCTTTCCCCCAGCTCGCATCCTCAACCAGGATGGCGAATGTTACAGGAGTGTAATAATGGACCGATACTGCACAGCGATTTTGGGGATCGTTTGGCAGCTTATAGAGTTGATCAACGGTCTTCTCGATATCCGTTACATAACCGCCTACCAACAGGTGGCGTTGTTTATTGTTGCCCCCGGAACCACGTACAATATCTACAAATCTCTGGTTGATCTCATTCAGCAGCGCATAAGCTTCTTCTTTGCCATCATCGCTGCCGTAAAAATTCCATAAATCAGGCCAATAACCTTCCTCATTGAAAGACTCGAACATCAGATGATCACCATATTTTTTAAAAGCATCCGCCACCTGTGTCCATATACGTGTGTATTTGTACATAGACTCTTCTTTTTCTGACGGAAATTTCTCAAACCAGCCGCCGTCCCAGTGAAGATTCAGAATAACATACATTCCGCTATCCAGTGCCCAGTTCACAACTTCTTTTACCCGGGCCACATAGTCAGCATTGATCGTGTAATCCTCGCCCATCATATTTGACCATGATACGGGAATTCGAAGGACGCCAAAACCTTCGTCTGCATAACCTTTAATCATTTCCTTCGTAATAATGGGACTTCCCCAGGCCCTTTCATAATTTGAAACACTGCTGTCATTGATCCAGCTGCCTGTAGCTTCAAAGGTGTTGCCCAAATTAATGCCGATTCCCATTTCTTTGACAAGATCCATTGTTGTGATCTCTCGCATTTCGGCCGTTGCTTTGCTTCCGGTCGAATCCGCTGCGAATGCCTTATCGGGGATCGCCGTTAACGAAGAGCCCATGCCTACTGTCAACGCGGCGGCCATCAGCAGAAGTGAAGCTGACTTACATAAGGAAATGATTGATTTGGTGAATCCACGCGACTTTTTACTTGTTTTCATCAACTAGTCTCCTTTATTAATTTTTCTTTGAAAGCGTATCTTACATAAGGAAATGATTGATTTGGTGAATCCACGCGACTTTTTACTTGTTTTCATCAACTAGTCTCCTTTATTAATTTTTCTTTGAAAGCGTATACATTTCTGCTTTCTGATTGATTATAAGTCATCGTTTGACTATTAACCTTCATATTCAGGCCATAGAATAGCACGATAAAGACATGAAAAAACGGCGTATTTTTAAGCAACTCCCATTCAATACCATGCCAAGAAAGCCGAGGCAATAGCAGA
>NZ_LMRV01000023.1 GCF_001428245.1 Paenibacillus sp. Soil522
GGCAAAGGAAAGCCGTTGAATCTCGATTCTGGCGATGTCTTCACCAGCATACTCAAAAATGCTAACGTGCTGCCCGATTGGTTACAGCTGCAGCAAGAAATAAGAGAGCAAATCCGCAAGCTGCTAACCTCTCTCCCTGATAACAGCGATAATAAATGGGACCGGGAAATAGCCGAAATCAATATAAAAATAAAGAAATACAATACGATAGTCCCGGCAGCCATTTTGCAAAAAAGACAGGTCGCAAGAGACACGATACAGGAACAATATCAGCAATGGCTTTAGAGGGTTGACCGTATTCCGCTTTGTCCGCGAATAATACTCTGATGTCGCAGCCTTGATGTTGAGCTATCGTACCCGTTAGTTTAGAAACGTGGTTTCTATTACTTACGAAAAGTAGACTGGTATAGTATCGTACCCTCCCTGGAAAGACCAATCAATTCAGCATTATCATATTTCCATTGCAAATACCAAATAGATTTTTTGGGTTCAAGTATTGTGGCTTCAATAAACTCGCCTTGTTCTTTCTTTAATTGCACTTTCGTGATTTTGCCGTCATTGATTCTCCCAAACAAGATTTCGTCATCTGCCCCTTTATTGATTATGCCATACGAAATTGCATCATTACCGCCGATGTTGTTGGAACTTACCACATTCCATCCTTTGCCTTCCGGCGATAACTCGGCAGCACCAACACTTTGTTTCTCACTGTACAAGATAACAATTCCTTTTTGTATCTTTATTTCATGTAATATTTCGGCATTGGGATGAACATCACGGAAAGCTTCTTCATATGTTTTTGTTCCACAAGCTGATAATAAAGTTGCTATCATCAATATTATCGTTGTCATCATATATTTTCGCATTCACTTACCCCCTTTAATTTCAAAGTTAAAAATTACTTCCTATACTAAGACTCAATAAAGCTTTTTGTTCAACTATGTTGCCCGTTAGCTCAACAGGCTGGCGAGCGAATCGCCAGCAGCCTACGTAGTTAAGCATTATGGAGCTATCGTACCCGTTAGTTCAACATGTCTACACTTATTTGTCCTTAGCAATAATCAAAACCGTTTATAAGCTGGTATTTTCATCAAGACTATTAGTCAAAACAATGTAGATAATCAAGGATGCAGGCA
>NZ_LMRV01000024.1 GCF_001428245.1 Paenibacillus sp. Soil522
TGAACTGTGACCCTATTTGTGGACGGTTTATAACAAACAGCCCTAGGCTTAACTAGCAAGGAGATGACCTCTGAATTCGTCGGGGGTCATCTTTTTTAACGTCCACTGATACCGCTCCGAGTTGTAGTAGGCTATGTAGTCAGCTACACGTGCCCTTACCTCCTTGAGGGTCTGACAATCCTTAAAATCAACCTCATCTTTCATATGTCCAAAGAACGATTCCATCGAAGCATTGTCCCAGCAGTTACCTTTACGCGACATGGATTGCTTAAAACCGGCCTTCTTAATTTTCAGCCGTGTTTTGGGGTGCGTGTAGTGCATGCCCTGATCGGAGTGAAAGATGGCTTCGGGATGTATATTTCCGTCAAGCCGTTCCAACAAGCGTTGAATCGTTTGTTCGACGAGCGGTAGCTCCAGTGTAGAAGCGACGTATTCGGCAAGAATTTGTCTGGTTGAACCGTCCTTCACACACGAAAAATAGGCCCATTGATCGCCTCCATACCGCAGATAAGTGATGTCGGTAAGGAATACTTTCTCCGGCTCGCCTTGGTCAAACTGACGCTTCAGAAGGTTCGGGCAGGTCTGATGCTCATGAGTTGCCTTAGCCATCTTACGGTACGGATTTGCTTGGCGTATCACCGCAACGAGATTGAACTTGCGCATAAGGCGGCGGATCTTCTTGTGATTCATAGTAACGCCGCTGATTTGTTCAAGACGCATCTTGATCACCAGTGCACCAGCTTTACCCCGCAGAGCGTCGAAGTGCTGCTTGATGAGAATGAAGTCGCATTCGTCAGCCGTTGCACGAAGTTGCCGATACTGCTCAGCTTCCAGCCACCTGTAGTAGCCACTTGAGCTCACTGCCGCGATAGCACAGAGATAGCGCGTCATACGTTTTAGCCCATGCGATCGTATTGTGTGATTGATAATCTCGTAGCGCTCGGAGGGCGTTAACGTTTCCTTTTCTGCCGTTCGAGCGCCTCGAGCTTTTTTAGAAAGTCTACCTCGGCTTCCAGCAGCTTGATCTTGGCTCTCGCTCTTTTCAATTCTTCTTCTGCAGACAAATCACCCGTCGGCTTTCGTCCGGTGCTGCCTTTACCTCGCCGCTCTTCCTTGATTCCCGTCTCTCCGTACTTGGCGTACGTATCACGCCAGCGTTTTAAACTATCCTTGGGCTTTTTGTGACCAATGAGATCCAGGTCAAAACCAGCCTTAATGAATATCTCTGCAGGTGTTTCTCCTTCTTCATAGGCCTTTACTGCAGCTAGCTTAAATTCAGGCGTATAGGTAATATTCGTCTCCGAAACATGCTGCACATTCGGATTCGTTTCTAATCTCCTCATGTTCTCTTCTGTGAATAACGTACGATTTAAATTTCCCATATTCTTATCCCGCTCCCTCACCAATACTCTGATTAAAACACAAAAAACCCATAAGAGGGGCACTTTTTTCAAAGTGTCCTTCTTATGGGTCACAGTTCAGTTGCGAATCGTGGGATCGGATATNTTTTCTGGGAATAGACAATGGTTTAGATGATTTGTATGGTCTCCTCTATATCAGTGGCATATTCTTATCCCGCTCCCTCACCAATACTCTGATTAAAACACAAAAAACCCATAAGAGGGGCACTTTTTTCAAAGTGTCCTTCTTATGGGTCACAGTTCATTCTCAAGCAGTTAGCGGTTTTTTAATGATTATAAATTTACTCTTTAGCCATGTTTATAATCCGATCTTAAATCTTAGAGATGGGCCCATAGCTTTGCATACCTTTCTTTCAAAAGGGTTGCCTTTATCGAATGTTTTTTCCATCCCGCAGACCCATTTATAAATAAACAAAAGAGTCTTTTGACGCAAGTATAATGCAAAAGTCGACAAGAAGTGAAATGTGAGTAAATCTTCTATGGCGCATGTAATCGGTGTATAGTGTATAATAATGAGGTAAATTGTCGATTGGAAAAATTTTACTCATGTCTATTTTTGTCGAAAACTAAATAATGGTATTCCGAAAGTTTCATTATGGAAAACTCCAGAAGAGATGAATTTTTGATGCTTGCTAACCACAGGCGATTTTATAAAAACTTTTTGCAGGATGTTGAGTTGCTTCTCAGATTTAATAGAATGGGCGAACCGTTTAGCTTCCCGATACTCAGATGATAGAAACGATTCATTGATTGGTAAGTTCTAATTTACATGGAAGTGGGGAAGTTATGAAAAACTACAAAATTGTGCCGTTGTTGAATGAAGATTCTTTAGTAGGTTGTTTCGTGACTCTAGAAGGTACTAAGAATTTACACTCGGGTAAGGTTAGCTTTGCCGAAGGAGAAGTGTTTGAAATCGAATTCCCCCAATCTAAATATTTTGCTCCGGGAGATGTTGTAAAAGTAACCATCTATACGCCTGAAGGCATGTTTTTTTTTGATACGTCAGTTATCGCACAAGGGTTTAAAGAGCTTTTTCTTTTATTCCCGTCTGATATTTATAGTCAGTTCCTAAAGAGGAGGAAATTTCCCCGTCTTAAGGTTACTATTTCGGGGACGATTCATTTGATAAATGATGATGGGAACAGCGATCAAAAGAGTCAACAGGAGTTGCCGGTAGAGATCCATGATATTAGCCAAGGAGGGATTGGCTTTAGCTCAAACTTACCGATCCCAACAAACTCTTTACTTTCGATAATCATTCAGTTAGATACGCCTATATCATGTATTTTAGAGGTTGTTCATAAAAGGGAACATAAAGATAGCAAGTTTTTTGGGTGCGACTTTAAGGATTTAAGTCCAAATCAAATGATTGCACTGCGTTCATGGATACTGCGGAAACAAATCGAAATGCGCTTCAATACCAAACAGTCCCAATTATTAGAGTAGCTTCCTACACCATCTAGCGCAAGCTTAGGTGAAGATCGAAAAGCCGCTAAACACAAGGATCTCCAAGTGTTTAGCGGCTTTTTCAGTAGAAGCTCCTCACCGTTTACTGCTAAGCAGCCTCTTTAACTATAACCTTGGACTGTTGATTTGGCCTATCCTTAAGCGCCAGAGAGATGAAGAATAAACAGACCAGGAAAACGATCGGCAGCATAAAGCCTTGAGAAGGTCCGAATGATTCGGATACGGCGCCTACAAGCCACCCGGAGAAAGCGCCTCCGATTCCGGCCGCTACATAAACAAGACCGAGCGCCGAGCCTCCGGTTTCGGATTGCTTGGTGCAAAGACCCGTAGCGGTAGGGAACAGGACGGAGAAAAAGAATCCGGCAGCCGCAAACATGTAGATCAAATCATTCGTAAAAAGCTTGCTTAAGGTTAATACGATAACGGCTAGACCGGAGAAGACGATAAGCGTTTTCTTTTCACCGATGAAACCGCTTATAAACCCGCCAACCAATCGACCGATGGTGAACAAGATTGAGAATATGGAAATGATGGTAGCAACCAAAGCCTTTTTCTCTTCGGCTGAGGCGCCATTTAAATTTAGAGACTGCAAATAACTAGGGAAGAAGTTCATAAAGGCCACTTCTGCAGATACATAGAAAACCAAGAACATCATAACAAGGACGAATTGATTGTTTTTAAGCATGGCCACAAAGGCGCTGATATTAATTTTGGCGGCCTTTCCTTCGTTTAAATTGATCTTCGAGGTATACGCTATGAATGCGATAAGAAGGACGGTAATTCCGATGTAGAACATGCGCCAAGAAAGACCTGCTGAGAACATCGCGTTGAGGACGATCGGCGTTACAAACATGCCGATGCCGTAAACCCCCATGGAGAGATTAAACATCATCCCTTGCTTATGGGGATACAAGGCGGGCACAACCGCATTGGAAGCTACGGTCATTGCGCCAAGACCGAATCCGACAATCAAATAAAATCCCAGGAAAAACATAACGGTAGGGGCTAAACCGGTACCAAGCATACCAATCCCCATGATGACGGAGCCGACGATAGTCATTAGCTTCAAACCGCGTTTATCGGTATAGTAGCCGGTAATCAAGCTCGCGATCACAAATCCCCACTGAAAAATAAAAACGACAAGTCCAAATTGGCTCATATCCAGGCCGATATCGCGTTTGACTTCCTCCAAAATAATTCCCTTGGTGCTGGAAATACCACCCAAAAGAAACATAGTGAAAGAAATTAGAATTAAGGCGGGAAGCTTCCGTAAAGCCGACATCAATAGCATCTCCTTTTCAGATGATTTTTTTGAAAACGTTTGCTTTGTTTAATTTTTGAAAAGCTTTTCAAAAAATGCTAATTGGATTATATAAGATAAAAGAAGAATCAGTCAATAAAAAAAACTTTAATCTAAGTCCTAACGATGCCGGACCGTTTTTTGCAGCATAAAAAAACCGAAATATGTGGGCAGATTTCGGTTTAGTTCCGGTTCCATACTGTATCCCTTACGATGATTTGATGCTCGAGCAGCAAGCTTTTGTCCGGTTTTTGCCCGGTCTCAATCCACTGGTACAGCAAATCCGTCGATTCCTTCCCCATCTGGTAGATCGGCTGCGAAACGGTTGTCAAAGCGGGAGTCACCATGCGGGACAAATTTAAATTGTCAAAGCCGATGACTGAAATTTGTCTCGGAACATCTATGC
Organism: Paenibacillus sp. Soil522; assembly: GCF_001428245.1. Classification (GTDB taxonomy): domain Bacteria; phylum Bacillota; class Bacilli; order Paenibacillales; family Paenibacillaceae; genus Pristimantibacillus. The sequence continues at coordinate 4,595 of NZ_LMRV01000024.1, forward strand.
CTCTGCGCTGCAAGAAGGCCATGGCTCCCAGAGCCATCGTATCGCTTGCTGCGAAAACGGCGGTGATTTCAGGCATCAACCCGTATAATTTACGCATCGCCTCATAGCCGCTGTCAAAATGCAAGTCACCAAACACAACCTGGTTCTTGTCAAACGGGAGCTGATGATCAAGCATTGCATTTCGAAAGCCTTCCCATCTCGGTTTTCCGGCAATGGGGTCATTGATGTCGGCGCTGATCATGCCGATAGATTTGTGGCCGTTTTTGATCAGAAAACAAGCGGCATCATAACTGGCTTGGAAATCATTCACCTTAACGAACGGCAGGTTAAACTCCTCGCTTTGGGTAGCCACCAGCACGACCGGAATTTTCAAGTTATCAAAGCTTTCAAAATAGGTTTTGGTGATGGGACCGCTCGCGAAGATCATCCCGTCGATCTTTTTCTTTTTGAAATAGGCCATATATTCCAAAAAACGGATTTCATTCTCATCCGTGTTGCAAATAATCACATTGTTCTTCTTCGCTCTGGCCATATCCTCGATCCCGCGGAATAACTCCGCGTAAAAAGGATTGGTTATATCCGGGATCATAGCCACAATGGTCATCGACCGTTTATCGCGGAGACCGGAGGCGAAAGGATTCGGCTCGTAGCTAAGCTCTTGTATGGCCTGCAAAACACGCTCTCTTTTCTCTTTGCGGACGGATAACGGATTATTTACTACACGCGATACTGTCGAAATGGACACCTTCGCCATATCCGCTACATCATGAATCGTTGGGGTCACCCCTGCGTCCCTCTTTTCCGGTTTGTTCTTCGTTCATTCTTATTAATTATAATCGACTTGCCATGAAAAATAAAAATAAAAACAAAAACACTTTACAAGAAATACGGTTTTAGCAATAATGATATTTGAAAAGCTTTTCAAAAAATGTGTGGCCAATAAAAACGATGATCGGGAGGTAATAACGATGGCGTGGACATTAACGAATAACGAGCTGTCGCCGAAAGCCCTGGTGAATTTGGAAAGTTTATTTGCATTAGGAAACGGCTATCTTGGCGTACGGGGCAATTTTGAAGAAGGGTATCAAAGCGATATGCTTTCGATCCGCGGAACTTATCAAAATGCGTTTCACGATATCATTTCGATCCCTTATGGGGAAAAACTGTTCGCGTTTCCTGAAACGCAGCAAAAGCTGGTTAATATCATGGATGCTCAAACGATTCTGATCTACTTTGGAGAAGAAGAAGAGCCGTTTTCTTTATTCGAAGGCGAAGTACTTTCTTACCAACGTCATCTCCATCTCGATCGCGGTTATTCCGAAAGAATCATCCATTGGAGGTCGCCGCTTGGAAAGGAAGTCAAACTTCATTTCCGCCGTCTGGCCTCTTTTACATGCAGAGAATTATTTGCGATTGATCTTCAAATCGAACCGGTAAATTTTGCCGGCCGCATCAAAGTTGTTTCTACCGTGAACGGAGACGTATCCAATTTTGCCGATCCCAATGATCCCCGCGTTGCATCGGGACATGCCAAGCGGCTTCATGTAGAAGAGGTTGGCTGCAAGAGCGGCTATTCCTTTGCGGTTAACGGCACTTATACATCCGGCTTGCAGACGGCCTGCGTAAGCCGGCATGCGGTCAGCGGAAGCCCGGCCGTCAACACGCAGACGATCGGTGATAGGGTTGAAACGGTATTTGAATTTCATCTGTCCGAAACGGTGCAAATGACAAAGTGGAATGTATACACAGATAGCTTGCGGCATAAGGAAGCGCTCGTAGAAAAAGCGATTGGCATACATGAAACATTCAGCGGCCTCTCCTTCGAAGGCCTGCTTGCAGAGCAGAAGGACTATTTGGACGATTTCTGGGCAGCCGCCGACGTAAAGATCGACGGTGACGACAGCCTACAGGAGGGCATTCGCTTTAACCTGTATCATTTGCTGCAGTCGGCCGGCAGGGATGAATACAGCAATATTTCCGCTAAAGGGCTTTCCGGAGAAGGTTATGAAGGCCATTATTTCTGGGATACGGAAATTTATATGTTCCCGGTCTTTCTAATGACCAAACCGGATATGGCAAGGCAGCTGCTTATTTACCGCTATTCCACGCTGGACCAGGCCAGAGCGCGTGCCAAAGAAATGGGGCATAAGAAGGGAGCGTTATTTCCTTGGCGTACGATTTCCGGAACGGAATGCTCTTCGTTTTTCCCGTCGGGGACAGCCCAGTATCATATTAGCGCCGATATTGCCTATAGCTACGTGCAATATTATTTATCTACTAAAGATTATGATTTCATGCAAAATTACGGTGCCGAGCTGTTATTTGAAACCGCGCGTCTATGGATGGATACGGGACATTATCACGACGGTAAATTTAAAATTGCCAACGTCACCGGTCCCGATGAATATACGTGTGTCGTAAACAACAATTTCTATACCAATGTTATGGCCAAGCACAATTTAAAATGGGCCGCTAAAGCCTATCGTTTACTCGCAGAAACCGACCGGAATGTCTTGAATGAGCTCAGCGCGCGTTTGCAGGTGACGGACGAAGAAGCTTCCGTATGGGAGAAGGCGGCACAATTGATGTTCCTGCCATACGACGAGAAGCTCAACATTAATCCGCAGGACGACACATTCCTGGAAAAAGCAGTCTGGGATTTCGAAAATACGCCGGCAGATCATCATCCCTTGCTTCTGCATTATCACCCATTAACGCTCTATCGTTATCAAGTATGCAAACAAGCGGATGCGGTGTTGGCCCACTTCCTGTTGGAGGATGAGCAGGATCTGGAAACCATTCGCAATTCATTCGACTACTACGAAAATATTACGACGCATGATTCGTCACTTTCTTCCTGCATCTTCAGCATTATGGCCTCGAAGGTCAGATATGAACAAAAAGCTTACGATTATTTTATCGAAACCGCACGGCTTGATCTCGATAATACGCATGGGAATACAAAAGACGGGCTTCATATGGCCAACATGGGCGGCACATGGATGTCCATTGTTTATGGCTTTGCCGGTCTTCGCTTGAAAGAAACCGGATTGTCGCTGGCGCCAGCCATACCGTCCAAATGGAAGGGCTATGCATTCCGTCTTAAGTATCAGGGGGTACAGCTTTCCATCGAGATTAACCAGGAGTACCTAAGCCTGACGTTGGTAGAGGGCGATGAATTAACGATGAAACTGTACGGTGAAGAGATTACGCTGCAGCATAATCGGATACTGAAATCGGCTTTGATCAACAAAGCCGTTGTATAAGGAGGATTCAAAACGGATGAATAAGCCGGTTCAAGCGATTATATTTGATTTAGACGGTGTTATTACGGATACGGCCGAATATCATTTCGAGGCGTGGAAGGTGTTGGCCGAAGAGCTGAACATTCCCTTTTCACGGGCATTTAACGAGGAATTAAAAGGAGTGTCCCGGACGGACTCCCTGGAAAAAATTTTGGCACACGGGGGAAGAGAACAGGATTTTACCGAAGAAGAGAAGGAAGCTCTAGCGGATAAGAAAAACGAGTATTACCTAACCTTGATTCAGCGGATTAATCCTGCGGATGTTTTACCCGGGATACTGGCCTTCATTGCCGAGATTAAAGAGCGCGGTCTGAAAACGGGGATCGCATCCGCAAGCAAAAATGCATTTACAGTCGTAGAATCGCTTGGCCTGATGGGGCAGTTTGATATTATTGTAGATTCTAAGACGATCAAGCAGGGCAAGCCACATCCTGAAATTTTTATGACGGCCGCCAGCCTGTTGAAGGTGGAAGCCGACGCTTGCATTGGGGTTGAGGATGCGGTAGCCGGAGTTACTGCGATCAAAGGCGCAGGAATGTTTGCGGTAGCCATCGGCCCGAAGGAATCGTTACGTCATGCGGACCTTGTATACGGCAGTACAGCCGAGCTCTCCTTGGAACAAATACTTGGCTGCTGCTAGCGGGTGTAGAACATAGGCACACTTAAAAATCCTAAAAATCCTGATCTCTATGATCAGGATTTTTCTTTTTTTTGCGCGCCTAGCCAAGCTAAGTACAATTTGCTAGAGAAGCCATGCCATTTCAAACGATTATTTCCGTAGAAGCAGCTTTCATAAATTGAGCAAGCCAGAAGAAACCTTGGCTCATTTTTTATGTTACTATCGATGATAAGGGCGTTAAAAAATGGATGCTCATGAAAAGGAGAGATAGCGGTGGCAAAAGAATTTTGGATAAATCTGCCGGTAAAAGATCTCAATAAGTCGAAAGAGTTTTTCACCAAACTCGGATTTTCATTTCATCCGCGGCATGAAAACAGCGATGAAGCGGCAGGGTTACTTATCGGAGATAAAAATGTTATCGTGATGCTGTTTCCGGAGTCCACGTTTAAAAAATTTACGAGAAATGAAATTACAGATACGAAGCAAGCCACTGAAGTGTTACTTTCCATTGATGCGGAAAGCAGGGAAGAAGTAGATGAAATGGTAAGGAAGGCGGTAAAGGCAGGAGGCACAGTCTTTAGCGAGCCTGGAGGCCAGGGCTGGATGTACGGCGCCGGCTTCGCTGATTTGGATGGCCATCGGTGGAATGTGCTGTATATGGATATGAGTCAAATGCCGAAGGAGTAAGAGAGCGGCAGTAGAGCAATCTGGTTCACTTCAGATAACAGGAAAAACTCCATGTAATTTGCTTGCGAGCAGGCTTGTGCTTGATTTATAAGGAATTTCTCCATCTAATTTAGTGATTTAGCCTGTAGAAGGGTGAATTTCTCCGGATTATAGGGAGAAATTCCAGTTAAATGGTACTGCAGAGAGAATTGGAGGAAATTAACGGGAGTTTTTCCTGTTAACTATTCCGCTTATACATGCACTTGTAACGTATAGAGAAGCCATGCAAACAAACCGAACAGTGCCTGCCGGCGATCTGTTCGGTTTGTTTCATTATTCGTTATTTTGCTGCCAGGCGATATAATCGGCCGTTCGAATCGCCAGCGCAACGATGGTTAGAACAGGGTTGGTTCCGCTAACCGTCGGGAATATGCTGTTGTCTGCTACATATAAGCCGGAGATGCCGTGCACCTGACCGAATCGGTTCGTTACGGATGTTGAAGGATCATTCCCCATACGGCAGGTGCCGGCCTCATGAATGCTTCCCCCGGGCCGGACCGCACAGATTTTAGATTTGCCCGGCTCGCTTTGCAGAGCAACTCCCGCAGCTGCGGCAAAGCGTTTCAAAGTCGCCGCCATCCGGCTAATGACCGCTAAGTCACGTTCGCTGTAAGAGAAATCGATTTTGATGAACGGAACGCCGTACCGGTCTTCTCTGGCCGGATCAAGCACGACTTTGTTTTCATAGCGGGGCTCTACCTCGCCGAATCCCAATATAGACATCGTAAGATCTTCCTGCACCGGGATATTTTCATACTGTTGATAAGAAATTGTCCCGGCGTTTCCTCCGCTCATCTGAATTTGGAATGGCTCGCGCTCCGAAGCAGGAGTGAGCAGGCCGACAATTCCGGGTATTTCCGTAAATTCCTTGCGGCTTACCTTACCGGCGGCAACGATAAACGAATGATCCGTCAAATAATGTCCAATCGCTCTGCCCGGTATGCCGGAATAGAGAAGAAGCCTCGGGTTTTCCAGCGTGCTCGCAGCTAAAACGACCTTTTTCGCTTTGATGTGATAGGCTCTCAGAGCCGGATCCATGACGGTGACTCCGGTAACGATGTTTTTATCCGCATGAATGCGGACACAACGGGCGTTTATGGCGACGTCGAAGCTGCGAAGATTTAACGCATAAGCAAAAAAAGTCATGGAGCTGAAAAAAGGATTGGAGAAAACTTTGCCGTATTTCGATGATTTCGTATAAACGGCATACGGATACGGGATTACATTTGGAAATCCGTTTTCCTGCAGACGTTTGAACAGCAGCTGCTGAGCGGTTGAATCGTCATAGAAATCCGAACTCACTTCCATCATTTGTTCAGCGAGGTTGTAATAAGGATTCATTTCTTCATATGACACCGGCCAAAAGGCGAACGCGGAAGGCGGGAAGCGCGGGCTAACCAGCCCCCAAAATATAGTTTTTCCGCCAAGCGCAAGAACTTGTTTGACCATCGGGAATGCGACCGGATTTTCGATTGCGGGATACGGTAATTTATGGCCTGCTATATACCGCTCTTTACGTATACTTCCGAGCGTTGGTATACCATTTACATGGCTCGGCAGAACGAGCCCTCCAGCCTCTACCACGCCAATCTTTAGCCCGCTGTCTTTCCACTTTTCGCATAATCTCCAGAGAACGGCTCCGCCGCCTGCGCCGGAGCCGACGATAAGCACATCGTATTCCGTTTGGGCCATTTGATCGAGCGGTGTCAGCGGGATCCATTCATGGAGGGGCTGCAGCCCGCTTGGAGGACAATATGGAATTTCTTGATAAGCATCCATATCTGTATCAGAAAGAGAAGGAGTAGGAGTAGCAGAATGAGAAGGAAGATAGACACTCTGCCCCCCAATGCTGCTATCCGTGATTGCAATGTGCGGATTTAGGGTAATGAGTTCCGTCGGCTCGATGTTATATTTTTTTGCAAGGGTAAGAAGGGTTTCTCCGGATTGGGCAACATAGATCCTCAAGGTTTTCACGCCCTTTTGGTTAATAATAAAAAGGTATGAATGAGGAAGGGCTATTATGTATTTCTAAAGGGGTTTCTCCTTCGGGTAAAAGCCCAGCGCTTTTTAGATAGCATCATATTTGGAAATGCAGGGTGGATCATTTATGCTGTTTTTACGGTCTTTTTATGGACGAAAATTAAAGGAATGACATTTTTGAATAAAAAGGGGGCAGGATCCGGCATTTCAAGGCCGGCTTCGATTTTCTATACTGAAGGCATTGAGGAATTGAAGAAGGGACGCTGATTATGACGAAAAAATTAAAGCTTGGCATCGTTGGTGCCGGAGGCATCTTTAAACACGCTCATGCGCCAGCATGGCTGGCTCATCCTGAAATAGAAATCGTCGCCATCAGTGATCCGGTTAAATCGGCAGCGGAAGCATTCGCTCAAGAGCATAATGTGCCGTATGTTTTTTCAGATTACCGAGAGCTGTTGGCATTGGATGAAATTGATATTATCGATATTTGTACCCCTAACGTGCTGCACTCTGAGGTTTCCATTGCGGCGCTGAAGGCGGATAAGCATGTTTTTTGCGAGAAGCCGGATGCGGTGAATCCGGAGGAAGCGCAGAAGATGGAGGATGCCGCTGCAGAGAGTGGTAAAGTGTTGATGGTCATGCGCAACAACCGGTTTAATCCGGCTTCTCAGTTTATGAAGAAATATGTGGATGCGGGACATATGGGAGAAATCTATACCGGGAGATGCGGATGGATCCGCCGCCGCGGCATTCCGGGCAGGGGCGGATGGTTCACCACCAAGGAATTGTCCGGGGGAGGACCGCTTATCGACCTCGGCGTTCATCTTATCGACGTAGTCATATGGCTGATGGGCAATCCGAAGCCGGTAGCGGTCGTCGGAGCAGCCTACAACAAATTCGCAAATGCGGATGAGAAAAGCGGCGGCACCTTCGACGTCGAAGATTTGGCGAGCGGTTTTATCCGGTTTGATAACGGCGCCTCCTTGCAGATCGAGTTCAGCTGGGCTTCCAACATCGAAGAGGAGACCAAGTTCTATGAGCTGCGGGGTACAAAATCGGGCGCAAGCTTCAAAGATGGGGATTTAAAGATTTTCTCGGAAATAGAAGGTACGCTGGTCGATATTATTCCGCGTTTTCCGGAGGAGCAGATATCGGATCATACAAGCAACATCAATCATTTTGTGGACGTCGTGCAGCGGCGCGCCGAGCCGATCATCCGGCCTGAACACGGCGTGCATATGATTCAAATATTGTCGGCGATTTATGAATCTGCGCGGCTCGGCAAGGAAGTAAGGCTGTAACTTTGATCTTAATTAATAGGCAATGTAACCTTTGGGTTCAACCTCGCATTCATGCAGGGTTGAGCCCTTTTTGCATTCATGGGAATGCCGTTATGACATTATATGGAGGAGGCTGTTTATGCAAAGAAAAGATATTTTGCTGCAAAGGCTCGATGAAATAGGAAAAGTGCTTGAAAAAAAAGAAGGAACGCTTGCGTTATTAGGACTTGGCTCTGTGGGAATGGAGACGGATCGAATCGACAAGTATTCTGATCTTGATTTCTTTGTTATCGTTTCGGCGGGTTACAAACAGCGATTTATAGATCAATTAGACTGGCTGGAGGAAACTCACCCTTTAGCTTATTCCTTTAAAAATTGTGATATTGGATATAAGATCATGTTTGAGGATAGCATTTACGGAGAATTTGCAATATTTGAAGAATTGGAGTTAGAGAGCGCTTCCTATTCCGGAGTAAGAATCGTTTGGAAGCATCCTTCTTACGATAGTGAAAGCATCTTAACATCAAAAAGCGATTTTCCAGGAACGAAATCGGCATCCTTAGACCATGTCGTAAATGAGGCACTAACCAACCTATATGTGGGAATGGGCAGATACGCAAGGGGAGAGAAGTTATCTGCCTCAAGGTTTGTTGAAAGCTATGCGATTAACGGATTACTATCTGTGCTGTATTTATTAGAGCCGGAGGTAGACTTTTATCCCGATAAGTTTGGAAATGAAAGAAGGGTAGAAAAAAGGTTCCCTCAATTTTCGAGTCGGATAGGTAATATGCTTCAAGGCTACGATAAAGTGCCGGATTCCGCCATTCATATTTTGAATTATTTAGAGGAGATTTATCCGGTAAATGCGAAATTGAGCTCTGAGATTCGATGATTAGCTAACATGAGCTGCAGATTTTGAATTTAGTGACAATTATAGATTATTGGTTACCAAACCGAATAAATGGCGGAGCAGGGATGATTCCTGCTCCGCCATATTTCGTTATTGAACAACGTTTCAAACCTGCCTGCTTTGCTTTGATAAGTCCGGTGATGCTCAAACATGTGAATTTCCCCTTATCTTACTTTCATATCATAGGCGATCAAGAGGATATTTATGACGCCATGACTTAGTCCGGTTACATCATGCAGGAGCGGCGTTAAATAAGTGAAAGCGACAAACGTTTCCGCCATAACCGAACGCTGTGATCAAGAAGCCTAGAAGCAAACGGCCATTTGTGCGCATGGGGCGAGCATCATGTTGAATTGATTTCTGAATAAATTTTCTGGGCTAGGGGGAAGGGGGAAATGGACGAAGCGGCGGTTTAGTACGGCAGCCTCAGCCTTTTTTTATATAATCATCATAATAATAAGCCTTTTGGACCAATGAGTCTAAAGTGCTTTTTTTATTGCTCACTTTCTTTATATTGTGACGAATATTTGAATTATGATGTAATTAATGTGTTTTAATGAACTTTTTTTATTGCTATATAGTGTGTTCTAAATTAGAATTATGATGTAACATATAAAGGGGGTGTCGATCATTTCACAGCCTTTTGCATAACAGCTTGCTAGGTACGTCTACGTAAGGGGTATTCGTATAGATTAGTTGATATTATGGATGCATTTGCAAAATGACAAAACGGTCTTCGGGAGGCGGAGTACGGATGGAAAGCCAAAGCGTTGTGAATAGCGTTAGCAACAAAAAGACGGATAATTTGGACCTTGGTTATGTGATTTGTAAAAGATGCAGCTCAATAATCGCTACTCTTCCAACAAACCGCGTAAAACGTTTCTATAGTGAATGCTCTGAAGGCTGCGAAAATGAAAACGAGGGAGTGAAGGAGTTTGATTAGTACGAAGCGGGTTTTTGACTTCACTGAGGGTGACGGAGAAATGAGATCGCTCCTTGGAGGCAAGGGAGCGAATTTGGCAGAGATGACACGGGCCGGCCTGCCTGTTCCGCCGGGTTATACGATAACGACTGAAGCATGTCTGCACTATTTTAAACGCGGAGATCTTATGGATGATTCATTGAAATGTGAAATATTTGAAGCAATGGAGAGATTAGAGACACAAAAAGGCCAACGGTTTGGCGGTCCTCAGAATCCTCTTCTTGTATCGGTTCGATCCGGATCAGTAACATCTATGCCCGGCATGATGGATACCATTCTAAATTTAGGATTAAATGATGAGACGGTTCAAGGTCTGGCCGATACAACGGGCAACGCCCGCTTTGCTTTTGATTGTTATAGAAGATTGATCCAAATGTTTGGCAATGTTGTGTTTGGCATCGAGCATCATTATTTCGAAAATAAGCTCTCTATGCTTCTGCAAAAGGAAGAGGTTAATCAGGAGCAGCAGCTTTCCGAAGAGGCGTTACGGCAGCTCATTGAAATATATAAAGAATGTGTAATTGAGCAGGCCGGACGGCCTTTCCCTCAGGATTCACGGCAGCAGCTGCTGCTGGCGGTTGAAGCGGTATTCAAGTCTTGGCATAATCCTAGAGCGAAATACTACAGAAAAATAAACCATATTTCAGATAAGCAAGGGACAGCTGTCAATATTCAAAGCATGGTATTTGGTAATACAGGCAAAACGAGCGGAACGGGCGTTCTTTTTACCAGAAATCCATCTACAGGTGCAAATGAGTTATTTGGCGAGTTTCTCTACAACGCTCAAGGAGAAGATGTGGTTGCCGGTATTAGGACTCCTCTTCCGATCGCTCAGTTAGAAGAAGGCATGCCAGAAGTATACGAACAGCTGATTACTGCGGCGAAGCAATTAGAACAACATTTTAAGGATATGCAGGATATCGAGTTTACGGTTGAGCAGGGAAAATTGTACATACTTCAGACAAGAAACGGTAAACGAAATGCTCAAGCGGCTGTGCGATTGGCAGTCGAACTCGTACACGAGCAGGTCATTACCAAGAACGAAGCCATCATGCGCATCGAAGCATCCCATCTTGATCAATTGCTGCATAGAGGCCTGGACGAATCCAAGGTTCAAAATGTATTAGCCGTTGGTTTGGCAGCGTCTCCCGGCGCTTCGACGGGCCAGCTTGTATTCGATACCGAGCAAGCCGTTGAATGGAGCAAAGCCGGTAAAAAAGTCATTCTGGCTAGGCCGGAGACGACTCCTGAGGATATTCAAGGCATGTTAGTTTCTGAGGGCGTGTTTACCAGCAGAGGAGGATTAACCAGCCATGCTGCAGTCGTAGCTCGCGGAATGGGGAGATCTTGTGTATGCGGATGCGAGGCTGTTCGAATTGATCCGGTAAACAAGGTGATGTATGCAGGTTCATCTGTCCTGAGCGAAGGTGATTGGATTACTTTGGACGGTGGAACAGGACGTATAATCGAAGGGAAGGTTCCTTTGCGTGAAGCAGAAATGTCAAGGGAGCTGGAGGAAATTCTTCGTTGGAGTGATGAAGTTCGAGATTTGAGGGTATTGGCAAATGCGGATACTCCCCGTGATGCGGCAGTGGCACGGCGCCTTGGTGCAGAAGGTATCGGACTTTGCCGGACCGAGCATATGTTTTTTTCTCCAGCCAGACTGCCTGTTGTGCAGCGGATGATATTGGCGGAGTCAATCGATGAGCGAAAAGCGGCTTTGGAAAAAATACTACCGATGCAGCAATCCGATTTTTATGAATTGTTCAAGTCGATGTCCGGGCTTCCTGTGACGATCCGGTTACTGGATCCGCCGCTTCATGAATTTTTACCCAATCTCGATGAGCTGCACGAGCAAAAGCTGTATGTTGAGCGTCAGGAGCAGCTTGCTGTATTAGCAGAAGAGAAGAAGGCTCTGCGGGCGGAACGGCAGCAGATAAGCGAAATGATCCAAAAGGTCGATGCATTGCAAGAAAAAAATCCGATGTTAGGCCAGCGTGGATGCAGAGTCGGGATTGTATATCCGGAAATTTATGATATGCAAATCGAAGCCATCTTCAAGGCAGTGTCCCGCTGCTTAGACGAGGGAGTTGATGTTATCCCGGAATTAATGATCCCGCTGGTTGGGGACGTTACTGAATTAAAGGTCATGCGGGAACTCGTTGACAGGGTAGCTTTACAAGTGCTCGGCAAGGAAAAAATACGTTACTGCCCTTACAAAGTTGGTACGATGATCGAGGTGCCGCGCGCTGCACTGACGGCTAAAAGAATTGCTGCACATGCTGACTTTTTTTCTTTCGGCACCAATGATTTGACCCAAATGACTTTCGGGTATAGCCGCGATGATGCAGAGCATAAATTCCTTGCTCATTATCTTGATCATAAAATTTTGCAGCATAATCCGTTTCAGGTGCTGGATACAGAAGGCGTCGGGCAGCTGATTGAATTGGCCGTTGCTTCAGGGCGCAGCGTGAAACCCCGCATTAAAACCGGAATTTGCGGGGAGCATGGCGGTGATCTTAAGTCCATCTTCTATTGCCACGAAATTGGGTTGGATTATGTGAGCTGTTCACCTTATCGAATTCCTTTGGCCCGAATTGCCGCTGCGCAAGCAGCTATACATTATCAGAAAGAGAAGGATATTACAGCCGCTGTCTAATGAACGGTATGGATAGCCAATGCCTGTATGTTCAACTAAATTAATGGAGGGTATTACGATGGAACAAACGTTTATTATGATTAAGCCTGATGGAGTAAACAGGGGTCTTATCGGTGATATTGTTTTGAGGTTTGAACGGAAGGGCTTCACTCTGCGGGATGCCAAGCTGATGGTGGTTTCGAGGGAGAAGGCAGAAACGCACTATTCTGATCTGAAAGAAAAACCATTTTTTGGAGAGCTGGTCGATTTTATTTCCGCGGGCCCTGTATTTGCAATGGTGTGGGAAGGCAAGAACGCCGTCAAACAATCGCGGTCTATAATTGGAGCAACAAATCCTGCAGATGCAGCTTTAGGTACGATTCGCGGCGACTTTGCAACGGACGTAGCAAGCAATATTATTCACGGTTCCGATTCAATTGAAAGTGCTGAAAGGGAAATTAATTTATTTTTCGGCAGACAATCGTCACTGGCCTCTTAATAAAGAATAGAAACATCGTCTCGTATAACAAAAAGAAGGGAAGGCGCCTGCATGCAGGTGCCTTCCCTTCTTTTATTTGGAGCTGTGTGTCTCCTGGTATTCGCCCGGAGGTATTTGGTAGTACTGCTTGAACACATGGGAGAAATGCTTAACACCAACATATCCGACCTTCTCCGCTACATCGTACACTAGTTACAATCCGTCAGTTCGACGAAATGAACCTTAACCGTAACCGGATAGCATGATATCGTTCAACTAATCGGGCAGAAGAATAATAGGGATTCGTCCACCCATATAATTAATCTTTCCGTCGGGAGGTGGAAGCGCGCACAACCAGTTCTGGCTCCAAGTAAACGGTCTTAAGCGAATCCGGGGCTTCTATAAGCTCGAGAATCGTTGTTGCGATTACGGTTGTTATGTTGGCTACGGCAACGCCTACCACCGTCATCGGAATTTCAAGGTCTGCCATCTGTGGCAAATTATCGTAACTAACGATAGAGATATCATGTGGCACGGTGAGCCCGCGCTCGCCGACGGCTCTAAGAATGCCGCGGGTCAGATCGATGCCGCCGCTGATGACAGCAGTCGGACGTATCGGCTTGTCGAGCATCGCCCGCGCGGCCATATATCCGTCGTGAAATTCCAGGCCGTTCATCTGGAGAATGGAGTCGTTATCGAATGGAAGCTCCAGAAGTCTGAGCTCCTCTCGGAATGCTTCGATTTTCACGGTTTGCAGCGGATCAGGCGACTGAGGATTCCCTATATAGGCGATCTCTTTATGTCCCAATTCCGCCAAATGACCAACGGCTAGCCGAACGGCTTGGCCCCGGTTTACATCAACCGCCGAATACGGCGAATAACCGGCAGCCCCATAGGTAAGAATCGGTATTTGCAGCGGATTTAAGTACATGGAGCTGGAATCACTATCCCTATCCCCGAAGACAAGAATCGCGTCCACCTGATACCTGCGGAAGATTTCAATCGCTGAATCGATATTGCTCATCGATAGTAATGTGACGTAGCCTTGCTTTTCGAGTTGTTCATTTATTTTCGTAATGAGGGTGGAGAGCGCAGCGCGCTCGATGGATGGCCATACGACGCCTATTGCACCGCTTCTTTTGGAGACGAGACTCCGGGCTGCGATGTTGGGCTGGTAACCCATCTCCTTTGCGATTGAAAGGATATGCTGTTTTGTTTTGTTTTGAACGAGCGGACTGTCTCTTAACGCCTTGGAGACTGTGGAGAAGCTGACGCCTGCTCGCTCTGCGATATCTTTGATCGTTACCATGGAAGCCCTCCGGAAGGAACGTTTACGAGTACTATTTTATGTCGTTCACTTTATCATAATATACAGGTTTAGCCAAAGAAAGCGGTATGTTTTTCGTCTGGACAGTACTAGTATAATCGGATATCATAAAAATAACAACGTTGTTAATTTGTGTTTAAGGGGGATTGACTCATGTTTGATTTACAAAATACGGTATCAGTCGTTATCGGCGGCAATGGTGTGTTAGGCAGTGCTATGTCGTCTGCGCTTGCAGAAGCAGGATCAAAAGTAGCTGTCATCGGCAGAGACATGGAGAAAGCAAGGCTCGTTTGCGAGCAAATAGAACAAAATGGCGGAACGGCGATCTCATTCCAGGCGGATGCGACTAAGAAGGAAGAGCTTGAGTCTGTTTTGAATGACGTGCTGTTATGGGGCGGACGCGTAGATACCCTCGTTAATGCCTCAGGAACGAACAGTCCGACGCCGTTTTTTGACTTAGAAATGGATGAATGGGACCGAATCATGGATGTTAACCTGAAAAGCGTGGTGCTGGCAAGCCAAGTTTTTGGCAAAAGGATGATTGAACAAGGGGATGGCGGTTCCATTATAAATATTTCTTCCGTATCATCTGAACCACCGCTTTCACGGGTGTTTACTTATTCCGCGTCGAAGGCGGGAGTGAATAGCGTTACGCAATTTTTAGCTCGTGAATTTGCTCCGGACAAGGTAAGGGTTAACGCGATCATTCCAGGTTTCTTCCCTGCTGAGCAAAATAAAAAAATATTATCTCCAGACAGAGTGGAATCGATTATGCGGCATACGCCAATGAACCGCTTTGGAGATCCGGAGGAGCTTAAGGGAACGGTTGTTTACTTGGCTTCGCCAAAAGCATCTTCGTTTGTCACGGGCACTTTATTACGAGTAGATGGCGGATTTGGAGCGATGACCATATGAGTGAAATTCTTAGAAAGCTAGTTGAGAATACGCCGATTCCAAGGTTAGTGAAGATTCGTCAATCGTTTGACGACACGATACTTGTGGATCCGATCGGAGAATTGATTGAGCAGCTGCGAACGGCTGATTCCATGAAGGGGATTACTGCAGGCCAGAAGGTTGCGGTGGCCGTCGGAAGCCGTGGGATTTCCCGAATTGATGAGCTGACCAGGACAGTCATCGACGAGTTGAAGAGGATCGGTGCAGAACCTTTCATTGTGCCATGTATGGGAAGTCATGGAGGAGCGACAGCGGAAGGGCAGTCGGAGGTGCTTGCCCATCTAGGTATAGACGAGGAACGGATGGGTTGCCCGGTTCGATCATCGATGGAGGTTGTCCTGCTGGATCGCCTGCCGAATGGCTTGCCGGTTTACTGTGACAAAATCGCAGCTACGGAGGCTGACGCAATCGTCGTGATTAACCGTATTAAGCCGCATACCGCTTTTCGAGGGGCAATTGAAAGCGGTATGTTTAAAATGATTTCTATCGGGCTAGGAAAGCAGAAGGGAGCGGAGGCTTGCCACCAGCTCGGCTTTAAATATATGGCGGAGAACGTACCGGCAATGGCCCTTGTTATGATCGAGAAGCTTCCGATCCGGTTTGGGGTAGCGATTGTGGAAAATGCGTACGACCAAATCTGCCGGATTGAGGTACTTGGAACAGATACGATGGAGGAAAGAGAGAAGGAGCTGCTGGTAGAGGCGAAGAGCCGGCTCCCGCAAATTCTTTTTTCCGATCTGGACGTTCTCGTTATCGATTACATCGGTAAGAACATCAGCGGAGATGGAGCCGACCCGAATATTACGGGCAGATACCCGACACCTTATGCGCATGGGGGACCTGAGGTGAACAAGATGGTTGTCCTCGACCTGACGCCGGAGTCCCAGGGCAATGCCAATGGGGTAGGCACAGCCGATTTTACGACGAGCCGCTTAGTCAGCAAGACAGATTGGCCCGCCACTTATGCGAATGGGCTAACCTCAACAGTCTGTGCGCCTACGAAACAGGCGACAACGCTTGAGAATGACCGTGATGCCATAAAAGCCGCCATCAAAACCTGTAACATTCTGGATTATTCACAGTGTAAGCTGGTTCGTATTCGCGATACGCTTCATCTCGGAACCATTGAAATTTCCGAAGCACTGCTTGAGGAAGCAAAAAGCAATCCACGCATTGAAATTTTGGAAGGTCCTTACGAGTGGAAGTTCGACGAGGAAGGTTATTTACCAAAATGAGTGCAGAATGCAGCTTACATCTGCTGGGTGACTTTAGCTAAAGGAGGGGTCAAAACTATGCATGATAAATATAGCAAGCTGCAAGCGATTCTAACTGAAATGGAATCCGTAGTCGTTGCGTTCTCAGGAGGCGTTGACAGCACTTTTCTACTGGATGCCGCAGTAAAGACGCTTGGAAGCGAGCGTGTCTTGGCCGTTACTGCTGATTCGGAAACGTACCCCACGGAAGAGCTTGCGGAAGCGATTAAGCTGGCGGAGAGTCTGGGAGCGGATCATAAGGTGATAGAGACGTCTGAGCTGAATATTCCAGGCTACAAAGAGAATAACGCAAACCGTTGTTATTTTTGCAAAAAGAGCTTATTCGAGCATTTAGAACCGTTTGTAAAGGACGGGGCTTACCGTCATATCGTCTATGGGCTTATTGCAGACGACATGAATGAGCATAGGCCAGGGGTTCAAGCGGCGAAAGAACGAGGCGTGCGAGGACCTTTGCAGGAAGCGGGCCTTTATAAAGAAGAAATCCGGGATCTATCCCGTGAGCATGGACTCGCAACTTGGGATAAGCCATCATTCGCTTGTCTTTCCTCCCGGATCGCATACGGAGAGACCATCACGATCGAAAAGCTTGGTCGTGTCGGAGAAGCCGAACGTTATATTCGTTCAATTGGCTTTGGTCAAGTAAGGGTAAGAAGTCATGGTGATATCGCCCGCATCGAAGTGGAGCCAGGAGCAATGGAGCTGCTCATTAGTCATGCCTCGAACATTTCAGACAGACTGAAAGAGCTTGGTTTTATCTATGTGGCAATGGACCTTTCCGGTTATCGCAGCGGCAGTATGAATAAAGTGCTTGAACGTGGAGGCTCGGCGATATGAATGAGTTTGAGGATCTTGGATTCTGCAAGCTTGATGTGGGACGCAGCGAACGGACGGGACATCCGGAGGTCGTTTTTGGGCAGGGAAAAACAGTGGATCAGGTTGAAACGATCTTCTCCCGGCTCGTGGAGATTCACGGCAGGGCTCTTGTTACCCGGGCGACATTCGAGATGGCGGAGCGGGTGACCGCAAGGTACCCGGAAGCGAGTTATGATGAAAAATCTCGACTAATCGCCCTAGGTCAATCACCGCGGATGCTCCCGGGAAAGGTAGCGGTGCTGACCGGAGGAACTTCAGATATCCCGGTGGCAGAGGAAGCGGCAGGGACAGCTGAATGGATGGGCTGCAAGGTTGATCGGATATTTGACGTCGGCGTCGCTGGAATCGACCGGCTGCTTAGCCAAAAGGAACGGATAAGGGAAGCTTCGGTTGTGATCGGGGTCGCCGGTATGGAGGGCGCCTTGGTTAGCGTAGTCGGAGGACTCGTCCGCAGACCGGTTATAGCCGTACCTACGTCAATCGGATACGGTGCAAATTTACAAGGCATTACAACGCTGCTTGCTATGATGACCTCATGCGCAGCCGGCGTTACGGTAGTCAACATCGATAACGGCTTCGGTGCGGGCTTTCAAGCAGCTATGATTTTACAATTGGTAGCGGAGGGCACTTAGGATGAGGACGGTCTATTTGGATTGTATTTCTGGCATCGCAGGAGATATGGCGCTGTCCGCTTTGGTGGACCTGGGTGCAGATCGGGATTACATTATCAGCCATTTAGCGAAATTGCCTATCGATCCATTTACGATGCAATTCGTACAGGTGGACCGAAGGGGAATTTCGGCGAAATGGCTGAAGCTAAACTTTGATCAGATTGTACGTAATGAAGGTCATTTACAGCAGCATCAGCATCACCATGATCACCATCATGATCACAACCATCACCATTATGAAAAGCTTATTTCTGTTGAGTCTCATACGCATCATGAGCATTCACATGCGCACTCTCATGATCATTCACATGGGCATTCACATGAACACACTCATGAACACACTCATGGACACACTCATGAACACACTCATGAACACACTCATGAACACACATATGAACACACTCATGAGCATAGAAAAGCTTCCGACATTCTTCGGATGATCGAGGTTTCAAGCTTGCCTGAGCGTGTTAAAGAGAGGAGTCTGACGATATTCCGCCTAATCGCCGAAGCGGAAGGCAAGATCCATGGCATGGACCCGGCCGACGTCCATTTTCACGAAGTGGGAGCTATGGACTCCATTTTGGACGTTATTGGCGTTTGCTTGGCTCTCGAGAGCCTCAATGCCGGCAAAATAATCGTTTCTCCCGTACCAACAGGAACTGGCAGGCTCCGTATGGCTCACGGTTTGTATCCGATTCCGGCTCCTGCGACGGCGGAGCTGCTGCGCGGCGTACCTTTATCTTCGTTCACGGCTATGGGTGAATTGACGACGCCAACCGGCGCCGGGATCGTCAAAGCGCTGGCCTCTGACTTCGGTCCATTGCCTGCTGGGACGATTGACCGAATTGGATATGGCGCAGGCACCAAAAATTTCGACCATCCGAACGTTGTAAGAGCGATATTATTTCAGCAGGAGCAGAAGGAAAGCTCTATAGAGACGATTGTCGTACTCGAAGCGCAGGTGGATGATTCGACGGGAGAGACGCTAGGTTATGCGATGGAAAAGCTGTTTGAAGCCGGAGCGCTCGATGTTTTTCATACTCCGGTATATATGAAAAAAAATCGTCCTGGTGTCCTCGTTAGTGTTCTATGCTATCCGGCAAACAGCGATCGTTGTGAAGAGACGCTCCTCGCGGAAACGTCCACCTTCGGCGTACGCAGGAGCGAATGGCAGCGAAGAGCGCTTGAACGTCAGTGGATTCAAGTGCAAACCCCTTTTGGGTCCATTCGGGTGAAGCAGGCTGTTGCCGGAGAGAGGATCATTCGCCAATCTCCAGAATTTGAAGATGCGGCTCAAGCAGCAAGAACGTTTGGAGTTCCTCTCGAAACCGTCTATCGCGAAGTATATAAACGGTTAAACGAATAGGAGGATATTAGTGGAGTTTATAGGTTTGTTAGCGTTGTCAATATTGCTTGGTTTACGTCATGGTATTGATTATGACCATATAGCGGCTTTGGCCGACATAACCGGCGGGAGCATAGGTTCGAAAAAAGAAAGGTTGAAGCTGTCACTTTGGTACGCGGGCGGTCATGAGACTGTCATTTTTATTTTGGGCTGCAGCATTTTGCTGTTTGCCTGGACCGTGCCTATTTGGGCCGACCATCTGATGGGCAAAGCGGTGGGGCTTACCCTA
This sequence comes from Paenibacillus sp. Soil522, assembly GCF_001428245.1. Classification (GTDB taxonomy): domain Bacteria; phylum Bacillota; class Bacilli; order Paenibacillales; family Paenibacillaceae; genus Pristimantibacillus. Next base: position 24,246 of record NZ_LMRV01000024.1, read on the forward strand.
ATATTCATGTCGGTCCTTATGCTGCTTGGAAGACGAAACGGTAAAGCTGCCTATTGGAGTCGCGGGATTAGCATGTTTCAGAAGCTTAGGCGGAGAAACAGCGAGCCGTTTACGTTTACGCGGCGGAATGTATTTACGATCGGAATCATACATGGCATTGGTGCGGAAACACCGACTCAGCTTTTGCTGTTCACAACTGTGGCCGGAGCCGCGGCGGTTAATCACGGGATTTTTGCAGTCACGGCCTTCAGCTGCGGTTTACTTATTTCCCATGCAATTATAGCCATTATAAGTATTTGGTTTCATGATTTATCCAAAAAAATTCGTCCCATGCTTCCAATTACGATGTATGCGGCTTGCTTGTTCAGTTTTGTTCTTGGAGTAAGCTATTTGATAAAGTAATTGCGGTCTTTTTTAACAATGTTGTTATTGTCTTGGATATAACATAAATGGAGAGAAGGCAATTATCACGAACAATGAAATAACTAAAAAAAGGGGAAATGAAAATGAATACTCAAACGGTTGTTAGTTTGGCTGACCTTCGGCACACTGTTGAGCGCTTGGCTCTCAGCATGCCCGTCACCGATATGCATACGCATTTATATGCGCCTGAATTTGGAAATTTGCTTTTGTGGGGCATAGATGATTTACTGACTTATCATTATTTGATTTCGGAATCGTTCCGCTGGTCAGAGGAAGAATACAGTCACTTCTGGTCTATGTCGAAGCGTGAGCAAGCGGATTGGATATGGAAATTGCTATTCCTTGATCATTCTCCGGTAAGCGAGGCTGCTAGCGGCTTTATTACGATTCTTAAACGCCTTGGACTGGACGTATCCTCGCGTAACCTGAACGATTACCGTAAGGCACTCGAGAAACGTACCGTGTATGAACAGGTCGATACTGTGATGCAAATCGCGGGGATCGAAAAAATCGTTATGACTAACGACCCGTTCGATCCCGCAGAACGTCCAATCTGGCTGTCAGGAAAAGGAAAAACAGATCCCCGATTTTATGCGGCGCTTCGGGTTGATGCGCTGCTAAATGACTGGCCTCATGCCGTGAGCGAGCTTCAAAGTCTTGGTTATGATGTGCAAGCTGAGTGGACAGAACGGACGAAAGCGGAATCCCGCCGTTTTCTATCGGAATGGATTATTCAAATGGATGCTCTCTACCTTGCGGTTTCCATGCCTGGCGACTTTAAATATCCGGCCGAAGATCATCGAAGCAAGATGATTGACGAGGTTATGGTACCGGTATGCCAAGAGCAAAATATTCCTTTTGCGCTTATGATAGGCGTCCGGAGAAAAGTGAATCCATCGCTTGGATTGGCAGGCGATATGAGCATGCTGTCAGACGTGTCGGCAGTTGAAGCATTATGCCGCCGTTATCCGGATCAGAAGTTTCTTATTACGATGCTGGCAAGAGAAAACCAGCATGAATTGACGGTGCTTGCCCGTAAGTTCCGCAACCTGATGATTTTCGGCTGCTGGTGGTTTTTGCATATCGAATCCATGGTTGAGGAAATGACGCGATTCCGCTTGGAGCTGCTAGGTACTTCGATGATCCCGCAGCACTCTGACTGCCGTGTCTTCGAGCAGCTGATCTATAAATGGGAGCATTCGCGAAAAATCATCGGGAATGTGCTGGCGGACAAATACGAAAAGCTGCATCATAGCGGTTGGAACGTGACAGAAGAGGAAATAAAAAGAGATTTGGATGATATGTTGAACCGGAACTTTTGGCGCTTTCTTGGCAAGGGGCAATAACGGGCAAGAGGCAAAAAAATATAAAATTTTACTTCATTCCGATTCCCATAGCCAGTCCATCTTTAATTTACCGGAAGTCCATCCTTTTATTCATTATAGTTCGAATGAAATATGCTTTATCAAAAAAAAACGGCTCTTCCATCATGGAGATGGAAGAGCCGTTTTTTTTGTGCAAAGCTAGGAGATCATAATGCGTATCGTTTGATGGAAATGCAAAGATGCTAACGGATAAGGTGTAAGCAAAACTCCAGATCAGACTGCAGATGTTCTTTCATCAGCTGCTCTGCGATATTGCCGTTGTGCGCCTTTATGGCTTCACAGATTTCATGGTGCTCATCAATGAGAAAGGGGCGGTGATGATAGACGACCGTGTGCCGGAACAGATAAATAACGGACTGCATGCGGTCGAATAAATCGATCATGAGCGAATTGTTGCTGGCACGCATGATGATTTCATGGAACTCTTTGTTGGCTTCCATAATTTCGTCCAGCTCGCCGGAGCGGCCGATCTCCACGCATTGCTCCAGAGCCAGCAGCTCTTTCTCAGATAAGTAGGAAGCAGCACACTGTGCCGCATGTCCTTCGATCAGCTTTCTCAGCTCGAAGGTGTTGCGCAAATCGGTTTCCGACAGCTTCACGACTCGCTTATTGACGACAAGCCCTTCCTGCTCCAGCTTGCGGATGGACTCGCGGATGGGTGTGCGGCTGACGTTGAGCTCGGCGGCAAGCTTCTCCTCGATCAGCTTAGTTCCCTGGGCAAGCGTTCCGTTCAGAATCATGTCTCTTATCTCTTTGTAAGACTGTTGATATGCCGTTATGGATTTATGGTTGCTGCGTTGCATGCTTATTCACCTCTACTGTCTACTTTAGCGAAAAGCTCGGCTTTAAACAATCATTTATCGCTCGTTTTATTAAAAATGTATTCCATAATAAAATAATTGTATACAAAATCATAATTATTGTTTACAATATGGGAAGTGATAGAGATTGATAACGTTTACAATATGAGTTGGAGGGATAACAACATGAAGAAGAGAATCGGATTTATCGGTTTGGGTATTATGGGCCGCCCGATGTCATCAAACCTGCTGAAAGCTGGCTATGAACTGAGCGTATTCGATATTAATAAAGAGGCTGTCACAGCACTTGCGGCCGAAGGAGCCAGGGCAGCGGCATCGCCTAAGGAAGTTGCTGAGCACAGCGAGATTATATTTACGATGCTGCCGAATTCCCAGCATGTCAAAGAAGTTATTTTGGGTGAGAACGGGATTTTGAATGGGGCATCTAAAGGAAGCGTCATCATCGATATGAGCTCGATCTCGCCGGTTGTATCCAAGGAGCTGTCCGTGAAAGCGGTTAATGCTGGTCTTTCCATGCTGGATGCGCCAGTAAGCGGAGGCGAGCCGAAAGCAATCAACGGTACGCTTGCGATAATGGTTGGCGGCAGTGAGAGCGTATTTGACAGCGTTCAGGATGTGCTTCACGTACTCGGAGAAGATGTTACGCTGGTCGGCGACAATGGCTGCGGCGCAACAGCGAAGCTGGCTAATCAGATTATCGTCAATCTCAACATCGCGGCGATGTCGGAAGCGCTCGTATTCGCGGCGAAAGCGGGAATCAATGTCGAGAAGATGTACAAGGCCATTCGCGGCGGTCTGGCGGGCAGCGCCGTACTCGATGCTAAAGTACCGCTCATTCTGAAGCGTAACTTCGTAGCCGGCGGACGCATCGATATTAACCTTAAAGACATGACTAATGTGATGGAAACCGCTCATGATATCGGAGTGCCGCTGCCGCTGAGTAGCCAGCTGCTGGAAATTTTCCACGCGCTTAAAGTCGATGGCAAAGCTGCCGATGATCATGGCGGCATCGTGCAATATTTCGAGAAGCTTGCAGGCGTTGAGGTTAAAGGCGTGTAACAAATGCTTGGGCAACAGTAAAGTTTCACACGGTTATGAAATAGTGATGTTAAGTCATTCAAAATGAGGTGGATATAACATGATTAGCGAGGCGAAACATACTACGCTTGCAGCTGTACAGGCGAAGCTGCCGGCCGAATGGGATAACAGCGGTCTGCGGCAGGAAATCAAACGGCTCAACGACTCCCGGAACCGGAAAATTATCGTGCTGGACGATGATCCAACAGGCGTTCAGACGGTTCATGACATTGATGTATTGACGGAGTGGGATAAAGAACTGCTGTCGGAGGCGTTCGATGCTCCAGAATCGCTCTTTTATATTTTGACAAATACCCGGGGACTTGACGCTGAAACCGCAGAGCGGATCAATCGTGAGATTGCCCGCAACGTGCAAGCGGTTGCGAGCGAGAAGGGCAAGTCGTTTACCTTTGTCAGCCGCAGCGATTCCATGCTGCGCGGGTATTACCCGCTTGAAACGGATGTCCTTTCCGAGGAAGTGTCGCGCCTGAGCGGTCAAAGCTACGACGGCCAGCTTATTATCCCTGCTTTCTTCGAGGCTGGACGCGTAACGTATGATAACACCCACTACATGCTAGAGGGAGAAAAGCTTATTCCCGTGCAAGAGACGGAATTCGCCAAGGATAAAGTGTTTGGCTACGAGAACGGCAACTTGACTGCATGGGTAGAAGAGAAGACAGAGGGCCGTATCAAAAGTGAACAATGCCTCGTTATTTCTCTGGATCAGTTGCGCAAGGGACCGGAAGCGGTCAAAGAAGTGCTGCTGGGAGCTGTGGGCAATGTGCCGGTAATCGTCAACGCGCTAACTTACGCGGACATGGATGTGCTCTCGCTCGCTCTGCTGCAAGCGGAGGAGGAAGGCAAATCGTTTATTTTCCGCACAGCGGCATCGTTCGTGAAATCATATGCCGGCATCTCGGATCAGGAATACCTCCCGAAGGAGAAGCTGATTGCAAGCGGACAGGAGAGCCATGGCGGCATTGTCGTCGTAGGATCTTATGTGCAGAAAACAACGCGCCAGCTGGGGCATTTGCTCACTTTTCCGGGTATCGTTGCGCTGGAGATCGACGTAGAGCAGGTTCTCGATCCTGCAGCGTACAAACTTGAGATTGGCCGCGTCATTGCTCAAGCGAACAGACATATTGCCGAAGGCAGCAATGTCGTCGTATTCAGCAGCCGCAAGCTCATCGCAGTAGATAACGTAGCCGACAATTTCAAAATAAGCCAGACGGTATCGGGAGCGCTTGTTGAAATTGTGCAGTCTCTTAAGGTCGTTCCGAAGTTTATTATTGCCAAAGGAGGCATTACTTCCAGCGATGTGGCGACAAAGGGTCTTGCCATCCGCAAGGCGCGTGTGCTTGGCCAGGTTGCGGCGGGCATTCCCGTGTGGCAAACCGGGGATGAGGCCAAATTCAGCGGCATTCCTTACATCGTGTTTCCGGGCAATGTAGGCGGGGAGCGGACGCTGCTTGAGACGGTCGAGAAAATCGAGAATAAATAGCAGAGCTAATAGTCGCCCATAGAACAACCGAACAAATTAAAAGAGAAAGGAGTGAAGCCGTTCGTGATCGTGAATACTAAAGAAATGCTGACAGCGGCACAGCAAGGAAATTATGCGGTAGCTGCGTTCAATGTATACAATCAGGAAACGGTACAAGCAGCTGTCCGCGCGGCTGAAAGCCAGAGTATGCCGGTTATGATTGCTCTCGGGGAACGCTATTTCCCTACCGTTGATGTTGAAGGCTTCGCTGCCATGGTCAAGGCTATCGGAGCCAAATCATCCGTTCCGGTTGCGCTTCACCTGGACCATGCTTACGAGAAGGAATCGATTGAGCGTGCGATTGCCAGCGGTTTTTCTTCCGTTATGTACGACGGCTCCAAGTACAGCTTTGAGCAAAATGTTGAACAAACAAAAGAGATCGTCTCGATCGCACACATTGCGGGCGTATCCGTAGAAGCGGAGATTGGCTCGCTCGCAAGAGGTTCTTTCTCAGACGAGGAAGAAGGCAGCGGAACAATGACTAACCCGGCTGATGCCAAGCAGTTCGTAGCGGAAACGGGTGTCGACTTTCTGGCGGCAGCCATCGGTACGGTACACGGCATGTACAGCGGCGAGCCGAACATTAATCTTCAGCTGCTGGAGCAAATCCGCGCTGCAATTGACATTCCGCTTGTGCTGCATGGCGGCTCCGGCACACCGGATGCCATCATTGTCGAAACGATCAAACGCGGCATTTGTAAAATTAATGTAAATACCGAAATTTCGCTGGCTGCCGTATCGTTTCTGAAAGATCATGTGGCAGCTTATCCAAGCACTCATCTGTCGTCAGTTATGGCTGAGCTGGAGAACGCTATTGTACCGGCCATGAGCCGCTTCGTTTCATTGTTTGCAAACAGGGCTTGACCCTGTTTTCATTTCTTAACAAGAGAGCGTTTACATTAAATGGGGGGTTATAACGATGTATTCTATATTTGGACTCAGTCATGATGCAAGTTTGCTGCTGTATGCGGTCATTTCTATTATTGGTTTGATCCTGCTTATCGCTAAAGTGAAAATGAATCCTTTTATCGCTCTTATTGTAGGAGCTGTATTTATGGGGCTCATTTCGGGAATGCCGTTGACGGGTATCGTCAAGGCCTTTCAAGAAGGGGTAGCTAACGTTCTTGGTTTTATAGCGATTGTATTAGGACTCGGTACGATGCTGGGCAAGCTGATGGCCGAATCAGGCGGTGCCGAACGGGTTGCCAAAACGATGGTGCGCGTATTCGGTGAGAAAAATGTCCACTGGGCGATGATGGTCGTTGCTGTTATCTGTGGTATACCGGTGTTCTTTCAGGTCGGACTTGTGCTTTTATTCCCGCTCGTATTCGTAATTGCCAAGCACACGGGCACCTCGCTGATTAAAATCGGACTTTCACTCGTTGCGGGCTTGGCCGTCGTGCACAGTCTCATTCCTCCTCATCCGGCAGCGATGCTGGCGGTAGGCATCTTCAATGCCAATATCGGAAAAACGATATTTCTGGCGCTAATCGTATCCTTGCCGGCGGCCGCAATTGCCGGTCCGCTTTACGGTTCTTGGATTGCGAAGCGCATCAAGTCGGAAGCCTCGAGCGATCTGATGGCGCAGTTTACCGAAACGAAAGAAAAAGAACTGCCGGGCTTCGGCATTACGATCTTTACGATTTTGCTGCCGGTTATTATCATGCTTCTGGCGACAGTTGTCGACCTGATACTGCCGGAAACAAACATCTTCAGACAGGTCATTGACTTCATTGGAAGTCCGATTATTGCCCTGCTGCTCGCGCTGCTGTTCTCACTCTACTCCTTCGGCTATGCACGCGGCTTCAACAGCAATGAGCTGTTGAAATTCACGAATGATTGTCTTGGTCCGGTAGCTTCCATCATCCTGCTGATCGGCGCGGGCGGCGGCTTTAACAAAATTTTGACTGCCAGCGGCGTAGGCGATGCGATTGCCGGCTTTGCCCAAAATGCGAATTTGTCGCCGCTTGTGCTTGCATTTGTAATCGCCGGCCTCATACGGGCAGCCGTTGGCTCGGCAACTGTCGCAATGACGACCGCTGCCGGAATTGTTGCCCCGATAGCGGCAACGATGCCTGGTGTTAGTCCGGAGCTGCTTGTTCTCGCTACAGGAGCAGGTTCCATTATTTTGTCCCATGTTAACGATTCCGGCTTCTGGATCGTTAAGGAGTACTTGAATTTATCCGTACCGCAAACGTTGAAAACGTGGACAGTAATGGAAACTATTCTCGGCTTTACGGCTTTTGCCCTCGTTATGGTATTGAGTATCTTCATCTAAATTTGTGCAGCCTCACGCAAAAGCCACGTCAGATGACGTGGCTTTTTTGCATACTCTCAGAAATCTCGACCGTAATTGTACAGCCGGGCTATTGCTACTCCACTTTATTAGAATAAATGAACATCTCTATAATAAAACCGAATAGCATTTGTTATCCTCATGAATTGACTCTTTAACGGCCGTGTTATATTATGTGACATATAAACAATTACGCAAAGAAAAAAACGTGGTTCTCGTGTTATATAATTTTACGCATCGTTGGTTTCAACTAATAGTCATGAGGAGTGGTTGCGATGAAATTGTTATTTATTATTGCAGGTATGCTGTCAGTAGTTAATTATAATAAGGTAGAAGACGATTGTGTAAGTAATCTTAACGAGGCATTTGTAGGAAACGAACAGTACTGGAAGTTGACTAAACTTTCCGTATAATCTGTTTTTCTTGAACGTTAATATAATCGCAAGCAAACGACAATAAACTTCATTTATGTTCGAAGCCTGAATACCGGGAATATGTGAAAGAGGTGTTTCCTTCACAAGGAAACACCTTTTTCTTGTTTAAACAGATTTTTCGCTTATTTAAGTTCTGAATCGCAAAAGATCCATACGCCTTGCCGTAGAATCATCACTTGTAAGTGTGAGATAAATTAACATAATAAGAAAACAAGTGTTCACATTTCGAAGTTGCTGGAATCAATATACAATTGATGACGCATTCAAGTGCTAAAATCGGGTAAAAAGCGAACGATTATACATTTAGAATTTATAACATACGTCATTTTGTTACAAATGTTAAATTACCTCACAAATTTTCATTGAAATATACGTCAAAATGCGTTAAATTAGAGGTAAGGATTAAATGTGTGAGTATATATGACGTCAAGTTGAGAGCTTATCTTAAATATCGATGGTCAAATTTACGAATGCTTAACTATTTAGGAGTGTGAATGGGATGAAGAAGAAGCTGGTTTTGATAGGTAACGGTATGGCGGGTGTGAATTGTATCGAGCAGATTTTGAAGCTGGTCCCGAACCGGTATGACATTACCATCTTCGGAAGCGAACCTCATCCGAACTATAATCGAATCATGCTGTCATCTGTTCTTGCAGGCGATGCGGATATGAATGATATTGTTATCAATAGTTGGGACTGGTATAGAGAAAACAACATTATTCTCCACGCGGGGCATACGGTAAGCAACATCGACACGAAACGCAAGATCGTAAGCACCGAAAGCGGCATTAAAGTACCTTACGATGATGTCATTATTGCAACCGGCTCGCTGCCTTTCATGCTTCCGCTGCCAGGCGCGGACAAAAAAGGCGTTATCGCATTCCGCGACATTAAAGATTGCGAAACGATGATGGAGACAGCGAAAAAGTACAAAAAAGCGGTTGTTATCGGCGGCGGTTTGCTCGGATTGGAAGCGGCGCGGGGACTGCTGAATCTGAATATGGAAGTGTCCGTCGTTCATAGCAACAAAATTTTGATGAACAGACAGCTGGACGAAACGGCTGGGATTATGCTGCGGAAGGAACTTCAGGAGCAAGGTATGAAATTCCTTCTCGGCAAACATACAGAGAAGATTTTAGGGAAAGAGCGGGTAACGGGTCTAAGATTTACGGACGGCTCCGAAGAGCCTGCAGATCTTCTCGTTATGGCAGTCGGCATTAAACCTAACATGGCGATGGCTAAGAAGAGCGGCATTGAAGTTAACCGCGGTATTCTCGTCAACGATTTCATGGAAACGAATATTCCGAATGTTTACTCGGTTGGCGAATGCGTGGAGCACCGCGGCATTTCGTACGGACTAGTCGCGCCATTGTACGAGCAAGCCGCCGTGCTTGCTAAGAAACTGGCGGGCCTAGAAACGGACGGCTATCACGGCTCCGTCGTTTCTACGAAGCTGAAGGTTTCGGGTGTGGATGTGTTTTCGGCGGGTCAATACTTGGATGATGTTGATACACGCGCTGTTCGTGTGCAGGATGAGTTCGGCGGCGTATACAAGAAAGTCGTCATTCAGGGCGGCAAGGTTGTCGGCTCTGTGTTATTCGGCGATATAAGCGACGGCGCGCGCCTGTTCGCCATGATCCGCAGCGGCGAGGATGTAACGGGGAAAGAAAAAGAAATATTGCTCGGCTCGGGCGGATCGGCTCCTTCCAACGCTGATTTGATTGCCTCGATGAGCGATGATGAAATTGTTTGCGGATGTAACGGCGTTTCTAAAGGCGCAGTTGTAACTGCGATCAATGAAAAAGGATGCACGAGCGTCAATGATATTAAAGCGTGTACGAAGGCTTCAGCTTCCTGTGGCGGCTGTAAACCGCTAATTGCAGATGTGCTGACGTATGTACTTGGCGCGGACGGCGTGAAAACGGTCAAGGAAGGCATTTGCGGCTGTACAACGCTTAGTCGTGATGAAGTGGTTGACGGTATCCGCGAAATGAAATTAACGACTTCTAAGGAAGTTATGCACGTTCTGAATTGGAACAATCCGGAAGGCTGCTCGAAATGCCGTCCGGCCTTGAACTACTACCTCGGCATGGTATGGCCGGAGGATCACGAGGACGAGCGCCAATCAAGATTCGTTAATGAAAGAAATCATGCCAATATTCAGAAGGACGGCACGTACTCTGTTGTTCCGAGAATTTACGGCGGGGTAACGACACCGCAGGATCTGAAGAAAATTGCCGAAGTAGCGGTGAAATATGAAGTGCCGCTAGTAAAAATTACAGGCGGACAGAGGATCGACCTTCTGGGCGTTAAGAAGGAAGACTTGCCTTCGATGTGGACGGATCTCGACATGCCGTCGGGTTACGCATACGGTAAAACGCTGCGTACGGTTAAAACATGCGTAGGATCGACGTTCTGCAGATTCGGAACGCAGGATTCGATGGCCATGGGTATCGAAATGGAGAAGCGCTTCGAACGTTTGAGCACACCGGCGAAATTTAAGATGGCCGTATCAGGCTGCCCTCGTAACTGTGCGGAAGCGACGATCAAGGATTTGGGCGTCGTTGCGATCGACGGCGGATGGGAAATTCATGTCGGCGGAAACGGCGGTACGAAAGTAAGAGTCACCGACCTGCTCGTTAAGGTGAAGACGGAGGAAGAGGTTCTGGAATGGACGGGAGCGTACATGCAGTATTACCGTGAAACCGGCAAATATAACGAACGTACGGCGGAATGGCTTGAAAGAGTCGGCCTGGATACGATTAAGGCTGCCTTGGAGAAGAAAGAAGACCGATTGGCACTCGTCGAGCGGATTGAACTTGCGCTCAGCCTGACCCAAGATCCATGGAAAGAAATTGTGGAAACTGATAAATTGCGCACAACATTCGAAAATCTACCTATTCCCACAATGAACTAGAAAGGGTGTCATCAGCATGAAACAAGTTAAAATCGGTCATATTTCTGAAATTGAGAGCATGCGTTCAAGAGTAATCTCTATCGGGGATTTGGAAATTGCTTTGTTCAAGCTATCGAACGGTGAAATAAAAGCGATTGAAAATAAATGTCCGCATAAAGGAGGCAAGCTTTCCGAAGGTATCGTATGCGATCATCACGTATTTTGTCCGCTGCATGATTGGAAAATCGATTTGAACGACGGCAAGGTACAAGACCCGGATGAAGGCTGTGTCGTTTCCTTCAAGGTTGAAGCGGACGCTGAAAGCGGCGATTTAATTCTATACGTGGAAGATAAGGCCTATCAAGCATCCTAAGGGAGACATCGGGGAGAACGGACCAATGGCAATGAATCAAACAAAAGCACTTATATATTCAACGTTCGCTATGACCGTGTCCTTCATGATCTGGTCAGTGTTTCCGCCGATTGCAGGGCAGATTCAGGAGCTTTTCAATCTGAGTACGCTTGAGAAGAGCATTCTGATTGCAACTCCTGTTCTGCTCGGATCGATTATGCGGATTCCGATGGGTATTTTAACTGACCGTCATGGTGGCAGGAAAGTGTTCACGCTCACGATGCTGTTCTTGATCCTGCCTGTGGTAGCGGCCGGATTTGCTGATTCTTATGTATGGATGCTGGTCTGCGCCTTATTTATCGGTATGGCGGGCACCACGTTTGCTATCTCATTAACTTTTGTATCCAGATGGTATCCGCCGCAAAGCCAGGGATTTATATTGGGCATTGCCGGTATGGGCAATTTAGGGGGAGCGGGAGCAAATTTTCTGCTTCCCTCCATATCATCGGCGTACGGCATTTCATGGGTATTTTTTAGCCTGGCAATAGGTATCGCGGTTATGGCTTTGGTTTTCCACACGTTTACCACGGATGCTCCGAAGCCGGCCGAACCAAAAACCTTGAAACAATCATTATCCGTCATGAAGGATAAAGCAACTTGGTATTTGTCTATCTTTTATTTTCTGACCTTCGGCGGTTTTGTCGCTTTTAGCGTTTATCTGCCGACGTTTCTTAAAGATCTGTTTCAGCTAAGCGCTTTCGATGCGGGACTCCGGACTGCGGGTTTTGTTTTGGCGGCTACGCTGATTCGGCCGGCAGGCGGCTATTTGGCTGACCGCTTCGGCAGCAGGAAAGTATTAACGTATGTCTTTTGCGGGATTATAGCTGCAGCTCTTCTCTTATCTATAACGCTTAATCATTTCGTCTATTTCAGCTTCCTATGTTTGTTTATTTCCTTACTGCTTGGTTTAGGCAATGGGGCCGTGTTCAAAATGGTGCCCGAAATATCTTCCGGAAATACAGGAGCGGTTACGGGAATTGTCGGCGCCGCAGGCGGCATTGGCGGATTTTTTCCGCCGATCGTACTCGGTTTCGTCAAAGACATGACAGGTCAATACAATTTGGGATTTATTTTTATGATGATATTTGCCCTGGCATGTTTAATCCTTAATTACTTTACCAGAAGGCCGAAACAAACGGGAGTTCAGAAGAGCATGGAGTATACAGCATAGATGCCCGGTGCCGGCAGCGCGTACCGGAAAAAACCGGAGATGCGAACGGTTCTGCTCTTTCTATTTAAAGGCGGTGCAGTCGTTTCTATCTAAATGGAGGTTTAATGATGGCGAAAAGAAAATTAGTTGTGATCGGAAACGGAATGGCGGGCGTACGCTGCGTCGAAGAAATATTAAACATCGATCGGGAAGCTTTTGAAATTACGATTTTCGGCAAAGAGCCCCATCCGAACTATAACCGCATTTTGTTATCGAAGGTGCTGCAGGGCGACACGACGATAGAAGATATTACGATCAATGACTGGCAGTGGTATAAAGACAATCATATCCAGCTTTTCACAAATGAAACGGTAACGAATGTAGATACGGAACGCAAGAGTGTCGTAACCGAATCCGGGAAAAGCGTCATCTATGATGAGCTTATTTTTGCTACGGGTTCTTTGCCTTTTATGCTGCCCCTGCCGGGTGCAAATAAAAAGGGCGTTACCGCTTTCCGGGATATTCGCGATTGTGAAACGATGGTCGAAACCTCCAAAAAATATGAGAAAGCGGTTGTCATCGGCGGAGGCTTGCTTGGGCTTGAGGCGGCTCGCGGATTGTTAAACCTCGGCATGAGAGTGGATGTCGTTCATATTTTTGACAGTATCATGGAAAGACAGCTCGACCGGACAGCAGCCAAAATGCTGCAGGCTGAGCTCGAAAAGCAAGGAATGCGCTTTTTGCTCGAGAAGCAATCGGAAGAGATAATCGGACGGAGCCGTATCGTGGGGCTGAAGTTCAAAGACGGCACCAAAACCGATGCCGATCTGCTTGTCATGGCAGTAGGCGTCAGACCTAACGTACAGCTGGCTAAGGACGGTAAGATCGAAACGAACCGCGCTATCGTCGTTAACGATTTTATGCAGACGAATGTGCCGAATGTTTATGCGGTCGGCGAATGCGCGGAACATCGCGGCATTGTATACGGGCTGGTCGCGCCGCTTTATGAGCAGGGGAAGGTACTTGCAAAAACGTTGTGCGGTACGGAAAACGAAGGCTATCATGGTTCAGTGCTGGCAACCCAGCTGAAAGTTTCGGGAGTAGACGTATTCTCTGCCGGCGAATTTATGGACAGCGACGAGGTAAAGTCGTTGAAATGGATTGACGGTATCCGCAATACGTACAAAAAAATTGTCATCCGCGATAATAAAATTGTCGGAGCGGTTTTGTTTGGCGACATTAGCGAGGGCACGAAGCTTCTTGGCATGATCAAGCAGCAGACGGATATTTCTGTCTACGAGAAAGAAATGAACGGTGCCGGAGCACGCGGCCAGGAAGCGGGGGACTCTTTAATCGCGGCCATGTCCGATAAGGAACTGGTGTGCTCTTGCAACGGGGTTACTAAAGGGACGATTATGCAGGCTATTAGGGAGCAAGGCTTGCAAACGGTAGATGAAGTGAAAAAATGTACGAAAGCATCCAGCTCATGCGGCAGCTGCAAAACGATGGTCAGCAGCATTTTGGATTACGTGCACCTTCACGGCTTTGAGCAGACGATTGAGAAAGAAACCGTCTGCGCCTGCACAACATATAGCCACGATGAGCTTATGCTGGAGATTCAGAACCGCCGTTTCGCCGATACGGCTGAAATCAGGTCCGCATTGGATTGGCAAACGGAGGCGGGTTGCGACGTATGCCGCCCTGCGCTGCATTACTATCTAGGCGTACATGGCTCGGCTGTGCTGCATGCAGACGAGAGTGTGCCGATGGGAAGGCAAGCCGATGGCACCTATGCGGTTATGCCTAAAATGCATGGAGGCATAACGACCGCGGAACAGCTGCGGCAAATTGCGGACATTGTTGAGAAATTTGAAATTCCGCTCGTGAAGCTGCTGGAAGGACCACAGCTTGGCCTGTTCGGTATTGCGGCAGCGGATGTCAAGGACGTTATGACAGATCTGAATTTACCGAACAGCGGACCGGTATACGGGAAGACGGTGGGCACGGTTGGAACATGCAGCGGTATTCAATACGCCGTAGATGCCATGCAGGATTCGATCGCACTCGGGGTCGCCTTGGAGAAGAAGCTGGAGCGGCTGCAAGTGCCGCATGAAATCAAAATCGGGGTTTCCGCCAGCCCTCACAACCATGCAGGATCGCTTACGAAGGATATCGGAATCGTTGGAGCGCCCGGTGGATGGGAGATTTATGTAGGCGGCAGCGGAGAACGCCATGTTAAGCCGGGCCAGCTGTTATATACAGCAGAAACGGATGAGATGCTGCAGACGCTTGTAGCTGCATTCCTGCAGTATTACAGAGAAACAGGTTATTATGCTGAGCGGGTGCCGCAATGGATTGAACGGCTCGGCCTGATGCAAATTAGAGAAGCGTTATTTGATCCGTATCTCTTGCAAATATTAGGAAGCCGCATGGAGAAGACGCTTTCAGATTCGCCGGAGCAAGCAAATCAGCAGCCGACAGCTGCAGTGATAAGGTGATCAGATGAAACCATTAACGGTACTTACTAATAAAGCAGAAGCATCTGCACAATATGATCATATTATGGACACACAGTGTCCTTTTTGCAGCGTGCAATGTAAAATGCAGGTCATGGAGCATTTTGGCGCCGAACGAAATACGTATACCGTACTTCCGAAGCCGAATGCCGCTTCGGAAGGCCGGTTATGCATCAAAGGCATGAACGCGTATCAGCATGCTCTCAGCAGCGAACGTATTACTTACCCGATGGCGAAAGTGGATGGAGCATTCGTGAGAATCAGCTGGGAGGAGGCATACCAGCTGATTCAATCCAACTTTACGGAAATTGGACAGCAGTTCGGAAGCGATGCGATTGGCGTATATGGCGGAGGATCACTGACTAACGAATCCGCTTATTTGCTCGGAAAATTCGCGCGGGTCGCGCTGCGAACCAAATATATCGATTACAATGGCCGGTTTTGTATGTCCGCGGCAGCTTCGGCCGGCAATAAGGCGTTCGGAATTGACCGTGGATTGACCAACCAGCTATCCGAAATTTCATCAGCGAAGTGCATCATTTTGGCGGGGACAAATATTGCGGAATGCCAGCCTACGTTAATGCCTTATTTTACGAGGGCGAAGGAGAACGGCGCATTCATAATTGCCATTGATCCAAGAAATACTGGCACGACCGAGTTGGCGGATTTGCATTTAAAGGTAAAACCGGGGATGGACGCCGCATTAGTCAACGGCATGCTGAAAGTGCTGATGGACGAAGGTTATGTGGATGAATCGTTTACCCGCGACCGCACCAAAGGCTTTAATGAGCTGCAGGAGCATCTTGCGACTGTTGACTTGAACGATATTGCGGATATTACGGGCGTTCCGCTTGCGCAAATTCGCCTAGCGGCCGAATCTTTCGGCAAAGCAGCAACCGGAATGGTATTTACCGCAAGAGGCGTAGAGCAGCAGACGGATGGTTATATGGCCGTGCGGAACTTCCTTAATATGGTGCTGATTACAGGTAAGATCGGTAAAGAAGGCTGCGGTTACGGTGCGGTCACCGGCCAAGCAAACGGCCAAGGGGGCAGAGAGCATGGTCAAAAGGCCGATCAGCTTCCGGGTTACCGTTCGATTGAAAATCCGGCTGATCGCGCTTATATCGCAGACGTATGGGGCGTACAGCCTGACGATTTGCCCGGAAAAGGCGTCTCCGCTTATGAAATGATGGAGAAAATCTATCAAGAGGAGATTCGTGCGCTGTTTGTCATGGGCTCCAATCCGATCGTATCCAATCCTAACGCAAACCTGGTGGAAGAGGGTCTGCGCAAGCTGCAGTTCCTCGTCGTTGCCGACATGTTCCTCTCGGAAACGGCACGGTTGGCTGATTTAATTTTGCCTACTTCTTCTTATTTGGAGAATGAAGGCACGTTAACGAACTTGGAAGGCCGCGTTCTGCTGCGGGAGGCAAGCCGGGCAGTGACGGGCGAAGTGAAGCATGATTGGGAAATCTTGTGCGGCATCGCCCATATCCTTGGAAAAGAAGCTTATTTCTCCTATACGGCTGCAGAGCAAATTTTCGAGGAGCTTCGTATTGCGAGCCGCGGCGGAATTGCTGATTACTATGGCATCACCTATGACCGGCTGCGGCGTGATGAAGGGGTTTATTGGCCTTGTCCAAGCCTCGATCATCCGGGTGAGAAGCGGTTATTCGAGAAGACATTCGCGCATCCGGACGGTAAGGCGGAGCTGATTGCGGTAAACAATCACTTCCCTGATGAACAGGTAAGCGAGGAGTTTCCGCTATATTTGACAACCGGCCGCGTTCTCTCGCATTATTTGACCGGCGTTCAAACCCGGAGAAGCCATACGCTGGCAGCACGCAGCTTTGAATCCTTCATGGAAATTCACCCGAAAACAGCTCAGAAATACCGGATCGAGGATGATTCGTTAATACGGCTGGAGTCGAAGCGCGGAAGCATCGTAGTCCGCAGCAAGCTGACGAGGGAGATTCGGGAGGATACCGTATTTGTTCCCATGCATTGGGGCGATATTCAAAATGTTAACAAAATTACGAATCAAGCACTGGATCCGACATGCAGAATGCCTGGCTTTAAAGTGTGCGCTGTAAACGCAAGGCCGCTTGTGCAAACCATGTAGGACCTGGTAAAAAGTAAATGTGAAATATCCAAAGCAAGCCCCGAAGGAATATGTCCTTCGGGGATTTTTTGCGTAACAGCGCTTATACCCGATTCAGCTTCCGATATTCTGAGGGGCTTATCTTCATTTTTTTTGTAAATATGCGGCTTAAATAAAATCCGTTGCTGTATCCGCATGCCTGGGCAATTTGCTCCAGGGACAAGCGGGTTTCGGTCAGCAGTGATTTGGCCTTATTTATTCGAAGAGCGGCCAGGTAGCGGGACGGCGCTGTTCCTACGCTTCTCTGAAACCTGCGGCTAAGCTGCACCGGACTAATTCCGAGCTCAGCTGCAAGATTGTGCATGCTAAAATCCTCATAGCAATTTTGCTGAATAAAGATCTTGGCCTGTTCAATAAGCGGATCAGTAAGTTTCATCTCCTGATTGACGGGGGCGGTTGCAGTCTGCCGGCAAAATTGCCAAATATCGTTCAGCACATGATTTTGCCAATATGAATTCCGATCTTCGGTATTTAGGGAATGCTTCTTCAGGATCTTCAAGTTCTCGGCCAGACGATTGCGGTGCTGAATGTTCAGCTTGTACGCCGATTCGGCCAGCTGAAGCTGAACGGCCTGTTTGCGTTCAGCCTTGCCGAGTGTATCGCTTGAAAGCGATTCGAGCGTAAAACCGATGAAATGAAAAGTTAATGCATGGATTACGCTGCGATGAAAGCTGAGGCCCGGCGGACAGACGATAACGTCTCCCATGCGGGCCGTTCCCTCCGCTTCCCCAATCCGATAGGCGAAGCTCCCGCTCTCCACTGCAAACAGCACCCAATACTCATATGTATCCACGCTTAATTGAAACCGGGATTTGCTGTTCCAAAATATATGATGAGAAAGAATAGGATAAAAGCTTGAGCTTTGAAGTATCATCTAGCTGCACCTCCAAGGGTGAAATAAAGTATATGGTTATATGATAGCGCAGTGCATGTTAAAGCACTAGCCTCCATATTATGATGAATTCAAATCTATTTAATGGAGGGATTGTCTTATGAAGAGTGAACATATTGTATCCGATATTACCGTTATCGGCGGAGGGCTTGCCGGTGTATGTGCCGCCGTCGCTGCTGCCCGCCTTGGGCAGACTGTATCCTTAGTAAATAACAGACCGGTTCTCGGTGGCAATTCAAGCAGTGAGGTCAGGGTATGGGTATGCGGCGCAACGGCGCATGGAACGCAGCGTTTTGCAAGAGAAACCGGCATCATGGGTGAAATGTTCGTCGAAAACCAATACCGTAACCCCGAAGGGAATCCATATTTATGGGATCTTGTTGTGCTTGAGACCGTTCGCGCAGAGAAAAATATCCGTTTGTTTCTCAACACCGATGTACATGAGGTGGAAGCGGACGGACCGGAGAATGACCGGGTCATTCGAGCCGTAACAGGCTGGATGATGGGCTCAGAGCGTAAAATCCGTTTCGACAGCAGCATGTACATCGATTGTACCGGCGACGGTCTCGTCGGTTTCCTTGCCGGAGCGAAATACAGAATCGGCCGTGAAGCGAAGGATGAATACAACGAGGATTGGGCGCCGGAGGAGGCTGATGACATTACGCTCGGCAGCACGCTGCTCTTTTATACGAAGGAGGCCGACCGGCCGGTCAAATTTATTCCGCCCAGCTTTGCCAAGGACATCACGCAAACGACGATTCCGATGAAGCGGGTCATCCGCAGCGGGGATTCGGGATGTCACTATTGGTGGATCGAATGGGGCGGAGAATTGGATACGGTCCATGACAACGAAAGAATACGCGATGAGCTGTGGTCGGTTATTTACGGGATATGGGACTATATTAAAAATTCAGGCCAATTCGATGCGGAAAAGATGACGTTGGAATGGGTCGGATCGATTCCCGGTAAACGGGAATATCGGCGTTTTCTCGGGGATTATGTGCTGAACCAGAACGATATCATCGCGCAGGAGCCATTCGAAGACCGTATCGCCTTCGGGGGCTGGTCGATCGACCTTCATCCCCCGCAAGGCATGTACTCGGCAGAAAGCGGTTCCAAGCATCTCTATTCGGACGGTGTCTACCACATCCCGTTCAGAAGCTTGTATTCAAACAATGTCCGCAATATGCTGTTTGCGGGCCGGGACATCAGCGCGACACATGTCGCCTTCGGCACGACAAGAGTGATGGCGACCTGTGCCGTTATCGGGGAAGCGGCAGGCAGCGGCGCTGCGCTTTCCCTTCAGAAAGGAATTACTCCGCGTATGCTTAACCGCGAATATATGAATGATTTGCAGCAGGTTATGCTGAGGCAGGATGCGTCAATTATCGGAGTGGCCGGAGATGATCCGGACGATCTGGCGAAATTCGCCCGTGTTACCACATCCAGCACGCTGGAGAGGATTGCGATTGAAACCGCCGTATATACAAATCCGCTCGATAAGGATATCGGTATATTGTTCCCGGTTCATCCTGAGCTGGCCTCGGTGGAGCTGCTCGTCGATGCAAAGCAAATGACGACGCTTGAGGCGGAGCTGTGGCATACTGGCATAGGGGAGAATTATGTGCCCAAGCAGTGGGTGAAGTCAGCCTCCGCAACCGTTGCTGCAGGCAATAAACAGTGGGTTAAACTCGACCTGAATTGGCAGCCGGAGTCAGCTTGCAACGCTTTTGTTATTGTCAAAACGAATGAGGCCATCACGCTGCACGGATCGGACGAGCCGTTAACCGGCGTGCTTTGCTTCGAGAAGGGACCCCGGCCGGTCGTATCCTCGCTGCTGGAGGATCATCAGCCCGATCAGCCGGTGGCGCAATGGAGCATGCGTAATTGGAACCGACGGCCGGTATGTTTGCGGGTAACGCCAAATACGGAGTCATACGCGGCAAGCCAGGTTACCGACGGTTATATCCGGCCTTTTGCAGGCCCGCATATCTGGGTATCCAGAAACTTATCCGTAGGTACTGAAGAATGGATACAATTAAATTGGGATAATGAGCAGGAAATTGGAGAAATTCATCTAACCTTTAATGATGACGTAAATGAAGATCTAATCAACCTGCATCATCATCGAACACCTTTCGCGGCCATTCCCGAAGTTGTGCAAAGCTATCGGATTCAAGCTTACATTGCCGAAGAGTGGGTTACGATCGTAACGGAGCAGAATAATTATAAACGAAAAAAAGTGCATCGCCTCAAGGACGCGATTATATCCGACAAACTAAAACTATGCGTAGAAGCGACGAATGGCAGTCCGCGTGCGGAGATTTACGAGATCAGAGTCTATTCTTTATCCTAACCTGTTGCTTTTGGAATCGCTTACGTCATAAACTAGTAATGGCTTTAGCGAATTGAAAGGAGACGATATCATGGCTGCAAAACCGTTGAACATTCTAATTGTCGATGACGAGGTTCCGCTTAGGCAGGAGCTTCGCCTTTTCCCATGGGAGAACTGCGGCGCCGTCTTAATCGGCGAGGCCGGCAATGGCGAAGAAGCGCTTCAAATGTGCGGGGTCTGCGCGCCGGATGTCGTCGTTACGGATATCACGATGCCGATTATGGACGGAATTACACTCATACGGGAGCTTAGGCAAAGATATCCTGCCATTCAAATTATTTTACTGACCTGTCACAGCGATTTTCATTATGTTCAGGATGCGCTCCGGCTTGGAGCTCTTGAATATCTATTAAAGGTATCGATGGAAGAAGAGGAAATGAAGCAGGCTTTGATCAAAGTAAGAGAAGCGGTCGAGAAGGATCGCCGTTTGCGGGAAAATGAAAAATTTGAACGGCGGCTGCTGCAAGCGGCAGCGTTCGGCAAGCTTCTGATTGGTCATGAGCTCAGCAGCGCGGATTGGAAGCATTTCGGACTGGATGGAGCGATGCCTTATTTGTTGGTACGCCTGATCATTGATGCGCCGGATGCGTCTTACATTTCCGCAAGGCAGCGCATTCATCAGACGTTGAATGACAGAGAAGAATCTGATCCAAAATGGCTGACTTGGCTGCCGACTGGCGAGAAGGAATATTTCATTCTTGTGGCGGCGCAGCAATCCGAAGCTCATGCGGCTGAATCGTTTCGCGGAGTCGTGCAAACGTTGGCTGTCATTATGGAGGAATATGCAGATCTGCCTGAAGCAATCGTAACGGTGCATGCGATTGTCAGCGAACCGTTCAATTCGAAGGAAGAGCTTGCTTATTCACTAGCCTATACGACCGAATGGAAGGAAGCGCTTTTTTACGATGGCTTGCCTGTGAGCGGCGTGTTGATAGGCAGACCGCTTTTTTTGACCGGGATGACGGATAAGCATACGAAGGAAATGAATGAGCTGCTAAGAATGGCCAGCAGGTCTGCTGCACTTCTAAAGAACTGCCTGCAAGGGGAATTTCCCGAGTGGTGTGCAGCGCGGCGCATCCGGCCTCAGCAGCTCAAGCAGCGCATGCTGAATTGGCAAATGGAATGGCTGAAGGTGCATGAGGGTGCCGAGCTCGACAGCCGGGCCGTCACGCAATTGATGGGAGCGCAATCCTTGCAGCAAATGATTGTTTGCCTGGTTCATAATATTACAGCAGCCGGGAGCGGCGGGACATGCTCGCGCGTCGAAATCCGCTCCGCGATCCAATGGATTCAAGAAAACATGAAGCAGCCTATCTCACTACGGATCATTGCCGAGCAGGTCGGCTTAAGCCCGCATTATGTCAGCCGTTTATTTCGCGAAGAGACGGGCGATACCGTAAATCAATATATTACAAGGCTGCGGATGGAGAAGGCGGTCGAGCTGCTGAAACGAACGAACAAAAAGGTGTACGAGATCGCGGAAGAGGTCGGAATTCCGAGCTATCGCTATTTTACCGTTACGTTTCGCAATTGGACAGGGGTGTCTCCGACGGATTATAAACGGAATCCTTAATCGGCCTGCGAGCTTGGATACGGGGGGATAGAGGATATGTTTAGGTTGGTCAATTGGTACAGTGGCCTCGGTCTTGCCACGAAGCAGTTTATCTATTTATTCGTTGTGACGCTTGTGCTCGTGATGGTGCTTGCGTGGCGCAATCTCAGTGAGGCTGAAAATCTGTTGAAAAATCAAGTCATTCGCGATGCCGAGCTGCTTGTAGGCCGGACGAATCAATATATTGATGCCAGCCTCGACAATGTTGAAAATATGCTCCTGCAGCTGTCTACCCGTTCCGATCTGCTCGAGGAAGGCAACGAGTCGCTTGCCGCCGACACCCTGCGTAAATTTGCGAATTATAACAGTTCGATAGCAAAGACGCTTTATTTGATCCGTACCGACGGGAAAGTATTTTCGAATGCACAGGTAAATTACGATATTATAGGCAATCCGATGCTGCCGGAGCTGTATAAGCTTGCGCTGGAGAATTACGGAGCGATTAACGTAAGCGAGCCCTATTATTCGCCGATGTCCGGCCAAACGCTGGCATATGTTTTGCCGGTTACCGATTTAAACTGGCAAGTGAAGGGCGTTATCGTTGCCGAGGTGAATCTGGGTATTCTTACGGAGCGAATCACTCCGATGATCTATCAATCGTATGCTTTAATAACGAGAGACGGGAACATCATTAACCGGTTTGATCCCCGGGATAAGCTGCTTCCTTTTCAGGCGGGGACGTATCCTCCTGTGCTGCAGGACAGCTTTCGGGAGCAGCTGGCTTCACTTAAGATAGGGGTCAGCGAAATCGAAGGAACCGGCTCCGAGCCGCTTGTGGCCGTAAAGTCGGCGAAAAATCGTCTTGGCTGGTCCTTGGCCGCGTTTATTGAGGAAGACTATTTTTATCAGGATTTACAGAAGCTTTATAACAATTACCGCACAGCCAGCATTGTGTGGATGATTGTACTGCTATTAAGCGCCTACCTGCTGAGCCGCTCCTTCACAAGACCAATTCGCCGGTTCGTGGAGAAGATGGACCGGTTAAACGATGTCCAGGTTGTCGCTAAACTGCCCGTTACAAGAAAGGATGAGATCGGCCGGCTGACACAGAGCTATAATGACATGCTGGAGCGGATTCAAACGCTGCTGCAAAAGACGAAGTCGGCGGAAGAGCAGAAAAAGGAATATGAGCTGAAAATGCTGCGGAGCCAAATCGCGCCTCATTTTCTATATAATACGCTGGCCTGCATAAGCAGCCTTGCCAAGCAGCAGAGGATTCATGAGGTGCGCGAGACGATTAGATCCCTGGTCAAGCTGTTAGCCTTCAGCTTCGATAAACAATCGGAATATGTCTCGATCGAAGAAGAATTGGAAGGGCTGCGCATGTATATGTACATCCAACAGGTGCGTTATGGCAACCAGTATAAATACGAGCTGGATATTGAGCCCTGCCTGCTGCAATACCGGATTCTGAAGCTGACGCTGCAGCCGCTTGTCGAGAATGCCTTGTTTCATGGCATTTTACCGCATAAGGGAGGGCTAATTGTCATTAAAGGGAAGCTGGAGCGGGGTATTATCAGGCTTTATGTTCGCGATAACGGCATCGGCATTTCACAAATCGAAGTTCGTAAAGCGCTGCACGACAATTTTGAACAGGAACGCTCCAAATACCGGTTTACCGGAATCGGTTTACGCAATGTGCACGACAGAATCCGTATTCATCATGGCGCACCATATGGCCTGCGAATAGGAAGCGCTCATGGCGTTGGAACCGTAATCCGCGTGGATATCCCTGTTCTTACCGAACATGATGAGCGTTTAGGTGTTTTGAGCTAAGCGGAAATGATGGATTTGAAGCCGCCCCACGGGGCGGCTTTCGTATTATGAGGTCAGCCAGAATGATCTGGTTGGCCTTTTTGCATAGGCGTCATAGGATGGCGGTAGCCGGATACCATGGGCAAGAGGCAGCAAACCGATTATGGTTTTACCCTAACGAGTTTAATATCCGCATTTAACAATAACCTTCACGCATATGAAGGTTATTGTGCTGTTTAGAATCGTTCACAGAAATTCATACACTTTTTACGTTTTTATGTATATCGGCCGCTTGAGGCAGTGTTTATACTTAAAACATAGATTGGAAGCGCATTCATAAAAGGAGGGATTACATGGAAGCCAATCGAAGGTATATATCCACCGTACGGATACAGCCTGCCCAGCAAACGAAGCTGCAGTCGGTTCTGAGAACCGTCTGGCGTTTCCGGGCTTTCTACATCATGCTGCTTCCGGGTGTGATTTATTTTATAATTTTCCGGTATTTTCCGATGTACGGAGTCATCATTGCTTTCAAAAACTTCTCGATCATGGACGGCATAACGGGAAGCGGCTGGGCAGACCCTTGGTATAAGCATTTCCAGGATTTTTATCAGTCGCCTTATTTCAGTCAGCTATTGACGAATACGTTATTAATTAGCTGTTACAAGCTAATCTTTGGGACATTTCCTCCAATCTTGCTCGCCCTGCTGCTGAACGAATGCCGCATTCGCTGGTTGAAGTCAATTGTCCAAACGTTCACTTATTTGCCGCATTTCTTATCATGGGTTATTATTTTCGGTATTTTGCTGACGCTGCTTTCCCAGAATGGGGGACTTGTAAACCGATGGATCGTGGAGGCAGGCGGCCAGTCCATTCCTTTCTTGACCTCGACGGACTATTTCCGCGGAATCCTGGTCGGTTCCGAAGTATGGCAAAATCTTGGCTGGGGCGCGATCATCTACTTGGCAGCAATGGCAGGCATCGATCCTACGCTTTACGAGGCGGCCAAGGTGGACGGCGCGAGTCGGCTGCGGATGATATGGCATATATCGCTTCCAGGAATTCAAAGCATCATCATCTTGCTTTTTATACTGAAGCTGGGCCACCTGCTCGATGCCGGCTTCGATCAAATTTATATTTTGTACAACATTCAGGTGTACCCGGTCGCCGACATATTGGACACTTGGGTATATCGAACAGGCTTGCAGCAATTGAATTTCAGCTTGGCGTCGGCAGTCGGATTGTTCAAGTCTCTCATCGGACTGATACTGGTGCTCGGAGCTAACCGGCTGGCGAAAAGGTGGGGTGGAGGAATATGGTAAAAAGCTTGGACGATAAAATATTTAACGGCATCGTATATGTCATTCTCGGGCTTTGCGGTCTTGCCGCCATTCTTCCGATGCTTTATGTGTTATCGGTATCCATCACTCCATTCGGTGAAGTGCTGCGCAACGGCGGATTTATTTTGTTCCCAAGGGAGATCACTTTCACTGCTTACCGCACGCTGTTAACGGAGTCGAACATACCGAAGGCGTTTCAAATTACGGTTCTCATTACGGTTATCGGTACGGCTGTCAATATCGTATTGACCGGATTAATGGCTTATCCGCTCAGCCGTAAAAATCTGCCGGGCAGACAGTTTTTTCTTCTCATGATCGTGTTTACCTTATTGTTTAGCGGAGGAATTATTCCGACCTACTTGGTAGTAAAATCGATGGGGCTGCTCGACTCGATTTGGGCGATGATCCTGCCAAACGCCGTATGGAGCTTTAACGTGCTCATTATGAAGAGCTTCTTCGAGGGGCTTCCCGAAGAATTGTTCGAATCCGCAAGGATGGACGGCGCTAAAGAATTCCGGATTTTGCTCCAGATCGTCATACCGCTCTCGATTCCGGTACTGCTTACTGTCGGATTGTTTTATTTAGTCGGTCATTGGAACGAGTTTTTTCAAGCGATCTTCTATGTGACCGATAGGACACTGTTCCCGCTGCAGGTCATCGTCAGAGAAATTTTGATACAAAGCCAGCAGCCGCTTGAGAATGCAGAGAACGTGTTGCCTACCCAGACGATGCAGATGGCTTCCGTCATGATTGCAAGTTTGCCTGTTATCGTTATTTATCCTTTCCTTCAGAAGCACTTTACGAAGGGGATGCTTCTCGGATCGATTAAAGGTTGATCTAGCTGCCGTATGAATAACTGACCAGCTATACGGGGCTATTCAATAGATAGTGATAAGAAAGGGGATAAAATGATGAGAAAAATGTTTTCTTTTCTGTTAACCATTTCACTGTTAGGAGCTTTGCTTGCGGGCTGTTCGGGAGGCAACGGTACAAACGAGAGTAACACGCCAGGCACTTCCGCTGAGCCGGGTAAAGAAGCTAGCGGTAAGCCGGTTAAGCTGGAAATCATCGGGATCGGCAATAACCTCCCAACGCCAGATAAGGATATCATTAAGCAGGAGCTGGACAAGGCGCTAAACATTGACCTGAGCCTGACCGTCTATCCTTCGAAAGATGATTATATTAACCAGTTGAATGTGCGCATGTCCTCCGGCAATTTTCCGGACTTGTTCATGGTGGACAACCGGCAGCAGCTCGTCCAATTTTCCAATCAAGGCTTGTTGCTTGATTTGACGCCTTATATGGATAAATTGCAGCAGACGGTGAACTACATCGGCGAAGAAAGCGTTAAGAAGAGCATGGTGGACGGAAAAGTTTTTGCCGTTACCAAATCGCCGCAAATTCCTTATAATACCCTTTGGATCCGCAAAGATTGGCTGGATAAGCTGAAGCTGCAGGTACCGACGACTATTGAACAATTAGCGGACGTAGCCAAGGCCTTTACCACTCAGGATCCTGATGGCAACGGAAAACCGGACACGTTTGGTTTGACGGGAGCAAAGCTGGGCGCATTTTCTACCGTATTCGGAGCATTCGGCGTAGGTATGCCTGTCGACGTCGGTATGCCTGGAAATTTCTACGAGAAGGATGGAGCTGTCGTTAATGCCTTGTACGATCCGGCAATGAAAGACGCACTATCGTTCATTCAGCAGATGATCGCTTCAGGTTCGGTTGATCCCGAGCTGCTGGCCAACAGCGGACTGCAGCATCAGGAGAAAGCAATTAAGGGGCAAGCGGGCATTGTCTATATCGATTGGCCGAATATGACGAAGCAGCAATTTGTTGATCAAATCAAGACCGTTAATCCGAATGCGGAGTGGGTGCAAATGGCCGCGCCGAGCGGACCAGCAGGACAATTCGACGGCCCGTGGGATATTGGCGCGGCACCGGGGCGGGTTGCTGTTCCGAAGGCATTGGAAAAGGATCCGGAGAAGCTGCAGCGCGTCTTCGATCTGTTGAACTATATCTCGAATCCGGACGGCGGCTCGATGCTCGTTCAATTCGGAGTGAAGGACACGCATTTCACCCTCGATAACGGGATGCCGAAAATGACGGATAAGGCAGGCGACGTCGGTTATTCCTGGCTGTATCAATTTACCGGAAGGCCGGAAATGGAATATTTGCAGGCGAAATTCGCCATGCAGTCCGATTTCATCAAGTTCTCTAACGACCAGCCTCGCATCAAAGCACTCAACGGATTTGTCGATAATCCCGAAGGCTTTAATTCGGCAGACGCCATCCGGTATATCGAGGAAGAGATCGCGAAATTTATTTATAACAAGCGTCCGCTTAGCGAATACGACGCGTTCATCAAAACGCTGGAGACATCCATGAATTATAAAGCGTACCTGGATAGCGGATTCGAGCAGCTGAAGGCGCTGGGGTACGGAGACTAAGGCGTATTTAGCGGGTCGAACGGTGAGTTTATCTTAAGCATATAAGCGCCTATCCAAACGGCAGTTTGCCGATGGATAGGCGTTTTTTATTTTTGTTCCGCGGCATGCAGCGGATGATTATTAAACCGCATTTTTTGGGAGATATTAACGTTATAGCCTAAGGATAAAGGCCCTGGATAGAAGTGTATAGATTAAGCGCTGCCAAAACTTAAGCGGATAGGAGCTGTAAATCGCAGTAACGGTGCACATCTAAATCTATGTATGGTATCATGATAAATATATTAGTAAAATAAGCTAAAGCCAAGCTGCCATGATGAAGGAGTTTTTATCTTGAATGATGCAATGATCATGTTAAAGAAAACGAGCCGAACTTTTTATATTCCCATTAACCGTTTAAAAGAAGGATTAAAAGAAGCCGTCGCGTCTGCTTATCTATGCATGAGGGCTATTGATGAAATCGAGGATCATGAAATAATTGCGGATGATTTGAAGGTGAAGCTCTTACTCGGGATCCATGATATATTCCAATCCACTGACGTTATCGCGGGCACGCAAAAGCTAATGGCCCCATATAGCAAAGTGCTGCCAGCCGTTACCTTGCAGTTGGACGAGTGGGCACAGCTTTGTCCTCCTTCCGTCGCCGAAGTGGTATACCGTTATATTGCGATGATGGCCAAGCAGATGGCTGATTGGGTTCATGAGAGCTGGAACATTCGAACGGAGGACGATTTGGACCGTTACACCTATAGCGTAGCCGGTATGGTAGGGGAAATGCTGTCCGAAATATGGTTCTGGTATGACGGTACGAAAACCGACAAAATAAAAGCGGTTGCTTTTGGCAGAGGGCTGCAAGCCGTAAATATTCTTCGCAATCGCACGGAGGATTTGGAACGCGGCGTAGACTTTTTTCCTGATGGCTGGGGGCCGAAGGAGATGATCCAGTATACGCGCCGCAATCTGAAATTGGCGGATGCCTATATCGTGGAATTAAAAGGCGGTCCGGCCTTGGATTTCTGTAAAATTCCGCTTACCTTAGCGCATGCGACGGTTAATTTAATTGCGGCCGGCGGCAATAAATTAACGAGAGATGCGGTTATGAAGCTTGTGAATAGCATTAATTAAACATCCGGCCTAACAAATAAACGCAAAGCCCATCACGATCATCGGCTTGCGTTTATTTGTTTTTGCTTGGTTGGCGGGCAATTAAGCGGACGAGGAATGAGAGCGCAACTTTCGGGTTAGTTTACATGAAGGCTACAATTGTTTAGATTGGGGCATATACGGAAAACGGCTCGGTTTGCTACGATAAATAGGCAGCAAATATACAATAGAGAGGGGAAAATGCAATGATGAAAAGTAAATGGATAGCGATCATGCTCATACTTGCTATCTTAACCGTTGTTGGTTGTTCGAATGGGGGGAATAATGTTTCAAAAGCAGCTGACGAAGAAGCGCCGGCCCAAAATGCCGAAGGGAAATTTGAACCTCCCGTTACGATAACGACGGCTCGTGTTGTAGGGTCGGACTATACCTTTATCAACGGAGAGGATATCAATAATAATGTCCATAATAAATGGGCGAAAGACAAGCTTGGCATAGAAATTAAAGATCTGTGGGATACACCGGATAATGCAGCCTATCATACAAAAATTAGACTTTCACTCACGACGAAAGATCAATTGCCCGATGTATTTATTGTCCAGGACACTAACTTGATTGCGGACTTGATTCAGTCCGGGCAAGTAAAGGATATTGGAGAGGATTTTGAAAAATACGCATCAGACCGGATTAAAAAGGTTTATGCGGATAACAGCGAAGCGCTGAATCAAGTGAAAGATGGAAAGCAGCTGCTGGGTCTTCCGATTTATTCCGGTGGAGAC
Source organism: Paenibacillus sp. Soil522 (assembly GCF_001428245.1). GTDB lineage: Bacteria > Bacillota > Bacilli > Paenibacillales > Paenibacillaceae > Pristimantibacillus. Next base: position 53,687 of record NZ_LMRV01000024.1, read on the forward strand.
GGGACAAACCCTGTTTTATGGATTCGTCAGGATTGGCTGGACAAGCTGAAGTTGAAAGCGCCTACAACAATCGAAGAGTTCGAGACGGTTATGGATGCATTTACGACTCAAGATCCGGACGGCAATAACAAGAACGATACGTTTGGGTTCAGTTTTTCAGCGAGAAATGGATTTTCTAATTGGATGTCGGATGTCAGCTTTGTATTTGGTGCTTTTACCGGCAAGTTCATTCCAGGGGCATGGCAGAAAGCGGAAGACGGCAGCTTGAAGTATGGATCGGTGCAGCCGGAAATCAAGCAAGGCCTTGGCAAACTAAATGAATGGTACAAGAAAGGATACTTAGATCCGGAACTAGCTGCCGTTGATGAAGTAAAAGCGACAGAAAGCTTCATTCAAGGGAAGTCCGGTATGATTGCCGCTCCATTCTGGTCATATGGCTGGCCGCTTGGGGACGTAAAAGGCGTTAATCCCGATGCGCAGCTTCGGGCATATATGCTGCCTGCAGGAGTTGACGGCAAATCCGCCCGCTACACCGGCTATGTGAATGAAGGCAAGGTTATGATGTTTAACAAAAACTTTAAGCATATGGATGCATTCTTCCTCTATTTAGATAAAATATATGATAGTGCATTCGAGACGGGCGATTTCAAGAATGGATTCTTTGAAGGCTATGATTATGCTATCGTTGATGGAGAGGTTGTTTATGATCCGAAAAAATTCCCTACTCCGCTTGAGAAAGTGGCTTCATCGAGCAAATACAATCTGTTCTGGAACGTTCCGGCCATTCCTTTCCAAGGCTCTGCAAACTATGATTATATTTTCAAAGGGAACACACCCACGACAAAAGCACATAAAGAAATATTGATTCAGCCTGAGGAGCAGGTGCGCGCCGGTGCGTTGAATTATGAAATGACAGGCATTAACGCGCCTACCGAATTTTTGGGAGCGCCTACGGAAACGATGAGAAGCAAGGGCGAAAATTTAAAGACGATGGAGCTTGAAACATTTGCCAAAATTATTTATGGCAATGAGCCGTTGGATAAATTCGATACGTTCGTAGCGGATTGGAAGAGCAAGGGCGGCGACCAGATCGAGCAAGAAGTGAACGCATGGTACAAGAGCGTTAATCCATAAGAATTGAGAAAAGGCTGGTCTGAGTAACTTTCTACTTAGACGCAGCCTTTTTTTTTATCGATTCCGGTAGACTTGCGGCGTAACGTCGTAATATTCCTTGAACAGCCTTATAAAATATTGTGTTTTCTGATAGCCGACCTCTTCGGAAATATCGGATACCTTCTTGTTCGTTGTCTTTAGGAGCAGCGCGGCTTTCTCCATACGGACTCGGGAAATGTAGGAGGACAAGCTTTCTCCCGTTTCCTTCTTATACAGCCGCGACAGGTAAACAGGGTGAAGGTATACATGCTCGCCAACGCGGGTAAGCGATACGTCTTCCTGCAAATGCTTTTCGATGAAGCTATGGATTTGCCTGATGATATGGTTTCCTCCAGATGACGGCTCCTGAAGCGCCCGTTCGAATTGCTCAATGAGCGGAAATGCCCATTCCTTGATCCTGTATGTGGAGTGAAAATAAAACGGATCATGCAGGAAGGTGGGGCTGTCAATCAGCTCAGCGAACGAATCACCTTGCTTATGAGCAATATACGAGAAGCTGCTAAACAAGTAATACACGACCTCCATGAGATGCTGCTGCGTCTGGTAAGCAGGCATATCAAGCTCCTCCAAAATGGATTGAAGTTTGCCTTGAACCTCTTCCCAGCGTCCGGCATCCATAAGCTGCAATAAAGTAGGCGATTGATGAAGACGTGTCAACGGCTTTAACGCGATCTCGTCTTCGCTGTCATGAAGCTCGATCAAGCGATTATTTGACGTGCCGATGACTCTTCCGAAAACATTTAGCGACTGCAAATATTGACGATGCAGCTCCAGCCTAAAGGAGGTGACGGGCGTTAACAAAACAGATACTGTCCGCTTCATAAAGGTTTCTACCGCTTGCTTCAAGCTGCCAATCCGTTGCTTCAGTACAGAATAAGGCTCGGATGGTTGCAGGGGCATAACCGCTATGATGAATCGATGTGTATCCTTGCAGGTCCAGAGGGAGGGAACTTCATTAATTTGCTCAAAAAGTATTTCCTCCGCCATGTTCAGAACCGCATAACTGAACAGCTCGAAATCTTCGCGGCTCGCTGGCTCATCTCCCGTTTCAATGCGAATCATAGCCAGCACGCAGCTTTGATCGGGCTCAAACGGAAGCTGCAAAGCATGAAGCTGCCGCTCAAGCTCCTTCGCTTCATATTTTTTGCCGAGCAGCAAATCAAGCAGCAAATGCTCGCGGATGCGAATAAGTCCAAGCTTCAACACATCTTGGGCAGAAGAAAGATTTTTCCTGTTCCGCTCCTCCGTTTCAAGGTTAGCTAAAGCCTTTCGAAGGCAGCTCGTCATTTCTTCCTCGGTTACAGGCTTTAATAAATAATCGACTGCGCCGAGCTGCAAGGCTTTCTTCGCATAATGAAATTCAGAGTACCCGGACAATAAGATAACCTTCGTCCCGGGATAATGCTTCTGCAGCGTTTCAAGCAGCTCCAGTCCGCTCGTCTCAGGCATTCGGATATCGGTTATGACGATGGATAGCTCTACTTGCCTTGCAATGTCGATTGCCTCCATGGCTGAGCTGGCTCGATATACCGAAGATATGCCGAACGTCCGCCATGGAATTTCTTCCTCCAAATAATCGAGTACATAGTCCTCATCATCTACCAGTAATACGTTCATACTAATCTCCCTGCTCTCTGCGCGATAATTGAACAGTTACCCGGAAGCCACCCCACTCATTTCTGGAGAAGCTGAGGCCGGATTCGGGCCCATAGCGATGGATAAGCCGATGATGCACATTTCGTAAGCCGCAGCCTATTTCCTCAGAGGGAGCGGCCGTATTAAATACGCGATCCTCCAGCGCCCGCAGCTCCTTGTCTGTAAGGCCAGTGCCGTCATCATCGACCACTATGATATAGTGCTCCGCGGTTGACATGCCTTTAATTTGTATAATTCCAGCGTCACGCTTCTGTTCCAAGCCGTGCACGACGGCGTTTTCGGCAAGAGGCTGCAGAAGCAGGATAGGTACGGATAGAGCGTGCATGGAGGATGGGATGTCAATCGTATAAGCTAATCTTTTGTTGCGAAGCGACTGCACCTCCAAATAGCTCTCGATTAATCGGATTTCATCCTCAAGCGTCGTTTCCGTACCGGCCTTTCGTGTAATATAGCGGTAAAAATGCGACAGATTTTTGGCCATGGATATGACGGCCGAAGGAGATTTGTTCGCCATGCTTATGATGTAAAACAAACAATTATACAGAAAATGAGGGTTAATCTGCGACTGTAAATGCTTATATTCCGCTTCTTGCGTGCGAACCTTTTCTTCATACACGTTCTCGATTAATGCTTGAATCCGTGAAGCCATATCGTTAAACCGTTCAAATAAATAATCGAACTCGTTATTCGTTTTGACCGTAGCTCTAATGGAATAATTGCCTTCTCCAAGGCTTTCGATCTTGCGAACCAAATAGTTGAACGGTATTCGGAAATGGCGGAAAAATAAATACGAAATAGCAATGCCTGCAATACAGAGAAACAACAGGCTGCCATTGACAAGCCATCTTGCTTCTTGAAGGGGACGCAGAAACTCGTCCAATCGGATATAGCTCACAATCATGCCCCCAAGCGATGGACTGCTTACCGATTGGACCAAATACTGCTCACCGTTCATCTTGAGTACGGTAAGCCTTGGATGAATGGATGAAATATTTACATCAAAGACGCCCCCTGCGCGAAGCTGAGGGATCAATATCCTGTCCACTGTACCATCTGCAATCATCTCGGCTCCCGGATAATAATAGAGGGAAGTACCGTTACCCGCAGCATCCAGCCCTTTCAGCATAGATTGCAAGTATTCGCCGGATAACGTCGTCTCTACAACAGAGACCGTATTGCTCAAATTGGGCGCCGATATGGCAGGGTTAGTAAGAAGCAAATGAAAGGTGAGCTTCCCTTGCTCATTTCGGACAAACCATTGATTTTTTGGCTGCTTAACGAGCTCTTCCTGATTGAATTGGTGGTCTGAAGCCGTTGAAATAACTTCGTTAATCGAAGGAAAGTACACATTTAATTGATCAATGAGCGGCTCGGTCTGACTTTGAAGAATAAGCTTCTCTTCCACGGTCTTCCTCATTAGCAGATGATCAAGATATTCAGGAAATTCAGCTGAGCTTACATATGCCTTTATAGTCGAGTCGTTCACAAGCAGCAGCATTTGCTTCTCGAGCTGCCGCAGCGACTGCTCCATCTGCGCGGCAGTAAACTCCAACTGCTTCGAGGCAGAGGATTCCAGCGTCTGTCTAACCACATTAACGCTCGTATGATTGGCATAAGCGAATAAAGCGGTTGCTGGTATCAACATAGCAGCAAGCATAATAAGAAGCCTGCGAAATAACTTGTATTTAATCAAGCCGTTCACATCCTAAACCGGATATTAGCAAAACAGGTTATGAGTGGGGTTACAGATGTTAAGACCTTGTCATAGGTGGGGTTCTTTGCCGTTGGTATAATAATAGCAGAAGCCAAACAAAGTGCAATCATGGCAATTATCATAATGACAGAGAGGGGATTTACATGATAGAGAGGGGATTTACTATGAAAAGCGGTCTCGGAAAGTCGATCGCACAGCATCCGGCAGATAAATCGGTTTCGAAATGGAAGAGAGGGCTAAGAAAGACATGGCCGCTTCATCTATTAATTTTGCCGGCTACAATAATAGCTATTGTATTCCATTACTTGCCGATTTTTGGCCTCGTTATGGCCTTTCAGGATTATAAGCCTTGGCTAGGCTTCATTAAATCGGACTTCGTCGGTCTGAAGCATTTTTATTCGTTGTTCATGTTTGATGAATCGGTTCAGGTAATATGGAACACCTTGATTATTTCGGTATTGAAAATCGTGTGCGGGCTGCTAGTGCCGATCGCCATTGCTTTATTGCTTAATGAAATTCGCAAGGACGGGATGAAGCGCAGCATCCAGACGCTCGTCTATCTTCCGCACTTTTTATCTTGGGTTATATTGGGCGGTATTTTAATCGACTTATTGTCGGTTAAAGGCGGGATTGTGAACCGCATGCTCATTGACTGGTTCGGTCTGCAGCCTATTTTCTTTCTGGGAGATGGAGATTGGTTCCGCTTCATTGTGGTAGTCAGTGATATCTGGAAGGAGTTCGGCTTCAGTATGATTATTTATTTGGCTGCCATTGCCGGTGTCAATCCTGCCTTGTACGAGGCAGCCGAGGTGGACGGGGCCACGCGGCTGCAGCAAACGATTCATGTGACGCTGCCGGTCATGCTGCCTATTATCGTTGTTGTTGCCACCTTGCAGCTAGGCAATGTGCTGAATGCAGGTTTCGATCAAATATTCAACTTATATAATCCGCTTGTTTATTCCAAAGGCGACGTCATCGATACATTCGTTTATCGCTCCGCTATGCTTAAGGGTGATTTCAGCTTCGCAACCGCGGTCGGATTATTTAAATCAATGATTAGTTTTGTCCTCATTATTTTTTCATATCGGCTAGCTCATAAATTCGCGAATTATCGGATTTTCTAGAGAAAAAGGAGGAGAGCGAATAATGTATTATAAATCGACGGGCTATAGAGTCTTCAACGCTTTTAATCATCTGTTCTTGATCGGGTTGTCTCTGTTATGCATACTGCCTCTGCTGCATGTACTGGCGGTATCCTTTAGCGGCAAAGCAGCGGCAACCGCCAATATTGTAAACTTATGGCCGGTGGATTTCACTTTGGAATCATACCAGAAGACAATCGACAATCCGGCTTTCGTTAAGGCGTTGTTTTATTCCGTATACCGAACGGTACTCGGCACGGCATTCGGCATGGCGGTAATTGTTTTTGCCGGATATGCGTTATCCAAAAGGTACACGGAGTTCAAAAGCCGCAACGGCTACATGTGGTTTTTTGTTTTCACCATGTTATTTTCGGGCGGACTCGTACCGGGCTATATACTTATTACTAATTTGCATTTGATCAACACGATCTGGGCGCTCGTATTGCCCTCAGCGCTCAGCGTATACAATATGATACTCCTTATGAATTTTTTCCGTACGATACCTGCCGAGATGGAGGAGGCTGCGTTAATCGACGGGGCCGGGCTGTTTCGGATTTTATTCAGTATCCACTTGCCGGTGTCCCTTCCGGCGATGGCGACGATTACGCTCTTCACGCTAGTCGGTCATTGGAACTCATGGTTTGACGGTCTAATTTATATGATGGATACGAATAAATATCCGCTCGCTACCTTTCTGCAAACCGTCGTTGTTCAGCAGGATTTCAGCAAGATGAGCATCGATCCGGAGGATATGGCTAATCTGTCGCAGCGGACGGTTAAAGCGGCGCAAATTTTTATAGGGGCGCTGCCTATATTGTTTGTTTATCCTTTTCTGCAAAAATATTTCGTAAAAGGTATCGTGCTTGGATCGGTAAAAGAGTAGCTAAGGAGATGAATAAGGTGGCTTTTCAATTTCCGCTTTCAGCATTTTACTGTACCCCTAATACGCATACGGAGATAACCGGAACAAACGGAATTCGTATGGAGACCCCGCCTGAAGGCGGAGGCTTGCATTTGGATACGAGAGAAATGGATCGAATGCTCTGGTCGGAGAATCATTTTTTAACCGCAGAGGTTTACCATGAGTCGCATGATGTGCTCGTTTTGCTGTTTACCTTCCGTGATGCGGCAGATCGTTCAATTACCGTTCATTACGGCATATTACCTCATGTGAAGACGAAGCTTTGTTTCCCTTTGGAGGCACTTAAGGGGGAAAAACTATTTCTGAACCGTTTTCCCGGCGTTATGCAGTCTGTTATACGAGGTGATGCATGCGTTGATCGCCATACCATTATGCATTTGGGCGTTTCCACCATACCGTCGACCGTATCCAGAAGCGTTACCATAACTGACATTTGTTTAGCTTCAGCATTGCCTTCTTTCGATTATGCGTTTACGCCTTACGTGGATGAGCTTGGCCAACTGGCAGGCAAGGAATGGAGCGGCAAAATGTTTAGCTCGAAGCAGCTTGAACAATCTTTGAGAGAAGAGCTGTCGGATTATGAGCAGAACGCTGCGCAGGAGAGCGAGCTATCCTCTTACGGCGGCTGGAAGCGGCTGCGCTTTGAGGCGTCGGGCTTTTTCCGAACCGAGCATGACGGGCAGCGGTGGTGGTTCGTCGATCCGGATGGTTATGCTTTATTTAGTAAAGGCATGGATTGTATCCATCCTGCCGAGGCTATGAAGGTTAAGGGTATGGAGCATCTCATTCCACCGCTTCCGGATAGAGATGGGCCGTATAAGGATGCTTGGATAAATGATGGCTTCAGTTATGGCATAGCAAATCTGATCCGCGCCTTCGGAGAGGAATGGCATAGAGACTGGATGCAGCTTACTGAGCATCGGATGAAGGCGTGGGGAATGAATACGATTGGCAACTGGTCGAGCATCCCCTTTATTCAGCAATCTAATATCCCCTACGTTTATCCGCTGGATGGATTTCCGGAAACAACGGAGACGATATTTCGGGATTTTCCTGACGTCTTTAGCCCGGAATACGACCGGAATGCGAAAGCATTTTCCGAGCAGCTTGCTTGTATGCGCGATGATCGGAGAATGATCGGGTATTTTATGCGGAATGAGCCTCATTGGGCATTCGTTGACGGCTTGAACTTGACGGAGCAGCTGCTTGCTTCTCCGAAGCCCTTCGCAAGTAAGCTCGTTTTCCTGGATACGCTCATTCAGAAATACAGTATGATCAAAAGCTTAAATGAGGCTTGGGGCAGCAGCTTCGAGCGGTTTGAGGATATTTTAGTCGATGGGGCTGCTGCAGGCTCCTGCGATTGGTGGAATAGTGAAGCTCGGAAAGAAGACTTTTTGGCTTTTAACCGAATCATGATTAGACGCTACGTGGAGGTTCCTGCTGCCTATTGCAGGCAAGCAGACCCTAATCATTTGAATCTGGGCATGCGGTATGCGTGGGTGGGCAGCGACGATGTACTTGAAGGCTGCGAGGCCTTTGACGTTTTTTCGGTTAATTGCTATCAAAGCAAGCCTGATCAAGAGCTGATCGAGCGTATTAGCAAGCGGCTTCATAAGCCAGTCATGATTGGGGAATTTCATTTTGGAGCCTCGGATGCCGGAATGCTTGCCTATGGCATAAGGGCCGTGAGCACGCAAGAGGAAAGAGGAAGGGCGTATCAGTATTTTGTCGAGCAGGGGGCAGTGATACCGGAGCTGATTGGCGTCCATTATTTTCAACTAAATGATCAGCCTGTCTTAGGACGCTTCGATGGCGAGAACTACCAGATTGGTGTCGTCGATGTGTGCCAGCAGCCTTATTATCCTTTTGTAGAGAAAATGAAGCTTACCCATGAAAGATTGTATGATGTTCGTGTCGGCATGCTTGAGCCTTACCGGGAATGCCCGCAGGAAATACCGAAAACCGGGTTTTAACAACGATTAAACCACGAGAGAGCGATAAGCCGCTCTTCGTGGTTTTTTATGCTTTCCAATCATTCGCTGTCTACGCGGGGCAGCGTTTCTATAAAGGCGAGCAAAGCGCTGCTTACAAACGAATCCTTGCGCGTAATAAATTCCGTCTTCATAAACTTGATCGATTCGGGAATGGCATGCGTTCGGATAGAGCCTTCAACTTCCTGCTTCGCGACGACGATCTTCGGCATCAACGAAATGCCGAGGCCAGCCGATACGCCGCCTACGATCGCTTCAAGCGTGCCGAATTCCATGATCGTCGGATGAGCTAAGCCGCCCGTTTGAAGCCATTTCTCCAAGACGGCCCGATAGGAGCAGCCCGTACTATACACAAGGATGGGCTTCGTTAAGGCCTCTTCAATGCTGCGAACGGATGCATGACTTACGATAACCAGCTCTTCGTTAAATACAGGAAAGGACTGAAGCTCCGGGTGATCGCACTCGCATCCGATAAAAGCGCCGTCAAGCTCGTATTGGAGAACTTTCTCCATTAGAGCCTGCGAATGTCCAGTCGTCAAGGAGAGCAGCACCTCCGGATGCTGTCTATAATAGGAAGCGAGCAGAGCAGGCAGCCGAACGGCTGCTGCCGTCTGCGTTGAGCCGATCGTAAGCGGGCCGTTAGGTTCGTCCGAGGAGGTCAGCGCCTGCGTCGCTTCCTCTAACAGGCCGATAATTTTGTCGGCGTAAGTGAGCAGCGTTTTACCACTTGAGGAAAGGGTCATTCCTCTGTTATGCCGGAGAAAAAGAGCCGTGCCCAGCTCGGATTCAAGGTTTCGAATTCTAGCGGTTACGTTGGACTGCACATAGCCGAGCCTGAGAGCGGCTTTTGTAATGGAGCCCTCGCGAGCGACCATATGAAATACGCGTAAATCTGCACTCTCCATGTTTCCGGCCTCCTAAAGGTTGATTTTGTTGCGCTACCCGCTGCTAGATATCATAAATTATGATATTCAGTATCTTTAATGATCATTATACATAAAACCAAGGACTGATTACAATGAATTTAGAACCACTGAGAACTTAAGGGTAAAAGCGGATTTGTATTAGAAAAAGATTGAGGAGTGGTAAGGATGGAGCTAAAAGATAAGTCAGTTTTAGTTACCGGCGGCGGCACTGGAATCGGAAGGGCTGCAAGTATAGCGCTTGCTGGTATGGGTGCCCGGGTTGCCGTCAACTATTCCCGTTCTATTGCTGAAGCGGAAGAAACGGTCGAGCTGATCCGGCGCGGTGGCGGCAGGGCAATAGCGATACGGGCGGATGTGTCAAAAGATAAAGATGTACGGGAAATGGTTCATACGATGGCGCAGCAATTTGGAACCGTTGATTTGCTCGTCAATAATGCAAGTATAACGCGTCATATTCCGCTTGATGATTTAGAGGGGGTAACGGAGGAGGCTTGGAATGAGCTCTATGGCGTTAACGTGAAAGGAATGTTTTTTTGCGCGCGGGCTGTTAGTCCCTATATGAAAGCAAATAAACATGGAGCTATCGTGAATGTCGGCAGCATAGCCGGTTTAACCGGTTTGGGATCGTCGCTTCCATACGCCGTTTCCAAGGCTGCAGTACATGGCTTAACGAAATCATTGGCTCGCGCTCTCGCCCCTGAGATAAGAGTATGCAGCGTCGTGCCGGGCGCGGTAGCTACAAGGTGGTGGGAGGGACGTGAAGAGGCTATGCACCTTTTAGCCGGCCAGATTTTGCTGCAGCGTATTGCAGCACCCGAAGATATCGCCAGCCTAATATGCTCTGTATTGCAGCAAGAAGCCATGACCGGACAACTGATTACTGTTGACGGCGGACAATCACTATAATTTTCGGCTCACAGAAAGGAAAGAAATCCATCATGAATAAATACAAATATATGAGTCTGATCGTTTTAACGACTTTATTAATGGGCATCGCGTTTCCGATCGGCAAAATCGGCTTATCCTACGCACCGCCCTTTTTTCTAATGGGTATAAGGTATGTGCTGGCAGGCGGCTTGCTGGCGCTGGTCGTTGCGAAAAGGCCGAGGCCGCGCGGCAGAAAGCAATGGCTGCAGGCTGTGGTAATAGGTTTATTCCAATCCGGCGGGGTGATGGGGTGCGTCTACTATAGCATGTATTGGATCACATCAAGTGAATCCGCCATAATTACGAGCGTTAGCCCGCTAATCGTAATCGTTATCGCCACTTTGTTTGCCGGTGCCGTATACAGCAGTCGTCAATGGCTAGGCGTTTTGATTGGTTTTATCGGTGTCGTCTTCACCTTCGGCCTTCATATCTCGCTCCAGCCTGGAACGTTCATCAGCTTCGGCGGGGCTGTCTGCTTCGCTGCCGCGACTTTGCTGATCAAGCGTTGGGGGCCATCCTTCGATATGACCGTGCTGGCCGCTTATCAGATGCTTGCTGGAGGTTTGGCGCTTCTTCTTATAAGTATGTTTACAGAGCATCCGTATTTTACGTTAACCGCTAAATCGATAGGCGTCCTGCTATGGCTAGCGATTTTATGCTCCATCGTCCAGTTTTCAGTTTGGTTTTATTTGCTTCGCAACGGGGATGCCGCTAAAACAAGCTCCTTTTTATTTTTAGCTCCATTTTTCGGGGTGCTGACCAGCTGGCTGCTGCTCGGAGAGCAGGTAAAGTGGTATGCGCTAGTCGGCGGCGTATTTATCTGCATCGGCATTTTTCTGGTTAACTGGGTGGGCAAGGCTAGAAGGCTCATATGAATGTAAAGCGGAGGCTGGCATTCGGGATTGACAATTGCACCGCTCCATTTTATTATTAGTTTGAATTCAAACTAGTTTAAGGCGGTGAAGCTCCATATGGGAAAACAAAGTCATATTCCCCGTTTCCCTTGGGAGCTAGAGGATAGCAATACGTTACTTATCAAGCTTGCTTTCATTAACATTCGGCGTGAAATTGAAGCGGCCCTCAGGCCGCTTGGATTGACTCCTCAGCAATCGCAGTCTCTCCATTTGCTGTCGATGATGCCCGGCGCGATGAATGCCGATTTGGAGAAGCTGCTTTTTATAGATAAATCGAGCGTTACGAGCTTGATCAACGGAATGGTGAGGAGGGAGTGGGTCGTTCGGCGTGACCACGACCAGGATGCGAGAATGAAACGGATCTATTTGACGGAAAAAGGGAAAGAGATGTATCAGAAGTCATCAAACGCTGTCAAGCAGGCGAAGGATAAATCAAATCAACTGCTGACGGATGAAGAATCGGCTACTCTGCAGGCGCTGCTGAGAAAAATCATTAACGCTTACGAGTAGGCGCATTTCTAAGTATGGATTTTTTTTTTTTGGTGATTTAGTTTGAATTCAAACAATAATGGATTTTTATCTGGAGAGGGTGTTTAAGGGATATGGAAACTGCTAGCGTACAAAACAACGGCGAGAAGCTTTTGCCCGTATTAACGTTCACATTAGTCTTCTCGATTATGAATGCTTCTATGTTTAATGTCGTTATGCCGGTTATCAGCAGGGAATTTGGCATTACGCCCTCGCAGGTAAGCTGGCTGCTTACCGGCTATATGATCGTATACGCAGTTGGCTCCGTTACATACGGAAAGCTTGCCGATAAATACCGTTTGAAGGATTTACTGACATTCGGATTGATTTTCTTTGCGCTTGGCTCAGTCGTAGGGCTGACAGCAACCGAATATTGGATGGTCGTGCTAGGGCGAATCTTGCAAGCTAGCGGAGCCGCCGTTATCCCTGCTACGGCAATGATCGTTCCCGTACGATACTTCTCTCCCGAGAAGCGCGGCCGGGCACTCGGCACTGTAGCTTCAGGATTGGCGCTCGGTACCGCGCTGGCTCCCATTGTATCGGGATTAATAACGGGCTTCGCCAGCTGGAGATTCCTTTTCCTGCTATCGTTAATACCGCTGCTTGCACTGCCGTTCTTCAGAAAATATTTAGACGACCAAAGAGGAGAAGCGAAAAAGATTGATTTTTATGGCGGCATTCTGCTCGGAGGCTCGGTCGCATTACTGCTGCTATCAATCTCGCTGGGAAATTGGTTGTTTTGTCTTGGCGGCGTCGTGTCGCTTATTCTGTTCATCATTCGTATTCGGACGGCAGCGGAGCCCTTTATACAGCCTAAGCTGTTCAGCAATAAAAAATATTCCTTCGGTTTATTTATTACCTTTCTCGCGACTGCTATGAGCTTCGGCATGCCATTTGTAACACCGCAGTTTTTGGCGGGTCTGAATAACTTGTCTCCAGCCGTTATCGGTCTTGTTATGTTTCCGGCAGCGATTACCTCAGCCTTCATGGGACGAAGAGGGGGCAGACTGGCGGATGAGAAGGGTAACTCATTCTTAGTTTACACGGCAATTTCGCTTAGCTTTGTTTGCTTCTTTCTGCTCTCCGTATTTGTTGGAGCTTCGCCATATCTGATTTTGTTTTTGCTTATATTCGGCAACATGGGCCAAACCTTCATGCAAATAGCGATGTCTAACACCATCTCGCGGACACTGTCGAAGGAACAGATCGGTGTTGGGATGGGGCTGATGTCCTTGCTTAACTTTATCTCGGGAGCTATGACTACAAGCATGATCGGCAAGCTGCTGGACGCGAAGGGAACGGCATTCCATCTTAACCCGCTCGCTGTTCATGGCGGTGCTTATCTGTACAGTAATATTTTCTTTGCACTGGCCATCCTGGCCGCAATCATTGTCGGCATTTATTATTTTTCATTCAGCTCATTCGGCGGTAAAGCGGGGATGAAGGCAAAGCTGAAGGAGCGTAAGTCATCTTCTAGGACGGCGTAGCTGTAATGAGGAGCATAGGATGTAAGCCTGCGCGCGAGGCTTTTGCGGACTTGCATGTACGGTGTTCAGAGAGTGCGGGGGCTTTTCTCACAGACAAAGAAAGAACCCTTTGCAGGGTTCTTTGTAGCGACACGTAATGAGTTGAATTCAAAATTCATATACCTTACTGAATTACACTTGAGCCGTGGAACGGCTGAGCCAATCCTCGAAATGCGTCGAAGTGATGCGCGGGTTGTCGCCCGGGACGAGAGATTGATCGTTCAGCTCTGCGCCAAAGTAGAGGGCGTTGTCGTCTACGATGACCTGGCGTGTGTCTTGTTGTACGCTCAAGAATCGACGGACAAGTTCGTCGAGACGCATCCGATCTGGACCAGCCAACTCGGCAGTGCCATTCACAGGTGCCTCAAGAGTGAAGTCGGCCAGCGCGGCAGCAACGTCATCCGAAACGATGGGCTGTACATAAGCAGATGATAAACGAACGGTTTGCCCTTCGGTGGCTACATAGGCGATACTATTGATGAATTCAAAGAACTGCGTCGCGCGAACGATTGTATAGGGAACATTTGACGCCTTGATCAGGTCTTCTTGGGCCATCTTCGCGCGGAAATAACCACTTTGGAGAAGGCGGTCAGTACCAACGACCGATAGAGCAACGTGATGTTTCACTCCAGCAGCCGCTTCAGCGGCAAGGAGGTTTCGAGTGGACGTTTCGAAGAACTCCAAGACTGCCTTGTCCTCGAACGAAGGAGAGTTCGCCACGTCTACGACAACTTGAGCGCCACTAAGGGCATCAGCAAGTCCCTCACCAGTAACGGCATTTACGCCTGCGGAAGGTGATGCCGCCACTACCTCATGGCCAAGCTGACGAAGGTTGCCCACAAGTTTTGTTCCAATAAGTCCAGTGCCGCCAATAACTACAATCTTCATGTTAATCCTCCTCGTTTTTGTAGCCCATAAATAAGGGCTAGTAATATCTAAACTTATATTCACACATAGGTTTGCGCGAATTGTACTTTTGTTTTTGTAACTGTTTAGCTGAGACCTGCTTTAGTCAATCCAAATGCCGCGTCGGACGAACCAGGTACAGTTTTGAAGGCGACGTTTATTCGGTTCCAAGCATTGATAGCCATGATCGAGTAGGTCAGGTCCGAGATTTCTTTTTCAGACAACTGCCCGCGAACGCGGTCATAAACATCGTCAGGTACGCCATGCTCAGGCAGTTTGGTCAGGATTTCAGTCCATGCCAGCGCGGCCCGTTCGCGTGGAATAAATAGAGTCGATTCCCTCCAAATCGAGATATGATAGAGGCGAAGTTCGCTCTCGCCATGAATCTTCGCTTGCTTGACGTGCATATCGAGACAGAATCCACACCCATTAATTTGTGAAGCCCTGATGTGAACCAGATCGAGGATCTTCTCTTCAATTGCGCTTTCCTTCTCGGCGTTGCTGAATTCCATTAATTTTTTAAAAATTCTGGTGATTGCTTCATGTAATTTACACGTTGTGTCATAACTGTACCTCTCTTTTCTGAATTAGTGATAAACCGCGCTACGAACATATAACGATGCTCCGATTCATTTCGTGACAAGGGAGCGATAATCAAGAATTGGATAAATGCTGCTTTATTAACGTTTCGTTAAATTAATCGTTATATCACCTCCATCTTTATTTCGTCATTCGAATATAAAACGACGCTGCGACTTATTTCGTGACAAGCAAGTGAATATCAAGAATTGGAAAAGATACGGCTTAACGGTACGTTAAATTGATCGTTACCTTCACCTTCATCTGCGAATCGCACTTCAGGCATAAAACGACGCAGCAATTCAATTCGTGACAGAGGAGTATTCAAGAACTAAGACCTTCTTGCTGAACGGCTATACATATTAAAAACGAAGTATGAAATGATATATAAACAAGCATTTCTTGCGTCTGTCACAAAATCGATCTTCATCTCGTTTAATGAAAGGCCTTTATCTAAGGAAAATAGAGTTTATAAGGATAAGAATGGAGGTGGAATGATGCAAGAATTGTACTATCAGTATAAAGGGCTGTTGTTTAAGCTCGCCTATCAGTTGACCGGATCAGTATCTGATGCGGAGGATGTTGTACAGGACGTGTTTCTAAAGATATATGACGTACCGTCTGAGAAGTTGGCTGAGCCGAAGGCTTATCTTTGCAAAATGGTCACGAACCGCTGTAGGGATTTACACAAGTCAGCCCGCAAGAAGCGGGAACAATATTATGGAGAATGGCTACCAGAGCCATTTCTTAGTTCGGAAAATGATTCAATGGACTTGGTCGTTCAAGACGATCTCTTGTCTTATGCGATGCTTGTGCTGCTTGAAAGGCTATCACCTACTGAACGGGTTGTTTTTGTCCTTCATGAGGCGCTTAGCTTTGAGTATCGTGAGATAGCTGAGCTCATCGGAAAAAGTGAAGTGAATTGCCGGAAACTGCTCAGCCGCGCAAGAACAAAGATGGGAATTGCGTCCGAAGAGCTTGTTCATCCTGAAGCAGCCAACCACGAGTGGGTCCACGGCTTCATGGCGGCACTCAAGCAAGGAAACCT
The DNA here is from genome assembly GCF_001428245.1 of Paenibacillus sp. Soil522. Lineage (GTDB taxonomy): Bacteria > Bacillota > Bacilli > Paenibacillales > Paenibacillaceae > Pristimantibacillus. Next base: position 69,639 of record NZ_LMRV01000024.1, read on the forward strand.
GAATCAAATCTTATCTATGCTTGATCAGGATGTTGTCCTTGTCTCCGATGGAGGAGGCAAAGTGTCAGCCGCCGTCGATCCGATCGAAACGCGAGAACTCGTTGCGCAGTTTCTTCTTGGTCCGGTACGCCAGGCTTCTATGATAGAAGGAGTCGCGGTTATTGAAATTGGCCAAATTAATGGACAACCCGGACTTATTCTTCGTTCAAAGGAGGGTATTCATACGGTGGCGATGCTTCACATCGAGGGGAATAGGATTCAAAACTTATATTTTATCCGAAACCCGGATAAGCTGAAGCATGTAGGTTAAGCGGCTATTCCGAAAATAGAAGCAGCATATTCAGATTTGACAGCTAACAAAAGAATGTTAGTTCCAAATAAATCAGGGTGTACCGATTGGAATTCGGTATACCCATAAGCCGGAAGGGCTGCTGCCTCCATTCCTTGAGTGGAACTGGAAGGGCTCAATTGTCACATAAGCATATGTGTTTTAATTTATCTGGATTCACGATAATGAATATTCCTTGAATCATTGTTGTTTGGGGTTCCCAATCAAAACAAATGACCCCGGTTGGAATGTCTTCTTTTGTTAATAAAATCCCATGTTGTCCATTGATTTTGACTAATTGCGCTTTGGATTCGAGAAATATATTTAATGCCATTGCATGTAAATTAACGAATACGTGTTTTTTGCTGTATATTGGATGGATTAAAGTGAACACTTTCCCTCCACCGTCGACAATCAACATTACATCTTCAGTAATCAAGTCGACAAATGATTCAATATTTCCACTTGTAAGAGCAGACATGAACTGGTTTGCCAATCCTGCTTTTTCGTCAAATCCACTATGGTTAATAAAATCTTCGAACCTCCACATCGTTAGCACGCTTTCGGAATTGCAGTTTGAATATTAATATTTAAATTCATGGTTGTTTCCCCCGAATATATTTTGTAATGTCACTAATAAAACGCTTGGCGATGTCAATTTGTGACATGAACCGGCCTTTACCCCTTAGAACGCACTAGTCTGCTAACAAACGCATTTCAAAACTGGAGATACGGTTCGTGTTGTTACGAACTTGACAATATGATTTGTAAAAAAGTATAGTTAAAAAGTAAACAGTTAAATGGTTAACTATTTAATAGGAGGTCATATCGTATTGAAAAGTGGAGTCCTTTTGAACAACCAATTTTTTCGGTTAATGTTTTTCTGACACTCTATAAAACCAATCATCATTTGGTTCAACAATTGGAGGAACAACTAGGAAGGTTCGATCTGACATTGGGGCGGTGGTGTTTACTCGTTGCTCTTAAGTCCAGCGGAAGAGCGATGGTTCCTTCCGAGTTAAGTGACGACCTTGCTGTTACGAGAGCGAACATTAGCAATTTATTAAATGCTCTGGAGCAAGCAGGCCGCATCCAAAGGAATTTCGACCCAACCAATAGGAGAAGAATTCTAGTCAGTTTAACACCAGAAGGTCATGAGATCATTTTGAATGTATGGCCTGTATATGAACAAACTATCGCTCAAAATGTAGGTAATAAACTTACTCTGGAAGAACAGGAACAGTTGAAAAACTTGTTAAAAAAGTTGTTTTAGAAATATGACTTTCTGTCCTTTTCTACAGGACAGATTTGATCGATAGTTAATTAATTAACTATTAATTAGTTAATTTGTTTGAGGTGTATTATTTTTCGATCTTGAAGAATTTTAAAATCAAAGGAGAAATGAACATGTTCAAAGACAAGGTTGCGATCATCACAGGTGGCGGTGCCGGTATCGGACTTGCAGCGGCTCGGTTATTTGCTGAGAAGGGGGCAAAAGTGCTCATTACCGGGCGTCAAACGGGTCCATTGGAGGAGATTGCGGCTAGCAACCCGAACATTAAGGCTTTTACGGCGGACGTCAGTGATCCGGAGTCTGCAACCAGAACGGTTGCTGCGGCGCTTGAACATTGGGGGCGCCTCGATATCCTCGTGAACAATGCTGGTGGTGGTGTCATTCAACCGCTCGTCAATGTGAACGCAAAATCGATCAATGATATTTTCGCCGTTAACGTAGCTGGGCCTACAATGCTTGCCGCAGCAGCGATCACTCATCTCGAAGCAACCAAAGGTTCAATAATTAACATGTCTAGTACTTATGGCAGTAAAGCTGCGGCCGGCTTATCACTGTATGCCGCGAGCAAGGCTGCAGTGGAACATCTGACGCGTTGCTGGGCTCTTGAGCTCGCTCCGAAAGGAATTCGTGTGAATGCGGTCGCGAGCGGACCTGTCGAAACAGCTTTCCTTCGCGATCGTATGGGACTTACCGAAGAACAGATTAATGAGGTTAAGGATCAGGAGCGTCAGATGATCCCATTAGGACGACGAGGTGAGACGGATGATGTAGCACGATGGATTGTGAATTTGGCCGATTCGGAATCGGGTTGGATCACCGGACAAATCATTGGAGTTGACGGCGGACTCGTAATATCTTGATCTATATAATGGGAATATTAAGCCGGTCTAAATAATAGTCGTGAACCTTTTATCAGCGGCATAAAGTGAAAGTAGTGCGATAAATGCTACCGAGCGCAATGCGTTGATGAAGGGCGGTCATGCGGCGATGGTCATTTCCAGCTTTCAAGCATTCATCCAGGTGTTTGGCTTGTCCATCTCGATGAGCTTGGTGGGCGGCCTAATTGGACATTTCGTTAAAAATGGCATTATCGAAATGCCAAAGCTCGTCATAGAATATGATGAAGAAGACTTGAAGCTTTCTTCGAATTGGTTGATGAAGTGGTTTCAACGGCTGTATTATTTTGTGATCTTCGTTATTGGCTTCCGAAACCATAGCAATGCGAAGAAAAAAATTTTTTTCGATCTTGGCTTTCTAGGCGATCTATTGATCGCAATAGGAACGGGTATCCTTGCGAAGACGGCGCTGTCCATGGCGGATACGACGGACAATTTTGCAATAGTGAGCAGTTCGCTGTTGGCGGGCTATGCCGGCTTATCCTATTTGAAGAGCAAGCAGAATAAGGAGTTCGCAGAACTGTTTCCGGAAGAAATAGATGATCCAAATCCGCGAACGGAAGTCAAATAACATGCAAGTTTGCTTGCGTGCTGCGTATAATGACCATAGAAAAACCTTTAAGGAGGGTGATGCGCATGGGGAAAACAACGGTCAAAGTGACTCCTGAAGAGATGCAGGAGCTTAAAAAGCTGGCTGAGATTGTCAAAAACCCTCACCTTCCGATGTCGGACCGCCGTATAGCTAAGACGCAATACGAATCCATCATTAATTTTGCAAGAAAAAGCAACCGCGGCATTATATCATCTGTTTAGTGGAGAAGCTGCTTAAGCTAAAGGGACTGCTTCAAGAGGTCAATGACCAAATGACGCAGTCCCTTTGTGGCGAGAAAAGGACATATCAACTACAAAATCATGACATGGGTCAGACGCCATACAGCTGCCGATACAAGGTAGGCGTCATTCCTTCATGCTCCATAAACCTTTTGTTGAAATAGCTGACACTTGGATAGCCGGCATCGCTTGCAATCTGACCGATGTTGGCCTCTTTGCGCTCCAGCAGCCACTGCTTCGCCATTTGTAGCCGGCAGCGCGTAATGAAATCCATAGGTGTCATTTCCATGACGCTGCGAAATAATTTGCAGAAATAGTAGGGGCTGACACCCGCTTGCGCGGCCCATTGCTCTAGAATGAAAGGCTGCGTCGCTTCCTGCTGCATGAGCGGGAGCAGCTCCAATATACGGTTGCCGGACGAGCTCGCTTTGCTTCCCGAGATCGGCACGGCTTGCTCGACAAACACCGCGACGGCCGCATAGGTCAGCGCGGAAAGCTTCGTTGGACGCAGCATCCGGTGCGTCTCGGCCTCGGCCAGCAGCTCTTCGTGCACTTGTTCCCATGCGGCGGGATGGCGAATGGTCCAAAGCTGGCTTTTGTGAAAGCCTCTTTCTATCATGTAATCCTGCAAGCCTGTGCCGTAGAAATGAACCCATCTGATATCCCATGGATCGTCCTTGCTGCTGTAGTAATGCTGCCGCTGTAAGGGGAAATAAAGCACGGCCTCCCCTGCCTCCAGCGTATGCGCCTTACCGTCTATTTCCACATAGCCTTTGCCGGAAACGACGTAATGGATATTAAAGTTGTTTAGCGAGCCGGCTGTTCGCAATGCGAAATGTTCGGGGTGATCCCAGTAATTTCCGACTGATTCAGGAAAGCAAAAGAACGGGTTTTGCGGCAGCGTAAGCAGGTGGGTTTGCCTTTGCACGTCGTTCACCTCAATGACAATATTGTTATAACTCATAACAAAATAATATCATTTTATTTTTGGTTGTTCTACTTTAAACTGAAGGAAAGCATAAGTTAACCGTTCACTTTCTACTTTTATAGCATCGCTTAACCACCTTTGATGAGATTGGACGTTAGTTTCTATTTATGCTTGCAATCACAATATAGTAATAAAAAAATAGCTGAGGTGACGATAGGGATGACGATGAAAAAGCTGAGATGGGGCATATTGGGCTGCGCGGGAATCGCGAAAAGAGCGGTAATACCCGGCCTTCATCTTTCTGAATTAAACGAGGTAGCAGCGATTGCCAGTCGCGATGCGGACAACGCTAAGAAGACGGCGGAAGAGCATAACATTAGTGCCGCCTACGGCAGCTACGAGGCGTTGCTGGCAGATGACTCGATCGATGTTATATACATTCCGCTTCCAAATCATTTACATAGGGAGTGGACCATACGCGCTGCCGAGGCGGGTAAACATATTTTGTGCGAGAAGCCGCTTGCCTTAACGGAGAAGGAAGCGGCGGAGATGGCTGAAGCTTGCAGGGAAGCGGGCGTGCTGCTCTCGGAAGCCTTCATGTACAGATACCATCCGCGGTACCAGATGATGAAGGAGATTATCGCTGCTGGAGAAATAGGCGAGGTTCGCGGCATTCGCAGCGCCTTTACGTTCAATAATGCGGGACATAAGGAAAACGTGAGATACCGCAAGGATTGGGGCGGCGGCTCGATTTACGATGTCGGATGCTATCCGATCAACGCCGCCCGCCTGCTGCTTGGGAAGGAGCCCGAGGCGGTGACAGTTCAAGCTTTATTTTCGCCGGAGCATGACGATGTCGATATGATGGCTTCCGGGTTAGTCGAGTTTGAAGGAGCGGTCTCGCTGACATTCGATTGCGGCATGTGGGCAGCGTTCCGGAACCCGCTTGAGGTGCTGGGCACGGAGGGGCTGATTGAGGTTCCGTCCGCTTATGTGACCGGCGAGCCTGGCAGCGCTAATTTCTTTGTAAGCTCCAAAGGAGAGCGCAAAGAAATTGAGGTGCCTTATGTGAACGCTTATACCGCGCAAGCCGATCATATGGCGCGCGCCATCAATGGTGAGACAACGCTGCAATTCGGCTCAGCGGATGCTTTGAGCAATATGAAAGTCATAGACGCTTGTCTGCTCTCGGCCCGCGAGCGCACAAGAATTATTTTATAAGAAACGATTATCGAGGAGGTAAAAAAAGATGGAATACATTCAAATTGAAGGATCACCAAAACCGGTATCGCGTTTAATGAAGGGCTCAGATTATTTTTTCCACCATTCCTACGAGAAAGCGGCAGCTAATCTGGATGCTTTTCTGGCGATTGGAGGCAATTCGGTCGACACGGCACATATCTACTGCGGCGGACAAAGCGAGGAGGTCATCGGCCGTTACATGCAGGAGCGCGGCAACCGGGAGCAAATGGTCATTTTGACGAAAGGCGCGCATCATGATCAAACCGGTCCGCGCGTCAATAAAGAAGCGATCCGGCAGGATCTGACGGACAGCCTCGTGCGTCTGCAAACCGATTATGTCGACCTCTATGCGCTGCATCGCGATGATACCTCCGTCCCGGCAGGAGAAGTCATCGATCTTCTGAATGAGCATGTGCAGTCAGGCAGCGTCAGAGCGATTGGCGTATCGAACTGGTCTTGGCAGCGGATTAAGGAAGCGAATGAATATGCAGCGGCGAAGGGACTTGTCGGCTTCTCGTTCAGCAGTCCGAACCTAAGCCTTGCGAAAGCGAATGAACCGTTCTGGGCAGGCTGCGTATCTGCCGATGAGGAAACCTGCGCGTGGCATGAGGAGCAGCAGTTTCCGCTGTTATCCTGGTCGTCGCAGGCAAGGGGCTTCTTTACGGGCAGATTCTCTCCGGAAATTCGCGATAATGCTGATTTGGTACGCGTGTTTTACAGCGACGACAATTGGGAGCGGCTTGAGCGTGCAAAGCAGCTCGCAGCGGAGAAAAACGTTAGCGCGATTCAAATTGCGCTTGCATACGTGCTTAATCAGCCGTTTCCTACCTGTGCCCTGATCGGTGCGCAATCAGCGGAAGAACTGCATTCCTGCGATGCGGGCTCGCTCATTAAGCTGACGAAGGAAGAGCTGAACTGGCTCGATCTGGCAACGCAGAAGGTTTAATGAGACTGGCAACCGAATCGATGGATCTAGAGGACAAAGCTACTCTATTTGAGCAGCTTTGTCCTTTTTGTACGCTCTTGGACTGCTCCCATACGTTTTGCGAAATAAAGCGGCAAAATGATTATAATTGTTGAAGCCGACATCCAGTGCGGCTTCGGTAGCCGTTCGGCCCATACGCTCCATTAACAGCGCAGCTTGCTGGAGACGCAGCCGATTCAGATGGTCCAGCACGCTTGCGCCCGTTTCCTGTTTGAAGAGATGGGACAGCCTGGAGTGCGAAAGTCCAACCGATTTGGCTATATCCTCGATTCGAATCGTTTTATTCATGTTGCGGGATAAATATTGCAGGGCAAGCTCGATCCGGGGGTCCAGCTGCCGCTCCAGCAGCTGGGCAGTGAGCAAAATAATTTCCCGTAAGCCATTTTCGCACAGCGTATGCCAGAAGCTTGCTCTCTCGCGGGAATCATTCAAAATATGATGGAAGGCTTGCTGTACTCTGCTTTGCATATTGCCTTTCGGTATGGCGGCGACGATGCATTCCTCACTCGGCAGGTAGTCGATTTCAGGCAGTTTCTGAAAATGCGCCCAATAAAAAATCCAGCGGCTGCCCGGCACGGTTCCGTACTCATGAGGAATGCCGGAGCGAAGCAGTCCGATTTGTCCGCTGCTACAGCGCTTTTCCCCTTGGGGCGTGCGCAAATAGCCTTCACCCTCTAAGGTGAAAAAAATGAGCCATTCACTCATGCCGTTTGGCCTTCGATAGCGATAGGAGTCGGATTCATCAAATAGACCGCTAAGCAAAGCTCCGCCAGGCGAATCATTACCAGCCTCGTTTCCGATAGACGGATACATTTCAGTCTCCTCCTCAAAAATTCATAATAGCAGAATACCATTACTTTTCAGCAGTAATCATTCTTCCTTAAAAATAACGAAAGTTCTATGATGATGTCAAGAGCAGTGAATTTATTAGAGAAGGAGCGCTATGCGATGGATAAAACTTTGAACGTATTAACGGAGGAGCAAGTCAATCAATTCAATACAGAGGGCTATATCATTATTAAGGATCTTTTCTCGCAGGAGGACATTCGTACGATCGAGGATACTTTTGAGGAGATTAGCCACAAGGCTGTACCTGGTTTTTTCGAGCCGGATTTATCAGGGACCGCGGATGATCCGTTAAAGCGGTTTCCGCGCGTGATGCATCCTCACCGCTTCAATGAAACGGCCAAAAAATATTTGCTCCATAAACCGGTTATGGCTGTATTAGCCGATCTTTATGGCGAAGAGGCGCTGGCGGCCCAAAGCATGTTTTATTACAAGCCGCCGGGTTCACGCGGCCAAGCTTTGCATCAAGACAATTTTTATTTGCAGGTGGAGCCCGGCAATTGTATTGCTGCATGGACGGCAATCGACGCGGCGAATGAAGAGAACGGCGGTTTGTTAGTCGTTCCGAAGACGAGCGAGCATGAGATTAGCTGCCCGGAACTAGCGGATTCAACCGAATCCTTCACGACCCATTACGTCAAGCCGCCGAAGGATCAGAAGGCGATGCCGGTTATTATGGATAAGGGCGATGTTTTATTTTTTAACGGAAATCTTATTCATGGCTCATACCGAAACAAGACGAAGGATCAATTCCGCCGTGCTTTTATTTGCCATTATGCAAACTCGTCGGCAACCCGTATCAATACCCACTACCGCCCATTGTTCCGGGAAGACGGCACGACTATCGATTTGGAAATCAACACGGATGGGGGCCCTTGCGGAATGGAATTCGAAATGGCTTATCCGCACTAACCGATAATGAAAATAAAAGATCATTTGCGGGTCGAAATGTCATGGTGGGGAATGAACGGTCTTCAAGGAACGGCGGGGCATGGGGCAGCAATCGAGGAAAAGTTCAAGCTCATTGCGATGAACGGCTTTGACGGCATAAATGCGTTTGTGCCTGCTCCAGAGGAGTGCGGCCTTTGGAAGGAGCTGCTTCATCAATACGGCTTATCGTTTAGTGTGAATGCCTACCCTACCACGTTAGTGGAAATGTCCGATTTTTTGGATAGAGCAGCGGCTTTTGGTCAAATTGACTATATCAATGCGCAAGTGTTGAAGCCCTTTCTGACCGGCGATTCGGCGGTCGAGCTGCTCTCCGGCATCGATGCGCTGTCCAGGCAAGCGGGCATTCCGGTCTATGTCGAGACGCATCGCGGTACGATAACGCAGGATCTTATTCGTACGCAGCAGTTTATACAGGCGCTGCCGAAGCTTAAGCTTACAATTGATTATTCCCATTACGTCGTGGCAGGCGAGCTGCACACGGTGTCACCCGAAGCGGAGCAAATGCTGCAGAGCTTGCTGCCGAACGCCTACAGCATTCATACACGTATTTCGAATGGCGAGCAAATTCAGATCGACCCTGGCGAGACGGGCCATCATCCGATGCTGCCCCATTTTGCAAGATGGTGGGAAAGCGCAATGCGGCATTGGCGCAGTAGTCCAAGACAAGAGGGAGAAACCTTTCCTGTCGTTATTGAACTGGGGCCGCCGCCATATGCGATAACGGAGGGCGGGGCCGGCTTCAGACAATCTGAGATTAGCGACCGCTGGTCGCAGTCGCTCTATTTGAAGCAATTGGTACAGCAGCTTTGGCAAAAAGCATGCCTATAACGGGAACCCGGCTTGGACAACATTCGTCCAGTCGGGTTTTTGTCTGTTAAGCGCCAGCTGGTTTAATATTGTCCAAGAGCAAAGTCTAATTTTGTCCAATTAAACGCTTTCATGTTCAGGCTATAATGAAAAAAACGCTTACAAGGAGTGGGGTTTGCAGTTATGGAACAGAAACGGATACAATGGTTTGCAAGCACAGAAACCGAGCTTTGGACCGAGAAGCATATAGAGGAAGCGGATAGCGGAAATGCTAATTTAGCGTTTACGAACGAGAGGTTTCAACCATTAGAAGGATTTGGGGGCTGCTTTAACGAGCTTGGCTACGTTGCCCTTCAACATTTGCCTGAAGAAGAACGGAGCAGTGTTATGCATGCGCTATTTCATCCGGAAGGCGAGCATAAATTCAGCATTTGCAGACTTCCGATCGGTGCGAGCGACTATGCGCTGGAATGGTACAGCTTGAACGAAACAGACGGAGATTTGAATATGGAGCATTTTTCGATCGCCCGCGATCAAAAATATCTGATTCCTTATATTAAAGAAGCGCTGCAGCTCAATCCCGATTTAAAGCTGTTCGCTTCTCCTTGGAGCCCTCCGACATGGATGAAATTTCCGAAGTCGTACAATTACGGCACGCTGCGCTGGGAAAAGGAAATTTTGGAGGCGTACGCGCTTTATTTCGTAAAGTTTGTTGAAGCGTATAAGGCGGAAGGCATTACGATTCATCAGGTTCACGTTCAAAACGAGGTTGTCGCAGATCAAAAATTTCCTTCCTGCGTTTGGACGGGTGAGCAGCTCCGCGAATTTATCCGCGATTATTTAGGTCCGGCCTTTGAGAAGTATGGCCTTGATACGGAAATATGGCTGGGCACGATCAATGCTCCTGAGGCTTGGGATGAATGGATCAAGAAGAAAGCGACAGATTTTGATGCTTATGCGAATACGGTGCTTAGTGATCCGGAAGCTTACAAATATGTAAAGGGCGTAGGCTATCAATGGGCAGGAAAGCATGCCATACAGCGCACGGTTCAAAGCTATCCGGAGCTTCGTTACATGCAAACGGAGAATGAATGCGGTGACGGCGAGAACACTTGGTTCTATGCGAGGTATGTATTTAATCTTTATCAGCATTATTTCACAAACGGCGTGAATGCCTACATCTACTGGAATATGGTGCTTGAGCCAAAGGGCAGAAGCACATGGGGCTGGGAGCAAAATGCGATGCTTACGGTCGACAAGGAGAAGCGAGCTGCAACGCGCAATCCGGAATTTTATGTGATGAAGCATTTTGCCCATTTTACATCGCCAAATGACAGAAGAGTTGGGCTTAAGGGGCCATTGGCCGGCAATGCGGTCGCCTTCGAGAAGCCGGACGGCACCCGTATTATTGTTCTCACGAATCCGTTTAAGGATACCAGGGAGCTGCGCTTGTCCATCGACTCCAAGCAACAGCTGTTCCGGCTTGAACCAGAATCCTTTCATACGATCATCATTCCTCGCGGATGACGAAAGCATACGGACTAACGCCAGCATTTTCACGGGGCGTTAGTTTTTTGCTCAGATAAAAGCTTTTATCCTACGGAATCGGTTAAGCTATGGACATGAGAAGAAACGGGAGGTGAAGTGTATCCATGTTTGCCAAGCTTTCGCGCATGCTGACGGATCCCTTCCGGCGCAGCATTCGCAATAAATTGATTTTTACGATGATCATATTGTCCGTCATCCCGATCATCGCGGTCACTTTGCTGGCTGCCGAAAATAACCGGAAGTCGATGGAAGCGGAAGTGATCGGCACTAACTTATCCAATATGAAGTGGACGGGCATTCATCTGGGGGAGCAATTCGCCCAATTAAACAATCTCATTTACACCGTGCTTATTAGTCCGCATCTAAGCGATTATTTGGCAAGTACAGAGGGGGCTTCGATCTACAACCAGTTCGCAGCGCAAAAAAACATCTTGGACACGCTGAACAATTTGTTTTATTCCGCGGGCAACCACGTCATCGGCGTGGAGCTCTACCTGAAGGAGCCGGGCAAATTGTTCACGATTAACGCTTCTCAAAATGATCTTGAATCCTCGCCGGTCATTCCATCCCCCTATAAGCAGCTATTCGAGCAAAATAAGGATTTTGTCATCCGGTTGACGGGCGCGGAGAATGGCGAATTCCAGCTCATCCGCAGCATCAACCGCTTTGAAAACCGCGAAAAGCTTGGCGGGATTTCATTGGTCATCCGGTGGTCGATGCTCGATCAGACGCTTGATCTGATCGGCCGCGGCGAGGAGCATAAGGTGCTCATTGCGGGGGAGGACGGGAATATTTTGTATCAGCCATTCGGCGATAAGCCGTCGCAGGAGCTTATGCTTCGAGTCAAGCAGACTGACGATGGACAAGGCTACTTCCGGACACCGGAGGAATATGTCTTCTACAATACGATTGACCCGGTCGGCTTGAAGCTCGTTACGATCGTTCCGACCAGCTTTATTAATAAGAGCGCACAGTCTACGATGCATTTCGGCCTTATTGTAGGCGGCATATCCGTTGTTGTATCGATAGTAATCGCCTTTTTGCTTGCATGGCGCACCGCGACGCCCATCGTCAACCTTGCAAGATCGATGCAAGGGCTTGGCATCATCAAAGAAACCGAGCTGCCGCAGAGCAGGCGCGTGGACGAGATCGGCCTGCTCGAAACGAAGCTGTACAACATGTCATATCGCATAAGAGAGCATATTAAAACGGAATACAGCATGAATCTCGAGAAGAAGACGGCGGAGCTCAAGGCGCTGCAAGCGCAAATTAACCCGCATTTTTTGCAAAATACGCTTCAAATGATCGGCAGCATGCTGTTTACGAAAAAGCCGGCCGAAAGCTATGAAATTATTCGTTCGCTTAGCGATATGTTTCGTTACGTCATCCGGGATCCGGATGATCTCGCAACTTTAAAAACGGAAATCGAGCATTTAAACAATTATATGCTTATACAGAAGCAGCGTTTTTCATCCCGGCTTAGCTACACGACCGATATCGACGAGTCGGCTATGCGCTGCGCTATTCCGAAGCTGACGCTGCAGCCGATCGTGGAAAATGCCTTTTTCCATGGATTGGAAAACAAAACAGGCGACTGGCAGCTTAATATATCCGTAGAACGCGAGCCAAATACGGTTCGCATCCGAATTCGCGATAATGGCATAGGGATACGTAACGATAAACTGGCCGAGCTTCGCAAGCGGATAACGAATCAAAGCGGACAAGTATGGACGCAAGGCGATCGGATCGGGATTCAAAATGTGGCCTCGCGCATTTATATGCATTTTGGCCCGTCGTATGGGATAGCGATTGATAGCGAGCCAGGCGCAGGCACGACGGTAACAGTCACCGTTCCGATAGAATCAAGGGGGGAGCAGCATGATTAAAGTGTTAATTGTCGATGATGAGAGCTGGACAAGGGACATCATCAGGGCATTCGGAGAATGGGAGAGGCTCGGAATGGAAATCGTCGGCGAAGCTGCGGACGGCGAGGAGGCGCTGCGCATGATCGGGCAATTGCAGCCGCAAATTGTCATTACGGACATGCGGATGCCAGGAACGGACGGCGTGAAGCTGCTTCAATTGCTGAATGACCGGCATCCGGACATTAAGGCTATCGTCGTCAGCGGCTATGATGACTTTCAATATGCGAAGCATGCGCTTCGGTATAAAGCGGTCGATTATTTGCTTAAGCCGGTTGATCCGAAGGAGCTGAACGCGGCGCTGCAAAATTGCAAGAGCGGGCTGGAAGCAGATCAAGCGGAACGCAGCCCATTATCGCTGGATCTTGATATTTCCTATTCGATAACGAGCTATAAGCAATTGCTTAAGTCCCATTTCAATGAGCTGAACAAAGAAGGCGCAGCGGCAACGCTCGGCCATATGATGGAGGAGCTTGAGCGGAACGGGATTACGAAAGCGGCCATGCTTGAGCAGGTCGTTCAGGAATTGCTTCTGCTGCTCAAGGAATTGATGGCTGCCAACTCGCTGGACAGTGAAGGCTTGCATGCTCCATATGGTAATGAAGTATTAGCGTCCTGTTCGGAAACCGCCATATTTCTCACCCGTCATTATTTGGTTACGTTAGAGCAGCTTATTCAGCAGCGGAAGTTTAGGAACAAATTGAATTTAGACGAGGTCAGGCTGTACATGGAGAAGCATTATACCGAGCCGGTTACGCTGGAGCAGCTGGCGAGAGCGTTCTTCGTAAGCAAGGAATATTTAAGCAAAATGTTCAAGCAGGAATACGGCCGCAACGTGACCGATTATTTGCTTCATCTGCGCATGGTGAAAGCGAAGGAGTGGCTGCTTGATGAGAGCATTCCGATCAAAGCGATTGCGGAAATGGCCGGCTATGAGGATATCACTTATTTTTATCGCGTATTTAAGAAGCATTTTGGCATTGCACCCGGTGAAATGAGAAAGAATGCCGAGGTTTAAAATTATCCAAGGAAAGAGTCTAATTCCGTCCAATTAAACGCTTTCATTTTTTAGTTACAATGAAAGCGTACACAATACAAGCTTCTGGGAGGTCAAATTAGATGAAAAAAATGATTAAAGGTTTACTCGTCACCGTGCTTGCGACATCGCTGCTTGCGGGCTGCGGAAGCAATGCAAATAAAGCGGAGAGCACGGACAATGCGGCAAGCGGCGGCGAAGCCAAAAGTGTGAACCTTAAAATGTTTATCGCTCAGCCGCGGTTTAAAGAGCAATACGATAAATATATTGCGGATTTTGTTGCGAAGGAGAAAGCGGAGAAAAATATCGACGTAACGGTACAGCTCGAAATGCCGACTACCGATAACGCGGCGCAAATTTTAAAAACGCGTCTGGCATCCAACGACGCACCGGATATATTCTCGCTGCATGCCATCAATGATATTCCTATCTACTACAAAGCGGGCTACTTGGAGGATTTATCCGATCAGCCTTTTGTGGGCAAGCTTCTGGATAGCGTCAAGCCGTCCGTCACGACTACGGACGGCAAGGTGGTCGCTGTTCCTCTTGAAACATTGTCATGGGGCTACTTGTACAACAAAAAAATATTTACGGATCTTGGGCTGACGCCTCCCACGACTTTAACAGAAATGAAAGCGGTTGTTGAGAAGCTGAAGTCGAATAACGTAACTCCGTTCGTGCTGTCCTACAAGGAATCTTGGATTCCGCAGCTTGTACTGCCGCTGGCGGCAGGCGCGCTCATCAATACGGATAATCCCGATTTCATTGAGCGGATGAATAAGGATGAAGGCTCGTTTACTGAAATGAAATCGATGTTTGACATCTTCGATCTCATTAACGCGAACGGAACAGAGAAAGCGACGGAAGTCGGCGGCGATGACGGCGCTGCAGCGTTTGCGGCCGGCAAAGGCGCGATGTGGCTGCAAGGACCGTGGTATGCGGATACGATTCTGAAATCTAATCCTGATCTTGATTTTGGCGTAGCGCCGCTGCCGATTAACGATAATCCAAAAGCAACGCTCATTAACCTTAGCGCATCCACTTCTTTAGCATTATCGAAAACAACGAAAAACAAAGAAGTGGCGCTTGACTTCATCAACTATGTGCTCGATGATACTGCTTCTAATGCGTTCTTTCAAGCGCTTAAATTTAATCCGATCGCAACTGTGCATACGTTCGAAAGCTATCCTTGGGTAAACGATGCAACTGCTTATGTCAAAGAGGGCAAATCGTATCAGGATCCATCTATGCCGCAGGCTGTAAAGGACGAGGTAGGCAAAGGGCTGCAGGCTTATTATGCCGGTCAAATTTCACAGGATGATGTGCTGAAGGCGCTCGACAAGGCCTGGAAATCGTTCAATAAAGTAAACAAGTAAGCGACTTTAGTCCGGGATGCAGGGGAGAGGTGATTCCTGCTTCTCCCCATCCCGATTAATAGAGACACATAAGGAGAGGGGCGGAAACTGTGCCGATCAAAAGCTACAAAAAATACATCTCGTTATTTACTTTTGTTGCGCCCGCATTTGTTTTATATGCGATTTTCCTGCTGATACCAACGCTCGGTGGAATGTTCTACAGCTTTACCGACTGGAACGGCTTGAATACAAACTATGAATTTATTGGCTTAGGCAACTTTGTCGAAGCGCTTAAGGAAGACCCGGACTTCATCAGTTCAATATTTTTCACTTTGAAATACGTGCTGTTCATGGTCGTTCTGCAAAACGTATTCGCTTTGCTGCTCGCCGTATTTATCGAATCGCGCGCAAAAAGCAAAGGCTTCTTCCGGACGATTTTCTTTATGCCGAACATGATAAGCACGATCATCAGCGCGTTTATGTGGACGTTCGTATTCGCTCAGGTGCTGCCGCAGCTCGCCGAGAAGACAGCGCTTACGTTTTTGGATCAAGCATGGATCGGAGATCCGCAAGTTTCCTTCTACTCCATTCTGATCGTCTCGCTTTGGAATGGCGTCGGCTACATGATGATTATTTATTTGGCCGCGCTGCAGGGCGTTCCGCAAAGCTTAAAGGAAGCTGCTGTCATTGATGGCGCTACTGCATTCCAAACGTTCCGCAACGTGACGCTTCCGATGATTACGCATGCGATTACGATTTGCTTCTTCCTGACGCTGAACGGCGCATTTAAAGTATTTGAGG
Source organism: Paenibacillus sp. Soil522 (assembly GCF_001428245.1). GTDB lineage: Bacteria > Bacillota > Bacilli > Paenibacillales > Paenibacillaceae > Pristimantibacillus. Next base: position 85,409 of record NZ_LMRV01000024.1, read on the forward strand.
TTGTATTCGGCTTAACCGGAGGCGGTCCTGGCCGGAGCACGCAGGTTATTACGATGAACATTTACGAAGAAGCGTTCTCGAATAATTTCCGTTACGGTTATGCCAGCGCAAAATCAGTCATTCTATTCGTAATTATCCTAATATTCACGCTTATCCAAATCCGTGTCATGAAGAAAAGAGAGGTGGAAGCATGAGTCAGAAAAAATCAACCTCCCTGCTTATTACCATTATGCTGTCGACCTTGGCTGCTGTTTCCTTCTTCCCGATTTACTTAGCTGTCATTAACTCGTTTAAAACGCAAGGCGAAATGTTCCGCTCATTCGTTGCGCTGCCTTCACAGATTCATTTCAGCAACTATGTCGATGCTTTTCGTCAAATTCATTTGCTGAACAGCACGCTAAACTCGATTATTATCTCCGTGCTGGGTATCGGCGGGATCGTATTTTGCGCCGCATTGGCAGGTTACAAGCTTTCCCGTACGAGCGGCAGGCTAAGCAATCTGATCTTCTTCTTATTTATTGCATCGATGCTCGTTCCGTTTCATTCGATTATGATTCCGTTGACTAGAATGGCCAAAGCCTTGTCGGTTCAAGGCAGTACGTATGGGCTTGCAATCATATATATCGGATTGGGCGTTAATATGGCGATCTTTCTCTACCATGGCTTCGTGAAATCGATCCCGAGAGAGCTGGAGGAAGCGGCGCAAATTGATGGCTGTAATGAATACCAAACCTTCTTCAAAATTATTTTTCCGCTGCTTGTGCCGATTACCGTAACGATTGCGATACTTGATTTCCTTTGGATCTGGAACGATTTCTTGCTGCCGCTGCTAATGCTGACGGATGTGGACAATTACACGCTCATTTTATCTACAAACACCTTGTTCGGCGAGTATAACAAAGAGTGGTCGCTCATTTTGGCGGCGCTTGTACTGACGGCGATTCCTGTCATTATTATTTATTCGTTCTTCCAAAAGTTCATTATGCACGGAATTGCGGAGGGTGCAATAAAGGGCTAATGACAATGGTTCTGAATCCGGGCGGATAGAGACTAATCAGCTATAAAGAAGGAGCTTATATCATGAAAAAATTGTTATACGGCGTTGCTTATTATGATGAATATATGCCCTGCGAGCGGCTGGAAGAAGATATTCGCATGATGAAGGAAGCGGGGATTAATGTCGTTCGAATCGCGGAATCGACCTGGAGCACGCATGAGCCGCAAAACGGCATATTCGATTTCACCTCTGTCGATAAGGTGCTGGATGCCATGCATGGCGCAGGCATCCAGGTGATTGTCGGGACGCCGACCTATGCGGTTCCCACATGGATGGTGAAGGAGCATCCGGACGTGCTGGCGGTAACTGCGCGCGGACCCAGCAAATACGGGGCGCGCCAAATTATGGATATTACGAACCCGGCTTATCTTTTTTATTCGGAGCGCATCATTCGTAAGCTTATTAGCCGTGTAAGCGGACATCCAGCCGTTATCGGGTATCAGACGGATAACGAGACGAAGCACTACGATACGGCCGGGCCGAATGTTCAGCTGCAGTTCGTCAAATATATGCGGGACACTTATGAATCATTAGACCGCGTCAACCAGCTGTTCGGACTTGATTATTGGAGCAATCGCATTAACAGCTGGGAGGACTTTCCGTCCATGGTGGGCACGATCAATGGAAGCCTTGGAGCGGAGTTTGCAAAATTCCAGCGGAAGCTGGTTAACGATTTTTTGGCATGGCAGGTATCTATCGTGAACGAATACAAGCGGCCCGGACAATTCGTGACGCAAAACTTCGATTTCGAATGGCGCGGTTATTCGTTCGGCGTACAGCCTTCCGTTGATCATTTTGCCGCTTCGGTGCCTTTCGATATTGCGGGCGTCGATATTTATCATCCTTCTCAGGACGACTTAACCGGCATTGAAATTTCGTTCGGCGGCGATATGACGCGTTCACTGAAAAACAGCAATTATTTGGTTCTGGAGACGCAAGCGCAGGCCTTCCCTCATTGGACGCCATACCCCGGACAATTGCGGCTGCAAGCATTCAGCCATCTCGCATCCGGGGCGAATATGGTCGCCTATTGGCACTGGCATTCGATTCACAATTCGGCGGAGACATATTGGAAAGGGCTGCTGAGCCATGACTTCAAGCCGAATCCGGTGTATAACGAAGCGAAAACGGTTGGAGCCGATTTTGAGAGACTAAGCGATGAGCTTATTAACTTGCGGAAAAACAATCAGGTTGCCGTAATGGTCAGCAACGAGGCATTGTCGGCGATGGAGTGGTTCAAGCTGCCCGACGGCAAAACGTACAATGACGTCGTTCGTTCCTTGTATGATGAATTGTACAAGCTGAATGCCGAGGTTGATTTTATCCAGCCTTCCCATACTAATTTGAATGATTATAAGCTAATCGTCGTTCCTGCGCTTTACGCGGCAGCCGATGATTGCCTGGAGCGGTTAAATGAGTACGTCCGCAGCGGCGGACATGTTGTCTATTCGTTCAAGAGCGGCTTTGCCGATGAAGTCGTTAAGGTTCGCGCTTCGGAGCAGCCCGGTATTATACATGAGGCATGCGGCATCACTTACAGCATGTTCGTATCCCCGTATCGTGTAGGCTTAAAGGGTAAGCTGATTGACGAAGGGACAGAGAGCAGCCGGGTTGAGGCATGGATGGAGCTTATTACTCCAACGACAGCTGAAGTGCTTGCTTATTACGATCATTCGCAGTGGGGCGAGTATGCGGCGATTACACGCAACAAATTTGGAAAAGGAACCGCGACCTATATCGGATGTATGCCAGGGGCCGGAATTGTCAGACGCGTTCTGAGCGGCGCCCTGCAGGATGCTGGGTTATGGGGCGCAAATCAAGAGCTTACTTTCCCGATTATCGTGAAATCGGGCCTGAATGCAAATGGAGAACAAATCCGTTATTATTTTAACTATTCGAATGAGCCTGCCGCTTTCATTTATGCGTATCAGGCTGGTACGGAACTGCTGACGGGCAGCAGCATCGCAAGCGGTCAACAGCTGGAGCTTGCACCTTGGGGCTTTCTTATTATTAAAAAATAGATAAGGCTAAGGCTGAAACAAGCGGGGCTTGTTTCAGCCTTATTTGTGTATGCTAAAGTGAATGAGCAGGATAACTGTGCGCTGCTCCTGAACTTGACGATACGCAATAACTTATGTATCATTACTTACAATAAGTAACTAGAGATTACCTAATCAGACGTTACCCGTCTTTGGATATAATGTAAGAAAGCGGTGTTTGTCATCAAAGAAGAAACAAAGATTGGTGTTCCGTTAAATGAAGGGCGATCGGGACAGTTTGAGTTTGGCATTTATACGTTAGGCGATATTAGCGCTGATCCTGTAAGCGGAAGGCTGCCGAGTGCCGGGGAACGGATGAAGGAGATCGTTGCAGCAGCGAAGCTTGCCGATGAGGCCGGCCTCGATGTATTTGGAGTCGGCGAGCATCATCGCTTGGACTTCGTTATTTCGTCACCTCCTGTCGTATTAGCGGCGATCGCTTCAGCTACGAAGCAAATTCGGTTAACAAGTGCGACTACGGTGCTTGGAACCTCTGATCCGGTAAGAGAGTTTGAGGATTTTTCGACCTTGGATTTATTGTCCGACGGACGAGCGGAAATGATCGCGGGACGGGGGGCGTACGTGGAATCCTTCCCGCTGTTCGGACATAACCTGGACGACTATAAGGATTTATTTTACGAGAAAATCAACCTGCTGCTTCAGTTGAACGAAAGCGACCGTATAAGCTGGAATGGCCGATTTCGCACCAGCTTGCAAAATGCTGAAATTGCCCCGCGTCCGCTGCAGCCCCGTCTGCCTGTGTGGGTCGGAGTCGGGGGGACCCCGCAGAGCGCAGAGCTGGCCGGAAAGCTGGGCACGGGAATGGCTCTTGCCATCCTTGGAGGCGATCCGGCAAAGTTTAAGCCGCTTGTTGACGTTTACCGGGCCGCAGGCATACGGGCTGGACATAAGCTTGAAGCGCTTAAGGTAGCTATAACGAGCCATGGCTATATCGCCAATTCTTCTCAGCAGGCCAAGGACGAATATTATCCCTATTACGCTCATTACGTAAGTCAGTTCATGGGCGGAAATGCGAGAGGCGAGAGGCTGGCGAGAGAGCAGTTCGAGCAGCTGGCGAATCCCGTAAATGCGTTAGCCGTTGGCAGTCCCGAGCAGATTATCGAGAAAATTTTGGCGCAGCATGAGCTTTTTGGTCATAACAGGTTTATGGCTCAATTCGATATCGGAGGAATCCCTTTCTCCAAGGTAGCGGCATCGATCGAGCTGCTGGCGGCTAAGGTTGCGCCGGTTGTCCGAAGAGAGCTGAGCAAATCCGGTTTATATGCAGAGCAGCGCTAGAATGAATAGAAATGTAAGAGGAGACTGCCAAAGGCCATTGTATCGGCTGCGGAAAGTCTCTTTTTTTTCGGTACACATCTAACGATTGTTGTGATAGTCCATAGCCGATCGGGCCGGGGAGATGGTACAATTATAAAAAAAATGATGAATAAGGGAGAGGCGCATGGAAGCTTCCAGACTGGATGAATTAAGACAAGGCATTGATCAATTGGATCATAAAATTATTTCCTTGCTCGCGGAGCGGTTTCAATTAACAGAAGAGGTCGGTATTTATAAAGCATTAAATAAGCTGACAGCTCAAGATCCGGGCCGCGAATCGAAGCAATTTGATAAAATAGCGAAGCTTGCGGATAGTAAAGAGCTGAACCCGGAATACGCAGCCGCTATTTATAGGAGCTTGATGGACGTTGTTATTTTACGGCATAAAGAAATACAGCAATCGTATGAGCAAAACAGCCGGATTGGACAAATTGAAGCCTACTAATCGACCGTTTTGTCATGAAGGAAGGGATGGTAACGATGATTGTGTACGAGAAGGAAGAAGCGTTCATACTCATTGCACAGCATGATCATGCACGTATATCCGGAGATCTTGTTTCTGCATGGCAAAGCGAATTATTTCATAGCAAAGAGCGCAGAGAAGAGTTAGCCTGCGCAGCTTATGAGCATGATAGCAGCTGGATTGAGCTTGACCGGATTCCGCTCTGGAATGATGCGGCCCATGCTCCTTATTCGTTCCGTGATTTTCCGGGAAATATTAGATTTTTCTTCTATTCCAAAGGACTGGACCACGTACAGGAAACGAGCGAATATGCAGCGCTGCTCGGCAGCATTCTCTACACGACGCTTGCCGAGAGATTCAGAAACGCGGATACGGTTGCGTTCGTAGAACGTGAATTTGCTAGACAGAGCGCGATTATAGAGCGGCAGAAGCTTGATGTGAAGCTGCTTCAGCTGCATGCGAAAGCGCTGCTGCTTTGCGATGAGCTCTCGCTTTTTGCATGCATGGAGCAGCCGGGAACACCTAGGGAGCGCTATGAGTGGTTCGCTGACGGATTTCCGTATTGGTTCGACCGTACGGGACAAACGTCATTGCTTGCCGATTGGAAGGATCAAGCGACGATTGAATTGAATCCGTATCCTTTCAGCAGGGAAGTGGAAACGAAACTTTCTTACAAAGAAGTCAGCAAGGCTGACATTGAGAAGTATGGCATTGCGGAAGCTTATCAGCGAGAGCAATTGAAGGAGCATAAGCTGCTGTTTAAAGAGAAATTAGGGTAATATCAACCGCATGCTAGAACAATGGAACACCGTCCGAAGTGAAGCGCACCCCTTAAAGCAGTCATTGGAAAATCCCAAATGGGAACCGGTGATCCTTTAGGGGGTGTATTTTTTATGAGGAAGTACGAGCTAATAAGCATAAGACGTATCTACTACGCCTATCTATCCCCATATAAGGTTGGATAGAACTCAGACTCGTTAAATAGACCCCTGCACTTCCCGTCTTGAGTCTCATACTATTCGTTTGCTTTTTTAGTATACTGAATTCCTGAACCAAATTAAGGAAAAACGAGGAGGGAAAAGGATGAAATACGCAATATTGGGCCAATCAGGCTTGCTTGTTTCCAGATTGGCATTCGGAGCGATGACTTTCGGATCGGGAAACAATCCCAGCGTCTACAAGGTGGATCAAAGCGGCGCGCAGCAGCTTGTTGACCGCGCTTTAGACGCGGGCATCAATTTTTTTGATACCGCAGACGGTTATGCGGACGGACAAAGCGAAGAGATGCTTGGACGGCTGCTCGGTACCCGTCGCAAGGAAACGGTCATCGCCACGAAGGCCGGCTTTCGCGTAGGTCCGGGGCTCGTCCAAGCGGGTTTATCCCGCAAACATCTGTTCGAAGCCTGCGAAGCGAGTCTGAGTCGCTTAGACACGGATTACATCGATCTCTACATCGTACATAAAACCGACCCATACACACCGCTCGAGGAAACACTGGAAGCGCTGAACGATCTGGTTCGGCAGGGGAAAGTCCGCTATATCGGCTACTCGAATTGGCCGGCTTGGCAAGCGGCGCAAGCCGTAACGATCCAGCGCGAGCGCCGGTGGGCGTCTTTTATTAACGGTCAGCTGTACTATTCCTTGGTTGGCCGCGACATTGAACATGAGACGGTTCCATTCGCGGTCCGCAACAGAGTCGGATTAACCGTCTGGAGTCCGCTCGCAGGCGGCTTCTTAAGCGGTAAATATACCAAGGAGAACTTGAATGACGATCAAAATCGTTTAAGCGGTTTTGATTTTTTGCCGCATGACAAAGAATGGGGTTTCAACATTTTGGACACCGTTCGTGAAATAGCTGGAGAATATGGATCAACACCGGCACAAGTCTCGCTGGCATGGCTCTTGGCCCAACCACACGTCAGCAGCGTATTGGTCGGCTCCAGTAAATTAGCCCAATTGGAAGATAATCTGCGCGCAGTAGAGCTTCAGTTGAGCGCCGAGGATGTAGCGAGACTGGAAGAAATAACGCGGCCGGTTTCCTTGTATCCGAATTGGTTTACGGCCATGACGAATGATATACAAACCGCGGAAGCTTTGGGGTTATAATATGAACAAACGGATTGGAATTATCGGAAGCGGTACCGCGGGACTGCAGCTTGCATTTTCCTTGAAAAATGATTTTGACGTAACGCTGCTTCACGAGGAACCGGATGAGATTCGCAGCGGAAGAATTCAATCGACCCAGGTTTATTTTCGACCGACGTTGGAACGGGAGCAGCGCTTTCATATGCCGGAAACGGATGTTGCCCCTTCCATTAAAACCATCCACTTCAACATGGGCCGGGAGAAGCTATTTGTAGGGAGGCTGACAGGCGCGGCAACGTCTGTCGATCAGCGGATGGCCTTCTCCGAGGCGATGGATAAATTGGTGCAGCACGGCGTGCGCTTTCGTAAAGCCCGCGTATTCCGGAACGAGATTAAGAGCTTGGCTGAATCTTATGAACTCTCAGGGACCGGTTACCATTTTATTCATAGAAGCGCTGCCTGATGGGATATTGGATGCCTTTATAGGAGTAAGGACAGCTCAAGATTTTGAGGAACGGATGGAGAGCATTCTGCAGGAAAATTTTCCGGAGATTTACGGTCGTGTCGACTTGGATCGTTTCTCCCTTGTAGATGAGGCGGCTTATCTACAAGCAGCGATTACACCGGTTATTCACCGGCCGTATCTGATGCTGAACGGCACTTTGGTGTTAGGATGCGGTGACAGTGTCTTCCTTGCAGATCCGGTAACGGGTCAAGGCTGCAATACCGCCTCCTATTGTGCGGAGCAGTTGTTTGAGACTCTTATGGCACACAAGGAATCCCCATGGGATGAAAAGGTTGGAATCGAGTATTGGAGCCGGACCCGCCCTTATTTGATGGCAGTGACAGAATGGACCAATGCCATGACCGGACCGCTGCCCGAACACATCGTACAAATGCCTTATGCAAGCAGCCACGGATCAACAGATCGCCGACCAAGTAGCCCGCTGGTTCGAGAAACCGCAGAAAGCTCACGAAGCATTCTTCCATCAAAAATATTGCAGCGGCAGTCTATGCACACGGTTCAGGCTGCCGCTGCGTCTCGATCTATAAAAATGGGGCTTGACCAGCGCTTAGGGTGGTGCCCGCTTTTTTTGCCAAAGCTATTACTTCACCGGCCCCATGGCCCCGGTTGTGAGATCCAATTTCACGTTAATATCCGCATCCTTGACCGCCTTGCCCCAATTGTCTTCCACTTTTTTAAATTCCTTGTATTGGAAAGCTCTTACGTATATGCCAAACCCGATTTCATGCTCCTGAATGATTTTCTGACTGCTCATTCATCGGTCCATTCCTCATTACCCGCCAAAGTGATGAGGCGTCAGCTTATTTTTCCACGATTTTCCAAAGCTATGCATGACAAAAACCACCCCCTTGCCGTTAAACAAGGGGGTGGGGGAATTGTTCTATAGAGCATAGCGGCTATCGGATAACCATTATGTGCCAGCTTTGAACAAGGTGGCAATGGAGCCGCCTTCCGTAATAATTTTGATCGCTGTAGCAAGCAGCGGCGACATTGGAAGAACGACAAACTTATCCGTATGCGCCTCATCGATCGCGATCGTATCCGTAATGACGACCTCGCGGATATTCGGATGGTTGAGTTTCTCCAGTGCATTCGCTGAGAAAAGCCCGTGCGTTGCACATATGTAAGAATCATGCGCGCCTTTTTTCTTAAGCGCCTCTACGACGTTAACGATCGTGCTGCCCGTATCGATTAAGTCTTCGATAATGATCGGAGTCATATCTTCCACGTCCCCGATGATATGCGTAATCTCGGATTGGTTATGAGCCGGGCGGTTTTTAATCATAATCGCGAAAGGGCAATCGAGTAAACCAGCAAGCTTCTCGGCGGTTGTAGCTCTTCCCGCATCAGGGGATACAACGACAGGGTTTTTAATTTTTTTGCCTCTTAAATATTCGATGATCATATCAAGCGCGGTTAAATGATCGACTGGAATATCGAAAAAGCCTTGAATCGGATCGGCATGCAAATCAACCGTAATAATCCGGTTGGCGCCGACAGTAGTCAGCACATCCGCTACCAGCTTAGCGGAGATCGGCTCGCGCGGCGCCGATTTTCTTTCCTGACGGGCGTAGCCATAGTAAGGCATGACGATATTGATCGTTTTAGCCGATGCGCGCTTAGCCGCATCGATCATGATGAGCGTCTCGATCAAATGCTCGTTTACGGGATGGGATAGCGATTGCACGATAAACACGTCGCACGTGCGAATTGATTCCTGGTAGGATACATGAATTTCGCCGCTCTGCAATCTGGAAATGGTGACATTTCCTAGCGGAAGATCAAGCTCCTTGCACAGCTCTTCGGCAAGCCTTTGGTTCGAGGTGCCAGAAAAAATTTTAACCTTTTGCATGTGTTCCTCCTTAAAGGTTTGCGCAGCAAACCTGCATCGTAAGCATGAGCTTAGGCTTGCTGCGCAAGCCTGCTTCAAACGATTTTCTTTGTATAATCATAACAAACAAAGCATAGGAGGACAAATACTAACTAATCGATTCAAGTAATGGAACGATTAATGAAAGGTGATAAAGTAAATGAATGAGTAAGCATGGGGAGAGGGGAGGCCTTGTGTGTCAGATCAAAGTACTGCTCCAAGCTATACATGCTGGAAAAAAGTTTGGATGCGCTTGAATTCACAAAAGCTACTGTGTATGAACTCGAATGGTGTTAAAAGTATAACGGTAATTAGTGGCGCTATCACGCCTATTTCTGCTTTACCAACGGAAATAGAGGTAAATTTTGGCGTTATCAGCGGTTTTGAATGAGTATGAGACCCATTCAGCGTGAATAAGACCAAAAAAGTCCTCTCAAGTTTGGTCACTACCGGGAGCTCAAAGATTAAGACCATAAAATACCTCTATGCAGCATAGAAAGCAGTTGAAAGCTATTAATCTTTGCAATAAAAGTTAAGACAGCCAGATATTCTTTCGGTTGTCTTTTTTTACATAACTAGGATGCGCTCAAAACGGTAGGCTGCGTATTTGAAAATTGGTTGGATGATTTACGCACCAATTGGACGGTTACAGTACGCCTGGAACACACTATGATAATCCTATAAGGTTAGGCAAGGGCAATGGAACGGGGATAAAAAGGAGACGACGATTATGAACGAACGAAAGGTAAGAGCAGCTGTCGTTCAGGCGGCGCCGGTATTATTCGATAAACAGTCCGCCATTCAGAAAATAGCGAGCTATGCCAAGGAAGCACAGGCGCAAGGCGCCCAATTGCTTCTCTTTCCCGAAGTATTCATAGCGGGCTATCCGAGAGGTCTATCCTTCGGCGCTAGAGTCGGCAGCAGAACGATGGAAGGCCGTAAGGATTGGGCAAAATACTGGGGCAGCGCAATCGAAATTCCTGGAGAGGATACGGAACTGCTTGGAGAGATCGCGAAGGAAGCAGGCGTTTATTTGATTATTGGCGTCGTGGAACGGGATCGGGAGTACAGCCATTCGACGCTTTATAACAGCATTGTCTACATTGGACCCGATGGCAGGCTGCTCGGCAAGCATCGGAAGCTGATGCCGACCGGCTCGGAACGCTTGTTATGGGGACAAGGAGACGGAAGCACGCTTACCGTTATAGAAACTCCGTTTGGCCGTATAGGCGGTTTGATATGTTGGGAAAACTATATGCCTCTTGCAAGAACCGCCTTGTATGCGAAAGGGATTGATATTTTGGTTGCGCCAACAGCCGATGCGCGGGATACGTGGCAAGCGACTTTGCAGCATATAGCGTGCGAAGGCAGGTGCTACGTCATGTCCAGCAACCAGTTCGTCACGAAGGATTCGTATCCGGCTGATTTGAACGGCTATGCTGAGCTTGCGCAGGAGCCGGATACGCTATGCCGGGGAGGCAGCACGATCGTAGGGCCGCTGGGCGATTATGTAACGGAGCCGGTGTACGGGCAAGAGTGTATTTTATATGCGGATTTGGATATGGAGGCTGTGACGGCGAGCCGCTTTGACTTCGACGTTGTTGGCCACTATAACCGCCCTGACGTATTCCAGCTTCATGTGAACGAATCAAAGCAGAGTATTGTAACCTTTAATAATGAAGATGAATGACGGGAGGGGATCGAATGGAAGTGCCGGTTGGCGTATGGGTCGCCGCAGCCATTATTGTCGTTATTTTAGCATGGATCACGTTTTGGATTACGAATAAGGCGTATTCGCGCAGATGGGAAGACCATGATAACGAAAATAACGGAAAACGCAATTAGGGCGAAGCTCCCATGGAATCGCAATTAATGCTACAATAGTAGAAAAACAGAGGGGACGAAATCGGGAGCGGAGAAAGGGATCCGGGCCCGGAATAACGAATGGATGAAACAGAACCTCTTGTCACGAAACAATGCGCGAATTGCAAGGAAACAAAGCCTATCTCACAATTTCTTAGACGAACAGGCAGGCGTTCAAGTGCGGGGTCGCGCCGCGGCGCATGCCGGGCTTGCAGAAAGGCGAAGGCCGCTGCAGCTCCTTCAACCGTCATCGCGATTCAAGATCAGAAAGCAATGCGAAGGAAAGCTCAAGCTAATAAGCCGCGCAGTGTGCCGCCTTTGCCGACTGTCCCGCTGCCTAATGACCCTGCCGCTCTGAAGACGACCCGTCAAGGGACGATTTGGATGAGGGGCAAGACGGATAAGGGGAGGCGCTGGTATCAAGAAATCGAATTGGAGCTCGCGAGAACGCTCGTTAAGGAGCATGCTGCGGTTATCGTAAACCGTCACACGATTCGCCGCTTGTTCAGCAACAAGGATTTCCGGCACTATGTTTTGGAGCGGGACAACCATGCTTGTTATTTTTGCGGTGAATTCGGAGATACGATCGATCATTTGCTGCCGCGTGCAAAGGGCGGTCACACGACGCCAGTAAATTGCGTCTGCGCTTGCAATGCCTGCAATCAATCGAAGGCGGATCAGGATTTACAATCGTTTATTAAAAATGAAGAGATTGTCCCTTAAATGAGTTTTTAGGTTAAGTTAGTCAAGCAGAAAAAAGGCAGTCCTTAAAGGTCCAAAGACCTCTTAGGACTGCCTTTTTGCAAATATAAGAAAGTATAAATTTGAACCTTATACGATGCTTATATTTCACCTCCAAACGAGCCTTTGCCGTCAAAGACGGCGCCAGCCGTTTACGCTTGATCTGTGTTAATTTCTTATGATGACCTCAGCTTGAATGAGTGTTTTTTCATAGCTCGTGCCTGGATTAAGAATCCGCCAAAGCATTTGATCGACAGCCCGTTTGCCCAGCAGCTCCTTGTCTACATTAACGGTAGCTGCGAAAGGAATTTGAGGATGCGTATTATCGAAGCCGGTAAAAACGAGATTGTCGGGAATAGCCATCCCTATGTGCTTTAGCGTTTCCATCGCGAAAAAGGCAATTATATCGTTAGCGCAAACGAACACTTCAGGCAGGCCGTGCTCCAAAACAGCAGCTTTAAAAGTATCGTGAAAATTATCGATTTCTGGTCCCATAAGTGAAGGGATTTGCTTTAATTCGATATCATGATCCTCAAGCGCGGAGCGGAAACCAAGGTAACGTTCGTAAAAGCTTTGCGCATCTCTAATATTTCCTAAAAACTGATAGCTTTTGTAGCCTTTCGTAATAACAGCGTTCATAATCTCTCTCATACTGGACAAGTTATCGGTAAAGATGGAGTCGCAATGAAAGCTCGGATCGAAATGATCGACCATAACGGCTGGAATGCCTAACCGCTTAATATCGAGAAGCACGGGAGTTGATATCGATCCGACTGTTATAATGCCCATTATAGCTTCGGGGTTAAGTAGAGAAAACATGGAGTCATTGGCAGGCTCCGTTAAAGTGAGAATGTTAATGCCCTTCTGGTTTAGTCTTATGGAAATGCCGTTAAATATCGGTCCCCAGTAGAGGGAGTCGGTATTCTGATACCGCACGTTTGGAAACAGCACAAGAATCGTCCCCGACCATTTATGCGCTTCGATATCTATAAGCTCAGTGGGCACAGACGCAGCTTGAGTGTCCTTAAAGTAACCGAGCTGACCTGCCGCTCTCAATATTAAATCCCTTGTTTGTGGGCTGACTCCTGATTTACCAGACAACCCCCGTGATACTGCGAACTTCGATAGTCCTGTAAAATCAGCTATGGATTGAATCGTTACTTTACGCCGCATAAAAGTCATCCTACCTTACTCAGATTGTTTGTCATCTATTTATGAATAAAAAATTTCCAATTTATATGGGCTTTATTGCTTCTAATCATTTTACATGATTGTCTCAAACAATAAAACTTGCTTTTGAAAAGATAGTACTCAACCTCTTTAATTAAGAAAAATTTGATTTTGTTATTTTGTTATGTGACAGCGGGTTTTAGTAAGGAATACAAGCGTTTATACTGTAAAAGCGCGTCGTACTGGTTGCTTTTGTGTGAGTCGTATGAAATAACAATAAGAAAACAATTGACTGATTTTGTTTTTGATTATACATTTGTTATGAAAAATAAATAAAAAGCAATAACAATATAACAAAAGAGGTGATTAAGGTTAATATTTAACCGATGGCAAGCATAATAGCCAAGAGATTTTAAATAAAATTTACAATCATCCGGATGTTACTACGCTGGACGAGCTGCCAGACTTATTTGGCATGAAAAAAGAGACAAATATAGAAAATTGACAAGTGATAGAAAGACTTATCCTTTAGGAGGACATGATGAGAGAAACACAACAAGTGCTGAACAATTGGAAATTTAAAGCTTGTCAGGAGAAAGAATGGAAGGAGGCGGCCGTACCGGGTTGCGTACATACGGACCTGCTGCGGAATGGAATCATAGAAGATCCGTTCTATGCGACCAACGAGCATGATTTGCAATGGATCGACAAAATCGATTGGGAATACGAGACGCGTTTTGACATCGAAGAGCATCTGTTTCACGCCTCTTCGCTGGAGCTTGTTTTTGACGGCTTGGACACCTACGCTGACGTTTATGTTAATGGCATGCATGTATTGTCTGCTGATAATATGTTTAGAACATGGAAGGCAAATGTAAAGTCAATCGTGACGGAGAAGGATAATGTTTTGCTCATTCGATTCCGTTCCCCAGTCCATGAGGATTTGCCGAAAATCGAGAAGCTTGGCTATAATCTGCCAGCTGCGAATGATCAATCTGAGCTTGGCGGATTAGGCGTTCAGAAGATTAGTGTATTTGCCAGAAAAGCGCCCTATCATTACGGCTGGGATTGGGGACCGCGGTTCGTTACGAGCGGTATATGGCGCGAAGCGAGGCTCGAGGGCTGGTCTGACAGCAAAATTATCGACGTACATGTGCAGCAGGATCAGGTGTCTGCTTCTGTTGCCAGCTTAACGGTCAGCGTTGAAATAGAGTCGGAGCAAGCGTGGAACGGCTTGGTGAGGCTGAGTACAGAAGGCCATGCATGGGTACAAGCTGCCGGGTTAAAGCCGGGGAACAATGTCATTCACATGCCGGTTGTCATTGATCAGCCTAGGCTTTGGTGGAGCAGAGGACTAGGCGACGCCCATTTATACACCTTTACGGCGGAGCTGATTAAAGATGAAGAGCTGATTGGGGCCAAATCCGTCCGCACCGGCTTGCGTTCTGTCCGATTAGTGCGCGACAAGGATGCGGCGGGGGCGACCTTTTATTTTGAGCTGAACGGTGTGCCTGTGTTTGCCAAAGGCGCTAACCATATCCCGAATGACAGCTTCATTACCGCTGTGACGGATGAGCGCTACAGACATGAAATCGTTACAGCGGTCGAATCAAACATGAATATGCTGCGGGTTTGGGGCGGCGGCATATACGAGCAGCCGATTTTTTATGAGCTATGCGATGAGTACGGCATAATGGTATGGCAGGACTTCATGTTTGCATGCAGCATGTATCCGGGCGATCAAGCGTTCCTGGACAATGTCCGCCAGGAAGCGGAAGAGAATGTGAAGCGGATCCGTCATCATCCTTCGATTGTGCTGTGGTGCGGCAATAACGAGATTGATTCAGCCTGGGCACAGTATGACGAGGAGGGCGGCTGGGGTTGGAAGAAGGAATATACGCAGGAGCAGCGTGCAGTCATCTGGGCTGACTACGAGGCTGTGTTCCATCACATTCTTCCTGATGCGGTTTCGGCTTATGCGCCCGGAACGGAATATTGGCCTTCATCGCCGCTTATTTCACTGACGGGAGACATTAATCAGCATGCGCATCCGCTCTCCACAGAAGGAGATGTTCATTATTGGGGTGTTTGGCATGCGGTTGAGCCGTTCGAGAACTACAACTTAAAAATCGGGCGGTTCATGAGCGAATACGGCTTCCAATCGTTTCCCGATTACGATACAGTCATGACCTTCGCGACGGAGCAGGACTTGTCGCTTGATTCAAAGGTCATGCGGGCACATCAGAAGAATGGCGACGGCAACCGTCTAATTAAGGAGTACATGGATATTTACATGAGCGAGCCGAAGGACTTCCGGGCTTTTCTCTATATGAGTCAAGTGCTTCAGGCCGAGGCGATGAAGATGGCCATCGAAGCTCACCGACGCCGTATGCCTTATTGCATGGGGACGCTCTATTGGCAAATGAATGATTGCTGGCCAGTCGCATCATGGGCCGGCATGGATTATTACGGCAAGTGGAAGGCAATGCAATATTATGCAAAAAGAAGCTTTGCCGACACACTGCTATCATTTGAGAAGACGGATAAAGGTATGGTTAATGTACATGTCGTAACGGATCTGCTTGCACCGTTTACCGGTGATCTTCGCTTAACGTTATATGGTTTTTCTGGCGCGCAGCTTAAGCAGCTGTCTACGAAAGTTGCGGTGGCGGGCAATAGCGCAGCTGTCGTCAGTTCGGTAAATGAGCAGGAGTGGCTGGCTGGTTTAGAGGCAGGCAGCGTTCTCTTGTTTGCTGAGCTGGAACAGGAAGGTCAGCTGGTAGACAGCAAAGCCTTTTATTTCGTAAAGGCGAAGGAGCTAAAGCTTTCCGCTGCCAATATTCGCATTAAAGAGGTTGAGGGCAGCGGCGGCACGGCGTTCACGCTGGAGTCGGATGTCCTTGCGAAGCAAGTATGGCTTACCGCCGAGCGCGAAGGCATGTTCGCCGACAACTTCTTTGATCTCATCCCGGGAGTCACTAAAACCGTGGAATTCCGCCTGCGCGAAAGCGGCGAAGCGATGAGCAAGCCTGCAGCCGCTGGTAAGGTTCAAGCCCGCTCGATGATCGATTTTTTGGCTGACAGCAGGGTAGAGCAGGTCTAATTAGGATAAAGCTGACTTGGAAATCGAATTTTATGATACGGAAATGAGGAGGCGCCTTGCTGTAGGCTCCTCCTTTTTTTTGCTTGTTTCATAGGCTCGCCGCAAATATCGTTTATAAATAATCTCTCGCATTAACTCTTTACTGCATAAAAGAGTTAATGTATTATCGTATTAAAGGTTTTCATTATGATTTTAAGGGTGATTCCACTATGAAAGAGAAAATCGAGGTTCAAGCACGCAAGGCGTTAGAGCTGATGAAGCCCTACTCCCCAGGAAAGCCGATATGGGAAGTACAAAGTGAACTGGGCTTGCAGCGTGTTATCAAGCTGGCATCAAATGAGAATCCGCTCGGACCGTCCCCGAAAGCGGTAGAGGCTATTCAAGCCGCATTGCTGGATCTCCACCGGTATCCGGACGCTCAGACAGCAGGCTTGAAGCAAACGATTGCGAGCCATTATAACCTTGAATCAGAGCAAGTGATTGTCACCAATGGCGGGGATGAGCTCATTACGCTCGTTTCAGAAGCCTTTTTGGATGCGGGTAATGAAATTATCGTTCCGGGGCCCACCTTTAGCGAATATGAATTCGGAGCTCAGCTGATGGGAGCCAAAGCGATAGCGGTACCTCTCAAAGCAGAGTTTCAATATGATCCGGAGGCCATCCTTGCAGCCGTGACGCAGTATACAAAAATCATATATTTATGTTCTCCAAACAATCCGACTGGTACTTTTTTATCGAAAACAGATCTGCAGTACATATTCGATTCCCTTTCTAAACAGGTGATGGTTATACTCGATGCCGCTTATAGCCATTTCGCCTCAGCCGATCAATATTCAGACGGGATGGAATTTGTGCGGTCAGGCTATCCGCTGCTGGTGTTAAAAACCTTTTCGAAAATATATGGGCTTGCCGGCATTCGAGTCGGCTTCGGGGCTGCTCCGCAGGAAATAATACAAAGCATGCTGCAGGTCAAAGAGCCCTTTAACGTAAACGCATTAGCTCAGACAGCTGCAATTGCGGCTATCGGGGATAAAGAGCATGTTTCACGGTCGCAAGAGCTTGTTATGCAGGAGCGTGAGCGCTTGTATGTGTCATTTCGAAAGCTGGGAATCCGTTACACGGAAAGCATGAGCAACTTTGTGCTTGTGGAGCTGGGGCCGGAATCAGATTTCATTTATGAGCAATTAATGGCTAGAGGAATTATCGTTCGTCATGGAAAAACATGGGGATTGCCATTGCATTTGCGGATAACGATAGGGACAGCGGAAGAGAATGATAATCTCCTAACAGCTTTAAGCGGTATTATGCCGGCAGTGAAATAAGCAGCAGAATAAGCAGCCTTCCCGGGCGGACCCGTTCCGGCTGCTTGTTTGAGTATTGAAACCGGTACACTACAGCGTTAGCCGGTAAACTCTTGTACCCATGCGCCTTTGAAATAACCAATGCCGATATGAGTAAAGCTGCTGCTCAAAATATTCGCTTTGTGACCCTCGCTATTCATCCAGTCGTTCATGACCTGCTCAGGAGTAGGCTGGCCTTTAGCGATATTCTCGCCAGCGGCATTATAGGTGATTTGAAACTTTTTCATCATATCGAAGGGTGAGCCGTAGGTCGGAGACGTATGATCAAAGTAGTTGTTGTTAATCAAATCCTGTGCTTTAACCAAGGCCATATTGGATAAATTGCTGTCCATACTGAGGGGGCTTAAGCCTGCTTTTGCCCGCTCGGAATTGACAATTTGTAAGACCTGCTGATCAAATTGGAGAGAAGTTGACGGCTGCTCAGTTGGATTTTGTGTAGTTGGATTTTGTGTAGTTGGGTTTTGAGTAACAGGGTATTGTGCAGTTGGATTCTTTACCTTGGGATAATGTGTCCTTGGAGTTCTTACATGTGCTTGGTCGCCGTCGTCGAACAACCAGTTTGGATCGCTAAACCGAGATCCCTTCATCGAAATCGATGACTTTCCTAATGAAGGAGTAGCAATTGAAGAGGCTTGCGTTACGTTTGGAGCAGCGGTAATCGTTGGCGTTTTACTCCGCGTATGGATTTGCTTGTTTGTCAGGTTAGGATTAGCGGAACAACCTGTAACTAATAATAAGGCTGCTACTACGATATACTTTTTCATTGCATGGACACCTCAATCGTTTGATATGGTGCTTAACAGCCTTTATAATTTCCCGGGGAGGAAGCGGTTATCCCGTTTTCTCACTGGCTTAATCAGAAATATTCAACAATTTTTATCAAGAGGACTTGCTTAATGTAAAAGCCTATGGTATATTATTTCTACAAACAACAAATTTAAACCTTGAAGTCACATATCGAAAAGGTTGTCATTTGTATGATGATATCTTTTTCAATGTGTGATTTTTAGTTTTTCTGGAAAAAACATGTTAAAAAAATTATTGGAGGTAATCAATTATGGAACAAGGTACAGTAAAATGGTTTAACGCAGAGAAAGGTTTTGGCTTTATCGAAGTGGAAGGCGGCAATGACGTATTCGTTCATTTCTCCGCAATTCAAGGCGACGGCTTCAAAACACTTGACGAAGGTCAACGCGTTGAGTTCAACGTAACTCAAGGCAACCGTGGACCACAAGCAGAAAACGTTGTAAAACTGTAGTATTTACACAAAGAGCCCTTAACCTTTATGGTTAAGGGCTTTTTTTAACTATTCCAAACAAAAGTTTCATCGATGGCAAAAAGGCCAATTTGATCGCGTTAACGATCGAATTGGCCTTTTTTGTGAAAATATTATCGAAGATTAGGGATGTTTACATCCGGGTTGATATCTGCTTCATAGTCAATTCCGTCGGTTTCAAAGCCGAACAGCTGGAAAAATTCACGGCGGTAGCCTTCAAGATCCGATAGTTCATACACATTTTCTGTAGACAGCTTAGCCCAGACGTCAGCAACCTCGGCTTGAATTTCCGGTCTCATCTCCCAATCATCGACACGGATAAGGCTTTTCTCATCTACGAGTGTTTCGCCTTTGCTGTACAGACGCTCAGAGAACAGGCGATACATTTGCTCGATGCAGCCCTCATGAATGCCTTTTTCCTTCATTACTTTATATAGTGCAGAAATGTAAAGCGGTACGACAGGAATAGCTGAGCTCGACTGCGTCACCAGTGCTTTATTGACCGATACGAATGCCCGTCCGCCATTTGCGCTTAGCTGCCCGTTAAGACGGCGAGCCGTAGCTTCAAGATCGTTTTTCGCAGCGCCGATCGTTCCTTCACGATATACTGCATGCGTAATTTCTGGTCCGATATAAGAATAAGCAACGGTAGTTGCGCCTTCAGCCAGCAAGCCAGCCTGTTCAAGCTCGTTAATCCACATTTGCCAGTCTTCGCCTCCCATGACGGCAATCGTTTGGCGCAGCTCGTCCTCTGTTGCCGGCTCGATCGTCGCTTGCGTCACTTCACCGCTGTGGAAATTAACGGTTTTGTTCGTATAAGTGCCGCCAAGCGGTTTAATAACGGAAGCAAAGGTTTCACCTGTCTTCGGGTGCGTGCGACGAGGAGAAGCGACGCTATATACAACAAGATCAATTTGTCCAAGCTCGGTGCGAATGAGATCAATTGTTTTTGCTTTTATTTCGTCAGAGAACGCATCTCCAACGATGCTGTAGGATTTACGGCCGGCGGAAGCAGCCGCCTCTTCGAAAGCCGCGGAATTGTACCAGCCAGCTGATGCGGTACGTGCGCCCTCAGCGGCTTTATCAAAGTAAACGCCGATCGTGTTAGCGCCTGCTGCAAAAGAGGAAACGATACGGGAAGCAAGACCGTAGCCTGTCGAGGCACCAATGACCAATACGTTGCGGGGTCCTTCGATAGCCGGCTGTGCAGTTACATAATCGATTTGGCGCTGCACCTGCTGGGCGCAGCCCTCCGGATGAGCAGTCGTACAAATGAAACCCCGTGTTTTCGGTTGAATAATCATATTAGAATATTCCTTTCTTTAATGGAATTTGTTCGATAATGGTTATGTAGCGGGACAACTCTATCCCATTTTACCGACTTTTGCTGCAGAAGGGAAGTTCCCTGTCCATGTAAAAACATTTATTTACGCAACAAATAAGCGCCGAGACAGCAATTTTGCTTTCTCGGCGCTTATTTATGTAAAAATTAACGGCGGCCTACGAGCTGCTGTTCAGCTAATTGAACGAGCCGGCGTGTAATGAAGCCGCCTATGGAGCCCATATCGCGTGTAGTCATATTTCCGTAGTATCCGTCTTGCGGAAGTTGAATGCCAAGCTCTTGAGCAACTTCGAATTTTAACTGTTCTAGCGCTGCGCGCGCCCCAGGTACGAGAATTTGATTTGAATTTCGGTTTGCCATCTTTTCTCAGCCTCCTTTTGACCCTATTATGTGAAACCGCGCGTGAGATTATTCGCTAATTGCACCTAAATTTACCGCCGATTTTTAGAATGAGTCCGTGCTAAAATGGTTACACGGGAGGAGGCGTCGTTATGTTTATAAAACCTATGCTCATGACGGAGCGCGAGAAGCCTTTTGATGATGAAGATTATATCTTCGAACCGATCATTGATGGACACCGGCTGCAGCTTTCCTTTATATCGAACAGAGCGAGATTGTATACGAGACACTATAATGATGTTACGCGGCAATATCCCGAGTTACATAATGTTCCGTTAAGTGTGCCTGCTGATGTTGTATTGGACGGAGAGGTAGCTTATGTAAATCCGTATACGGGAGCCGTTGAATATGGAACACTGCAGGAACGTTACAGGTTAAAAAAGGAGTCGCGAATCCGCGATGCCAAGAAGATACAACCAGTGAAATTTTTTGTATTCGATATTCTTTATTTTAATGGAAAAGATCTGAGGCAAACTCCGCTGCTGGAGCGAAAGAAGCTGCTGTACTCGATTTTGGAGGATAACGCATATTATAAGAAGATGTTATTCGTGGAGAGAGAAGGTATAGCATTATTCGATCTCGTCAAACGGTCCGATCTTGAGGGTGTGGCTTGCAAACGGAAGGATAGCGTTTACGCCGAGGGGCGAAGGGACAGCTGGCTAAAGGTTAGAAATGGGGAATATGGCGCTTTGTCTATGACGGCCAAGCGTGAAGAAGCCGGCATATCAGAATTGAAGAATTGTTAATGGAATTATTAATGAATATACTTGTAATGAAGTCAAGTCAAGGAAAAACGAAAGGATGCTGACGGCAGATGCCGGCTGCATCCTTTTTGATTTGTTAGGCTGTTCCTAAATCGGAGTATAAGCTGGATAATACATGAACCGGATATTTATGTTTTGATGAGACTGTATAATGAAGCCGAGCATGTCTTTTTTCGCTTACCAAAAACAATAAAGATTCGATTATAGCTTTTCAATTGGCTCAAAAATTGCAATACTATATGATAAAATATTGTGATTTTGTCATAGCGGGAGGTACTATGAATTTTCTGTTCGATCCTGTCAAATTTGATGGCGATACGTTTATTTGGTCGCATGGCGTAAAAACGGATACGGCTTATCCCGGCTTTTATCACTGGCATCAATGCATGGAGCTGCTGTACGTGCATGAGGGAGAAGGCAGCATCATCGTAAACCAGCATACGTATGAAATGCGGCGCGGCATGCTGTTTTTGTTTCAGCCCTTTCAGCTGCATAAGGTATTCGCGAATGTGAGTCCGGAGAAGCCTTATAGGCGCTCGATAGCTTTCTTTGAGCCCTCCGTCTTTACGGATAGCTTGCTGTCGTTTCCTCTCCGGCACAGCTTGTTTATGAAGGTATGGCAGGGTCGCTCGACCAGGCCTGCATTTGATTTATCGCAGGAAAGCGGCCGCTTAGAATCCTGTTTCGCTAATTACGACGACATAAGCAAGCAGGGCAGGGGACAGGAGCAGGAAGAGGTCGCGATACTTCTGCTGGAACTTATGGGCTGTATTCATAAAGCTGGAGGCGGGAATCGGGATACCGCAGTGATGGATCCGAGCGGGAGGGCGCTGCGCTATTCGGAGCAAATTATGCAATGGATTGAAGCGCATTATGCGGAGGAGGTTAGCCTTGACCAATTAGCCGAGCTGATGCATTTATCCAAATTTTACGTATCTCGCGTGTTTCATGAGGAGACAGGCAGCAATATTACCGACTATTTGACCGCCCGGAGAATCAAACAAGCCAGCAGGCTGCTGCAATCCACTTCACTATCGATCGAGCTGGTCGGCATTCAAGTCGGTTACCCGAATGTTTCATATTTCATCCATATGTTTAAAAAGGTAGTAGGAGCAACACCGCTTAAGTATCGGCAGAGGCATGTGGGAAGCTTGAAGTAAGGGCAGCCATCCGGTTAAGGCCTCCCTGATCGCTTCGGCAACATATAAGAAAGAGCTGCAATCGCCTACTGCGATCACAGCTCCTTCCTCAAGCTTTGTAGTTGTTGTTTTTATAATACGCGTCTTGCCGTCACGTAGTTCTTGCTCCAGTAGCTGGAATTTAGATCAGAAACGTTAACGCCTTTGCTCGAGCTTTGAATGATTTTGTTATTGCCTGCGTATATGGCTACATGACTAATTGACTTGCCGTTCGTTTTGAAGAAAACAAGATCGCCCATGCTCAAAGAACCTTTTGGGACCTTCTCGCCAACCGTTGCTTGTGCAGCGGAAGTTCGCGGAAGGGAAACGTCAAGTCCTCTGTACAAAAACTGTGTGAACGACGAGCAGTCAAAAGCGTATGTAATGCCAGCTGGCGCACCGAATTTATATGGAGTGCCGAGGTATTCTTTGCCTACAGAAATAAGGCCAATCGTTTGAGGTGTTGCTGCATGCGTTTTCTGCGCAAAAGATCCAAAAGTGATTGCCGACATGACGATCGCGCTGCAAATGCCTGCTTTTGCAATCGATTTCATTAGTTTTGATTTTCTCATGCTGTCAGGATGTCCCTCCGCGTTTCGTATTATGTGTTTTACTATAACACATCTACAAAACGGCGATTTTTGCTCATGAGAGCGAAAAGTTAGCAATAACAAGGATTATGAGCAATTATGAGAAATAAATGAAAAAATATTAATAATAAATGATTAATATTGCGACTTAAGGCATATTTACGCCTCTAGCGCTTACGAGAAGCGTGTACCATTGATCTCTAGTCATGATTTCCGCCTGTTTTACAGCATCTTTACAGGCAATAATGCGCTTTGGATTAACTGTGCCGATGACAGGCTGAATGCGGGCGGGATGCTTCATCAGCCAAGCAAGCACAATCGCTTCAGGCGTCGTTTCATTCTCCTCGGCGATTTGCTTCACGAGAGCGGCTGTTTTCATTTCCGCTTCGGTCGCGTTCTCCGATGCTCTTCCTGAAAATCTTCCTTGAGCCAGCGGTCCCCATGCTTGAATTTGAATATTTTCCATTTGCATAAATTCCATGAGTCCTTCAGGAAAGTTATCTTTTAAGCCGGCCTTTTGGTTTACATGAATGCCTTGATCAATCCAGTCATGACGCAGCAGGCTCATCTCCAGCTGGTTTACGACGATTGGATCAGGCAATGCGCTTTGCAAGAAGCGAATTTGGCCCGGGCTCATATTCGATACGCCAAAGTTGCGAACCTTGCCCGACAGCTTCAGCTTCGTGAAGGCTTCAGCGATTTCGTCCGGCTCCATCAATGAATCCGGGCGGTGCAGCAGCAGCACGTCCAGATATTCTGTGCCAAGCCGCTCTAATATGCCGTCCACTGAAGGCAAAATATGCTCTTTCGAGAAATTGAACCGCCCTGGTAAAATGCCGTCGGAGAGCTGAATGCCCACTTTGGATTGAATGACGATCTGTTCGCGAAGCTTAGGCTGCTGCTTAAGAACTTGTCCAAACACAGATTCAGCCTTGCCTCTCGTATATATGTCCGCATGGTCGTACATTGTAATTCCGATGGACAGAGCAGCTTCTACGGCTTCTTCCGCCTGACGGATGTGGCTGGATGTAACAGGGTCTGCAAGGTCCCAGCTCCCGCCGAATCCCATGCAGCCCAGCGCTAAACGGCTGTCCGATATTCCACGACGCTCTAATGGCATCCATTTCATTTTCTATCAACCTCCGCAAAATTTGTATACAACCTTTAACCGGTTTCTATTATACCTCGCTATTTCGAAACATATAAGGACTGAAAAAAAGTTCACTAAGTAAACTTAAGACGCGGATGGCGTATGTAAAAGGCGCTGCATGGCAGCATGGATTGCAAGCGCTTCATTTTGATGCTACATTACTTAAGAATCATGTTGATCTTAATAGCATGCTAGCAGTAACAGGTACGGTTTCAATATCTATCTAAGGAGGAATAACGATTGGCTCTTATCACCTGTAACTTTTTTTCGGATACGCTGGGTTTAAGCACCTCTATGACCGTTATATTGCCTCAGCAGACTTCCTCGCAAATCGGGATGAACAACCGAAGCAGCCAGAAGCTGCACAAGACGTTATATTTATTGCACGGCTTCTCCGATGACGATACGATCTGGTCAAGAAGAACGTCCATCGAACGATATGTGGCAGAGCTTGGACTCGCCGTTGTGATGCCGAATGTGCATCAGAGCTTTTATACGGATATGGAGTATGGTAATAAGTACTGGACCTTTCTAACGGAGGAGCTTCCGGCAATCGCCCGATCCTTCTTCCCTTTATCTGACGCGAGAGAGGATAATTATGTTGCAGGCTTGTCGATGGGCGGCTATGGGGCGTTCAAATGGGCGCTGAGGCATCCTGATCGCTTTGCCGCTGCGGGCAGCTTGTCCGGTGCACTTGATATGGCAAATCATATTAAAGATCCGGCAATGCCTCATATGAAGCCGTATTTCCGTCTTATATACGGAGAGAAAGAAATGAAAGGGACCAATGAGGATCTGCTTCATCTTGTCGCCGGACAAGCTCAGTCTGATTTAGCGAAGCCATCGCTTTACCAGTGCTGCGGGACAGAGGATTTTCTATACCATGACAATATTGCCTTCCGCGATGCCTGCAAGGAAGCGGATTATCCGCTAACTTACGTTGAAGGGCCGGGCAGTCATGAATGGGGCTACTGGGACACGCATATTCAGCATTTTTTGCAGTGGCTGCCGCTGGGAAAATAGCAAAACGCCGTTAAGCAGCGCCGCCGGGAGCTGAAATAGAAATCACACGTGATTATTTATAATCGCGTGTGATTTTTTGTTTTTTAGGGTTTCGGCCGGATTCGTCTTACTCCAAATATTTATATAAAATTATTCGTATTAAGGGTTGCAAAATGTATCCGCTCCCATTATGATTTGAATAGAATTAATATATATATTAGTGAATAAATAAATATATTAATTCAATGAATGTATAAAGTCATCCAATTCTAATCTATTAAAGTGAGGGCGAATCATATGGCAAACCGGGTAACCATTAACGCCGATTTGGCGGCAGGCACGATTAACCGTAACATTTATGGACATTTCTCCGAGCATTTGGGACGTTGTATTTATGAGGGCATTTGGGTGGGCGAGGATTCCCCTATTCCGAATACGAACGGTATCCGCAACGATGTTGTAGCTGCGCTTAAGCAGCTGAAAATTCCGGTTCTGCGCTGGCCGGGAGGCTGCTTTGCCGACGAGTATCACTGGAAGGACGGCATCGGGCCGCGCGAATCGCGTAAGCGGATGATCAATACGCACTGGGGCGGCGTCGTTGAAAACAACCATTTTGGCACGCATGAGTTTTTGATGCTTTGCGAGATGCTGGAGTGCGAGCCGTACATTTCGGGCAACGTGGGCAGCGGCACGGTTCAGGAAATGTCCGAATGGGTGGAGTACATGACGTTTGACGGCGTTTCGCCGATGGCGGAATTGCGTCAAGAGAACGGCCGGGAAAAACCTTGGAACGTTAAATATTTTGGCGTCGGCAACGAGAACTGGGGCTGCGGCGGTAATATGCGTCCCGAGTATTACGCGGATCTGTATAGAAGATACCAAACTTACGTGCGCAACTACGGCGAAAACAAAATCCACAAAATCGCTTGCGGACCGAACGTCGACGATTATCGCTGGATGGATGTCGTGATGCGCGAAGCTCACGGGATGATGGATTCGATTTCTCTGCACTATTATACAATTCCGGGTGACTGGACGAGAAAAGGCGCGGCGACTAGCTTCTCCGAGGATGAATGGTACATCACGATGAAGAAAGCGCTCTGGATGGACGAGCTCATCGAGCGCCATTCCACGATTATGGACCGTTATGACCCGAGCAAGCGCATCGGTCTTATCGTAGACGAGTGGGGCACATGGTTCGATGTGGAGCCGGGCACCAATCCGGGCTTCCTCTACCAGCAGAACACGATTCGTGATGCGCTCGTTGCTGGCGTGACGCTTAACATTTTCCACGATCATTGCGATCGGGTGCAAATGGCGAATATCGCGCAGGTCATTAACGTGCTGCAATCGGTTATTTTAACCGAGGGCGAGAAAATGGTGCTAACGCCAACTTATCATGTATTTGATATGTACAAGGTGCATCAGGACGCAGAGATGCTTAAGACGACGATCGACAGCCAGGATTACGCGCATAATGATCAGAAAATCCCGCAAGTATCCGTATCTGCGTCCAAGGATGCGGAAGGCCGTATTCATGTAAGCTTGTGCAATCTGGACAACCAGTCCGGAGCGGATGTTGAAATCGATCTTCGCGGCTTAGCCGGGGCGGGTTTGAAAGTTTCGGGAACGGAGCTTACCGCTTCAATCAAAGATGCCCACAACACTTTCGAGCAGCCTGAAGCCGTAGTGCCAAGCGTTTATCAAGCATTTACAGTCGAGGGTACGAAAATCAATGCGAAGCTCTCGGCAATGTCCGTAACCGTTCTTGAGCTGATTGCGGAATAAGGCAGCTCTTATGATGAGCAGCAAAAATCAGTGCAAGGGCTGCCGGGACGAATATCGCGTGACCGACGAGCAGATCGACCGCATATTGGCGGCGCCGATGTTCCAAACTGACATTAGCGTGCCTGATGACGTGTACGAGCAGCGCTTGCGGCAATGCAGCAGCTGCCCGAAGTTTCAGTACGGCACGACATGCGCCGTATGCGGCTGCTTCGTGCGCATTGCCGCCAAATACAAAGATCGCGCATGTCCAATGCCGGGCGATAGTCGCTGGGCGAAGTATGCTTAAAAACAAGTGAAATCGTTCAAAAGGCCGCTCTCCGTTATTACGGGGAGCGGCCTTATTACGCTTGTAACGCTTATTTATAGCTCGGAAGCCAGCTGCCGTGCGCTTCAATCAGCTCATCGCATAGCGATACGATGTCATCCATAGACAGCTCGGCGGATGTATGCGGGTCGAGCAGGGCTGCATGGTAAATATGATCGCGCTTGCCGGTAATGGCAGCCTCGATTGTCAGCAGCTGCGTGTTGATGTTTGTGCGGTTTAACGCAGCCAGTTGTGGCGGCAGGTCGCCGACATAGGTTGGCGTAACGCCGTTCGCATCGACTAGGCACGGCACCTCTACGCAAGCTTCCTTCGGCAGGTTTGTAATCAAGCCGGTGTTCATGACGTTGCCGCCGATTTTGAACGGGTTGTTCGTTTCGATAGCTTCTAGAATATAAGAAGCGTATTCATGGCTGCGGCAGTGCTCAAGGCTGCGGTCATTGACGAGCGAATCGCGCATGGATTTCCAGCCTTCAATTTGGTTTACGCAGCGGCGGGGATATTCATCGAGCGGAATGTTAAAGCGGTCGACAAGCTCCGGATAGCTGCGCTTAATGAAGTATGGATGGTATTCGGCGTTATGCTCGGACGATTCCGTAATGTAATAGCCGAACTTAAGCATAAGCTCGTAACGAACCATATCATGATGCTTTTCGAGCTGCTTCTCGGCGGCACGGCGCTTGATTTCCGGATATAAGTCAACGCCGTCCTTGCTCGCTTCGAGCAGCCAGGCCATATGGTTAATGCCTGCGATTTTGTATTTGACGCCGGTCGGGTCAAGATTCAAATGCTCGAACAGATGCGGAACGCAAACCTGCACGCTGTGACAGAGACCGACGGTGTTGACGCCGCCGTAAGTGTTCATGACATTGGTCAGAACAGCCATCGGATTCGTATAGTTCAGGAACAAGGCGTCCGGACAAACCTCTTTAATGTCGCGTGCGAAATCCAGCATAACCGGTATTGTGCGCAGGTTTCGGAAAATGCCGCCGATACCGACGGTATCGGCTATCGTTTGGCGTAAGCCGTATTTTTTCGGAATTTCAAAATCGGTGATCGTACAAGGATCGTAGCCACCGACTTGAATGGCGTTTACGATGTATTTAGCTCCGCGAAGCGCTTCTTTACGGTCGGAATAAGCTTTAATCTGGCAGGTGCTTTCGCTCGTCTGCTTAAGATTGAGCAGCATTTGCTCGGAATCGCGGAGACGCTCCGCATCAATATCGAATAAAGCAATTTCAAAGCCTTGAAGCGCTGGCGTCTGCATGACATCGCCGAGAATGTTTTTGGCAAATACGGTGCTTCCAGCTCCGATAAATGTAATTTTGGACATTATGTGATGGCCTCCTAAAGGATGATTGCTGACTCCTTTAGTATAAGGAGGACGGCTGAAAATGAATATGGAAGGAACGAAGCATTATATGGAGAAATGTTGCATCATTTAGTATGATAGTTAGAGCTGGTAATCTGGAGGTGTAACGTTGGAAAAGCATCATAGTTATTCGCTCAGTATTAATGCAGCTCCGTTAAAGGGAGAAATGTCGGTATTATTTAGCGGGAAGGGACGACCTGTTGCCGGTCATTTTATTGGGCCAGCTGTTCATGACTACTACTTAATTCATATTGTGCTTGATGGGGAGGGGATGTTTGAAACACTAGGAAACGCTCATTCGTGCAAAGCTGGCGATGCGTTTGTCATTTTCCCCGACATCTTGGTGAAATACGAGGCAAGCATGAGCAATCCTTGGGAATATATGTGGGTCGGCTTCTCGGGCGAGATCGTAGAGTCGTCGCTTGCCTCCATCGGCATTTCGCCGGATCGGGCAGTCATTCGGGATAGCTCGCTTCCTGCGATGAAGCGGATGTTCAGAAATTTGCGGAAAAGCATGGAGAAAACGAATGTTCCAGCGCTCGGAAACATGGAGGCGTCGGGCTGGCTTAGGCTGATTTTGCATGAGCTCGGACAGGTGCATCTAACGGTCAACTCCGAGGTGAGCATACCGGAGTCCCGTTCCTACCGTCAAATCGATCAAGCTATCCGGCTGCTTTCCTTACAGTATGGGCAGCAGCTGTCTATTGAAGGAATCGCTCATACGCTCGGCTATCACAGGGCTCATTTAACAAGGCTGTTCAAGGAGGCAACGGGCTTGCCGCCCATGCAGTACTTGTATAAGGTGCGAATGAAGAAGGCCGAGGAGCTGCTGGAGGGAGAGCTTACCATCGCTCAGATTGCTGCTTCAGTTGGCTACAATGATCCGCTTTTTTTCACCAAGCAATTTCACAAATGGAGCGGACAATCTCCTACGGAGTTTCGGAGAAAATTGTTTAATGAATAGCTTTCTCAAGGCGGTTACTACAGTCGCGATATAGGAACACTGTTTCTCAATACGACTTTCGGCCAGTTACAGTCATGACCTTACCGGATTAAGGAGTATCTTGGGATCCTGCAGGCGTATTTGTGTATGGAATGAACGAGCCTGCATCAGCAGGCCCATACCTATTCATTATTATTGCTGCTACTGCATTCCATTCGGAGCTGCTTGATTCATTGCCGGGTTCATTGCTTGGTTCATTTGTTGGTTCATTTGTTGATTCATTTGTTGATTCATAGCCGGCCGGTAGCTTTGAAGCATCGTATTAGTTGTTTCTTCTTTCATCGTTGGCACCTGGTAGTAACCCATGTGATTCATGAATTGCCAAACTTCATACGCTTGTTCGGAGCAGTTGACGGATCCCTGCTGCATCATCCGGCGAATCTGGGGATTAGCGCATTCCAGCGCGGCCAACATTTTTTTGGATGCAGAGGCTTTGTGACAGGAGAGCATGCTGCTCGCAACATCCCAATCATCCAATTTATTCATGGAAACGTTCGGGCTTTGTGCAGCTGGATTGTCCAGACCATAAACCGGAGCTCCGAAGTTTTCACCGCGGTACGGCGCTGGTTGGCCATAACCTTGCTGATTCAGGGTTTGGATCATTTGATTGTACTCATTCGTCATGAACTGAAGCTGGCGGTCCAGCATTTGCTGAAGCCGTTGATCTTTCGCAAAGGAAAGGTAAAGCTGAAAATGATTGATACCATTAATGGAAGAAGTAAGAATTTCATGCACTTCCATTGTTTCATGCGCGCCTAAGTGTGCAGCCATTGCAGTAACCTCCTCAATTTTCCTTAAATGGAATAAATTAACCTGGAATAGTATAACCGCAATTTTTTTTCGTATTCAGAGGAACATTAGCAAAGTATTACGAACATATTGACCCGGAAAAAGACATTTTTTTTCTACAGAAATACCTATATTTTTTAGTGGTCATCTGCAGTTATCTCCTTTACGAATTATTTAATCTGTATGTAAATCCGAATAAAGGGTTACTTTAACAGAATGAGAATGAAAGGAGATAACCCTGATGATAGAATTTAATGACGTAAAACATGTTCTAAACTATCTGCAATCAGAAATTACCCGGATCGAAACGGTATCCGGTACATTATCAAGTGTTGAACGTGAGCATTATCAAAAATTAACGAATTTCGATCATAAGGAACTGGTCGACATTGCAATCGAGGAGCAAAGTGCTTCGAGGCAGTTGGATACTATAAAACAAATGTGTCTGTCGATGTCCAAACAAATCGATGGAATGGTTCGCCATTTGGACCGGGGAGCCGGTAATGAAATTCATTGAGAATATTATCCGTTCCGTCATGAATGAAGCGGTAGACAAAGCCTTGTCACGCATGATAAAGGATCAATATACCGAAAACCTGGCTGCGACAATTCCCGTTGGACGTAAGGTAGGTATTCCAAACTTTATAGAAACTCTCATGCGTTCTTCCAGTGGTACGGCGATTTCTCGGCCTCTGGGAAGCTACATTCATTTTTCTCCTTGGGAAAAAGTGTTGTTTAATCCCGTGCATTTGTTTAGAATGCCAACGCCAGAGCAGATCGGAATTCAAACTTCCGTGACGATTGGTCCGCTCGCACAAAAACCGCTTACCCTTTCGATTCCGATCATGATCGCAGCCATGTCGTTTGGCGGAGCCCTAAGTAAAAATGCCAAGATTGCTCTAGCCAAAGCTTCGACTTTCGTTGGAACGGCCACGAATTCAGGGGAAGCAGGATTGATGCGGGAAGAGCGGGACGCGGCACATCTTTTTATTGGTCAATATAATCGGGGCGGATGGATGAACACGCCCGACAAATATAAGCAGCTGGATGCGATTGAAATTCAGCTCGGTCAAGGAGCGCAAGGTTCGACTTCTCAGCGAACGACAGTAAAAAACATTGGCGAAGACTTTCGGGAAGTGTTTGGTTTACAGGAAGGGGAGCCTGCTGTCATTCACTCCAGACTTCAAGGCGTCAATACCCAGGAAGATTTCATTCAACTCGTAAAGCGTCTCAAACATGAAACGGGCGTTCCGGTCGGGCTTAAAATCGCAGCTACGCATCACTTGGAAAAAGAACTGCAAATCGCCTTGGAGGCCGGAGTTGATTTCATCACGCTTGACGGTGCGGAAGGGGGGACACACGGTGGAGCTCCAACATTGCAGGATGATTTAGGACTGCCAACTATGTTTGCCATATCACGCGCTTCACATTTCTTAGCCCGTAAAGGGGCAACCGGCAAAGTCAGCATTATTGCTGCGGGAGGGTTAGTCACCCCCGGATGCATGTTGAAAGCAATGGCGATGGGTGCAGATGCCGTCTACATCGGAACGGCTGCGATGCTAGCCTTGATCGGTGAACAGATTGTGAAATCGGCGCCGTTCGAAGCAGCTACAAGCTTGGTTGTATATACCGGCAAAATGACCTCGGAGCTGGATGTGGATACAGCATCCAAGAATTTGGTTCGATATTTAAATTCCTGCGTGACAGAAATGGAAATGGTTGCACAGTCACTTGGACGAACATCGTTATCCGATATCTCAAAAAGTGATCTGTGCACGACAGACTCTGAAATTGCGAGGGCGACAGGCATCCAATGGGGTTTCATAGCGCCGGAAATGCAGCATGAAGCACAGGCAGAAATTCCTTTCTTCGTACCGCCTTTTGACTATATCAGTGATATAGAACAACAGAATAATAAGGAAATTTGATCCGGAAGTCACACAATTCAAAACAGCCATGATTTGACTCTCAAAGCATGGCTGTTTAAGTATATTTTATGGCTGGATGCGGATGACTTGCTGCAGGAAAACGATCTGGGAAAGTTCAAAGCGCACAAGCAGACTTTAGATCTGAATCTTGATACCGTTTGGTACCTTGAGGATAGCCTTTAGGCACTTTTTTGCGAGCAAGAAGCAAGATCGTTTAAAGCGGAGTGATCTTCTTCACCGACCTGCGGATCATTAAGTCAGCGGGTAAAACGATTTTTTTCCACGGCAGCGCTGTTTCGCGTTCCTGAATGCGCTCAATGAGCATCTTCATGCCCATGTAGCCGAACTGATAAGCCTGCTGAGCAGCAACAGTAAGGAACGGCTCGATTTCCGAGTAAGGACCCAAATCATCAAAACAAACGATAGACATATCATCGGGCACGCTTATTCCTCGTCCGCGAAGCAGCCTCATGACTTCAACCGCAAGCACGTTATTACCCGCAACAATAGCGGTAGGTGGGGGATCCATTTGATCGATCCAATGCTCCATTTCCGTTAAATCGTTCAATGGGCCGAAGCTCGTTTCGTATACATAACGATCATTAAATGCTATATCATTCAGCTTTAGCCCGTCTTGATAGCCCTGCAGCCTTAAACGAGCGCTGGAGATTGACGGGGAGCCGTTCACTATCGCAATGCGGCGATGACCTTGAGACACCAGATGCTCGACGAGCATCCGGGCGCCTTCCTTGCTGTCGCCGAGCACGATGTCGCATTCGATGCCGGGCACTTCACGGTCAAGCAGCACGAATGGCACGTTATGCTTGCGCAGCGATTCCATATGCGGCAATGACGGATCGCCGGCCGGAGCGACCAGAACGCCGTCAACGCGCGCCGTTAATATCGTCGTCACATAATCCGACTCTTTTTCAAGGCTTTCATCGCTGTTGCCGAACAGCAGGCGGTAGCCGGATTTTTTGGCGGCATCCTCCGCACCGCGCGCGAGCGTCGTATAGAAGGGATTCATAATATCGGTTATCAACAGAAACAGCAGCTTGGTCTGTTGGAGTACGAGACTGCGCGCCGTTTGGTTCGGCACATAGTTCAGCTCCTCCATGACGCGCTTTACCTTTGCTCTTGTTTTCTCGCTTATTTTGCCAGTGTTATTGATAACTCTGGAGACGGTCATAGCGGATACGCTTGCCTTGGCCGCTACATCATATATCGTTACCATATCCTTGTCCCCTTATCGCTAAATCATTGTTTCTATCATACAGAAAAGTAGGCATTGACAGCAAGCCTTATTATTGTTATTTTGAGGTTATCGGTAACATTAATATAACTTTATGGAGGTTTTATTCATGACGGACACTAGCTTGCGTTTCCAATCCGGATTTCCTAAGATCGGCATTCGTCCAACCATTGACGGCAGACGGAAAGGGGTTCGCGAATCGTTAGAGGAGCAGACGATGAACATGGCAATCGCAACGGCTCAGCTTTTATCGGAGCATTTGCGATATCCGAACGGCGAGCCGGTCGAATACGTTATTGCGGACAGCTGCATTGGCGGAGTGGCTGAAGCGGCTGCGTGCGCTGATAAATTTGCCAAATCCGGAGTGGGGGTATCGATAACGGTAACGCCATGCTGGTGCTACGGGACCGAGACAATGGATATGGAGCCTTCGATTCCGAAGGCTGTTTGGGGCTTTAACGGAACAGAGCGCCCTGGCGCTGTATATTTGGCTGCCGTCTTGTCCGGCTATGCGCAAAAAGGTCTTCCGGCGTTTGGGATCTACGGCGAGCATGTTCAGGATGCAGGCGATACCTCCATTCCGTTCGACGTCAAAGACAAGCTGCTCGGGTTTGCCAAAGCAGCGCTTGCAGTCGCATACATGCGCGGAAAATCCTACTTGTCGATGGGCTCCGTATCGATGGGTATCGCGGGATCGATCGTGAACGATGCATTCTTCCAAGAATATCTAGGAATGCGCACTGAATACATCGATATGACCGAATTCGTCCGTCGTATGGACGAGAAAATATATGATACAGCGGAATTCGAGAAAGCGCTCTCTTGGGTGAAAGAAAACTGTAAGGAAGGGCCGGACAACAATCCTGCCGGCATCCAAACGTCAAGAGAGCGGAAGGACAGCGATTGGGAAACGGTTATCCAAATGACGCAAATTGCGCGCGATTTAATGGTCGGCAATCCGCAGCTCGCCGAGCTCGGCTTCGGCGAGGAGGCATTTGGACATAATGCGATCACAGCTGGCTTCCAGGGCCAGCGGCAGTGGACGGACCATTTTCCAAACGGCGATTTCATGGAAGCGATTCTGAACTCCTCCTTCGATTGGAACGGCATTAGAGCGCCTTATATCGTGGCGACGGAAAATGACAGCCTGAACGGCGCGGTTATGCTGTTCGGTTACCTACTCACGAATACGGCGCAAATTTTTGCCGATGTCCGTACGTACTGGAGCCCGGAATCGGTAGAGCGCGTAACGGGTCATAAGCTGACCGGAGCCGCGGAGAACGGCTTGCTTCACCTTATCAACTCCGGACCTGCAACGCTTGACGGCACCGGTGAGCAAATGAAGGATGGCCAGCCAGCGATGAAGCCTTTCTGGGAAATTTCCGAGCAGGAAGCGCAGCAATGCCTGGATGCGACCTCATGGCGTCCGGCCTCCGTTGAATATTTCCGCGGCGGCGGCTACTCATCCGATTACTTAACGCGCGGCGGCATGCCGATGACAATGTCGCGTATCAACCTGGTTAAAGGAATCGGACCCGTACTCCAAATCGCGGAGGGCTATTCGGTTGATCTGCCGGAGGATGTGCATGATACGCTCGATAAGCGTACGGATTCGACGTGGCCGACGACTTGGTTCGCTCCAACGTTAACCGGCGAGGGTGCTTTCCACTCGGTCTATGAAGTGATGGACAATTGGGGCGCGAATCACGGCTCGATCAGCTATGGACACATTGGCGGCGATTTAATTACGCTCGCTTCGATGCTGCGGATTCCGGTCAATATGCACAACGTTCCAGAGGAGCGCGTATTCCGCCCGCGGGCATGGGGACTGTTCGGCACAGCTAATTCGGAGAGCGCCGATTACCGTGCTTGTCAAAATTTCGGGCCGATCTATAAATAAATGGGAGGTTTTACAATGAGCAGCACGGACATTCGCAACGAGCTTTGCAAGTATGCGCGCAAGACGGTAACGAACAAGCTGGTTGTCGGTCCAGGCGGCAACATAAGCGCTAAATTCGAAGGCAAAATGTATCTTTCGCCAAGCGGCTTCGCGCTGGATGAGATAGAGCCGCATCAGTGGGTTGAGGTGGATATTGAGACGGGGGAAATGACGGATATCGGTCTTCGTCCGTCTTCCGAGGTGCTGATGCATCTTTATGCTTATCGGGCCAATCCGGATATCGGGGCTATCGTTCATACGCATCCGCCTTACTGTATTGCATTCACATTAGTCGAGCAGGAGCTGCCCATCATGTTCCCTGACCAAGCGGCGCTTGTCGGCAAAACCGTGTATGTTCCTTATGTTCTTCCAACGACGGATAAGCTTGCCGATGCCTATGTGGCCAAGGTGAATACAGCTAGCTCGGTGCTGCTCGGCAATCACGGCCTTGTTACGTCTGGACGCAATTTGCGCGAGGCCTACTACCGGACCGAGGTTGTGGAAGAAAGCACGAAAATTTATTTGATCGCCAAGGCGATTCGTGAGCCGAAGGTGCTGACGAAGGAAGAATTTGAAGAAATCGCATCGCTTGAAAGCGAAGCATACCGTATTGAATTGCTGCAAAAGATGAAGTGATCGACCGTCGCTTTAGGTCGGCGTCAGCACTTACTTAAGGGAGGATCTAAGCATGACGAAGCTTGCGACCGTGCTCGCATTCGATCTGGGCGCCAGCAGCGGCCGAGCGCTAATCGGCGAGCTGGTACCGGAAGAGGCAAGCGGACAGTATAAGCTGCAGGTGACGGAAATTCATCGTTTTCCGAATCAGCCGATTGCAGTTGGCGGACATTTGCACTGGGACATTTTACGCTTGCTGCAGGAGCTGAAGGCTGCCATCCGCAAAGCCTTCCAAGAAGGCTACGCGCCGCAAACGTTCGGCATTGATACCTGGGGCGTGGATTTCGGGCTGCTGGATGCGAATGGAGAGCTTCTTGGCAACCCCTATCATTACCGCGATCCGCAAACGGAAGGAATATTGGAAGAGCTGAACGAGCTAATCGGCAAAGACCGCTTATATGAGCAAGGCGGCTTGCAGTTTATGCCCTTCAATACCATAAACCAGCTGTATGCGATGAAGAAAGCGGCTTCGCCAAAGCTTGCGGCGGCCAGCACGCTGCTGCTTACTCCGGATTTGCTTGCGTATTTCCTGACAGGCGAGAAGGTGTGCGAGTTTACGATGGCAACGACTACGCAGCTTTACCGGCCAAAGGAACAGCGGTGGAATAAGGAGCTTATGGAGCAGCTCGGTATTCCGAGCGGGCTGTTTCTTGAGCCGATTCATCCCGGTACGCAGATTGCCCCGTTAACGGATGAGGTATGCGCGGAGCTTGATGTTCCGCCAATTGTTGCTGTTGCAGTAGGAACGCATGATACCGAATCGGCGGTGGCGGCAGTTCCTGCGGCTGGCGATTCCGCATTTGCTTATCTCGTTTGCGGTACTTGGTCGCTGATCGGTACGGAGCTTGCGAGTCCGCTTGTGACGCCGGAGGCGCAGGCGTTAGATTTCTCTAACGAAGGTGGAGCCTTTGGAACCTATCAGCTGCTCAAAAACATTATGGGGCTGTGGATATTGCAGGAATGCAAGCGGGAATGGGAGGAGCAAAGACACGAAATATCATTTGCCGAAATTGTCGTGCAAGCGGGCAGCGCAGAGCCGTTTCGCAGTCTTATTCATCCCGACGATCCGTCCTTCTATGCGCCGTCCGGCATGATTGGCCGCATTCAAGCCTTTTGCCGGGAAACGTCGCAGCCGGTTCCGCAGTCGGCTGGTGAAATCGCGCGCTGCATATTGGAAAGTCTCGCGCTAAGGTATCGCCAGGCGCTTGCTCAAATGGAAGCTTTGACCGGGCAGTCGTTTAGCGGATTGCATATGGTTGGCGGCGGCATTCAGAACGAGCTGCTCTGCCGGCTAACTGCGAACGCCATCGGCCGTCCCGTCTGGACAGGACCCGTGGAAGCAAGCGCGATTGGCAACATGCTGATGCAGCTTGTCGCACTAGGAAAATGCGCCAATCTGCAGGAGGCGCGCACGCTTGTAGCCGGGTCGTTTCCAATTGAGGAATATGCTCCTGAGCATTCGGAGGAGTGGAATGCCGCATTTGAGAGATTTGAGCGTCTTTAGGCAGTTTAGCGGTTTTATCCATTTATTAATTCAAGCTGGATTGACGAAAGGAAGAGGTAATCATGCTAATAGGCATATCGAAACTGATTTCTCCCGAGCTGCTCAAGGTGCTCAGTGAAATGGGACACAGCGACGAAATCGTGCTGGCGGACGGCAACTTTCCGGCGGCAAGTCACGCAGAGCGGCTGATCCGTGCTGACGGACATAATGTGCCCGAGCTGCTTGACGCCATTTTGCGGCTGTTTCCGCTTGATCAATATGTTGCGAAGCCGGCTGCGCTCATGCAGGTCGTTCCGGGAGATACGGTGCAAACCCCGATTTGGGAGCAGTACCGTTCAATTATCGAGGAGCACACCGGACTATCGGAGCCGTTCGAGCAGGTGGGGCGCTTCGCTTTTTATGAGCGGGCGAAGAAGGCTTATGCGATAATCGCGACAGGGGAAAGCGCGCTTTACGCCAACCTGATTTTGAAGAAGGGCGTTATTAAGGATAGCTAGCCATTATTCTTAGACTAGATTACTTATAAAGTTTTAAAAGGCCGCCTTCACGGTTTATAACCGGAGGCGGCCTTTTTTTGTCGTTTGCAATGTTGATGAAATGGAAACTCTCTTTATGATAATCAAGATGACTGTCCAATTAATTCGGAATAGGTAATGGTTTTAAGTAGTAAGTTTTATATAATCCTCGTACAAAATCCCGTAATAATCGACGTCCTCATATGCGTCCCATTTCAGAAAATGCTGACGGAGGGTGCCTTCGTATTGCATTCCAATCTTTTTCATTACGCTTGATGAAGCGGGGTTCTTTGTCATTGCCGCTGCATGAATTTTATGCAGCTTAAGCTCTTCGAAGCCAAATTGAGTAATGCGTCTGACACCTTCTGTAACGTAGCCTTGGTTCCAGAAGCGTTTTCCCAGCCAATAACCCAGCTCGGCTCTGTTATTTTTATGGTCAAGCTGCATGCCGATCGTTCCCATAAATTCCGCTTTCTCTTTATTTATAATGGCAAAAGTGTACCCTTCCCCTTTTTTGGAAACCATAGCCCGATGATTAATAAAAGCCATAGCCCCGCCTTTGGGATAAGGATAAGGGATATTTAAAGTTGTACGTGCGACGTCATAGTCATTGATTAATAATTCCAGAGCTTCGGCGTCAGTTGCTTCTAATTGTCGAAGAGTTAGCCTTTCCGTATGCAGTACAGTCACAATAAATTCCTCCAATACGTGAATTTCAATTTAGTATAAAGGAAATATTGGAAGTTACAAGAGCCTTTAGTAGACTTACTTGGCGCGGTACCGCAAGCGGAACGCTTTTGGCTTCGTACTCGTTTGCTTGCTGCTCATATCTGGATGACGGAAGAGGGCGGCTGTAGCTATTGAACCTGCAGAGTAAGGGAAGCACACGAACCTCCCTTGCTTGCCCTGCTTGCTTTGCTTCCCTTATTGCTTCCGCGCTTGCGAAGGCGTCATGCTTTTATACTGCTTGTACAGCTTCGTAAAATAGTTCGGATTCTCGCAGCCGACCTGAGCTGCGATTTCGGTGACGGTATTATTGCTTTCGCGGAGCAGCCGCTCGGCCTCGTTCATGCGGCTTACGTTTACGTATTCGACAAAGGTGCGGCCGGTCAGTTTTTTGAACAGCTTGCAGAAATGGTAAGGATTTAGGCTGACCTGCTTGGCCGCTTGCTCGATCGATATTTTTTCGCAAAAATCCGATTCGATGCGCTGAATAAGCGTCTTAAAGCGATCGCGATTAACGAAATAAGGCTCCGCCGGTTTACCTGCAAGCTGCTGCTCCATAAAGGTGCGGGAAAGCAGCGTAAACAGGACATGCAGCTTTGACTTCACGACGAGCTGATAGGCAGGAGGCTTCGCGGCAAGCTCGGCTATCGCTTCGTCAAGCAGCGGGTAATAGCGGAGGCAGGTCTCATCCTGTTCCGACGGCTTGACGGGAAAATGAAGGCGTCCCTCGAGGTAAGGAGCGACGAACTGAGCGTGCACGGGATCATGGACCCAGTCGTTGAAGAGAGAAGCGTTTAAGACGACGCAATCATAATGGACATTTTCATAACGAAGCGCATAGCCGACATGAAGTCCTCCGCCCGGTATGATGATGACATCTCCGGTATTAACGATATAAGGGCGGCTGTCGATATGGAATAATGCGCTGCCTTCCCTCATGACGATGATTTCGAAATGCTCATGCCAATGCAAATAGAGGATGCAATCATTTGGCTTTACATCATGACAGCGATTTTGAAACAGCTGAATCGGATATGATTTATGCTCGAGCCTGGTATTTTCCCATAGCTCCTTAGGGTATGTCATCTTCTGCACCACCATCACAAGATTCGACTAGTTTTAC
The DNA here is from genome assembly GCF_001428245.1 of Paenibacillus sp. Soil522. GTDB lineage: Bacteria > Bacillota > Bacilli > Paenibacillales > Paenibacillaceae > Pristimantibacillus. Next base: position 125,662 of record NZ_LMRV01000024.1, read on the forward strand.
GCAAGATTGTGTAGAGAATTGTGTTAAACTCCTGGCTATAATGAAGTTGTTAGCAATACTATACGCCAATATTGGAGTGATATACAAGGATGGAAAACAAATTACGCATCGGAACGCTTGTAGGCGGAGGAAACGCAGATCATGTCATCCCGCAAATTGTGAAGCATGGTTTCGAATCGTTTAATTTAACGTTTTGGCAAACGACAGGCAGCACGGATCTTGCGGAAATGGCTAAGCGGTTAAGAGCGCTTGCGGACGAGCATGATTTTGTAGTGCCTGCTGTAAGCGTTTTCGGAAATCCGCTGACAGGCGAAGGCAATAACGCAGATACGCTTGCCAGCTGGGAGCGCCTTATCGATCATGCGCATTTATTCGGAGCTGATATTGTATCCGGTTTCACTGGACGGCTGACGGGTCAACCGATCGATGAATCGATTCCAAGGTTTAAGGAAGTGTTCGGCGAGCTGACGCGCAGAGCAGCGGATAAAGGCGTGCGGATCGCTTTTGAAAACTGTGATATGGGCGGCACATGGGCAGCCGGCGATTGGAATATTGCGCATAACCCGACAGCCTGGGAGCTTATGTTTAATGCGGTGCCGGAAGACAATATCGGACTGGAATGGGAGCCGTGCCATCAAATGGTCAGCTTAATCGATCCGATTCCGCAGCTGCGCAAATGGGTAAACAAGGTGTTTCACGTACACGGTAAGGACGCAACGATTGCTTGGGATATTGTAAAAGAGCATGGCGTGCACAGTAAGCAGCAGTTTGTATGGCATCGGACGCCTGGCTTCGGCGACAGCAACTGGTCGGATATTATTACGATTTTGAGACAGAATGGCTACAAGGGAACGATCGATATTGAAGGCTGGCATGATCCGGTTTACAAGGGTGAGCTGGAAATGACGGGACAGGTGCATGCCCTTAACTATTTGAAGCGCTGCCGTGGCGGCGATTTTGTTCCGAATCCAGTCTAATGAAACAAAACGAGAAGCGAGGAGAGAGAAACATGACAATAAAGCATCGGGTGGTCGTCGCCGGCTGCGGAGGCATGGCGAATACTTGGGTGGACTATGCCAAGGACAGGGATGATACAGAAATCGTTGGGCTTGTCGATATCAAAGAAGAATTTGCGCAGGCAATGGCTGATCGCAAGGGGCTCGATTGTCCAACCTTTACCGATATTAAGCAAGCAATTGCTGAGACAGGGGCTACGCTCGTATTTGATGTCACCATTCCGGCGAGCCATTATACGATCAGTACGGCTGCAATAGAGCTCGGATGCCATGTTTTTGGTGAGAAGCCGCTTGCCGAGACGATGAGCGATTGCAATGCTATCGTGCAGCTTTCGCAGGAGACGGGCAGGACACATGCCGTTATGCAAAATCGCAGGTTTGATCCGCGCATACGCGCCTTTCACAAGCTGATTGCGGATGGAACGATCGGCAAGCCGGGATTTGTGGGCGCAGACTTCTTTTTAGGCGCGCATTTTGGCGGCTTCCGCGATGCGATGGAAAGCCCGCTGCTGCTGGACATGGCGATTCATACCTTCGACCAGGCGCGATATATCGCAGGCGCTAATCCGGTATCCGTTTATTGCCTGGAGTTTAATCCTCCCGGCTCATGGTATGCAGGAAATGCGATGGCGATTTGCATCTATGAAATGTCCGACGGCTCTGTATTTAATTATCGCGGTTCGTGGTGCGCGGAGGGCGCGCCTACTTCATGGGAGGCAGCTTGGCGTGTAACCGGTGAGCATGGCACCGCGATTTGGGACGGTCATGGGAATCCGTATGCGGAGATCGTGGCTGCCGGCGATCAGACCGGCAAATTCATCCGTGATTACGAGCGGGTAGAAACGCAGCTTCCTGAAATGGCGAACACCTTTCATAAGGGCTGCCTGGATGATATGTTCGCGTCGCTTGAGGAAGGCCGTAAGCCGGAAACGGATTGCAGCGACAATATTTACAGCATGGCAATGGTTCTCGCCGCTCTCGAAAGCGCTAAAACCGGCCAAAAGGTGCTGATCGCCGACTTTATGAAGGAGGCAGCGGCCAAATAGCTGTAGGGGGTGTATTAGTAGCGCAGGCTGCTAATGCACCTTCTTTGCTTTGCACAGACATGCATGAAAATCGGGTGGAGGATCACTTAGAGAATATTGATTGCGTGAGGAAGGCGGCAGCATAACGATGGTTGACAAGCAGCGCATCGCAAGAGCAAAATAAAGCATATCTATAACGAAATGAGGCGTAATTATTGTCATTACTAATGGATAGAGTCAAGCAGCTTGCCGTAGGATTCGATGAAGAAACATTACGTTCGATTGAAATTAATCCGCTGCTGGTTGAAGCGGGTGCCGTCCGAGCGGTTGCTCCTTATTTGAAGGAGCAGCGTTACAGCCGGGTCATTGTCGCGGCGGACGCGATTACTTACGAAATCACAGGGAAAAAGCTGGAAGAAGCAATAGCAGCGCTTGGCATTTCCTTACACGTCACACTTATAAAGCCTGACCGGCAAGGCGATGTCATTGCCGACGAAGCGTCGATCGTGCAGCTTCTGCTTGATATTCAGCAAAATAGAGCAGAGGTCGTCATTGCGGCCGGCTCGGGAACGATCCATGATATTTCCAGGTATGCCGCTTACACAGCGGGCATTCCATTCGTATCCGTACCGACAGCGCCGTCCGTGGACGGCTTTAATTCCAAGGGCGCTCCGATCATTATTCGCGGCGAGAAGAAGACGATTGCCGCCATTGGCCCCGATGCGATATTTGCAGACTTGGAAATACTTGCGAATGCTCCTGCTGCGATGGTAGCGGCAGGCTTTGGCGATATGCTCGGCAAATATACTTCACTGCTTGATTGGAGCTTTGGCGCGTCGGAGGGCGGTGAGCCCTATTCCGCAGAGGTAGCTGAAATTACGCGGATTGCGCTTAATAAATGCGTGGAGCATGCCCCGCAAATTGCAAGCCGCGACCAGGAAGGCATTCGAATTCTAATAGAAGCGCTAATAGAGTCCGGCCTGGCTATGCTGCTGTTCGGCCAGTCGCATTCGGCGTCGGGCGCAGAGCATCATCTTTCGCATTTCTGGGAAATGGAATATATTCGTCTTGGCAAAAGGCAGCTTCTGCATGGCGCGAAGGTCGGCGTAGCGTGCGCGGAAATTTCCAAGCTTTATCACCGTCTTGCAGCAGAGGAGTCGGGTCTTTCATTCACGGCTAACCCGAAAAAGGTTCGAGAGGCGATTGCTGCCCTTCCGGACGAGATGACGATCCGAGGATGGCTGAAGCAGGTCGGCGGACCGTCTACGACAGAGGAGCTGGGCGTCGATGCGGAGCTGCTTCAGCGCAGCCTGCAGGAAGCTCATCAAGTGAGGCTGAACCGCTACACTTTACTTCGGGCCTACAACACGAAATAAATACCTTATCGATTGGAAAGGGCAGCCCTCATGTAGAATCAACTACATGCGGACTGCCCTATTTTGTATGGCGAAAGGATTAGAAATTAAAGTTGTCCGGGTCTGGTCCGAAACGGTGATTGCGGTTAAGTGCGCTAATTTGAGCGACTTCCTCTGGCGTTAAGGCAAAGTCGAAAATATCGGCGTTCTCCTGCAAGCGAACCGGATTAATCGATTTTGGAATCGTAACGACCTCATTCTGAAGATCCCAGCGCAGCACAACCTGAGCAGGAGATTTGCCGTATTTGGCGCCGATCTCTGTCAGGACGCTCTGATCCAGGTTTCCTTGCATAAGCGGGCTCCAAGCCATGAGTTGAATGTTGCTGCTCTTTGCGAAGGAGCGAAGCTCTTGTTGGGTAAGCAGAGGATGATATTCCACTTGATTGACCATCGGAATAAACTCGCCGGACGTAATGATATTCTGCAAATGATGAACTTGGAAGTTGCTGACGCCGATTGCGCGCACATAGCCGTCACGGTAAAGCTTTTCAAGCGCGCGCCACGTTTCGGTATACTTCTCTTTGACAGGCCAGTGAATGAGCAGCAGATCGATGACGTCGACGCCAAGCTTTCGTCTGCTTTCCTCGAATGCCGCAAGCGAGGATTCGTACCCTTGATTCGCATTCCAAATCTTTGTCGTAACAAAAATTTCGTCACGCGTGATGCCGCTGTTGCGGATGCCGGCTCCAACGCCTGCTTCATTATTATAAGCTGCTGCCGTATCAATGCTTCTGTAGCCTGCTTCGATAGCAGAGGTTACGGTTCTTTCCGCTTCGCCGTCATCTTTAACTTTCCATACGCCAAGGCCCAGCCATGGCATCTTCACGCCATTGCTTAATGTGGTGGACTCCGTTCGTGCTACCGTCATTTATAAATGACCTCCAATTAAAGTGACAATTCTAAAATGGCTTTAACATCCTGTTGCTCTAGACGCTTGAATGAACCGATGGCGCCGTAACGGACGGCTTCCTCAGCCATGCGGTCCAGCTTGTCGCTTCCGATCCCGAAATCGGCTAGACGTGACTCGGCGCCGATTCGCGTGAAGAAGTCCCGTGTCGCTTGAATACCTTCAAGAGCAATTTCATTGTCCGTTTTGCCTTCCGCATTCACGCCCCATACGCGAGTCGCAAATTGAACGAAGCGGTCAATCCGCTCCTCATGCACGTATTTCATCCAGTTAGGGAAAATAACAGCAAGCCCTGCACCGTGCGGAATATCGTAGATCGCGCTTACTTCATGCTCAATGCCATGCGAAGCCCAATCATTGGTCATGCCGACGCTGATGAGTCCGCCATTCAATGCCATCGTGCCGCACCACATGAGGTTAGCGCGGGCAGCGGCATCCTCCGGCTGCTCAAGCGCAATCTCTACATTTTCGATGACCGTTTGCAGGATGGATTCGCAGAAGCGCTCCTGCAGCGGCGTATTTTCGGTTAAGCTGAAATATTGCTCGAAGACATGCGACATAATATCGACGGCGCCGTTAACGGTATGATTGCGGGGCACGGTATATGTAAGCGTTGGATCAAGTATCGAAAATTTCGGATACGTATAAGGGCTGCCGAAAGCGCGCTTTAGGTTCTCCTCCCAGTTCGTTATGACGGAGTTGCCGTTCATTTCTGACCCGGTTGCAGCCAGCGTCAGAATCGTTCCGAGCGGAAGCGCCTTCCCGATCACTGCTTTGCCTGTGAAGAAATCCCATACGTCGCCCTCATAGAGGACGCCTGCGGCAATCGCTTTGGCTGCGTCGATGACGCTTCCGCCGCCAACGGCTAGAATGAAATCAACGCCTTCTGTGCGGCAAATGTCTATCCCTTTATTTACTGTGGATAGGCGCGGGTTTGGTTCGATATTGGGAAGCTCATGTACCTTGATGCCGGCTTCATGAAGAAGGCCGACCGTTTTATCGTACAGGCCTGTTTTTTTAATGCTGCCTGAGCCGTAAACGAGAAGAATGGTTTTACCGTACTTTGAGGCTAATTGGCCCACTTGACTGGCGGTGCCCTCGCCAAAAACGATATGAGTCGGGTTTACAAACTGGAATGAGTTCATCTTTTACCTCCTAAGGATAATTAGATAACTAAAAAAGTAACTAAATATCTTGTAAGTTATGTATACGCCGTTTATTTTAGTGAAATCAAATATAAATGTCAAGAGAAATGAAAGACAAGCATTGAAAGGATAACTTATTAGTTATATAATGAGTGGCAATTAGATAGAGGTAAAGGGGCAGCAGCAATGGAAGTGGAAGTAAGCAGCCGAAATATGAAGTTTCTAGAATGCTTTTCATCACAAACCCGGGTAAAAATGATCGAATTGCTTAGCGTTCAACCGATGAATATTAAAAGCCTGTCGCAAGCGCTAGATATAAAGTCTCCTATTGTAACGAGGCATATTCATATGCTGGAGGAAGCAGGAATTGTACGCTGCGAGAGTGTGGCGGGCAAGCGCGGCATGCAAAAGATTTGTTATTTGCAGCTAACACAAGCTATGCTTATATTCAAAAGTGTACCGGCCATGGACGAGTCGAAGCGCTATACCGTTTCGCTCCCGGTAGGTCATTATTCGTCGTACCAGATCAAGCCGACCTGCGGACTTGCGTCTGATACCCAAATGATCGGCATGTGCGATGATCCGCGGTATTTTGCCGATCCGGAGCATGTGAGCGCAAAGGTGCTGTGGTTTGGCTCCGGCTACGTAGAATATCGGATTCCCAATTACATGGTTAATAATGAAACGCCGGAATCGCTTGAAATTTCAATGGAGATTTGCTCGGAAACACCTTGCAGCGTCAGCCATTTGCCATCCGACATCTCTTTTATGGTAAACGGCGCCTGTATCGGCACATGGACCTATCCGGGTGATTTTGGCAGCACGAGAGGCACATATACGCCGGAATGGTGGTACAAAAACATTCATCACGGCTTAATAAAGACGATTCGCGTCAACAAGCAAGGCTCCTTCATAGATGGCATTCAAGTGTCGGACATTACTATTGATCAGCTAATGCTGGCCTACGACAAAGAAATTTTGTTTCGGATTTCATGCAGCGCCACAGCGAAAAACTGCGGCGGAGTCACGCTGTTCGGCAAAGGCTTCGGAAACTACAATCAAGATATTGAAGTGACGCTGCGCTGTCTATAATAATGGCAGCTTTATGTTCGAGCTGTAAAAAGGGTGCCTCATTAGGTCTCATTGACCTTGTGAGGCATCTTTTTTTTGCAAAAAAACCCAAGAACACAATCGATTAGAAACGATCTGATTTTATGTTTACAACATTTTAGCGGAAGAAAATCCTTGTATTTATTTGTTTTGCTTTTGTAAAAGCAATTTACTCACGATTTCATTTCCGTTTGTGTTTGAAAAATATATATTCAAAAATAAACAAATATGTTATGATCGATTCAAACAAAAACAAAACAAAATTCGGAGGTATATCCATGGTACAAAGTTTATGGGAAAACGAAAAAGCAGCACAGCTTGAAGGCGGACTGGCAGAGCTTGTTTATCGCTCCAACATTATTGGCGCAGATCGCCGGGTTTGCAATTACGGCGGCGGCAACACGTCCAGCAAAACAACTGTGAAGGACTTCCGCGGCCGTGACGTTGAGGTCATGTATGTAAAGGGCAGCGGCTCGGATTTGGCTTCGATGAAGGCAGGCAACTTTACCGGTTTGCGTATGGATGATATTCGTCCATTGTTCGAACGCTCCGAAATGCCGGACGAAGAAATGGTTGCCTACTTGGTCAACTGTATGATCGATTCGAAGCACCCGCGTGCATCCATAGAAACGCTGCTGCATGCTTTCCTTCCATTTAAACATGTGGATCATACACACCCGGATTCCATTATTAGCTTGTGCTGCGCGGATAACGGCAAAGCGCTTGCGAGAGAAATTTTCGGCGACCGCTTCGTATGGGTTCCTTATGTTCGTCCCGGCTTTAACCTGTCGAAAATGATAGCGGAAGGCGTTCTCGCAAACCCGAATGCGGAGCTTGTGCTTATGGAGAAGCATGGTCTTGTGACTTGGGGCGAGACGAGCGAGGAATGCTACGCACAAACGATCAAAATTATTTCCGAAGCAGAAGCGTTCATTGAATCCCGCTTTGACGAAGCATCGTTGTTCGGCGGCGTGAAGCACGGGGTGCTGGAAGCGGATGTTCGCAGAAGCGTGGCAGCACAAGTTATGCCGACGATTCGCGGCGCAGTCAGCGATGCGAAAAAAATGATTTTGACCTTTGATGATGAGGCGGATGTCCTTGCGTTCGTAAGCGGACAGCATTCACCGCAATTGTCCCAGGTGGGCGCTGCTTGCCCGGATCATCTGGTGCATACGAAAGTCGTTCCATTGTTCATTGACTGGACGCCTGATGCAGAGGACATCGATGGCTTGAAAGCGAAGCTGACGGAAGGAATCGCGGCTTATAAGGAACAATATAAAGCTTACTTTGACTACAATAAAAACGAAGGCGACGTTATGTTCGAAGCAGCGCCCCGCGTTATTCTTATCCCGGGCATCGGCATGATCAATACAGGCAAGAGCTGGGCAATGGCACAAGTGAGCGGCGCGCTTTATCACCGTGCGATCGCGGTAATGCGCGGCGCAACAGCACTCGGCGATTTCGTATCGCTCAGCGAGAACGAGTCATACAACGTGGAGTACTGGCCGCTTGAGCTTTACAAATTGTCGCTTGCTCCTGCTGAAACGGAATTTTCCCGCAAGGTTGCCTTCATTACCGGCGGCGCTGGCGGTATCGGCAGCGAAACGGCACGCCGCTTAGTATCGGAAGGCGCGCATGTCGTGCTGGCAGACCTCAACCTTGAAGGCGCGCAAAAGGTTGCCGCTGAAATTAACGAGAAATACGGTGATCACCGTGCGACAGCTGTTAAAATGGATGTAACGAGCGAGGAGCAGGTTGTTGCAGCTTATGCGGAGTGTGCGCTTGCATACGGCGGAGTAGACATTATCGTCAACAACGCAGGTCTTGCGACATCCAGCCCATTCGATGAAACATCGCTTAAGGAATGGAACTTGAACATGAACGTGCTCGGAACGGGTTATTTCCTCGTGGCACGCGAAGCATTTAAATTGATGAAGCAGCAAAGCATCGGCGGTAACATGGTATTCATCGGCTCGAAAAACTCGGTGTACGCTGGGAAAAATGCTTCTGCATACAGCGCTGCAAAAGCGCTTGAAGCACACTTGGCACGCTGCATTGCAGCTGAGGGCGGCGAGTTCGGCATCCGCGTGAATACGATTTTGCCGGATGCGATTTTGCAGGGCTCGGCGATTTGGAACGGCAGCTGGCGCAATGAGCGTGCTGCGGCTTACGGTATTGAACCGGATCAGCTGGAAGAATACTACCGTAAACGCACGACGCTGCTTGTTAACATTTATCCGCGCGACATTGCTGAAGGCATTGCATTCTTCGCATCCTCCAAGGCGGACAAAACGACAGGCTGCATGCTGACGATTGACGGCGGCGTGCCTGCAGCGTTCACTCGTTAGGAGGCGGTGAACAATATGTTTCTAGCGCGTGGCGAAAAGCAGTGGTATATACCCGACGGTTTTATTCCGCCGGATAGCACGGGAGCGCTCACCAGCCATGAATCGGTATGCGTGCTGAATTGCTCCTCGGAAGAAGCGCTTATCCGCTTTACGATATTTTTCGAGGATCGCGAGCCGATGGAAGATATTATGGTTGTCGTAAAGGGCAGACGCACGAAGCATATACGCACCAGTTCGTTGATGAAGGAAGGGGCGCCGATTCCAATCGGCGTTCCTTATGCCATCGAGCTGCTGAGCGATATTCCGATAATCGTACAATATAGCCGTCTAGACTCGACGCAAGCGGAGAACACGCTGATGTCAACGATGGCATATCCATTGAAATAATTAATCAAACATGTGAAAGGGTGTCCGTAATGTCCGACCGCGCATATGCGTTTTTTGAAGAGCAGCAGCAAGCAAGAGGCATTAATATAGATGAAGTGAAGTCGAGATTGAAAGCGCTCAAAATCGAGACGCCATCATGGGGCTATGGCGATTCCGGCACTCGCTTCAAAGTGTTTCAGAAGGAAGGCGTTCCCCGCAATCCGTTCGAGAAATTTGAGGATGCAGCGCAGGTGCATAGCCTGACTGGACTTGCTCCTTCGGTAGCTATTCATATTCCTTGGGACAAAGTAGAGAATTACGGCAAGTTAAGAAGCCATGCGGAAAGTCTCGGACTGTCTATTGGAGCGGTCAATCCGAACCTGTTCCAGGATGACGACTACATGCTCGGCAGCGTAACGAATTCGGATGCAGCGATACGCCGGAAAGCAACAGCTCATTTAGTGGAATGCGTGGATATCGCCAAGGAGACCGGCTCGCGCGATCTTAGCTTGTGGTTCGCTGACGGCACGAACTATCCGGGTCAAGGCCATATCCGTAAGCGCAAAGCTTGGATGCAAGAGGCTTTAACCGAAATGTACAATGCATTGACGCCGGAAATGCGGATGCTTATTGAATACAAATGCTTCGAGCCTGCTTTTTATCATACCGATCTCGCGGATTGGGGCATGGCTTACAACCTGGCGCAAAAGCTTGGACCGCAAGCGGAGGTGCTTGTAGATACAGGCCATCACCTGCCGGGCGCAAACATCGAGCATATCGTTGCTTACTTAATTGACGAGAAGCGTCTCGGAGGCTTCCATTTCAATAGCCGTAAATATGCGGATGACGATCTGATCGTCGGTTCCGTTAATCCGTATGAGCTGTTCTTGATTTTCTATCAAATTCTAAGCGCTGCAGGCGACTCGGATTCCGCCATTCGCACTAATGTTGAGAACATCGCTTATATGATCGACCAATCGCACAATATTGAGCATAAAATTCCGGCCATGCTGCGTTCCGTTCTGAACGTGCAAACGCAATACGCGAAGGCGCTGCTCATTAACCATGACGAAGTAAACGAGGCTGCTGAGCGCAATGACGTTCTAGGCGCCGAGGATGCTGTCCGCCGCGCATTCGAATTTGATGTAACGCCATTGCTGCACGCGATCCGCGAAGAGCAGGGCTTGTCGCTTGATCCGATGAAAGCTTATTTGAGCAGCAGCTACGGCAAAGACATATTGGTGAGAGGCAAGGGCGGTGCCAGCTGGTGACCATCCTCGCTTACGATCTCGGGGCGAGCAGCGGAAGGGCGCTGCTCGGCCGACTGAATGACGGCAAAATCGAGGTCGAGGAGCTGCACCGGTTCCCGAATGATCCGGTGCTGGCCTGCGACCGGCTGCAGTGGGACATTTTACGGCTGCTTCATGAGCTGAAGCAAGGGCTGCTTAAGGTGAAGCACCGCGGCATCAAGCTGGACAGCATAGCTATTGATTCTTGGGCAGTCGATTTCGGCTTAATCGGGAGCAATGGAGAGTTGCTTGGAAATCCTTACCATTACCGCGATCATCATACGGACGGCGTCATGGAAGAGGTAGTGGAAAAGCTGGCTTCACTACGCATATTCGAGCGGACCGGCATTCAGTTTTTACCGTTTAATACGATTTATCAGCTGGCGGCCTTGAAGAAAGCTGATTCGCCGCTGTTGCGGGATGCGAAGCATTTTCTGATGATTCCCGATTTGCTCCGGTATTTTTTGACCGGCGAAATGTTTAATGAATTTTCCAATGCAACGACGACTCAGCTTTATAATCCGGTAACGGGCAGCTGGGATGAAGAGCTGATTCGCGCGATCGGCATCTCGCCGGACCTGTTCGGCAAGGTTGTCCAGCCGGGAGCAAAGGCTGGCAGCCTGCGCCCGTCCCTCTGTGAGGAGCTAAGCATCGATTCCGTTCCTGTCTATGCGGTAGCGGAGCATGATACAGGCTCAGCGGTTGCGGCTGTACCTGCGCTTGACCGGTCGTTTGCATACTTAAGCTGCGGCACTTGGTCGCTCATGGGAACCGAGGTTGAAGAGCCGGTCATTAACGAACTGGCGCAGCAGTTGAATTTTACGAATGAAGGCGGCGCTTATCATACCTTTCGCTTGCTGAAAAACATTATGGGTCTATGGATTTTGCAGGAATGCAGACGTTCGTGGGAGCGGGCAGGAATTTCCTACACCTTTCCCGAATTAGTTAAGTTGGCCGATGAGGTGAAGCCGTTCACTGTGTTTATTGATCCTGATGATCCTTTATTTCTTCATCCTGGCGATATGCCGGCTCGAATTGCAGAATATTGCGTGCGTACGGGCCAGACGGCACCCGAGGACGCAGGAGCTATTGTTCGCTGCATTTTGGAGAGCTTAGCCTTGAAGTACCGCAGCGTGCTTGAGCTTACGGAGCAATTGTCGGGCAAGACTTTCGGCGGTCTTCATATGGTTGGAGGCGGTATTCAGAATACGCTGCTGTGCAAATGGACCGCGAATGCGATCGGCAAACCGGTATGGGCAGGTCCTGTGGAAGGAAGCGCGATCGGCAACATGATCGTGCAGTGGATTGCCAGCGGCAAGCTTGCGGATATTTGGGAAGCGCGCAAGGTCATCCGGGAGTCATTCCCGGTTGATGTGTACGAGCCGGAGCAGCGTGAAGCTTGGGAGAACGCATACGGTTTATTTAAACAAAAGACGGGAATCGTTTAAACGGCGAATTCAAATATAAGTTAGAAAGAGGTACGCTATGCTGGTCCAGGAACGATACGACAAAATTGTACAGCTGGTTAATGAGAGAGGCAGCATCCGGGTAACGGAGCTGAGCGAGCTATGTCAGGTGACCGAGGAAACAATCCGGCGGGACCTTGACCGTTTGGAGCAAGCCGGACGGTTGCGCCGCTCCCATGGCGGTGCGGTTAGCGTGAAGGATCAGCAGCCGGAAATTCCGTACTTTGAGCGGGAGATTACGCATGCGGACGAGAAGAAGCGGATTGCGGAGGAAGCGGTTAAAATGATTCAGCCGAAGGATCGCATTTTGCTCGATGCCAGCTCGACCGCTTGGTATATGGCGGCAAGCATGCCGGATATTCCGCTTACGGTGCTTACCAATTCCATTAAAGTTGCGATGGAGCTAAGCAGCAAGGAAAAGATTGAGGTCATCTCGACCGGCGGCATTCTGGCCTCGCGTTCCTTGTCCTATGTCGGTCCGCTGGCAGAGCGTTCCCTCGATGCGTATCATGTAGATAAAGCGTTTTTCTCGTGCAAGGGCGTTCATTTGGAGCGCGGCATAAGCGAGTCGAATGAGCTGCAAGCACGCATCAAGCACAAAATGGTAGGCATGGCGGATCAGGTGATTCTGCTCGCCGACTTCAGCAAATTTGGTGTCCAAGCGTTTACGCATGTGGCTGATATGAGCGATGTCGATACCATTATTACCGATGGGCGTCTATCCCCGGAGCTGCTGCTGCAGCTAAAGGAAAAGCAAATTTTCATCAAAACGGTATAGAGGATAGTTGGCGCTGGCTTCAGCAGAAGCGCAGCGCCTTTTTTTTAACAAACTTGTCTGATAACCTGATAAAATAGTTGTATGAGTGACGGAAGGGGTGCGGGAATGAAGGTTTCATTATTTATTACTTGCTTAAGCGATGCACTGTATCCAAGGGTCGGTGAAGCCATGGTGCGTTTGCTGGCAAAGTATGGCGTATCATTGCAGTTTCCGGCGGTGCAAACCTGCTGCGGACAGCCCGCTTTTAACAGCGGTTATTGGAAGGAAGCGAGGGAGTCGGCGAAAACGATTTTGGATGCTTTTGAAGACAGCGACTTCGTTATTTCACCGTCAGGCTCCTGTACGGGAATGATTCACCACTATCCGAAGCTGTTTGAGGATGATCCGGTTATGCTGAAGCGCGCGAATAGGCTGCAGAGCAAATCGTATGAATTTACTCAGTTTCTGGTGCAGGTGCTCGGCGTTACGGATGTCGGCGCGGCGTTTCCTCACAAGGTGACGTACCATCCATCCTGTCATGGCAGCAGAATTCTCGGCGTCAAGGACGAGCCGCTCGCGCTTATTCAGAACGTAAAGGGACTCGAGCTGGTGCCGCTGCCATTCGCGGAGGATTGCTGCGGCTTTGGCGGAACGTTCGCGGTCAAAATGGCTGATATATCAGGGGCGATGGTGACGGAGAAGGTCGATCATGTGCTGGAAACGGAAGCGGAAGTGTTAGTTGGACTCGATATGGCGTGCCTGCTCAATATTGCCGGCAACCTGCGCTATCGCAACGAGCCCGTTCGTGTCATGCATTTGGCGGAGCTTCTATACGAAGGGGTGAAATAAGATGGCTGGATCAAAGAGCGAGGCAACCGTAAAAGCAAGAGCGGATCTTGCCCTCAATGACGAATTTTTGCGCAAAGCGGTGCGATTTACGACGGAGCGGCTGCGTAACGGGAAGAAAAAAGCGACGGACGAGCACGGGAATTGGGAAGAGTGGCGGGAGCGCGGCAAGCAAATCCGTTTGCATACGATCGCGCATCTGGATTATTATTTGAACTTGTTTGTGAACAATGCCCGGGCGAACGGCGTTCATGTGCATTTTGCGAATACAGCCGAGGAGGCCGTTAAGCTCACGCTTGATATTGCGGAGCATGCGAATGCGAAGTCAGTCGTCAAATCGAAATCGATGGTATCGGAGGAGCTGCATCTCAATCATGCGCTTGAATCCATCGGCATAGAAGCAGTAGAAACCGATTTGGGCGAATACATTATTCAGCTCGCAGGCGAAATGCCGTCCCATATCGTGATTCCGGCCATTCATAAAAACCGCTATCAAATTGCTGATTTATTGTCCAAGGAAGCGGGATATACACTGCCTCCAGATACAACGGCGCTTGCAGGCTTCGTTCGCAAAAAGCTGCGCGAGAAGTTTCTGGAAGCGGAGATCGGAATGACGGGCTGCAACTTTGCGATTGCGGAGACGGGGTCGATGGTGCTTTTTGAAAACGAAGGCAATGCCCGCATGGTGACTACCGTTCCCAAGACGCAAATTACGCTGATGGGCATGGAGCGTATTATTCCATCGTGGTCTGATCTGGAGGTTATGGCTACACTTCTGCCGCGCTCGGCAACCGGGCAGAAGCTGACGATGTATATGTCCGGCATTACCGGACCGCGCCGCACCGAGGATGCGGATGGTCCGGACGAAATGCATATCATCATTATCGACAACGGCCGCTCGCTGCAGCTGGGCGATCCTGAGTTTCAAGAGCTGCTCAATTGTATTCGCTGCGGCGCCTGCTTAAATGCATGTCCTGTTTACCGTCACATCGGCGGCCATGCATACGGCAGCACCTACAGCGGTCCGATTGGAGCCGTGCTAACGCCTTCCTTGAACAAAAATATCGCCGAATGGGATGATATCGCGAACGCCTCAAGCTTATGCGGCGCATGCTACGAGGCTTGTCCGGTCAAAATACCGCTTCATGATATGCTCGTTTATTTACGACGGCGCAAGGTGGAGAGCGGGAACGGCAGCAAAATCGAATCTATTGGCATGCAAGGCTTCGCTACCGTCATGGGTAATTCCTCGCGCCTGGGCGGCGTGCTTCGGCTAGGTAAGCTAGGGCAGAAGCTTGTCGTCCGCAGCGGGGTCATCAAGACGAAGCTCGGCCCGCTCAAAGGCTGGAATACGTACCGCGTTACGCCCAGCCTGCCGAAGGAGTCGTTCCGCGAGCGTTGGAATACGCTTGATCAGGAGCTGAAGCAGGGCCTCAAGCAGATGGAGCCGTCGATGCAAAATCGGATGGAGGAGCTGGTGCGCATGCGCGAGCTTGAAGAGAAGCAGGGTAAAGGAGGACACGGTCATGGCTGATACGCATAAGGAGTGGCTGGAGAAGCTTGAGGCGGAGTCGCGCGTGAAGCAGGAGCATTTTATGAACGATATCGCTGCCAAGCTGAGACATCCGAGAATGACCCATAAGCCGCAGCATCCGTTCCGGGGCGCGCCTGACTTCTGGAAGGCTTTCGAATGGACGGAAGAGGAGCGGACTCAGGCGTTCAGCGACAATTTCCTCTCCGTAGGCGGCCACGTAGCCCGTCTTCAAACGATGGATGAAGTGAAGTCCTTTATCGTACAGAAAGCTGGTGAAATGAGCGCCAAATACGTCGTTCGTCAAAACGAGCCAGAGCTGGATGCACTCGATCTTGAAGGCTCGCTTACGGACGTACAGGTGTCGGTATGGAATACGGATGCCGAGCAATACTGGCGCGCGCGCGCAGCTGAAGCGGATTTTGGAATCGTGATCGCGGATCATGCCGTCGCCTATACAGGCTCGGTTACGGTATTGTCGGCTTCGAATAAAGGCCGCTCCGTCAGTCTGCTGCCGACGGTGCTCTTTATTATTATCCCGATCGAACGGTTGAAAACGAGACTCGGAGAGGTGCTCGAAACATTCGATGACGCGGGACGAGAGCAGCTGCCGGCCGGTATTCACTTTATTTCCGGGCCAAGCCGTTCCTCCGATATTGAGAATGATCTGACCATCGGCGTACATGGGCCGGGTATCGTATATGCACTGATAGTCGGGCAGCATTAAATTAATTAATATAGGAATGGGGCTACGCCGTTGCAGGACGGCGGGCGCCGTTTACGCTTGGGAGGTGACAGGGCATGCCGTCATTAGAAATAGAGAAGCTGTCGAAGCGCAATCATTACGAGGAGATTACCGAACAGGTGAAGCGGCTCATTATGGACGGCAAGCTGAAGGTGGGAGATAAGCTGCCCTCTACGAAGCAGATGTCCGAGCAATTTGGCGTCGGGCGCTCGACGACACGAGAGGCTTTAAGCGCTCTTAAAGCGATGGGGCTAATCGACATCCGGCAGGGCGGTGGCTGCCGCGTCATTCGCAATGCGCCGGTCGATATGGAGATTCCTGAGCTGGCATCTCTCCGCCTGAACCGCAAAACGGTGCTCGAACTTTTGGAGGCTCGCGAATCGCTGGAAGTGTCGAACGCCGCAATAGCAGCTGTAAAGCGTACGGATGAGGATCTGAAGCGGTTAGGTGATCTAATCGAAGAGATGAAGCATACTGCTCACGACGAGGCCGAAGGCGAGAGATTAGATCTCCAGTTTCATTTGACGCTTGCCAAAGCTACTCACAACTCCATCATGGTGCGCTTATTCGAGTCGATTATGAATCACATCGAAACGGCGATCCATGATATCAGGCGGGTTGAGCTATACGCAAACGAAGCTGTGGCGGAGCGTCTCTATAGAGAGCATTCCGCGATATTCGAGGCGATAGCGGAGCAGGACTCCGAGCTTGCGGCCGACCGAATGAAGCAGCATTTGCAGCATATTGAAAGCATTGTCCGGAAGCATTTGGGCGAGAGCTAGCTTAACAATAAAAAAAGCCCGATTCCCGCATTCATCAACTAGATGGCTGCGGAAATCGGGCTTATTTGAATATAGCTACTTAATTGTCGCTAAATATTTTTTAATAAATTCCTTTGCTTTTTCCGGGTTTTTGCTGTCAAGGCGGATCCCGATGATCATGCTCTCCTTGTAAAGCGGAACTTGATCAACGAGGGCGCTGCTGCTTAGGTCGATGCCGTACACATGCTCTTCCGTATCTTCATCGGTCTTCAGCTTCTGCGCAAGCCCGTCCTTCATCAGCGGCTTAAGCTCTCCGTTCACGTCACTGTCGAGGTTCATTAGGACGCCTTGCGTGCCAACCCACTCAAAAATACTCCGGTCCATAATGTAAACATCCGGATGCTCGGTTGCTAGGATGAGCACGGCTTTTTGCATATAAGCATATTGCGCTTGCTGGTCTGCAGGAACGAAGGTCAACATGGAGGTGAATCTTTTCCATTCGGGAAACGCTGTCAAAAGTGCTTTTTCAATCGGCTCTTCCTTAGGCGCGTCTTCCTTCAGCATGTAATTTCCCATAAAGGAAACGCTCAAGTCGACCGGCGGCAGGTTTGCGAGCCGCTCCTGCTCTTCGCGGTAGTTCATAAAGCTGATAACCCCATAAATGATAAGTGCTACTGCTGCAATGGCGCCGAGCGTGTGGAACCTGTAATAGCGCCAGAAATGGTCCATTTTTTGAGCTTGTCCGGCCATCTTCTTGTACTTGCCGTATTCCTGTTCGTTGAATGCATCCGTCAGCTTACGATCCTCATACTCTAAAATAAGCCGGTACGCTTGCGTAATCTTCGCAAATGAATCCTCCGCATTCCCCGCGTCGGCCTTCTTCTGCTGCGCTCTGGAGCGGGCTTGACGCATAAGCGTCGTATAGCGCTTCTCCACTTCCTCTTTGGCCGCAAGCTCTGGCAGCCCTAATGTTTCATAGGCTTGTTTCAATTCGTCCACTTCTGTCACCTCAATTAGTAAGTAGCTCCTGCATGATTCCTATCTATTAGTATACGGAATTCCACGGTTAACGCAAACTTTGACAGATCTAAGAGGTCATTTGTCATTTCCTGTTACGCGCTGCCACTTGCGAAGGTAGACGAGCGGCAATGCCGCGCTGTTTGCAAAGGTTGGCGAACGGATGAAGCTGAGGCATGCGGCACTTTGATCAGTGAAGCGCAGCAGGTCGGAAAATTGAACAAAATAGCCGAATTATTAACTTCCTATCCTGCCGTAATTTGTTATTCTACGAATAGGACAAATCACGTATAGGATGGTGTTTTCATGACTGTTTCGTTCAAGTTCGATTTTGGAATCGGCAGTGCGCCGCCTTCTCCTTATATACAAGTGCTGCCCGGCACGGTTTACAGCGAGGTGCCGGGCTACGGCTTCGAGTCAAATGAGCGCGTCAGCTCGCGCAATCGCGATGAGACCGATCGTCTGCGCGGCGCATTCTGCATACCGCTGGATGCTGTGTTTACGGTCGATCTGCCAAATGGCTGTTATACGGTAACAGCGACGATTGGCGATGCGATTGCTCCGACTGCTACGACATTAAAATATGGCGCAGGCCGCATGGTTCTTCATAAGGCGGTTACCTCGGAGGGACAGTACGCGGTGCACAGCTTTACGGTCAAAGTGACGGATGGGCGTTTGCGGCTTGCCTTCTCAGGCATCGCCCCGCGTATTAATTCGCTTCAAATTGACGAGGCGAATCAAGCGACGACCATTTATTTGGCTGGAGACTCGACGGTGACTGATCAGGAAACGTTTCCGTATGCGGGCTGGGGACAAATGCTGCCTTTATATTTTAAGACGGATGTGGCAATTGATAATCATGCGATGTCGGGCAGAAGCTCGAGAAGCTTCATCGATGAAGGCAGGCTCGCAGCCATATTGGAGCAAATTAAGCCGAACGACTATTTGTGGATCCAATTCGGGCATAATGACGAGAAACCGGACGCGGAACGGGCTACGGAGCCATTCGGAAGCTATAAGGAGAAGCTGGCCGTTTATGTGGAGGAAGCCCGGGCACGCGGAGCACGGCCTGTACTCATCACGCCGATGCACCGCCGCAAGTTTGACGGACAAGGGCGGATTATCGATACGCATGGCGATTATTTGCTGGGCATGAAGCAGCTGGCAGCGGAGCTGGACGTACCGCTTATCGATTTGGCGGCAAAGAGCAAAGCGTTGTACGAGCAATTGGGCGACGAGCCCTCGAAGGCGTTGTTCATGTGGGCATACCCCGGCGAGTTTATTCATTTTCCGGATGGCGCTCAGGATGATACGCACTTTCAAGAGCTGGGCGGCATCCAAATGGCCGGTTTGGTTGCAGAAGGGGTGCGCGAGCTCGGATTGTCGCCGCTTCTATTGTATTTAAAAGGGCTTTAGTTAAAAAAACAAAAGCCCGCCAGCTGATTTGGTTTGAAATAGAGAGACTAGCCGGAATGAAGGCTGGTCTCTTTCTATAATCGATGCATTAGTCATCTTAGCGTAAATGATGAATAACTAAGATAGCCATGATTATGTTATCATATGGGATGTTGAGGATGGCACCTATTCTGTTTTTCATTCAACTTACATAGCAACTAAAGCGAGGGAAACCGCATGTTTGATCCAACCGTTTTTGAAAACTTGAAGGTAGCATTTGAGAATCAGCTTTATGATTTGGATACGCTCGACCGGAGGCTGGATATTATTAATCGGATTGACCGATTGGAGCTTGCTGTTATGTCCCGCGAGTTTGCGCTTCAATTCACGCTGGCCGGACGCTCGAAGGTTTCCGCAGAAATACAGCTCGCCGCGTCGCTGAAGGACTTGGCGGCTGAAATATTGGAGCTGAAGGGGGAAGCGCCGGCTTGCGCGCTGCGGCTGCGCTTCTATATGCAGGTGAACAAGGTCGCCGAGCAATGCGGGCAGGTCGAGCAAATCGTGAAGCGGATCTGGGAGCCGGACTTGGCGCCGACCCAAACGATCAGCTACTTATTTGGTGCGGAAGCGCCTATCTATTCCAATAGAATTGAGCTGGGCTTTAACCGTAAAATTAACGAGGAGCAAATGGAGGACATTCCCGTGCTGATCGAGCATGTCCTACAGACGCTCGCGGAGCTGGAAGAGGCTGCTGAATAAGGATTACCGGCAAGATGCGTTTCCGTAAAATACTGTCTGTTTCCAATCGGCGGGAGCTGTGCTATAGTACTAGAGAATAAGTAACTAAAGAAGAAATTCCGGAGCCTTGTCAAATGACATGAACGGCGGCCGGGAGAGGTTCGCGAACTCCCTCTATAAAAAACTATGCGAAACGATTGTCCCGAGAGGTGACATCGTCGTTTTTGCGTTCGGCGCGAACAGGCTCTTACTGCTTCGCGCCGTTTCTTTGGTTTTTTAGCTTCAAATGGAGGATGTCAGGCGATCTCTGTCTTCTCAAACCAGAGAGGGAGATGCAGCATGAAAAAAGAAAAAGCGGTCGTCGTATTCAGCGGCGGACAGGATAGCACGACATGCTTGTTTTGGGCAATGGAGCGCTTCTCGGAGGTTGAAGCCGTTACGTTCAACTATGGACAGCGGCATAAGCTCGAGCTTGAATGCGCGGCGGATATTGCTAAAGAGCTTACTATTAAACATCATATACTCGACATGTCCCTGCTTAATCAATTGGCGCCTAATGCGCTCACCAGGGATGAGATTGCAATTGAACAAAAAGAGGGGGAGCTTCCCTCAACCTTTGTAGACGGGCGAAATCTATTATTCCTATCCTTCGCTGCCGTGCTTGCCAAGCAGCTGGGAGCGAAGCATATCGTGACGGGCGTTTGCGAGACGGACTTTAGCGGCTATCCGGATTGCCGGGATATATTCGTGAAATCGCTGAACGTGACTTTGAATTTATCAATGGATTATCCGTTTGTTATCGATACGCCGCTCATGTGGCTGAACAAAGCGGAGACATGGGAGCTGGCCGATTCGCTCGGCGCCTTCGAATTTGTGCGGGAGAAGACATTAACCTGCTATAACGGCATGATTGCCGATGGCTGCGGAGAATGCCCGGCATGTAAGCTTCGCAAAAAGGGGCTGGACGATTATTTAGCCAAGGGCATCCGGGGAGTGAAGCGATAATGCTGCAGCAGATCTATCCGTCAGCTGTACACGACTATTGCTATGAGCTGAATAAGGATTTTCAGTTCGCGGCCGCTCACTTTGTACCGGTGGAGGAAGCCGGCAAATGCCGCCGGCTACATGGGCATACGTATTATGCGAACGTAACGATTGCCGGAGATGAGCTCGATACCGCCGGCTTTCTTGTCAATTTTTCCATTATAAAGCAGCTTATTCATGATCGGTTCGATCATACCTTGCTCAATGACGACAAGGAGAGCTTCAGTGATGCGGAGCCCGACCGTTTCCCCACGACGGAAGTGGTGGCGCGCACGATCTATGAGATCGTTCAGCGCTATTTGGACGGAACGGTGAACCGTCCGCAATGCGTTCAGGTTTATCTTCGTGAAACGCCAACGAGTTATTGTATCTACCGTCCTAAGCGAAAGGCGGCGGGATTGGATGCAAACTAACAAACGAATTCCCGTTATGGAAGTGTTCGGACCGACCGTACAAGGGGAAGGCATGGTTATTGGCCGGAAAACGATGTTCGTCCGTACCGCAGGCTGCGACTACAGCTGCTCCTGGTGCGATTCGGCATTTACTTGGGACGGCAGCGCCAAAGCAGATATTCGCATGCTGACGGCGAATGAAATTATAGAGCAATTACTGGAAATCGGCGGCAAAGCATTTGAGCATGTGACTATTTCCGGCGGCAATCCCGCGCTGCTGCCCCAGCTGGGCGAATTAATTGAAGAGCTTCATGTGCGGGGCATAAGCGTCGCTCTAGAGACGCAAGGCAGCCGCTGGCAGGATTGGTTTTGGTCGATTGACGAGCTGACTTTATCGCCTAAGCCGCCAAGCTCCGGGATGGAGACGGATTGGACGGTACTCGACGATATCGTAGCCAAGCTGGGCGATCGGGCAACACGATTTAGCCTGAAGACAGTCGTATTCGATGACGGGGATCTCGTTTACGCGACCCGTGTTCATCAGCGCTATCCGCATGTTGCGTTTTATTTGCAGGCGGGCAACGGCAATTTGCAGGAAACGGAGCCGCGGCTTATGCTTCCGTATTTGGTGGAGCGCTATGAATGGCTGATCGGGCAGGTTATGCCGAATCCTGAATTGAATCGGGTTCACGTGCTCCCGCAGCTTCATACCTGGGTATGGGGCAATAAGAAGGGTGTCTAATAAAAACATAGCAGGAGGGGCGAACAAGGCATGGAAGGAAGAAGCAAGGAAGAGCTGAACGGCGTGACGCTGCTCGGCAATCAAGGAACGAAATACTTGTTCAACTATTCGCCGGAAATTTTGGAGGCGTTTGATAATAAGCATCCGAACCGGGACTATTTCGTAAAGTTTAATTGTCCGGAGTTTACAAGCCTTTGTCCGATGACGGGGCAGCCGGACTTTGCGACTATTTATATTTCTTACATTCCCGGTCCGAAAATGGTAGAGAGCAAGTCGCTTAAGCTGTATCTGTTCAGCTTCCGAAATCACGGCGATTTCCACGAGGATTGCATGAATATCATTATGAATGATTTGATTGCGCTCATGAACCCGAAATATATTGAAGTATGGGGCAAGTTCACGCCTCGCGGCGGCATTTCCATCGACCCTTATTGCAACTGGGGGCAGCCGGGCACCAAATACGAGCAAATAGCGGAGCATCGCCTCATGAATCATGATCTCTACCCGGAGAAAGTGGATAATCGCTAGATAACGATCAAAGCTGCATCGATGATAAAAAGGGACACCTGCCGCAGGTGTCCTTTTTTTGCCCGTCTAAAGTCTAGGCCGCTATCCGGCTTAACGTACTGCTTTGCAGCATGGCGGCATCGTTAACGAGCTTTGGAATCGTACCGGAGAGGGCATGTTGATCTAGTCATGGATCCCGCCGCGCAGCCTGCGCTGATACGCAAAATGATTCGTAGGCCCATGGCCGCCGCCGAACCCGAGCTGATCTTCAATGGCAGCTTGAATGAAGGCTTTGGCCGTTCTAATCGCATCCGGTACTGAATTTCCTTGCGCGATTAGGGCAGTTAACGCGGCCGAGAAGGTGCACCCGGTACCATGAGTATGGCGGGTATCGATGCGCTTGCTTTCTAAATAGTCGAATCGCTCCCCATCATAAATGAGGTCGACAAGCCGTTCGCTGCCCGTATCATGACCGCCCTTAATGACGATATAACGGGAGCCCATTTGATACAAGATTTTGGCTGCTTCCTCCCGGTTGCTGAGCGTACGGATAGGCATCCTCGCGAGCAGCTCTGCCTCCGGAATGTTAGGCGTAGTCACGAGCGCGAGCGGCAGCAAATGCTTGATGAGCGATTGAATGGCTTCCTGCTGAAGCAGAGAAGAGCCTCCTTTGGCTACCATGACAGGATCAATGATCAGGTTCTGCCACTTATACTGTTTTATTTTGGCGGCCACGATCTCTATGGTTTCTCCGTTAAACAGCATGCCCGTCTTTAGAGCGGAAGGCTCCAGGTCCTCGCCAATCGATTCAAGCTGCCTTCTAATGGCCGCCGCCTCCATGGGATAGACGCCTTGAACGCCAAGCGTATTCTGGGCAGTAACCGCGGTTATGACGGACATGCCATATGTGCCGAGCTCTTGAAAGGTTTTCAGATCGGCTTGAATACCTGCGCCGCCGCCGCTATCTGAGCCTGCAATCGTTAACGCTTTATATATTTTCATCTCATTATCTCCTTCAATCGTATTTTGCGTTATAACAAATAAAGACCCGCCCATTTCCGAAGGGAAATGAAGGGTCATGAAGGGTCTAACGTTCAACAAGGCTTGCGCACATGAATGAAAGCTTCTGCTCCACTTCCCTCCGCTGGAATGATCCAGATCAGGTTCCAAGGGTCCGGAGCATCTATGCGCCCCATCTCAGCCGTTAAACTCCCCTAGTGAAATTATTAGGTAATTATTAAAATTGTATTTTTTCTACTATAGCATACACTGGAGAGATGTAAACCTTAATTATTCGAAAAGGCGTTGAACAAATGAAAAATCTACTCGTTACAGGCTATCGCGCGCATGAGCTTAATATTTTCAGCCAGAAGCATGAGGGCATCATTTATATTAAAAAAGCGTTGACCGGCAAGCTGATTCCGCTCATAGAAGACGGACTCGAATGGATCATTACCCCAGGCCAGTATGGCGTTGATCTGTGGGCCTGCGAGGTCGCCATCGCACTCAAGGAAATATATCCTCATCTTAAGCTTTCGATTATTACGGCTTACAGCAACCCGGAAGAAAAGTGGAAGGACGATAAAAAGGAATTTTATCAGCAGGTGTTAAATGGGGTCGATTATTATGCCGCGGTCAGCAACCAGCCATATAACGGGATTTGGCAGTTTACGGCGCGGGACGAGCTGTTGTTCCGCAAGACGGACGGCATTCTGCTCGTTTACGACGAGGATGCCGGTGAGGGCAGCCCGAGGTTTTTCAAAGAGAAGGCTTTAAAGAGGCAGCAGGCAGACGGCTACGGCTACATAAGCATCAGCTCGGAGGACATTCAAAGCATAGCTGACGAAGACAATTTGTATTCGGAGAATTAATGATTTATAGAAATAGACATCGTACTTTGCTATTAGTCTATAACTGACAGGTGATCAGCCTGTCAGTTATGGTTCCGGTATTTCATTAATTGACAAATCGATGGCGCTGCATTATCATCTAATTTAACTTACATCTAATTAGATAAACTTTAAATCAATTTCTGAAGAAGGAGGCAATAGCATGCAGTTGGATAAGGTTGTGGCGTATCACAAGGCGCTAGCAGATACAACGAGAATCAAAATAATGATCATGCTGGCTGATGGCGAGCTTAACGGGCAGGTGCTGGCAGAGAAATTAGGCGTTACGCCTGCTACGATTACGCATCATGCGACTAAATTAAGGGAAGCTAGCTTAATTAATGAGCGCAGAGACAAGAATACCATTTATTTTTCGCTGAACCACTATTTTATTAAAAGCAATGCCAGTGCCACAGAGCAGCTCATTTATCGGAATGCGGGAATAGACGGGGAGGCGGAAAGTATGGAGGAAAGCCGCAAGCGCTTGAAGGATTCTGTCATCAAAAATTTCTTTACGGCAGAAGGAAAGTTGAAGCATATGCCGGCTCAGCATAAGAAAAAGCTGATCGCGCTCCAGCATATCGTGTCGCAGCTTTCGAGAGGCCAGCGGTATACGGAAAAGGAAATAAACGAGTTTATAAGAGGCTTCCATGACGACTTTGCCACGATACGCCGGGAATTCATTATGCATCAATTCATGTTTAGAGAGAATGACATTTACGAATTGAATCCTCAGGAAATGTGGGCAAAGTGGGAGACGCTGGCTTAAATAACATGTGAGATGCGGGCTGGCTCTTTACACCGCTAGGCCTGGTCTGCTAGAATGGCTACATTCAATTGTTAACCATTACATTAGAAACTTGGTTAACAATCGAAATGATTAACGGATGGTGATAGTTTATGACACCGCAATACGAACGGCTTGCTGCACTTAATAAGGCTCACTTATGGCATCCTTTTACGCAAATGAAAGACTATAATGACGCTGATCCGCTCATCATCGAACGGGGCGAAGGCGTCCGGCTTTATGACGTCCAGGGAAGAGCTTATTATGACGGCTTCTCATCCGTTTGGCTCAATGTACACGGGCATAACGTGCCGGAGTTGAATCAAGCGATAACGGACCAGCTGGAACGGGTCGCCCACACTACTTTGCTCGGGATGGCCAATGTACCGGCAATTGAGCTTGCGGAGAAGCTGGCGGGGATCGCTCCAAAAGGCTTACATAAAGTTTTTTACTCCGATTCCGGAGCAACCGGCGTCGAGATTGCGATCAAAATGGCATTTCAATATTGGCACAATCGCGGGGTAAGAGGTAAAACGACGTTCATCACAATGAAGCAAGCGTACCATGGGGATACGATCGGTGCGGTCAGCGTAGGAGCTATTCCGCTCTATCATGACGTGTTCCGTCCCATGCTTTTTCCATCCCACGTTATTCCTTATCCGTATGCTTATCGCCATGAAGGCGGTGCCGCTGAAGCGAAGAAAGAAACACTAACGGCATTGCGTCATCTTCTTGAGACGCGGTCAGATGAGATCGCTGCACTCATCGTAGAGCCGATTGTGCAAGGGGCCAGCGGCATCATTGTAATGCCGCAGGGCTGTTTACGCGAGATGGCTGCGCTGTGCCGCGAGTATAACGTACTGCTCATCGCTGACGAGGTAGCGACTGGCTTCGGTCGGACAGGCGCTATGTTCGCTTGCGATCTCGAGGACGTTGCACCTGATCTGATGGTAATCGGAAAAGGCCTTACGGGCGGCTATTTGCCTGTGGCAGCAACGCTTGCGACGGATGAGGTGTACGACGCGTTTTATGCCGATTACCGCGAGCAGAAAACATTTTTCCACGGTCATTCCTTTACGGGCAATCCGCTTGGCTGTGCCGTAGCTTTGGCCAGCTTGAAGCTGTTTGAAGAGCGCAGCATGGTTGAAGGAGTGCAAGCGAAGGCGTCATTTGTAGCGCAAAAGCTTGCAGCGCTTAAGGATCGTCCGCATGTCGGCGAAATCCGGCAGCAGGGGCTGATGATCGGCATCGAGCTCGTGCGCGATAAGGTTTCGCGCGAGCCTTACGATTGGGCAGAACGAATCGGCGTACGCACGAGCCAAAGGGCGAGGGAGCTTGGCATGCTTACGAGGCCGCTTGGCAATGTCGTCGTGTTCATTCCTCCGCTTGCCAGTACAGAAGCTGAGCTTGATGCCATGACGGATATTTTGGCGGAATCGATTGTTAGCGTCACTGAAGGCGGCTTGATGAAATGAATCAGATACGCGGATTATTTGTGACAGGTACGGACACCGGTGTCGGGAAAACCGTCGTTACGGCAGCTCTTGCCGCTGCCCTTCGCGCACAGGGGCTGAATGCCGGCGTCTGGAAGCCCGTGCAGTCCGGCACGCTTCTTGGCAGTGGAGCTTCTGACGCAGAACGTCTGCTGCAATACACCGGAATAAATGAGCGGGCCGAGGCGGTGGCTCCATATACATTTGCCGCTCCTCTTACTCCGCTGCTCGCCGCCAAGCAGGCGGGGTTAACTTTAACCATGCAGGAAATTGTTACCGCTGGTGAACCGTTAATGAACCGGTACGAAACACTGCTCATCGAAGGGGCAGGGGGCGTCGCGGTTCCGCTGACCGACGATGCCCTTGTGGCGGACTTGATCTCGGAGCTCCGTTTACCGGCTCTGATCGTAGCCCGATCTGGACTCGGCACGATTAATCACACGCTTCTTACCGTGTCGTTTCTGCGGCAGTACAACATTCCGATCATAGGCTTTATATTAAACGACGGCGAATCGGCCGAAATACATGACGACCCGAGCATCGCAACGAACGCAGAGCTGATTGAGCGATATAGCGGCATAACGTTTCTCGGACGGTTTCCGCGCTTGCATGACGAAACGAATACGGAAACGTTGATCGACACGGTTCGAGAAATGATCCAATTAACAACGATCAAACAGACATTAGCAGTTCAATCTTAGGAGGATGATGGATGATGAGTACAAATGCAGCAAAGTTGGAATGGTCTGCGCTTTCTCAAAAAGCGCTTAATGGCGAAAGCTTAACGGTTGAAGAAGGGCTTGCCGTGCTTGAAGCGGACAACGATGAGGTGCTTCCGCTGATGCAGGCCGCTTTTCAAGTGCGAAAGCATTTTTACGGTAAAAAAGTGAAGCTGAACATGATCATCAACGCAAAGAGCGGCTTGTGCCCCGAAGACTGCGGCTACTGCTCGCAATCTATCGTATCGACGGCGCCGGTTCAAAAGTATACTTTGCTCGACAAAGATACGCTGCTTGCAGGAGCGCGCGAGGCTATGGCACGCAAAGCAGGGACTTATTGCATTGTAGCGGCCGGGAAAGGCCCGACTGAGAAGGAGCTGGATCAAGTAGTGGATGCGGTTAAAGAAATCCGTGACACCATGCCGCTCAAAATTTGTGCTTGTTTGGGCATCTTGAAGGACGGTCAAGCCGAACGTTTAGCGGAAGCCGGCGTACACCGTTACAATCACAACTTGAACACAAGCAAAGCGAACTACCCGTCTATCACTACAACTCATACATACGACCAGCGTGTTGAAACAGTGGAGAAGGTGAAAACATACGGCATGTCCCCTTGCTCCGGCGTTATTATCGGTATGGGTGAAACGAATCAAGAAATCGTTGAAATGGCTTTCGCCCTCCGTGAGCTCGATGCGGATTCGATTCCGATGAATTTCCTGAATGCGATTCCAGGGACTCCTTTGGAAAATGCAGGCCGCACGCCGGCTATGAAAGCATTGAAGGTTCTGGCGCTGTTCCGGTTCATCTGCCCGTCTAAAGAGATTCGTGTCGCGGGCGGCCGCGAGGTCAATCTTCGTACGCTGCAGCCTTTGTCGCTGTACGCCGCAAATTCACTTTTTGTAGGCGATTATTTAACGACTGCGGGCCAAGACATTTCGTCTGATCATCTTATGATCGAAGATTTGGGATTTGAGATTGAATTAAATGCCCTTTAAGAGGCGGTAGTGACCATGAACTGGATGGAAAAAGAACTTGAGCAATTGGCTGACGCATCGTTGGAACGCTTCTTGTGTGACAGTGGCCCGGTTCCGGATTGTCCTGGTTATACGGTGCGCGGAGGGCGAGTGCTGCTGAATCTGGCTTCCAATGACTACCTTGGGCTTGCGCAGCATCCCGCGATTATTGAAGCGATTCGCGAAACGCTGCTTACCGAAGGGGGAGGCTCCGGCGCTTCACGCCTGGTGACCGGCAACCGGCCGCCTTATGGCCGTCTCGAAGAAGCGCTGGCAGCGTGGCAGAATAGTGAAGCGGCGCTTGTTTTTGCAAACGGCTATATGGCTAATTCCGGTGTTATTCAAGCGCTCGCGGGTCGAGGCGATGTGGTTTTCAGCGATCAGCTAAACCATGCGAGCATTGTGGACGGCATTATACTTAGCCGCGCAGAGCATGCAAGGTACCGGCATAACGATATGGAGCATTTGAAGGTATTGCTGCACAAGCACCGTGATAAACGACGCAAGCTGATTGTCACGGATGCTATCTTCTCAATGGACGGTGACCAGGCACGCCTGCGCGAGCTCGTTTCGCTCAAACATGAGTACGGAGCGATGCTGATGGTGGACGAGGCGCACAGCGGGGGGATTTACGGTGAACGGGGCGAGGGATTATGCCATGAGCTTGGTCTGCAGAACGAGGTGGATGTGCATATGGGAACGTTCAGCAAATCATTCGGTGTTTACGGCGCATATGTGTGCGGCAGCCGAACATTAATTCGCTGGCTAATCAACAAGGCAAGGCCGCTCATCTATTCAACGGCGCTGCCGCCTTCATTTATAGCCGGTATTTCAGCGTCATTAGCCTTGGTACAAGCCGATCATTGGCGCCGCGAGCGGCTCCTTTCTGCTGGCCAATTGTTCCGATCCTCGTTATTTGCGGCAGGCTTTGACGTTGGTTCCGGGGACTCTCCTATCGTACCGGTGATCATCGGCGATAACGATTTGGCCCTTCGTTTCAGTAAAGAGCTCGAAGGCGAAGGTATTGCAGCGGTGGCCATCCGGCCGCCTACTGTTCCTGAGGGAACAGCGAGAATTCGCTTCTCCTTATCTGCTGCTCATACCGAAAAGGAACTGAACGATGCTGTCGTCCGAATTCATCATATCGGGCTTCGGCTGGGAGTGGTGAGTCCATGACGGTATCGGCTCATTTTTCAGGAGATTGTTTCACAAATCAGCAGGAGAAATCCGGTACCATCTTGTGGCTAACCGGATGGAGCTTTCCGAATACAGTCTTCGACCGGCTTCATTCATTGTTACCGGAATTTCATCATATTACTGTCGATTATTACGGCACGGCAGATACGCCAGAGGAAATGCTAAAGCTGACCGAACGGGCTGCAAGAGATGATCTATCGCCGCATGCAGGAGAGACTTCCAAAGGTCCGCTATTGATCGCAGGCTGGTCGCTTGGAGCGCTGCTGGCACTTAGACTCGCAGAAAAAGCGGGAGCGGACGGTCTTTTGCTGCTCGCGGGGACTGCCAGGTTTACCCGTCCAAAAGAACAGAAGGACCGCGGCTGGCCGGATACCCATGTCAGGCAAATGATCAAAAGCCTGATGAAAGACCGACAGGAAGCAGAAACCAAATTTCGGCAGAGCGTGATTACAGAAACGGAATGGGAAGCTGGCCTCGGTGCAAGTCTTCCGCCGGCAGGAAGCTGGACAACCCCGGCGCTAATCGCCGGTCTTCAGATTTTACGAAGCGAGGACTGCCTCTCCTTGCTGACGGAAATGGAGTGCCCGGCTCTTCTTATTCACGGAACCGAGGATAATATTTGTCCTATCGGCGCTGCGGAAGAACTGGAGTCGCTTTTGCCGCATGCGGAGCTGGTATCATTAACCGGCTGCGGTCACGCACCGTTTGTAGGACGGGAAGCGTACATAGCTGAAGCGTTGAGGAGATGGTGGCTTGAGCAGCAGGAAAAACGCTATTCGACGACAATTTAACCGGAGTGCAGCCGGCTCGTATGATAGGCATGCCCACGTGCAGCGCATCATGGCGGACAATCTTGCAAAAAAATTATTAAAGGCTATGGATCACGGAGAAACAACGAAGCTAAACATTGTTGAGATCGGCTGTGGTACGGGGACGTTAACCGAAATGCTGGTTAACGATTGGCCAGGCGCGTCCATTACTGCGCTTGACATTGCGCCTGCAATGATAGAGGTTGCTGAGCAGCGTGTCAAGGCATCTAACGAATGCGGCAGCAGCTCGTCCCGGGTTCGCTTTTTGCTTGCGGATGTTGAGAAGTGGGCGTCCGATGCTTCGGCAGAATCGTTTGATATCATCGTCGCTAACGCTTGCTTTCAATGGCTGAGCCGTCCGAGCGAAACGCTAGGGAAACTTCGGCGGCTGCTTCGTGCTGAAGGCTTACTGGTGTTCACAACCTTCGGTCCAGATACGTTTCGTGAGCTTCATGAAGCATTTAATGCGGTTTATAGAGCCAGCGGAATTGAACCTCAGCGGCACGGGCTGTCGTTTCAATCATCGGGCGAGTGGCAAAGCTTGCTTCAGGAAGCAGGCTTCTCCACAATCCAATTTGAAAATTCGATTCAAACGGAAAAATACGCTACCGCAAGAGATTTTCTTCACTCGGTAAAAGCGGTAGGAGCGAGCACTTCAGAAGCGGCAGTTCTGCGCGGCCTCAGCACGCGACAGCTGTTCGCCGGCATGTATAAGGAGTATGAGAATAAGTTCAGCATACCGGGAGGCGTCGCCGCCACTTATGATCTTCTGTTTATCCAAGCAGGTGTCTCCCGAAAAAATGTATAGCTTACGTTTGAAGTAGAACGATTAATGAGGAGTGCGCTTGCGCAGCTCCTCTTATTTTTGGTCGCAAGAATTAGGCTGGAAACTAGTATTTGCTTTCATTCCATCAATAACCAAATTATGATATTGTGTTATGGAGCTTTGCAAAAGAGATCGTTGACAATTTGGAGGATTGATTCATGGGAGTAGAGTGGTACGATATGATCGCTAGAAGAAATGGCGGATATCGAAGCAATGCCGTATTTACAATCGATGGAGTGTCCGCAGAGCAAATATATGAAGAAAGACTAGCGGGTATGCTGCCTGCATTTGATTCAGTTTTAGATGCAGGGTGCGGGCATGGGGATTTCACAATAAAGATGTCACGACATGCTAAATCGATTATAGGATTTGACAATTCAATTGAAATGATTAAAATCGCTGAATCAATTAAGCAAGATAGTAAAGTGAATAATGTAGATTTTATATACGCTACGACTAAGGCTGATTTGCCTTTTAGTAACGGGCAATTTGATTTCATTTATGACAGACGAGGACCAACATCTATTATAAATCATAGTCGAATACTTTGCTCCGGTGGCACGGTATTCGGAATACACACCGGAGCTTTGACAACCGTTAAAGAAAGATTACATAATAATGGATTTATAAATATTCAAATTGAAGAGTTCAATAGCGCTGTTATCTATTTTCCAAATGAGACTGAATTTGCAAAGTTTATTTCAGGAATGCCCGGCAATCCAGACTATACTGACCCTTCATTAAGTAAGGAATTAGAAATGAAGATTGAAGAGAACATGATTAACGGTAAACTAAGTATTAAAGAATACAGATATATATGGAAAGCCAATAAACCGTAATCGTTTGAGCAATTAGTATGCCCGTTTTTAATACAGTAGTTTGGGGTAAAATAGGGCCATACCGTTACGATAAAGGTGGTGAGTCATATGAGTGAGGAAACACCAGACCATGATGAATATAAGGAAATATATAACGAAACCTCCAATACTGTAGCAGGAGTCAACACGCCCAAGGACAATGAGAAATCCAGCCCTTTGGATTTGGTCAGCGGTGCGGTAGAGGAGATGGTCGATAACGTTCAGCGAACGTTCGGAGACAACCAGCAACCGGATGATGAGAAAATGGATTAGGATACTTACAGATACGTTCTTTATGGCGATAAATTCCAGAAAAACTTCGAAGGATACTTCAGGAGAAGACCTGCCGAACTGTCGGTAGGTCTTTTCGGCAATTTGGCAGGATTATATGCTAATAAGATGGAATAGTATGGTTCAGAGTTAAGTAGACGCATATTTCCTGCTGATAAAGAATTGCGGGTATATGCAACGTAAAATGGAGGAATTTTGTTGAAGTTAAAAGTATTTATAATAGCAGCTTTCGCTACTGTAAGTATCATGGCAATCGGTTATGTGATCTCATTTTTTTATGCTTTGTCCCATCCTCCGGAAGATTTTCAATATCATGATAATTACTTTGTGGTAGCTCACA
This sequence comes from Paenibacillus sp. Soil522, assembly GCF_001428245.1. Lineage (GTDB taxonomy): Bacteria > Bacillota > Bacilli > Paenibacillales > Paenibacillaceae > Pristimantibacillus. Next base: position 158,445 of record NZ_LMRV01000024.1, read on the forward strand.
TGAACTGGCCGCTGACTGTTGTTGCAATGATAATCATTTGTTTTATTATCTACAAGTTTCTAAACCGAAAGAGCGGAAAAAAGTAACCTTGCAGACTCAGAAATCTAACCGATAACAGTAGTGAAGGAGCTAGTTTACAACTGGGGAGGTAATCCTATTGCAGGAGCTTGTTGGCCGCTGCAAGGAATGTAAAAAGCAAATTTTTTGCAATGATGGATTTATTAACGGAGTAGTATTAGAAGACAAACATTTAATTTGCTTCAATTGTTTTGATAAAGAACAAGAACAATCCGTAGATCATAATGATTAAGAGTCTTTGCCGTTGCAGCGGTGAAGGCTCTTTTTTAGATATGCCGAGATTGAAGACACACGGCTGCCGGAGTAAATTGGAACTTTTTCTCAGACAAGGGCAGGAATGTTCAAAAGCATGCGGAAATAATAAAAGAAACGTTTCTTAAGTAACTTAAAAGGAGAGATTGACCGATTATGATTATTGAAACCAAAATCATCGAGAAACCTGCCTTTAGCGTCGTCGGCATGACCGAAACGATTCAATTTGATTCAACTTTACCGCCATCTGAAAACGCCATCGCCAAGCTGTGGGAGCGATTCGGCAAGCGTATTCCGGAAATTCCGGGTCAGCTCGGCTGGCGAAGCTTCGGGCTCATGCTGCAAAACCCGGATAACTTGCCCGGCGCGCCATTCGAGTATACAGCCGCTGTGCAGATCTATCAGGACAGAGACATCCCAGAGGGCATGATACGAATGGAAGTGCCGGCTGCGCGCTATATCGTACTGACTTCCCGCGGCCCGCTTGACGGCATTAGCGATGTTTTCGGGCATTTTTGGGGGCATTGGCTGCCGAACAGCCCTTACGAATACGACGGAGGCACCCGTACCGGCAAATATGAATTTGAGTTTTATGACCAGCGCTACACGCAGCCGGACGACCCGAATAGCGAAATTGACATCTATTTTCCTATTCGCGCTAAATAAGCCAAGGAGGGTATAGACGATGGTGCAGAGGAAACTCTGAACTGACGCCAATTGCGCCGCTGTTAATAGCGGGGATGTGGGGAGAGGGTTATTTTGCAAGAGACGATAGCGGTTGAGCTGGTTGAAGTGGCGCCATTCAAGGCGCTGGCAGTACGGACGGGGATGACGCCGGACAAGAGCGGGACTCGATTGGCGTGGAGCAAGCTGACGGAGCATGTTCCGCTTGATGATGCGCGGTTAGCGGCAGGGCCTTCGGCTTATGTGTTTATTCCACAGCAGCAATGGGACAAGGAAGTCGACACGCTCTGGGTCGGGCTAATGGTTCGGGAGTTCGGCAATATCCCGGATGGCGTAGAGGCGTTGGAGATTAACGGAGGGCTGTGTGTCAGCGCCCGTGTGCATGGGGATGAAGCACATATGTGGCGCGTTTATGAAACGATGTTCTCGTGGTTGGAGCAGTTGCTGGAATATGAGCTTGATAAACGTGATGGCGTGCTCGGCATGGAGACGGTTCCGCTTGAACCATTGAACGCGTTGACGATCCCCTTTACGGCAATCGAGACATTCGATTTCACGATGCTGTATCGGGTACGCAAGAAGTCGGGGGAGTGACGTGAAGGCGGCAGTTGGAATCCGGATCAAATAGCAATAATAATGGATAAGCAGCTCTGACCGTCATTGATGGCCGGGGCTGCTTTGTGCTATGGTCAAAGAAAAGGAGCTGCTGTCCTATGAATATAATTGCAAATGCGCTGGAAGCAAAATTTAGAGAGCACGCCAATCCCGAGATTGCTGAGCCGATGGAGGCGTATATGCGCAACCAGTTCGTATTTCTGGGCATTAAGACGCCTGAGCGAAAGCAGCTGCTGCGGGAGTTTTGGAAACAGAACGAAAAGCCGCAGGGCGAGGAGCTGCTTCAAACCGCAGAGCAGCTGTGGCAGCTGATGGAGCGTGAATTTCATTATGTGGCGATGGGTTTGCTTGAGAAATACGGCAAGGAGGCGAAGCCGCCGCATATCGATGTGCTGGAGCGGTGGGTGACGACTCAATCGTGGTGGGACACGGTTGATTTTTTGGCAGCGCATTTAGTCGGTTACCAGCTGTCGAAATACCCGGAATTAATTGCGGATTATACGGCGCGCTGGATTGTTTCGGAAAATCTTTGGCTGCGCCGGACCGCTATATTGTTTCAGTTAAAATATAAGCAGCATACCGATACGGAGCGGTTATTTGACTACATACGCCGTACGAAGGGCGAGAGCGAGTTTTTTATACGCAAGGCAATCGGCTGGGCGCTTCGGGAATATGCAAAAACCGATGCAGCCCTTGTGCACCGGTTTGTTAAAGAAACGGATCTCTCCCCGCTAAGCAAGAAGGAGGCGCTGAAGCATATTTTGTAGCTTAAAGCTGCTGGTTGTCTCCAAGCTGCTGAGGACTGGAAGATGCGTAGTGCAGCCAAGAAACTACAATAGCCAAAGCGGCAATGATGCCCATGCCCCAGAAAATAATCGAGAATGAACGGTCAAGCGGAAGCGTGTTTTGCGCGGATAATACGATGCCGCTAATCGCGACACTGAAAGCACCGCTAATAAATTGCAATAGCTGGAACAAGCCCATTCCTGCGCCCACATGCTCGCCTGGCAAAATTCGCGATAACTCGTTGGAAACGCTGGAATTTAAGGTAGAGAACGCTACGCTCATTAGCATATAAACGACCATGACAACGTAGATGGAACGATCTGCGAATAAGGCGAATGAAATGGCGGCAGTCAGCAAAAGCCACGGGGTGAGACGAAGCAGCATGCTGTTGCCGTAGCGATCAATTATTTTGCCAATACGATTGGAGGCCAGCATCGCAACGAGAGCCCCCGGGAAAATAATGAGTCCGGCTTGGCCGGGCGTCAGCTTGAATAAGTGAATGAGCATCTGCGGCAGCAAGAACAGCGTTGAAAAATTGTTAATGTACGATATGATGCCGAGCGTAATGAGGCGTATATACCTTTTATTACGGAACAATGAAGGCTGAACAAACGGATTCAATGCGCGGTTAATTCGAATCCAAAATAAAATGAGCGCGGTGATTCCGCCAATTAGCGCAATCCAAAAATGATTCGTAATAAACAATAGCACTCCGGTTGATCCGATTCCGATAAATGCCGCGCCCATGATGTCGAAGGAGCCTTTACTTACAGCTTCATCCGGCAGCAGACGATGGAACAGAGGGATTAGAAGCAGCGAGATGCCGGTTACGATGAACAGATCGTTCCAGCCCAGATATTGCGTAATCGCGCCGCCGATAACAGGCCCGAGACCAAGGCCGAGCGATGCTGCGGAAGTAATGAGCGCCATCGATTTGCCGCGCCTGGAGAGCGGAATGAATCTTGTGCTTAGTATGATCGTTAAGCTAAGAACGGAGCCTGCTCCTGATGCTTGAATGAGCCGCGCAACGAGCAGCAGCACATAATGATGGCTAAAAAATCCAAGCACAGAAGCGCCGCCCATTGCCATTAATCCAATTGTCAGCAATCTGCGAATGGGAACAAAGTCGGAGAGCCTGCTGTAGGTTATGGATGAAATGGCAAAGACGATGGAATAGCCGGTTATGATCCATGAGGCTGCTGAAGAGGAAAGCATGAATTCAGCTGTCACCTGGGGAAGCGCCAGATTGAACATCATCGTATTCATAATGACAATAATAATGGTTAAGCCTAGCAGAGGGATGACGAGACCGTCTCGAAAGGCGGGTCGTTCCCCGGCGGTTAAGGGGGACGCGTTAATAGCGGTAGCGTTTCTCATAGAACCTCCAAAGTGGATATTTGTCATATTTTCATTGTACGATAATTATCGTACAATGAAAATATAGCATGGGCTGTGTTATAATGCAATGAAAGTATGAAGAGTAGAGGAGAGAATGCGCTTGAAAATTTTATTTCATCCCAATCGCGATGATATTGAGCTTACTTCCGTGCTGTATGCGTTAAGTGATCCTATCCGGCTTAGCATTGTTAACGCTATTGCTAAGAGCGGCGAGCAATCCTGCGGCTACTTTGATTTTCCGGTCGTGAAGTCTACGATGACGCATCATGTCCGTACCTTGCGTGAGGCCGGCGTGCTGAATGTTCGCAAGCAAGGCACCCAGCATTTTTTGACGCTGCGCTCAGAGGATTTGAATATTCGCTTTCCAGGATTATTAGCTGCCATTATCCAGCACGATGCCTGCATAAGCGACGCGTCCATCCCGGAAGCTTAAAATAAACAAAGGAGCTGGATTCATGTCAGTATCTTCGTTTTCATTTCATGCGTTTCCTCAAATGGAAACCGATCGATTTATTTTGCGTAAAACGGAGGAACGGGATACCCGCGATTTGTTCGAGCTTTATTCGGAGGAGGAGGTCTTGAAATATACTCAGCTATTGCCGTTCTCGGCCGAGGATGAGGCATGGCATGAAATGAATTGGCATATGGAGATTTTCACACAGCAAATAGGCATAAGATGGCTAATCGAGGAGAAGCGCTCAGGCAAAGTGATCGGTACCTGCGGCTTTTTGCATTATTTGAAGGAGTATGGCCGTACCGAGATAGGTTATGATTTGGCTCCAAGCTACTGGCGTAGAGGCATCATGAGCGAAGTGGCGGCACCGATTCTAGCTTTTGGCTTCAACAGCATGAATTTAAATCGCATCGAAGCGAAGGTAGATCCTGCAAACGTTGCATCGATCGGGCTGTTGACTAAGCTCGGTTTCAAGCAAGCCGGCGAATTAAGGGAATACGAAATCGAGGAAGGGAACTTCATAGAGCTCCTTGTCTTTTCCATGCTTCGCAAGGAATTTTCTGTTTTGCATCTGCTGTAAGCACCTATCGCAAATGTCGCTTACAACGTATAATAGAAGGAAGAGAGTGAAAGCTTACGAAGTAAGTTTTGCTTCACAAAACCGAGCATATGCTTACGAAGTAAGTTTTGCTTCACAAAACCGAGCATATGCTTACGAAGTAAGTTTTGCTTTATAGGAGGACAACAATTATGTCCATTAGCAAAGCGAAAAAAGCAAGACATAAGCTGGCGCAGCAAGGGCGCGTGACGCCGGATGTTATGCGAGGCAGCTGGCAGGGCGTCAATCCAACTATCAAACGTACACCTACTTTACAGGAGAAGCAAGCAAAGCTGAATAAGAAACACCGAAGGAATCACGCGAGCTATAGCGATGGTTCCTTTTGCATTTATAAGAGGAAGCAAAGAAGGGCAACCGCCCGGCAGACATTGCTGCTGGATGGTTGCCCTTCTTTTGATTGCGCCAGACGCTGCTACATCAGAAACGTACCGATTACGATGGAGACGCCGATGATGACGGAGCGGAGAAGCTGGGCAACGGCAAGATTGCCCTGCTTAATCTGATCACATACTTTAAAGCGCGGCGTAAGAAAATCGAATATAAGATAGACCAAGCACAGAATGGTGATGCCGATGGCGGACCAGATAAGCATGGACACCCATGAATGGGAGCTGTACGAAACCATTGCGACTATGATACACAATCCCAGCAGCTTGCTGCCCATATACATTCCTGCTGCTTGATTGCCTTTGTTAATTTCCTCGGAATCGTTATAACGGGTTAATTTACTGAATACGAAAGCGCCCACGCCTAAAATGATGAGCAGGAGAACTAGGCCGATCCCAACATTAGCGGCATTTTGCCAAAATTCATTCATATTGATCCTCCTCAAAGTTTTGTGAAGCAAAACTTGCTTCGTAAGCATCGACTTAAAGTTTTGTGAAGTATCGGCTCTAAGTTTTGTGAAGCAAAACTTATTCCGTATGCCGCGGTTAGTCTCTAATGGCGGCGGGGCAGTAATAAGCCATATCGCCGGTAATTTTGGCGCCGACTCTAGGGAGCAGGCCGGCGAAGGTGCCGCCGATTACATAAACGCCGGTTAATAAGCAGCCATGGAACTTACCCTCGTCGGTATCTACGTCGGTTTCTTCCATCGTAAAGCGCTGCTGATAGATTTTTGGCTGCTCGCTGTAATACATTTTCGTTTCATCCGCTTCTTCCCCATAATCCTGATGGCCCCATTCCTCAGACTCCAGCGTACCGTCATCTGAATAGAGAGCCGTTCCCTTGCCTTCGCGCCCCCAGTAGCTTTTGGCGACATAAGGAATATGCTGCTGAATGAATACCGTATTCTCAAAATAAGTGGGGAGAAGGTAGGTGCGAATGACCTCAAGCTCCGTTTCATCAAAAAGCGGATGGCCGAGTACGTCCGGCGAGTGCTCGTTTCGTTCATATAACGCCCAGATGAGCGCCATGAAGCCTTTGCTTTGCGTAATGATGCTCTGCGGCGGATTTATGAGCGCAAGCCGGCCGAGCAAGGCGAGCTCCATGAGCGCTTCACCGATCGGCAGGCCGGTGTCCGCCCCTGTATCATGAATCAAATATTCAAGCGGATAGAGGCGGTACAAAATATCGATGCGTTCGCCGTCGCCGTACAAGCCGTCGCCCTCTACGATAACAAGCTGGTCGAGCGGTACGAATAGGACGGAATAGCCGAGCTCGCGAATCACGTCCATCACATATTCCGTATTGCATTTATCTTCAATATGCCAATCGTAGCAGGTGCAAGCGATCGTTCCCGTTAAGCCTTCGCTTCGGTAATGGGCGATAAGCTTCTTGAACGCGTCCTTAAGCGCATCGCGCATTTTCTCTGAAGCGGAGCGATGAGCGGTGTAACGGCTGACGATTGCATTTCCTAGAAAAGCGGTCTCCGGAATGCCGGTTGGGGTGTCGGTATTATTTTCGATACATTTAAGCCCCTGCGCCGTTACGATCCAGTCCTGCCGGGATACCCCGTGGGAAGGCGTTTCCATACGCGCCGCCGGGATCAGAGAGGGATGAATGCCTAATTGTTCGATTAGAAAAGCATCAGGCAAATGCTGCTGCGCAAACCGCAGCGATTTTGTGTAGATCCGGTCGATTTGCTCTGAGGCGGCTTGAAGCTCCTCGAATTCAGCCAGTGTGTACAGCGTTACGGCTGGAAGGCAGTATTGCTTTCCATACATGCGATGGTATGGAATTCGCCGGGCAAGCTCGCCTTGAAACAGCTCGCCATGGGACAGTGAAAGCGGAATGACGCGCTGCACGTGCTTAACCTCCGCTACTGCTGCTAATGCCGGAGCTGCCGAAGCCTTTTGAAGAGCTGGAGCCGGATTGGTAGCTGGATGATTTTTTATAATTTTTGCCGTTTGAAATATAAGTGCCGCCCCTGCCGCCGCTGTTATCATCGCAGTAGCCGTTATTGTCGTAGTCCGCACAATCTGTAGTATTAGCCGTATTGCAGCCGCTGAGAGCGACGGGTACGGTTAGCATCAAGGCGAAAGCGAGCGCTTTCTGGCTGTTCGCTTTAAATTTAGCTCCGGCTGCCGCAACAGCCTCTTTTGAAGCTCTGCCGGCTGCCCGCTGCTGTGCCTGCTCATCACCCATCTATAAGTTCACCCCTTTCAAAAAAACGACGATCTTGCTGCGATCCATATCATAGATGGTATAGATCGTTTCATAGGTTCTCTGATCACTCACAATATAATGGTCAAGCAGAAGCTGAGCGAATGCCAGCGGGCTTGCCGGGGCTTGCTGCGCAAGCGTACAAGGATTAAAGCGGTAGCCGTTCCATAGCAAATATTCGACTTCCATATAAGGGGAGATGGTGACGTATTCGTGAAGGGCGGCGCGAATCGCCTGCCCGTATACGATATCGCCGGATTCATTATACGGCTTAGCATAAATATGATGGCGCTTGCCGTCCTCGCATTCGTTAGCCGTATGCTCAAACATGCTATTGCGGAATACGGTTGCATTTACGAGCTTGCGAACAAAAATGTCGTCACGCGTTACATCGACTTCCGTAATGGTTCGCTCTACGCGTTGTTCTTCCTCCGACCATTTAAAGTAGGTCAGCGTGCTATTCATCGTTACTACCGCCTCTCTGATCTAATCTTCGTGATGGTTTCGTCATTAGAAATAACGAATAAGCGGGCAGCGGCCGGTATAAGCGCGTCAAGCTTGCGGTTAATGCCCATGTCGGCGCGATCCGCGATAAGGGTGGCGCCTTTGCGCAGCAGCGCTTGGAAAGCATCGTCATACGTGGACCAGCCCGGATCTACGGCAACCTCGAATACGTCCTCGCCATATTTTCTGCTGAGCAGCTGCATGAAAATATCTACATTACCTTCCTTTAGTGCAGATCGTACGGCCAATCTGGAAACGGCATCATGCGATAAAATAAAATCATTTACTTGTACGTGCCGGAAATTGAGAATATGCTTCTCCAGTATAATTTCAACCGTCGTATGGACAGCGGGAGCCGCCTGTTCAATGCTTGATGCGATCAGCAGCGATTTGCCGTCGATGAGCGAGGTATCATCAATACGCGGATCGGCAAAAATTATCGCTGAACGGGCCGAATGAATGTTAGCCTGCTCAAGCACGTCAGCCGATGTTGGATCGCCGCTTACGAAATGGACCCGTTGTTGATCAAATGGATGCTTATCGCTGTTATCGATAATAACAATGGTCACCTTAGCATCCGACTCCAGCAAATCCTCAACCGCCAGCTGCGCTTTTTTGCTCCAATTAATGACGATAATATGGTCCCGACCTTGAAATTTCAATTTTCCACCTTCTCTTCTGCGCTGAAGATCAGCGATCGAATCGATAATTTTTCCGATTAACAGGCTGAGCAGACCGATTCCGAACACGTATAGCAGCATGGCGAGCACTTTGCCGGGCACCGTCTTTGGGAAAAAATCGCCATATCCGACTGTCGCGACCGTCGTCATGACCCACCAGAACGAATTAAACCAATTGCTAAAGGTATCCGGTTCAAGCAGGAAAGCAATCGTAGAGCTGATTAATACGAGCAATAAAGTAAGCAAGACGACAAAGTAATTGTTTAGACGAAGCAGCTTAACCGTAAGTTTCAAAAATATTTGCATGCCTGTCACCCTCGCTCAAAATGATTGCTTTATAAACCATACTATCTTTCCTAGCATTTTCCAATATGAAAATATTTGAAGTCAAAAATCTGCTTCATAGAATACGGCCTGCCAGCTTGCGGGAAGACGGACAACCACCGCCTCTTATGCATATAATATTGTACATTTAAATGAAGGAGGTGTGATGAATAATGCCCTTAATTTGGCTATGTTCCGTTTTCGGTCTGATTGGTTCAGTCATTACATTTGCTTTCGGCAGTTGGGTGGAGTCTCTTACCTTATTAGTAGTTGCGATGGGCATCGATTATGTTACGGGGGTCGCGGCATCGATCAAAGAAGGAAGAGGCTTGAACAGCGTTTTTGGAGCATGGGGCTTGACTCGAAAAGGATTAATGCTGCTCGTTATTTTGCTCGCTCATCGAATCGATATATTGCTTGAGACGAGCAATGTGACGATGGGCGCCGCCATCTATTTCTATATCGCCAACGAGCTGATTTCCATTACGGAAAATTATGGCCGGATCGGTCTGCCGCTTCCTGAGCGGCTCCGCAAAATAATCGAAGTGCTTAAGGATAAGAAGTAACTTTTGGATATACGCAATTTAACTTGCATGAAATCGTCGTTGCTGGCTATAATAAGAACAGATGTTCTTGTTTGGAGGGGTGGCAATGGCCGCTAATGAGGAAGAAATTCGCGGCAGAGTCAGAACGGCTGCGCATCCGCCGATACAGACCGAGGAAGAGCTCGTGCTGGTGAAGCGTTACGTGCTGCTTGGAATCGTAATGCGTATTTTGGACCATGATATTCGTGTGATCGGCACTTCAGCCATTAAGCTGCCGCGGTTTTATGAATCCATGCTGCGCGGCTTGCAGGACCGGGTGCTGCTTGAGCTCGCTGCCATCAGAAAGCAGTTTCGAGAGACGGGCATTAAAGTGTACGAGGAGAAGCGCGAAACGGACGGCTTGCACGCCGAGTACGTTTGCCGGGGCTACCATCATCGTTTTTTTATGCTGTGGGGTTTTGTGAAGGCGGAGTCCGAACGCGTATTAAAACAGTATTTGTCCAGCTGATTTTGAATTTGTTCATGGTTTTGTCAAAATAACAAAAAAACTTTTCCCCTTTCCGAAGTTTAAGGTTGAGAACTTCGGACGATCTTATGTAATATAAGAGGTAGACATTATGATCGCAAAGGGGAGCACATAGCAATGCATAAGTGGATTATGTTTACTTTATTTGCAGCGGCGTCGTTGCTGGGCTTATATTTGCTCACATTCGCCTTGCCTGCTAAGCCGGTTGACGAGTCAGCCTCGCTGCCAGAGGGTATGACTTTACTGAAGGTAGTAGCATCCAATGATTTCGTATTTGATCAAGAAGAGTACAAAGTTAAGGTTGGAGACAAAGTCAGACTCAAGCTTTCGAATAAAAGCGGTATTCACGGGGTACATATTGACGAGCTTCAAGTAGCCCTGGATAACGACCACCCGGAAACGGATTTGGAATTTACGAAGCCAGGCACATATAAGATCTATTGCTCTATTCCATGCGGGCAAGGACACACAACGATGCATTCCACTCTAATCGTTGAAGCAGCCTAAAGCTATAGCGATTTACGGATTGTAAAAATGCGAAAGGAGCCGAAAGGCTCCTTTTTGTTGAAATGAACAGCTATCGCGCCGAACGGGGATGACGCTCGCTTTCCCGGCCGCGTGCGATGAGCACGTCGGCGATAAAGCCGAGCAGCGCCCACGTAATTACTGTAAGTGCATACATGAGCAGGACGCTTACCTCATGCACGTCAATAAATAAATCAACGACCCATGAGGGAATGCTGAACATGAAAAAAACAAAATTGTGCGGGTCATAGCCCGTGTAATTAAACAAGCAGATTGCGAGTCCAATTAATGTAGCAACAATTGTAACCGGATAGCGCATAACGTACCGATCTCCTTCGCGTTAAAGATTGCCGTAATGCGACTGCATAGGTTATTATGTGACAAAAGGACGAAAGTCATGCAACGAAATCAGAGGAGGAAACAAAAATGATTACTCATATCGTTTTTTTTAAACTTAAAGATGGCAGTGATGAGAGCGTAGCGCGTACCGCACAGGTACTTAGAGATATGGAAGGCAAGATTGAAGTATTGAGGTCGATCGAAGTGGGCATAGATGTTCTGCATTCGGAACGCTCTTACGATATCGCGCTTATTACGAAATTCGAATCATTGGAAGCGCTCGAGGTTTATCAGGTGCACCCTGTACATAAAAAAATAATCGAGCATATGGCGCAAGTTCGCGAAGCTTCCGTCAGCGTTGACTTCGAAAGCTGAGAGGCAGGTTAACGTTTTATGAGCGATATGAGAGACGTTTATGAAGTGATGACGTATTTGCTGGTCATTATTTTTAGCAGCATTATTATGGTAGTTTGGCTTAAACGCAAGGCGAAAAAAAAGAAGCAAGGCTGAAAGCGGGCGACTGATTGATGTATTATGTAAATCGCGAACAAATTGCCGTACGGCTCCAATCGATTGCCGAAATCGCATCAGCGCTGCAGTTTCTTGCCGCAAATTGGCAGGGTACGTTGCTTGAAGGTTTGGCACAGGAGAGAGCGCTGCATCTTGCCGTTGAAACAGTAACGGATGTCGGGAGCTTCCTCATCGACGGGTTTATTTTGCGGGATGCGAGCAGCTATGAGGACATCATCGAAATTACGGGTGAAGCAGGCGCATTTCCGGGCGACATGGAGAAAACGCTGATCGAGCTTGTAAAGCTGCGCAAGCCGTTAGTCCAGGACTATTATGTATGGAAGAGAACGGAGCTTCATCCGCTTTCCCACACGCTATCCACACTGCTGCCAGCCTTCAAGCAATCGGTTGAAGACTATTTGGAACGCGAGCTGTAGAGCTGGGCAAAAGAGCTTTTGCTGTCAAATAGAGGTTCTTGCTAAGTAAGCTTTGTTTAGCTTGATTTACGAAAAAGTCAAAATACGATACAATGACGCTATCAAGCCTGCAAAGGTGGTGAAGGGTTGAAGCGGATGAAAGCGGCAGGTGCTGCCGGCATGACGGCAGAGTCTAGAAAAGATAGCTCTACGCGCGAGCGTATATTGATGCTGCTGAAAACAGGCGGCAGAATGAACGCCGGCGACATAGCGAGTGAGCTCGAATTAACGGAAATGGCAATTCGGCGGCATATGTATACGCTGGAGAGCGAAGGCAGCGTCAACGTCATATCTGTGCGTCAGGCAATGGGCAGACCGCTCCATGCTTACGAGCTGACGGCTCAGGCAGATGAGCTTTTTCCAAAAAATTATCATTTGCTTGCACTCGATTTGCTCGGCGAGCTGGCGGATGACCCGGATACTGCAGCGCTTATTGACCGGATGTTTGAAGGCCGTAAGAAGAAGCTGCTCGAACGGTATGAGCCGCGTATGGCGGGCAAGAGCTTGGAGCAGAAGGTAAGCGAGCTTGCTGCTATTCAGAATGCTGGGGGCTACATGACTGAAGTTAAAACAAAAAGCGATGGCAGCTATATGCTATTCGAGTATAATTGTCCGATCGCACAGGTTGCCGGTAAGTACCAGCAGGCGTGCGGCTGCGAGCTTTCCTTGTTTAAATCCTTGCTTGATGTGCCCGTGGAACGTACGGAATGTTTGGCTAAGGGCGGAGGCAAATGCAGCTATCATATCGGTTAACGGAATAGATAGAAGAACGATAGGATGTTTTAGCAGATCTGAGAAGATTTGTTGAGACATCCTTTTCTTTGTTTTGGGAATAGGCGATTTTCATTTCGGTGTGTCATGACAAGCCCATGCTGCTTATACTGTCATTACGCAAGTGGGCATTCGTCTAGAAGCGCACGCGATTAGCACTGCAATGGATTGAGGAGGAGGGATACGGGCATGACGGGCATAGTTTTAACATGGAGCGCGGCGATAGCTGCAGGTGCATTTGTTGTTTTGGTGGTGGGCATACTGCTATCATTACGATCAGCGCTTATCAGGCTGGGGCAAGTGCAAACTGCGGCTGAGTCGATGCGGCAGGATTTGAATAAGCTTTCGTTAGAGCTTGGCGGGCTCGTGCAGCCGGCAGAGGAGACGATTCGCGTCATGCATCGTCAGCTGCAAGCGGCGAGCAAGCTGTTTGAGGCGGCAGGGCAGGTTGGAGGAGCGATTGCGAATACAACATCGGCAGCCCAGCGCATTACATCCGTATTGTCGGAATCTGCTGAGAAGCATGCGAAGCGGTACGACACGAAGCGGCAGGTCGGTGAAGCTCTTGAATGGGCTGAGCTAGGAATGACTGCGTGGCAGCTGTGGCAAACTAGCCGAAAGGCAGCAGCGTCTGCTGAAGATACACATGAACCCGTATTCGAATCGGAATCCTGATCAAAGAGCAAAGAGCTGAAGACGAAGAGCACGCTAATAACGAAAGGAGCGACTACAATGTCAACACGTAAACAATCAAAAGGATTTTTGCTTGGCGCATTAGCTGGAGGAGTTGTTGGCTCGATTACTGCACTGTTACTCGCGCCAAAGCCTGGCAAGGAGCTGCGTCAGGATATTTCGGCTCAGGCGCAGAAGGTAAGTGATACGACAGTGCGGGTTGCTGGTCAAGTGAGCGACACGACTGGCCGTTTTGCAAGGCAAATCGGAGATCAAGCGGCACAATTCGCAGACAAAACGAAGCAAGCGGCTAGCAGCGTCGTAAGCAGCGTAAGAGGAAGAAACAAAGGCACCGAGGAGACAGAAGCGATTTCTGATTCGGTGGAAATAATTGTAGCCGTACCGGAAGCAGGCGGCTTACAAGAAACAAGCGCGATCAAAGCGGTAGAAGCCGGAGAAACAGAAGCGGCTGCATCGAAGGAGTTTTAGGGTTTAATGGATGACGAATCAAGCGTAAATAAAAATGATTTTACAGTACTGAAGGCTATGCAGCCTGCAGTAAAAAAGGCAAACTGTTGGAGCCGCGGCTTTAGCAGTTTGCCTTTTCTTTAGAATTATGGGCGATTAAACCGATTCGGCGATGGGTTGTCGTCAGATCGGGGAAGGAGCCTGACTTTGAACAGTTTGTCATTCCAAAAATAATCAGCAGCCAGCACAGGAATGCAGGCATGCCGCATCGTTGAACCTTGTCCGAATTTGCGATAAGATGTAGGTACGTTTTTGTGCCTGTATTCATATGCTATTTTGACTTGATTCAATACACTTTGTTTAGGAAAGCGGTGTGTTTGTGCAGCAACCGATTGCGATATTAGATTCAGGCGTAGGTGGACTCACCGTTGCCAAGGAAGTCATGCGTCAACTACCGCGGGAAAAAATTATTTACTTTGGAGACACGGCCAGGACACCATACGGTCCGCGTTCATCGGAGGAGATCGTTCGCTTTACAAGAGAAATTGTTGATTACCTAATCCAGTTTAATCCCAAAATGATTGTTATAGCATGTAATACAGCAACGGCTGCCGGACTTGACGATATCCGCTCAAGAATTACGATTCCCGTGGTAGGCGTCATTAATCCGGGTGCCAGGGCAGCGATCGGCCTTACGGTAACAGGCTGTGTCGGCGTCATCGGAACGGAGGCGACGATCAAGAGCGGGGCGTACGAGCAGGCATTGCGAGAGCTGTCGACAAATGTACAAGTGGTCAGCGAGGCATGTCCGGGGTTTGTACCGTTAGTAGAAAAGGGGAATTTCCGTTCCACTGAAACGTATGATACGGTGCGCAGCTCCATCGGTCATTTGCGGCACTTTCCAATGGACACATTAATACTTGGCTGCACACATTATCCGTTTTTGGCTGATACGATATCCGAGGTGATGGGTCAGAGCGTCAAGCTGATCAGCTCGGCAGACGAGACGGCGAGGGAGATCAATACGATTTTGCAGGAAAAAAACAAGCTGGCGCGCGGTGACAAGGTGCCTTTGCACCAGTTTTTTTGCAGCGGCAATCCGCTATTGTTCAAGTCGATTGCCCAGCAATGGCTGGGTGAGCACATCCAGATGACGCCTGTCGTATGGCAAGTGCCGAATATTAGTTAAACGTTTGAATAGAAGCCGGGTCCTGTGAGGGGCTCGGCTTTTTTTTGTCGTTTGCCTCATAGGACATATGTAACAGCGCATACGATGATAGAACAAATTCACGCAGCTGGAGGCGATCGTTATGTACTCCGTACAAAACTATGGCTATCTCGATTTGGTAGAGGGAGTTAGGCAGCTGTCGGGAAGATATCCGTTTCTGTCGGCTCATGTCATCGGAAGGAGCGTGATGGGCAAGCCTTTAATAGCGCTTCGCTGCGGCAGCGGTCCGCGCCTTATTCATATGAACGGCTCTTTTCATGCAAACGAATGGATAACCTCTGCTCTGCTTATGCGCTTCGTTGCTGATTTGTCCGCAGCTTATTGCAGCGGCGAGCAGATTAGCGGTCAGCGTGTGGAGGATCTCTGCAGGAACGTGACGCTGTGGGCTGTCCCGATGGTTAACCCCGATGGTGTGGAGCTCGTGCAACAAGGAGTATCGCCATCGCATCCGTTTCATCGACAGCTGATTGAATGGAACGGAGGTTCCGGGCAGTTCAGCGGCTGGAAGGCCAACATTAGGGGCATTGATTTGAATGATCAATTTCCCGCGTTTTGGGAGGAGGAGTGCAAGCGCAGAGGTATAGGGGGGCCTGCACCGCGGGACTATCCGGGGCCCTATCCGCTAAGCGAGCCGGAGGCGATCGCAATGGCTCGTTTCACGGAGACGATGGTATTCGATACTGTCATCGCGCTTCATACGCAGGGACGGGAAATTTATTGGAATTACCGCGATTACGAGCCGGCTGAGGCGGAGCACCTGGCTGAAAGGCTTGGTAGGGTAAGCGGCTATAAGCCGGTGAAGCTGGCTGGCAGCGATGCGGGCTATAAGGATTGGTTCATCCACCGGTTCCGCAGGCCTGGATTTACGGTGGAAGCGGGGTTCGGTGAAAATCCGCTGCCGATGAGTAATTTTGACAATATTTATATAGAGCTGCAGCCGCTGCTGCTAGAGGCGCTTCGTCTTTAGCGGCTTTCGGCCGCTTGCGCTAAGTAGGTAAACGGGGGTGCTTATGTTATAATAATCGGAAAAGGTCAGCAAAGGTGGAATTTCTGATGCGCAAATTGCTGTCTCTTCGTCACTGGCAGCGGACGTTTGTCCGGATTTTTCAGCTGCTTCGTTCTAAGAGAGTTTCACTGCTGGACAAGCTGATTTTTTCCGTGCCTGTACTGCTCTATTGGGTGATGCCGGACGTGCTACCGTTACCGTTTTTGCCTATCGACGATATCGCGGTAACGATGCTGCTCGCAGAATGGTTTGCCCGTAGAATGGAGACCAAGTATAATATGAAATTATGATTATTGCCGCAAGGCATAACGATAAGAGGAGCTGGATAAACGATGAATTGCAAAATTTCTAAAAACGCAGTAAAGGTTATACAAGTAGAGCTGGACAAGCCTGAAAACGCGGGTAAAATGCTGCGAGTCTACGTTACCCACTCGCATGGCGACCATGCTCATTACGGCATGGGGATTGACGAGCCAACGGAAAAGGACGAAGTCGTAACGACGGACAAAGGGATCGACGTTATTTTGGAGAAGGGCAATGCATTTCTGGATGGCGTTCGCATCGATTACTTCTATGTGCCTGAAGAAGGCTTTGCCGTTACGAATCCAAGTAAGGGCAACCACGGCGATCACTAGAATTTATAAGTATCCGGTTGAAATAGGAAGATGAATTATGGCTAACGATATACGGGTTTGTGATAAGTGCAAGCACATGAAGATGAAATCGGTTGTGCCGAAGCTGCAAAAGCTGGTGCCTGACGCGGAAGTTCGTGTCGGCTGCAAGTCCTACTGCGGGCCTTGCGCAAGGTACGCATTCATTTTTATTAATGGCCGTTACGTCAAGGCGGCAACAGAGGATGAGGCGATCGAGAAGGCCCTGCCTTTTATCAAGAAATAAACATCCATTTTCATTTCATACTTACAGCAAAACAACAGGACCCTGCGATTGCTCTATTCGTAGGGTTTTTGCGTAAATAGAAGCAATCATGCGAAATGAGGGGGAATATAATCGGCCCGAACGGCTGCGGCACATACTGGTTAAGGAAGCTTAGGAGGAAGAACGGATGCTGAAGCCGGCACGCTATTACTTATTTGGACTGGCCGTGGCGCTTGCTTGTTTGGTTGCGGCAGAGCTGATTTGGCTCCCGGCGCCGCTTAGGACCGGCAGCGGGATGCAATGGATCGAGATAATTGATCGGTTGTTCAATGCTCTCGCGCTTGTTCCGCTCAGCTGGGCGTTCGGCGCTTTGCTTGGGGTATGGCAGCAGCGGAGCTGGAAGAGCTTTGCGATTTTATTGCAGCTATTGCGGCTTGTAACCGCCGGACTCGGGATTATCGGGGCAGGCTATGTGCTGCTTGCGCCGGAGAAGCTGTTTCAGCTGTTCGTTGTCATTGGCGCCGCGGCACCGCTAGTCTTTATGGATATGCTGCTCAGCGAGGGGCTGGAGCGTGCGCGAGCGGCGAAGCTATTGCGAGAGGGGGAGCTTCGTGCAGGCGCTAAGAAGGGAGGTCTAACGCTTCTGTGGCTGCCGAGACGAGGCCTCTTCGTTTTACTTATTACGATAGTGCTGCTCTTAGCTTTGCTCTGCCCTACAGGCTACCGGGTCACGTACCCGGGCATGACGCTGAATATGAACCGTTATGCCCATGTGAAGGGCGGAAACCAGGGCGGCACGATTAACGGCGTTCTCGTATTCGACAGGCCGGCGGTGCCGGCTGATTGGCTGTATGCGAGGCTTCTGCCGATGTACAGCTTCGAGAAAATACCGGCAGATGAGCCTCCGCTGACGGAATCGTATACGCAAGTCGTTCTGATGAAGACGGATGCAAATAGCGTAGCTGCAGCCGTTGCCATGCAGAAGGCCGGCGTTGGAGGCGGCATAACAGCTGATGGGGTTAGAGTTATTGCTGTGGTGAAGGGCAGTCCCGCCGATCAGCGTCTGCAGGCAGGCGATATTATCGTTCATCTGAACGGACAGGCCGTTCGTTCGATAGCTGATTTGACAGCCTATATGACGAATTCCGTCAAGCCTGGCGATTCCGTTGTCGTTACGCTGAGAAGGAGCGGGGCTGAGACGCAGGTAGAGGTAGAGGTAGAGGTAGAGGTTAAGACGAAGGCATCGGTGGATGCGCCCGAACGGCCCGTATTCGGCATTTCAGTACAAACGGAGCTGCATTTTGACATCCCTCGAAGCGTCGGTTACAAACGATTCATGGCGCATATCGGAGGACCGTCGCATGGCGCCATGCTGACGCTTGCGCTGATCGATCAGCTGACGCCCGGCGGCGTTACACACGGTATTCGGGTAGCGGGAACAGGTACGATTGAAGCGGACGGCTCGATTGGCCTGATTGGCGGCATTAGGCAGAAGGCATACGCGGTCAGTCGCACGGATGCGGATGTATTCTTCGTGCCGGCGGCGCTCGAAGAGGCGGCACGCAGCGGTGCACCCGCTCTAAACATCGTACCAGTGAAAATGATTGATGATGTGCTGAGCTGGCTTTCACAGCATAAGAAATAAGAAGCAAAAGAAGGGCTGCCCCGAGTTTGATATGCTCCCCATACAGTAGACAGGTTAAATAATAAAACCTGCTGCTGTGAGGGGAGCTTTTTCATGTCAAAAGAACAGTATAGCGCACCAGAGA
>NZ_LMRV01000025.1 GCF_001428245.1 Paenibacillus sp. Soil522
TTTTCGTACAAAAAAAAGAGCGGGCTATCTTTTTCGATAACCTGCTCTTTTTCTTGATATTTGGACCTGCACCTTAACTAAATGACATTGACCACGCGGCAGCCCTTTTGGTATCAACTATCGTTACCAGTTTAGCGCAATCATGTTTCCTAAGCCTCGTTCATTCTGCAGAGAATTTCAGCAATTTCTTGAACCCTAGTCATATAGATCCCTTTTGTTTGTTCAATAGCTAAAGGGTGGTCTGTTGGTTCAAGTTCAATATATGGACGGATACCTACCGATCGGGTATTTACCATGGTTTTCACGTTTAATGTCTCTGGATAGCATGGAAGCGAAGTTGAAAGCCAACCAAACATAGGTTCCACAATTTCTTCCCTGCTTTCTTCATCCCAAAATTCGTTGGTACGAAGAAAGTTTTCCTCGCTTAATGAAACCCAAACGTCCCAAATAAATGGTGAATCTTGACCATAAACAGGAATCTCGATACATCCACGTATAAAGAAGTATTTTTCCTCAATGACACATTGATCAGAAGTGAGCTCACTGCGCTCATCAAGTTCTCCTGGATCAATTCCGTACCAGTAATAAGGAGCAGGGCTACCATAACTCATAGGGAGTTCATGAAACTCGCCACAGCAAGAACATTCAAAGCCGATATTATTATTCATTATGTTTTCCCCTCTAGATAAGTATGGGTTCTCGATTAGAAATTGGATTTTACCTTAGTTCCACAGTTTAGTCCCCTATTCCTGCTAAACCCTCTACATACCCATCCCAAAACCCCAACGTTCCGTGCTAGCCTGCCCGTTAGCTCAACGAGGCTGCCGTTTTATGCCGGTAGCCTCGTCTAGTGTTTATGGAGCTAACGTACCCGTTAGCTCAATCGCGTTCTTCATTCAACAATGATCTCTTCAACGCTAGAGACATCAGGGTTATAAAAGAAAATCTTGTTGCTTATGATGTGAAGGTAAAAAGTTTTTTCGTCGCTGAGCTTTTGAGTCGTATGGTCGACAAGGTTTATTCGATACAATTTCTTGCTATATTCTGAATAATTACTGTAATAAAGCCAGTCACCTTGCACGTTAATATTGCGAGCATCGTG
>NZ_LMRV01000026.1 GCF_001428245.1 Paenibacillus sp. Soil522
GCGTTTTCGTCCAAGAAAATTATCCAAAGTCAAGCTCCCGTATTTCGGAGAGCTTTTTTTGCGTAATTGACTTCGGATAATTTGCTATTCATTATGTATTGAAAAAAACCAGCCCCCAATATAGGACTGGTTTAAGTTATCGTATCGTTCCCGTTAGCGTAACAAAACGAGTAAGTAGTCATAACGTCCTTCTCGTTGATGTCTATTCCGCTTTTGATCCCGAGAGTTCAACAACGCAATCACGAAGTCCTCCAAACTCTAGAAACAGTTTTTAATTCTGTCCCATGAAATGCAAGCCTATATATATCAGGCATTGATGTCGATTCCCAAAATTCAAACCCATGATCATCGTTAAAGTAATTTAGCATCAGTGTCATTATATCTCCGTGTGTCCCGATTACAATTTTCTTGTTCAGATATTCACTCAACAGATATTCCATAACTTTAATTGCTCTTTCTTGTGCATCTATACTTGACTCTCCGTCTGGAAAAGAATAACTGCGATCTTTATACAATATATATTTTGCTTCTTGAAAACTCTTATCTGATATCATACCAACCTCTCTCTCTTTTAAATCTTCGAAAATAATAATATCTTTCTTATGTACATCTGCTAATTCTTTAATTGTTTGTATAGCCCTTTCGTAAGGACTTGAAACAAAGACATCAATTTCTTCATTCTCTAATTCTGTTTTGATTTTGATAGCGTCAGAAATTCCTTTTTCGGACAATCCCCTTGTTCTTTCCATTCCCTTAATAAATGGAGATTCAGCATGCCTAACAAAGTAAACGATAGTTTCCATTTCTTCAGCACCTTTCTAGCAATAGCATCGTAGTGTATGCAATAGCAGCCTTATTTAAAAGCTTGCGGCGGGAATCGATGCTTCGTCGCTTGCTCATAGCCGTACGCTAGCTTGATTAATGTCGGTTCGCTGAAGGCCGTTCCGATAAAGGTTATGCCCTGCGGTCCTTTGGTCGTATAGCCGCCTGAGGCGATTATACCCCGCTCCGCAAATCCTCCTGGCACCGTAATGACGGGATAGCCTGCTCTAGCGGCAAGATCGTCACCTTCCTCGTTGCCGAGGAACAGCAGCGCATCTAATCGATGCTCCTCTAAGGCATAATCAATCCCCAGTTTGCCGGCCAGCTCTTTATTTTTTATTTTACTATCGAGATATTCTTGCTCGGTCAGCGTCCCGCTCGTTTCCTCTGACCAAACCAGCGTGCCTTGCCCATATTTTAAAGCGATATCCGCATGCTCTTCATTATAGGCAATCAGCTCCCGCAAGGAATGAACGGGAACCGATTCATCAAGCTTCTCCAGATAATCATTAAGATACTTCTTGAATTCATACCGCAAAACATTCCAGTCCCATTCCGTCTGCTCGCATGGAAGCTCGACCGGATCAACAATGGTTGCGCCTGCCCGCTTCAAAACCTCAATTGCCTGTTCAATAATGGCAAGCCTGGCTTCATCTAAATCTTTATAATAAAACCGCGGAACCCCGATACGCGCTTGCTTTAAATAACCGGCATCCAAAAATGGCGTGTAATCCCGGCAGGCATGCTTCACCCCGGATAACGTGACCTCATCACGCTCATCCGCTCCCGTTAACGCTCCGAGAAGAATGGCCGCATCCGTCACCGTTCTTGTCATCGGACCGGCAGTATCTTGACTATTCGTAATCGGAATAATGCCGGCCCGGCTGACTAATCCAATCGTTGGTTTGATTCCGACCAGGCACGTTTGGCTTGCAGGACTAATAATCGAACCGGAGGTTTCCGTTCCGATCGCAGCCGCCCCTAAATTTGCCGCAACCGCAGCAGCTGATCCAGAGCTTGAGGCGCCTATGAACAGCTCTCCCGGCCCATAAGGATTTAACACAAGTCCTCCTCTTGAGCTGTAGCCCGCCCACATCGAACCCGACATAAAATTCGCCCACTCCGTCATATTCGCTTTACCGAGTATAATAGCCCCGGCAGAGCGTAATTGCGAAGCAACAAACGAATCCGCAGCAGCAAAAGAATTCGCCAATGCCACCGATCCTGCGCTCGTGTGCATATTGTCATGCGTATCGATATTGTCCTTCAGAAAAACTGGGATGCCGTGCAAGCTCCCCCGGCTTCCTCTCTCGCTTCGTTCCCTGTCTAAAGCCTTAGCGATTTCTGTCGCATCCGGGTTGATTTCCAAAATCGAATGGATGACTGTATCATACCTGCTGATTCGATCCAGATATAATTTCACTAGCTCTTCTGAGCTCAGCCAACCAGCTTCCATAGCGGATTGCATGCTTGCGAAATCCGCTTCTATAACCCACTCTTCCTTATTCGGATTCATTTGATCAGCCCCCCATTACCCATTGCAGTTCATCATATCCAATTAAAGGATAAATGTCATTGTAATAAACGGTTATAGCCAGTATGCATATTTACTTTTCTCGATAACGAAAAAAGACCTTCCATAAGGTCTTGATTCCATTCGGCTCGTTTATTAAAGTATTTGCTCGATAAACCGTAAAATAAATGAGGAAACATAAGATCGGCATATACGATTTGGCATTCTTCTTCGCTTAAAGGATGAGCCTCCCGGTAGGCCCGCAGCATTAACGAGGCTCTCGAAATGCTCCAGCCATTTTTCTTCATCACTTTATTGAATATTTTCCGAATGTCCCTTGCCGGCAAATCATAGGTTAACGAATCCATGACAATAACGAATAAGCCATTCTTCGACGCTACAGAAGCTTAAAGCTCTATATTTAACCGCTGCGCAACATGCTGGAATGTATAATTGCTGTCTACGAGCTGCCTGCCTTTTACCGCCATCGCCGACGCTTCTTTTTTGTTCGTAAGCATGTAATTGATCGCATCGGCAAACGATGACGCGCTTGTATAATCCCGAACGATATATCCGTTAACCTTATGGCTTATTACCTCGGCGTTGCCGCCCCGGTCGGTTGTAATAACCGGCACGCCTGCCGCCATCGCTTCATAATGAACGCGCGCCAAAGGCTCTTGCCATTGAGCGCTGCACACAAATACGTCGGCCATCGAAAAATAATTTTGAATTTCATTTGCCGGAATAAATTTTGTAAATATAACCCGGTCAAGGTACGGCTCGGCTAATCTAAGCAACCATTTGCCATAACTGTCCACGGCGTTATCGCAAAACCATCTTCCGCCCACAATGACAAGAACGGCTTCCGGATGCTGCTCAGCACACGGCTCATGGATTGGATGAGCAAATGAGGGCCTTTTTTTTACGCTGAGCCGTAACTCGGAAAAGAAAATTACGGAAAAGGGAATGCGCTGCAAACGGATGAAGGGGTATACGTTTTGGACCTTGATAATCTGACCTATGATATCCCTTTGCGGGATGTGCGTAAGTTAATTACGAAGCGCATGGAAGAGCTGGGCTGGAATCTCGAGGAATTGGAACGTTTAATTAACTGTTACGAAGCTGTTCTGCCGCTCACGCCAGAGCAGAAACAAGTGCTGTATATCGATTTGCTATTTCCGTACAAGTATTACGGCTATGCTAAAAACCCATTCAAAAAAGGGGAACCCGGCGAAGTGAAAAAGCTGCTAAAAGGATACCAATTTGATCTGGAAGCATGCCTGTTCTACAAAAGGTATTGCAACTAAATTAGAAAAAAGAGGTGGTATTCATGAAATTAGAGGAAGAATTCGTAGGCCGGGGCGCCCAATTTGCCGAACTGCTAAAAATGCTGGCTGATCTGATTGAAGCGGATGCCCTTGTTGTCCGTGGCAAAAAAATTGAACTGCCCGATACAGACATGGAATATAAGTACAGCCATAAATCGGATCTCGGCGCCAACAAAGTCACGGTAACGATTGAGTGGCTGGATCGTTAAGCGCAGTACAAGCTCAAGGCAAGGCAGCCTCATAATAGCTTAAACCCTGATAGCCCCCTTACGCAAAACAGCGGGATAGTGATCTCTGACGAGAGACTATCCTGCTGAAGGAAGGGGGCCTTGCTATTTCCCATTAGAATCTTTCTGATACGACCTTCGCCTGCGTGAAGAGCAGCAAATAGTCGCGTCCGCCGGCTTTCGAATCCGTTCCAGACATATTAAAGCCGCCGAATGGATGGACGCCTACCAAGGCCCCCGTACACTTGCGGTTAAAATATAGATTGCCTACGTGGAACTGCTCGCGGGCCTGCTCCAATCTGCTGCGGTTCCGCGATATAACGGCGCCCGTTAAGCCATATTCGGTGTTGTTCGCGATATCGAGCGCCGCATCGAAGTTGGCCGCTTTGATAAACGCTAATACCGGTCCGAATATTTCTTCCTGGGCGATCCGGGCATACGGAGCGACGTCCTTAATGATCGTCGGTTCAATAAAATAACCGCTGCTGTCTCCAACTCTCCCGCCATGCACGATCACGCCTTCACTGCGCCCGACCTCGATATATTTTAATATGCTCACGTAGGCCCGCTCGTCGATGACGGGGCCTACATTGGTAATTTGCTCATTGGCCATCCCAAGCTTCAGCCTCTTCGTCCGTTCAACAACCTTCTCGATAACCTCGTCATAGATGAGCTCATGCACGACGGCTCGCGAGCAGGCGGAGCATTTCTGACCCGAATAGCCGAAAGCGGAAGCCGTAATGGCATCGGCAGCCAGATCGAGATCCGCGTCCTCATCGACGATGATCGTATCCTTGCCGCCCATCTCTGCGATCACGCGTTTTATCCACTTCTGATCCTGCTGGCTCAGCGAGGCCTTCTCGTTAATGCGCAAGCCTACCTCTCTCGAGCCCGTAAAGCAAATAAAGCGGGTTAACGGATGCTCCACCAAAAAATCCCCCACCTCGCTGCCCGCTCCCGGCAGGAAGTTTACGACACCGTCGGGCAGACCAGCGGCCTCGAGCAGCTCGACAAACTTGGCTGCAATGACTGACGTAGGGCTTGCCGGCTTCAGAACGACGGTATTGCCGGCAACAACCGCTGCCATCGTCATGCCCGCCATTATCGCAAGCGGGAAATTCCATGGCGGAATAATAATGCCTACTCCCAGCGGAATATAGACAAGCTCATTATCCTCGCCGGCTAACGCGACAATCGGTTGACGCTCCGAGAGCCGTTCCATTTCCCGTCCGTAATACTCCAGAAAATCGATCGCCTCGGCCGTATCTCCGTCAGCCTCGGTCCAGCTTTTGCCCGCTTCGTAAACGAGCCATGCAGAGAACTCATGCTTGCGCCGCCGCAGCAGCGCCGCAGCCTTATAGAGCACCCTCGCCCTTGCGGACGGCGTCACTTTCTTCCAATCCTCAAAGGCCGCTGCTGCCGCAAGTATCGCCTTATGCGCCAGCGCGGTATCCGCCTGAGATACGATGCCGACAAGCTGTTTCACATCGGAAGGATTGATCGATTTGCGTTTTTGGATCGTTTCGATTCGGTCCGGACCAATCTTAAGCATATATTCCTGGCCAAGCTCCTGCTCCACTTTACGCAGCGCCTCTTGAAAATCGTTAATATGATCGGTTATCGAAAAATCGGTAAACGGCTCATTCTGGAATGGCTCCCGCATAGGCGTATCCCTCCTAACAATTCAAATCGATTCATGACGCTCGTTTCACTCAAAGGATCTGCTCGCCGAGCAGCGAGCCGATCAGCTCCACGGCAAGTTTTGCCGTCTGGTCGTTTTGGTCGAGGCTTGGGTTTACTTCTACGAATTCTGCCGATGTGACAAGATCGGATTGATACAGCAGCTCAAGCGCAAGATGCGCTTCCCGGTAGCTGAGGCCTCCTCTGACGGGCGTGCCCGTGCCGGGCGCCTCGCGCGGGTCCAGGCTGTCGATGTCAAAGCTGACATGGACGCCATCGGTAATTTGCTTGAACCGCCCGATCACTTTCTCCATCACGCGCGCGATGCCGATCCGATCGATGTCATGCATCGTATAGCAAGCAATGCCTAATGAGCGGATATACGCCTTCTCGCCGGAATCAAGCGATCTGGCTCCGACAATCGCGACATGCTCCGGCTTTATTTTGGGCGAAATGCCCCTAATGCCCGTTAGCAGCGGGATGCCTCTCCCGAGACTGATGCCAAGCGACATCCCGTGGATATTGCCCGACGGACTCGTATCCTCCGTATTCAGATCCGAATGGGCATCGAACCAAATGACGCCCAGATTCGCATAATGCTCGGCCAGCCCTGCAATCGTTCCGATCGAAATGCTGTGATCTCCGCCCAGCACTAACGGGAATGCGTTCTCCGCAACGATTTCCGATACGCGTTCCGACAGCCGGTTGCTTATCTCGTGCACCTCGGACAAATTTTTTGCATTAGCCGCCTGAAGCGGCGGCAGCGGCGAGGAAACGCTGACCTCCCCTGCCAGCCGGTATGAAATATTCAGTTCAGCCAGTTTGCGTTCAAGGTCTGCGGCATGTAATATGTGCGCTGGTCCAAGCTCCGCTCCGGGAGTGCCGGCCCCTTTCCCAAAAGGAACCGAAACGATTGCCACCTGTTGAATGTTCATAGCCGTCGCTCTCCTGCCAAGCTGCTATTCGCGAAGACAGCTTGAATCTGTTCAAAAGCAAAGTCCAGTTCATCTTCCGTAATGATTAGAGGCGGCGCTAATCGGATGACATATTCATGTGTTTCCTTGCACAGCAGCCCCAGCTGCATCAGCCTCTCGCAGTAAGCTCTCGCAGGCTTTAACAGCTCAATGGCAATAAATAAGCCGCGGCCTCTGATCTCGGCGATATCCGGATGCTTGAGCGCTCTGAGCTTTGTCATAAAATAACGCCCTAGCGTAAGCGAGCGATCCGCCAGCTTCTCCTCCACGGTAACGTCCAGCGCAGCGATTGCAACGGCACAGCTCAGCGGATTGCCTCCGAACGTAGAGCCGTGCGACCCTGGCTCGAATACATCCATAATGGCACTATTCGCAGCAATAGCCGATACAGGCATCACGCCTCCGCCAAGTGCCTTTCCCATGACATAAACGTCGGGAATGACATCCTCCCAGTCGCAAGCGAATCTGCGCCCCGTTCTCCCGAAGCCGGTTTGAATCTCGTCTGCGACGAGCAGCACCTGATGCTCCCCGCACAGCTTAGCCGCACCTGCAAGAAACCCGTCCGGCGGAATACGGATGCCTGCTTCGCCTTGGATCGGCTCGAACAGCACCGCAGCGGTATGCGGCTGTATCGCTGCCTTCAATGCATCCAGATCCCCGTAAGGAACAATCCGAAATCCTGGCGTGAAGGGACCAAAGCCTTGCCGGTAAGCCTCCGTTGAGGAGAAGGAGGTTACCGTCAGCGTCCGTCCGTGAAAATTGCCTTCGAATACGATGATCTCCGCCTGATTTTCCGGTATATGCTTGACGCTGTAAGCCCAGCGCCGCACTGCCTTTATCGCTGTCTCAACCGCCTCAGCCCCTGTATTCATGGGAAGAATCCGGTCTTTTCCGGTGTAGGCTGCAAGCTTCTCGCAGAAGGCGCCCAGCACCTCGTTATGAAACGCGCGTGACGTAATGGTGACCTTATCCGCTTGCTCCTTTAACGCTTCGATAATGCGAGGATGACGATGGCCCTGATTCAAAGCAGAATAAGCGCTTAACATATCCATGTAGCGCGCGCCTTCCGAATCCTGAACCCACACGCCCTCTGCGCTGCTAATGACAATCGGCAGGGGATGATAATTATGGGCGCCGTATTGTTCTGCTAGCTCTATATCCCTCTGTTCCCTGTTCATTACATCACCTGCTCCTTTCCTTTCTGCTTAAATTGCAAATATATAGCCGTTTTTCAATTTTATGCGGTTAAGGGGTGACAAATAACAGCGAGGCTCTGCATAAGGGTAGAATGGAACAATTTCTTGTGTGAAAAACGAATGCTTGCTTTAATAATAGTCGGGGGAATTACAAAATGAAAGATAAAAAAAAGCGTTTTTTTATTATGCTATTTAGTCAGCTAGACAGCTAAAAAACGATTCCAGCCTTTTTCCATGTTATCTTGAACCCACTGCAGGTGATTAATGTCCTCATACTGCCGGAACGGGCATTCTACGCATAGAATGAGATCCAAATAAAGATCATAGAGCGCTCTGCGGCCTAGCTGTGTGTGCGTAAGCGCCGCAGAGCCATAGCCAGCCATAAACGGCGAGGATTGATGAAAGTGGCTAAAATAAAACTCCATCAGCGGATCGCCCCAAAGCGAGCGCTCGAAATCGATAATTCCCGTAACCGCTCCATCCTTGATGAACACATTCCCATCCCACAAATCCCAGTGCAAGAGCCGCGGCTCCGTAACCTCATCAAGCACGCCCAGCCTAAGCGATACCTCGTTCCTGATCGTATCGTAGTCTGCCGGCAGCTTTACGCCTTCCCGCTCTCCGTCGGAAAGCACGCTCAGCAGCAAACGGTGAAAGGCCTCTCTCCAAGAGAAGCCCGTCTCTTCGCTTGCCGCGTACAGACCAAAGCGCTCTCCGCGAATATCATTCAATTGACGGTTATAGATGCCAAGCTGATAATCAATCCGGTAACGCTGCTCCTCGGTCAGACGATCCTTCACTTTATTGTAAGGCTCGCCTTCCAGCATCTCCATAATGAAATACTCGCAATTTACGAGAGATTCGGATGCGTCATGGGCATATACGGACGGCACTGGGACGGCGCCGGCTTGCTTCACGAGTCGCAGCACCTCTACCTCCGACTTCATCAGCCCCTGCTCGTAGCTCATCATCTTCGTAGACAAAGGCGGTGCCGCCTTCACGATGACCGGCCGCCCATCCTCCAGCGTTACTTTATACGCCGCGTTCGCCCAGCCGTCCGTAAGCTCCATAACAGCAGCTGCCTGTTGGCCAAAAGCTCTTATTGCAATCGCTTTCAATTCAGTTTCGGAAAGCTTTCGCTTTATTCCGTTTTCCATCATACTCATCTCCCTGAGTGGTTTTGCAGCTTCGCAGCTAGGTGAATGGGCTGACGGCTGCGGCAGAAGACTTGTATTGCAATGCATTTGTGCAAAAGCTCTCAGCCCTCCCCCTGCCGGGCCGAGCGCTGATATAGAGAAAGTTTCTTTCTCTATATTCCTCAGCTCCCCCTCAAGCCCGCTACCGAGCGGCCTCCGGCGAAATAGCGCAACTTTCTTGCTCTATTTTCGCGAAATGCAGCAAAAACGCTGATATAGAGAAGGTTTCTTTCTCTATATTCCGTTGCTTCCCATCAATCGCCCGATTCCGAGCGGCTTCCTGCGAAATAGCGAAATTTTTTTTCTCTATTTTCGCGAAACGCAGCAAAAACGCTAATATAGAGAAAGTTTCTTTCTCTATATTCCTCAGCTCCCAGCTAGCCAGCCATCCATACGTCCGTCAGCTAGGCGTTTTTTATTCCCCGGACTGTTCGAAATGCTCCTGACAGAATGCAAGCACCATCTTCTCTTCGTCCTCTTCGAGCTCAAAGTCGATATACTTATTCGAGGAGGTCATCAAAAACTCATACTTCGCGATACGGGCTGCATCCTCTTCAATCACATAAATCACTCGAAGCGTTACGCCCTCTTCATGATATAGCTCATCATCCTCTGCAACATCCAGATCGAGTATGAATTCGTATCTCTTCCCTGTCAAAATGCCAAACGGATCCTTCATTAATTCAGCGCTGTATTCGGCAATCGTAAACATGTTATCCGCTCCTTCTCTTCTATTATAGCAAAACAAAAGCAGCCTGAAACTTGTTAACAAGCTCCAGACTGCTATTTTTTGATGAACGGCAGCGGCCGTTCAGCTTCTTACAGGCTGCTTAGCGTTTCTGTAAGCACAGGCACGATTTGCGATTTACGGGAAACAACGCCCTTCAATACCGCTTTGTTATCGGACAATGTTACGTTGTAAGCTTTCTCTACAGCATGAGCTTGAGCGCCCAGTGCGAGAGCTACGGAATCATTGTTCAAAATATCAGTTACGACAAGCACGAACAGGTCAAGGCCTTTTGTCGCGATAATGTCGGTAAGAGCTGCTTCAAGCTCTGCTTGGCGGGAAATGACATCATTCGTATCTACCGCGTTTACTTGCGCGATTTCTACTTTGTAGCTGCCCATTGCGAACTCTTTCGCATCAAGGGAGATCAGCTGCGCAATCGTTTTGTCGCTTAGATCCGCACCTGCTTTGAGCATGTCCAGACCATAGCTTTGTGCGTCAACGCCAGCGATTTCAGCAAGCTCGCGAGCAGCTGCCACGTCTTGCTCTGTGCAAGTCGGCGATTTGAACAGCAAGGAATCGGAAATGATTGCGGACAGCATAAGACCGGCAATTTCTTTGCGGATTTCTACGCCGTTTTCTTTGTACAATTTATTCAAAATCGTAGCTGTACAGCCAACAGGCTCAGCGCGGAAATAGAGCGGCTGGCTTGTCTCGAAATTAGCGATACGGTGGTGATCGATAACTTCCAGCACGCGTACTCTATCGATGTCGTTCGCGCTTTGTTGACGCTCGTTGTGGTCAACCAATATGACCGTGTCAGTCTCGTCGGCAACGTTCTCGATGAGGCGGGGAGCTGCAATGCCGAAATAGTTCAGCGCGTACTCCGTTTCGCCGTTAACGTCTCCAAGGCGGATAGCCTCGACGTCAGCGCCTAGCTTCGTTTTCAGCTCAGCGTAAGCAATAGCCGATGTAATCGTGTCGGTATCCGGGTTTTTGTGCCCGAAAATAAGTGTTTTAGTCATTTCAAGTACTCCTTAAAAGTTATTTGTCGGCAGAGCCTCTGAAGTCGTTAGCGGCCCATATCCTTTGTTGATTATATACTAAAAACCATTATAACTTTAAGTGTTCCTTATTCCTATACCTTTACACCGGATTAAATTATAAATTTTGTGAATATTGAATGGCTATACAATAAAGCGCTTATTCAGCGATGTAAGCCCGTCAGACATGGAGCGGATCAGCTCTGCCGAAGTGCTGACCTCGTCCATGGATACGATCTGCGCACCGGAGTTTGTCGCCGCATTCTTTAAACAGACTATATTTAGAAGAGGATACTATGTCCAATTTGGGGGCATATATCCTCTTTTTTCATACATATTGGAATGCATAATCAGATGCTGAAATGATAGTCTAATATGTATATAAAGATTAAGGATCATATGTTTTTTTAGTTGGGGGACGTAGCCCACAGCGGGAGGCGTAATGAGGTTTTGAAACCAAGCGTAAAAAAGGATTTAGGGGTGAAGGTCTATGCGAGTGCAAGAGGTTCTTGTAGATGGTGGCAAGAGATACATGTTAGTAGATATAGAAGGCATTCCTGTGATTCCTGTGGTGAAGTATCTCAAGTATTTAGATGTTACAGGAAAAAGCAGCAATACACAAAAGACGTACTGTTATGCGTTAAAGCAGTATTTTCTGTATTTACGGGAGACAGAAAAAGATTATAAAGAGATAAGACTTGAGGACTTGGTAGAGTTTGTGGGATGGTTACGGAGTCCGTATGGAAGCACGAATGTAATAACCCTAACCCCAGTAAAAGCAAAGAAAACAGAGAAGACGGTGAACCTTACGGTTACAGCGGTAACAAACTTCTACGACTACTTACACCGCAATGAAGAGCTGCCACATGACTTGGGTGAGAAGTTGATGCGACAAGTCTTTACTGGAGGAAGAACGCGATATAAGAGTTTCTTACATCACGTCAATAAGGACAAACCGTCCGTACGGAATGTTTTGAAGGTGAAAGAACCCCGAAAGAGGATTCAAACGCTCACAAAGGAACAGGTGCAACAAGTGATGGCAGCAACAACCAACATACGGGACACCTTCCTGATTCAACTCCTATTTGAGACAGGATTGCGGATTGGAGAGGCTCTCTCCTTATTCATGGAGGATTTCAAATTCGACCATGGAAAAGGGCATCGTATCCGCCTGACGGACCGCGGGGAATTGGAGAACGGCGCGAAGCTCAAAACAGGTGAACGAGAGATATTTGTGTCGCAAGCGTTGATGGATTTATACGATGATTACCTGTACGAAGTGATCGATGAACTGGACATTGATACCAACTTCGTGTTTGTGAAGCTGAGTGGAATGAATATGGGAAAACCTATGACCTACGGGGACGTAGAAGCCCTTTTTAAACGGTTGCGGAAGAAAACAGGAATAGATGCCCATCCTCACCTGTTCCGCCACACACACGCAACGATGTACTACCGAGAGACCAAGGATATCAAACAAGTGCAGGAACGCTTGGGTCATTCGCAAATCCAAACAACGATGAACTTGTATCTTCATCCTTCGGACGAAGACATCCGCAAGGATTGGGAAAAGGCACAGAGCGCATTTGAGATACAGAAAAAGCACTGAAAGGCGGGGGCGGGAGAGAATGAAACAGAAACAACAAACAAATACAGGGGAATTAGGGTTTCATGAACGATTACAGCAAGAGCTATCAACCTATCTTGTGAAAACAATTCAAAGTGATGGTTCTGTTACCATTCATCACGTGAAGGACCCTTATTTCTTAATCAATGATGTTTGGAATATAGTTTTTTTGGAAAACATTCCTCATTTTAAGAAAATGGTTGAGGACTTTAATGTCAAAAAAAACACAAAAAGGAATGTGCATTTTGAATTTAACAGTCTTAACGTCAACCTAGAAGCGAAATATGTCTTTTATCAAAACCTATTTAACGACAAATGGTCGTTGACTACCCTTTTTATATCTCATTCACGGTACCTGAGAAAATTGGCAATATTTTTGAACGAAAAATACCCTTCTCTCCACTCTATTCTTGATTTAGATATAGAGAAAACAGAACGAGAATGGTTGTTCTGGTTAGAACAGCAAGGGATTGCAACACATAAAAAAATCAAAAACGCTTTGACGTATGTCAAATACACACCTATAATCTACATTTTGCGCACAATTCATTCAAATTTATTTGCATTGACTGATACACGCGAAGAATTGGACAAAGACCGATGGGATGTAAGAATACTGCATGATAAGTATGGGATTAATTATGTGAAGAGTTCTACTAATTATTACATTGATTTCACCAAAATTGAACAAGTTAATATACGCCAACATGTCAAAAGATATATTAGTCAACGCTTACTTGGAAAGAACAATTTCTCTTGGTCAAGGGCTACACACTACTTAAAAGCCCTACCAAATTTTTTTTCAATCGTGTTTTCGTTAGAGCCGACATGGACTGACTTAAAAGGGTTGAAACGTTATCATATAGAACAATATATCAAATGGTTGAATGAGCACGCGAAAGAGATTTCAATAAAAAATGCACACCCTGAATACTATATATTACAAACTCTTAGTGTTATTAGAAAATTTCTTGATGATATACAGCGGTATGAGTATGATATTGCCCCTGAAACTGATATAAGATTATTACTTTTTCCAGAAGACAGGCCAAAGTTGAAGAAGAAGACATTGGACCAAATTGACTATATTCCTGACTTTGTGTTAGAACAACTCTTCAAGCATATAAACGATTTACATAAAGAAGTCATCCCAGTCATATGGATAGCTTTTAAAACAGGTCTACGAATTTCGGATATATTAGGCTTAACCTCTGATTGTTTAGAGCGACTAAACAGTAAATACTCTATTGTTACAGATATTGAGAAGACCTATGTACAAGGACATCGAATTCCAATTGACGATGAGCTAGCAAACATTCTCGCAGTTCTCATTAAGGAGTCCAAGGAAAACAGTAACAAAGACAATAATCCAGAGGAATTCATTTTTGTACGTTATCGTGGCTCTAGGAAGGGGAAACCTTATACCCAATATTGGGTTCGACTAGAACTAAATAAATTAGCTTACAAGAAAAACATTGTAGATGAGAACGGGAACTTATTTCATTTTACGAATCATCAATTTCGCCACACCTATGCGGTAAAAATGTTAAACGGTGGTGCTGACATTCTAACAGTGCAAGAATTGTTAGCTCATGCTTCTCCAGAGATGACCTTGCGATATGCCAAACTGTTGGACGATACGAAGAGAAAGGCATTTGAATCGGTCATTAACCAAGGTGTATTCAGTTTTGACTTGAACGGTGATGTACAGGAGATCAAAGCAGGCGAAGACATCCCAGCAGACATCTTGCAAGCTCTGTGGCAGGATCATAAACTAAACGCGATGGACAACCCATACGGGACGTGTCACGCTCGATTGAAAGGGAATTGTCCGCATATGGAAGCCCCACCTTGCCTGACATGCAACAGCGGCAGTCCGTGTAAAGACCTGGCAATTGGCTTTTCAGAATTGGATGTTGAAAAATATGAGATGCACGTTAAAACAACAGCAAGAGCAATAGAGGTAGCGAAACAGTATGGTCGAGACGATGTGGTGGAAAAGCAAGAGAGAAACTTACAACTATACCTCGGCATTCGGGATAACATTCGCGGAGGTAATATTATCTTTGGCAGACAAGACCGTATGAAGAGAAAGGCTGGTATACCAAATGGTTGAATACGACCGCAGAGAGCAGTTAAAAGCGATTCATAAGTCAAGGAAGGCTTCCACCTTTCAAAAGGTTGACGAAGCCATTCATAGGCTCATACGAGCCTATGAGAGCATCAATTTCAACAGTGTGGCAAGTGAAGCTGGCATAGCAAAGGCTACTTTATACAACCATCAGGAACTACGTGAACGAATAGAGTCGTTACGGCAACAACAAGAGCAAGCGCCTACACCCAAGCAAACGAAACGAGAGATGGATGACAATAACAAAGATGCCTTGATTGCTTCCTTACAGCGCCGCATTAAGAAGCTAGATGGTGAAAACAAAGAACTAAGAGAACAATTGAAAGTGGCTTACGCACAAGTATATAAAAAAATCTGAGGGAACACCGACCGTTCCCTCCTTTCTTCATTAATACGATAAAAAAGGGCATTAAATTGAGTCAATTAAGCTGGTGGGAACAATATTATATTACTCAACATGGAGGTGCACAAAGTACGCCAAGTGGTACCTTACAAAATAGAATTAACGCTATATCCCCTACATATTGGCAAGATCTTGGTCTTGTAAAATATTAAAAATGAAAGGGCTGACTACGTGAATAAAAGAAAGAAAAAAAGACCTAAGGTAGGAGATGTGTTCTGCCCATAGTTTAATAAAACGGCAGCCGATCAATATGACCAACTGCCGCGCGAAACAGAGATTACAATTCGTCCAGATTTGGCGAACGACGGAAAAGTGTTGCTTGCTCAAAGCTATAAGCGATACTAATTAGCGTTGTCTCACTGAAAGCCCTACCTGAAAACACAACACCAAATGGACCCTGCGTCGAATCGCCATCCGCATCAATTGTTCCTTTTGTTGAATAACCGGCAGGCACCGTAATCAGGGGATACCCCAACCTGGCAGCAATGTACATGCCATCAATGTCACCGGGTAGCATTAATGCATCTAATCCGTGTTTATCAAGTGCATAGTCAATTCCTTGTGTGACAGCATGATGGTTGTATTCTTGACGTTTAAGTTGATAGGTTGTCTCGTTTAATGCATTTTCTTCAGAACGAATCAGATTGTCTTGGCCAAACTTCAATGCGGAAGCAGCGTGTTTCTGATTATAACTAATCAGTTCTTGAAGAGAATGCACGGGCATATCCGAGTTTAACTTGGATAAATAGCTATTCAGTCCTGTTTTGAATTCATAGCAGATAACATCATTGTTCCATGAATGTTGTTCCAAATAGAGGTCCACAGGATCGATAACTGTTGCACCTTGCTCACGCAGAACAGCGATGGACGATTCCATAATCGAAAGTCTTTCT
Source organism: Paenibacillus sp. Soil522 (assembly GCF_001428245.1). Classification (GTDB taxonomy): domain Bacteria; phylum Bacillota; class Bacilli; order Paenibacillales; family Paenibacillaceae; genus Pristimantibacillus. Next base: position 15,761 of record NZ_LMRV01000026.1, read on the forward strand.
TCATCCAACGACCGATAGTAATGTCTGGGAATCCCAATACGAGCTTTACGCAGAAAGTCTTGGTCGAGATAAGTTGTGTAGTCATGAGAAGTACGATGCGGGCTCGTCCATGTTGCCTTATCGTTTTCGTCAATCCCCACGATTGCCCCGAGTAGAGTCGCTGCATCAGTGACTGTCTTGGAAATTGGTCCTGGTGTATCCTGACTTATAGAGATCGGGATTATGCCGCTACGGCTAGCTAGCCCTACAGTAGGCTTTATTCCGACGAGAAAATGTTGGCTCGCCGGCCCTATAATTGAACCTGCTGTTTCTGTTCCGATCGCTGCTGCTGTCAGGTTTGCCGCTACGGCTGCAGCCGATCCAGAACTTGAACCGCTGACGAAGAGCTTGTCAGGTCCATATGGATTCAATACATTTCCACCTCTGGAACTGTATCCAGCTGGCATACAGGTGGACATAAAGTTCGACCACTCGGTCATATTTGCCTTACCTAGAAGAACTGCGCCGGCAGCGCGAAGCTTTGCGGCTATGAACGAATCTTCAGTAGCAAACGATTCTGCCAATGCAATTGAACCAGCGCTCGTATGCATCCTGTCGTGCGTATCAATATTATCCTTGAGCAGGATTGGAATTCCGTGCAACGGCCCCCTACTACCTGTTGTATTTCGTTCAAGATCAAGATTTCTTGCGATTTCGAGTGCATCTGGATTGATCTCTAATACGGCATTGATTGAAGGATTATACCTATGAATGCGTTCGATATATGCAAGAACGAGCGCTTCGGAAGTACATTCACCTGAAGTCATTGCCTTTTGAAGACTCACCAAATCGGCATCTTGAATCCAATCATATAAGTTGATGCTCATTTATTAAGCCCCCGGTATTGGTGAATTTTCGGATAACAGTAATATGGTAACATGCAGCATTATCAAGGGTATAGCACAAATTTTATGTATTTAAGAAAGTATCGGTTGGACATCACAGTTGAGCTTGAATTTTCTCGAACCTCAATGTTGTAATCTACACGTTACTTCTATGAAAAATGGCAACCGATCGTATGGCCGGCTGCCGTCTTGTTCCATTCAGCTATCGTCTCTCGTTAGCTGAATCATGCTTGAGTTTTTCGACGGTATCCATCTTCAAGGATTTGTTTGAGGCCTTCAGTTCTCTTTTGAATAAACACATTCCAAAAAGTCTTACCTTTCTCAGCTAGATCTTCTTGTGAGTAGACCCCCTCATCGAATTTCCCCCAACAGCCATCTTTTGTTAACTTATCCCATCCTAGATAATCTGCATAAATGCGGTTTTCTGAGGGGATGTCTGAACCCATTGACTGAGGTTTAACCAATTCTGGACAAAGCCACATTGCGGTACAAACGGACAACAGACCGCCGTGCATCTCGTTCAAGCCCTCTAAGCCAGCCGCTTTAATTGCTTCTTCCCATGCAAGATGATTATTATGATTTGCAGTGATCACGATAATTTCTGGATATTTGTAATTAATATGTTTGACAAATGCACCTTCCCAGTAAGACCCACCGTGTCCTGTGCAGACCAAGAATTTACTAAATCCTTGTCTAGTTAAGTTACAAATAATATCCTCCAACATTGCTGTTAAGATATTGGGGCTTACGGTAACTGTACCCTTGAAATTGGCATGCTCTTCAGAGGTGTTAAAGGGGATGGTAGGTAACACGTATGCATTCAATTCTGTTCCATATGTGATTGCATATAACTCTGCAATAAGAGTATCTAAATGCATGGGCAAATACGGTCCAAATTGTTCCGTTGCCCCAACCGATAAAATCGCTGTATCCATTCCGCTGCTTGAGATTTCACTTGTCGAGTTTCTAAAACTAAGCATATGAACCCCCTAAAAGATTGATTTATACCACACCAAATTGTACCATTTTTAGAGCGGTAGAAAACAACTTTATCAAAACTATCCCATACCATAGCGTATTAAACTAATCTGCCCGTTGAACAATGCCGCCGATTTATCCATGGGCAGTCTTAACTTGACGAATACAAAGTAAAAAACATAAAAACCCCATATATTATACATGTACAATATGTGTACCCTTTATTTTATCTGCCTTTTTTCAATTTAGGTCTTGATAAAAATCGCCGCGACAAGCTGAGCCTGCGCTCCCAAAGAGCTTTCAATTAATTTCGTCGACGACCGGTAAATCGTAAAGCCAAGCATCGGAACAATGCTGCATTTCTCCATGAAACATGCGAATTCATCGTCTTTGAGTACTAGTTTTAAATACCTGCAAACTGTATACTAACATAAGTCTATTACACCTAAATTTCCCCTATTGCTAAAGGAGCAATCACCATGCTGAAACGTTTTATCGTTAAGCCATTATTATTCATCTCACTCATACTTGCTCTGCTTGCTGCATCTGTTCCTATCCAAGCGGCTTCCATTAATGTTCCCAACCACTGGGCTGCGGACGTTATGAAACGATGGAGCGACCGCGGTTGGCTGACGGCACAGGACGTGAAGTCCATTGACAACCCAACCACCCGGGCGGAATGGATTCATTGGATGAATCAAGCATTCCAGTTTACGGATGGCCCGTCAACTAAGTTCAAGGATGTGAAGCCCTCTACTAAGCTAGCCTATGAAACAGCCGCTGCTGTAGCGGCCGCTTATATCGAAGGCTACCCCGATAACACATTCAAGCCTCAGCAGAAGGTAACCCGCCAGGAAGCCGCCGTCATTATGACCCGTCTCTTCGGGCTTCGAACCGATCTCATGCCAACAGGCTACAAGGATACCGCTACCATGGGAGCATGGAGCAAAGGTGCGATAGCTGCCGTTACGGAGCAGGGGCTTTTATCAGGGAACAACGGGAAGTTTAATCCGAAAGCGCCTATTACGAAGGCGGAGGCCATTTCATTTATCGATCGAGCCCTGACCAAGAACACGATTGAATATAAACGTTCCGGCACTTACGGAAGCGACAAGAAGCGCAATTTAGTTCCTAGTGATGTCACGCTGCTTGCTGCCGATACCGTCGTGCAAAACATAAACTTTAGAGAAGACCTCATTATTGATGCTGCTGTCTTGAACGGAAGTATTACGTTAAGAAATGTGACTGTGAAAGGTACGTTAATTGTTAAGGGGGGCGGCCTAGGGCGCATCCAACTCATCGATTCAGAAATTGCGAAAATGACGATCAACAAAAAAACAAACGATGCGGGTGTTTCTTTGAAAGGGACTACAAGGGTAGGAACGGTAAAGATAGAATCCGGAGGCTCCATTGAAACGGCAAGCAGCAGCAAAATCAACGCGGTCAGCATCGCTTCCACCATGTCTCCTGCCGTTCCGGTACGTTTATCAGGTTTGTTCACTTCGGTAAACGTTGACACACCAAACCGCATCGTACAGCTTACAAACAGTAAAATCGATTTACTTCACGTTGCCAAGTCTGGATCAAATGCTAATATTTCTCTTGGGAGCACCGGTTCAATTACCGATCTGGTAGCAGGCGGAAGCTTAGAGTTAACAGGATCAGGAAAGCTGCAGTCTGCAATCATAAATACATCGAACGTCAGATTAAATCAATCGCCGCTTTTCGTTACCGCAGGCGCGGAGCTTCCACCAAATGCTACCCTGCTTATTGCTGGCAAAGAAACCAATCCCGCTGCCTACTCGCTCGCACAACCGCCAATCGTGATGGGTGTTGCAGAAAGCATAAATTACGGAGAAAGCATGTCAATCGCCAGCAGCAAAAACGGCATGCTGTACGTCGTTCCTCTGGATACGCCATTGAACCTTAATGATATCCTTATAGATGGAAGCTATATAGAACCTATCGATGCATTGGTTCCTTACACGCTCGATGCGAGTTCATTTACTGAAAAAAAATGACGTGTAGTTGTGATCGATTCATCTAATCAACTGTCCGAGCCTAAACCATTTACGATTATCAATTTTGAAAAAACACCTTTAAAGATGACTTGGGCAAGCAATAACGAGAATCGTTCACTAGCCATTTCATTTAACAAACATATCGTAAATGCATTATCTTCAATTGAGGAATTAAAGCATGCTATTACCATATCGGCAGATGGCGGCGCTTCATTCAGGACTTTGGGTATAAATGATCATGTATCAATTAACCGAGCCCATCTGAATATTGAGCTTAGCGGTGGCGTTCAAGGGAATAATAACGTCGTTCGTTTAACCGAAGGTGCCGTGAAATCGAAGGATGGCTTATACAAAAATAATGCTCTGGAATCACGGAAAATTGCTGCCGGCGTCCGCTTATCGCTATTATCTTGGAATTTTTTAAAAATCGGCGAGGATCTTCATTTTAAAGTAGACAGACCGGTAGACGTCTATTTTACTAACGTCAAGGATATCGGAAAATACAAAACCTATGAGGAGGCTGCAGCGGGCGGCCTGTCTCTTAAAATATCCGTCTCTGAAAATGAGGTAGGCAAGCAGTTAACGATTCCTACCGCTGGCTTAAAAAAAGGCGACTATGAGCTGACAACTATGTTCTTCAATGCAGAATCCTATCATATTACACTTAACGACGTTCCATTTGTCGCCTATTACAACGTATATAATTTACCGGGCTTAGACCATGACTACATTACCGTTTCAGGAATATCACCGGGAAATACAGTTACTTTCTATGCGGATAAGGACAAAAAACAATTAATCGGCCAACAGACCGGCACTTCCATCTCCGGCAAAGCCATGATTAAATTCCAATTACCGCTTGAGGACCTTGTCAGCGAGCCAAAGACCATTTATATCACACTGAGCACAAGCGGGGGCTACGAGAGCAACGTTATCCCGGTCGTGTACAAAGGAGCGAACTCTCCACCTGTCCCAAAGAACTTCGATAAAAAGATCGTTCTTAGTTTAGCAACAGGCACGTCAGCGACGATTCAGGTAAGTGAATTGGCGACTGATCCCGACGGAGATGTGTTAAGAGTAATAGGTATGTCGTATCTGCTTAATGGTATTGTCAATTGTAAAAACGGTCAGGACAATGTCGTCATTACAGCTGGATCGAAATCCGGCCAAACCAACGTAACCATCATAGTAAGCGATCCTGAAAATCATCTAATCGAAATTATCATTCCAGTAACGGTCGAAAAATAATAAAAAGGGGTATCCGTCTAGCCGATTGCCGGCCAGATGGATACCCCTTATATTCTTTCAGGGCGGGACAGCGGCCATAGCCGCCTGCCCTCTCCGCTGCAAAGCAAAATGATTCTCATAACGGCCCTCCAAGCTGTATCTTAACCAACTTGCAGCGCTCTTGACATCCCTGCAATCTGCGCGGCTAATTGTCTAATCCTCTCCTGCACGGCGCTGTCGGCAATTTCATTGTTTTCATCAAAATGATCCCGATGTGCATACACGTAATCCGGCGCCGTGTACGCTCTAAAATAGCCTGCGATCGGCTTCAATTGATTTTCGATAACGAGGAAATGCTGATACGTCCCCCCCGTACCGACAAAGCCGATTACTTTATTGCGAAACGTATCGACGGGCAGCAGATCAAACAGGTTTTTTAAAGCGCCCGTCAGCGATGCCTGGAAAACCGGCGTCCCGATAACAAAGCAGTCGGCAGCCAGTATCGCCTCAACCACTCGCCGGGTATCCTCGTTATATTGCAAGAGAGGACGGCCATCGCAAAATTCGATCGCATAGTTTTTCAGATCCAGCACCTCTACCGATAGCTCCGGATCTAGCGCTGCGGCATGATCGACGACATTTTTTACGAGCGACAAGGTCTTTGTTCCAATGAGCGTTCCCGATATTCCCAGTAACTTCAATTTATAATCCTCCTTCAGCCGAAATGACCAGCCTGTCGTACAGATGTGTTTTCAGACGTCTCATGAACGGACGCTTTCGAGCTTGCTCTGTCATAGCAGTATCAAAGGTTTGGATGAGGGGACCAGCCAGCATATCCCCTTCGATATGAGTCTGGCGATGCAGAAACAGCAGACTCTCGCCGCTGCCGCCAGGTGCCGCTGAGGCTACGACCAAATCGTTCTCAAATGCCCAAATCCGCTTCATCCAAGCCGTATTCCGCTCTTTGCCGGAGGAGCTGATCGCAACGATATCCGCTCCCTGCTTGGCCATTACCCTGTAAGATTCCGGATAGGAGCCATCCGCATCCGTCAATATGCCGACTCTGGCAAACGGAAGCTCATACGTTCGGTAAGCTTGACTCTCAGCCTTCCGCTGCTTGTCTTCATCCCCATGTATGGAGGACGAGCTTTCCGTTATGCCATCAGGACCGACGAGTACAGCTGTGCTTTTCGAATTTCCAAGCTCCTTCTCTGCAAGACCAATGGCGATATAGCTCCGATAATCGTTCGCAATCGCTTGCAGATGAGCCATGACGCGCTCTTGCGAAATAAGCGCCGGGTCAATTTCCGCCTCAGGCAGTACGAATAGCCGCGGCAGCGACTGATCGGTCAATGGCTCCGCAGTCAGGAAGGCCTGAGATAGACGCTCCAGCAAGGAAGGCCCTTCCTCATCCGGAATCGGAACGGTAATCAGCTGAAAAGGCAATTGCATGGAAGGGCTTCTCGTTTCGCCTTCTTGCCAAAGATAAGGATGCAGCAATAGCTCGCCATAAGCGCCGGGACGTCTTGAAGCCGTCATTTGCTCCCGTTTATCAGAATTCCGCTTGACTGCTCCGTAGACGATGCCTTGACCCGACAGCAGCGTCGATTGAATATCGCCATCCTGGTCGATGACGGCGCTGCCGCCCGTAAATAGCGCTCCCCTTTCCCGATCCGAACGGTTCGCCGCTATCCAGTACAGGCCATTTTCCTTGGCCCGCAGGCACCATGTCCTGCTCGGGGGATTGTTGCCGCCGCCAACCCAGTTAGTCGGGAAGGCGATGATATCCGCCCGCTTCAGCGCAGCGATTCGCGCAGGCTCAAAGTACATCGCATCCATGCAAATCAGCATCGCGATTCGTCCGATTGACGTTTCAAACACCGGAATCTCTTCCGTCCCCTCGCGCGCCCATCTCGGATCGGCGGCAAACAAATGTGTTTTGCGGTATGTGCCGACAATGCCCTCCGGTCCGATTAATACGGCGCTATTATAATAAGCGCCTGTTATGGCGTCCCGCTCGGGCAGCCCGACTACTGCGTAGCAGCTATACCGCTTTGCGGCAGCATGGAAGACATCCGTAGTCGGACCGGGAACCGGTTCCGCAAACGGAGCAATTTCTTCTCTGCTGTCCCACACATAGCCGCTGGAGGCCATTTCAGGAAAAACGATCAACCTGGCGCCTTGCTCCGCCGCTTCGGCAAGCAGCTCCAGCATGCGGGCGCGATTGCCTTCAACGTTTCCATGCCCGGCATTAAATTGAACGGCTGCCACCTTTATTTCAGCATCAAGCTTAACCCCATTCTTATCCATCTCGAACCATCACCAACGCTTCCTCATGCCAATCGATAAGCACGGCTTTGTCTTCATCCTTCTGAATGAGAATACGCGAATCGTCGTTTAGCTCGCCGACAACAGATGCCGTAATTCCCTCAGAGGCAAACAGCGCGATTACGCGATCGCAGCATTCGGAGCCTGTCGCAACAATGAATCCGTATCCGGGAAACACGCGCAGCCACCGCTCCCAGTCCATTGCTTCAGGCTTCGGAATACGCTCCAGCTCCACCACAGCTCCGCAGCCGGCATTTTCCGCAAGCATCGCGATCGTGCCTAAAATGCCTGCATTGCTAATATCTCTGGCCGATGCCGCAAGCCCTTCTTCCGCGAGCCTAGGCAATAGCTCGAACTTGGCCAGCAGCGTCTCCGGACTGTGAACGCTGGTGCAATCCCATTGGGGGTAGTCTTTGAATAGCTTCCCAGCCAGATCTACCGCTACGATAAGCGACTGGCCTGGAGCCGCTTGCGAGGCGCGGAGCAGCTTGCTTGCTTTTCCAATAATGGAGGTTCCCACCCCTTCCGCCTCCCCAGGCAGATAATGGCCCCCAACCATCGGGATTTGAAACTTCCGGCAGCCCTCGGCCATTCCTTCGGCAATCAAAGAAGCCGTCCGCTCATCAGGCGCGCTTAGCAAATTGGTGATTGCTGTCGGTCTGCCGCCCATTGCATAAATATCGCTTGTGCTGACTAACACCGCACAATAGCCCGCCCAATAAGGCTCCTTCTTGACAAGCTCAGGCAAAATGCCGTCGCAGGACATTAATAAATAACCGCCGGAAGACGGGAGAACGGCTGCGTCATCTCCGATCGGGTCCAGCATTTTCTCAGGATCCCAAGAAAATGCCCGCAGCGGCGCCTGAATATCCTTCTTTCGCAGGAAGCCTGATGATTTCGCCAATCCTTCAATTAATGCTGCCAGCTCGAGCATCAAGCGCCAACCTCCTATAAAGAGCCGCATGCTTCTTCGCCGCCAACTCCCAGCGAAAGGTATAAGCCGTTTCCTTGCCTTCGGCTATTAATCGCTCCCGAAGCTGCGCATCCGACGCCACCTGAATCATACACTCGGCTATCTCATGCTCATCCTCCGGATTCGGAAGCAAAGCGTTATGCTCATGGATTAAAAATTCGCGAAACACTTCGATATTAGACGCGATAACAGGTGCGCCGCCCGCCATCGCCTCCATAACGGCAAGTCCCCAGCCTTCTTTCACGGAAGGCTGCACGTAGCAATCTGCCAGCTGGTAATAATCTTGTATCGCTTCATTGCCCGGCGAGCCTACGATACGAACATCTTGACGGACCTCATTGTCCATCGCATCCAATTCCTTATTAAAATCATGCAAATAATAGCGATAGTCGAACAGCGTCGCTCCGCCGGCTATGACGAGAACGGCATCCGGAATGGAACGCTTCACGATCTGGAAGGCGCGCAGCGTACGGATCGTATTTTTACGCGGCTCAATGCCTCCCAAGCTGAAGAAGACGGTGCTATTCGCGAAGCCATACGCCTCCTTCAGCTGTTGCTGGCTGCCCCTTCGCCCGAAGAACCGGTTTTCCACCCCATTGTGAATAACGGTCGATTCTCTGTTGTAAGACAAGATGAGGCGGCTGCGCCAATAATCGCTAACCGTGATGAGCTCTGCCGGCCTTACAACCGACTTATGCTGACAGCTAACGAGAGCCGGCGTTGTAAAATCATCCAAGTGATGCACCGTCCGAATGAAAAAGGGGACGCGCCCCTTTTCCATCTGACGACTGAGACAATTGGCGCTGATGCAGTCCTGCGCGTGATGAATGTCATACTGCTCCAACTGCTCGCCAGCCAGCCCTTCCGTATAGGCATCAATATAGCTGGCAATACGGGCATCAAAGGTTTCTATCCCGCCGGAACGGTATGGAATAACCCGGACATCCGCCTGCACATGACGATAAAATTTCTCCTTGCCGCCGAGTCCAAGCGCAAATACCGTAACGGAACAGCCGCTTCTCACCAGCGCCTCCGCCAAGGCAAGCGTATGAACGACACCGCCACGCGGGTTCGTATTGTACGTATAAAGAGCAACTTTCATGAACAGGCTCCTTCCTCCATAGCGATAGCGTATTGGCGTACTCTAAATGCTGACTTTTACTGTATTCACCGGCTCCAAGCCCGCCAGCTTAACCACCTTGACCACGCTGTCCTCTGCCCCGCCGATCGGACGGATATGAATGCCCTTAATGCCCGAAATATCCTTCAGCTTGCCGATTAGCTCTGCTGCAATCGTCAAGCCTTCCTCCTTCGATTCCGCTGCGGTAAGGCGGGCTTTAAAGCTGTCGGGAATAACGATGCCAGGAATCTTCAGCGCCGTATCGACATGCTCGGCGTTGCGGAGCGGCAATATGCTGGCCATAATCGTAATGCGCTCATGCAGGCCGCGGCTTCTTGCCTCCTCCATCCATTCACCGATCAGATCCATATCGAATACGAGCTGCGTGCGGACGAAGTTCGTTCCGCCCTCCACCTTTGCCTCCAAGCGGTCGATCAGCTCCTTAATAGGCTTGCCCGCAATATTCTCGACCGTTCCGATTGTGAACGTCGGCTTCTCTTCGAGCAGCGTTCCATCGAACAACTTGCCTTCATCCACGAACTTGCGCACGTAACTTACGAGCTCCATCGTCTGCAGGTCATAGACTTCCTTCGCGTTCGGCTCCGTACCGACTCTCGCCGGATAACCGCCCAGAATCGCAATATTTTTTACGCTGAGCGCCGCAAGTCCGAGCAAATCGCTCTGTATCGCCATGCGATTGCGGTCCCGCAAATTGATTTGAACGATCGGTTCAACGCCGACCTGCTTGACGAAGTGAGCTCCAACTACAGGCGATAACCTGGCGATAGCAAGCAGATTGTCGCTCAAATCCACCGCGTCCACATACCCCCGGTACCTTTCCGCCTGCTCAATAAGCGACTGCGGATTCCAGCTGCGGGGCGGAATTAATTCCGCCGTGACAATAAAATGATCCTCCGCAAGCTTTCCCTTTTCCAATATTAACGTCATACGATCACCTTCTCTTTCATGAATGCTGTATCTAAAGCGTTAGATTTGGAATGTGCTCAAAATGAACGCGCCGGCACGGGAATACTCTATCAGGCAATCCTGAAGATCAAGCGGATGGCACGGAATGGAGCCTTCGATCAGATCCTCTTCCCGGTGTCCGTGCAGACCCAGACCAAAACGGCATACGTATACCTTTCCGCCTTCCTTGATAAATGTCGCCAGCCCTTCGTTATGATTCATTTGACCTCCGAAAGCGGCGTTGCCGACCGACGGGAAGCCGCGTGTCGCAATCGCGTTCATCGCCCCCGTGCCGTAAAAATAAATGGCCGTTTCAAAGCCCTTCCGCTGCGCGCGGATCGCTTGAAGTATCGCAACGTAGGAGAGGGAGGATTCATGCGCGATACCGTGGATAAGCGACAAAAATTTATCGCCTGCATTCGCTTGGTAATCAGGAAAAACCTTCGTCGAGCCATAAAGCTTCGTACCTACCGGTAAAATAGGATGAGGAATCTCATTCATCGATTTCAATTCGTTTTCAGTAAAGTTTGCCATTTGTTCATCAGCCTCCGTAAATTTGGTTTTTTTATTAAGCTTGTATGGTCAAGAGCAAATTGCTCGAATCCCTATTTTTTGAAATATACTTCCTCGGCATTGCCCCAGAAGATGCGTTCCTTGATTTCGTCCGAAACGCCTTTTACACCTTGGACCTTCCAAAACTCGCTTTCAAAATCGCTCCAAGGCTCGTCGCAGCCAAACATCACTCTATCGGCGCCAATTCCTGTACGGTCCAGCTCCTGCAGCAGCTTGCGGACCGCGAAGCCTATCGCCCAGCTCGTATCGAGATAAACGCGATAGCCTCCTTCCACCATGTCCTTCCACTGCGAGAGCAGACGGATATGCCCGCTGGTGCCGCCTCCCATATGGACCAGGTGAACCTTCAACTCTTTGCCATAACGCTTGATCATTTCGAAGAAGCCTGTAATATCCGAGCCGCCGCCGGGGCTGGTGTGGAATTGAATGGGAATATCGTACTCAACCGCCGCCCGGAAAATCATTTCATGCTGCCGCAGCGTTTGCTCGTCCCATTTGTTCGGATCGGCCGTTCCGCCGAGGATGTAGCTCATTTTGAGCGCTCTAATATTTGGCTTACCGAGCAATTGCAGGGCGGATTCCGTCAGCTCGCGATTTTGCGGCAGCCCCGATACCCACAACGCTCCCGCTACCTTGTCCCCGCCCTCCCCGCAAAGCTTGACGACAAGCTCATTATGCGAAAAGGGCTGCGCCTGCACCGGAATGCCGTAATTAGGGATGATCAGCGTCTTCTCAATGCCGCGGGCTTGCATGGACGAGCGAAGCTCCTCCGTCGTTGAAGGCCCCGGGTCAGCGGGAGAAAACGCCTCTTCCGATTCGTAGTACGGCCACGGGGCCAAATCGCCGACATGGTTGTGAATGCTGAACACTCTTCTGCCAATGCCCATCGGAGACGGCTTTTGCATTTGGTAAACACGTGAATCGGGTAAAGCTGCTTCAATTTCTGACGGGAAGCCTGCGTTTTCGCGCTTGTTCATCGTGGACATGTAAATCAGCCTCCATAAGTTGATGCGGATGCTCCTCAATCATGAATGCATCTCCGCTTGCCTGCCAGCCCAGCTTCTCGAACAGCTTCACGTTCTGCTTTTGGACCTTGGCGAAAAATCGTTTCGCTCCGCGGCGCTTCATCTCCTCGACCGCAGCTTCGATCAAGTACACGCCTACCCCTCTGAGCCGGTATTTTTCAACGACCGCCAGTCTTCCGCCCCACCATATCCCCTCTTCATGAGGATCGGAGTAGCACCGGACGGTGCCCATCAGAATCGATCCGCTCCGCCAGGCGTTCAGAAAAAGCGATGAAGAATCATGATCGTCGGCATCGGATTGCTCGAACATTCCCTGCTCAGCAACGAATACTTCCCTTCTAAGCCGGAGTGCCATTTGGATCTCCCCGGCGGACAGCGCTAGTCTTATTTCGCAATTTCTCATCTTCCATCGCTCCTTCTAGACAATCGCTTTTTCAAAGGATGACAGCGCCGAGCAAGCCCCGCATTTGGCGCAGCCTGCCGCGCTGCCTGCCGCAGATAAGCCCGCGTCGGATAAAAAAACTGCCACTTTGCCATACATTTGCTCCATGTAAGCTGAGGATGGCGGCTGCGCATGCTCGAGCATCGTTCCCCGCAAAGGTCTGAGCGGAACGACGAACGGGTAAACGCCCATGCCGGCTGCACGCCGGCAGCCCTCGAGTGTAAGGTCCGGATCCTCTCCCATGCCGAGTATCACGTAGGTCGATACTTGGTTTCGGCCGAAGACGCTAACTGCTTTGCTGAAAGCGTCAAAATAATTATCGAGCGAGATCGACGACTTGGACGGCATCATCTCGCGCCTGACGCGCTCATCGAATGATTCCACATGAAGGCCGATCGTGTTCGCTCCAGCGTCCTTCAGTATTTGATAAAGCCTCTCGTCGCTAGGCGGCTCGCACTGCACCTGGATGGGAAGGCTGCTTACCTTGCGAATAGCCTCGACACATGCCGCCAAATGCAGCGCGCCTCGATCCGTTTCATTCGGCGTTCCTGTCGTCAGCGTAATTTGCTTGATTCCATCAAGCTCCTCGGCGGCCTGCACGACCTCGGCAAGCTGCTGCGGCGACTTTTTGGCGACGGTGCTTCCCGCATCGAGCGAGTGGCCGATTGCGCAAAACTTGCAGCGATCCTTCGGACTCCAGCGGATGCAGCTTTGAATAACCGTGCTTGCCAGTACATCCGAGCCGTGAAGCGCTGCTATTTTTTGATAAGGAATGCCCTCGCTCGTTGAACGGTCGTAAAATTTCGGGCGGGCGACAGGATCGATATACATCAGCGTTTTCCCTTCATATTGAAGGGAATAGCCATCCTCCTGCTTCACGATCTCGTAAGGGGAATGCTCGGCCGGGTCATTGAAGGCCGGCAGCATAAAGGTGTCTTCCCCGAAGCGGAAAGCCGCATCATCCGAAGGTCCGGCTCCGCCTTTGCGCCCATTGTTCGTGAGTCCGGCTGTGCGTACTCCTTTGTTTTGAAGATCGACCAGCCATCTTGCATCCTCCGGAAGCAGTCCAGCTTTGTTTTTGTCTTCGCCTGCCCGATTTGTGAATTCTTTCATGGTTGAACCACCTTCCCGTTCGTACTAGGTTAGTAATCTTTCGTGTTAACTTATATTACACATAATAAACGGATTAGCCCGTTCTGCGACCATCCAACTCGTTACTTTTTTGACCATCCACTGAAATAGTTCACATGCGGACTATGCAATTGACTATTTTTAATTTTCATGTAATGTTAGTTAACATAAATATAAAATAGCTTTCTCCGTCCTTTGGCGGCAAAAGCGATTTGCAAGGCTGGCAACATTTGAATAGCGGAAGCTTCTTCCGTTATTCGTTCCCTTATCCGATAAAGGGAAGATTTAACGGAACCATATTCCTTTACTGATCTGAATAACTCCGTTTCGAGCCAATAATCGCCCATTTAGAGGGAATGAATTCCGCTATTGGAGTCGCATAAGTGTTAGAAGCAGGTTTAGCGGAATGTCTTTCCGTTATTTGTAAATCTACTGAATTGTTGAAATGAGCGTTGTTAGGAAGAAACTTCTTCATCGTTCACAAAGGCGGGGGGCAGATCATGGAGTGGAAGCCAACGAAAGCAGCGGGGATCGCGGTTTATAAGCAAATTGCCAATTATATAGAGGGCAGAATTATGAATGGGGAATTTCCGTCCGGCAGCTGGCTGCCTTCCGAACGGCTACTTGCCGAGAATCTGAATGTGAATCGAAGCACGATTATTTCTGCTTACGACGAGCTTCATGCTGCGGGACTCGTCAAACGGGTAAAGGGCATTGGCACAATCGTCAACACCGACATCTGGGCAGATGTGACAAGGCGGCTTCCCAATTGGGAGCAATATGTAAAAAGCGGATTTTTTCAGCTCAACAATCCGATTAACCGTCAAATTTACAGCGTAACGCAATCCGAAACCGACATTATTAATTTAGCTGTAGGCGAGCTAAGCCGCGACCTGCTCCCGGTTCAGCTATTGCAGGACGTTCATCGTTCGATGGAAATCAGCAGCTATTTGGGCTATGAGCATATACAAGGCAATATGAAGCTCCGTGAAACGTTAGCCGCACACCTGCAATCCCATCGCAATATTGACTCTACGGCCTCCTCGATCCTCATCACTTCGGGGGCCCAGCAAGCGCTTCACCTTATTATTCAAAGCTTGCTGAACCCGGGGGACGCCGTTGTCATCGAAGATCCGTCATATGCCTATTCCTTGCCTATTTTTCACTCGGCAGGATTGCGGACGTTTCTGCTGCCAGTATCGGAGGATGGAATAGATCCCGAAGAAATCATTTCGCTTTACAAAAAGCACCGCATCAAAATGATTTTTCTCAATCCCAACTTTCAAAACCCGACCGGAACGTCCTTAAGTGAAGAAAAAAGGTTGAAAATCATAGACCTATCTACGAAATACGGCATTCCGATCGTTGAAGACGATCCCTATAGCTTGACGGACTTCAGTGACCGAAAAGTACAAACTTTAAAATCGATGGACCGGGACGGCACGGTGATTTATATTAGCTCTTTATCCAAAATTATCGCCTCCGGTCTGCGCATCGGCTGGATTCTTGCTCCTCAATCGGTCATAAACCGTTTGGCGGACGCCAAGCAGCAAATTGATTTCGGCCATCCGAACTATCCGCAATGGATTGCGGAAAATTTACTTTCCTCTGCCGCATTCGATAACCATATCCGCAAATTACGCAAGGGGCTTCGGGTAAAACGCGATATGATGATCCAGGCGATTAAGCTGCATTTTGGAGAAACGATCGATTACATGATTCCGGAAGGCGGCATACATCTGTGGTGTAAGCTGAATGATCACTTTGATGAGCAGCAATTGTTCAAAGAAGCAATACGGCAGGGCATGGTTTATGCGCCCGGCAGCACGTTAGGCTCTTCAGCTAACCGGATCAGGCTCACCTTCAGCCGTGCGGACGACGACCGTATTGCGTCCGGCATCAGCAGGCTGGCAGAGGCGGCTCAAAAATGCGCAAAATCTAAATAGCTCTACACTGCAGCTAATCATACAAGAACGGAATAAAGCTAAAAAATAGATCTATTTCATGCCTTTTCAGTTGAGTCGAGGAAATAGATCTAAAATTTAGATCTTTCTCCTTGATTCTCTGCTGAAACACCCGCTAAACTCCCTATATCCTGCATATAGATCTAAAAACTAGACCTAATTACCCCGAGAAATTGAAATGTAACCAAATAGGTCTAAAAATTAGATTTAATCTCCCCTGTAACCGCAAGCTCGGATCTTTCACTTGTAAGCAAGACGCACTGCAAAACACAAAAAAAGGCGGGGGAATTCATTCTCCCTTCGCCTTCTCATTGTAATCCCTGTTACGCCCTAAACCCCTTCAAAAACTGAACAGCCTTGCTAATATCCGCCTCCGGGTTTGTACCGACCTCGCGTTCGATCGTCAGATAGCCGGTATAGCCGATCTCCTGAAGCGCCCGCAGGTAGGCTGGCCAATCCACGCCGCCCTCTCCGAGCGGAACTTCGCGGAACGCCGAGCCGGATTCGGCCATTACGGCAATTTTCTCATGGTCGAGCGATACCTCATAGCCATAATCTCCATATACGTCGCGCGGGTCGATATGACCAAGCTTTACGCCATCCTTCGCATGTGTATGAACGATATAATCTTTCAAATTATATACGCCCTGAACAGGATCGTCGCCCGTTACCATCACCATATTGGCAGGGTCGAAATTAACCGCTACCCCTTTCGTGCCGAGGCCGTCAAGAAAAGATTTCAAATGAGCGGAGGTCTCGGGTCCCGTCTCAATGGCGAAGTAAGCGTTCATGTCGTTCGCAAAACGGGCCAATTCCTCGCATGCCTTATGCATCGTCTCGTAAACGCGGCTGTTTGGATCACCCGGTACGATTCCGATATGCGTCGTGATGATGTTTGTTCCAAGCTCCATGCCAAGCTCCATGATCCGCTTGGACTTGTCGATCTTAGCCTGGTTTTCCGCCGGGTTCTGAAAGCCGTGACCTCCCAAATCGCCGACTAAGGCGGAAATATCGAGGCCCAGCGATTCAATGTATGCTTTCCACTCTTTACGCGCCGCAGCGCTAAGGTTTGCGGGATCAAGCTCACCGTGCACCGCATATATTTGCACGCCGTCGGCTCCGACTTGCTTCGCTTTCAGCAAGCCTTCCTTAACCCCAACCTGAAAGCTGTCCACGATAACACCAATTTTGTTCGTTATGATAGGCAATGTCATATCCTCTCGCTCCTTCGGTTAAAGTTCGTTCCATACGCGCTTTACGAATTCGAAGCCAAGCCTCGTTCCAAGCCGACAATCCTCCAAGCCTTCAAACTCGATGGAAATGAAATCATCGTAGCCGCTTTCCTTTACCAGACGCAGCACTTGCTGCATCGCGATATCGCCATGCCCGACGATTGCGCCGCGCAGCCAATTGCCGTTCGACGACTTAAACCAGCCTTCGCCCAGCTTTTCAGTAGACGGACGATAATAGAAATCCTTGACATGCACCAAGGAAGCAAAGCTAATATTGTTTGCGACGGCAGCAGCGGGATTCTCATCCACGCATAGGAAGTTGCCTACGTCCAGCGTCGTCCTAAAGTTCGGACGGTCTACTGCCTTAACGAGCGCCTGCACGCGGTCGCTGTGCTGAATATAATAGCCATGATTCTCCACACTGGTTGTAATGCCGAATGGGGCCGCATAGTCCGCGATAGCTTGGCAAGCCGCAGCCAGCCTCGGCAGCTCATAGAGGAAGCTTGCAATCGATAGATTGCTAGACGATGCTACGTCATGACGCATCTTCTTTACGCCGAGCGCTGCCGCGATATCCACCTCCTGCTTCAAGCTTGCAAGCTCCCGCTCATACTGCTCCTCGTTCAAGCCGGAAAAATTCGCGCCTACCGCATAGTTGGACAGCTCGATTCCGCTTTCCTCCGCTTGCTTCTTAATGACATCGATTAACTCCGGATTTTCGGTAAGATTGAAGCCCATCGGTACGATTTCCGCATGCTCCGCGCCAATGGATGCTATATAAACAATAACATCCTGTATCGACATTTCTCCTTTTTGAAGCGCATTATACAAGCTATAAGTGCTGATTCCCAGCTTCATAGTCGTACTTCAGCCCCTTTCGCTGCCGATTCATAAATACCGGCCAATATTTTCATGATTTCCACGCCATCCTCAACAGGGCTGATCGGCTGACGGCCGTTTGATACGCAATCGATGAAATGGCCGATTTCATTCTGGAAAGCTCCCGCGAAATCGAAGCCTTTATTGTCCGTCTGAGGATATACGTTTAAGATCGTATCGTTCTTCTCCGTTACAATAACCGTCTCCGGATCGATCTCAAAGCCGCCTTTCTCCCCGTAAAGCTTAACCGCGGACTCATTAGACTTGGCATGCAGCGTGAAGCTGACATCGACGAGCAGCGAAGCCCCGTTCTCGAAGCGGATGAGCGCATTCGCCAAATCCTCGACTGTATTTTTGCTCGCATCGTAATCGGCCGCTTGATAATAGCTTAAATTTTTGATATTCGAGCGATTGCCAAGCTTGCGGTATGTGTTCGCGCTTACCGATACCGGCTTTGGCCGGCCCATCATATACCAGCACAGGTCGATGACATGAACGCCAATATCAATAAGAGGGCCGCCGCCCGAGCGTTCGATATCGGAGAACCAGCCGCCCGGATTGCCAAGACGCCTAAGCGTCGACGCCTTGGCAAAATAAATTTCGCCAAATTCTCCTCTATCCGCCATCGCACGCAGCAGCTGCGCGTTCGTATCGTAACGGCGGACGAATCCGACCTGAAGCAGCTTGCCCGATTTCGCAACGGCCTCTTGTATGAGAAGCGCATCCTCAACGGTGCGGCATAGCGGCTTCTCGACCAGCACATGCTTGCCCGCTTCAAGCGCGGCAATGCTAATTTCGGCATGCGTATTGTTCCATGTACATATGCTAACCGCTTCAATAACCGGATCGGCAAGCAGCTCGCGGTAATCGGTATAAACCTTTTCCGCGCCGTATTTCTCAGCCGCCGCCCTAGCCCGCTCCTCGTTCAGATCGCACACCGCGTAAAGGTTCGCATTCGGGTTTTTCTTATAGGAATCTAAATGGAATGACGAGATAGAGCCTGTTCCAATAACCGCAATTTTTACCGGCTTCATTGCTAATCTCTCCTTTGATTGTATCGCATGGATTTGCATGTCTATACTTTCGTATTATAATGGTTTCAACGTGCAACTCCATGTAAAGCTGTGCGGTTTGTTTGTACAATTGTGCTATCGAGATGAGGAGGTTGAGCAAGGTGGAGAAATTCGAGGAGCTGCGCGAGCCCATGGACATGCCCGATCCGCATTTTCCGATTAAACTGCACCGGAACGCCTTCGATCAGCAGGGAGTAGTCATTTTCCCGCATCATTTTCATGAGCATCTTGAGTTTCTATATATTGTTACGGGTGAAGCTTCCATTGAATGCGGCTCAACGACAATTATGGCTTCCGCCGGGGATCTTGTCGTCGTGAACAGCAATGAGCTGCATTACGGAATCAGCATGTCGTCGAATTTGTACTACTATGCGCTCATTGCCGACATTTCCTTGCTGCACAGCCAGTCGGTGGACGCCGCCGAAACCAAATTCATTACGCCGATCACGCAGAACCGCTTGCTGCTGCGAAATGATATCGGCGACGACAGCAAAGTAACCTCCTGTATGCTTGCTATAATCCATGAGCTGGAGCAGCGGGAGTTCGGTTTTGAGCTTGCCATCAAGTCGGAATTGTACCGGCTGTTGACGCTGCTGCTGCGCGCTCATGTCGCCACCGTGCTTACGCAGGACGAATACGCCGAGCGCATGAAAAACATCGAGCGGTTCGCGCCTGTTTTCCAACACATCGAGAAGCAATACAAGGACGAGCTGTCCGTCGATATGCTGGCAGGCATGGCAAACCTAAGCCGCTACCATTTCAGCCGACTTTTCAAAGAATTGAGCGGCCATACGGTAACGGAATACATTACGATGACCCGCCTCGGCAAAGCCGACTATTTGCTGCGCCACAGTTCGCTGTCGGTATCGGAGGTTGCAGCCGCGACGGGCTTTAATGACATCTATTACTTCAGCAGAACGTTTAAAAGACACAAAAAAGTTTCCCCTTCTTCGCTCAAGGGAAACCGATTGTTATAGCGGCTTGCGGTAGACAGCCGCATGCTTTCTGTATTGCGAGGCTTGCCAGGCTGCGAGGCGTTGCTTTTCATTTGCATCGCTGCCTGCCATAGCGAATCCAAAACTGTTTGTTAATGCACTTGAGCAAGCTAGAAAGTTGTTGTTCTGACTTTTAGCTGCCTATATTGCACATGCGCAGGATAGAAAGCCGTATTTCTGACTTTAAGCTGCCTATGTTGCACATGCGCAGGCTAGCCTGCCGTAAGCCGCCTAATTGCCGCCAAACTTGGCCTCTATCGTGCTAACGTGCAGTATAGCTCTCACACCAGGGAGTAAACAGATTAAGTTTGTGCATTTATGCAGGATAGCTTCCGAGTTTAGGCTGATCATGCTTAAAGTCAGCTTCGGCCTTTCTCTATGCACGCCGCTATTTCCTGCCAAAATCAGCTTTAATTTCACCCCAAACCTCGGTATTCCACTTCAAAACCTTATTCGAATACGTATTCGTTTGAAGCCATTTGACCGCCTCATCCGTCAGTTCCCATATTTTCGCTGTTGAAGCATCCCGTTTTAAGGTTGAGGCTACCTTCTTATTGCGAAGCCAGCTAAGCGCCGTTCTGGAATCGCTGTAGATCGTTTTATTGCTGCCCTTCTCCTTCAAATAGGAAAGAGCATGTACGATCGCGATAAACTCGCCCAAATTATTGGTTCCGTTCGGGACCGGGCCGACATAAAATAAAATTTCGCCGGTCTGCGTATCGACGCCTTTGAACTCAACGGGACCCGGGTTGCCCCTCGTGCCCACGTCAACGGATATACTATCGTAGTCGATGGATGCCGCTTCCGCTTGCAGCAAGACAGGCTGCTTTAAGCTGGTGCCTGTTTTAACGCCCGCAGTTTCCTTACCCTTACCCCAATGATTGCGCCAGCCCTCCTTAAACGCCGCATCCGCGAGCGGCTTCGTCTCGAAGGACTTAAACTTCGCATCCTGCACACCGCTCACCTGCGCCTGGCATTCCGGCCATGACGTAAACACACCTGTCTTCTTGCCAACCCAAACCACATAATATTTCCCTTTTGCCATTCGTTTGAAATACCACCTTCATTTTAGTTGAGATACAAAGGTTCTCCATCGCATCCGCTTTGTTCATTTTACCATCGCCGCGATCAAAATCGATCATCAGTTAAAATCCTCAAAAGCTAAATAATAAACCGGATAGTTGGGAAGCTGCTTAAAGCCTAATTTTTTCGCGATCGCAATCGAATCCTTACGAAAATATTCTGTCGTCCAGTGCGGTGTCCCGCCGAGGCTGAGACATTTATTGATGAACGCTGCTGCCATTGTGGTCGCAAGCCCCTTGCCGCGGTGCTCAGCCGTATACGTGTTAATACCGATTTCATACTCATTTGCGCTTACAAAAACGGATATACATGTACCGACCACTTCGTTTTGCTTCAGGACGCAATAACCTATTCCTGTTTCGAAAAAATCATCCAGCGATCTCCAAAATTTCATAATTTCTGCCGCTATTGTATCCTCGGTATCCCTTTCAATGACGCTGCGGTCAATTTCCTTGAGCTCATATTCACCAGGAACATCAATCGCCTGATGAGAGAACCTCGTCAAATACGCCTGCTTCTCAAAAGAAAACGGAACTCTTTCCCCTCTTTTTAGCGGATTACTGAAAATACGATCCACCATAGCTTCAGATGCTTCAATAGAAAAGACCTCTAAATTAAAGTATTCCTCGCCTATTTGAATAGCTTCAGGCTTAATATTATTTAGTATGAAGCTCTCTAAATTCGAATAAAAATCCTCATCAGAACCGCCAATAAGGTAAAACATTTCGTTTTTCGCCCAAATCAATGCCGTCGTTGGCGACTCCCTGTCATCAACAAAAACCTTGCCTAAGTTATTGCCGTCGATAACCCCGTTCATCACAACATGAATGTCATCACCCATTAGCAGCGGTTTAATCCTTTTATAGCTTTCTACCGTTTGCAATTCATGTATCATTGGAATCCCTCACAAATGCCTTTTTCTCTATTGGTGCAGCGCAGTCTTATAACGATCAGCCTCATCCGGACTCGAGCTCTCCGAGTAAAGCTCCTTCATAATCGCCTCGATCGGCAGCGGCTCGATTGCCATGTCTATAATGCCATAGACGTCATTGAACTCTCTTATAAATTGCTTAAGCGGCAAAAAGGATGTATCGATTTCCAGCTCAATCTCGAGCGGACCGATTCTCTCGAGAATACGCAATCCTTGACGCTGAATTTCAGGCACCGCCGATTCCGTCGTTAAACGAACCGATTTTTTGTCACCGAGACGGTTTCTTAAGCCGCTTAGTGAATCGTCGACAACGATTTCTCCGTGGTTGATGACCATGACCCGCTCCGCCAGCAATTCAACATCTCCCAAATCATGTGTCGTCAAAATAAACGTAACCCCTTGGCGGTTCATGCTGCGAATAAAGCCCCGAATATTTTCCTTCGCAATCATGTCGAGACCGATTGTCGGCTCATCGAGAAAAACGAGCTCAGGACGATGCAGCATCGCCATAATGAATTCGCATTTCATTCGCTCCCCCAGCGACAGCTGGCGCGTCGGCTTACGCATAACATCGCCCACCTGAAGCAGCTCGACGAGCTCCTTCAGCGTCGCTCTATATTCGCGATCCGGCACACCGTATATCGCTTTGTTCATGTAAAAGGCATCAGCCGGCGGAATGTCCCAGAGCAGCTGTGATTTTTGACCAAACACAGCCCCTATTCTGCCTACATATTCCCGTCTCTGCTTCCAAGGAACAAGCCCTAGCGCCCGCACTTCTCCTGAGGTAGGATGCAGGACGCCTGTCAGCATCTTAAGCGTCGTCGATTTGCCGGCACCGTTAGGTCCAAGGAAAGCGACCATCTCTCCTTGCTCAACGGTAAAAGATAAATCATTAACCGCGCGTACTTCTTTCATTGGCCGGCGGATGAGATTTTTGGCTACCTCGCGCAGCGTATGACCACGCTCATGGGTCATATAGGTTTTCGTTAAATTCCGGACTTCTATCATAGCTGTTTGTCGCTCCTTCACCGTTCCTATTCAAGCGGGTTAGCCGCCCGCACTTGTATAGCCTCTCAGCATCCAGTTCCAGTACAAGGCTCCGAGAACGAGGAAAGCGGCAGCAGGCGCTAACGCCCAAAGTGCTCCCCAGCCGGCTCTGCCAAGTAAAGCCGAGGCAGGCACGGAAGCAATCAACCCGATAGGCAGTATGTAAGTGATTACATTTTGCAGAGATTTGGAGAAAATCGTACCGGGATACAGGCCAAAGCTCGTTACCGCATCGAATATATCGAATACGCGGCTGCTGCCAACCCAGCGGAACAGCATGCCGGACAGAAACAGCGATACGGCGCATAATATCGCAACCGAGGCCATGAACAGCAAGGCAAATTGCAGCCATGACTGCCCATTGGGACCAGATATGCCGCTAAGCGCATAGCCGAACAGCACAATGCCGCTTATCAGCCTGCCGAAATCATCGGGATCGAAGCCGCTCAGCATCGCCATCAGCATAACGGGACGCGGACGAAGCAGAAGCAAATCGAATGTTCCCTCCCGCACCTGAGAAAGTGTTGTGCCGACCATCCCGAAGAAGAATGGGAATGCGACGCCCTTTGCAAGCGCGAAGACAGCTTGAATAAGGAGCGCTTCATACAGCGTCCAGCCGGGGAAGGAGGCGCCCGACTTATAGACGAGCAGCGTCACGAACGGGACGACCAAATCTCCGATAATAAGAAGCAGCACGCTTAATGCAAAATGGCTTCGATACGCCATTTGCTCGGCCAGCTTCGTTCTCATCACCGCGGCCCAGCAATATAACATCCCTTTCATATCCCCACCCCCGTAAACCTTCTGAGCGCGGCGTTATACAAAGCAATCGTAATCGCCGCTGCGGCAGCTACGGCGACTGCTTGCAGCAGGACGGCCTGTCCCAGCGACAAATGAATGCCTGCCAGCTCGTAATCTCCGATATAGACCCGCGTCGGCAAATAGGTAATGAACTGAAAAGGAAGGAAAAATAATATCTTCTGCAGCATATCCGGAAAGAAAGAGAGCGGAAGGAACACGCCCGCGCTCACATCCTTCAGCAGCAAAAACACTCTCCTTACTCCCTCTGCCCGTACGAGCCAGAAAGCGGTAAGTCCAACGCAGTAATTGATGAAAAAATTCATCAGAAAGCTAAGCATGATCGATAGGATCGCCCAGCCTGGAGCAGCCGGCTTCAGATTGACGCCGAATACGAAGATGAACAGCGCCATAACCGGCAGCACCTCGATCCAAAGCGCAAGCGAACGATGTCCCAGCTTTTGTGCGAGCGCGAACAGCCAGTGCGGCAAAGGCCGGAGCGCAAATGTTACGAACTTACCGCTGCGCACCAGCATTTGCAAATTCCAATCGGCAAAGTCGAAGGAGATATAATGGATGAGCGTCACCACGCCAAAATAAGCGAGCATCTGTGAATATGTAAATCCGTTTATCGTTTCCTTGCCATTGTACATCGCCTGCCAAATGAATACCTGAACGAGGAACAGAACCGGGCCAACAAGCAAAGAGGCCGCCATATGCGACCGGAATGCAGCCCACTCCTTATAGGTTGCAAATCCGATCGCTTGAATGACGGCTATTAGCCTGCTCAAATCCATCCTGAACCAATTATATTTTGCGTTCCGGTTATCGACTCGGGGCACCAGTCTGAGACTGATGGAACGAAGAAGACGATAACCGACTTTTGCTTCGGATCCATTAAAAGCTTGCAGCGTCCCGCGCCCTCATGTCCGTACGTCCCTTCCCTGATCCATTCGCCGGCACCCGTTATCGAAGCGCCGAGCCCGTAAGTCATCGATATGAATCTGCCGCCCCAGCAAAATCCGAATGTACGGCCATCAAGAGCGTTGTCCGTCATCTTCTCCACGGATTTGCGGGATAAAATCCGAACGCCGTCCAGTGTCCCGCCGTTTAGCAGCATTTGTCCGAATCTGAACAAATCCCCTAGCGTCGAATAGAGTCCTCCGCCTGCCCGCGGAGGCGCATACGTGCGATCATTAGGTTTGAGCCGCGATGCTTCATAATCGTTAATCAGGCACAGCTCTGCATGCAGCTCGCTTGGCACATCGAAGAACGAGCGGTTCATTCCAAGGGGCTCCACAATTTGTTCCATAACGTACTGCTCATACGGAATACCGCTCGCGCGTGTAATGATCTCCCCTAGAATGGCATATCCCGCTGAAGAGTACATCCATTCCTCACCCGGCTCCGCGAGCGGTTTACCGGACAATACCGCACGAATCCACGCAGATCTGCGCCGCTTCTCCAGCTCGTCCGCATCGGTTACCGTGAACGGCCCCTCCGTCTCCGGCTCGAATGCGAACAAAATATCCCACCAGCCCATCGGATACGGCTCCAGAAAATAATAGGGATCCGCTTGCAGACCTGAAGTATGAGTTAACAGATGCAGGATCGTTATTCGTTCGTACATCGGATGCTTGAATTCTTCTATCCAATCAGAGACCGGCTGGCGAAGGAATAGCTTCCCGCGTTCAACAAGCTGAAAGATGGCTACTGCCGTAAATAGCTTCGTAACGGAAGCAATACGGCGAATCGAATCCTTGCGTAACGGAGCTCCCGGCTCGTCATAACGCAGTTGCCCGACTGCTCCATCTGCAAACACCGCTCCGTCTTTAGACAGCAGGTAAGATGCGCACTGGATTTTATTGTCCTGAACCATTTGTGCAAAATGCTGCTCAAGCCTGCTCAGCACGACTTGATCAAAACCAGCCTCCTGCGGTCCAATCCGTTTGATTTCTCCTGTTATCGACATGCTTATCCCTCCATTATGGCTTCATGCTCGCTTCTTAGTACGGTCTTCAAGCTGCTAGAGTATGCCCGACCATGCAATGGCACGCGGTGTAAGTACCGATTCATTCGTAAACCCCTTAGCGCTCGGAACCAAAAATGCAAAAACAAGCTCCTCCGCAGGATCGACGTACAAGCCGCTATGCCCGAAGCCCTCATGCGAGAAGGTCCCTTTGGTGCATAGATCGTAATGCTCCAGTGACCAACCGAGTCCGAATTTATAATCGGTTTGCTTGCTGCCCCAACCGTTGTGCAGCACCCCGTTTAAATGATTCGATGTTTGCAGCTCTACCGCACGCTTTGATACCACGCGCGTCCCGCTCCATTCCCCGCCGCCAAGCATCATTTGACCAAACTTCCACAGGTCGTCAAGCGTGGCATACATGCCATTCCCGGCTTTAGGAGGCTCATCCTCCTGCGTTTCGCTCGGCCCGACAAGCTGTTCTTCCTCCCATGCATTCGTGCAGCACACTTGATCAATAAGTGATTCGGGCACTTTAAAAAACGAACGGGTCATGCCCAGCGGATATAATATTTCATCGTGAATATATTGCTCATACGTTTTCCCGGATACCTTTGCAATGATTTCGCCAAGCAGCGCATAAGCGCTTGTTGAATAAATCCATTCCTTGCCCGGCATATTTTGCAGCGGCCCCGAGAGAATAGCTTTTATCCAGCTAACATCGCTGCCCTGCTTCTTCAATTCACGGACCGCCCACTCAAACCATGGAAGACTATGCGGCTCATTAAAAAAGCCCGGGTCTCCACGTAAACCCGACGTATGGGTCAACAGATGAAAGATCGTAATCGTACGGTGCTTATCGGTATCGAATTCAGGCAATAGGCTGCTTACCGGCTGCGTTAAGTAAAGCTGTCCGCGATCGATGAGCTGGTGAATCGCAACTGATGTAACCGCTTTCGTTACAGAGTATACTTTACGAATGGAATCCGGCAGCAATGCCGGGCTGTCTTCCGCCGGGCGCAGCTTCCCCATCGTTCGATTCGCAATAACCTTGCCCCGCCGGGACAGGATATAGCCTGCAGCTTGAATCGTTTCTTTGTTGATCAATTCGGCATAGTGGTTGTCCAGTCTGCTAATCGTCTGTGAATCGTACCCTACTTCCTCCGGTTTTGCGTCCGTCCAGCCCTCGTGTATAGCGAGCGTTTGCTGCATGCTTAAACCATCCTCCCATGATTGGGTATTTATGTAATCACAAGCACAGTTTCCATTTTAAGGGGTTAAACATGCAGGTGTCCATCTATTTTTTCTTAACAAAATAAATGCAAAAACTGAGAATGATCTAGCATTCCTAAATCAGCTTTATTAGAAGAACAATTAAAAACAGGGCAATTAAGTCGACAAAGTCAGCTTAAATGCCCCGTTTTTTCAGCATCATTCGGATTAGTTCGATCAAACACCCAGCATCATCACCGATTGAATCAGACTTCTCTATCAATCAAGCTTCACACCGAAACTTTGTTGAACACACCGTCAAAATAAGCCGCTAAATCAACCTTAATCGGCATAAAATAAATATTGCTCTTCGTTTGCTTCGTGAATGCCAAAGCCTCTCTGGAGAAAGCAATATTCCAATCTAATGTCGGCTGAAAATCCTTTGGAAAAACGACATGATTTCTCGTTTCCCAATATTTTTGAGACTTGCCCGAAACGACCGGCGATACGCCCCAGAAAATATCCGAGCCCTCCAGCATTTCCGAATAAAGCTCTATTAACCGCAGATCGAAGAACGGCTGCGTAAAAAAGCCGTCCGCTCCAGCCTCCAGCTTTCTTTGCACATACTCATATTCCTCACGGATGCTGCCCCGGTACGGATCTATCGCTGAATAAACCTTGATGTGGGGATGCTCCCTCTTGATTTTGGCAATCAAATCGACGCATGTCGTCGGATATACCCGATGCCCGCTATTTTTTGGAGCATCACCCGTAACAACGAGCACCTCGGTAATACGATGCTTATCCAAGCGGTCGATGAATGGGAGCGGCTCCGCACAATCGAAATCCATTGCTCTAATATGGGGAATGCAAGACTCATATAATGTTTTGGACATGCAGGACGCTTCCCAGCTGCGCAGCTCGAACCTCAACAAATCCGGTATATTTATCGTATTAATTTCAGGAAACTGTGCTTTCATCAATTGAAGCTCCGCTTTCAGCTCAGCCTCGTCTCTTGGAACAAGCTCTAACGAAATTCTCACTTCATAATCTCCTTACTTCTTATAGAATGAACAAAACTCATATCTAGTCTCATTATTTTATTCTGTATAATAATACATACTATCGAATTTAAATTCATTTATCCAATAAGTTTAATAAGGGAGTTCTATCATTTTTCCTTATAATGCATAGCTATTCGCACGCAGGGCATTAAACCTTCGGCAGTCCTACATGGTTTCTGCTTGCAGAAGCTCGTCAATTTTGAATAACGAAAGGTATGTAAAGCCTGCCTTCTCAAGATTGGTTCTCCCCTGCGGATCCCTTTCAATAACCGACAGAACGGTCGAGATTTCAGCCCCGTATTTCTTTAGATCATTAGCGCTTATAAGGATTTGACCGCCTGTTGTCACCACGTCCTCTATCACACAAACCTTTTTCCCTGCTATATCCGCACCTTCAGCGAGCTTACAAGTACCGTACTCCTTCGCCTTTTTTCTAACGAACACAACCGGTATGCCTGTTTTCAGCGATAACGTAGTCGCAATCGGAATGCCGCCCATCTCTAGCCCGGCTAGAATCTCTGTACCCGCAGGCACTAATGGCATCAATCGTTCTGTGATCTCCGTAAGCAGCCTAGGATTAGATTCGAACAAGTATTTATCAAAATAATGATGAGACGTTTGACCTGAACGCAGCTTAAAGCTCCCTTGTAAATGTGCCGTTTCATAAATCGCTTTCGCCAATGCTTCTTTTTCCATTTGTAAATCCCTCCATCGCCATCTTTTAAGCATAAAAAAACACTAAAGCAGCAAGCACTTTAGTGTTTCGTGTAAGAATAGAAATATGAAAATGAAAACCGAGGACTGCCCCTAAGCTCCTCATCCTTCCCTCTCATACTCCCACCCCTTCCAATCATTTCTATTATAGTACATGCTGCGCCGCAAAATGGCAACTTCAATGTCGCATTAGCGCCATTTTGTTATTCTCCTATTATTCTCCACCGCTCCAGTATGAGCTCTATTTCTCTCAAATCTCTAACCTTCGCATCATATTCGAATGAATCCGTATAATAGCTGTCTTCCTTCCATATCCCCTTCATCCCCACTGCTTTGCTAGCGAAGACATCATTGATGGGATGATCGCCTACATATACGCATTCCGCAGGCTTCACGCCCAATTTATCCGCTGCTCTAAGGAAAATAGCCGGATCAGGCTTTCTTAAGCCTTCCACTTCAGATATAAGAATGTCGTCAAAATAGTTGGCTATACCCAAAGCTTGAATATTGCCAGCTTGAAAATCACCGAACCCGTTCGTAATCATCGCCAGCTTATAGCCTTTGCTCACCAGGCTGCCGAGCAATGCAATAGCATGAGAGAACGGAGCAGCATGCGCGGAGAAGCCTGCCTTATAATCATCCAGCAGCATATTCCAATCAAGCGGCAGCTCAAATTCCCTGATGAGCGATTGGTATACACGATCCTTCCATACATAGCCTCGACTGTCTAATTCAATAAAACGGCTAATATAGCTTTCTTTGTCCACCGCAAATTTAGGTTTAATGATCCTGTCGTATTGCTCCTCCACAAAATGCAATAAGGACCGGTCACGGTCAAGCAGCGTACCATCCAGATCAAAAATAACAGCTTGAATCATAGGTCCAGTCCCTCACCGGAAAAAGAAACTAACGGAGATATTTCAATAGCCCGTGACAGGAGTTGTTCTACTGGAATACCGGCATTAATCATCCACTTTTCATGCAGCTTTAATACGAGATTTCGCGCGCTTAACGGACTATCCTCTCCCTCCTTATTTTTCACAGGAGCAAACTCCTCTTCACGCTTCATCTTTAAAAGCGTCATTCTAGGGGCTAATGGAAAAAAATCAAAAATGAATCGTTCGAGCTTATAGGCATTAGGAGCATTCGGTCTTATTAAATTCCCCTCGGAATCAACATAATCCATCCGTTTTGAAGCTGTATGATAGGGTAATTCTGTATCGGCATGATGCTCTACGAAATCATATCTAAATAGGTGAATAGATATATTTCCCGCATGATAGGTTAAGCTTCCATCATGATCTTTTTCCAGCAGCAAATGGTTCGGAATTTCCGTGTACTCAATGACAGCAGGAACATTATTTTTTAAACAGACAATGCCAATCTTTTCGTCCGGGTTCGTTTTCTCAATTACTTTTGATGCAATAGGGTTATTATGAGAAGCAGCCACCCCGATGAAAGACGGATCAGCTACTTTTATAAGAGCGTTATCTACATTGTAATAAAACATCCAGGACACGCCCCGCTTCTTCATATCAGCCAATGCACCCGACCGTTTTAATGACGAAAAACATTCTCCATTTCCGCTTGGGGCAAGCCTTAACTCCGAAGAAGGAGTTAGCATTAACTTACCATCGTGATCCAAAACCGGCATCGTGTTTTGCTGAAAGAAAAAACATTCATCTGCCGGATAACCAAAATAATTGGCGGAACTAAAAAACGCAATGGTTTCTTGATGATTTTCAGGACTCGTCATGATATACCATGGAATATACTTGTTCGCTCTTCTTGAAAGGTTCAGAAGACGCTCTGCTTGCAATTGAAACAAAGACTTACGGGAGGGGAGACCAATATCCAGTGTACCTTTTGGTCCATCATGTCCTAGTCTGCTCCCTTGACCTCCAGCAACGACGATTACCGCTACTCTCCCGCTTCGTATTAGCTCCCAGCCTAATTGTGTGTAAGCATCCTGTTCATTGTTATCATACTTATCCCAATCTTCATAACGAATTGGCGTTATATTAGCCGAATTATCCTCGATATGCTGATCTTTTTTATGAAGTATTGCAATTAACTGTTCAAAATCCACACTTAGTATTTGATCGATTAATTGAGTTTTCTCTTCGGGAGTCCGTCTCTCAAGAAAACGCAATACGTGTTCTTGCTTATATTTGTTTAGTATTTTTTCTGCTTTTAGAAATTCATTATCCATATCAACACCTCGTTTAAATAAGATTACCACAAATATTCGCCCTTTTGTTCCTAGGTGGCCTATATAAGTCCCCTTGAATAGCAGCCAACCATATTACGAATAATGGTAAAAAGTAAAGTTTTTATAAAGGGGCCTCTTCCATGTCATTCAGCCGGTTCGTTCGAGCGAAAAAGAAGCAAAAGAAAAAAGAAATCGTCCACGAATTGGGATTTCAGGAGGATAATCAGCCTCTTGAGCAGGATCTTGACCGTACGGTAGGCCGTATCAAGCAGGCGCTCGGGAATAGTCCGGATGTCATTGTCCGCACGTTTCAGATAGGGAGCCGGCCGCTTTTCCGGCTTGCCGCCGTCTATATGGAAGGTCTTACGGATATAGAGAAGGTCAATAATTTTGTCACTCATTCGTTATTGTTCGAGCAGCAAGAGAACGAGTCACCGCAATCGAACGACCATCAGAATATCTTTGAAATTGTCCTGGCCAGAGCGTTGACCGTTGGCGATGCTAAATATCTGAATGACTGGAATGTCATGATGCATGCCCTATTATCGGGAGACATCGCCGTTTTTGTCGATAACTGCGAGGGCTGCATCATCGGAAATCTCCGGGGCGGCGAACGAAGAGCCGTAACGGAACCCGAAACCGAGGTTAATATTCGAGGTCCCAAGGATAGCTTTAACGAATCGATCGGGACCAATATTTCTCTTATCCGCCGGAAACTGAAAAGCCCGAATCTTTGGCTGGAATCGATGAGAATCGGGAAAACATCGCAGACCGATGTATCCATCATGTACCTCAAGGGAATTGCGGAAGACAAGCTTGTAGAAGAAGTGAGACGGCGCTTGAAGGATATTCGAATCGACGCCATCCTGGAATCGGGTTACGTCGAGGATTTGATTCAGGATCAAACATTCACACCGTTCCCGACTATATATAATACGGAGCGGCCGGATGTGGTAGCCGGCAATTTGCTGGAGGGACGGATTGCCGTATTGGTTGACGGAAGTCCGAACACCCTGATTTTGCCGACCACCTTTTCGCAATTTTTTAAAGCAGCGGAAGATTATTACCAGCGGGTCGAATTTACCGTATTTATGCGGCTCATTCGCTACTTCGGTTTTTTTGTGGTGATGCTGCTGCCGTCCATGTACATCGCAGTGACCACCCACCATCATGAAATGATACCGACGCCTCTGGCGATCAATTTATTGGCTCAACGCGAAGGGGTCCCTTTCCCTGTCTTTTTCGAGGCTTTTCTGATGGAGGCTGCTTTTGAACTCATGCGGGAGGCCGGCACTCGAATGCCGCGGGCCGTCGGTCAAGCGGTCTCCACTGTCGGCGCCATCGTGCTGGGGCAAGCGGCGGTCGAAGCAGGCATTGTGACGGCGATGATGGTAATCGTCGTTTCATTTACGGGGATTGCCAGCTTTACAATGCCCGGCTTTACTCTCACCACTTCAGCCCGATTAATCCGGTTTCCCATGATGATTGCGGCTTCTACGTTCGGTTTTTACGGGATTTTCATGTGCACGATTCTGCTTGTGGCTCACCTGACCAGTTTGCGCTCTTTTGGTATTCCGTATCTGTCACCGTTCGCGCCTTTCGGCTTCAAGCATCAAAAGGATACCATATGGCGATCGCCCTTCAAAACATCGACTACTCGCCCGGGTTTGACGGGTCCAAGGCAGGAGACCTCCTCACAGAAGGACGGGGCCCCTTCATCCGGTCAAAACGATCAAACATTGGAAGGGCGGGTACAGCATGACACTTAAGACGGGTTTCCTTGCGCTAATGATTCTATGTATGTTTCCACTGGCTGGCTGCTGGAATTACCGGGAGATGAACGAGCTCGCCATAGCCCTGGCCTTGGGAGTGGATAAAATGAAGGAGCGGGACGAATACCGCTTCTCGTTCCAGATTGTGAACGCCCGGGATATTGCCGGCATTAAAGCAACTGGCCGAATACCGGTTAATGTTTATTCCGGTACGGGCAAGACCTTGTTAGAAGCGGTCCGGAAAGCATCGCAAAAAGTGCCGCGAAGAATTAACAATCAGCATATGCGTGTTTTTGTCATCGGGGAAGCATTGGCGAGAGAAGGGATCGAAGAGGTATTCGATTTAATGGAACGGGATCCTGAGCCGCGTTTGACGACGAGAGTATTTATCGCCAGAAATTCCGACGCGGAGACGATTCTGAAAACCGTCACGGCAGTTGAGTCCATTCCAGCCAATGCCATTCTCGGAAAGTTGAAAATAACGGGAAGAGTATTGGCGGAAAGTTATGAAGTGGAGATGGATGATGTTATTCGCGGGCTGCTGACCAAAGGAGGGGGTCCCGTTATCAGCGGGATAAGGATCGTCGGTGATGCCGAAGCCGGAGAAAAAATTTCGAATGTGGAGCAGACCGATCTCCCGACTGATCTGTATACGAGCGGCATGGCCCTCTTTAAAAAAGGAAAATTGGCAGGCTGGGTGAAGGGTGATAAGGCCCGGGGAGTTTCATGGATTAACAATAAAATGAAAAGCAGTATCATTAACCTCGACTGCGAAAGGAAAAAGGATGCCATCGCGATTGAAATTATCCGCTCCAACACCAAAATCAAGGCAAAGGTTCAGGGCGAACAACCAATCATCCGCATTTATATTGAAGAGATCGGCGCTGTAGGAGAAGCGTTGTGTCCGGTTGATATAAGTAAATCGGAGGAAATTCGAAAACTGGAACATCAGTTGAACGAAGAGACGGAGCATGATGTGATGGCGGCAATCAGGACAGCGCAAAAGCTGAAGACAGATGTTCTCGGTTTTGGGGCGGCTGTTGAACGGGCGAATCCGAAGGCATGGAAGAAGATGGAGAAGGAATGGGACAGGATTTTCGCGACATGCAAGGTGGAGGTGAACGTCGAATCTACAATCCGTCGTTCGGGCATGATATCGAAACCTTTTTTGCTCGAGGAAAAGAAATAATGTGTTGTGGAAATGGCGGTGGATTAGATGGAAAAAGCGAAAATCAGCCCGGGACAATTATTCACATTAATCGTTTTGTTTGATCTGGGGACCGCTATTCTGCGCGTTCTGGCCATGTCGGCGGGAAAAGACGCCTGGCTGGCCATTTTGCTGGGGACGGCGGGCGGATTGGCCATTTTCGGGGTTTATGCTTCACTATTCCGTTTGTACCCGGAGCTTCCGCTTACTGGTTATTTAAGAGCAATTTTGGGGAAATGGATCGGGTGGCCTTTAGGTTTGTTATACATTCTCTTTTTCATTCATGGAGCGGCAAGAGATTTGCGTGAGGGGGGCGATCTGATTCTCAGCTCTGTAATGGAACAAACGCCCGTGATTATCATCAATGCAGTTATGATCCTGTCGGTCGTGTACGTCCTGAATAAAGGGATTGAAGTGTTGGCAAGAACGGCCCAAATTTTCATGTTCATTTTGGCGATATTGGGACTGCTCAGCACCTTTCTCTTGTTTGCTGCCGGAGTCATCGATATTAACCGGCTGCTTCCAGTCATGGGGAATGGTCTAGGACCCGTCATACAAACAACCGTTAAACAAACAATCGAGTTTCCTCACGAAGAAGTCATTTGTTTCGCCATGCTGCTGCCTTATTTGAATCATCGGAAAATGGGGATTCGTGCGGGGTTCGCCGCTGTGCTGATCAGCGGTATTATACTCAGCTGTTCCACTGCCTTGAATATCGCCGTGCTCGGGATTGATATTGCAGGACGGTCAACATTCCCCCTCTTGTCCACGATCCGTTTGATCAATATCGGCGAGATTATTCAGCGACTGGACGTTTTTGTCGTTCTGACGTTGATTATCGGCGATTTTTTTAAAGTCGCCATCTTTTTTTATGCAGGCGCGTTGGCAGCTGCTGACCTGTTTCGAATCAAAGACCATCGAAAGCTCGTTCTTCCCATTGGGGTCATCATTTTATTTATATCCATGATGATCTCCAGCAGTTTTACTGAACAAATCGAAGAAGGGGACGTTTTGTTGGTTACCGTGTTTTTGTTTTTTGGAGTACTATTGCCAACCTTCTTATTGGCAGCAGCAGGGGTGCGCAAATGGTTCGGATCAAATCCATGACGCAGGCTGCTTGGCGGTTACTTTTTCTTCTTAAAATAAACAACTATCGGCTTGGTTAGCATGTATAGAATGATAAGCGTAATGAGCAGAACCTCTTCATTCATCATGGATCTGAAAGGAATCAATATATTTTCGAGGGATTCCTGAAAAGAAATTTTCAGAAACAGCAGATCCATGATGATGACAAAGCAAACACTAAGCATAAAAAGCATGAGAGAAACGATGAATATTCGCAATTCGATCTCTACCTCCTATCAGCTATCCGGTTATATTATGATATATGACAATTGATTTCATTCAGCTCTAAACAGAACATATTACGTAACATTTCGAAAACTATCGATAAACTGCTGAGCACGTTTTGGTAAATAACGATCCTTCAGCCACAGAATACCGACATCGGATTGAAAATCCGCATCCTCAATATCGAGCATTTTGACGACGGTGCTTGGAAAAGAAGACATGACCGACTTCGGGAATACGGTCGCGCCGATTCCTCCTGCGACAAGCGACATAATAATCGCAACGCTCGAGCATTCGCATATAATATTAGGCACGAAGCCGTGCCGCTTGCACTCGTTCACGACCTGCTCATGCATACGCGTCGTTTTGTCTGTCTTCAAGGTTAGGAACGGAAACTGGGCAAGCTCCTTCATGCAAATTGCTTCCTTGCTGGAATACTCCGTCCAGGAGCTTGGAATAACGGCTACGAACGGGTCTGAAGGCAGCGGCAAAATGGTATATTGCTGCGGATGCTTTTGCGCCTCAAACGGAAGTCTGGCGACGACCAAATCAATGGCCCGCTTCTCAAGCTGCTCGCCTAAGTAAAAGTGGTCGCCCTCCGATATTTTAAACGTGACCTGGGGATACCTTTCCCTGAACAGTTCGATCCGCTTCGGCAATAAGGAAATACAGGACACAACCGACCCGATCGACAGGACGCCCCGAACACCCTCCTCCATCCCCTTGACTTCCCGGAGGGATTCATCGAATTGCACGAGCAGCGCTTCTGCCTTCTGCTTAAGCAGCTCTCCCGAATCGGTGAGCTTCAGCCCCTTGCCATTGCGTTCAAACAGCTTGACGCCGAGCTCCTCCTCCATCAGCTTGAGCTGCCTGCTGAGTGGCGGCTGCTCCATATTAAGCAGCTTGGCCGCACGCGTAACCTGTCCTTCTTGTGCTATAGTCAGGAAGTATTTAAGCTGTCGCATGTCCATTCCGTTCACTCCTTTCATCTATACCCAAAAGGTATAGACATTCAACAAAATAGATATTTTAAATATATCGTATGTAGTGTTAGCATTCAATTATCGATTCACTTAAGGGAGATGGGCCAATTGCTTCAATTATTGGAAATCGAGTTAACCAAAAACAAGAAACAACAACCAGCGGCGGATCAGCTTGGATTCGGTAATCATTTTACGGATCATATGTTTATTATGGATTATTCGACGGACAACGGCTGGCATAAGCCGCGTATCATACCTTACCAACCGATCGTATTAGATCCTGCAGCCAAAGTGTTTCATTATGGACAAACGATCTTTGAAGGCTTGAAAGCGTATAAAACCGACGATGGCCGCGTGCTGCTGTTCAGACCTCAAAAAAACATACAAAGAATGAACCGCTCTAACGAGCGTCTCAGCGTTCCCGAGCTTGATATCGATACGGTGATCGAAGCTTTGAAGCAGCTGATTGCGGTTGATAAGGACTGGATTCCGACGGCTCCAAGCACATCGCTGTACATCCGTCCCTTCATCATCGCGACTCAGGCGCAGCTTGGAGTAGCGCCGTCTACCCACTATCAATTCATCATCATCATGTCGCCGGTAGGCGCTTATTATACCGAGGGCGTGAACCCGGTCAAAATTTTCGTCGAATCGGATTACGTCCGTTCTGTAAAGGGCGGCGTAGGCGAAGCGAAGACTGCAGGCAATTACGCTGCCGGTCTGAAAGCGCAGGAGCTTGCCAAGGAGAAAGGCTATTCCCAGGTGCTATGGCTTGATGGCGTGCACCGCAAATATATCGAGGAAGTCGGCAGCATGAACGTCTTTTTCAAAATCAATGGCGTCGTGCATACGCCGGCGCTCAATGGCAGCATTTTGGACGGGGTAACCCGCAATTCCATTATTCAGCTGCTCCAGCATTGGAACGTCCAGGTTGCCCAGCGTCCGATCACGATAGAGGAGCTGTACGAGGCTAGCCGCAAAGGCGAGCTGGAGGAAGCATTCGGTACAGGGACAGCTGCTGTTATTTCTCCGATCGGTGAACTGAACTGGAAGGATGACGTGCTCGTCATCAACAAAGGACTGACAGGCGAGCTTTCCAAGAAGCTCTACGATACGCTAACCGGCATTCAGATGGGCAAGCTTGCGGACCCATTCGGCTGGATGGTCGAAGCCAGCGCCGTTAACGTCTAAAGAACGATCTAAATACAAATAACCGCGGCAATCCAGTTCAACAAGCGCTGGGCTGCCACGGTTATTTTTTTGAGCTTTGATTAAGTCCTTAGCAGCGTCATCCGCGCGCGTACTCGGAGGCACGTTTGAATTGCTCGTCACTCGGGCGTACGCCTGTATAAAGGATAAATTGCTCCAATGCTTGGATAGCGAATACTTCCGCCCCCGTAATGACCTTCTTCCCCTTCTCCCTGGCAAGACGGATCACTGGCGTCTCTGGAGGGAGCGCGACCACATCAAATACGGTCTCAGCCTTATCGATAACCTCCGGTTCGAATGAAAGGTCGTCTGACTCTGAACCGCCTGCCATGCCGATGGGCGTGACATTCACGAGCAGAGCAGGACGTATAGATCCCAGATCTTCTTTCCACTCATATCCGTAGGCTTCTGCTAACGACCGGCCTGCAGCTTCGTTTCTAGCGATAACGTAACCGGAACGAAATCCCGCATCACGCAGCGCACATAAAACAGCTTTAGCCATGCCGCCGCTTCCGCGCAGCGCGAAAACACGATCACGCCGCACCTGATGCTGCTCGAGCAATTGCGAAACCGCAATATAATCAGTGTTATAGGCTCGCAGCCGGCCATTATCATTAACGATCGTATTGACGGACTGGATAGCGGTCGCAGATTCATCCATCTCGTCCAAAAAAGGGATACATGCCTCTTTATATGGCATTGAAACGGCACATCCGCGTATTCCTAATGACCGGATCCCGCCGATGGTCGCCTGCAAATCGTTAGTCGTAAATGCTTTGTAAATGAAATCAAGACCTAACTCATCATACAAAAAATTGTGAAACCGAGTTCCAAAATTTCCCGGCCTGCCGGCAAGTGACATGCAAAGCTGTGTGTCTTTATTGATTGTTGGTTTCATCATTACCTCCATTAGACGTCGTTCATTCCGTTTACCCGCCCACATTGCCGTCCGTTCCGCCAAATGCAAAATGATAGCCGTCCGGGTCCTCGATTACAAATTCCTTCCATGGCCCCCCTTCTGCATAGATGACCAGCTCCACAGAAATAATCGCGCCCTTGCTGCGAAACTCTTCATACAGAGCGTCCAGCTGCGTCCAATTATCAGTGTAAACCTGCACATCGACGGCATAGCCGCCGTTAGCTGGACGCGGATTGGGCCTTACGTCAGTAGGCTCAGCCGCTTGGAACAGCTTGAGAGCCACGCCTTCCAAGCCCCCGCGCTCTGCCCACCAATCCGTAACGTTAAACCCCAGCACCTCGCGATAAAAGCTTTGAGACCTGGCCAAGTCGGAAACCATTAATACGGTAAGCGAGCTAAGCTTATCAGACATCTTATCTTCTCCTCCTTTATTCGCATAGTGATCCTTAAAAGTATTCGCTTCTTCATTTTCATTTCCTTTTTCTGTATCGGGCGAACGCACTAAATCCGATGATTGCAACAAATCAGGTAGCAAACAATTATAGCCAATCTTTCTATGCCATTCTGTCCGCGAGTCGGATAGGATGTAATAAATAACGATAAAAAACGGTTAGAAGGATGATTATGCTATGCTTCACATTCCTGCAGCACATACTGTTTTCAACAAGGAAGAGCTTTTTGACGCTATGGCCTCATTGTATAAGATGGGAACGCCGCTCAAGAGCCGGTTCGTCTCCAATGGCTTGAATGATACTTACGAAGTCGAAACGTCTGCCGGTAAATTTATTTTGCGGATTTACAAGCATAGCTGGCGAACAGAAACGGATATACGCTTTGAGCTGGATCTGCTTATGCATTTGAAGGACTGCGGCATGCCGGTTTCATACCCTATTCCAAGGCGGGACGGCGAATGGATAACGGAGCTCAGCGCACCGGAAGGCTTGCGTTACGCTGTGCTGTTCACATTTGCTCCTGGAATAGGCAAGTCCGATGTGAAAACAAGCCGCTCCTATGGGCGCGCGGTCGCTAATCTCCATCATGCGATGGACCGCTATATTCCCCGGCACAAGCGCTTTGAGCTTGATGCCCGTCATCTGCTTGATGAGCCGCTCCAGCAGCTTCGCCCGTTTTTGCAGCATCGCCCGCATGATTTGAAGCTTGTGGACGAGATATCCGGCCGGCTTAGAAAGCGTCTCGAGCCGGTCGCAAACGGAGCATATGATTGGGGTGTATGCCACGGAGACCTGCATGGCTGGAACGTATTCCATACGGAAGACGGCGGCCTGACCCACTTTGATTTTGACTGCTGCGGTTTAGGCTGGCGCTCCTACGATCTGTCCGTATTTCTATGGGATCGCGTCCATGGCAAAGAAGAT
Source organism: Paenibacillus sp. Soil522 (assembly GCF_001428245.1). Lineage (GTDB taxonomy): Bacteria > Bacillota > Bacilli > Paenibacillales > Paenibacillaceae > Pristimantibacillus. The sequence continues at coordinate 55,418 of NZ_LMRV01000026.1, forward strand.
CGCTTCGAAGATGAATGCTGGGACGCTTTCATCGAAGCTTATTTGGCGGAACGCCCGCTAAGCGAGCAGGATATCGCCGTCATTCCCTTATTCGTAGCAGTTAGGCAGCTCTGGCTGATCGGACTCCATACGGGACGGAGCAGCGTATGGGGAGCATGGCAGGACGATGCTTATTTTAACGGAAAATTGAAGTTTCTCTCGGCTTGGGCAGACGCTCACCAGCTGTAGCATAGCCGGAGTAAGAAGCTTCGCGCAAGCCTCCTTACTCCGCATAGTAGGATCATGGATCGGCCGACGCCGCGCAACTCGGAAATCACCATCGCTGGCAATTACCTGTTTACTTTCTAAAAAAGGTATGCTATCTTATTTCTACGAATATAGAAATAACAACTGCTGGAAATAAGGTGAAGCCACGATGGTAGAAGACAATGCGGATCTGCGTCAAGCTGTCAAAGTATACAAAGCGCTCGGAGAGCCAACCAGGCTTAAAATAGCTATGCTGCTCACGGAGGAGGTCAATTTGTGCTGCTCCGATATTGGGACTAAGCTGGAATCCGTTGCCGGCTCAACACTCTCGCATCACCTGAAGCAATTGACGGAAAGCGGGCTGCTCGATCTCCGCAAGGACGGTACGTATATCTACTACAGCGTGAACCGCGAAATGGCGAGAAAGTACGCGCCATATTTGTTGGAGTAATTTTTTTTGGTTTTATTTCTATATATTTAGAAATATAAAAATATTGGAGTGGAGAGAGGAGCATTATTGGTATGTCGAACGCGTGGAAAATTTACATGCTGGCTATTATCAGCTTCCTGGTTGGAACGTCCGAATTTATTATTGCAGGCATTTTGGATAAGGTTGCCGCGGACGTAGGAGTTTCAGTATCTGCGGCAGGTCAGCTGATTACCGTTTTTTCGCTGGCTTACGCTTTTGGCACGCCTATTATCATGGCTTTAACGGCACGTATGGAGCGCCGCCGGCTGCTGCTCTACTCCCTTGGCCTATTCGCGGCAGGCAACTTAATCGCCGTCGCTTTGCCTGGATTTGAGTTTTTATTCGTCTCGAGAATCGTCCTCGCTCTCAGCACCGGGGTGTTCGTCGTTACCGCCCTGACCGTCGCTTCTAAGCTGGCTCCTCCCGGTAAACAGGGTAGCGCAATTGCAACGCTCGTTATGGGCTTCAGCACAGCCTTAATCGTTGGCGTCCCTCTCGGAAGGGTAGTGGCTTCCGTTTACGATTGGCCGTTGATCTTCGGTGCAATCGGCATATTGGGATTACTCGCAATGCTCATCATTTTATTCGCTATTCCGCAAACGGACGGCGAGGAGCCAGTACCTCTTCGCAGCCAGCTTACGCTATTGAAGCAGCCGAAAATTGCCGCCGCCTTGACGGTTACCTTCTTATGGATCGCCGGATACTCTATCGTCTACACTTACATTTCACCCTTTCTGCTTACGGTAACCAAATTGAGCGAACAGGGCGTAAGCGCAGGACTATTCGCTTTTGGCATCGCCAGTCTGATCGGCTCCAAAATCGGAGGCTTCAGCACCGACAAATGGGGCGCTCCCCGTACATTGGTTAGCGGCATGCTGTTTCATACGATCGCGCTTATTCTGCTCTCGCTGACGGGCCAATCCCCAGCCATCGTATTTCCTTTGCTTATGCTTTGGGCGTTTACCGCTTGGTCATCCGGCCCCACTCAGCAATATTATTTAATGTCGCTTGCGCCTGGAGCTTCCGGCATTATGCTAAGCCTGAACACCTCGGTACTGCAGCTTGGCATGGCTGCCGGCGCCGGTCTTGGCGGCATCGTCGTAGAGCAAGCTTCGCTAACCTCGATCAGTTGGATCGGAGCAACCGGGGTAATCCTCGCTGCTGCAACAGCCACGGCGTCCTTCGGAATATCCCATCAACGATCCCGCCGCAAGGCAGCGGAGAGCAGATTAGTCAAGACAGGCGCGTAAGCTCCGCATCCAAGGGATGTCGGATGGCGGATAGCACCTGCAATTCGCGATATGCTCTAACAAGCAATCCCGCTCAAAAACAAAGCAGGCTGCCAATCGATGGCAGCCTGCTTAGCTATAAAGGGAAAACGCGAGGAGAACGGGGTCTGCTGATCTTTCAAGTAACAGGACAATCTCCTGTTACTTGCTTGAGCTGCTTCCCTTTCCGCCAATTAACAGGAATATCTCCCGTTAATTGATAGGAACTCGCTTCTACTCGCACGCAATCGCCGAAATAGCTGGAGCTTTTCCAGTTAAATCCGTTTTTCGTCTTGAAATAAACGAATTAGCTGGAGAAATTCCTTCTATTTGAATCTAATCAGGAAGTAATTTTTCTTCCCTCGGCGCAGGACGACGAACTTGCCATACAGCCTTTGCTCTGCATTGACGACCGATTCGACATCTGTTTGCTTCGTTCCGTTAATGGAAATCGAGCCGCTCACAATATCCTGCTTGGCTTGGCGGCGGGACGGAGCTGCACCTGATTCGATAAGCAGATCCATTAACCCGATCTCATCTCTATTCGTAAGCACCGTTGTAGGCATGTCCTGCAGCGCTTCGATAAGCTCCGCTTCACTTAGTTGATTAACATCGCCGGAGAAGAACGCCTGCGTAATCTTCTCCGCGCTGTCCAGCGCCTCCTGCCCATGAACAAGACGGGTGATCTCACGAGCCAGCTCCCGCTGAGCTACGCGTTTTTCCGGCTGCGTCTGAAGCTCCGTCTCCAAAGCCTCGATTTCGGCACGGGAGAGGAAGGTGAAATATTTCAAAAACTTAATCGTATCGTTATCTTCCGTATTGATCCAAAATTGATAAAATTGGTACGCGGACGTCTTTGAGCGGTCAAGCCAGATCGCGCCGGATTCGGATTTGCCGAATTTTTTCCCATCGCTTTTCGTTACGAGAGGCATCGTCATCCCGTATGCGTCTCCGCCGCCCATTTTGCCGATAAGATCGAGGCCTGCCGTAATATTGCCCCATTGGTCGCTGCCGCCAATTTGGAGAGCGCAGCCATGCTCTTGATGAAGCTTATGAAAGTCGTATGCCTGCAAAATCATGTAGCTGAATTCGGTGAAGGAGATGCCCGATGACAGCCTGGAATCGACTGAGTCCTTGGCAAGCATATAATTTACGGTAAAGTTTTTGCCTACATCCCGTAAAAAAGTAATGACATCCAGCGGCTCAATCCAATCGTAGTTGCTCACGAGCTTGGCCGGATTTGCCGTCACCTCAAAATCAAGAAAGCGGGACAGCTGACGCTTCAAGCTCTCCGTCCATTGCGATACGGTTTCTGCTGTATTGAGCGAACGCTCCGTCGAACGGCCGCTCGGATCACCGATCAAACCCGTTCCGCCGCCAACCAGCGCAAGCGGAATATGGCCCGCCTGTTGAAAGCGGCGCAGGCATAGGATCGGCAGCAGGCTTCCAATATGGAGGCTGTCCGCCGTCGGATCGAATCCGCAGTACAGCACGACGCGTTCGTTAGTCAGCTTTTTATGTAATTCCTCACGGTTGGTGAATTGCTGCACCAGCCCTCGGTACTCAAGATCAGCCAAAAGATCATCATGATTGATCACTAGTGCTTCGTTTGTCATTTAACTCTCTCCTCTAATGTTTCTTCCAGTTTACGCCCTATCCGGTTTTTTTAAAAGAAGGATGTCTTTCGCAGAGCATGCTCCTTCATGTAGTGATTTTACCACAATCCGCTAACAGCAAAAAAAAGAAGTCTGCCGCGGTCGGCAAACCTCCTTTTCTTTGATTCCGTCTGTCTTATATTTTTTAGTACCGTCGGCATAGCTTTATGGAATTGTGCTGTCACGCTGCGGGTGTAGTTATCGGTTATTTAATGGCTTACCAAGTTAACCAACCGCTAGTTCGCTTATAGCCGCGTAATAATTCATATTTTCCACTGCGAAGAAGTCGTTTCATTTGAGTTCTGTAATTACGATAATCCGATTTCCTTATCTCTTTGATCTCTTTGTTAAAGTGTACACTTTTTATTCCCTTACGAAAATCTTTTAATTTCTCTTTTCTAGGATCCTTGTGATTTTTCACAAGCTCTTTGGCGTAACCGGTCCGTTCATTTTCCCAGGCTGTAATTTCTTCCTGATTAAACATCTTCATCCCCGTTGTGCCGGGTTAGATTATGGCCTTATTTGCCATGAGTACCGACACAACTAATAGAAGAAGACCGTTGGATTAAACATCTCAATCACCTCGAATTTAAATCTCTTATTTATCTTATCATATGTATTTTTCTGTGTTACATCGAATCTGCGCGTTACTTCAACAATAAAAAAGACCTGCCTCATTGTCTAAGCTACTATTATGTCGCCTGCGCCTCGGCTGTCTTCGGTTTTCCGACCCTCTGCCTGTCCCTCTGCACCAAATACATGGCGAATAAGACGCCGATTCCTCCAAGCACCTGATACACCGTCAATAATTCATGCAGCAAAAAATACCCCGCGGCGGCCGCTGTGATCGGAAGCGTGTACCCGTAAAAAGACGCTTTGAACGGGCCAAGACGGGCGAGGCTCCAATTATGCAGCGTAAAGCCAACCATGGTGGCCAGAATGGCCGTATACGCGAGACTGATCCAGCCGTTAGAAGAAATACCGGCGAAAAAGGCGGCGTCCGCCTTCCACAGCACATAGGGGAGAAGCGAAACGGCGCCGGCCGTCATCTCCCAGGAAATCAAAAGCATAAGCGGATAGCGCGACGTCAATCTGCTCATCAGTATGAGATAGATGGCGCCAAAGAGGCTCCGCAGCAGCAGTAAACCGTCCCCGCGAAGCGTATCTTGCCCAAAATGCAAGCCCTGCTCGCCTCCCGCCACGATCACGATAACGCTTACGAAAGCAAAGGGAAGGCCGATCAGAATCCGGTACGACAACCGGATTTCCTTGAGGGCAAGCGAGATGATGACGGTTAGCACGGGCATGAAGCCGCGGCCCAATACGGAGCCGTTGGCCGCATTCGAATACTGCAGAGCGTAGGACAGCAGCACCTCCATCCCGATCGCGGACAGGATGCCGAGGAACAAAATACGACCCAGATCGCGGCTTTCCATGCGGAGGCTGATGCCCTTTTGACGGAAATGGAAATAGGTTACAAGCCATAGCAGCGGGGCTATTAGAACGTAGCGAAGCCCGTTGAACATGACGGGATCCCATTCGTGTCCGCCAATTTTCATCGAGCTGATATTGATGCCCCATAACAGGTATACAACCAAAAAACCGAGATGCGGGAGAAGGAGCTTTTGGGACATTTTCGAATAATCCGCCTTTCCGTAGCCGTAGTTATACCCCACTATACGCCTCCTTCGCCATTTGATCAAAAAGCGCATAATGGAGCTTTCACAAGAAAAACCCGGAAAAACATCGACTGGCGATGCCTAACCGGGTTAAATGCACGCGCCGCATAAATCAGGGCTCTAATCAATCGGGAGGATACCATGAATCATGAAACACGGTTACCTTATTCCATTTATCTTTTATATTTTTTTGTGCGATCCGTTTTTCATAAATGGCCAACCGATTTTTGCACTCTGAAAAAAAAGGGGTTGGTTTAATTATCATTCCGAGAACATCGTCTATACCGCATGGGGCAGTCAGAACAACTTGATCTTGCTCGTCTAACTTCAGACCTAGGGCCGTTGCTGTCTCCGGGAACTTAGAAATGGCGTCGACTGAAGACACATATGGCGGGATATTATTGACAACATGCATTCTTGCCTGGTTTTTGACGGACCAAGGTATGCTTGGAAGGAGTTGCTTCAACTGAAATTCCAATTGTTTTTCGACAGCTTCGCTTATGTTTGAAGCGTCAAAATAGATGATATCTACATCTGAGAGTGAAGTCCGTTCCGTAAATCCGTGAAGGGTATCCCAGATTTTAGAACGTACAAAGCCAGCACAAACCCACCATTCAGGGAGTTTCAACGATTTAGCAGCCCAGAGGATATCCATCATCCATTTATCATCTCTAATAAGATTTATTATCTCCTCTTTACTCCTAATCAAAATATAACCCCACTCCTTATAAGAACATATATTCCCATCATATCGAGTGCAATCGCATTTGTAAAGTTATTCCACAATCCTGCCCTCTTATAATTCTGGAAACTATTGACTTTCAACTGTATTACATGCATAATACACTCAAAGTGTATGAACCACATAGTACACACACTTGCTATGAATGTGAGGTACCGCTATGAACACAAGCGAAGGGCCGACGGAAGTTGCGTTCAATAATAGAGATCCCGTCTACCTGCAGGTAGTCCGGCATTTTAAGGAACGGATTGCAACAGGCCGGCTCGCTGCCGGTCAGGTTATTCCCTCCCGGCGGGAACTGGGCGTCCTAATGAAGATTAATCCGAACACGGTACAGAAAGCGTACAAGGAAATGGAGGAGCAGCAGTTGATAATCACGGAAGGAAACTCACCCAGCAGAATCACGAATGATACAAAGCTGCTTAATCAAATAAGGTCGGAGCTGCTTGGCGAAGCGGTCAGTGCCTTTGTTGCGTCCGTACGAAAAATCGATGTTCCGGTCGATGAGCTGCTGCAGCTGGTCAGAAGCAAATTCGAGGAAGGAGGCCCGGAGCATGATTGAGGTAAAAAATATCTTCAAGCGCTACCGCCGCCGCAACGTGCTTAACGGCGTATCCTTCACTGCGGACAAAGGAGAAATTACTTGTCTCATCGGTGTAAATGGCGCCGGTAAGTCGACGATTCTGAAGGCGATCATGGGTCTGACCCCTATAACGGGAGGCTCAATCCTTATTGATGAACAAGCTCTAAGACCAAGCCTCTATGAAAAAATCGCCTTCATCCCTGATCATTTGACGATGCCTGCCGGCATGAAGCTGTCTGAAGCGATCCGGTTTATGGCAGATTTCTATGAAAGCTGGAACAGAGAACGCGCAATCGAGCTCATGCAGTTTTTCCGGCTCGAGCCTTCCGATAAAATCGGGAGCTTATCGAAAGGAACCGCTGCAAAATTCAACCTCTTGCTCGGTCTTGGCCAAGATTCAGACTATTTATTAATGGACGAGCCGTTTTCCGGTATCGACTTGTTCAGCCGGGAAGCGATTACGAATGTGTTTACGAGCGATTTGATCGAAGGCCGGGGCGTGCTGCTCACGACGCATGAAATCGGAGAGATGGAGCATCTCATCGATAAAGCCGTTTTATTGCAGGACGGTAAAGTAAGCCGGGCGTTCAACTGCGAAGAAATGCGTTACGAGGAAGGAAAATCTGTCATTGATATTATGAGAGAGGTGTACCGGGCATGAACCGTTATATAAAACTCGTCCATATGGAGGTTCATCGTTTTCGATGGATGCTCGCCATATTAATGGGAATCACAGCGGCCTGCCAGATTAGCGCCCTAATCTGGACGCTTAATAAAGAACTGTCCCTACGGGAAAAGCTGCTGTTGCTGCTGAACATGGAAGACAGCCTTCCAGCTTCCGCTCAAGAACAGCTTACTTTCGAGTGGGCGATGGCGAATACGCAGCTGTGGTTTATATTGCCCATCCTCATTTGTATAAGCGTACTTGCTTTATATGTCTTTTTCATCTGGTACCGCGATTGGATTGGGCGTCATACCTTTATTTATCGCTTGCTCGTGCTGCCTACCGCAAGGCGCAACATTTATTTGGCCAAAATATCCGCGTTTCTCCTGTTCGTTTTCGGATTTATTTCGTTTCAGTTGATCCTGCTGCCCATCCATAATATTATTTTTAAGCTCATTGTTCCGGCGGATCAGCGAGCAGATTCTCATATCGTGGACGCCATAAGCCGTAATCAGGCGCTAGTGGAGCTTATCCCCCGGCAGTTTGAACAGTTCCTGTACTATTACGGAATAGGTACGATTGCGGTATTAGTCATTTTCACCGCTATATTGCTGGAAAGAAGCTATCGCCGTTTGGGGATTTTATATGGCATGCTGTATTTGTCTGGCTGCGTGTTAGCCGTTATGTCCCCTATCTTAGCGGCAGATGTACAGAACACTTATTTATATCCAAATGAACTATACGCCGCCGAGTTAATCATGTTCATTCTCGTGCTTTGCTTATCAGTGTGGCTTGGCATGAGGCTGCTTGCCAAAAAGATTACGGTGTAAGGAGAATGATTATGAGGCGTTATTGGTTATCCATCATTATAGCCGTGCTCGCTGTGAGCGGAATAGGGTCATATTACTCGTTCGGCAGACAAAACTATTTGCCCCAGTACAAGCTTGAAACGATTCAAGGAGATCCGCAGGAAAGCGCAGCTGTCACGCTGTCAGGCTCTTATTATGGAGACATGCGCTCTGAGCCCTTAGAGGTAAATACTGCCGGAAGTGAATATGGCGGCTTGAATACGAACTTACGTTTATTATTGACTAAATCTCCATGGTATTACAGACAGCCTGATATTCAGCAGCTGCTAATAGATCATAAGTCGTTTATGCGGGGAAAAGGGAATATGAACGGTTTTTACCGCGACGAGGAGCGGGTCATCTATGCTGATGTATCTATAAAAAATAAAGGATCAGATACGCCATTAGCCGCATTGAAGCTCACTCTTCTTCATGAAGCGGCAGACAAGGTATCTACATTAGAACAGACCTACAAGCTGCCTAAAGAATCTGAATACATAGCTGTTGAAGATGTCCAGCTTATAGACGATAAGATTTATCTGCTTGTCCATAAATTTTATAAAAACAATAAACCGGTAAATTATGAAATCGTTGTAATGGATCTCGCTAGCGGGAAGCTGCTGCGAAACGAAAAGTTTGAGAATTGGAGCAGCCGCACAGAAGACATGCAAATGCAAGTCGGCATCATATTAACCGATAAACCTAGCGCTCCGTCTGATACAATCCTTTTTAACGTAAGCGAAGTGAAAATCAACAAAAATACAAGGGATGTTTATTCCGATAAGCTCAGCGAGAAATATTATTCCTATTCCTATCGTACAGGGTTGTTAACCGAATTGCCTGATACCTTTTGGCAATCGGCTGATGACACGGACATAACGATAAGCCTGCAAAACGATTATTTCTATTTGACCGAATACGGCCCTGACCACATCATCTTATCGCGGTATAACATAAAGACGAAAAAGCAGGAGCGCGCTTATGCGTCGGTATCCGCCGAGCAGCTGGGTGTGGACGAAATTAAATCCGTACAGATTAATTCTGACCGGGTGTACCTTCTCTTCAATCAAGCAGGCATTCCCGGAGCCGCTGTGCTTGATCTTGCGAATGGGGACGCCGTGTTCACCGGACGTACAGTCGAAATAAGCGACGAACAGAAAACGGATGAGGATATGAAGGAAAACCTCCATTTGTTAAATTTAGAAATCGTCGAAAATATTAAAGACTGATAGGACGATGAAAAGCTATGAGAGCATCAACGCTGCCGGATCACAAAATACAACGCCTAAGAGGGCTTGAGCATTACGCCTATCAGGTTGCCCATTTTATATTGCAGGACGAGGTTCTCGCAGCAGAGGCTGCAAAAGCTGCATTGCTGGAAATAAGCCGGGCTGACAACCCATTAGAAGGGCCGGCGGAAGAGCTTAGGATCCGGGCCAAAAGGATAACCATTCGCGCTTCGATTACAATAGCCCGCTCGGCTTCTAAACATCAAAGAGCACGCCCCACCATGCAGTGATTTTAACGCAATCCGCTGACCGCAAAAAAGGAAGTCTGCTGCGATCGGCAAACTTCCTTTGCTGTGGAGCGGTAGATTAGCCGGACCTCCTTATCTGGCGTCAGCTTATGAAATCCTTTGGAATGCTGCTCCATAAATCGGATAGATGCACCACTTATTCCCCGTTCGGTAATGCTCCGCATGGATAATCAGGTAGATGACTTTATCACGATGTAAAGCGCGCTATTGGACATGGATGGACTGCTCCAGCTTTTGAACCGGCTGATCATTCGGATTATCCGATATTCCGGTTCCGGCATCCGGACGGAGACGAAACAACGGAATGGTGATCAGCGCGCCGATAATAAATAACGTTCCGGCAAGAACATACATTCCAATAACCGAGAATAATGGCTTCATCCATCCCGCCGTACTCATTGTCAGTACGAACGACCCTAAAAATAATGGGCCCAAAATACCGTTTACACGGCCCATGAACGATTCCTCTGTATTTTTTAAGATCATGGTTTGTACAGCCACTTGAAATCCGGGAGTGACAAGACCAATGAAAAACTGTGCGGCAAGCGTCAGCCACAGGTAGATTGAAACCCCGGAAACGATCATACTCGCAGCGTTAACAAGCAGTCCAATTAGCAAGAGCAATGGCGGAGATATCTTTTTGCTGAAAATGACGGCGAGCCCCCCTCCAACGAACATTCCAATTCCGTTAGCGGCCTGAAGCCACTGGAAATAAGCTTCTGGCAGACCTAAGCGCTCCGTCACGAGGAAAATAGCCATCGGATGAATGAAGCCGACACCCAGACCCGCAGCCGCAAAGCATCCGCCCAAGATCATCAATACTTTTTTGGACAATATATGTTTGAGGCCCAAAGCCATCTCATCCCTGAGAATAGTTTCCTTGTGCTTATCCCCCGCTTCCCGATCCGGAGGTAATAAGGTTAATACGGCTGCTGACAAAATAAAGGCAATACCCATCAGTCCGATAGCTGCTTCAATCTCAAATTGTTTGTAAATAAAGGTTCCTAATAGGGGTCCTGCTATCATAAAGACGGCCATAAGTGTCTGATACATCGATATTCCGGTTTGCATAAGCTCCTCGGGAACATGCAGTTTAAACAGTTTCATCCCCGACGGCTGGGAAAATTGCGACAGTATAGATGATACTAATGTAGCGAAAAATACCGCCTTCCACGATCCGAAAGTAAGCGCAAGCAGTACCAGTAAAATTGAACCCGCGCTTAACAATTCGCACCAGATCATCGTTTTCTTCGGCTTCCAGCGGTCGGCAAATGTTCCGCCGATGAAAGAAAAAATAAAGATCGGGGCAAACTCGGCAACGTATATTAAAGAAACAGCAGTTGCATTCTTATCGGTCTGTTCCATGACGAACAGCAATACGGCGATATTGCGAACCCAGATGCCGATTTGTAAAAATAAGCCGGATAACATAATGGCCTGAAAAAAACGGTTTCGTAAAATGGACGGAGGTTTTCTTAATTGGGTCATTTGTCTCTTCCTCCCTTTTAAAGTAAACGATTACAGTAATCGTTTACGCATGAATTAAAGCACTTTCATTTCTAATTAGAAAATTATACTTCCTCTCTTATATATGGTCAATAAGAAAAAACAACCTCACTCCGGATGAGCACCGGAGCAAGGTTGTCTGCTTACCTATTTATTTGCGTTATAGAAGGCTTCGAGCTCGCGCACAACCGCAGCAAGTGATCCATCTACGCGGGTTTGACGCTGCTCTTTGCTGAAAAGCGACGTGATTTGTTCGGGGAATTGCTGCTCAATGCCGCAAAGCTCGATCGCTTCATTGAACTTAGCCGGATGAGCTGTCGCAAGCGATACGGTAATCTCTTGCCCGCTGCTGTACTTGTCAGCCGCTGCTGCGCCGCAAGCCGAATGCGGATCGAGAAGGTAGCCGTTTTCCGCTTCATACTTCTTAATCGTATCGAGACACTCTTGTCCTTGTACGCCATGTGCGCCAAATTCCGCTTGTACTTTGCTCAGCGCTTCACCGGAAATGACGATTTGTCCTTCCGCTTTGAACTGATCCATTAGATTGCGGATTTGTTCGGCATCCTCGCCTAGAACATAATACAAATAGCGCTCGAAGTTGCTCGCCACTTGAATATCCATTGACGGACTGTACGTGCTGCGGAAATCCCCCGGCTTGTACACACCCTCAAGAATAAAGCGCTCCAAAATATTGTTTTCGTTCGTAGCCAAAATGAGCTTGCCCACCGGAAGTCCCATGCGCTTCGCCAGGTAGCCCGCGAAAATATCGCCGAAGTTGCCCGTCGGTACGCTGAAGTTCACCTGCTTCGCATCCGTCTGCTTCACAACCTGGAAGTATGCATAGAAGTAGTAAACCGTCTGAGCCATAATACGCACGAAGTTGATCGAGTTAATCGCAGCCAGATGATTGCTCGCCTTAAAGTCGAGATCGGCGAACAGATCCTTGATCATGCGCTGGCAATCATCGAAGTTGCCGTCCACCGACAGATTCAGCACGTTATCGTCCTGAACGGTCGTCATTTGGAGCTCCTGCACTTTGCTTACTTTTCCATGTGGATGAAGGATACAAATCTTGATGCCTTCCTTGCCTTTGACGCCCTCGATTGCCGAAGCTCCCGTATCGCCGGAGGTTGCTCCGAGAATGTTGATTTTTTTATTTTGCTTAGCGGCTACATACGTATACAGCTGGCCCATAAATTGGAGGGCGATATCTTTAAAAGCGAAGGTCGGGCCGTGGAACAGCTCCAGCAAATAAAGATCGTCCTTCAATTTACGCACCGGCGTCACTTCCGGGTCGCGGAACGTTGAGTAGCTTGCGTATACCATGTCCTTCAAATCTTGCTCTGGAATTTCACCGTTCGTATAATACGAGAAAATAGCAAGCACCAGCTCCTGATAGCTAAGCTCCTGCCATTCCTTCAACGTTTCCGCCGAAATAACCGGAATTTCGTTTGGAACGAGCAGGCCTCCATCATTGCCCAGGCCCATCATAAACGCGTCGATAAATCCTATTTTGCCAACATTGCCTCTTGTACTAATGTACTCCATCTGTAAATAGCCTCCTACATGCGAACAATTAATCGCCCTAGATCGTTAGTTAAATCATATCATCGTTTTCCATAATAATCGATTCTTTTCAGTACAGTATATCATTTTTATCGACCAAAAATAAACGCAAGGCATCCCTTATTCAAGAATGCCTTGCGTTATTAACATTATTTTACGATTCTGGCTGCAATCGCTGCCATCTCGGCTTGCGTAATCTTATTCTTGTCCTTTGGCCGCAACGTTCCATTCATTACAGGTCACGCCTGCTTTCCGTCGTTCACGACAAGCCCGAATATCGTCGCGAAAGTGATCGCCTGCGCCGGCGATATGATACAGCGCCGCAAATCGTCCAGTGCAACGCCCAGGCTGCCGAATTCGCAGCTGCTTAGATCGATGCCGCCGAGCTTTGTTTGTGACAGCTGGGCCTGGTCGATATTTACTTCGTTTAAATAAAAGTTTGATAATGACATATTCGACATATCCGCTTTCGCCAGCGAGCTTTTCTCGAACTTAACGCCCTTCGCATTCGTGAAGCGCAGTACAACGTAATCGGCATAGCATTGCTCGAACAATACGTTGCGCAGCGTGGAGCCTGTAATATCCATCCCCAACAGCTTGCAGTTGTGAAAAGAAACCCGATGCAAAATACTTTCGCTCAGATCGATATTCGATAAATCGCAATTTTCGAAACGGACATCGGTAAATTCGGCTTTTCGCAGGCTCGTACCCCGAAACACAACATTAGCAAACACCACTCTGTCGAAGCAAGCCTTATATGCCGATTGATTATGAATGCTTCCGTCTTGAATAATGCTATCGCTAATCTCATGCTCATCCGCCCATTCGTAATCGGACACAACAAGTGCCGTCAGCCCCTCCGGTATTTTGGGAGCCTCGAGCTTCTCTATCTTGCTGGACATATGTAGAATCTCCTCCTCTCTCTAATGACTTATTCATCAGCCCCATCTATAATGTGAGTAACTGATTAAGCAAATTCTAATTTTATTTTAAGTCAAATATATGGATATAGATATGGGGGTGCGAGGGTGAAGTACGGAATGACGCTGGAACAGCGCGATAGCATAATGGGAACTCTGTCGGAGGAGCAACGTCATTTTATGCATCATGAGCTTGTCAGAGGCAGAAGAACGTTGTTCGCACGTCAGCTTGCCCGGAAAAAATGTCAGTTCATTCCCGAGGACGCACAGTTTGAGGATATTGAGTCGTTTATCGAGGAATGGGACTATATCGGATTTACCGACAGCGGCGAGGTGTCTCCGCATACGAAATGCGAGTGCGGCCGTTCCTTGCGCTATCAGCATCAGGTGCTGCATCTGCCTACGAATACGACTCGTTACTTCGGCATCGAGCATCTGCAGCTGCATACCGGGATCGATGCGAAGGCCATATCGGATATTATGAAAGGCTTCGACGTGCTCGACGGCGAGATGAACGAGATGTTATGCAAATACCGGGATGGCTGGCAGCTTGATCAGCATCTCTTTTTGCCGCTGCCGGCTGAGCTGGAAGTGCCGCCCGATATTCAGGCTCATTTGGATGCGAAGCTTCCGCTGCTCGACAGGCAGCTGGCGCGGCTGCGCGGCAGACTGCGCGAGCTCGATCAGGCAAGCAGACAGAAGAGGATTGCAGCGGCGCTCACCTACTACAATGAGCCGGCTGATCAAGCAGCCGGTGAACAGCAGCTGTACGCAGATGCTCTGGCTACCGGCAGCCAATCCGTTCAAAGCGCATTCCTCTTCGATAATGAGGACAGCAGCCAAGGCAATTTCAGCTTAGAGAAAACAGACGGCGGCCAAGGCGCGTTCGTCTTCGATGATACGGCCAACAGCCAGGGCGCATTCGTTTTCGAGGATACGGACAACAGCCAAGGCGCGTTCATCTTCGAGGATACCGAAGAGAGCCAAGGCGCGTTTGTGTTTGATGAGCCTCCGGTTAATCAAGACGCTAAATCGTTCGAGGAAGCAGGCAGAAAGCTCGGCGCCGCCATGAGAGAAGCTGAAATGAACAGCAGCTCGCAGGCCAAGAGCTCAAGCCCCTTTTACCTGCCGCCTCCTGCTCAGCGCGTAGTTGATGATGCCCTCAAATATGGACGCATCAGCACGCTGGCGATATCGAACTTCTTAATCGAGCAGAAGCTCGTTTCGGACACGCGGATGTCTACCGGCAAGCCCGGCATCTATATTGCCGTTGCCGCTTATCTCGACAAGCTTGCTGCCACGGACTTATGCGAGCTTGTAACCGGCAACGCTGAGGATCGTGTCTATTCGAGCACGCAGGCTCACCATTAATCGGACGAGCCTCTACCAGCATCGCAAGCGCAATCTTGCAGCACATACGAGAACATGACCGCAAGCAGATTCTGAGCGTATTTTATCGAAACTGAAATTTTAAGTCAAAGGAACAGCCGCGAAGGCTGTTCCTTTGTCAAATAATCGAAAGCTGCAATTTACGCTCTAATCAAGTCGTAATTCTTTCCTATTCAAGCAGGTAAATTAAGCCGGCTAGTCGAATATAATCGAATATTGTCGTTTTCCGAGTTGAACCATTGGATGGCTGGATCATTCAAATCATGATCAAATAAGGAGAATTGAAATAATCAATATGGAGACACTCACAAGCATCTACGACTTCCCCCTTGTCCTGCTTTCTATCCTTATTGCGATTATAGCTTCCTTTGCCGCATTAAATCTGGCCATTCGTATACGTAAGGCAAAAGGTTCCGCACGCTACATATGGCTTGCTTGCGGAGCATTTGCGATGGGGATGGGCATATGGTCCATGCATTTTATATCTATGCTAGCTTTCCATTTGTCTATTCCCGTCACATATAATGTAACGCTGGTTATTTTTTCGATTATTCCTGCTCTTTTTTCATCCATCTTAGCATTACATTTGGTAAGTCAACCTTCTTTGAGCAAATTCCAAGTCATTACGGGAGCCTTTTTCATTGGAATTGGCATTGTTTCTATGCACTATACCGGGATGAAAGCGATGGTGATGGAAGCAACGATTGCGTATAACCGTATTCTGCTCACTCTTTCTGCCGTCATCGCTTTTGTCGTTTCATTAGCAGCCCTGCTGCTGCTATTTTTCGTGCAGCAAAATTCGAATAAACCGGGCTTAGGATGGAGAAAAGCAGGAAGCGCCCTAATGATGGGGATAGCTATATCGGGTATGCACTTCACCGGGATGTCTGCTGCGACGTTCAAACACGCTCATGGGCAAAGCAGTTTGGCGGGATCATCGATCGATAATACGCTTCTAGCGTATTCGATTGGCATCGGCATGCTGATCATTTTTGGATTGGTGATTATCAGCACCTTTATTGAAAACCGTTTTGAATCACAAACTTTAGGCTCAGAAAGAAAATTCCGTTCCGTGATCGAGTCCGCCAGCGACGCCATTATTTTAGCCGACAGCAAGGGCACCATTATTTCATGGAACACCGGAGCCCAGCTCATTTTTGGCTATCAAGAAAAAGACGCCTTAGGTAAAAAACTGCAAATCATCATACCTGCCAGGTACAGAGAAGCTCATATAAAAGGAATGGATCGTTACCTGCACACAGGAAAACCATACGTTATAGGGAAAACGGTCGAATTGCAGGGACTAAAAGAAGACGGAAGCGAATTTCCGATCGAGCTTTCTCTTGCCGCTTGGGTAGAGGAAGGAAACACCTACTTCAGCAGCATCATTCGCGATATTACCGAGCGCAAAAAAACCGAACAAAAAATTAATCAAATGGTTTATCGTGACCCTTTAACAGGATTACCAAATCGACTTTTACTAAATGATCGCCTCACGCAAGCATTGGATCAGGCAAATGAGAATAAACAGATCATAGGCATTTTGTTTATCGACTTGGATCGGTTCAAATATATTAACGACACGCTGGGACATGCAACGGGTGATCGTTTATTGATTGAAATTGCGAAGCGCATTCAAGAATGCATGGGTACAACGGATACCATCTCACGCCAAGGCGGAGATGAGTTTATTGTGCTTCTGCCCAACACGACTTCGGATGAAATTACGAAAAAAGTAAAAAAAATAATTGATTTATTCATACAATCGGTTGTACTAGGCGAGCATGAGATGTTTATAACCCCGTCGATTGGGATTAGTTTATATCCGGCCGACGGCAGGGATATTGAGACCTTAATCAAAAATGCGGATACAGCCATGTACCGCGTTAAGGAGCAAGGGAAAAATAATTTCCAGTTTTACACACCCGATATGAATGAATTGGTTTCCCAAAAAATGAAATTAGAAATGGGGCTGCGCAAAGGATTGGATCGCGGCGAATTTAGCGTTTATTATCAGCCGCAAATTGAGGTCATTACCGGTAAAGTGACTGGCGTGGAAGCACTGATCCGTTGGCAGCATCCGAAGTGGGGAAATATTTCTCCTGCTGAGTTTATCCCGTTAGCAGAGGAAACCGGATTAATTATCCCAATTGGCGAATGGGTGCTTCACGAGGCGTGCCGTCAAAATAAAACTTGGCAAAACGCAGGCTTTCCTCCTTTACGCATCGCTGTCAATATTTCTTCCCGTCAATTTCAGCAAAATAATTTAGTGGATATGATCAGTAAAACTTTAAAAGAAACAGAGCTTGACCCTCAGCATCTTGAGCTTGAGCTGACAGAAAGCATCATCCAGGATTCGAGATATGCTATTTCTACTATGCAAAAACTAAAAGCGATGGGAATTCACCTATCCATTGACGATTTTGGAACAGGATATTCTTCCTTAAGCTATTTGAAGCTTTTCCCTATCGACAGCTTAAAAATCGACCGCTCCTTTACAAGCAATATTTTTGCGGATTCAAAGGATGCAGCGCTTGTCCATACTATAATCGATATGGCGCATAATCTGGATTTAAAAGTGATTGCGGAAGGTGTTGAAACGCAGGAGCAGCTTCATTTTCTTCAACATAAACAATGCAACGAAGCGCAAGGATACTTTTTTAGCCGTCCCGTATCAGGCGAAGAATTGTCCTTTTTTCTTAAAGAGCATTTCGAAACAATCGGCAGCGCACAAAATAAGCCGGCTTCGTAAAGTCAGCTTATTTCATACGCCTATCTCCACTAATAATCGGTTTCATCAGTGCTTGTTCTTTATGATCACTTTTCGGACTCACGGTCTTTATTTTGCATAACCTGTTTCACCAAATTTTCTGCTGCTTCTTCGTTAATTGAATTCTCTTCCGTTACATGCTCTATCGCATGCTGTGCATAGCTTGTTCCCGAGTGATTTAAATTGTTAAAAGCAGCCGGCAGTTTCTCGTTATTGGCATTGTTCAGCTGATCTGGTTTCACAAGGATTCGGCCTCCATTCTGTTTTAAATCCATGTGTATTTTGGATAAAATCACGACATAATATGCATTCTCCAGTTTCTTTTATTGGAAAAAGCTGTTGTTAAGCAGATGTACCGTTTTCGAACGGTTTAGCGTGCAAAGGCTTGTGGCTACCCCGCCGGCTGTAATCGTCATTAACGATAAGAAAAAGGTATCTCCCGGAAGCAGCAGCTCACCCAGGCTAATGATCATTAAGTCCATAATTAAAATAATTATACCGACATTGAGAGGCACATATTTCGTAAAAAAATGAGCCAGCAAATCCGTTCCGCCCGTACTGCTTTCAAACCGTATCATCATGCCGATTCCGGTTCCAATAATAAAGCCGCCGAGTACCGATCTTGTAAAAGGTGTCCATTCTATGTAATAGAGAAAATAATACTGATAAGGCTCCAATAGATCAATCACATAGCTGGAAAATAGCAGTCCGATAATGCTGTAATACAGCATGTCCCGGCTATAATACCAGACCAATACAAAGATGGGGGTACTGCATAATAACATAACCAGTCCAACTTTTATGTGAAATAAATAGTTAATGATGAGTGCGATACCGATGATTCCGCCATCTAACACACCAAGTGGAATGAGAAAGAAGTTAATACCAATCGCGATTAAAATACTTCCAATCGTAATCGCAGCGAATTTACGCAACGGCATAATTTAACCAGCTCCCAGATAAAGCCTGTCTGATGTATATGCAGCTAGGAGTCGAATTGTTCCATTAATATTAATTCCGGTGCTTTCAGCGTAAAAGCTTTGCTGCGCTCACTAGATGGAGCATGCCATTAAAATAAATCCAGTTGCTCGACGACGGGCGGCGGCGGTTCGTTCGGGTTTCCGCCGTCCGGCCTGGTCAGACCCAGCAGTTCCATCATCCGCTTGGCGTTATCTGCCGCGTCTCCCCCGGAGTTATTGTTGAAGATGACGTATATATGCTCGCTTTGCTGCTCCAGCAGCCGCAGCTTATCCGCCCAATCCTGCAGCTCCTCGTCGCTGTAACGGTACAAATAACGGACCTCTCGCCAATTTGGGGCACTGGCTTGATTCCAGCCGGATATGTTGCGCCCGTGAAACCTGACGATCGTCGCAAGAGCATCCGTTGCTTCAAGCACCGTCGGCACGGAGCCGATTCCCGCCTGCGGCTCATCGCACACGCTATGCATCCATTGCTCCCGTTCCATGAAGGCTAGCGTTTTCTCTCGAAACTCTTCCGTGAACCAGCTTTGATGGCGAAACTCCAGCGCGCATGGAATTCCCTTCATTCGTTCCTTCGTCTCCCTAAGGATTCGCACATTTGCCTGCGTGCAATCGAACCAAGGCGGATATTGAAACAATGCCGCCGTTAATCGGCCTGCCGCAATAACAGGCTCAAGCATTTCCCGAAACGCAACAAACATGTCATTCGTCGCAGGTGCCGGTACCGATGATCCGCGCTGATGCCCGGTCATGCCCTGGTAAGCTTTAACGATAAAATGAAGCGACTCCGGCGTATCCTCCAGCCATTTGATGAACCGCTCCCTGGATTGAATCGCATAAAAGGTGCTGTCCACCTCTACTACCGGAAAATGCTTCGCGTATTGCCTTAGCTTGCTTCCTGTTCTTGATCCCGAGGCATACAGCCGATCATGATCGCCCCAGCCTGCCAGTCCGATATGTATCGGCATTATAACCCCTCCGTTCCTTATAAAAAACGGTGTTCCGAAAAAGCGGCTGCTTGTCCCAAAATGCTGCCGCTCTCATCGATCAGATTCCAAACCGTCGTATCGATAATATAAAACCGCAAGCCAGTGCTTGAAATCCGGATACCCGTGTAATGCTCGACGTATCCGTTTGCCGTCACCGCTTCAAAGAAGCGGTCCCACTCCTGGCGCGCCATAGGCTCCGCCGTCAGCCTTGAAGGCGTGCTCGTGAACGCTTCCCAATCCATCTCCCACAGCCCAAGCCCTTTCAGATTGCCGTAATTTAGAATAGGATCGGCTTCCGTTCCATGTGACAAAATGACAGTCGATGCTTGGAAAAGCTGCTCCTTCAAGCTCTTTCCCGGCTTCTGCTCCAGAAGCTCCTTTCCCGTCCATCTCCGGTAGCTGTCTACCAGCAGTCTCGCATGCTCCTCTGTTGCACCGACGCCCGTTAGCGGTAATTGCATCGCTGACTTCCTCCCCGTTTTGTTCGCTTCATTTTTTATATCACGGAGAGCGTCTAATGTCTACTTCTAAGACCGGCCCGCAAGCGGCAAGCGGCGAGACGAAAAATAGCCCGCACTGGCATCATCCAGTGCGGGCTATTCTTTTCGCTAAGCTAAACCATTATTTTGCAAATATCGTTCGTGAATTCCACGGGATCCTGCAGCGGCAAACCTTCAATGAGAAGCGCTTGATTGTATAACAAGCTCGTATAGAGGCCCAGCTTCTCTTTATCTTGTTCATAGGCAGCCTTCAAGGATTGGAAGATTTCATGGTTAACGTTTATTTCAAGCACCTTGTCCGCTTTAACATCCTGGCTGCCCGGCATCGCCTTCAATATTTTTTCCATTTCTATCGTAACTTCTCCTTCAGTGGACAAGCATACGGGATGGGTTTTAAGCCGTTTTGACGCTTTTACGCTCTTCACTTTATGGTTAAGTATCGTTTTCATTTGCTCAAAGAGATCCTTATGCTGAGCCTCTTCTGCGGCAGATTCGTTATCCGCAGCGTCCGGTTCAATGCCTAGGTCGCCGCTCGATACCGATTTGAACTCTTTATCCTTGTATTTCGAGACCATCTTGATCGCAAACTCATCGATATCATCCGTGAAGTATAGAATCTCATAGCCTTTATCGGATACGAGCTCCGTTTGCGGCAGTCTCTCGATCCGCTCAATCGACTCTCCTGAAGCATAATAAATGTACTTCTGATCCTCGCTCATTCTCGATACGTACTCATCCAGCGTAACGAGCTTCTTCTCTTTGGAGGAGTAGAACAGCAGCAGGTCCTGCAGAACATCTTTGTTTACGCCGTAATCGTTATAAACCCCAAATTTCAGCTGTCTGCCAAACGCTTTATAGAATGACTCATACTTGTCCCGTTCATCCTTTAAAATGCTCAACAGCGCGCTCTTGATTTTGCTGTTGATGTTTTTCGCGATCAGCTTCAGCTGACGGTCGTGCTGCAGCATTTCTCTCGAAATGTTAAGCGACAGATCCTCGGAATCAACCATCCCTTTGACAAAGCTGAAATAGTCAGGAAGCAGATCCGAGCACTTATCCATAATGAGCACGCCATTCGAATAAAGCTCCAGCCCCTTCTCATATTCCTTCGTGTAATAGTCGAAAGGCGTATTTTCCGGGATAAATAAAATCGCATTATAGACGACAGCGCCATCGGCGCTAATATGGAGATGCTTGATCGGCTTATCGAAGCCGTAACGTTTTTCGAAATAAAACTGATCGTAATCTTCCTGCGTAAGCTCATTTTTATTTTTCCGCCAAATCGGAACCATGCTGTTGACGGTTTGCTCTTCCTGATATTCCTCGAACTCGTTTTCACTGTCCGCTTTAGGGCGTTGTCCTTTTATATCCATCTTGATCGGGTACCGGATAAAATCAGAGTATTTTTTAATAATCGACTTTAATCGATACTCTTCCAAGTACTCATCATACTGATCGTCTTCGGTGTTCTTCTTAATGGTCAAAATAATTTCAGTACCTATCGAATCCTTCTCGCACGGCTCGATGGAATATCCGTCCGTACCTGTTGATTCCCATTTGAAAGCTTCGTCGCTGCCGAGCGCCTTCGTCACTACCGTAACCTCATCCGCAACCATAAACGCGGAGTAGAACCCGACGCCGAATTGGCCGATGATGTTATGGCCATCCTTCAGCTCATTTTCCTTCTTGAATGCGAATGAGCCGCTCTTCGCGATAACCCCAAGGTTATTCTCAAGCTCCTCCTTCGTCATCCCAATCCCCGTATCGGCAATGGTTAACGTTCTGCTTGCTTTATCAGCGGTCACTTTGATGTAATAATCCTCTTTGTTAAACACCAATTGATCGTCCGTCAATGCTCTGTAATATAGTTTGTCGATCGCATCGCTCGCGTTAGAAACGAGCTCTCTCAGAAAAATTTCCCGCTGCGTATAAATGGAGTTAATCATCATTTCCAGCAATCGTTTCGATTCTGCTTTAAACTCTTGTTTGCTCATGGATAGTTCCCCTTTCAATTCATCAACGTGAAATCAACAAGGTGCCGTGACAGGAAGGCTTGACCTAGTAGGTTACAGCATCACCCTTTATATTAGCACTCAAATACTTAGAGTGCTAATCCTTATTTTTATATAACATAAACTATTTTTTATTGTCAACCCGCTTCCGCAAAATTCCATAAAAAGAACACGAATCGTTTGTTCTTCTCGATTCACCCTCCCTCTCTCTAAAGTAATACCGAAAAAAACCTCCAAAACCACTGTGAAAGTGGATTTGGAGGTTCTCTCTCTGCCGTTAAGCCTTGCGGAATGCCTCATTGTAGCAGCGTCTGCAAACCGGCTTATAATCCTCATTGCCGCCGATCTGAATCTGCTCGCCTGCGCTCATCGGCTGTCCGTCATTATAGCGAATGACCATAGTGGCCTTCCGGTCGCAGAACCAGCAGATCGTCTTTATTTCTTCGATTTTATCCGCCTGCACCAGCAAATTATAGCTGCCCTCGAACAGCTGATTTTGAAAATCGTTTTTTAGGCCAAAGGCCATAACCGGTATATTAAGTTCGTCCACAACCTCAGTAAGCTCCAAAATATGATGCTTCTTCAAAAACTGCGCTTCGTCAATAAGCACACAATAGATTTTTGACGGCATCGCCGAAGCCACGAAAGCCTTCACGCTTTCATACAGGTTCGTATTCTCATGAACCGGAATCGCATCCCGCTCGAAGCCAACCCGGGAGCCTACGCGATCCACGTTCCCTCTAGCACTGACCGACGGAGAGTAAATAAGCACCTGCTTGCCTTGCTCCTCGTAATTGTGAGCGACCTTAATAATTTCGAACGATTTGCCGCTGTTCATCGTTCCATATTTGTAATAAAGCTGCGCCAATCCAATCTCCTCCAGAAACAGATGGATTATTCTAAAAAGCCTTTGGCAGCTGATGCCGGAAGCTCGGCCTGACTGGCCCCTGAGCCGGCCCCAATGCCTAGACGCTGTCCGACCTTTTGATTGATTTGCGTCATCTTCTCCGTTTGCTGCGAAACAGTTTGGATGATTTGCCGGTTTGAGTTCTCGTATTTGTCCATCGCCGAGAAGAGATCCGACATCGCCCGCTCTACCAGCTCCATGCTCATTGCCGGTTTGGTCAACGCCTGATTCGCTTTTTCACTCGTTTCGTTCAAGAGACGCGCATTCTCGGCAAATTGATTCCCCAGCATCTCGTTCGTCGAATTGACCGCATCAATCGCTTTCATCTGGTCATCAATCGCGCTGGCAATTAAGACCGATACCGACATCAAATGCTGCGTTTTATCAATCGAGCTGTCGAGCGCGTCCATCAGCTTATCATTCGTGTCATTAATAATGTCCGTAGCAGCAATGGCCTGCTGATACAGCATGATCATTTCCGTATACGTTTGAAGCTTCGTCACAACCTTCCGAAGACCGCGCTCCAAATACGTTTTCCGGAGCTCGTTCTCCGGCTTCGCGATTTCATCTTCGAACATTTTTTTGAGACGGTTGCCGTATTCGACAAGCAGCTGCAGGTCATAAACATTGTCCAAGCTGCTGCGCTTCAGATTTCTCATGTGTACGACGTTCTCTTCAAGATTGTCGCGGCCGTCGCGCAATGATTTGACGATGACCTGCACATTCGATTTAGCGGATTGATATTTATAAATATAAGCCTTCATCGGCGCTTTCCGCAGCAGCTTCTGAACGAGGGTAAGCTGCTTGCTCCTGCTCAAATCCTCAACCTCGCTGCGCAGCTTCAGCATATTATTCGCAACCTCGGATCTCTTGCCTGACATGAGATCGGATAGCGGCCTCTCCAGCATCGTAAGCGTCTGCCCGGATCGCTCCAGCGTCTTTTGGCCTTTTTTCGTAATCTCATCCATTAACGTGTCGAGATGCATCGCATCCGTTGTCGCTACCTTCTGCATCGTGCTTTGCACTTCCTGCTCCAGCTTCTGGAGATCTTCGTTCTTTAATTGTACGAGCTGTTGTGCCATTTCTTATTCCCCCTTCATTAGTCAGTAAGACGGTAACGCTGCTGCATTAACTCAGCCTTTGTACGCAGCTCCATGAGATCCTTCTGTTCAATCGTTTTCGTATAAAAAGTAAGCTTGGAATCGACATCCTTTATGCCGTCAAGCAATAACCGCCTGTTTTGGCGCTTCGCTTCTCCGCTAAGCCGCAGAAACGGATTAATGGTCGAGTTTAAATCCTTTCTTACCAATCGCACAATGTTGTGGTTGATGCTGGAGTCCCCCAAAGCGACTAAATCGGGAATTAACCGGTTTAGACGCGATAGCAAAGCAAGTGTTTTCTGTACAATTTCATCGTCCAAATTATTTTTCTCGCCTTCGAGTAAAATCATATCTTCGATGATTCCGATGTATTCTAATGCGGAGGCAAGCTCGGGATCTTGAACCAGCGGCGGAGCAGCAGCGGATGGGACAGATTGTGCAGCCGCCGGGACACTGGCTGTTGAGGCTGCAATGGGCTGCTGTACGGGCAGGTTTTGCGGTTGCTGCTGCAGCTCAGTCCCGCGCGACGGCTCATTGATTTCTTTCCTGTCACGCTGCCGCAGCGAAAATGCGACTAGCAAAGTGATCCCGGGTATGGCAATTGCTATATAAGGAGAGGAAATCCAATATACAACTAGCGCGACTGCATAACTTCCAATCGCGATGCCTAAAAATTTTTTTATTGCACTCATTGCTGCACCTCCAATTTAGCTTGCATATGCTTATGACTGTGCTCGTCCAATCAATTATCTCGTTTTTGGTACATGCAAGTCAATTTTAAAATACATTTAGATGGCATGGAAAATGAAAAACAGGGTAAATTATCCATTGATGATACACGCACAAAGGGAAAACCAAAAAAAGAGATGCGGAGGTGAAAACCGTGGATTGCGATCAACCGGATCAACAATGCGAAATCGATCAAGACAGCTTAAAGCGCATTTTGCAGCAGTCGCTCGATCAAGAGACAGAACTGCTTCGCACCTATACAACGACTTCGGAACAGATCCATCATAACGAAGAACTCAAGACCCGGCTGCAAAACTTTGCGGAAGGGAATGCCAAACGCTCCAGGCAGCTGATGGATGAACTCAAGACATTGAATTAACAAGCGTAAACGGCTGTCGCCGTCCTTTGGCGGCAACAGCTCGTTTCGCGGTGAAATATAAGCTTATTTATAAATGTGAAACCTATAAATTCTTATATTTGAACAAAGGGACTGCCTGAGGCAGTCCTTTTGATTAAACAGTAAATATATATTCCGGAAATGAATGGTTCTTTGAATCTTCCTTATTCTCGCCTGTTTACTTCATAATTAACGGCTGCTCCACGTAGCCGGCCTGTATGCCGAACTGCGGAACGGGGCGTTCAATCGTTTTGCCCTGGAGCGCTTGAACCGCCAAATAAGGCATATTTACGCCTGAGAGACAAGTAATGTAAAGACCGCCGGACATGCGCGGATTGATCTCAAGCAATTTGGGAATGCCGTTGTTATAGCGCACTTGAATATTGAAGGCATAGGGGATACGCAAAGCTTCCGCAATGCGGTTCGCAATCGCCAGCAGCTCCGGTTTTTCCTCCAGAAGATATGTTCTTCCTGTCGATTTGCGGCGCGGAATAGCCGTCATTAATTGTCCCTCGGCGGTAGCCACGCAATCGATGCTGTATTCCGTCCCGTCCAGCAGCTCCATCACCATCAACGTATCGAAGCGGTCCGATAATGACAATGTTTCATAAGCCTGTTGAAACGTTGTCGACAAAGTGACATAGCCATAAAGGTCGCGGAGCGGATCACGCTCATTATCGATGATCCGAAAGCCCATTCCCCCCTCTGACTTCGTCGGCTTGAAGCATACCTTATGACCGGCTGCCGTAAGCTCCTCATAGGCCAGCTTAAATTGCTCAGCCGTGTTCACGACGCGATAGTCGGGAATGGCTACTAGTTCTTTTCCCTGCAGCGCTTCATAAAATTTATCCTTCTCAATCATCGAATCCAACAGCTCAATGTCACGGCAAACCATAACTTTTGTGCCAATCTCATCGAATAAATGGACATATCGCGATATTTCCTCCATATGGAGGCGGGGAATGAAGATATCGATTTTATTTCTTCGGCAGAAATCTACGCAAAATTCGACATATTGGAGGCCAAAAACTTCAGGCTCCGTTCCGATATGGTCGGACGCCAGTAAAGACATATGGTTTATGTCAGGATGCGTGCCATAAAATTCAAACGGCTCGCCATCCGGATTATTCCGAATCATATTAATATAATGATAGGCTACCGAAAACCAACGGTTCATATAAACGCGTGTCATGTCTGAATACCTTCTTCCGTGTGATTATAAATAATTAGGCTGCTTTTTTTTATCATTTCGGGCATGCTCTAAGATAGCATCCAGCAGCTCCTCGGAGGCAAGCGCCCCCCTCGTTTCCGTAAATTGAATATGGGGATGCGCGTTATAAAATCGGCCTAACTCGCCATGTACAGGCGAAATCGCATAATCGGCCGCAAGAAGCAGGCTTTCATCCAATAGGCTGTCACCAGCCGCATATACAAAGGAAGCGGCAAGCTTCTCCTTTACATATTGGATAGCCGCTCCCTTGCTGACTTTCTCGGGAACCAAATAAATTTTACGGCCTTGGAGCGAATAGCTCCAACCGAGCGTCGCAAGCTGCAGCTTCAGCTCCTCGAGCAATTCATGCGGCAAACGGTCCCGCTCGACGACGATCGAATAAAACAGCTCGTCGCATAGATCATTTGATTTCACCCAATGCGAAGAGGCGATTTTGGCGAACAAGCCGGCAATTTCCGTATGCTCGGCACAATGCTGCTTCACAGCATCTCGCACGAAGCTGTGCCACTCCTGATCGACCTGCCCGTTCAAGAGAATAGTACCGCCGTTGCTCACGATCACATATTCAGGACTGAATGCCTCCCTGATTCCGAATATACGGTTGAACTGCTCCGGTATACGCGTCGTTACGGGAACGAATCGCGCTATACGCGACAGCTGCTTCAGCTTCTCCATAGCGGGCTTGGTCATATACGAAATATGTCTGCCCTCATACAGCTCGACGGGAACCATCTCTTCGATTGCCGTCTCGCCCTTCGACCTCGCCGAATAAATTAACGTTTGATCCAGATCGCTTGCGAAGATCATTCCGATTCCCCCTTCAACGCTTTAATGATGCCGCAGCAGGAATACGTCATATTCGGGTACTCCTGGACTGGCACGCCGCGGTCCTTCGCTAACAGGAGAATATGCTTCAGGCTGGGGTTGTCGAGCCGGTCGACAAGGATTTTCCAAGGCACTCTCCGCAAAAGGACGCGGGTCGTCTCGCCTACGCCGGGCTTAATGAAATTAACGTCGGTTATGCCAAAATCGCTCTGGATACGGGCAATATCCTGCATGCCCTGCCAAGTCATTTCATTTTGCGCGGGATTCGCTTTCATATGAAGCGCCTCAGCTTTCGAGCTGGCTGCTGTCTGCTTGAAATGAGCGGAAATCTTGTCCACGAATAAGCGCGATAAATCCGACTCTTCCCAATCCTTATAATATTTTGCGCCGTGAAAATCATCCGGTCCGATCAGATCGTTACGCAGTACGGTACGGCTTATAAGACCGGAAACGGTTGAATTGAGACAAGCGCTCGGGATGAGGAAATCCTCTCTTGTTCCGAACGTTCCCGCACAATAGCCCGGATCCGCAAGCACAGCAAGCTCGTCATTAAGCTCAAGGCCATACTTTCGCTTCATGAGGCTGCATGCGGCAATGAGCACCTTCCTGATCGCGCCCTTCCCCGTCCAGCCGTCCACAAATTGCACCCGTTTATCCGGATGATTCTGATTCATGTAAAGCAAAGCGTTCTCGTCTATTCCTTTGCCCCTAATAATCGAAAGGCTGTAATGGGGAAGATCGACATCGTAAACATGTTTGATATACCGTTTGATTAATATACCGGCCGGGGTGCCGCCTCTTGCCAAAGAGGCTAGCACAACGTCGAATCCGTTCTTTTGGATAATCATTTCAGAGACGGTTCCGACCGCTCTGGCAATCCGGATAGCGGAGTCGCTGAGCGTGTCATGAAACAATTGAATGTATTCGGCGGTAGGCTGATATTCAATAGGCAGGCTCTCCGAGTAATGCCCGCCCGTCTGCATAGCGGCTTCCCGTTCCTCCGTTCGCCGCTCTAAAGAAATATCACTTAGATCCTTGAGGAGAAAGGTAACGTCCTCTTGCTTATAGCTGCCTATCGGCTCAGGATCGGCCAGCTTTTTGCGGCTGAAGCAAACGATATGAATAGTAGAAATCCCAAGGGAGAGAAGAACCTGCCTAAGCTCCTCCATTTGCGCAGCAGCTGCCTCGCGCTCCATAAACAGAAACATTTCATCATAATGACCGCGCGGGATATTGTACATAAAGTTCGCGACGCCGGCATGCTCGGGGGATGCGAACCGGTAAGCGGATCGAACCGCATACTGCGGGCTCGAATAAGGATGAATCGGACTGCGGGTACTGGATTGATACCAGACATCCGTACCCAGCTTTGCAGCTACCCGCATCGGAATGTACATAAACTCTCCGGTTCCCATGCAAAGCGCCTTGCCGCCTGCTCTATGCTCCCGCAGGAAAGCCGCTGCCTGATCGACTTCATTGTCCAGCGCAAGGCTCTCTGCCGCCGTTAGTCCGAAGCGGCCCGTATGCTTCAGGTAGGCAATTTCGCTATTTGATGTAGGAAGGCTTGTAAAACGGTTATTCACATAAAGGAAATCAATGACCGGCTCTGCCTCATGCTCAAGCTGCCCCTCCAAATGCCCCGTACTTTCAATAGGCGCGCCGTGAACCGCAATTTCTCCCGATATCAGCGACAGGCAATTGATGCTAACGCCAAGCTGCTGCTCAAGCTCGCTGAAGCGCGCGATATCCTCGTCTGAGCGCCAATCCAGCAAACTGGCTACGATATAATTTTTGTTGCCGTACCTGGTGTGCAGGTCATGAATAATGTTGATCGCGGTTTTGCCGGTCGTCATCTCGTCATCAACCAAAATAATCGTTTCGGCCTGCTCGAATAAGGCTGGATCGCCCGCATAGCAGCGATGCGTTGTCGCATGGGAATGCTCTTCCTCAAAATCTATGCAGGAGGTCATATAAGCAATGCTCTCCCTTGTCGTATGAAGGAAGGAAGCATGGCCATCGAACATATCGAACATGCTGTGCCCAAGCGCCGTTGCGGTTTCCGCGAACCCGATGAACAGCGTTTTCTCATCCGTCTTCATCTTGCTGCACTTCATCAGGTCATAGATTTCGCCGGCTGACTCGGGCGCCTCGAACGCATGCAGCAGCTGCTCGATCCGAATCGGTAGCGGCTCTCCCCTAAACTGCTGATACAATAGACCGAGCGCCGCTCCCGATAACAAGGATACATGAGGACGTACCGGGATATGCTTGCCAAGAACCTTGCTTACGAATAGAAAGCTGCGTTTTTTATTGATGCGGGCCGCCATCTGAAACAGATGCTCCAGCGGAATTTGAAAGGCGTTGTCCGTCACCTTAATCGTAATCTCTAAATCTCCGATAATATTAAACGATTGCTGATTCCCGTTCTTCTGCGAGTAAGCAGGTGAAGTTTTGGTTTTCATTTAGCACCCCATATATGTTCGATCTGATCATAATTCGTTTGGCCCAAGTCATATGCGGTTTAAACTCATTCATTTTGTTCGAATAACGGCTTTTCATGACGCCCAAATCGCCTTGGCCGTTTTCTATGATGTGCAGGGCGTCCATATACTCCTCATGCGTAACAACTAACATCGATTGTACCGGCTTAATATGAGTAGGATGAATGATCGTTTTTCCGATAATGCCATTTTCCTTGTCCATCGCGACTTCGCGAATGAGCCCGTCTACATACCGGTTAATATAATCCATGCGCAAAATCCGCCCGTTTCGTCCCATGCTCTCCTCAAATGGCGTCTGCCTCAGCTGCGGCTTAAACACGCGGTCACTCTTGAAATACTCCCATACGGGACCCGAGATGACAAAATAATTATCCATCCGGCCAAATATGTTTACGATATCCGCTATGCAATCCCGTATGACGCCTATGTCATAAATCGTATGGTCCGGACTTCTCCGAAGCCCGAAGAGACTCGAGAAATCCGTTGCGCCGATTCGAACATTCAGCACATATTCCTTATACTCATTCAGCAGCGTCGAAATGCCCAGCAGCGTTTCGACTCTATTCTCGCGGTAAATAACAGCTGCGCTCTCCAAAATCGGCATAGCGTACAGCACCCTGCTTGACCGCATGTTGCGATTGTTATATTCAGCCAAAATTCTCAGATACTCGCCGCCGGTCTCCGCGTTGAATTTTGGAAAGACGATCCCCGTAACGTATTCGATCTCTTCTCCGAAAAACGAGAGCAGCCGTTTCAGCTGATCGGCAGAGCGTACCCTTATGAAAATGAGAGGAATATCGCCGGCACGCAGTAAGCCTATTGAAATATAGCGGCCGATCGTAAGCAGCGTTGCTTTCAACATCTCTTCCGCGTACTCGAGCTGATTATCGCCCACCGCGTCTTCAAGGTCTATCACCATAGACACGAGTCCTTCATGCTTTACGGCTACCAAATCGTCTGCTATGTTATTCTTGGTTGCCGGCATATAGAGCGCAGCACCAATCGCATGAGCAATAATTTCTTTGTCAGCATCATTATTGAACGGAGTCGGAAGGGAGTAAAAGAAATTTTGCTCTTCATCATTGGTAAGATAGTTAAAGTACCTCAAAGTCATCCCTCCTAAAAGTGTTGTGAAGCAAGCAGAGAGTTAAAAAATATCCCTCGCAGTACATGGAGGGATATTTCGAATGGATTTGCTAGTATTCCTTGGCAATGAACTTCCCATCTTCTTCCTATCTATATAAATCTCTACGACAATTGCAGTCTCATAGAGAAATGTTTTCCAAAATCAATTCCACGCCCACTGCGCTAAACTTCCATTTTTTGCCACCTGACCTATTTGGTCAGATCGACCTTTTGCCCTTTTGAAAAATTAACTGGCATGAAAATGCCTCCTCGTGGATATACGAAGTAATAACACTTCTTTTTGGTTTTAAAAAAAGGGCCGCCACAGGCGACCCTTCACGGGTAAAAGGATACGATTAGTTAGTAGCCAGACCGAAGTTGCGGGCAAGACCGCCTAGACCGTCTTGGAAGCCGCTTCCGACCGCGCTGAACTTCCACTCGCCGGAATGACGGTAAAGCTCGCCAACGATAACCGCCGTTTCAATGGAGAAGTCTTCTCCCAGATCATAGCGGATGAGCTCCGTTCCGCTTTGATCGTCAACGATGCGAACGAAAGCGTTGGAAACTTGTCCAAAATTTTGGCTGCGTTCTTGTCCATCATAGATGGTGATGCAGAATGCGATTTTTTCCGTTTCTGCAGGAACGGCACTAAGATCAACAGCAACTTTCTCATCGTCGCCATCGCCTGCGCCCGTACGGTTATCGCCAGTGTGAGCGACGGAACCGTTACTGTTTTTCGGGTTGTTGTAAAAAATGAAATCAGACTCGGAAATGACTTTGCTTTGTCCGTTTAAACAAAAAACAGAAGCATCAAGGTCAAAATCTTTCCCGCCATCATATTTATTAGTATCCCAGCCTAGACCTACTGTAATTTTTGTAAGACCCGGATTTGTTTTCGTAAGATCGATTTTTTGGCCTTTGGATAAGCTAATTGCCATTTGGAATGACCTCTTTTCTGGGTGAAATTATTGATATTGACGAGCAAGGATATTGACATGGGCAGCATGAGCGCCTTCGCCGATTGCGTTGAATTTCCATTCACCATTATGTCTGTAAAGCTCGCCGACGATCAATGCCGTTTTACCGGAGTAGTTATCCGTTAAATTGAAGCGAATAAGCTCTTCATTGTTCGCTGGATTGACGATGCGAATAAAAGCGGATTTGATCATACCAAAATCTTGACGTCTGGATTCACATTCATAAATGTTGACCGCGCAAAGAATTTTGTGAATATGAGCTGGAACACGATCAAGCTGTACGATGATTTGCTCATCATCGCCATCGCCGGCGCCCGTAATGTTGTCGCCGGAATGAATGACTGAGCTGCAGCCGCTCTGCTTATTATAAAAGCACACGAGATTTTTCTCGCCGCTAAGCTTGCCGTTAGCATCGAGCAGCAACGCAGACGCATCGCAGTCCACGTTAGCCGCTTTCTTCATTCCGAAGAAGCCGCCCTTCACTTCAGCAGGATCCCAGCCGAGACCGACGATCACTTTGCTGAGACCAGTGTTTCCTTTGGTCAGATCAACCTTTTGACCTTTAACGAGAGAGATTGCCATAGTATTTGCACCCCCTTTCCATGAGGCTTATTACTAGATAAACGACCGACAGAAGGTATTGTTCCTTACAATCTACCCAACAATACGCATATTCGACATGTAAGTTCCAAAAAAAAGTAAGATCACTACAATATTCAACAATACCCGGATAGCAGTGGATAAATCAGATAAAAAACGAGATAATTATAGACATAAAATACGGTATCGCGAGGTGATTTTATGGGATTTATTCGAAGGAATAAAACGAGCCTTATTTTTGGTGCCCTGCTCCTGATTAACGGGTTATTTTTATTATCTCTCTTCCTTTCAACGCGTTAAAAAACGGAGTGGCCTTTTCCAAACCGGATCATTGTTTTCTCTTATATACTCTCTCCGGCCTTCCAACGGTGCCATAGGAAATGTCCGCTACCAATTCACCCTTAGCCACGAAATATTCCAAGTACCGCCGAGCCGTTGTACGGCTGAATCCGGCCTTCTTCCCAAGCTCCTCCGCGGTTAGCACCTCCGGACCACTATGAATGAAGGCGAGGATTTTCTCGCTCGTTATTTTATCAATACCTTTAGGAAGGTAGGTATCCTTGTCCGCCCTTTCGCTCGTTCCCCAAAGCAGCTGATCGATCCCCTCTTGATCCACTTGCTTATTCTCTCCTCCAAGCAGGGCCATTTGATTATGATACTTTTGATAGGACTTCAGCTTCTCTTGAAATCGCTCAAACACAACCGGTTTGATCATAAAATCATACACGCCGCCGCGAATGGCTTCTCTTACCGTATCAAATTCCTTTGCCGCCGTAATGATGATGACATCCGTTAACGGGTTGTTTTTCTGAATATAGGAAAGAAGGTCAAGCCCGTTCATATCAGGAAAATATAAATCGAGCAGCACGAGATCCGGAGACAAAATGTCCAAATGCTCGTGTGCCAGCTGCTCATCTGTCGCAATGCCAACCACCTCGAATCCCTCAACTTTCTCCACAAACCGGCGGTTAATCTGGGCAATTCGAAGATCGTCCTCAATAATGACCACTCGTATCATAGTTCTCTCCCTTTTTCTTTTGGAATGACAACGGTAAATATGACGCCTCCCTCTGAACGGGAATGGAAGCTAATTTGCCCCTGCAGCTGCTGTACAGCCTGTTTAACAATAGCAAGACCGTAACCCCGGTTGACCTCATTTTTCGTGGAGAAACCCGTCTCAAACAGACGATTTTCAGCGTCCTTCTCTATGCCGACCCCATTGTCTTCGATCACGATCATTAAAGCTTTGCCTACATCGGTCAAAAAAACCTTTACTGTTTTATTGTCATGGCTTGTGGCAAGCACGGCCTCCAAAGCATTGTCAATTAAATTACCGATGATGGTCACGAGATGATTGCGGCTTATTGCGCCCGGAATATCTTTAAACATACTTTTCGTATCAATTTCTAAGCTTACCTTTAGTTCATTAGCACGGTTAAACTTACCGATTAGTATACCGCCGATAATAGGATCCGGAATTTCCCTTAAGAGAAAATGGATAAGGCTTTGATGAACATCCGTTTCATGCGTAATGATGTCCATCGCTTCCTGATACGATTCCAGTTGGATGAGCCCGTATATCGTATACAGCTTATTGGAATACTCATGCGTCTGCGAACGCAGTGCTTCGGTATATCGTTTCACTTGCGTAAGCTCCTCCGTTAAACGCAGCAGCTCGGATTTGTTGCGGAAGCTGGACACGGCCCCGACGACCTGCTGCTGACGATCAAAAATCGGCAGACGATTGACCACAACCGTACTCTCGTTAATGACCATTTCTTGATCGATTTCAGCATTTCCCGATTTGATAACCTCAAGTAAACGAGACTCCGGTATGACGTCCCGCACTTGCTTTCCGGTAATCTCCATTTTCTCAAGCGGATCGATTAGCTTTAAAGCCGTTTGATTGGCGAGAGTAATGGTTCCCTCTGTATTAATAGCGATAATCCCTTCATGGATCGTTTCCAAAATAGCTCTCTTCTCCTGGTACAGCAAGCCGATTTCCTTAGGCTCTAAACCGTGAATCGATCGTTTCACACCGTTCGCAATCGCAATCGCTCCTCCGCATCCTACCATAAGCGCAATTGCCGCAAAAAAGATCATCGCATTTCGGTAGGTTGCGGCCGATTCATGAATGTCTTTCAATAAAATGCCCACCGACACGATGCCAATGATTTGATTATGATCATCATAGATTGGCGTTTTTCCCCGCAGTGAGGGTCCCATAGAACCAACAGCTTCCGAAACAATCGATTCGCCGTTCAGCACTGGCCCGTTGTCTCCGCCGATCATTTCTTTTCCGATCCGGTCAGGCAGAGGATGGGCATAACGAACGCCTTCCCGGTTTCCAATGACGATGAATTCGGCATCCGTTTCCATTCTAATTTTTTCAACGATCGGTTGAATGATTTCTGACGGGTTTTCATCGTCGAAAGCATCCTTTATCACATCCATTAGCGCTACCGTCTTTGCTATTTTAAGCGCAGAGGCGCCCACATTCTTTTGCAACGTGGTTACCAGCATTCTCTCAAAAGTAAAGGTTAATGCGATAATAATTATGAATAAGAGCGTCCCAATTAACAAAATGAGTCTGGTTTGTAATCGCATACAATAACCTCCTTGCCCACGATTTTCTGTTCTGCATGCCGGCATTGCCTCTATTGTATTCTACATATTTCCCTGAATATAGTCCCCTGAACCGATTATGGCCGTAATTTTTATGAACAAAATTAACAGTATGAATATTTTTCAACTTATGCAGTTATTCTGTTCATCTCAAATAAGCGATGCTAATATGAACCTTATAAGTCAAGTAAGCGCTTACAGCAAATTGCAGAGGCTTCCTTGACGGATACCAAGGGGGGAATTATCGAATGGTTCTCAAAACAAATAATTGGAAAACGATAGTAGCCGCAGCTTTTGTTGCCGTCAGTCTTACAGCTTGTGGGACAGCTTCGAATGGAGGGGGCTCGGATGCTGCCAAATATCCGGAGAAGCCTCTCGTGATCACGGCCCCTTCTGGAGCCGGCGGCGGATGGGATAAGACAGCAAGATCTCTATCCAAGGTGCTCGGAGAAGCGAAGCTGGTCGATCAAACGATGACAGTAGAAAATAAACCCGGCGGCGGCGGCACCGTATTTTTGGCTGAATACGTGGCGAAAGACAAGGATGACCCTTACAAGCTGTTTGTAAGCTCACCGCCCATTCTCATTAACAATCTCAAAAAAGAAGGAAACAGTCCGTATGGGTACAAGGATGTCACCCCGCTCGCACAAATAACGAAGGATTACGGCGCAATCGCTGTTGCTGCCGATTCCAAATACAATGATATTCAGGCTCTAATTGACGACATTAAGGCAGACGCTTCAAAGGTTACGCTTGCGGGCGGTTCCGCTCCCGGATCTATGGACCATTTAATCAGCGTTTTACCGGCATTTAAATCGGGGGTCGACCCAAAAACGATCAAATACCTGTCCTATGACGGCGGAGGCGAAGCGATTGCCGCATTGCTGGGCAAAAACGCGGATGCGATCGGAACGGACATCTCTTCACTCGGCAGTTACTTGAAAGCAGGCAAGATCAAGATTCTTGCGGTTACTTCAAATGAACGTCTCGGCGGCGACTTTAAGGATGTACCTACGTTAAAAGAGCTTGGCCTCGATGCGGAATTCACGATCTGGCGCGGCGTATTGGGCCCGAAAGGCATGACGGAGGATCAAATCGCATTTTGGGACAAAACGTTGAAAGCTCTCTCCGAGAATGAGGCCTGGAACACAGAACTGAAAGCAAACGACTGGGCGAGCGAATACAAAAATTCTACTGATTTCGCAGCCTTCCTGGCTGAACAAGAAGTTGTTGTTCAAGAGCTGTTAACGGCGCTCGGCATGCAAAAATAAAATGGCCAAGGGAGGGAGCATGTCTCTCTCCCTTTCTTTATTTATCCATTGGAGGTGCAGGACATTGAACAAAGTATTTGACCGATATGCCAGTATTGTATTTTTACTTCTAGGAATTGGATTTATGTGGCAGAGTACGGCTATCAGTTCTTCGGCTTATGGCAGCACCGTAGGCCCTAATATTGCCCCTTTCGGCCTCGGAGCCATTCTAGTCCTTTTAAGTCTGCGTTTGTTCTACGAAGTATTGAAATCTAAAGGCCAAAGCAGCAAGGAAGAAAAGCTCGATTACAAAAGGTTTCTCATCATCTTCGCTGCAGCCTTTTTATATGCATTCTTCTTGGAAACGATCGGTTATATCATCGGGACCTTCCTCTTCCTCCTCGTCAGCTTTCAAGTATTGGAAAGAGGAAAATGGCTGAAGTCGATTTTAATCTCCGGATTGTTTGCAGTAGGCGTCTACGTCATCTTTGTCGTCATTCTGGAAGGTTCGATGCCGGGCTTCCCGTCATGGCTATCGTGATAAAAGGAGGTACATGAATGGACACATTACAATTTCTCGCAGACGGTTTTGCGACCGCCTTCCAATGGCATAATCTGCTGTTCGCTTTTATCGGCGTGTTAATCGGTACGGCTGTAGGGGTGCTTCCCGGTATAGGTCCTATGAGCGGCGTCGCTTTACTTATCCCTATAACGGCTTCAATGACCGGCGGATTGCCTCCGGAAGCGGCGGCAACAAGCTCCATTATTTTGCTTGCCGGCGTTTATTACGGAGCGATGTACGGCGGGTCAACGACCTCCATTTTGCTCAATACGCCGGGAGAATCCTCCTCCGTCGTGACCACCTTGGACGGCTATCAAATGGCCAAGCAAGGAAGAGCCGGAGCTGCTTTGTCAATCTCTGCGATCGGCTCTTTTGCTGCAGGATTATTTGCTGTCATTGCACTCATTGTATTAGCTGAACCGTTATCGGAAGTTGCGATTAAGTTCGGACCTGCGGATTATTTTTCCTTAATGCTCCTCGGACTATGCGCCGTCAGCGGCTTGGCCGGCAAATCCATAACGAAGGCTCTTATTATGACGGTACTCGGTTTACTTCTGGCTACTATCGGCATGGATACGGTGTCGGGTGTCGCAAGGTTTACATTTGGCATTCCGCTGCTTTATTCGGGCCTCGAGTTTTTGACCGTTGCGGTCGGCCTGTTTGCTTTGGGTGAAGTATTCAAAACGATACTGGAGAACGACTACTCCGCCGGTAAAACAGCGAAGATCGAACGTATACTTCCGACAAAGCAAGATTTAAAGGATAGCGCGGGACCGATTGCCCGCGGCTCGGTTTTAGGCTTTTTTATTGGCATCCTGCCTGGTGCCGGTGCCACATTGGCTTCTTTCTTCAGCTATATTTTGGAGAAAAAACTGAGTAAAAATCCTGAATCGTTCGGCAAAGGAAATATCGCCGGCGTAGCTGCTCCAGAATCTGCGAATAATGCGGCATCAGGCGGAGCCATGATCCCTTTGCTTACACTCGGCATACCGGGATCGGGTACGACAGCGATATTGATGGGCGCCTTAATCATGTATAACATCCAGCCAGGCCCTTTGTTATTCGAGGAGCATCCTCAAGTGGCATGGGGGCTAATTGCCAGCATGCTAATCGGAAATCTCATTTTGCTTGTTCTTAATATGCCGCTTGTGAAAGTATTTGCCAAAGTCATTCAAACACCGCCGAAATATTTGATTCCGATCATTATCGCTATTTCTATATTTGGCGTATATGCTGTACAGGTGCAAATCTTTGATCTAATGCTGCTGCTTGGCTGCGGGGTTGCCGGGTTCCTGCTCGTGCGCAATGACTACCCTTTAGCTCCGCTCGTGCTCGGCTTAGTGCTGGGTCCGATGATTGAAAACAATATGCGCAGAGCGTTAACTACTTCCAACGGTGATTTTATGATTTTCCTGCAAAAACCGCTATCTCTTGTTTTCTTGATTATTGCGGCACTCTGGATTATTGTTCCAATCTTGTTGAAAAAGAGAGGGAAAGCGGTTGTCGTCAACGAGGAAGGCTAGCTTCCTGGCGGCACGTTTATGCGACAGTGACAGTAATGAAGGGAGGTTGACTGATGAAAGCTGAAATTCGAGGCATTGTGGACATTAACCAGACGGCAGCCGATTTTAAATCAAGCATCGTCCTTCGCATCAGTGAAACGAAATTCGTCGACGTTAAAAGTATCCTTGGTTTAAGTATTTCACTGTATCAAAACCAGACGTATAAACTTGAAATTCACGGACCCGACGAGGAAGAAGCCAAATCCGCTATGATCGAAGTCTTCAACAAATATCATCTTCATGTAGAGGTAAACCGTTAAGCGCCTATTTGCCCCAAAAAAGGCTGTCACCATTGCAAGTTTACTTGCTTTTGGGGCAGCTCTTTTGCTTTTGATCCAATGCTGGATTCTTTCATACACTCTCAGGATAAAGCGATTAACCCATACGCGCGAAATGAACACTTTCGTATACAAAAATGTCAGGAATAAGCCTATACTGCGTAATCGGAATTCACTATACTAAGAGCTGAAGCAGGCGTGCAGCGCCTGTTTTCATTAATCCAGGCAAGGTGGAATCTGAAGATGTCACAAAAGCAAGCTGTACTCGATCTTGGCCGGAAGACAGATACCCAGTTGGTAACGCTTCGCGGGTTGCAATTTTGGCTATACGCTACGAATGTGCTGTCACCGTTTCTTCCCGTTTATTTTCAAGCGAAAGGCTATTCCTCCGGCCAAATCGGCTTTATGATGATGCTGGGACCGCTGCTGGCGGTATTTTTCCAGCCTGTATGGGGGTATTTAAGCGATCGTTTAGGTACGGTAAAAAAAATCGTCTTCCTTCTCTGGACGTTAAGCATTCTCAGCAGTATCGGGTTGTTTGCCTCTACCGGCTACGGACCTACGTTAGCGTTTGTGACGCTCTTATACTTCTTCTGGCTTCCTTCGCTTCCGCTTATGGACAGCATTACGATTAAGGCAACCGAACGAAGAGGCCAATCCTTCGGTTCGGTACGCTTGTTCGGTTCACTGGGATATACGGTCGTGCTGATCGTCGGAGGGGTGCTGCTTGGCAAGTGGTTCGGGATCTCGAGCCTGTCGCTGATTTTCTGGGCGACATGGGCCGTTCCTCTGGTTCTGCTCTTCAAGCTTCGGGATGAGCCGGCCTCCGGAGAGCGGATGTCCCTGCAATCGCTTAAGCCGATTCTGAAAAATAAATCGTTCCTGTGGTTTCTCCTGCTGGTCTTTATTATCTCCGTCCCGCATCGCATGCATGATGTGATGTTCAGTTTGTACCTGACCGAGGCCGGAGGGTCGGATTCGATGGTTGGCTGGTCATGGGCATTGGCGGCGGCAGCGGAGATTCCTGCGTTTGCATTGCTTAGCAGGCACCTGCACCGGGTGCGCGAATTTAATTTGATCGGCCTCGTTTGCCTACTGTATACGTTTCGATGGCTCGCCTATGCCATAACGAAGGACCCTTGGGTGATGTTCGCCCTGCAGGCGGGAGCGGCAGTCACGTTCGCGGTATTTTGGATAACGGTCGTTCATTATACAGTAAATATTCTTCCGAAGCAGCTAACCTCTACCGGGCAATCTTTGCTCGCGATGGTGTTCCTCGGCTTTGCCGGCATTACAGGCGGGAGCATCGGAGGATGGCTGGAGGATCATCATGGCGGATCGAGCATGTATGTGTTCGCGGCGATTGTATCCCTGGCTGCCGGCATGATCTTTTTCGGCAGCGAAATAGTAGCGCGAAGACGGCGGGAGACCGCGTTATTGAAGCAAATCAGTAAGTTGTAGTATCTTCTGCGATTGGCGTTTCCATCATTCTCTTGACCTCTCTGAGATCATGGGCCTTGCCTAGCACCCACATCAATTTGGGAACAATCGCTTCTGTATTCATATCCTTAGATGAAATAATCAGTTCCCCGGCCGCTTCTCGCCCTACCTCATAAAGTGTACGGTCTTCGCCCTCTTCAAGACATTGAGTAGTCATAACAACAGCTACTCCCGCTTGTATGAGCTCATTTATTTTGTGAACAAGGCTTCTCCCTTGGGTAGGTATTCCTCCAAGTCCGAAGCCTTCAATTATTACTCCTTTATAATGACACTTGAGAAAATCAAAAAGCTCCGGTTTTATACCCGGGTGCAGCTTCAACAAAAAAATATCGGGACATAAGGAGACTTCTAATTTCATCTCCTTGTTCCGTACCTGCGAAATGGGTTTATTGTACCTGATTTCGCCACCTTCAAAAAAAGCGACGTACGGATGATTAATACTTTCAAAGGCATGAAAGCTTCGGGTTCTAACTTTCACGGCCCTAGTCCCGATAATCACTTTGCTGTCAAAAACAATAAATACTCCTCCAATGTCTTCGCAGGCAAATCGCGCAGCGTCGCCAATGTTTTTTCTGGCATCGGTATTTTCACAGGTAATAGGAACCTGCGAGCCTGTTATAACAACCGGCTTAGCAATATTTTGCAGCATATAGGAAAGGGCCGCTGATGTATATCCCATCGTATCCGTTCCATGGGTGATGACAAATCCGTCAAAGTCATCGTAATTCTCATAGACAGCCTCAGCTATGCACACCCAGCATTCGGGCTGCATATTCGTGCTGTCAATTCCCATCAGCGCTTTACTTTCAACCGTATACCTGTGATTTTCTCCCCATAGATAGCTCACTATTTCCTCATCCGTCATTCCCGGAGTCAGCCCATTTTCCCCTGAGACGGATGCTATGGTTCCGCCAGTAGTCAGCAAAAGTATTTTTTTCATGAGAGTTTGCCAAGAAATGCTTTCGTACGTTCATGCTGCGGGGAATCGAATATTTCGGAAGGAGTCCCTTCTTCGACGATATATCCCCCATCCATGAAGATAACTCGGTCTGCCACTTCACGGGCGAAGCCCATTTCATGAGTGACGACAATCATCGTGATGCCTTCACGGGCCAGCGCCTTCATGACCAGCAAAACTTCTCCCACCATTTCGGGATCTAATGCCGAGGTCGGCTCATCGAACAACAGGACACGAGGATTCATCGCCAGCGCGCGGGCAATAGCGATACGCTGCTTTTGTCCGCCCGATAAACGATCAGGGTATTCATCTTTTTTTCCCGCCAAGCCCACTTTTTCCAACAGTTCCATTGCTCTTTTCTCATTGAGCTGCTTTTCCAACTTTTTAATGTGTTTGGGGGCAAGCATAATATTTTTCAATACGGTTAAGTGGGGAAATAAATTAAAGCTCTGAAAGACCATTCCTACATTTTCACGT
Source organism: Paenibacillus sp. Soil522 (assembly GCF_001428245.1). Taxonomy (GTDB): domain Bacteria; phylum Bacillota; class Bacilli; order Paenibacillales; family Paenibacillaceae; genus Pristimantibacillus. The sequence goes on from NZ_LMRV01000026.1 coordinate 97,345, forward strand.
AATTTATCAATATTCGTTTTTGGTGAAGTGACTTCCACATCGCCAATCACTACCTTTCCGTTCGTCACTTCCTCAAGAAGGTTCAGACACCTGAGGAATGTGCTTTTACCCGACCCTGAAGGTCCGATAACGCAAACCACTTCTTTCTCCCGGATCGTTGTAGATATATCCTTCAGCACTTCCAAAGAACCAAATTTCTTTCTCAGGTTTTGTACGACAATCATTATATATCGAACCTCCTCTCAAGCAATCGGGACAAACGGGTTAGTGCATAAATGATTATAAAGTAGAAAACACCGACGATACCCCATATCTCAAAAGAGCGGAAATTGGAAGATACAATAATTTCCCCTCTCTGCGTCAATTCCTGAATGCCAATGACGGACAGCAGGGACGTGTCTTTAATACTAATAATAAATTGGTTTACAAAAGCAGGTAACATCCGGCGTATGGCTTGCGGCAAAATGATCAGCCTCATGGTCATAAACCGGTTAAATCCTAAAGATCGGGCCGCTTCCACCTGGCCTTTGTCAATGGATATAATACCTGCGCGAAAAACTTCCGAGATGTAAGCACCTGCGTTCAAACTGATTGCCACGATCCCTGCAGTCTCTGCCGGTATTCTAATGTCCAAAAAAACAGGCAAACCAAAATAAATAAAAAAGACCTGCACCAGTAAAGGCGTACCCCGTATGAGGTCAACATAAATGGTTGCGGGGATTCGAAGAAGTTTGCTATGGGACGTATTCATCAATCCCGTAATTAATCCTATGACAAAGGCAATACTTAAAGAAATGATTACAATCTTCAACGTAATCAGAACGCCTTGCAACAGCATCGGTAACGCATCCAAAATAACTTGTAACGAGGATGTCAACAGCCGCAACCCCTTCTTTTCATAAATTTCACATGCACGCTTTCATTTCAGCTGCAGTGAACCTGTCGCTTTATCCTTTTGCCGGCCTACTTACCTGCTTCTTGTGGACAGGCCGGCAAAAAGATTTATTTTATTTGTTTGCTTCTGTTCCTACGTATGCTTTAACAATTTCATCGTACTTCCCATTCTCTTGCAGCTTTTTTAGTCCGTCGTTTATTTTTTGCAGCAGCTCGTCGTTGCCCTTTTTGACCGCGATGCCATAATAGTCGCCGTTCAACCGATCACCCACAACTTTCAGATTAGAACCTGGATCAACTGCAATTTTGTACGAAATGACCGGGAAATCTTCTAACGTAACATCAGCATTTTTATTTACGACTTCCTGATACATCGCTGGGCTGTCGTCGAAGTATTTGATCTCCGCACCGTATTTTTTCACCAATTCCTCAGCCATCTTAGAGCCTGATGTTCCTTTTTTAATCGCTATGACTTTCCCCTTCAAATCCTCCGGACGATTAATCGTTGTGTTATCTTCCCGAACGATGAGTGAAAGCCCGGCTTTGTAATACGGCTCCGACAAGCTGACAATCTGCTTACGCTCATCCGTAATACTGATGCCTGCAATGGCGCCATCTAATTGACCCGCCGTAATCGCCGGAATAATTCCTTTAAAATCCATAGGCTTAAGTTCAACTTCGAAGCCCTCTATTTCGGCAATTGCATGAATCAAATCAATATCAATACCGATGTATTTTCCATCTTTTTCAAATTCGAAGGGAGGATACGTCGCATCAGTGCCAAACGTATATTTCTTAACCTCTTCCTTATTTGCTCCGGCTTGAACCGTCTCAGTAGACTTATTTGCACCCGATCCTTCATTGCCGCAAGCACTAAGCGTGAATGCGATGAGTGTCGCGAACAACAATAATCCTATCTTTTTCATATAACAACCTCTTCTCTCTTATTGTTTTTTTGTAAAAAAACGTTCTCTATCACATTTTTATCGTACCTCCTTCGCTACAGCAACCTTCAGAATCCTACAAAAATAATTACATCGAAAGTAAAAATAATTTACATTAAAATAAAAAACGGATGCCAAGCACAAATGTAACCGATTGCAATTTTTGCGTTTTATCCATACGTGTTAACATATATAACATTAACCTGACCATCACGAACCAACCTCTGCGCAACAAAAAGAAAAAAGAATCCAAACCGTCAATCCGGTATGCTCCAGATTGACGGTTTGGATTCTTTTTTGGTGAAACTTGAAACATATAGTCAACTTTTCATTTTATCCAATACCTCTAAATAAAAGACTTGCAAAAATTTTTTTATGTTTACTTTTCCTTTTTCAGCATTCAACTCTTCTTCCATAACCTTCATTTTCATCCGGATATCTTGAAAGTCAAAGTATAGCGGAGCGTAATATTCAAACTTCGGGTTACTGTAATCCGTTAGACCGATCGAAGCCAAATGAACCAACGCGGCCATGATGGTCCGCCTGATCCGTTGCTCAATTGCTTTACTTTCTTTCTCAATATCGCTCTTGCTTTGTTTATAGGTTCGGGCTACGGATTCATACCATTCTTTTAGCGACGGAAAATCGGAAGTCTGCCGGTGTTCAATTAAATATTCCATTAAAGATACGATATCTTTACTGCCGATTTCACCGATTATACCTAAATCCATAAGAATAGGCTTCATGACATCGCGAACGGGTCGTTCTCTACGAACCGTTGATAATTCTACGGAATCAAATTTTGCTAACGTTTGCTTGATTTCAATAATATGCCGCTCGTATTTCCGCCGTTCATTCACTTTCAACAATACGGCTTCTACTTCCAAACGGTTTATTGGCTTATGGATAAAAAACTCGATTCCTTTTTGATAGGCTTCTCCTACCATTTCTTTATTTTCAATTTGTGAAATCATAATAAACTTCCCCGTATATCCTCTGTCTTTCAATTGTGTTATCGTCTCGATCCCATCCTGATCGGGCATCAATAAATCAATCAACACCATATCCGGATTCAGATCAAGTATGATTCGGGTACCCTCCATTCCTTCCCCCGCTGAGCCTGCAACCTCGCCAATCCCGCTATGCTCTATAATATTTTGCAGCATCCGCCTGCTAACTGCGTCGTCATCCACGATAACGAAAGATAGCGACATCGGCTTCCCCCCCTTTTTGTAAAGCGGTTTTTGGAAGATGAACAACGAAGCAAGTAGCGTTTGCTTCCTCCAATTTCTCCACTGTGATCTCGCCTCCGAAAGAATGAACAATATCGCGCACATGAGAAAGGCCTATTCCTGTCGCCGCGATTCCTTCCACATTAAACTTTGTCGTATAACCCGGCTCAAAAATAAGGCTCTTATCCTGCTCAGAAATACCGCCCCCCGAATCCGAAACAACAAAAATAATTTCTTTTTCCTTTTCAACAGCTTGTACTTGTATGGTTCCATTCTTCTCAATGGCTTCTACGGCATTGGAAACCAGGTTGTTAAGCACCGTCATTAAAGGTATATAATGCGGAGTAAAGAAGTTCGCTTCCACTTCTTTATCTATCCTAATTTTTTTCTTCAGCATTTCGCTGTATTTTTGATTTCCTTTTACGACAAAATCGAGAATCTCCGAGAGGCTCATGTCAACGACGATTTCACTGTCATATAATTTCAACAATCCTGCCAAAATACGCTGAGAATCTTTCTTCACTTCGTGGATTTGCTGGGCGACTCCTAATGCTTGCCCGCTGTAGCTGTTCAATTTCTCTTCTTTCAATTTACGGGACAAATTAAAACTATTTACGGTAATGGATTCTATCGTGTCCATCGATTTTTTTAAATAAAAGGTTTCTCCATACAAACCCGCTCCGATATTAATCATTTGCTCCATCCGTTTCTGCTGCTCTGCATGCAGGAACCGCATTTGACTAATCGAAATGCTGCTGTACAGTCCGATTACAAAATAGCTTCGAACAACCGAAATGGCTATTAACTGAAACCATTCTTTGAGATAAAATGTTTCTGTATCAAGCAACACCCCGCGCATTAAAAGCTCCGTTACGTTAGAAGAAAAATCGATTACTGCAACAACCGCGCCCAAAAGAAGGGGATGAAACTCGTTTATTCTTTTTTTAAACCTGCTCATACCGAATGCGAAAACAACATAATAAAGACCGGCCGCCAAGTTGTTTTGCAAGCTTTCCAGTATGGAAAAGGTGTTCGTTTCGATCATCCATTCTCCGGCTTGGAACACTACACTAAACATCCCTGCCATAATTCCCATCGTTATATAAGGCAAGTGGCGCATGAATAATAAAAAAAATAAAAATATACTTACACCCAAACCGATCCGAAATAAATTGTCACTGAAGGGATTAACCTTGAATTCCGCACCAATGGCCGTAGCCAGGGCGATAGCAATCATTTGCAGTCTTTCATTTTTAAAAACATTATTCATCCTACGACCCGCTCCAGTCAGAGAGTCAGACATCAGCACCTTACATAAACCTATCTTCTGTTTGTATACATACTAACACACATTTAACATTCGTTGAAGCGCAAATGCCGGGCGCAAAAAAAATCCAGCCCCCGTTACAGGGCCGGATTTCCACTATAGATCATAGACCGTATAACGTCTTATTTCAGATCGATTTAATGTAAAGCTCTAATTCATTGGCCACCACAAACAAGCTTGCACGGTTTTCAAATTCCGTTCTGGTTTGGGGCATTGGAAGAAGCTTATGATACTCTCTGATTTTGCGCAGTTCTTCATAAAGGCTATTCTTGTGATCCTGGCTGCTTAAGTAAGCACTTAATAAGAGCAGAAACTCTCCGATTCTTTCCCCCTGCTCCATTTGGACGGTAATTCGGGATACGTTGGGCAGCATCCTATCCAAAATATCATACTGCTGCTTCTTTTTTTCAAAATAATCAAAATAAGAATCAGACTTGAACAAAATACTGTTCTCCGCATCGAGCAGGGCCAAGGATTTGGACTTTGTCAGCGCATCGGATAGCTGCAGCAATTCTTTCCCGTCCCACTGCGTATTCCCGTCTTTCAAATAGGCGGCTATCTCATGCAATATGGTGCGAAGCAAGCGGTCAACCTCTGCTTTGCATTGATTTAACTGCTTATCGATACTCGGCATATAAGCATTGATCACAAGCGCTACGCCGAGGCCAATCGCAATGACGAAAAACTCGTTAACGAAAAACGAAAGCTCCGGTTTCTTGTGCATATAGACGTGCATGACAATAACCGAGCTGCTTGCAATCCCTTCCTGGATCCGAAGACGGACACATAACGGGATAAATAAAAGCAGCAAAACGAGAAATGAATAAGGAAAAAAACCAAAGATCCAAAATACGGCGCTGGAGAAAAACATCCCGATGAAGCACGCGAAAAATCGGCTTACCGCAGCTTTTATGGACTGCTTGCGCGATTTCTGAATACATAAAAGCGTAAGTATGCCGGCTGAAGAAAAATACTGGAGCTGTAACAACTGGGATACCAGCACGGAAATGGAGACGCCAACCGCCGTTTTGGCCGTACGAAATCCAATACTTACCGGCGGTACCTTCAGCTTCAACCGGATGAATCCCGGCTTTATATCCAGCATCTCCATTTCATTGCTTCGACCATCTTTTTTAACCCGATGATGTAAGCCGATAATCTCATTTGCTGGCTCATGCTCTTCCCCTCCACAATGATTTAATTATGCAGCTTTATTTGCTGTCTTCAGATTCTTCGTGTACAATTGCGATTTATCGGCATCGAATTGACCTTCCGATTTTGAGATGACCACTGCAGCCAAGCTGTTGCCAAGGACATTAACGACTGTCCGCGCCATATCCAGGATGCGGTCGATTCCGGCAATAAAGGCCAAGCCTTCCGGCGGAATTCCCACAGAACCAAGCGTAGCCAGCAGGACTACGAAAGAAACGCCCGGTACTCCGGCAATCCCTTTGGAGGTAACCATTAATACAAGCATTAAAGTTATTTGATCGGTAAGCGAGATATCGATACCGTACATTTGCGCTATGAACAATGCCGCAATAGCCTGATACAGCGTGGATCCGTCCAGATTGAACGAATAGCCGGTCGGAACGACGAAAGAAGTGATCGCCTTAGGACAACCGAACTTCTCCATTTTCTCTATCACTTTAGGCAGGACTGTCTCGGAACTAGCTGTTGAGAAGGCAAGAATAAGTTCATCTTTCATGATTTTGATAATGGCAAAAATACTTGTCCCGCTAAGCCTGGCGATGATACCGAACACGACAACCACAAAGAAAATCATGGCAAAGTAAACAACGAGCACAAGCTTTCCTAGCGGAATCAGCGAAGCGACCCCGAATTTAGAAACGGTTACACCAATTAGTGCAAATACGCCGAATGGAGCAAATTTCATGATTTGATTGGTTACCCAGAACATGGCATCCGCTACGCCGTGAAAAAAGCCCAGCACCGGCTTACCCTTATCACCAATAGCGGCAACGCCCAAACCGAACATGACGGAAAAGAATATGACTGCGAGCATGTCCCCGTTTGCGAGAGACTCTATAATATTTTTGGGCACAATGTTAACAAAGGTGTCGGCAAATCCGTGGCTCGCTGCTTTTTCAGCCGAATCCACATATTGATGGACATCGGTCTTGGCGAGATGAGTCATATCCACGCCGGAGCCCGGCTGCAGCAAATTGGCTGCCAGCAATCCTAAGATGATTGCGACCGTCGTCACGATTTCAAAATAGAGGAGTGTCTTTCCTCCAAGCTTACCAAGCTGTTTCATACTGCCAGTGCCTGCAACACCAACAATCAGAGAAGAAACGACGATGGGAACGACGATCATTTTGATCAGACGGATAAAAATATCGCCAATCGGAGATAGGAAGCTTCCCACTGACGGATTCCCGTAAAACAAAATACCAACCGTAATTCCCAAAACAAGTCCAATCAGAATTTGCCAAGCAAGACCGATCTTCTTCATTTGATTCACCCCTCAAATTTACAATATTTTAATGATGTTTAAATCTTAAAACGCAATCTACAGAAATCTACAAAAACATACATTCGATAATTTATTAGATGTCATAAAATCTTACATTATCTTGTTTGACACTTTGTTACTCTATATAATAAAGCTCCAATCTATCGTTCCAACTTTCGGTTTGACGATCATTATTGAAAGAAATCGGCCGTTTGCGTTAAATAAGTTTACATCATCATGGAATTAGGAGGTGATTATCCTTGAAAACAAACATCGCTGCGTTTATCCTTATGATTATTACCGTGCCTCTCGCAGGGGAATTGAAATTTTACCCTTTTCACGACGATTTCCGCGTCAGTTTGGCCACACCCTTTTTTTTCTTTTTTTTACTGTGGATTCAAAGAATACCGCCTGTCTTATCCGGACTTTTGGTTGGTATCAACGTTGTTACCCTTCGTATCGCTTTGGATTACCTATTGCTAACGGATGTTTCTTTCGAAGAGCTTGCTCACCTGCATTATCCGCCTTTATTTTATTACCTTGCATACGCTTCTTTATTTCAATTTTTGAGATTGAACCGGCTCCCTTATCGGCCTCTGCGTGTCGGGGTTCTAAGTGTCTTAATCGAATTCATTTCAAGTCTGGTGGAGCTCTCCTTCCGCCATTCCATTTCCCTTACGACCATAGATTTATATGCTTTTGGCGAACTAATTTTAATTGCGGTCATTCGCAGCTTTTTTGTTCTCGGTTTTTATAATATCATTCAATTACGCCAGTCCATCTTAAATGAAGAACAGCAGCGTAAAGAAAAGGAACGCATCCTTATGCTCGTTTCAAATTTATATGAGGAGTCCGTCCAGTTAAAAAAAACGCTTCAATACTCGGAAGATATTACAAGAGAATGTTATGAGTTATACCGGGACTTACAAAATGCCGAATCTATAAATGGGACCGCGAATTTTGCGCAGCAAGCATTGCGGATTTCCGGAAAAATCCATGAAATTAAAAAGGATAATCAACGAATATTAGCGGGGCTTTCCAAAATGATTGCCGACCAGAGTTCATCGGACTATATGAATCCGGTGGAAATAGGCCAGCTGATTGTCAGAACGAATCAAAAATACGCAGTATCCTCAGGCAAAGATATTCAGTTCCTATTGGAGGTGGAAGAGACGCTGCCTCCCATGCATGTATACACCCTTTTATCTTTGATTAACAATTTGACAGCCAATGCGGTTGAAGCCATCCTTAACAAAGGGATTATAAAAATCTCTGTCCGGCGCTTGAATGATTTCATTGAGTTTCGAGTAAGCGACAACGGTCCTGGTATCCCCCCTAAAAAAAGAAAGGTTATATTTACGCCAGGGTACACTTCAAAGTATGATGTTTCAGGAAAGCCTTCAACCGGAATCGGTTTATCCTACGTTCAGGAAGTCGTGAAAGACCGTGGAGGACAGTTTGAATTACTGGATGAATGGGAAACCGGCAAAACCGTATTTATCATACACTTGCCTATCGATGAGCTTACCGAGAAAGGATGACGATCCATGCGATTTTTTATTGTGGATGACGATCAAGGAGTTCGCTCCATGTTAGCTGATATTATTGAGGAGGACGGGCTGGGGAAAGTGGTCGGAGAAACGGATGACGGCTTTCATATAAACAGCGACTTGCTGGAGCTAAAAAAAGTCGATATTCTTTTGATCGATATGTTAATGCCGATTCAAGACGGAATCCAGACCGTTCGGGCATTAGGGTCGCATTTTCACGGAAAAATCATCATGATCTCACAGATCGAATCGAAAAATATGATTAGTGAAGCCTACTCGCTTGGCGTCGAATATTATATTACCAAACCGGTTAACCGGCTGGAAATTTTGGCGGTTATCCGAAAGGTCGAGGAACGCTTGCGGCTGCAAAAATCGATATCCTTTATACAGAGAACTTTGCAGGACTTTACATTCGAGAAGCCTCAGGAGAGGCAAGAGCCGCCCGGTTCAAAGAAAGAAATGTTGACTGCCGGTCATTTTCTGTTGTCGGAGCTTGGAATGATCGGGGAAGCAGGCAGTAAAGATTTATTGGATATTCTCGGGTACCTATACGAAAAAGAAACCGAATCTGTTCACTCTATAAATGCGTTTCCTTCATTAAAGGATATTTTTAGTAATACCGCTGCGAAAAAACTGGGAAGCTCGGCAACATCTGCGGAACTAAATAAGGAGATCAAAGCCTCGGAGCAGCGTGTACGAAGAGCCATTTTCCAGGCACTCAGCCATATGGCTTCACTTGGCCTAACCGATTATACCCATCCAAAGTTTGAAAATTATGCTTCGAAAATTTTCGATTTCACCGAAATTCGAAAAAGAATGTCGGAATTGCAAAACAATATAGAATCATCCCAATCCCAAATCCGGATCAACACAAAAAAATTTGTACAAGTGCTCTATTTGGAAGCGAAGCAATCGATGAGTTGATTATACTAAAGTGAGGGGCCTGGGCTAATCCAGGCCCCTCACGCTTGTTTAGAAGCTGCCTATTTGTGCGCGCAGCCTGCGGATTTCCTGTATGAGCAGCAGCTGCTCCCCGGGATCATCCGGCTGCGTGCTGCTCATGAGCTGCGCTAAGCGAAGCTGCAGCATTTCCCGCTCGTTCTGATTCAGCTGCTCCTCCGGCGAAAGTGAACGGCTTCGATCCTTGGACATAAACTCCTCATACGTTCCCGGGAACAAGCTTGGCTCACTCTGCCCATCCATCAGGAGTAACCGGTTGGCCGCTTGGCGGATCAAGTACCGGTCATGGGTCACGAGCAGAATCGCGCCGGGATAATGCTGAAGCGCCTCCTCAATCTGCTCGCGCGTACTCACGTCCAGATAGTTGGTCGGTTCATCAAGCACGAGCAAATTCGCTTTGCCAAAATACAGCTTAAGGAACGCTACTCTGCATTTCTCGCCCATGCTCAAATCCCCGATTCGCTTAAACACATCCTCCTTCGAAAACAAGAAGCAGCCCAAAATGGTCCGCGCATGCGACTGCGTCATCCCCGGCAGCATCAGCAGGCTATCCAGAATGGTCGCCTCGCTATCGAGCTTACCCAGCTCCTGCTCGAAGTAACCGATTTTCGCCTGCGGATGAATGACTACCTTGCCTGCGGCAGGCGTTAAGCTGCCCGTTGCCAGCTTCAGCAGGGTCGACTTACCCGCTCCGTTCGGTCCAAGCACGGCAAGGCGGTCGCCCCGGTCAAGCGAGAGACTAAGCTTACTGAATATGTGCTTGCGGCCTTCATAAGCAAAGCTAACCTCCTCCATGCGCAGCAGCGTCGAAGCTGTGAAGCCATCCGGCTCCAAATGCAAACGCAGCTGCGATTCCTCGCGAGGCTTCTGCACTTTTCCCTGGTCTAAACGCTCCAATGCGGATTCCTTCGCATGCAGACGCGATACGTTCTTTTTTGACTTTGACCTCAAAAAATCATTTTGCCCAGCCGCCTTATGCGCCTGCTGGAACCATTCCGCATACATGCGTATGCTCTCAAGCAGCTTTTCCCGCTCCAGCTCCTGCTTCTTGTGCAGCGCCTCCTGCGTCCTTAGCTCAAGCTCCTTCTGCGCCTTGTAGTCGGTGTAGCCTCCGGGATAGCGGTGGCAGCCATGCCGCTCCAGCTCCAGAACGGCCGTTGCCGTACGGTCGATAAATGTCCGGTCATGCGACACGTATACGATCGTTCCCGGATACGCCCTCACCCATTGCTCCAGCCAATCCAGCGCGGCCGAATCCAAGTGATTCGTCGGCTCATCCATCACCACGAGCTTCGGCTCTCTGACCATAAGCGCCGCCAATTGGGCTTTCGTCTTCTGACCGCCGCTGAGCTGAGCAAATGGCATGCCCCACAATGAAGCTTCAAAGCCTAATTGCGTTAAGCATCTCTCCGCTTTGATCTCAAAGCCATAACCATCAAGCTGCGCATATCTCTCGTACAGCTCGCTGTATTGATTTAACAGCTTCCCGCTCGTCTCATTCTCTTGCATTTGCTGCGTCAGATCCGCCATCGCCCGCTTCAAGCCGAACAATTCCTCCGATCCCGCCTGAACGAACTCGAGCAGCGTGAGCGAGGTATCCGTCTGCGCCTGCTGGTCAAGCCAGCCCCACTCTTCAAGGGGCAATAAGCGCTGGACCACACCCCCATCAAGCGCAAGCCTTCCGGTCAAGCCCTGCAGCAGCGTCGTTTTGCCTACGCCGTTGCGACCGAACAGCGCAAGCCGCTCGCCCTCTTTTACCTCGAAATTTATATTTTCGAACAGCATATAGCCGTCCCATTCTTTAATCGCCTGTTTAACTTTTAGCAGCATCAATGTATATTCCCCATTTCCGATTACAAAATAAAAAACCGTGGCCAGCGGCACACGGTCGAATACGAAGGGGAATATCAGGTAAACGAAAATAAGGATGCGTTACGCCGCTGTATAGCGGGTAAACAACTCCTATCTGTCGCTGCTGATTGACTAAGCATAAGTCCCCAAATCGACGCACGTATCCCTGACCGGTTCTCGCTGCCGAGAACGCCGCTTGTATTTAAACAAGTTGTTTACAGGAATCGTGTACTTACTTCATCGGCTGGGTTACCTCCGTCAGTCATCAGTATGAATATGTGTTTATTATATAAGACTGGCGAGTATTTATTCAAGCCCAACTTTCGATGCGGTACATTTGCCGCCGTTAATTCTTCAGCGGCTTTAATCTTGCTTCGATTTGCGTGCGTTGCGGCTCCAGAAACGGAGGCAGCGCCAATGATTCGCCCAAATGGTTGATATCTTCATCCGTATCGAAGCCCGGACCGTCAGTCGCCAGCTCAAAAAGGATGTCGTTCGGCTCGCGGAAGTACAGCGAGCGGAAATAGTAGCGGTCGACGAAGCCGGAGTTTGGAATACTGACTCCACGAATATGCTCGATCCACTCGCGCAGCTCGTCGTCGTTGTCTACGCGGAACGCTACGTGATGCACGCCGCCATGGCCCTGCTGCTCACGCGGCAAATCATGCCGCTCCTCGATATGAACCTCGGCGCCGCTGCCGCCTTCTCCGGTTTCGAATACGACGATATTCGGCTGGCCTGCAATCCCAGACGGATACTTCCCTTTTTCGCGGAAGCCCATCAGCTGGGTCAGTACGAGAACGGTAGGCTCCGGATTTTTGACCGTAAGCTGCACCGGGCCAAGTCCGAGAATGCCGTATTCGGCAGGCACTGTGCTTTTATCCCAAGGAATTCCGCCCTTAACGCCTTCATTATGTTCATCGGATACGAGCACTAAGCGCTGTCCTTCAAAATCTCTGAAAGCAATCGTATTGCGTCCTGCGCGTTCAATCATTTCATCATGATTGACGCTGAATTGCTCGAACCGCTCCTTCCAATAACGAAGCGCCGCATCATTCGCCACCCGCAGGGACAGGGAAGAAATGCTGCTTGTGCCGGCACGGTTTTTGCCAGTCATCGGAAATTCGAAGAAGGTCAGCTCCGTTCCCGGATTCCCCTTCTCATCTCCATAAAACAAATGATAAACCGACGTCTCGTCTTGGTTAACCGTCTTTTTGACCAAACGAAGACCTAGCAGCTGCGTGTAAAAGTCAAAATTGCCGGATGCGGTGCCAGTGATTGCGGATACGTGGTGAATGCCTTTAAGTTGCATATAAACAACCTCCTAAATAGTTTTGTGATGCAAAATTTGCTTCTCTTGCACCGTATCATTTAATTTTGTATTTTTTTAAGTAAATCGAGCAGTTGCCTCTTCTCATCCCGGTCCAAAGCGTTATACTGCGACGCCTGGAATTGCTCCTGTACCGGAACGACATCATTAAATAATGCTTTGCCCTTTTCCGTTAGCGATACGTATTTGGTCTTCCACTCTTGCTCGCGCCTTACTAAGCCCAGCTCTTCAAGCTTGCCAAGCAGCTGCGTAATGTTCCCTTTCGTGACAAAAAGCTTGTCGGCCAGCTGCTGCTGCGTCAAACGGTCATGAGCGCCAACCTGCGCGAGCATGTCGAACTGCGCGGCGGATAAGTTCCATTTTTTCAAATGCTGGTGGGATTCCCGCAGGCTTTGATTATAAACCCGCGATAAGCGAAACCATATCATTAAGCCTAACCGCTCATCACGTTTAGATAAGAAGGATTCCGTATCTTTTTGATCCATTCGACCACCCCAAGCCTTCGTTATAGTTATCAGTTTAGTTATAAACTGATAAAAAGTCAAATGCCGGCATTAATCCCCTACCTCGGACTAGGGAAACCGGATTTGCAATATGTTAAGATAAGCGGATACAAAGCGTAAGGAGATATTGCATGATTGAACGAAATCCTATTTCCCGGCAGCCCCTACCGATTGGGCAGACTCCGCTGGATCCTGTTGCAAGAAATAAACGCAAACGAAACAGATTTCTGCTCCTAATTATTTTGGCCGTCACCGCTGCTATATTGTGGAAGGCGATTCTCACCTTTGAGCCTCCCGTACCTGACACCGAAATCATTCCTGCTATTCCGATAACAGAACTGCATCCGGTCGTATTTGCCAAGCAAAACGAATTAATCTCAGAAGCAGGAAAGGCCGGCATCACCATTCTCATTACGGACGGCTTCCGCTCAAATGAAGAGCAGGACGCTATTTATGCAAAGGGAAGAACGTCGGAGGGCAAGATCGTTACGCAGGTGCAAGGCGGCCAGTCGTATCATAATTACGGCCTCGCTATCGATTTTGCACTGCGCACCAAGAAGGGTGAAGTCGTATGGGACATGAAATATGACGGCAATAAAAACGGACAAGCAGATTGGATGGAGGTCGTCGCGATTGCTAAACGGCTTGGCTTTACCTGGGGCGGTGACTGGAAGAACTTCCCTGACTATCCGCATCTCCAAATAGATTTCGGCTATTCGATCCGTCAGCTCCGCAACGGGCTCCTGCCGCCTGTCGAGTAACCGGACCCCTCAGGACATACTCTGCCCACACAAGCCAAAAGGGTACAAACCGGTTTCCGGTCTGCACCCTTTTGGCTTGCTTCATTCTCATTATTCTCCGCTCACTAAGAATAAACATAGCTAATATTTCCGCTCTATCCGTCCGTTTATTATAGCCCTGCTATAATTTCATAAGAACGCAGGCGTGCCTTGTGATCGAATATATGGGCTGCAACCATGATCTCATTGGCTTGCGTCGACTCCATATATTGCTTTAGCTTAATGCGCACTGTCTCCGGCCCGCCGACAATGGAAGAACCCAGCTGCTGCTGCAGGGCGATCTTCTCCTGCGGTGTCCACACGGCATCCATATCGCGAACCGGAGCAGGCAAAGGTCCGCGGGCATTGCGAATAAACGACAGAAATAGCTGCTGCATCGATGTAGCCAGATAAGCCGCCTCCTCATCCGTATCAGCCGCAACCACGTTTACCGCGACCATCCCTTTCGGTTTATCGAGAACGGCAGAAGGCTTGAAGCTGCTGCGATAGAGATTCATCGCCGGAACGGTAAACGTAGGCGAGAAATGACCGGCGAAAGCGAACGGCAAGCCGAGCTGAGCAGCCAGCAACGCACTAAAATCACTTGAGCCCAGCAGCCAAATCGGTATGTCCAGCCCTTCGCCCGGAATCGCTCGCACGGGCATGCCGATCTCCGTGCTCGACGGGTCTAGAAACGCGCGAAGCTCCGCCAGCTGCTCGGGAAAATCATGGCCGTTGCTTCTTCTGTTTCCTCGAAGCGCCGCTGCTGTAAGACCGTCGGTGCCGGGCGCGCGGCCGAGACCGAGATCGATGCGGCCGGGAAATAAAGACTCCAACGTGCCGAATTGCTCGGCGATAACAAGCGGCGCATGGTTCGGCAGCATGATGCCGCCCGAGCCTACGCGAATCGTCGACGTGCCTGCCGCTACATGGCCGATGACGATTGACGTCGCCGAGCTCGCAATGCTTGGCGCATTATGATGCTCCGCCAGCCAGTAACGGTTATAGCCCCATTTTTCCGCATGCTGTGCAAGATCTAACGTATTGCTAAGCGATTCGGCGACAGAGCCTCCTTCGACAATTGGTGAAACATCGAGTACCGACAACGGAATGTTAAATGCTGAATTTATTTTGGTCTGTTTTGACATAACGCTCACCCTTTACTTCATGATCGGAAGACGCGGCTTCCATAAGGCTAGACACGCAATAACTGTATGAATATTAGATACATATTGGGCGGTACAAAAAAGAAAGCTGCCTACAATGACGACTGCCGTATATAATTAGCGGTAATATACAGCCTTCTACCTTATTACCGCTGTTGCTTACACAGCTGAAGCATCGTGGCGCTTCTCATTTGCTGTAAGGCCTTATACCTGATGTTCCTTTTGCAGCTGTTGGCATTTTCGGATCTTATCCAAAGCCGTTTGAAGCGTATTTTGCTCCAGGTAAGCTACATAATGAAGCTCCGCTTCGTAGAAAAAATGATCCATGACCGCTTGTATATTCGCCGAGACGAGACACTCCTCCTCCGGATTACCCGAACACCAGTGAGGCTTAAGCGAACAGCCGGAAAGCGCCCGGTAAATTTGAGCAAGCGTAACCTCCCCCGGCTCGCAGTTCAAAATATAGCCGCCGCCGATTCCTTCCTTCGTTCTCACAAAACCGTGTTTCCGCAAAGTGCTCATTATTTTGCGAATGCGCGTCGGATTGGTTGCCACGTTGCGGGCAATCGTCTCGCTGCTGGCCATATGATCAGGCAAATAGGCTAACAGCACCAGGCTGTGAACCGCTACCGTAAATTCACTGTTCATCTCTGCACTCCCTCTCAAGAAGGATACTGTAATTTTATTGCATACAGTTGATTAAGTCAAACCTTCCTTTCTAAGAATAGCACAGAGAGAAAGTCCTGGCATAGACTTTCTCATCTGCCCACCCCCGAATAGATATAATGATGAGCATCAATTAACCTATAAAGACGGCTTCTGCCATACTTGATACTTGTTGCCGTCCGGATCTTTGAAACCAAGCTGCAGTCCGCAGCTGCCCTCGTCCCGAATATCCGTCTCGGTCCATGTGCCCGCCTCCTTCAAGGAAGCATATAGCGACTGAATATCTTCGGTCTCAAAGCATAGCGGAAACATCTCGAACGATTCTCCATCTTCAGCCCAGCCTGTCGTCTCGAACGTGAGCGGAGTCATGGCAGGACTCGGCAGCAGAAAGAGCCACCCGCCTTCTCCCATGATCATAATAGCGCCACGCCCAGGTTCAACGGGGGAACGGAGCTGCATACCGAGCACACGCTCATACCACTCCGCCGCCTTTTCCGCATTCGAGACCGGAACGTACGCACAATTGATATTTTTAATCATTTCACATCAGCTCTCTTTCAATGTTTTAGTTATTTGTCTCCACTGCCCTTTCCTGCTTTTCCGAATAGCTCCGCAGCAGCTCCTCGACCGGAATTCCGTTAATGCGCATACCTTCAACATTGCAGTCGTTTAATTCAACGTCCTTTAAATTACAGGATTGAAAAATCGCTTTGCTCAAATCACTAGTCAGGAAGCGAACGGGCTCGATATTAATCCAGCCGTCTGTTCCCGCTTCCTCCTCGAAGCGGCTGACTTCAGCATCGGGACGGCGAATATTTTCGAATAGCGTACCGCCCATCTGCACTTCATTAACATGAACATTTGAGAAATAAATATGGTTCCACTTCGAATGGACAAAGTTCACATGCTCAAGGGACGTATCTCTTGCATCGACGCCGTGCAGCTCAGCTCCCTTCAAGCAAACCATATGCAGCTTCTCTCCGCGCATATCATCCAGCTCGAAACCGCCCTTGTGATCAAACATCTTCTTCTCTGTTAAAGCCATCTTTATCCTCCCTCTCGTTCCGGGCCGGTTAATGAACCCAAATTTCCGAATGGTATTCCCCCATAAAATGAAACAGCTGCTCCAGCTGCTCGACGCCCTTCGTTTCCGCTTCTTGCGCATGCTGCAGCAATTGTATCGCCTGATCGGCCGTATTTGGATCCTTCGGATGGCCGCCGTCCGGAAACGGAAATCGTTCTCTTAATTGCCCGAACGCTGCCGCAACCGCCTTATAATGTACAGCCGCATCGCCGGCATGCTTGCGTACCGTTCGCTCCACTACGTTCGATCCGTCCCAGCGGAACGCTATTTCGCGGAGGAAGCGTGCGGCGAACTCGCGTGCATCGCCGATGACAAGCAAATTGAAGGCATTTCCATGCTCGTCAGCACGGCGAAGCTTCATCACATTAATCCATGCCTCGTAACCGGCCAGCCCCTGCGCAAATTTATTGCCGAACACATGCGTCCATTCCTTGCCCCGGGCATGGTCGACAATCATCGATAACGCCATACGCAGCATTTCGTATTTGGAATGAGGCAGGCTCTCGCTGATCGTCGTCACGAACAACAGATCGATCTTCGGATCTGCGAACTGCGCATAAGTGAGCGTTCCGTCCTTCGCATGGTCCTTCGCATGAAATTGCTGCTTATCATCGTCATAGCCGTAAATCAATCCGAATTCCGGGGTGAACAAATCGAATGCGATGGCAGGCACGCCGCGATCAATAGATTGTTGTACTAGTGCTATCGTCCGCTCAACCTTATCCGGCGTAAGGGGAGCGGACGGATCAGCCAGACAGCTCGTGAAGCCGAGATTGCACAAATTGCGGCGCAAAATATAACCGCCAGGAAACGAGGTCGGCCCTGCTGCGTTAATGCTCTCCGGATCGATATTCATTCGAAAGGCATGGCCCGTAAACCCCATAACATCCGTCAATGTAAGCTGATTCTTGTCGGTATAGCTTACCGCACCGTGAATGGCGGCTGCCGCCGAGGTCCAGGTCTTCGACCAATCCCTATCAATTGTCATCGCTTCTTTCCTCTCCATCTCAAGTGAACCTTATGTTTACGTTATATTAGGGGGGGAGTTAATATCTTTCGTCTAGGCAAGCCTAGCGACGCTCTTCGCTGCACGTAAAGACTGATCGAGATGCGTATGCGCTCCTTCTGCAGCTTGGCGCGGGATCTCGACAGCGTATTGTATACGTTAGCAGTCGTCGTATCGAACAAATCGGCAATTTCAGCCGGGGGCAGCTCCCCGAAAAATCTCGCCTCGAAAATGCCCCGCTCCCGCTTGTTCAAGCAGCGTATCAGCATATGAATGCTAGCCAGCGTTTCTTGGCGCATCACGTACTGCTCCGGGCTCTGTCCGTTCATCGACTCATTCCTGGCATGATCCGTCAGATGAAACAGGATGCTGTCGATATCGCTCCAATCCATATTCTGCTCGCTCCTGTTCGCATCCATCGGCAGACCCGATTGACTCATGAAGCTAACGAACGGCCGCTCCTTGCTGTAAGGACCGCCTCTCCGCAGCTTCATGTAGGCTTGATTGCGCACGATCCGGTGCAGCCAAGGCAAGAACCTGCTCGCGTCAGTAAGCGTACCCAAGTGCAGAAATGCACGAATAAGCGCTTCCTGCACGATATCCTCCGCCATAAAGGAATCCTTCGTCAACGACCCCGCAAGACCGAGCGCCTTAGCACGATGCCGCCGCACAAGCTCCCCGAACGCTTCCTGATCACCGGAACGGGCCCTTTCAACGATTGCATGCTCCTGCCCTTCCGTCCCTGCTTCGCCAGTTAACAAGGATGCCGTATCGGTTGCCCAGACCTTCACTTTCATTCCCCCTATAAGACAGATGCCGCCCATGCCAAATATCTATCAGAGATTCAAACTATTTTATTGAAAAAAAAAACTGCCCGGCAGGCAGCTGTTTCCCCATACAATTAAATGGAAAAATGACCTACGCAAAGATCATAACGAAGAACGTTTGTTCTGTAAATGATTACTTTACCTGCCATTTTTCCCATAAAATATTTTAGCGGTGCTGTTCGTAGCGATTGCTTCTGCTCAGACTCCGAATAGCTTCTAATTCTTTTGACGTCAGAGCCTGAGCACGACCCGCGTCAATATTATGCAGCAGCTGAGCCGCCGAGCTTGCCCCTGGAATGACCGCAGCTACAGCTGGGTTGGCTAGCGCATATCTGATTGCCGTATGCGCCATATCGTTGGAGCCGCCTCCTGCACGGAGCAATGCTGCACGTAAAGCCGACAGCTCTTCTTTGCTGTAATCCAAATAACCCTTTTCCGCTTTCGCAGCGCCGTTACCGGTTAAAATTCCTTTTGCCACCGGACCGCGGGCTATTAAGCTGATCCCCTTCTCCGCCAGCAAAGGCAATATTTCCTCCTCGGGCCTTCTGTCCAAAATACTATATTGGCTCATTACGCTGACGATATTCGACCGCTCCGCATATTCTCGAATGACGTTCGGCCGAATCGAAGAAACGCCGTAATAACGAATGAGTCCCTCCTGCTTAAGCTCCTCGAAAGCCTCGATGGTCTCCGACACCGGATCGTTAAGCGTACCGCCATGCAGCTGATACAGATCGATATAGTCCGTTTGGAGCCTTCTTAAGCTGTCCTTCACAGCCGACTTGATATAAGCCTTGGAAGGGTCCCATGTCCAGCCTTCCTTGCCGGGCTCCCAGCGATTGCCAACCTTCGTCGCAAGTATGATATCCGAACGCCGTCCGCGAATCGCCTCTCCGACGATTTCCTCATTCAGACCTTCATCATAAAGATCAGCCGTATCCAGAAAATTAATGCCCCCATCGATCGCTTGATGCACGAGGGCTACCGCCTTTTCCTTATCCGTCCCAAGCGACATGCAGCCAAGACCGATCTCACTGACATACAGCTCCGAATTTCCTAGACGGTTGTGTTTCATCCTTGCTCCGCTCCCTTCCGTTAGCCGATGGTTCCTTCAAAAAATTTCTCCAATCCCCAATGTACGCAGTATGCGGTTAATGAGGCTTATTATAATCCCATTATTCGGTATGCGAAATATATCTTTCGATCTGCTTAGCACGCTTATATCCTTGAAATAATGAAAAAATAATGGAAGGAGTGAACGCATGGGATTATGCCGGCTTAGACAAAAATCAAGATTTCTTTATGGATGGCGGGAAGCATTCACGCTCCAGCAGCAAGGAGCAGACGAGGGCTAACTTAGATTCCATTTCGTCCTTCTTGAAAACAGCACATTCAAGTTTTTATCTCCTGCAAGACCATAATCCGGTTACGGCAGCGTTTGTTTTAAAATAAAAACGGGCAATCGTCTTGATATTATGATCGATCCGCTTATCTTCCGCCTTCCGGGAACGGCTTCCTGCCGACAAAACCATCATGCCAGCCATGATAATGACTGATATGCTGTTCCCCTTCCTTCCAGCAAATTAAAATGTCTTCGCCATCCAGCACTGCGGGAAAGTCAATCAAGCCGGGATTAATCATTTTCAAAAGCACGCCTTTTCGTGAAAAGTTTTCAATCAACAGGTCAGCCTCGATCTTCAAAAATTCCAGCTGGCTCTCTTGCTCAAAGAAAGGGTCCCTGCTTCCTTGCCCAGCAACATAAGCTTGCTCATAAACCGCCTTCTCCTTCTGATAGTTCAAGTATTGATTCTCAAACTGCGCCGTTAATTGCTGCAGCTGCAGTAAATCCTCTTTCAATTGAGGCAATAGCTCATTAGCTTCGTTAAGTGTAAAGATTTTGTTACCCATCGTGTGTTCACTCCTTATGTGGGTTGCGCTTCTTTATCAATTTACCCCTATATTACATGGTAACTTCTTTTAATTCAAAAGCTCAGCTTGCTTGTTTCGCTAACCAGGCATTATAAAATGCCTGTCTATATTCATTAAGGACAGCAACACATCGATAACTAACCTGATTTTATTAGGATATGTAATGTAGATCTAAAAAAAATTTAACAGGAATCAAAATTCCTTATCTCTAACTTTAGAAAATACCATTGTATCCCGGAGCGAGCCGTCGACAGCGCATTTTTCATTGCGAAGAGTGCCTTCTAACGTGTAGCCTAATCGCTCCGCTACACGCGCACTTCTTATATTTCGAGAGTCACAACGAATTTCAACGCGATTGGCCTTTAATTCCTGGACAGCAAAATTTGTGATCGCATTAGCTGCTTCCGTAATATAGCCTTTACCGCTATAAGCTGTCCGCACCCAATAACCGATTTCAAATTTTCGTGATTGCCAGTCTATACGATGAAGACCGCTGCTGCCTATTAATTGACCAGTATCCTTCGAAATCAGAAGCATCATCAGATCCGTACGTTCCAGATACTTTAAGCGAGCACGCCTTATGACGACTTCGGACTCCTCAACTGTGGGAATGGTTTGGGCCCATGGCATCCAAGGCTTCAGCTCATTTATACTTTCTATAACAGCCTCATTCAGCTTGATGCCGTCACCCCACAATGGCGTATGAATGAGCAGACGATTGCTTTCAAAGCTCTCTGGAATAGAAAGTAATAAGGGATTAAAATTGAAATCATCCATAATGCCGCGCCTCCTTATACAGACTTCGATAAGCACTTATAATTATACACGGTATCATGATGATCCCCATCGGCAGATTTTGCTTAACCAGTGATGCGTCCTGCCTCGATATATGACTAACCTGGAAATTCGCTGTTAGTATAAACGAGATCATTGCATTATTCAACATAATTCCCCGTGATTAGGCTTTTCCTTGTATACAAAAAAAACTCTTAAGATCAATTTGATCTCAAGAGTTTGTGTTTTAAAGTTTGGTGCCGATGAGAGGACTCGAACCTCCACGGTTTCCCTCACGATTTTGAGTCGCGCGCGTCTGCCATTCCGCCACATCGGCATATAGAAGAAATATGGCGTGCCCTAAGAGATTCGAACTCCTGGCCTTTTGATTCGTAGTCAAACGCTCTATCCAGCTGAGCTAAGGGCACATAATTATTTCAGTAATATTTTGTGGAGGCGCCACCTAGATTCGAACTAGGGGTAGAGCTTTTGCAGAGCTTTGCCTTACCACTTGGCTATGGCGCCAAAATAATGGAGCGGAAGACGGGAATCGAACCCGCGACCCTCGCCTTGGCAAGGCGATGCTCTACCGCTGAGCCACTTCCGCATATAAATGGCTGGGGATTCACGGAGTCAAAGTCCGTTGCCTTACCGCTTGGCTAATCCCCAACAAATATGTTGTATTCGTGTTTTTAATAATGGGGCGATCGAGGGGAATTGAACCCCCGAATGTCGGATCCACAAACCGATGCGTTAACCACTTCGCCACGACCGCCATGCTGCTTATCAGGTACTGATCAACTCAGCTAATCACTCACAGACAAATAAAACCCACATATGTGGGCCGTTTGCCAATGCACGCATTAGCAGGTTGCGCCCTGAAAACTGGATACGAAAGWTAGGTTTGCTGAACCTTTTAGCTGCTGTCTGCCGGATGTATGGGTCCTGGCAAACGTTTTAGGATAAGCCCTCGACCGATTAGTATTCGTCAGCTCCACACATTGCTGTGCTTCCACCCCGAACCTATCAACCTCGTCGTCTTCAAGGGGTCTTACATACTGGGAAATCTCATCTTGAGGGGGGCTTCACGCTTAGATGCTTTCAGCGCTTATCCCGTCCGTACTTGGCTACCCAGCGGTGCTCCTGGCGGAACAACTGGTACACCAGCGGTACGTCCATCCCGGTCCTCTCGTACTAAGGACAGCTCCTCTCAAATTTCCTGCGCCCGCGACAGATAGGGACCGAACTGTCTCACGACGTTCTGAACCCAGCTCGCGTACCGCTTTAATGGGCGAACAGCCCAACCCTTGGGACCTACTTCAGCCCCAGGATGCGATGAGCCGACATCGAGGTGCCAAACCTCCCCGTCGATGTGGACTCTTGGGGGAGATAAGCCTGTTATCCCCAGGGTAGCTTTTATCCGTTGAGCGATGGCCCTTCCATTCGGTACCACCGGATCACTAAGCCCGACTTTCGTCCCTGCTCGACTTGTAGGTCTCGCAGTCAAGCTCCCTTATGCCTTTGCACTCTTCGAATGATTTCCAACCATTCTGAGGGAACCTTTGGGCGCCTCCGTTACATTTTAGGAGGCGACCGCCCCAGTCAAACTGTCCACCTGACACGGTCCCTCTGCCGGTTTCACGGCAGCAGGTTAGAACTCCGATACGATCAGGGTGGTATCCCAACGTCGCCTCCACACAAGCTGGCGCTCATGCTTCAATGGCTCCCACCTATCCTGTACAGATCGTACCAAAGTCCAATATCAAGTTACAGTAAAGCTCCATGGGGTCTTTCCGTCTTGTCGCGGGTAACCTGCATCTTCACAGGTATTAAAATTTCACCGGATCTCTCGTTGAGACAGCGCCCAAGTCGTTACGCCATTCGTGCGGGTCAGAATTTACCTGACAAGGAATTTCGCTACCTTAGGACCGTTATAGTTACGGCCGCCGTTTACTGGGGCTTCGGTTCACAGCTTCGGGTTGCCCCTAACCGCTCCCCTTAACCTTCCAGCACCGGGCAGGCGTCAGCCCGTATACTTCGCCTTACGGCTTCGCACAGACCTGTGTTTTTGCTAAACAGTCGCTTGGGCCTTTTCACTGCGGCCCCCTCGGGCTATTCACCCTACCGAGGCACCCCTTCTCCCGAAGTTACGGGGTCATTTTGCCGAGTTCCTTAACGAGAGTTCTTCCGCGCGCCTTAGCATGCTCTGCTCGCCTACCTGTGTCGGTTTGCGGTACGGGCACCTTCACCTGGCTAGAGGCTTTTCTTGACAGCCGGAGTACATGACCTTCGCTACTGTAATTTTCGCTCCCCATCACAGCCCAGCCTAATAGTGTGCGGATTTGCCTRCACACTAGCCTCACTGCTTGGACGGGCTATTCCATCAGCCCGCGTCACTGCCCTTCTGTGTCACCCCATYGCTCATAACGGTTTACGGTGGTACAGGAATTTCAACCTGTTGTCCATCCACTACGCCTTTCGGCCTCGCGTTAGGTCCCGACTTACCCTGAGAGGACGAGCCTTCCTCAGGAACCCTTAGGCTTTCGGCGGACAAGATTCTCACTTGTCTTTTCGTTACTCATACCGGCATTCTCACTTGCATACAGTCCACCAGTCCTCACGGTCTGACTTCAACCCGTATTCAACGCTCCCCTACCCAAGTACCATATAGGYACATGTCATAGCTTCGGTGGTGTGTTTAGCCCCGTTACATTTTCGGCGCAGAGTCACTCGACCAGTGAGCTATTACGCACTCTTTAAATGGTGGCTGCTTCTAAGCCAACATCCTGGTTGTCTTTGCAACTCCACATCCTTTCCCACTTAACACACACTTGGGGACCTTAGCTGATGATCTGGGCTGTTTCCCTCTTGACAATGGATCTTAGCACTCACTGTCTGACTCCCGAGTAGCACGTCTATGGCATTCGGAGTTTGACTGGACTTGGTAACCCTTGGCGGGCCCCGCACCCAATCAGTGCTCTACCTCCACGACGCTCATTCCTCGAGGCTAGCCCTAAAGCTATTTCGGGGAGAACCAGCTATCTCCGAGTTCGATTGGAATTTCTCCGCTACCCCCACCTCATCCCCGCACTTTTCAACGTGCGTGGGTTCGGGCCTCCAGTGCGTGTTACCGCACCTTCACCCTGGACAGGGGTAGATCACACGGTTTCGGGTCTACGACCACGTACTTATTCGCCCTATTCAGACTCGCTTTCGCTACGGCTCCGTCTTCCCGACTTAACCTTGCACGTAATCGTAACTCGCCGGTTCATTCTACAAAAGGCACGCCATCACCCATTTAACGGGCTCTGACTTCTTGTAAGCGCACGGTTTCAGGTTCTTTTTCACTCCGCTTCCGCGGTGCTTTTCACCTTTCCCTCACGGTACTGCTTCACTATCGGTCACCAGGGAGTATTTAGCCTTGGCAGATGGTCCTGCCGGATTCCGACGGGGTTTCTCGTGTCCCGCCGTACTCAGGATCCGTCTCGGAGGGTGCTTGTTTTCGGYTACAGGGCTTTTACCTGCTCTGGCGGGCCTTTCCAGACCTCTTCGCCTACCAAACACCTTTGTAACTCCATGTGAGACGTCCTACAACCCCAAGGAGCAAGCTCCTTGGTTTGGGCTAATCCGCGTTCGCTCGCCGCTACTGACGGAATCACTWTTGTTTTCTCTTCCTCAGGGTACTTAGATGTTTCAGTTCCCCTGGTATGCCTCTTACYAACCTATGTATTCAGTTGGTAGTAACTGYCCATTACGACAGCTGGGTTTCCCCATTCGGAAATCCCCGGATCAAAGCCTGCTTACGGCTCCCCGAGGCGGTATCGTTGTTCGCCACGTCCTTCTTCGGCTCCTGGTGCCTAGGCATCCTCCGTGCGCTCTTACTAGCTTAACC
>NZ_LMRV01000027.1 GCF_001428245.1 Paenibacillus sp. Soil522
GCGGCAAATCTCCGGTCTGAGGAACACGAACTTCATATAAGGCTAACGTACGTTGGATGAGACTGCGCAACAAGTCAAAGTCCTTACTGCCGAAGGCGTGCGGGAGTAAATGGAGCAGATAGATGGAGAGGAAGATAGCGTTCTTACCTGGGGAGATCTGTATGGAACGCGAAGTCATCTTCGTAACCCTGCCCGAGAGGACAGGCTGAGCGTACASAAGTCAGCAGAAGCYATAGTACGCGGGGCTGTTGCAACAGCTTGCGGAAGGGCTGAACATGAAATAAGCATTTGTACATCAAGGCGTTCAGGATGAGTGATGATGAGTGATGAAAGCAGAAAATCCGAAAGGACCTGACTGAAGAAGGAAGCGGTGAATTCCGTGTGGGGCTTCGGCAGGGCAGAGCTTATCTCTGGCACAAGAGGAAAGTACAAATCACGTAAGGAGTTGTAGAAATGTTGGAGCAGTTGCTGTCACGGGAAAACCTTCTTGAAGCCTTAAAGCGTGTGGAAGCGAATAAAGGAAGCCACGGCGTAGATGGGATGTCCGTAAAATCCTTACGCGAACACATCGTACAAAACTGGCCGACGATACGCAAGGAGATAGAAGAAGGAACCTACCAGCCTAGCCCCGTAAGACGGGTCGAAATCCCGAAACCGAATGGCGGAGGCATTAGGATGCTAGGTATACCTACCGTGACAGATCGCATGCTTCAGCAAGCAATCGCACAGGTGTTAAACCCATTGTTTGATCCACAGTTTTCCGAACATAGCTATGGCTTCCGCCCTAAAAGGCGCGGACATGATGCTGTGAGGAAAGCAAGAGCATTCATGAAAGAAGGATACCGATTCGTGGTCGATCTGGACTTGGAGAAATTCTTTGACCACGTCAATCATGACGTCTCATGTTGAAGGTTTCGGNTAAAAGGCGCGGACATGATGCTGTGAGGAAAGCAAGAGCATTCATGAAAGAAGGATACCGATTCGTGGTCGATCTGGACTTGGAGAAATTCTTTGACCACGTCAATCATGACCGTCTCATGTTGAAGGTTTCGGAGAAAGTGAAGGACAAGAAAGTTCTCCTACTTATCCGCAAATACCTGCAATCGGGCGTYATGGAGAATGGATTGGTTAAGCCGACGATGGAAGGAGCGCCGCAAGGTGGTCCACTCAGTCCGCTATTATCCAACATCGTTCTAGACGAATTAGACAAAGAATTAGAGGAGCGTGGACACCGCTTCGTCCGCTATGCGGACGATTGTAACATCTACGTGAAAACCCAAAGAGCAGGCGAGCGAGTCAAGGCATCGGTTACCAGATTCATCGAGACCAGGCTGAAATTAAAGGTAAACCAAGCCAAAAGCGCGGTAGATCGTCCATGGAAACGGAAGTTTCTTGGGTTTAGTTTTAGCTTGAACAAAGAGCCTAAGGTAAGGATTGCAAAGCAATCCTTACAGAAAGCAGAGTCGAGGATTCGGGAGATAACCTCCCGAAGAAGATCGATGAAGATGGAAGAGCGGATAAAGGAACTGAACCAATTCCTAATGGGATGGAGCGGTTACTTCTCGCTTGCGGATACGCCAAGTGTCTTTCTGAATATGGATAAATGGATCCGAAGAAGGCTAAGAATGTGTCTTTGGAAGCAATGGAAGAAACCGAAAACCAAAGTAAAAAGGCTTATATCCTTAGGCATGCCCAAGGAAAAAGCCTTTGAATGGGGAAATACCCGAAAAGGGTACTGGCGAATTGCAGGAAGTCCGATTTTGAACCGAACATTGGATAATCGCTATTGGGAATCTAATGGATTGAGGAGCTTAGCGGACAGATACAACGAATTACGGAATATTTCGTGAACCGCCGTATACCGAACGGTATGTACGGTGGTGTGAGAGGTCGGGGGCTAGCCGCCCCCTCCTACTCGATTTGGAAAACGTGCTGCCAGCTCATTGATCCACAAGCGAACCGAAGGGCTAAGAGCTGCTGAATCNTATTTAACACTGACTCACCCGTATATTTTTGTGGTCCTGTCATCGCCTTTTTAGGCTTATATCCTTAGGCATGCCCAAGGAAAAAGCCTTTGAATGGGGAAATACCCGAAAAGGGTACTGGCGAATTGCAGGAAGTCCGATTTTGAACCGAACATTGGATAATCGCTATTGGGAATCTAATGGATTGAGGAGCTTAGCGGACAGATACAACGAATTACGGAATATTTCGTGAACCGCCGTATACCGAACGGTATGTACGGTGGTGTGAGAGGTCGGGGGCTAGCCGCCCCCTCCTACTCGATTGTCACCAATTAAAAACCCCTGGTTTACCGTCTAAAGCATCGGGAACATAGATTGAGACACGGTATAACCGATTCTTTTTTGGATTAAAGCTTGTACCGTCTTGTTTGGTAAACTCCGTTAAATTCAGACTGGTACCGCCCCTAGGAATGTCGGATTCGTAGAAGTAACGATTATTTATGGTGATTTTTGCGTTATTCCACACATAGCTATTTCCGTTATCGATCATGATATGCTCGGGAGTCGCTGAAAGGGCGACGATTAAATCTACTTTGTCAGACTCATTCGCAGTGCCGCAGGCACTTATACTCAACATCAGTAAAGATGTTAGGAGACATTGCTGTAGGATGTGTGCTATATCTTTTTTTGGATTGTTATGTCTAAACACAATGGACCTCCCCGTATCTGTCATTCCTCATAAGATAAGCTTAAATCAAACAGCAGATTAGGCGCTTTGGGATGACTGCGATGAACTTCCACAGCAATGGTGTTGGTTCCTTTCACCAGCTTATTGATATGGTTTTTTAATGAAAAGATGTTGTAAAAGTTGTATTCGCTAGGCAGTGACAGCGACCTATAATCGACTAAGCCTTCTCTTATGCTGTCGCGATAAATTTCTGACCCATTCAAATAGGCTACAAATCCATCTTCGTATGATATGTGCAAGAGCAGATTGCTTAATTTACCGGGATCATCATCGATTACAAATGTTTTACGAAAATAGTAGACGGGTGATTCGCCATTTACAGGCAGCGTTTTTTGGATTTTTCGTTGATCCGCTTTGTCTTGCGTATGGCCCAAAGGGGCTCGTCCAACTTCCCATGAAGAGTCGTCGTATTGCGGGCTGCGCCAGTCATCTGCCGGCAGGGTAAATGGTTTTTGAATGGGATTTTCCCCTGTTATATCAAGCTCTAGCGGTACAGCTGCCTTGATATCCTTACTCCCGGGGTGATAATGCCATAACGATTGTATACTAATATAAGCACGCTCATTTACGCTGTCTGCGAACCTGATACTCGCAACATCCTGCTTTAATTGATCTAATTCATTCCCTTTCTGATCCTGCACTTTTACTGTTAATTGAGTGTCTATTCCTTCAATGATAAGCATATGGGACTGAGAAAATTGATGATATACGTCCCAAAGCCCCCATTCCGGATAGGCAGTTGAACGATATTCTGCACTTTCTTGCGTAAGGACAGCATGTGGGACATAAACGTTATCCTGAATGAGCACAAGATTTACGCCAAGCTTGCGAACGGTTTCCCAGAAAGCCGGAAACCCGGGATCCTGATTTAAAAGAACGAAATGATGGACTTGCTTATTCTCGCTGACGGTCTTCTGCAACCAATCCAATTGGGCGTTGTTCCCCTCTGTTATGCCAGCTGCATCTAAGAACAGTAATCGGGCATTTCCATAATCCATGTAATAGACCGACCTTCCATAAGAAGGCAATAAGTTATTGGGGAGATAGGAATAATTTTGTTCGAAGTTTTCCGGGTTCGCTGATGACGATGAATCAAATACAGGAAGGAAAGAGTGAAGCGGTAATTTATCGTTTTTTTCAAACAAATGGTCTGCCGCTGCAAATAACGAAACGCCCTTGGATTGATTTATCCAGCCGCGAAGATCAAGCTGATTTTTTTGTTCGCCAAAATAACCGAATCGGAAGGATACGGGAGCGTTATTAGCTTGCAGATAGCCATGGAGAGGGAAATTTGTTGTAAACAAGGAGCCGAATAAAATGAAAATCAGTAAAGAGATCAGGTAAAAAAGTTTATATTTATAGAAATGAGACATATGTATAAACCCCTATCTTTTAATAAGAAGTGGTAGGATTCCAACCGAAAAGCGCGTGAATCACAGGAGGCCAGATGAAAACCGTGATGATTATCATACCGGCAACAAAGGCATAAATCGAATGCCTTAATGAAAATTCCCGGTTTTTTAGCAGGAAAAAAAGCAATAACCAGCTCACTAACCAAACGATAAGTCCGATCGTTTCTTTCCCTGCATAGGGACCGATTTTTTCCCATCCCGGTATCCAAACGCTCATTTTTAACAGAAATAAATTAGCGCGTTCGGGTTTAGCTACACTCCATAGATGACTGCAAACCAAGCTTGCTAATCCGAGCCATACGGAAAGCAAAGTGGCCGCAATTTCTCCGGAATTCCGATTTCCGGAACTTCGATTAAAGGATTCTGTCATTTCTTCACTCCTCAAGAGTTTAGCTTTAGCAAAACTGGCATCATAAGCATAGTCTTTAGACTATTTTTAATTTAGTGATACCGAGTCCAAACACGAAACCAATCAACAGAAAAAACCACATTAAAGTTACAAGCAAAGCGATGACAGATGAAACCCCTTTAACGGCTTCGATATCGCGTTTAAACCTCCACAGTAAAAAGCTTGCAGCCACGCCTAAAGGCAAAGGGAACAAAGAGGCAAATTCCTTAAATTCCATCATCACTAAATGACCTAGCGGAGCATTATATAAAAACCATTGCTGTGCGCCATCGGGAGCCCGATAGCCTATGTAAAGCCAGTTTCCAATAATAATTGTCACGAGAATTAGAATATTCGTTATCCATAGCGGGAGTTCAAGCTTCTTCACAGATCCTTCTTTAGCGCGCAGGAAAGGATACAACGCATGCAGGACATAACAGCTTAAAATAACGGTTAAGGTTGCCCCTAATCCGTGCAGGATACTATCAAGCTTGTGGGTGCTTAGACCGAATAAGTTAAAAACGGGAATAAGAAGAAAGAAGAAGGCGGCCATAATGCCTTGAGTGACCGCCAAATCCCGAGAGTTAAATATAGGCTTCATCTATGAAATCATCTACCTTTTTATTATGAATGTACTCTTTACTCGTACGTTACGGTTAACTTTGGACGACTGCTCGCCGTAGAGTATTCACTGGATCTGATATCGAGTCCATCTGCATTGCTGCTGTCCGTAATGATCATTCCATAATTAGTTGAAGGGTTGTTTATCCAAGATTGTACGAGAGCCTTGCCGCTCGTATTTAAGTTGATCGTATAGGTTCCTATACTGCTAGCTGTCATCGTCCCGAGTACGGTTGTCCCTCTATCCGTTGATCCGCTGGCTCCGGCCGTTGTCCAATTCGAGCCGCTGGCAAATTGGTTCCATGTAGCTCCGCCTTCCGTCCAGTTTCGTTTCATTTCATAAAGCTCATAGGTATTCGCACTTGCGTCGAATACACTCAGGGCGATGCTTGCCGAGGTCACTGTTTTTCCAGTTGGAATACTCGAAGTGTCCCATTTCATAATCGATGCTAAATCCTTCGTGCTGCCGCTAGGATCATCGCCATCTACAAGAAGTGTTGCTGAAATACCGTAGTTTGCTGTTGCACTGTTTTGCGAAATGTAAGTATCTAAGTTTCCAGCGTAGCCAGTTGAAGGATACACGCCATTTTGGAACGACGTTGTAGTCGACGGAGGAGGAGTGGAACCGTCGCGCGTTACCGAGAAAGAATCAATCTGGTTATTGTTAATATCGAATGTGGTAAAGGTAGCTGTCGCGTCCGCGATATCCACAACCGTATATTGATAGCTGGCTGCAGGCCCAACCACGACATTTGTTGAATTGGTATTTGTAGAAGAAAGGGGGGCGCCGCCTCCGCCAATCGTCAATTGATAGATCGTATTGCCGAACGTATATCCGTTCCCGTTAAACGTACTGTAAATTTTTCGGCGATTGTAATTGTGCTCATGCCCAACTAGAACGGCTGTAACATTGTTTGCGTCCAGAATATCCCAAACAGCATCGCGCTGAGCAGCGTTAGCGTCAAGCGAAGCGCCGTAATGAGCTCCGATTGGATAAGCCGGAACGTGAAATTGTACGATATTATGTGTTTTTCCACCGCTTTGAATGGTATTCTGCAACCAAGCGCGTTGGTTAGAATCAATAATATATTTGCCGTTTGCATCTTTGCGATTGGAGTTCAATGTAATAATCCGCGTATTTCCGTAATCAAAATAATAAGCTGATCTTTGGTATCCGGACAATTGTCCTGTAGGCAAATGTGTAAATGCATTGCTGAATATGGTTTCATCATTTTCGTGATTTCCCAAAGTCGGATAAATCGCAGTCATCGGATAATAATCATCCATAATATTTTTCCATGCAGTCAGCTGATTGCCGACATCTGCGCCTCCTGTCACCTGATCCCCTGTAAATAACACAAAGCTTGGCTGAACGGCTAAGCCTTTTACTTTTGTCATTAAACTGCGAAGGGTTGTTTCATTAACCCCATTTGTCGATCCGCGGCTATCCCCCAAAACGACAAATCGGAATGATGTTGTTACGGCATCGACCTTGTTATTATGATTCACTGCAAATACGGCGAACAGTGTAAACATCATGGCAGCGATGAGCAAGTAGGCCAGCCATTTTTTTTGTGAAATGATAATCATTACTTACCCCTCCAACTATTTTATTTTTGGTTAAATGTGTCCTGACATGTAACCAAATATTACTATAAAATAGTTTTGTGCTCTGAAAGTTATGAAAATGCTAAGTTTATATGGTGATATTATATTGGTTTTGTGAAAATTATTTTTGTATAAATTCTTCCTTGTTCATGCAAATTAAACCTTATGGATGATGAGAACTTTAGGAGGCGAAATTAGCGTGGAAGACGACCGGAAAGACAGGGTAAACGAGGATAATGATGGAGTTCTCATGGAGGAGTTGGAGGTTGATTCCGATGTTAATGAGGATCGTAACCGGGAACAGCAATTGGACGATTCATTTCAGGACTGGTACCGTAATATTGGGTATTGGGTACAGCAAAAAGATGATATAACTCAGGTGCCGAAGGCGAACGTTTTCGATGCCTTTCCCGATTTAGATGACGAATACGTGTAAGATAAAGCGGAAAAGTTTTTTTGTGTTAGGGGATCGAGTGATGAAACTCGATCCCGCTTTTTATTATGTAAGCCTGTCCGCCGGATGTATGCTTCCACGTGCACCCCTAGTTAAGCCCGGGGACGATCATAAGTTCAACTTGTTTATCCGTTAAAATTTCTATCATTTTACGATCGGGTTCCTGATCCGTAACAATGACATTAATTTTTCCGAAATCGCAAATTCGGTGGAAAAGATGTTTTTCGAATTTTGATGAATCAGCCAATACGATAACTTGATCAGCTCTTTCAATCATCTTTAATTTCAAATAAGCCTCGTCAACAGAAGGGGCCGATAACCCGTCGGATGAAATGCCGCATGCGCCAAGAAACAATTTATCTACTTTGAAGTCTGCTAACATTTCTAATGTACGGGGTCCGGAGACATTCCGGTGCCAGGCATTTAATTCGCCGCCCAGCAGCTGTGTCTTTATATCCGGGTTTTCACACAAAACGCTGGCTATATCAATGGAATTGGTTACAACGACGTTGTTTTTCGTACATAAGTATTCAGCGGTAAATTGTACGGTTGTCGAGGTATCCATTAATAGATAGTCTCCATCTTTAATAAGAGAAGCCGCGAATTGACCAATAGCGCGTTTGTTTCCCGAATCTTGAAACCGTTCCCTGTAGCTCCTTATATTTTTCGTAAGAGTGGGCAGCATGGCTCCGCCCCGAATACGAATAATAGCTCCGTCTTCTTCTAATTTGACTAAGTCGCGTCTTGCAGTATCGCGGGAAACGCCATACAGCTCACAAATATCCTCAAGCTGAATTTTTTGTTTTTCTTTCAAATATTGAATGATCGATTGTGTTCTTTCATCTTGATTCATCACTAGACCTCTTCCAAAAAAGGATTTCACTTATAAGTATAAGTTTCTTGTCAAAATGTTTCAACATTACTTAAAATTATAAGCAAAAAACTTAAATATCTTGCTTTATTTAGTTTTTTGACTTATTATGAGGTCGTATTTAATCATTTTTTGCAGATGAAGGGGATGGATTATTTGAGAAAAGTAAAGGTCGGCATCATTGGTTACGGTTTTTCCGGGAAAACTTTTCATGCGCCTATTATCCAAACGGTTGAAGGATTAGAAATTTCAAAAATCGTTTCTTCAAATGCTCTGAAAGTAAAGGAAGATTATCCTGACGTCCAGGTTGTTCCCGATGTTGAACAGCTGTTTACGGATCCTGCTATAGACCTAATTGTCATCACTACGCCAAACACTACGCATTATCCATTTGTCAAACAAGCCTTATTATCGGGAAAACATGTTGTGGTCGAGAAACCGTTCGTTATCCATTCTAAAGAAGCGCAAGAGCTGATCGAAATAGCTGCCGCGCAAAATAAAATAATAAGCGTTTATCAAAACAGAAGATGGGACAATGATTTCCTTACCGTTAAGGAATGCTTGGAGTCGGGCGTTATGGGTGAAATCTATTCGTATGAAGCGCATTATGACCGGTTTCGTCCTGAAGTAACCAGCCGGTGGAGAGAGCAAAATATGGAAGGCTCGGGTATGCTTTATGACCTTGGCTCGCATTTGATCGATCAAGCTCTTCATTTATTTGGGCTTCCCGAAACGGTGTTTGGCGATGTGATGGCCCAAAGAAACGATTCGGTCACCGATGATTATTTTCATATTATTTTAGGATATGGAAGATTAAGAGTTATTTTGCATTCCGGTTCGATCGTGAAGAGCGCCGGTCCTAAATTTCAAATACACGGGGATAAGGGCAGTTTTATTAAATATGGCTTGGATTCGCAAGAGAATTCATTAAAGCAAGGGAAAGTGCCTGGCGACGCTCTTTGGGGCAAGGACCTTGAAAAAAACTATGGAGAATTAACGGTAAATGTAGGTGATATGCAGCTGAAAGGAAAGCTTGAAACAAAAGCAGGCGCATACGAATCTTTCTATAATGGTATTTACGATTCCATTGCTGAAAGCAAACCAGCTCCTGTAAACGCAGCCGATGCCATGAATACGATAAAGGTTATCGAGTTGGTTAAAAAGAGCAGTCAGGAAAAAAGAGTCGTTTCATTCGAATAATGGTATAGTGCATACACAAATTACAGCCGTATAACGGAGAAATTGTCTCAAAAAAGCTTCCTGCACCGGAAGTTTTTTTTTATGCCCGCAAGTTTATTAAAAAGCAAAAAAAAGTAGATTTATAATAGGCATGAGCAGCATATACTTTAATAAGAGGAAAGTTTCCGCAGGGAAACATTTTGTTCTCCGGTAAAATAATATTTTTTTATTAATTTTGTTGCATTGATGCAACACAATTTTCTTATCTAAACTTGGAGGTGAATGTATAATGTCACTTGGTCAAAAAAATAATTTATCAAGAAGAAGTGTATTGAAAATCGGAGCAGCAGGAATTTTGGGTGTATTAGGCAGCAGCTTTTTGAATACGAGTGCATTATTCGGCAAAACGGCGAACGCCATGGGGAAGGAAGAAACGAATCATGCCCTTCATAATCAGATGAAGCATGGCATGGCGCATGGCTACGACCCAGGCACCGATTCCACTCCGGGTTTGGAAGCAGCGGTCAAGGCATTAACTTCATTTGATTATGGTGTAATCAGCAAGTCTCCAGACGGAAAAACAATAAGAGAGTACAGCATTATCGCATCGGAGACAGAGGTGGAAATTGCCAAGGGAATGAAGTTCCCGGGATGGACGTATAACGGCACCATTCCAGGGCCGACTATTCGCTGTACAGAAGGAGACATCATACGAATAAAATTTGGAAATGCTTCGTCACACCCGCATTCCATTCATATGCACGGCATCCATCCTACGAATATGGACGGTTTGGAGCCGATTGCCCCGGGTGAGGAATTTGTTTACGAATTTGAAGCGAAGCCTGCCGGCTTGCAAATTTACCACTGCCATGTACCGCCGTTAGCGAGACATATTCATAAAGGGCTTTACGGCAATTTCATTATTGACCCTAAGAAACCGCGGAAACCGGCAAAAGAGCTCACGATGGTCATGAACGGCTTCGATTTGGACTTGGATGGCGAGAACGAGGTATACACCGTAAACGGCTACGCATTTGCTTATCAGTCCAGACCGATAAAAGTGAAAACGGGAGAGCTGGTACGTATTTATTTAAGCAATTTGACGGAGTTCGACCCGATTAACTCGTTTCATTTGCATGCCAATTTCTTCGACTATTATCCGATAGGGGCAGACCCGGATGCGCGTTCGCTATATACGGATGTCATCATGCAGTGCCAAGGTGAAAGAGGTATTATTGAGGTCACGTTTCCTTCGTCCGGAAAATATATGTTCCATGCGCATCAGAGCGAGTTTGCGGAGCTTGGATGGATGGGATTCTTTGAAGCCGAATAAAAAAGGAGGAGTATCATGTGCAGACTGAATTGATGAACAAAAAGTCAAACCATCTATCCGTTTGGCTGCTGGGAATATTGCCGTTGCTCCTGCTCGCAGGCATGATCTATTTTATCGGCAAATGGGGTACAGGAGTTGAAGAGCAGCAAGCCGCGCCAATTGAAGTATTAAATATTGAAAGAATCACTTTAACGGACAACGGGTTCGAGCTTCGTGTGCTAAATTCAGGGCCTGAGGAGCTGACGGTTGCACAGGTTACGGTAGATGACGCTTTCTGGAACGTGACCTATTCACCTAGCCCAACGATTAAACGCTTTGAAAGGGCTACCGTATCTATCCCGTATCCGTGGGTAGAAGGAGATCCGCATGAGATCAAGCTGATTACGGAAAATGGATTGATTTTTAGCGGCGAAGTAGCAGCTGCGATGAAAACTCCGGAAGCGGATACGAATCGTTTCCTGCAGTATTCTTTAATTGGTTTTTATGTAGGCGTTGTTCCTGTTGGACTTGGCTTGCTATGGTTTCCGTTCATGCGCCGATTCTCTTCAAGAGGAATTCAAGGCGTATTGGCATTTACGGTCGGTCTGCTCTTTTTCCTTACAGTCGATACGGTTCAAGAAGGTTTGGAGCTTGGTGCTGAGGCGCCCGGCATCTTCCAAGGTACAGGACTCGTGTGGTTCGGAGCGCTGCTTAGCTTTTTATTTTTGATTGCAGTAGATCAAGCTGGCTCGAAAAAATCAAAGCTTAACAGTGACAGCGGCAAAAGGGTAGCCTATAAAATGGCCGGGGGAATCGGGCTGCATAATCTTGGCGAAGGACTTGCAATAGGAGCCGCCTTTGCAACCGGCGAGGCAGCGCTTGGAACGTTTCTCATTATCGGCTTTACGCTCCACAATATTACGGAGGGTGTAGGTATCGCCGCACCGCTGCTGAAAACAAAACCATCGCTTAAAACATTTTTGGCATTAGCTGTTATGGGCGGAGGACCGGCCATCCTAGGAACCTGGATCGGTGGATTTGTGTTTAACCAGACATTGGCGGCATTGTTCTTTGGCATAGGCGCCGGCGCAATTGCCCAAGTTATTTATGTCATTTTCAAAATGATCTTAAGAGACGCCAAAGCAGAGGGTACGCCTTCCCTATCATGGATTAATTATGGCAGTATAGCGCTCGGTATCTTGGTCATGTATGTAACCGCACTTTTGGTTAACTTCTGATTTCACACTTTACACAAGAACGGAGTGATTCCTATGCCAATGAACATAGGCGTAGCAGGTATTGTGCTGCTTGTAATACTAGGCTTGCTGCTATTTGGACCATCCAAGCTGCCTCAATTGGGGAGAGCGATTGGAACGACTTTGTCGGAATTTAAAAGAGGGGCCAAAGGAATGATCGACGAAGAGGAGAAGCCGAAGAATACAAAGGAAGAGGCTTGAACAACGAAAAGCAGTCCAAAACCAGAAAGTGTGGTTTTGGACTGCTCATTTTTTTAGACGACAATTTGTTTTTTTACCTTCTAATTCGTAGAGTTGTATTTTAATAGTTAGCAAATACATGTATAATACATCGATTGATCCTTTATGGTACCGGCAGGGCCGGGAAATAAAATCGAGTATCAAGTTATAAAAGGAGTAATCTATGTCGAGCTTCAAAACCTATTTTACATTTGTAAAACCTTATTGGAAGTTAGTAATCGTTACGCTATTGATTGGGATGGTTAAATTCGGGATTCCGTTGACACTGCCACTCCTTATAAAATATGTTGTTGACGATTTATTGCTAAGCTCACTTCCTGCAGATGTGAAAATCGAAAAATTAAGTTATGTAATGCTGGGCGCCATTGCGCTGTTTGTTGTGGTTAGGGCGCCCATAGAGTACCTCAGACAATACTTTGCTCAATTAATAACGAGCCGAATTCTATACGACCTTCGCAATCGTCTCTTTGTACACATTCAAAAGCTGTCCTTAAGGTATTATCAAAATCATAAAACCGGTGAAATCATATCCCGGATGATTAATGACGCTGAACAAACAAAGAGCATCGTGGAAACCGGCATGATGAATGTATGGCTGGATCTATTCACGCTGTCCATCGCTTTGGGATTCATGTTTCATATGGATTTTGAATTAACATTAGTCTCCATAGCGGTATTGCCCTTTTATGCTTTGTCCGTAAAAAAGCTGTATAAAAGGTTAAAGGCATATACGAAGTCAAGGTCACAAGCGCTGGCAAATATGCAAAGCTATCTTTTTGAGCGGGTCAACGGCATGCCGGTCATCAAGAGCTTCACGCTGGAGGGCGTCGAAAAAGAAAATTTTGACGGGAAAAACCGGCACTTTCTGCAACGAGCTTTAGCTTTGACCAAATGGAATGCATTGACAAACGCCATTATCAATACATTAACGGACCTTGCTCCTTTATTGGTTTTGTTTTATGGAGGCTATCAGGTTATTCAAGGAAATATTACGTTAGGCGCCTTTATCGCATTTTTTGCATACCTGGATCGGCTATATAGTCCGCTTCGCCGCTTAGTTAATTCTTCGACGGAATTGACTCAGGCAAGCGCCTCGCTGGAACGTGTGGTTGAACTCATGAATGAACCTTACGATATTGTGGATTCACCGCAAGCGAAACCGATAACGGATGTAAAAGGAAAAATTGATTTTAACGATGTCAGTTTCCGGTATGAATCATCTGCCGGCTGGATTTTAAACAATCTTGGGCTAAGCATTCGTCCAGGAGAGACGATCGCTTTCGTAGGGATGAGCGGGGGAGGCAAATCATCGTTAATCAGTTTAATTCCCCGGTTTTACGATATCCAGCAAGGAAGCATACGGTTGGATGATACGGATATCAAGGATATAACCATAAAAAGCTTGCGAAGCCAGATTGGAATGGTGTTGCAGGATAATATCTTATTTAGCGGCAGCGTCCGCGAGAATATACTTTTTGGAAATCCTGATGCTGCAGAAGAACAAATCATTCAAGCGGCTCAAGCCGCGAATGCGCATGATTTTATTTTGAATCTGCCAAACGGCTATGACACGGAAATCGGAGAACGGGGTGTAAAGCTGTCAGGGGGACAAAAGCAGAGGATTGCTATTGCCAGGGTGTTTCTAAAAAATCCGCGGATTTTAGTCCTTGATGAAGCAACCTCCGCCCTTGATTTGGAGTCTGAGCATTTAATTCAAGAATCTCTTGAAAGATTGGCTAAAGACAGAACGACTTTGATTGTCGCACACCGCCTGTCAACGATTACTCATGCGGATCAAATTGTACTCATTGAGAATGGGGAAATTAAAGAGAAAGGGTCTCATGAAGAACTGATGAGGAAAGATGGGGGATACGCCCGTTTGTTTAATGTACAGAACCTAAAAGAAGTCGACCCCGTAAGTTAATACTTCTATAAACGTGAAGGAAGAGCTCATCGCTCTTCCTTTTTATATAGTGCAGGGTTAGGAGCAGGTTACGCTAAATCCTTGCAGATCTCTCGCATCACATGCCTGAGCTCTGGAATAATAATGTGGTTAACGGCAAGCTTCACAGCTCCGCTTGAGCCCGGCATTGAGAATACTGCCGTATCTTCATATACACCGGCGATAGCCCGGCTGAGAATAGCAGCCGTTCCGATATCCTCTGCGAAGCTTAAGTAGCGGAACAGCTCGCCGAACCCGTGCATCTCCTTAGTTAACAGGTCTCTTACTGCTTCGTACGTCGTGTCCCGCTTGGCGATCCCTGTCCCGCCGTTCAGGAGAATGGCTTCTACTGAAGGGTTAGCCGCACCGCTGCGGATGGCGGACTGAATTTCCTCATATTCATCCTTCACAATTGCATATTTCATTACCCTGTAACCGGATGCCTCGAGAAGCTCCCGCAGCAGAGTTCCGCTCTTGTCCGTTTCTTCCGTTCTTGTATCAGACACGGTAATAATCATACAGTTGACGGAGGAAGGCGCCTCCTTGCGGTGCTGTTCAACAGATGCTGACACTGTGATCCCGCCCTCTCTTTGTGAAAAGCCTTACGAAATGGCTACACAGTTTGTAAATTGTTCGTTAAACCATTCCGTGTCCAGATTTCTGCCGATAATAACGAACTCGCTGACCCGCTGTTCATCCGCTCTCCAGTCGCGGTCAGGGTAGGAGCTGAACAACATATGGATGCCTTGGAACACAACGCGCTGCTTGACCCCTTTAATATGAAGCACACCCTTGTAACGGAACGTATCAGTGCCATGATCCGTCAACCACTCCTGTAGGAACCGTTCCAATTTCGCCAGATCAAGCGGCTGTTCCTCACGGAAGAACAGGGAGTAGACATCATCATCGTGATCATGGTGCTCTTCCTCAAGGAAGCCGGGATCAAGCTCAAGCTTCTTCTCCAGGTCGAATGCTCCGATACCCAGAATATGATTAATATCGACTTGAGATTGCCGGGTATGGTATAGCTTGGCAGCAGGGTTCATGGATATTAGTCGATGCTCAAGTTTCTTAAGTTCGTTTTCCGTGACAAGATCCGTCTTATTTAACAGCAGCACATCAGCGAAAGCGACTTGCTCTTGCGCTTCATGACCATCATCTAAATGCTGGTCAGCATGCTTCGCATCAACGACAGTTACAATGGCATCCAACTTGTAGAACTTTGCCATTTCCTCATCCACGAAGAAGGTTTGAGCTACCGGAGCAGGGTCGGCCAAACCAGTTGTCTCAATAAGCACACGGTCGAAGTTAGCTTTACGCGAATCACCAGCACCTCTCTTGGCATTCATCAGCTCACCGAGAATTCGGATAAGATCTCCCCGGACCGTACAGCAAATACAACCATTGTTCATTTCGAAAATCTCTTCATCCGCTCCTACGACGAGTTGATTATCGATTCCAACTTCTCCAAATTCATTCACAATTACCGCGATCTTCTGACCGTGATCGGCCGTAAGGACGTGATTCAACAGGGTGGTTTTGCCTGCTCCAAGGAATCCGGTCAAAACGGTGACTGGTATACGCGGATCGGCTGCTACAGCTTGCGACATAAGCGACACTCCTTTTATGTAGGATTTTAATCGTAAATATTACTATTAATGAGTATAAAAGGTTCAGTAATATTTGTCAAAGAGGACGAATCCCGTCTATTTGCAGCAAACGATTCCATTCCGTTTCCAGCTGATGTTCATTAAGGTTTATGCCTATGAAGACGATGTAGGATTCGCCGCTATAGCCGGACTCCGTCCAAGTTATCCGTTTGCCTGCGTATTGCATCAGCATGACAGGCTCATCTGCTTTAAGGCGAATATAGCCTTTAGCCCGGAGCAGCTGTTCCTTGAATTTAAGAAGAAATTTTTCAATTTGCCTGCGGCTTGGCTGTGTTGTGGGTACGATCGGCAGCGTTATGGTCTGAACTCGGGAGAAAGACATCGTTTTTTCGGGCTTGATCTGATCTTTAGCTCCATGATGTCCGACGGGAACTGCCTTTAGCATCCGGAACGACCGGGCAACGGGGATCACTTGCTGTTCCTGCTTCTTAACGGATGCAAGGAGCAAATCCAGATCGACCTGGCTATGAGTGGCAGGAATGACAACAGCCGTATCATTCTGTTTGCGAATCGCCTTGTCAATCTTGCTCAGCTTAGATGCTGTTACAAGATCCGTCTTGTTTACGATAATGAGGTCGGCCGTTTCCATCTGCCGCCGTAAGGTTCTAAGCAGCGATAGATCAGATTCAAAAATACTGTTGTAGGCGAGTACATGCTCGGCATCGATCAAGGTTACGATCTGTTTGAGCAGAACGAGACCGAGCAATTGCGGCTCCGTAAGCGCATCAGCTATTTCTTCGGGATTAGCTACTCCTGTCAGCTCGATAAAGATGACGTCCGGCATCTGCTTGGACAAGGTTTGGATGCTGCTTGCCAACTCACTGCGTCTGCTGCAGCAGACGCAGCCATCCAACAGTTTCTCGATCACTGTATCCGAGTGTCCATTCAGAATATATCCGTCAACATCCATGCTGCCTAATTCATTCATAATTACGCCGGGATGCAAACCCCGGTTTTTCGCTTCGTCCAGTAACCGAAGGAGCAGTGTTGTTTTGCCGCTGCCTAGAAATCCGCTTAGTACAATAACTGGTATTCTCATACGCTAATTCTCCTTTTATCTTCGTTTAGTTGTATGTATTCATGGGGCGGATGAAAGAGTCCTTCATTCGTTAAAAGAAATGATTACGATTTAATACATTCATCATACTATATAATTCAGCATTTTTATTAATCGTAATTATAACTGTTTACGATCACGAAGTGATGTGATAACCTTAATCGTAATGTATACGAATTGCGTGCGAAAAAATGGAGGTAAAACGATGTTTAAGGGATACAAGTTATTATCAGTTTTCATTTTATCCGTTTTTATTTTGGCAGCTTGTTCTTCTGAGCCTACTGAAAAACAAGTTGAGGGAAGTAAAGAGGTAAACCTGCTCTTTAATTTTGCGACTAGCTCGCTTGATCCTAATGTGGATACAAGTTATGTCTCCGTTCGTGCAGGAATAACGGAAACTTTGGTACATCTCAATGATACGGACTTGACCATTGAGCCTTGGCTTGCAGAAAGCTGGGATAGTCAAGATGGCCAATTGTGGACAATTGAGCTAAGAAAAGACGTGACCTTTCAGAACGGCAAACCTATGGATGGAGCAGCTGTTAAAGCCTCTCTCGAGCGGGCAATGAAAGATAGCCTTGCGATAAAAAATGCCTTGCGTATTGTATCAATAGAAGCTAATGCCAATACGCTGACGATTAAAACAGAAGTTCCATTTCCCGAATTCCCATCTGAATTAGTACATCCAAACACTTCAATTATTGACGTAACGGAAGCAGACTTTGTTAATAAACCGATAGGAACAGGACCATTTGCTGTATCTTCTTTTACACCGGGTACGGCTGTGGATCTTGTGCGTTATGACGGTTACTGGAACGGAGCTGCAAAACTGGAATCAGCGAAATTCTCGTTTAACGAGGATGCCAATGCCCGCTCTCTTACACTTCAATCAGGAACCGCTGATATTGTCTTCCGTCCTGAAGTAGAAACACTCACTAATTTAGAAGCTTTACCGGAAGTAAAAGTTGAATCCACATCTACGTTCCGAGTGCACCAAATGACGATGAACCTGGAACGGAAATCGCTGCAAGACATCCATGTTCGTAAAGCTGTTGATGCATTAATTAATCGGCAAGCTATCGTGGACACTATTTTAAGAGGA
Source organism: Paenibacillus sp. Soil522 (assembly GCF_001428245.1). Taxonomy (GTDB): domain Bacteria; phylum Bacillota; class Bacilli; order Paenibacillales; family Paenibacillaceae; genus Pristimantibacillus. Next base: position 17,825 of record NZ_LMRV01000027.1, read on the forward strand.
CATGCTGAAGTTGCGACTGGACCTTTCCCATCCACCTTTTCGTTTGCGCCGGACTATCCTGAAAAAGAGACCGGAATGGACGCTGCTAGAGCCTATCTTCAAGATGCCGGGTATACAGAAGTGAATGGGGTTATGCAAAAAAACGGCGAACCGCTTACATTTAAACTCCTAACTTACAGTGCGCGTGCTGATTTGCCCTTGATAGCACAAGTGTTTCAATCGGATGCAGGCCAGTTGGGAATAGATGTTCAAATAAAGCAGATCGAAATTCCGGAAGAGTATATGGCAGCCAATCGAGATTGGGACCTGACCACATACAGTAATTTAACTGCACCTCGAGGGGATGCAGGTTACTATTTGAATGCAACGTATCATCCAAAAGGCGCTTTGAATTTCAGCGGAGCGGATGATAATCATTTAACAGCTCTTATTGATGAGTTAAACGCAACCGTTGGACAAGAAAAGCGCTCGGTTAAAGCTGAACAAGTTGCCCTGTATGTCGATGAGCAAGTATATAATTCTTTTATACTGCATCCGAACACACTCGTTGCTTATAAGTCTGATAAAGTTCTGAACTGGGTGACCTCCCGAAGTGAATATTACATGTTAACGAATGAATTGGATGTGAAGTAAATGTTTCGGATTCTAAGCCGGCGGTTAATCGAGGTTGTGATCTTTCTTCTGGTTATTACGTTCATAAGCTTTCTATTTGTGCGTCTCGCTCCTGGCGATCCGGTTCTTTCCATGCTTAGAGTCGATGATGTATCGGTTACAAATGAACAAGTGGAAGCACTTCGTGAACAATTAGGATTTAATGATCCTTTGCTCGTGCAGTATGGTCGCTGGTTGGCTGACTTTGTAAGATTAGATTTTGGTAACTCATATATAACGAATCAGCCTGTGATGGAAATGATACTAAGCGGATTACCGGCAACACTCGAATTGTCTTTCGGTGCACTTATCGTCATGCTTAGCGTGGCTATTCCTCTTGGTTCACTCGCTGCTCTGTATCGGGGAAGCTGGATTGACCAGGTAAGCCGGGGAGTATCGTTACTCGGCGCCGCCATCCCGAGTTTTTGGCTGGCACTCATTTTCATTGATTTATTTGCGGTACGGTGGGGCATTCTCCCTCCGATGGGTCGGGATGGCATTATTTCTGCCGTCCTTCCATCCATTACTTTAGGACTTGCCATAACAAGCGTTTACGTTCGATTATTGCGTTCAAGTTTGCTTGACTCTCTCAGCAATGAATTTATACGGGCAGCACGGTCCAGAGGACTATCGGAAATGCGTATTTTTTTCGCCCATGCATTTCGTCATAGTCTGCCGCCTGTTATTACCGTGTTCGGTATCAGCTTAGGCAGCTTGATCGGTGGAGTTGTCGTTATTGAAGTTATTTTCGCCTATCCTGGTATCGGCAAGATGGTAGTTGACTCGATTCGATCACGGGATTACGCTGTCATCCAAGGATACATTTTTGTCATGGCGATTATCGTATTTTTCGTGAATAGCGCTGTTGATTTATCTTATCGATATTTAAACCCGGAACTGCGGATTAAGGAAAGGAAGAACAGCACATGGAGTTAGCGGTTACAAAAAAACGCAAGAACAGTCAAAAGCGCTGGAAAATTGCCCTAATGCTCTCTATGCTAACTTTGTTGCCAGCTGTGATTGCTTACACCTTCCTTGTGCTGAATCATGACCCGTCATTAGTTAAGCTTACCGAACGATTGTTGCCAATGAGCCTAGAACACCCGCTTGGAACAGATCATCTGGGGCGTGACGTATTAACACGTTTGCTATTAGGTTCACAGCTGACGGTTGGTTATGGTCTCTTAGCACTGTTAATTGCTGTTATCATTGGTGTGCCGTTCGGTTTGTTGGCTGGCTTTAAAGGTGGTATTGTTGATCGGATTTTCATGCGTATAGCAGACGTTTTTTTGTCATTTCCGGATACCATAGTGGCGATCGTGTTGAGTGGTTTACTAGGTGCCGGCATTGAAAATCTGCTTCTGGCCATTGTTCTGGTTAAATGGGTTAGTTATTCCCGGCTTGTTCGAAGTACAGTATTAACTGAACGGCAAAAAGACTATGTCACTATAGCTAAAATTAATGGTCTTAGTTCTGGGCGTATTATGATCAAACATATATTTCCGCATGTTATTGGAAACGTACTCGTGCTTGCCAGCCTCGATTTAGGGAAAATCATTCTGCTCATTTCTGCTCTTTCCTATATTGGACTCGGCGCTCAGCCTCCGGCACCTGAATGGGGGGCAATGCTCAATGACGCTCGTCCGCATTTTCAATCCAATCCGACACTCATGATTTATCCGGGACTCGCGATTGTGTTTATCGTTCTCCTGTCAAACTTAACCGGAGATTACTTCCGAGATAAATTTGACGTGAAAAAGGAGGTTGGAAATTGAACGTTTTAACCGTTAACCATTTATCCGTGACGGGTAAACAAAATAGGATCGTTAATGATATTTCGTTTAAAATTCAAGAGGGAGAATGGTTTGCGCTTGTTGGGCAAAGCGGCAGCGGAAAGAGCATGACTGCATCGGCAATCGGACAATTACTATCTCCGAACCTTCAGGCAACAGGTGAAATAAATTATGCAGGCAGCAATTTATTAGCTCTATCCCCTTCGGAGATGCGTAAAATTCGCGGTAAACATCTTTCTTATATATTTCAAGACTACCAAGGTTCGTTTACACCGTTTCTTACCATCGGGCGTCATTTTGAGGAATATCAACAGCGGCATTTAGATTTATCCAAAACCGCAAGAAAACAGCAAGCCAAGCAAGCACTTGTTTCTGTAGGCCTATCTGAAGAAATTTATACCAGATACCCGGTTCAATTAAGCGGCGGCCAGCTGCAGCGGGTATCCATCGCGATTGCTCTGCTACTAAAGCCAGATCTACTGATAGCGGACGAACCAACTACGGCATTAGACAGCGTCACTTCTTTTAAGGTTTTGGAACTATTGTCTCAGCTGCAAGCGGAAACAGGCTGTGCGATTTTGTTTATTACGCATGATTTACGTCACGTCAGAAAATATGCGGATCGCATTGCTGTAATGAAAGACGGAGTAATTATTGAAACGGGTAACAAAGATCAGATGCTGAATCATCCAAAGCATGCTTATACAGAGCTGTTGATCAAATCATCGCCATCACTTAGAACCAAGCTCTCATTATCGACTGAAGGAGTGATACGATGAGCTTATTAGAAGTAAATCATGTTTATAAGAAATACGATAATGGAGCCGCTGTGCTCCAGGATGTGAGTTTTACAATGGAGAGGGGGCAATGTGTAGGTCTTGCAGGCGAAAGCGGCTGCGGTAAAAGCACGCTTGCGCGCTGCCTTTTACACATTGAGCCAATTGATGAGGGAAGTATTCTGTTCGAGGGCATACCTCTGCATAACAAAAACGAACGGAGTTTAAAACCCTATCGAAAACATATCCAAACGGTTCTGCAAAATCCTTCTGCAGCGTTGAATCCGAAGCTTAAAATAAAAGATTCCCTAATGGATCCCTATTTGCAATTTGGCAGCCAGGCAACGATGAAACATTTTCAGTATACGAATAATAAAGACTTTGTCGCACAATTGTTAGATGCTGTAGAGCTTCCGGCAGGTCTAGCTGATCGATATCCTCATGAACTGAGCGGCGGGCAGAAGCAGCGGGTGACTATTGCTCGCGCTATTAGTATTGAACCTGATATTATTATATTGGACGAACCAACTTCAAGCCTTGACGTTCTATCTCAAGCTGCCGTTTTGCGTTTATTGGATGATTTGCGGGAGCAGTTAGGCACCTCTTATCTATTCATTTCACACGATCTCTCAGCAGTGTATACAATGAGCCAAACCGTTATGGTAATGCGCGATGGCGCTATTGTGGACCGCTTCGAGAAGGAAGAGCTCTTTTCTAAGGGACGCCATCCGTATACGCAAGAGCTTGTAGCCATGTTTGAATGATAAATGTGTATAGGGAGAGGTATCTTTGAATCATCGGTCTTATCTGGCATTAGCAATTCCCCTCATTATCTCAACTTTAACAACCCCTTTACTTGGTGCTGTAGATACAGCAGTTGTCGGGCACCTGCCTGACCCTGCTTATATTGGCGGAGTAGCTGTAGGGAACATTATTTTTAATACAATGTTCTGGTTATTTGGTTTTTTACGAGTCAGTACTTCGGGTTTTACTGCCCAGGCACATGGAGCAAATAATGAAATTCAAGGAGTTTTAGCTCTTACAAGGCCGTTTTTCATTGCTGCTGCGGTAGGGATAAGCTTTATACTCCTTCAAGGACCTATTGAGCATTTGTCTTTAGCTCTAATGAATCCGGAAGCTGACGTTCGTACGGTCGCGTCTGACTATTTCAGTATTCGCATATGGGGTGCCCCGTTTACTTTGTTGAATTACGTGATCCTTGGATGGTTAATGGGAATGTCCAAAATAAAAGTTTCTTTGTTCATCCAAATATTTATGAACCTTATGAATATCGTTCTTGCCTTATTGTTTGTGAGCGTGTTTGCTTGGGGGGTACCCGGTGTCGCGACAGCAACCCTTATATCAGAAGCAACAGCCTTTGTCATTGGAATGATTTTTATATGGAAGGTTTCTCCTTTTCAATTTAGGCTGCCTCCTATAAAAGAGATCGTTGATTCCGCCTCATTGGGAAAAATGATGACCGTCAACCGGGATCTGTTTATCAGAACCCTTTGTTTATTAGCCGTATTTAATCTCTTCACGGCGAAGGGGGCTTCTTTTGGCACGGAAGTCTTGGCTGCGAATGCTGTTCTCATCCAAATTCATTACATTATGGCTTACTTCTTTGATGGATTTGCTAATGCTTCAAGTATACTAGTTGGAAAAGCCGTAGGCTCGGGGAATCAGCGGCTTTATAAGAAGACTCTTATGTTATCGTGCCAATGGGCTGTCCTTTCGTCTCTATTTATCGCAGGTACTTACTATCTGTTTAGTGAATACTTCATTCAGTTATTTACACGTATACCGGATGTCATCAATTTGGCTAACACGTACGGATTGTGGATTTTGCTGTTTCCGCTTTCGGCAAGTTTCGGTATTATTCTCTATGGTGTGTTTACTGGGGCAACCGAAGCTTCATCCATTCGAAACTCGATGATTTTGGCATTGATGGTTTATCTGATTGCTCATTTTACATTGGTGCCTAACTTTCATAATCACGGCCTATGGTTAGCTTTCATTGTATTTAGTATAGGGCGGTCGGCGTTTTTAGCGATCTTTATTCCGAAATTGAACCGGAAGCTGTTCTCTAAAGCGTATAATGAATGAGTGCTCTGTATTGACGAATGAGAAGTCAGTTGATACAATTTATTAAACGTAATCATTACCATTAAGCCGACCTTGGTCGGTTTTTCTCTCATGTAAATATCGTAATTATTACGAATTAAACTCGAAGCATCTAAGAAAGGCGGTACAGTCAGTGAAGGAACGGGATGCAGAGCTTATTGTTCAGTCCATGACCAGACATGGCCTGCGAATAACAGAACAGCGCAGAACGATTGCCCGGCTGTTAGCTAACGCTTCCGGATTTTTGACGGCTAAGGAAGTGTTTCTTGGTATGGTCGATAAATACAACGGTCTTAGCTTTGATACGGTATATCGTAATTTGAAATTGTTAGAGGAATTAGGTGTGATCGAGCAATTTCAGATAGAGGATAGCAACAAGTATCGAGTGGGCTACTTCGGACATCATCGCCATCATCATCACTTGATCTGTCTGACATGCAGCCGTCTTATTCCGCTCGAATATTGCCCTATGGACCATTTTCAGGCTCCTGATCAATTTCAAATTGTAAAGCATAAATTTGAAATTTATGGCTATTGTGACAATTGTCAGCGGCATGGTGTGGGAGAAGCAGCCGGTACGATGCCGGCTTAACCTCCTGCAAATTTAAGAATGAAAGGATGATTACATTGCTCTTAGCTTCCATGAATAAAGTGGTGTTCGGTTATAGCGATGCGCCCTGCTTAGAAAATGCAAGCATGGATATTTATTCTGGCGAATTCGTCGCGGTAACGGGCCCGAACGGCGCTTCCAAATCAACGCTGCTCAAGCTGGCGCTGGGCTTACTCAAGCCGTGGTGCGGAGATATTTACTTGGCTAAGCAGAATCAGATTGGCAAGAAGCTGGTTATTGGTTATGTTCCACAACAGATTGCCGCATTCAACAGCGGATTTCCAAGTACGATTCTGGAATTTGTGCGGTCGGGTACCTATGTAAAGGGTTCTTGGCTTCGTAAGCTCGGACCAAGAGATCACGCCTTTACGGAGCAGGCGCTCCGTCAAGTGGGGATGTGGGATCACCGCAATAGGAAGATCGGCGAGCTGTCAGGCGGACAGAAGCAGCGGATTTGCATTGCCCGAGCTTTAGCTCAGCAGCCGGACTTACTCATTATGGATGAGCCTACTACCGGAATGGATCAGGAAAGCAGATTCGGCTTCTATGAATTGATGCACCATCATGTGAAAGAGCATGGAAGGACCGTCGTTATGGTTACCCATGGTCTTACAGAGGTCCGCTCTTATCTGGATCGAATTATTGAGCTGGAAAGGAAGGAGGACGGAGGATGGAAATGCTGCACTACGACTTCATGCAGCGGGCATTTTTCGCCGGTGGGATAATCGCTCTTGTTGCTTCCGTACTTGGTGTGTATCTTATGCTCAGGCGCCAGGCGCTGATGGCTGATATGCTCTCGCATGTCTCGCTGGCAGGAGTAGCAGGAGGCGTATATCTTCATCTCAATCCGGCGCTTACCGGCTTTGCTATTGCGGTTGTCGGGGCCATTGCTGTGGAATATGTAAGAAGATCGTACAAGACTTACAGTGAGATCTCTACAGCTATTATTATGATTGGCGGCTTGTCCAGCGCGGTTGTTCTAATGAGCTTGAATCAAGGCATGAACAAAGGCTTCTCCTCCTATTTGTTCGGGTCTGTCGTAGCCGTGAATCAAACAGAATTGTCATTAATGATAGCAGTAGCCATTATAGGGGCAGTATTTTTTATTGTGTTCCGCAGACCTTTGTATCAGTTAACCTTCGATGAGGAGACGGCTGCGACGAATGGTATTCCGGTCAAGTGGATCTCACTGTTTTTTAGCGTCATTACCGGTATGATTGTCGCAGCAGCTATGCCGATTGTCGGCGTTCTGTTAGTATCCTCTCTTATCGTACTGCCCGCTGCACTTGCAATCCGGGTTTCACCAAGCTTTACATCTGCCTTATTCATCGCTATGGGAATTGGATTAACTGGCGTTTTTTCCGGTCTAACTGCCTCTTATGAGCTTAGCACGCCGCCCGGAGGAACGATTGCACTTGTACTCTTAGTCCTGTTGTTTGCTGGAATTGGCGTAAAGAAGCTGACGTTATACGCAGGCAAATTAAGAAATAAGAAGACAAGCAGCAAGGCGGATATCGTTAATACCGTATTTCCTCGATTCACTAAGAACTCATCTATTCATACAAATGGAGGCAAAGAAAATGAAAGCATGGTCTAGCAAAATCATTCTAATCTCTGCAGTAACCGCATTACTATTAGCAGGATGCGGAGGGAATAACGATGGTATTAAAAACGGCAACATCGAGTCTGAGGGCAGCGGCAAGAAGTTAAAGGTTGTAACGTCTTTCTATCCGATGTACGAATTCAGTAAGCAGGTTGCCGGCGAGCACGCTGACGTTATCAGCTTAATTCCGGCAGGCGTAGAACCGCATGACTGGGAGCCAAGCGCCAAGGATATGGCTAATATTAAAGAAGCGGATCTATTCGTCTATAACGGGATTGTCGAAGGCTGGGCAGAGCAAGCACTAGAGAGCGCACCGAATGATAAGCGTGTCGTGGTAGAAGCAAGCGGCGGAGTACAGCTAATGGAAGGCGTAGAGCATGAAGAAGAAGGCCATGAGGAAGAAGAGCATGAAGAAGAGGGGCACGGCCTCGATCCGCACATCTGGTTGAGTCCGGTATTGGCGCAGCGGGAAGTGCTTGCGATTCAGGAAGCATTCATGAAGGCGGATCCGGAGCATAAAGATGATTATAAGGCGAATGCGGATGCATACATGGCTAAGCTGAAAGAACTGGATGATGCCTTTAAATCCGGACTTCAAGGCATTAAGCATACCGAATTTGTAACCCAGCATGCGGCATTCGGCTATCTCGCTAAGGAATATGGTCTGACCCAGGTTCCGATTGCGGGGCTGTCGCCGGAACAGGAGCCGTCTCCAGAGCAGATGGCGGAAGTGGTTGCGTTTGCGAAAGAGCGTGAGATCAAAACGATTTTATTTGAGACGCTCGTCGATCCAAAGATTGCTCAGACGATCGCGGATGAGATCGGAGCTAAAACGGACGTGCTTAATCCGATCGAAGGGCTGACGGAAGAGGAAAAGAAGGACAATCTCGACTATATCGGCATTATGGCCAAGAACCTGGAAGCCTTGAAAAAAGCATTAAACGAATAGGTGATGAAAGGGGCTTAGCGAGTAATGGCGACATGGAATTTGTCCGGAACGAAGCATCATCTTCTTCTATGCAACGGTGGAAGCTGCATGCTAAGTCATGCGGAAGAGGTGACGCATGCCATACGAGACGAGATTAACTTGCATAGTGCGGATTCGCTCATTCATACGACGAGAACACTGTGCAACGGAAGGTGCAGCGATGCTTGCACCGTCGTTCTATATCCCCAGGGTATTTGGTATCATAACCTCACTCCTTCTCTTGGAAGGGAGCTCATTCGTCGGCTTCTAGAAGAAAAGAATCCTCTGCTTGAACAGATTTCCTATACGTATCAGCATCAGCAGTTTGTTGCAACCGGCCGTGCCGCAGTTGGAGAATTTAAATCAGTAAAGTGAACCCGATGAACGTGAAAAACCCATGAAGCACCAATGCTTCATGGGTTTGGGTTTCGGTCGGTTTGGACGGGCTGCTTCCATTATCATGCTCCGACGACATTCGCTTGAAAAAAAGCTTTTGAAATCAAGAAACCCAGCTGATTGCAGCATTGTAACCATTCATGAAGCGAATCGGAAACGCCAAGCCCGGGATCTGGCAGTACCGCATAATCAAAGCCTTCCTGCTTGATTGCCTTTAAATAGCTTTCCAACGATGTAAAAGCAAATGGGATGGAGCGCGGAAAATGGGGATTCAGAATCAAAAATTCCGTCACTTTTGCAAAAGTTACGTGATCAGCATGTAATTTGCGGAAGGCTTCATAGCCGCCGACTGATTTTAACAGCACGATCATGCGGTTATAATGGTTCTGGTCTTGAGAAGAAGCGGGATCACGAATCAAATTTGTATGGACGGTTTGAAGAATACGTACCGTGTTTTCCGTACGCTCCAAATATTTGCCGGCTTGAAGGAAATTCCATTCCTGTTCCCGAAGCATGGTTGAATCCGCTGCGCCGTTAAAGAGAGATATCCACTCTCTCACGCGCTGATAGAACTTGGAGGGGGATTGCTGCATCATCTTATTGATATCCTGATCATGCAGCCAGAGATATAAGGAATTCGTAATTTCCCACAGCTCTTTCGGCAGCAGCTGCCGTAAAGCCCGGATATTATTTCTTGTCTGCTGAATAATAGAATAGATCGAATTGCTGTTCGTACGCTCAAAAGTCAGAAAATGAAGGACAGTCCATTCATTCGCAATGGCGTTATCTTCCTTGAATTTGGCGAGATCTCCTACTGCCGCCACAAGCTTTTCCCATATGTAATCCCGATCATTATCGTTTCCTTTTAATTCATGCCGCATATGATAATTGGCATCAATCAGCCTGGAATGATTTTCGGCTCTTTCCATATAACGTCCTGCCCAGAATAACCATTCCGCGTAGCGATTTATCATTGTTCATCCGCCTTTATAAATAGTGAATTACTTTGGAAAATTTATAAAACCCACGTATCTTTTGTGCCCCCGCCCTGTGAGGAATTCACGACAAGCGAACCCTGCTTGAGTGCTACCCTTGTCAGCCCGCCCGGAACAATATGAGTCTCTCTCCCCATAAATACGAAAGCGCGCAAATCAATATGACGGGGAGAAACTTCGCTGTCCGTGAAAGAAGGACTGCATGACAGCTTCATAGTCGGCTGGGCAATATACAGCTCTGGCGATTCTTTAATTTTGCCCGCGAACGCTTTAAGCTCCTGCTCGGAAGCGGCAGGACCGATCAACATCCCATATCCTCCGGAAAGCGATCTTTCTTTAACCACCATCTCAGACAACCTTGCAAGCACATACTCTCTTTCATGCGGTCTTGATAGAATATAGGTGGGCACGTTCTTCAAAATCGGTTCTTCGTCCAGGTAGTAGCGGATCATATCGGGTACGTAAGCATAAACGGCTTTATCATCTGCAACTCCTGTGCCCGGAGCATTGGCAAGTGCGACATGCCCGGCGCGATAAGCTTGCATCAGTCCCGGCACGCCGAGTAAAGAATTCGGATGGAACGCGAGCGGATCCAAGAATTCATCATCGATCCGCCTGTAGATCACATCAACCTGCCGAAGACCCTGTATGCTTTTCAAATATACTTTCTGATCAATGACGGTTAAATCTCTGCCTTCCACCAGTTCAATCCCCATTTCTTGTGCCAGAAACGTATGATCGTAGTAAGCAGAGTTATGAATGCCGGGTGTGAGCAGCACAACGAGCGGATCCGGCTTAGCATTAGGGGCGAGACTGCGCAAGCTGCTTAACAAAGCGTTCAAACCTTGATCGATATCGCGTACCCGGTTTTCAAAATACAGCTCGGGAAAAAGGTTTGTCATCAAGGAGCGGTTCTCATAAACATAAGACAAGCCTGAGGGCGTTCTCAAATTGTCTTCCAATACATAAAATTCACCCGTTTCGCTGCGGATGATATCAATTCCCGACAAAGGGATATACCTGCCGTTCGGAACATCCAGACCGACCATTTCCGGGCGGAAATAGGGATTATCAACGACCAATTTCCTTGGGATAATGTCATCCTTCAGAATCTTTTGCTCATGGTAGATGTCCCCGATGAATGCATTCAATGCTTGAACTCTTTGTTTCAAGCCCTGCTCAAGCAGCGTCCATTCATCTGAAGTAATGATTCGCGGAATCATATCAAAAGGAATGGTCCGTTCCAGGGATGTGTCTCCAAGGCTTTCACTATTTAATGTAAACGTAATGCCTTGCGTAACCATATGGGATTGCATGAATTCGTTTCTTTTGTTCAATTCCTCAATCCCCATCTTCGAAAAACGTTGAAAAGTTTTGCTGTAGGAGGACCTCACTTTACCGTATCGGTCAAACATTTCATCATAAAATGCGGGGCTGCCATATTGAGTAAACAAATGCTTGCGTTTCGTCATCAGCATGTTCATGAGTCATCCTCCAGTTTCTTCTTATCTCTCCGCTCAATTAAGTGCTACTTTTCATCACGTGCTGAGAATATGGTTAAGTATAGGGGATGGAAACCATTAATGTATGTCGAAATTACCCCTCTAAATTGTGACGATATTGTGTCTTTCTGATCCGCTCCATTTCACTTGTTAATGTTATGTAAATTTATGTGACAAACATAGTTAATTATAGTTACATTGAGAGAAATGGAGTGTTTTCGCAAAAAAGGATAGCTGAGCTAGGTTTCTGAAACAATTTCGCCCGAATTGGGGCTTTGTCAAACAAAATGGACTGATATATGATAGGAATAGAATAAATAGCAAGCTGGCAATGACGCCCTTTCCCAAGACAACGATGTCTCTATCCGATGGATAGAGACATTTTTTTTTACATGACTTATTTTTGGATTTCATAGTTATAAACTAGAAATAGACGATAACGGCGGTGTGTACAAATGAGGTTTGCGATTGGAAAAAAAATATTTACAGGGTTTTTATCTGCGGCTGTTTTACTCGGCGCTGCAAGCGGAATCTCCTTTTACTACATGAACAAAGTCAACGACTCCTATTCCGATTTAATTAACCGCCAGGTAACGATACTTACCGCCACCAAGGATATACAGGTTTTGGCCTTGCAGCAAACCAACGGTTTGCGTGGCTATCTGCTGACGCAAAACCCGGATTTTATTCATGAACTTGAAACGGCAAACGAACAATTAAACGTTCGGATTGAACAAACGGGAAGTCTTGTGACTCAGCCGGAAAGTAAAGACTCTGTGCAAAAGTTAACAAGATTAAACCGGCAATTTAAAGAGAACTATGATCAGCTGCTGGCCAGTTATGCGCAGGACCGAAATCAAGAGGAAGCCTTAAATACCTTCAAAACGAAAGTGCTGCCTGTGGGGATCCAACTGGGGCCGTTGGCCAAGTCAATAATGGACCGTCAGCAGCAGCTATTGAATCAAGGAACAAAATTGAATACGGAAATGGTCAATCAAGCCAATAAAGCAGTCAGCTTGTTAAGTATGCTTACATTTGCTCTAACCCTATTGATCGGCTTTGTCATAACGCGGCACATTACGGGTAATTTATTTAAAATCACAAAAGTGATGGCTGGCGTTACTTCAGATTCCAGTTCAAGAACAAGATTGCCTCGTATCGATGTTCGTACCCGGGATGAAATTGGTGACATTGCCTATTCTTTTAATGAAATGGCGATAGCTTTGGAGAATTATTCAGCCCACGAGCAGGAAAAAAGCATGCTCGAAACAAACATTGCGGAAATGGCTACGATGTATCAAGGGATTCATGACTTAAATACGCTGGCGCAGCTGTTCATCACCAAGATTACGCCGATGACGGGAGCTAGCTGCGGTGTGTTTTATCTTAAGCAAGGCGCCGGGGACAGGCAGCGGCTTCATAGGCTGGCCGGTTATGCTGACAACCGGCAGGAAATCGGTTTCGAAAGCTTCCTTTATGGAGAAGGGCTTGTCGGGCAATGCGCTTTTGAAAACCGGACCATTATGCTCACCGACATTCCGGAGCATTATATTCAAATCATCTCCGGTACCGGGAAAGCATCACCTTCGAACTTGATCATCATGCCGGTGGAATATGAAGGGCATGTCGTTGCCGTCATTGAATTAGCCTCGTTTACGAAGTTTAGCAAGGCCCAGCAAACTTTATTGCAGCAGGTATTGAACCATGCCGGGATTACGATTAACAGTATTGCAGGCCGCATGCAAGTGGAAAGATTGCTGCAAGAATCACAGGCTTTAACGGAAGAACTGCAAAATCAGTCCGAAGAGCTGCGATTGCAGCAGGAAGAACTCAGAAGGATTAACGGTCAGCTGGAGGAGCAGTATAAAAAATCCGAACAGAAGACTAAGGAAATAGAAATCACGAAAATGGAGCTTGTAGAGAAGGCCGACCAGCTTGCGCTCAGCTCCCGGTATAAATCGGAATTTCTGGCCAATATGTCGCATGAATTACGAACGCCGCTTAATAGCTTACTGATCCTGTCCAATCTGCTTGCTGAGAATTCTGAAGGCAATCTTACGGAGAATCAAGTGAAGTTCGCTCAAACGATCCATTCATCCGGAAATGACTTGTTACATTTAATCAATGACATTCTGGATTTGTCCAAAGTCGAGTCGGGGAAAATCGAGATTGTCCCTGATGAGGTCAGCTTAACGTACATCTGCCAATTTGCGGAGCTTGAATTCCTTCAGGCCGCGCAGCAAAAGGGGCTGAAATTTACAACAGAGCTGGATGCCGGACTACCGCCGACAATCTGTACCGATACACATCGATTAATGCAAATATTGAGGAATTTACTGGCCAACGCCTTTAAGTTTACGGAACATGGTGAAGTGGCGTTTCGCATACACAAAGCGGACAACCAAATTTTCTCCGATTACCGTGGACGGATAAATCTGGAAGCGGCCGTTGCCTTTTCCATATCGGACACAGGCATAGGAATTCCGGAAGAGAAGCTGAGCCTCGTATTTCAGGCGTTTCAACAAGAGGACGGGACGACCAGCCGGAAATACGGAGGCACGGGATTGGGACTTTCGATCAGCCGGGAATTGGCTCATTTGTTGGATGGCTTCATTGAGGTTAGCAGCGATAAAGGGAAAGGGAGCACTTTTACGCTTCTATTACCAGGTTATGGAGGGAGCACGGCAGCCGAGCCCCCTATGAATAATGATGAAGCCGCGATCGTTCATGTTGAATTTGAAGAGAAGGAATGGCAGGCTCCTGTCATACACCATGAGGATATTTTCTTCGCGGGTAAGAAAGTGTTAATTGTCGATGACGATATGCGCAATATATTTGCTATCACAGCCGCCTTGGAAAACAAACAAATGAAAGTGGTGTTTGCGGAAAACGGAAGAGAGGGCATTCGTGTCCTGCAGGACAATCCGGACATCGATCTCATCCTTATGGATATTATGCTGCCGGAGATGGATGGTTATGAAGCGATGCGTATCGTACGGCAAATGCCGGAGTTTCACTACTTGCCGATTATTGCGCTTACGGCGAAGGCCATGAAAGATGATAAAGAGAAATGCATGGAGGCTGGCGCCTCGGATTATATCAGCAAACCTGTGAGCTTGGAGCAGCTTTTCTCGTTAATGCAGGTTTGGCTGTACAGACAGGCGGGATCGTATGCGTAACAAACCTTTTGACATTTACGCGACGATTGAAGCGGAAGAAATGGATGAGCTGGAAAAGATCGAGATGGAAATGTTCCTGGAAGCTATTTATAGACATTATGGATGTGACTTCCGAAACTATGTGACCCCTTCGATTCGTCGTCGATTATGGCATCGAATCCATGCCGAAAATTTATCCACCGTTTCCGGCTTGCAGGAGAAGGTTCTACATGATCGCCAGGTGTTAAAAAAGCTGCTGTCGGACTTCTCCATTAACGTGACGGAAATGTTTCGTGACCCGAATTTTTTTATGACTTTCCGGAAAAAAATCGTACCATTACTTCGTGACTATCCTTCTATTCGGATTTGGCACGCAGGCTGCTCAACAGGTGAAGAGGTCTATTCGATGTCCATTCTTTTATACGAGGAAGGCCTGCATCACAAAACAAGAATTTATGCCACGGATATGAATGAAGATGTCATTGAAGAAGCAAAAAATGGCGCTTTCCCACTCGAAAAAATGCAAACCTACACAAAAAATTATGTAAATGCCGGGGGGGCGAAAGCCTTTAGTGAATACTACACCGTAAAATACGAGCGAGCCGTTTTCCACCCTTTTTTGAGTGAAAATATCGTTTTTGCCCAGCATAATTTAGCCGTCGACGGCTCGTTTAATGAATTTCATGTGATCATTTGCCGAAATGTCATGATCTATTTTAATAATGTCTTACTAAATCGTGTTCATAATTTGTTCTACGAAAGTTTAGTATTGTCCGGATTTCTGGGACTTGGGAATAAGGAAAGCATTGCCTTTACCAGCCAATCAGCGAATTATGAGGAGATGGATGCGAATGAAATGCTTTATCGAAAATTTAAGTAGCCGCGTTCAAAAAGTAAATATTTTATTGGTGGATGACCGCCCTGAAAATTTACTAGCCCTCGAAGCTTTGTTGGACTCCCCTCATTATCGCTTGTTCAGTGCAAATTCCGGCGAGGAAGCATTGAAGTATGTTCTTTCTGAAAACTTTGCGGTAATTTTGTTGGACGTACAAATGCCCGGTTTAAACGGGTTTCAAACGGCAAGCCTTATCAAATCAAGAGAAAAATCGAAGCATATCCCGATCATCTTTATAACCGCAATCAGTCAGGCTATGGAGCATGTCAAACACGGTTACTCCGTAGGCGCGATAGACTATATATTCAAACCTTTCCATTCGGAAACCTTAAAAATGAAAGTAGAAGCGTTTGTGAAAATGCATCAATATCAGGAGCAGATTAAGCTCCAGAACGAATTAATGAAAGTGATCGGTGAAACATCCAGCGATACCATCGTTACTACGGACGAGGAAGGGAAAATGTTAACCGTTAGTTCCGCAGTGGCGCGAATGTTCGGCTATCGCCCCGAAGAGTTAATTGGACAGCACATCGACACCCTTGTCCCTGCGATATTTTTCCATTTTTCAGAGGAGCAGGAACTAAGTAAGATCATTGAAACCTCGGGGTTGCGAAAAGATACAGGTATATTCCCGGCCGATGTCCAGACTGGAGAAGCAAGCATAGAAGATCAGCGTATATGCGTCTTTTGCATTCGCGATGTGACCGAACGCAAGCTAATGGAGGAGGAACGTTTCCGTAAAATATTCGATGCGTCTCCAAATGTAGTTGCCTTGAGATCGCTTAAGGATGGAAGATATATTAATGTGAATAATAGTTTTCTGAACGCTACCGGTTATCGGCAAGAGGAGGTACTCAACCAGACTACAGATTTGCTGCAATATATTATCGCTTCTGATGGAAAGGGGGCAGTTGAGGATATTTATGAACCGGGAAATCCGGATAAAAATGTAAGAATAAGCTATATGACGAAATCCGGTGATCTGCGTGAAGGATTAATGTCATCTGAAATCTTGGAGATACATGGCGAACAATGCCTGCTTAGCGTAGTGACTGACATTACGGAACGTCTGTTTCTTGAGAAGGAAATGGTCAGGCTGGACCGTCTGAATTTGACGGGGGAAATGGCAGCCGGAATTGTGCATGAAATCCGTAATCCAATGACAACTGTACGCGGTTTTTTACAATTGTCAAGAAGTCGTCCTTCAGCGGAATATACGGATATTATGATTGAAGAACTGGATCGGGCTCATAACATCGTGACGGAGTTTCTCGCCGTTGCTAACACGAACCCGACAAACCGTAAAATAAAGCAGCTAAATGTTGTGGTTGAAGCGCTGTTTCCGTTAATCCAGTCGAAGGCGATGTGCGATAATCATCATGTCAACCTTGAACTTGACCATTGCCCTGAATTGCAATTGGATGAAAAAGAAATTCGCCAGCTGATATTAAATCTCGCACTCAACGGTTTGGACGCGATGCCTTCCGGAGGAATATTAACCCTTAAAACGTACAGGGAAGAAAACGAAGTTGTCTTGGAGGTAAGGGATCAAGGCTGCGGGATCAAAGAAGAGCTGATCCCCAAATTAGGGACTCCTTTCTTCAGTACAAAAGTGAATGGCACCGGGCTCGGCTTATCTGTAAGCTATGGTGTTGCCGCCCGGCACGATGCGGTCATTAAAGTGAAGACCGGCGAAAAGGGAACGATATTTTATGTGCACTTTAGGCTGCAGTAATTACAAATAAAGGGAATCATCCGTTTTCATTTCATCAAAAGTCTGTTATTCTACTGAAGAATGAAATTATAGTCAGAGGAGTGAACAGCTATTAAGCAGGTTACTGTATATGATATCGCTAGGGAAGCAAACGTCTCAGTAGCCACTGTGTCGCGCGTAATCAACAACACGGCTCCGGTAAAAAAATCGACGAGAGATCGGATAATGGAGCTGATCACGAAGCATCAGTTTCAGCCGAATGCGCTTGCCAGAAGTCTGTTTAAGAAGGAAACCGGGATGATTGGCGTCATTTTACCGGATATTACGAACCCTTTTTTCCCCGAAGTGTTGGCCGGTCTCGATCAGGAAGCGAGAAGTAAAGGCTACACGTTTTTTCTATGCGATACCGTTTCGACAAACGGCGATTCGGAGGAGCAGTACGTGCGCGAGTCGCAATATTTGAATATTCTTATCGAGAAGCAGGTAGACGGCATTATTATGTTAGGCGGCCGGATCAACCTGGCCAAGCCTAGCAAAGAATTGGTAAACGAGGTTGTTGAGGTCAGCAAGCGCGTGCCGATGCTGTTAATTAACGGCAATATGCCGGGCGAAGGGCTGAACCGCGTATATACCGATGAAAAAGAAGGCGCTGAATTAGCGACACAGCATTTAATTGATCTCGGTCATCGCGACATTGCTTTCGTTGGCGGCTTTCGGCATATGTCCAATACGATCCAGCGTATTCAAGGCTTTGTGAAAACGATGGAGAAAAACGGTTTGCAAGTTCGGAAGGAATGGATATTGAACGGCGGCTTTTCTGTAGATAGCGGAAAGGCATTTTTGAATCAGCTTCTTGGTCTGTCCGAGCGGCCGACCGCTGTTTTTTGCGCGAACGATCTTCTCGCCATCGGGGTGATGAAGGCGGCGAGCAAAGCGGGACTTCGGGTGCCGCAGGATCTATCGCTTGTCGGATTTGACGACATTCCGTATGCCTCTAACAGCATCCCTGAATTGACGACCATCTCACTGAAATGCTATGACGCAGGACGGAGCGCGGCTGAGATGCTCCACCAAATGATTATGAAAAATAAGGTCAGCAAAAGTTTGAAGCTAAGACCTGAGCTCATTGTAAGAGAATCTACAGCACCTCCCAGAGATGGAAATGGTTAATAAGTAATTAATATTTTTAAAAAAAAGATATTGACAACGCTTACATTGTTGAATAAAATCAAGATGTCTAAAGATTGAATAGTGTCGCCGGCAAAAATGTAACCCGTTACATAATAGCCGGGCTGCCGCTTTCAATCGAGTCTTCACGTAAATACACATCAGTTTACCGTGCAGAAATGTTGTTCTGATTATACCGGTCATGGAGTGTATTTATTTTTTATTTAAAAATGTAACGGGTTACATGTAACGGGTTACATTAATAATGCTTTTAGCCAATTCCGTTGGGGGTTAAGACATGAATATGGAAATCGGAGCAAGAGCGGTTGTGAAGTTTGATGCGGAAGCCGTGAAAATTAATGAAACTCCTCATATTTTGCTATGCGCTTCGCTGTTTTACTTCCGCATTCCAAGAGCGCTTTGGAAGGAGCGGATGGAGCAGCTGAAAGCATTCGGCTATAACAGCATCGATGTCTACTTTCCGTGGAACTATCACGAAACGGCGGAAGGGGAATGGGATTTCAGCGGGGAGCGTGACGTTGCCGCATTTCTGAAAACGGCGGCGGAGACAGGCTTATACGTCATAGCAAGACCGGGTCCCTACATCTGCTCCGAATGGGATGGAGGCGCTCTGCCCGCCTATCTGCTGACTAAAGGCTTGAAGCTTCGTGACAATGATCCCGGCTTTCTAAGCTGCGTTTCGGGTTGGTTTGACCGCATTTTGCCTTTATTGAAGGCGAGTCAAGCGGGAGAGGGCGGAACCGTGATCGGCGTTCAGCTCGATAATGAGCTTGATTTCTATGATTGCCAGGACCCAAAAGGATATATAGCTGCCCTGCGCGATATGGCGCTTCAGCACGGCATTACGGTTCCGCTGTTCGCCTGCGCCGGGCAAGGCGGCTTGCTTCAAGCTTCGGGGCTCGCGGACAATGTGGTGCCGACCTGCAACTTTTATCCGGATAACCGGGAGGCCGAATTTGAGGAGAAGGTGCTTCACTACGGCAATGCCGCAGCTAAACTCGGTTACCCGCTGCTCGTAACGGAGACGAATCGGTCGCATTACCTGCTGCGCAGATTGCTCTCCTGCGGAGTCAAGCTGCTCGGTCCTTATCTTCAGGTGTCGGGTACGGATTTCGGCTTTACGAACGCGACGAACAACTGGGGCAAACCGCTGGCGTTCATGACCTCGGATTATGATTTCGGCGGCATGATCTCTCCGGAAGGTCATATCCGCGGGGAAGCGTATGAGGGCAGGCTGCTAAGCCGGCTAATCGCGGCTTACGGAGCCCCGCTTGCAGAGGCTGCGGCAGATAGCGGCGTATCCGCCAAATGGTCGATGGCCGGAGATTGCGGGAGAGTGGCCGGTCCTTATGCCTTGCAGCTAAAAGGCGGCGGAAGCCTTCTGTTCGTAACGAATCTGGATGACAGGGATAAAGAGGCAGCAGTTGTCATTGCCGGCGAAGCGAATGCTGCAGCCGAAATCGGCCTCACGCTCAGAGCCGGAAGATCGCTGGCGCTTCCTTTCCAGGTTCCGCTCGGCCTGTGGGGCTGCGGGGGACAGCTTGAAAGTTCGACGGCAGAGCTTTATATGGCACAATCTTCCTATGAAGGAGTAAGCCTTGCCTTTCATACCGAAGGAAAAGGAGAAATCATTCTGCAGCTCGAAGCGCCGTTTGAAGTGAAGGCGGTCAATGTAACGGCCGAATCGGTTGAAAGCCGGTTAACGGTAGCTTTTGACGGGAATGAGGATGGCTTCTGTACGATTCTTACTGCTGACGGGCGTGAGCTGAAGCTGTTTATAACCGACAGAATGAAAGCGCTTTATGCGGAAGGCGTAGACGATTGCGGCGTCATGCAGTATGGCGAACCGCTGCTTTACCCGGAAACCTCTGAGGAGGCGGCAGCCGATTGGCGTCTCCGCATCTTCGATGCTGCAGTGCCGATGACAGCGGAAGCCGAGGGCGGGCGGCCCACTGAGGAGAAGGCGGATTACTTGGAGCACGGCGGCATATACCGCGGTTACGCCTGGTATGAAGCGGCAGTTCGGCTGCCTGAAGATAAGGCGGTACAAGGGGTGCTGATCCGGCAGGGCAGTGACGTCATATCGCTGTATGCGGGAGGCCAATACGCCGGTACGGTTGCGCCGGGCGGAGGCAGCTCCTTCCTGCCGCTCAGCGGCGGTCTTCGTGACGAAAGGCTGCTTGCCAGAGTAGAAATTTGGGGACATTCGAACTTTGACGACGCTAGACTGCCCGGGCTGCGCCTGCATGCGATGAAGGGGCTTACAGGGTTGTCGGCCGTAACGGAGATTCGTGACCTCAGCCGCAATTGGAGCGTATATCGCACGGCGGATCGGGCCTTGCGCACGGAGCTGACTGCATCACCCGACTGCAGTTTGTGGCCGGTCGTAAACTTTGGGGGCTGGCTGTCTCCCGATCACCCGGCGTTCGAATATTACCGGAAAACGTTCCAAGCATCCGAGTCTGCCAGCTCTTGGACGCTGCATTTCCAAGGCATCCAGTCATTGGCCCGGCTGTTCGTAGGCGGCAAGGAGATCGGAGCGGTGAATCCGTTCGACCCCTACCTCGATATTTCTGAGCATGTAACGGCTGGAGAAATAGTGGAGCTGACGGTATACGTCGAGAGAGTGCTCGGTTTACCGTCCGGACAGGTGTACTTGTATGAAGGCGTCGCTGCTGCAGAGTGGTCGGTTAGCGGAGCGGAGGAGAAGGAGCTGTTCGCGCATGCAGAGATGCTGCGGACGGATGTAAGATCGGCAGAGCTCCCCGTCGTCTTGGAGCCGGGCGAGACAGCCTGGCTGTATGCTTCTACGGTCAATTCGGAAGCGGGGACGGGCTGGCGTGCAAGGGCAGCCGGGTCAGGACTTAAGCTGACTGTGTTCTTAGAGGAGCGGATCGTTGGACGGATTTGGCTGCCAAGCAACGATGCGAGCCGGCCTGTCTTTTCGGGCGGAAGCCCGGATTCCTTCTATTTGCCGGGAGCCTGGTATGAGGCGGATAAGGGAAGGCTGGCGATTTTAGTGGAAGCGGTGGACCGGAATACGCAAGGCCGATTGGAATCGGTTCAATTCATAGCCGTCTAGCCTATGACAACGAGAGGGGAATGAGGATGGAAACAGCTTTAGTCGAAAGGGTGCCCGCGAAAAAGCTGCAGCGAACGAGCAGCGCCAAGTTGAGACGATTTTGGAATAACAAAACGCTGCTGCTCATGTGCGTGCCGGCCATCATCTTTTTTATCGTTTTTGCCTACCTGCCGATGCCCGGCCTGTATTTGGCTTTTATTAACTACAATTACTCCGACGGCATCTTCAAAAGTCCATTTGTCGCATTTGATAACTTTCGCTTTCTCGTCATTAACGGAGACTTGTGGCGGCTTTCGTTCAATACGGTTGCCTATAATCTTGTATTCATCGTTTTAGGAAATGTGCTGCAAATTTTTGTCGCCATCCTGCTGAACGAGATCCGCAGGAAATGGTTCAAAAAAGTAACGCAAACGCTCATGTTCCTGCCTCACTTTATATCGGCGGTCCTTATCGGCCTGATCGCCTACAACGTTTTGAGCTACGATTACGGCTTGCTGAACAGTATTTTAGGATCTCTGGGCATGGAGCCTGTCAAGACGTATTCCGATCCGAAAATATGGCCGTTTATTATCGTGCTGACCTTCCTGTGGCAGTCGACGGGATACGGATCCATCGTTTATTTTGCGGCTATTATGGGGCTAGATAACGAGATTATCGAAGCATCGGAAATCGACGGCGCCAATGCGTTCCAACGCATCATTTATATCGTGCTTCCTTGGCTGAAGCCTACCTTCATCATTCTGATGCTGTTCTCGCTCGGCGGCATTCTCAAAGGAAACTTCGGTCTGTTCTTCAACCTGGTGGGAGCTAACAATACGGCATTGTATCCAACGACGGATATTATCGAAACGTATGTGTTCCGCTCCCTCATGACAAACTTCAACTTCTCGATCGGCAGCGCCGTGAGCCTCTATCAGTCGGTATTTGGCTTTGTCGTCGTCTTGACCGCTAACTGGCTCGTGAAGAAGACTTCGCCCGAAAACTCGTTATTCTAGGAGGTGTCGAATATGGAAAATACGGAAGAATCACGGAGCATTCGTACGGACATAAGCGGAATTGTCGTTAAAGTCTTCGGATATCTCTTCATTTCGTTCTTTGCGCTATGTTGTCTATTGCCCTTCTTGCTCGTTCTCGGCACCTCGCTCACAGCGGAGGGCACGATCAAGAAGTACGGCTTTAACTTTTGGCCGCGCGACTTTAGCACGTTTGCCTACAAAATCGTTTTTGAAAATCCTGATCTTATTATCGGCTCTTATCTCGTCACGATGGGGATCACGGTTGTCGGCACCGCACTGGGCCTCTTCCTCGTAGCGATGACCGGCTATGCGCTGCAGCGCCCGGATTTCGGCTACCGTAACGGTATCTCGTTTTTCATTTATTTCACAACGCTGTTCTCCGGCGGGCTTGTCCCGTTTTACCTGCTGGTGACGCAGTATTTGAGCTTGAAGGACAGTTACCTTGCCGTTCTGCTTCCGGGGCTGCTCAGTCCGTTTCTCATTATTATGATGAAGAGCTTTGTCCGTTCCATTCCGCATGCAATTACCGAATCGGCTAAAATCGACGGCGCCGGAGACTTTACTATTTTTATGAAGCTGATTTTGCCGATGACCACGCCCGCGTTAGCGACAATCGGTCTGTTTATCGCACTCGGCTACTGGAATGAGTGGTACAACTCCATGCTTTTTCTGTCGCCGGATTTGAAGTACCGTCCGCTTCAGCTGTTTTTGTATAACGTCGTTACCAGCGCAGACTTTATCCGCAATTCCGCGGCCGCCTCTAATGTGGAGCTCCGGGACATGCCTCTGGAATCGATGAAGATGGCTACCGCAGTTGTAGCCACGGGGCCTGTCATTTTGTTCTATCCATTTGTGCAGCGGTATTTCATCAAAGGAATTACAGTTGGCGCTGTAAAAGGCTGATGTGCCGGGGGTCTATAAAGGGCCTCTTCACATAACGGGCAATGCCCGATTCATAAAAACAAAGGGGAGTAACGCTATGTCCAATTTCAAGAAGGTTTCCGCTTTGATGATCGCGATCATCATGATCTTCAGCCTTGCAGCTTGTTCAGGCTCGGGCAACAATGGAGAAAGTAAGGTAGGCGGCAAGAACGAGGGCACAGGCAATAAAGGCAGCACGAATACGGCAGCGGGCAATAAAGGCGCAGATACGTCCAAGTTCGTAAAAATCAGCTACGTCGTACTGGGCAATAAGCCGACCAACGGGCAGTTCGAGAAAGTGCTCGCTGAAGTAAACAAATTGATGAAAGAAAAAATTAACGCCGAGCTGGAGTGGAAGTGGGTTGAATGGGCAGATTGGCAAACCAAATACAACCTGCTGCTGGCATCAGGCGAACCGGTAGATTTAATTACGATCGGTACCGACTGGCTTGATACTTGGGGCAATGCGCAGCGGGGAGCCTTCATGAATCTTGATGATTTGCTGCCGGAATATGCGCCTCAAACGTGGAGCTCCATCCCGGAAGAGGATTGGTCGGAGAGCAAGTATAAGGGGAATATCGTGCTGATTCCGGAAAACAATTATACGCAATGGGTTAATCATGGCTTCTTCTACCGCGGAGATTGGGCTAAGGAAGCGGGCATGACCGAGCCGATCAAGGATTGGGATGGCATTGGTCAATATCTGCAGTTCGTTAAGGACAACAAAGAAGACGTTATTCCATGGGATGCCGTTGCATCAGTAAGCACATTTGGCGGATATGCGCAATCCTACACGGATAATTTAGAACTTCCGATTTCGACTGGCTATTTGCCTGTATTTACGACTAAATCGTTTGAAGAGAAATATACGGTAGTAAGCCCGGTATTCGAGGATACCTTCCTTCATTTTGCTACCCTTATGAAAGACTGGGCGGATAAAGGCTACTGGCGCGAGGATGTGCTGAACAACAAAAACGATAACCGTTCCGCTTTGCGTGCCGGATTATCGGGACTGGATCAGCATCATACGCAAACCTTCGGCGGTCTGCGCGTTACGATGGATAAGGATCAGCCTGGCTCCGAGCTGCAAATGTTTCCTTTTGCGCGGACATCGGGCAACAATCTGACTGAGCTGTCCATCACGCATGGCGGAACATCCGTAGGCGCACACAGCAAAAACCCTGAACGCGCGCTCATGGCTTACGACTTGATTCGCAATGACGAGCAAATTTATCACCTCATCAACTATGGCTTGGAAGGCGTGCAATATGAAATCAAGGACGGCAAGCGTGTTCAGCCGGAAGGCTATGACGAAGCTAAGGATGCCTTCTACGCCGATTTCTGGGGCGGACGGGTCGATAAATTCGAAATTCCGAGCGCGACGACATGGGATCAGCTGGAAGAAACGCTCTACGCGGAATATGACAAAATCAAAAAGTCTTATCCTTACGGTCAATTCGTATTCGATAAGACGCCGGTTGAAGCCGAGCTTACAGCGATCACACAGGTTACGGGCGAGATGGGACCTGCGATTACGTACGGCAAAGCTGGAGATCCTGCGAAAGCTGTCGAGGAGTTCCGCAGCAAGCTGAAAACGGCCGGCTACGACAAGGTGCTTGCCGAGCTGCAGCGTCAATTGGACG
Source organism: Paenibacillus sp. Soil522 (assembly GCF_001428245.1). Classification (GTDB taxonomy): domain Bacteria; phylum Bacillota; class Bacilli; order Paenibacillales; family Paenibacillaceae; genus Pristimantibacillus. Next base: position 42,859 of record NZ_LMRV01000027.1, read on the forward strand.
TCTATAAGCAGCTGATTGAAGGCTAGAAGGCTAACGGTAAACAGCGCAAGAGGAGATTCCATGCACGAGGGTGCATGACTCCTTTTGCGCTGTTTTTTCATGTTGGCTGAACATCATAAATGCCTGTTCGATTGATCATTTGTTTGCTGCTCATAGTCAAAATCTCCCCGGACTCCGGCTTCATTAATGTGGGAAAATTGTACGATGTTTCCTGTTTTGCGTTGTGATAAAGTGAGTGAATAATTGCGGCATGCGAATAGGAGGCGACCGTAACGAATACGATTTGGTTCATTCGCACCGGAATCCGGGACCGGCTCGAGGCCATTTACCGGTTATGCCAAGCATGGATTGCGAAATATCCGTTTATCAGGTTGGCGTACACGATCTTTTCATGGCTTTCGTTGACTGCGTTTGTCTTAAGCCTGTTTTTCATTGAAGACTCCCGCACCATGATGGTTCAATATTTATGGTCGTTTTATGTCTTGCTGCAATTTTGGTTTCTGTGCCGGAGCAAAACGCTGCCGTGGAAGACTGTCGTTCTGTTCGTCCTGGCGGGCATCTTTCTTGTCGTGCCGATCACGGCGCTTACGGTCAATGCCGTCCATGCGCTCGTCGGCGGGCAAACATCCGACACCTGGTCCGTTGCCGTCATTACGCCGATTTTTGAGGAAACGTGGAAGCTCCTTCCGCTCGGCGTTTTTCTGCTGTTCTCGCGCCGCGCTTCCGCCTTGAGCTTAAGCGATTATACGCTGATCGGCGCGGCGGCGGGAGTCGGCTTCCAGCTGATGGAGGAGTTATCCCGCCGATGGCTGAATTCAGGTTTAATCGGGGATAAGTTTGGCTACAGCCATACGTTGCTGGGCGGCGAAACGATCCACTGGGACTTGTTCGCGCTGTTTCCCGGACGTTTCGAAGAAAGCTGGCTGCCATCGATGATGAGTGTCGGCCATCCCGTACATACCGCCATGATCGCGCTGGCCTGCGGAATCGCTTACCGGCTGCGGACAAGATTGACGAGATGGGTTTTTCTGTTCCCGGCACTGATTCTGCTCTGGTCAATCTTGGACCACGCTGCCTATAACGGCCAGTACAAGCTGCCGGATTGGCTGTTTACCCTTCATGAATGGGCTGGCAACGGATATAAGACGCAGCCGGTGTTCCTTATGATGCTTACGGCATCGCTGTTTGCTGATTATTGGTCGCTGAACAAAGTACAGAGCAGCCTTCCTGCGTTGCCGAACGAGTTTCTTCTTAATCCGTTCTCTGAGCTGTGGAACATCGTCCACGTTCTTTTCCTGGACCGGGGGAAATTCGGCTATTGGCTCTGCTTCTACCGGGAGCGGCGGGAGCTTGGATTTAATTTGCTTTATGGAAACGAGGAAGCGGCAGGCAGACAGGAGCAAGTCCGTGAACGGATGAGGGTTGTTTACCTTGTGCTTACCGGACTTGCGGCCGTACTGCTTGCAGCCGGTCTGTTCGCAGGCATGGAGGCCTACTTGGGCGACGATGAAACGGCTTGCTTCTCTTGTCTGTTCGACTCCTTGCAAAATTGGTGGGATCGTCTGGAATGGTATGAGCAAGGTGCGATCATGCTAGGCGCTCTTGCGCTATCGCTGCTGTTCGTCGGGTTTTGGCCGGCTGTCGGCATCGCGCTGACTGCTTCGGGTATCGCCGGCAGCGGACATGAGATTGCAGGCTATATCCGCGATCCCAAGAAGCTGCTGACGCCCGAGAATGCACTCGCCGCAGCGGCAGGCATTATACTAAGCCGAATACCGTTTGGCAGAGCGCTCGGATGGGCGGGGAAGAAGGGGCGCGGCTATTTGCGCAAGCTCCTCGATAAGCTGGGCTTCCGGAGACCGGATGCCGACGTTCCCAATAAACCACCGAAGAACGATGGCACAGGCCCCGGCAAGCATCCGGAAGATCCGAAGAAGCCGGATGACGATGCTCCGGAGGATAAGGATAAGCAAGATGATAATGACGACGATAAGGCAGCAGTGGCAGGTAAACAGTACAACGAGGTCGAAATTGTCGATCATCGGGGAAATCCGCTTGGCGAGTTCGATGAAATCGATCTGGAGAAGGGCATTTTCTACGAAGATAAGACAGCCAAAGGGCTGGATCGCATCAATCCGCGAACGGGACAGCCCTCGCAGACGCCGCAGCAATTTGCCGACAAGCAAATACTCGGAAAGACGCGAACGCGGATTGAAAATATGATGGAAAAAGCGGTCTCGACAAGGCCGACACCTAACGGGTCTCCCGATGTGCCCGATTTGCAAGAGATTAAATCGATCCGCGACTTCGTATTCCGGCTGGATGGAGACACCCCGGCGCTCCGAAGCGCCGTCGAGAATAGCTTGAATCAGCTGAGAGCGGAATTTCCGGAATATACATTTAACGTTCTGTTTGGAGGGAAACCGTAATGTCCATTAGCGCTTTTATACCCGAGCCCGTCAATGATTTCGAACGGAAATTCAACGTGCCCGTCGCGGCCGAGTCATTCTTCTCGGAATGCTGGGAGCCTGCCGCGGAAGCATTAGGCTTGAAGTGGGTGCCCATCTTCTCCACCGGGATCGACGTCATGAAAGAAGATTTGCCTGCGGTGCTGGATGAGCTGGCCCGGTTGAAGCAGTGGGCCTTAAGCCAAGCCGGCGGGGAACGGATGGCAAAGCTGGCGAGCCGGATCGAATTGCTGCAGACGGAGCTTCCCAAAGCATTGCAGCGGGATGGGGCCGTTGTTTATATCGGGTAATGCTGCTGCAGCCGATTGAGTGGATAACAGAGCTTTAAAAAGAAATAGTGGCTGTTCCTAAGATCATTGTTGACCTTAGGGGCAGCCACTCTCTATTCCATCGCCTTATAAGAATGAGAAAAAAGAACGCAAAAGCCCGCGCTTCTTTGGCGCAGCCTCAAGCTTGGCGATGGCAGCCGGGTGACTCTCGTCATGTGACGGGTAATTGCTGCTGCTTGACGTCTGAATCGTTTCTATGGATGCGGCTAATTGTTTGATCATTTGGCGCAGCTCAGCGAGTTCCTCGCGCTGCTGGAGCAGCTGTACCGAGACGACTTCGTCGGCTTTCTGATCAATCGAGCGTTCAATATGCTCGATTCTGTTTAACATCTCTTCCATAGACGGGTCAAGCGTGTGCAGGGGAGTCTCAGCTTGAAGAGGCAATGGCGGCTGCTTGTCAGTCATGAGAGTAATGCCATTCAATGTTTCCCCTTGATCGATTCGGTCTTTAATATGAATGAGCAGATCAATTTCCTGCTCCGAGAAGGTATAGTGGCCAAACCGGTCCTTTTGAAAGAAATTAGGGAAGGTGGAAGCCCAACGTTTGATTGTCGTTTGGCTGACGGAAAGCAGATCTGCGGCATCCTTCGTTTTCAAAATACCCATTTCGATCCCTCCGTTTCGGATGGTCAGTTATGGATAATTCGCTGTTATTGAGCGATTCCCTGCACGGGTGACAAAGGAAGTGCTGATTCGATAAACAAAGTGTTTTTACGAGCAATCATGCAGTTTTTGGTCAATTATAATCAATTGGCGGCCTATGGTTCGCTAACCTCAGTAAAGTGGCGCTTTCATACAAAATGCTACAATTACTAATGTAAACGGTTAGCAAATCACTTTTTGATAAGAAGGCGGCGGATCTATGAATTTATCTACTATCGCAGTGCAGCTGTATACGTTACGCGACTATTGCAAGACTGAGGCTGACTTGGAACAGACACTGCGTAAGGTGAAGGATATAGGCTATCAAGCGGTTCAGGTTTCGGGTGTGGGTCCTATTGCGCCAGAAAAAATTAAACAATTTGCGGATGCTGCGGGGCTGCGGATATGCGCGACGCATGTTAGCTACGATTCGTTAGTAAATGACTTCGACAATACGGTTCAGAAGCACAAGCTGTGGAATTGCGCGTATGTCGGGATAGGCTCTATCCCGGAAGAGTACCGGACCAGCGCGGAAGGCTATTCAACCTTTGCGAAGAAAGCGTCCGAGATCGGAAAACGGTTGAAGGAGCATGATTTGCAATTCATTTATCATAATCATCAGTTCGAGTACCAGAAATTCGAAGGCAGAACCGGAATGGATATTTTGAGAGAAGAGAGCGACCCGGCCGCATTCGGCTTCGAGCTGGATACGTACTGGGTGCATGTAGGCGGAGTGAATCCGGTTGAAGCGATTCATCAGGTGAAGGGACGCATGGGCGTTGTCCATCTGAAGGATTTGGAAATTATCGATCATCAGCAGGTATTTGCGGAGGTTGGCGAAGGGAACTTGAATTTCAAAGCCATCATTGATGCATGCCGGGAAACGGGAGTGGAATGGTTTGTTGTCGAGCAGGATGTTTGCAGGCGTGATCCGTTTGAAAGCCTGGCAATCAGCCTTCGAAATTTGAGGCAATATTTGTAGTTTGAAGGGAAGAGCAGCCTTCGATCCCAGACAAAATCAGGTGCAGAAATGCACCTGATTTTGTTTGTTTAGTACTAGGTCAAACGATTAACTTAAATCTGTTACAGCTAAGCTCTGCAGAAACATTTATAATCTAAATTAAGGAAATTAACTAGATGGAGGGAATGATCGAGATGAAGGTTGGCGTAATTTGTGACGACTATTGGCATCCGGGCAAGACGATCATGGCGGGCTTGGAGCCGCTCAGCATGCAGGGCTTCCAGTTCGATTATATTCAGCATGCATCGGAGTGGTCGCGCAGCTGGATGGATCGGCAGGATGTAATCGTGCTCGCGAAGTCGAACCAAATTTCGGCGTCCGATAAAACGCCATGGCTTACGGAAGAGATTCAGCAGCAGTTCCAGAGCTATGTCGAGCATGGAAAAGGGCTGCTTGTTCTGCATGCAGGCACGGTGGGATACCGGAATGAGCCCGTTTTCTTCGGGCTGGCAGGCGGTGTGTTTCAGCATCATCCGGAGTCTTGTCCGGTTACAATGGCTTTTACAGACAAGGCGGTATTCGGCAGCCCGGCTGCGGAAGACTTTACTGTACACGATGAGCACTATCATGTGGAGGTCATTGAAGAGCGCATTCAAGTATTTATGACCTCGGTGTCGGAGCATGGTACGCAGCCGGCGGGCTGGTTAAGGGAGCAAGGGGAAGGCCGGGTATGCGTGCTCACGCCAGGGCACTTCCTTTCGGTGCTGCAGCAGCCGGAATATATGGCCGCGATAGGGCAAGCTCTTCAATGGTGCGGCGGAGGCAGTAGCTAGAATCGGTAATCTGCCGGAGGGTGTTGAAAGCGGATTTTGGCTTTGATATCGGCTGGGTGCCGGAGAGCCGCCTTCTTGATCCGCAGCTCGGCGGCGGAGCGCTTCTTGATGCCGGTATTTATCCGGTTTCCTTTGCTTCTATGATATTTGGCGGCGCACCGGCAAATATTATGAGCAGCGCCCGAATTGGCGAGACAGGCGTAGATGAACAGTTCTCGCTGTTGTTCGAATATGAGGGCGGACGGACCGCAGCGTTAAACGGAGCGGTTCAGCTTGGAATGGTTAATGATGCTTATATTTATGGTACAAAAGGATACATTCATATACCAAACTTTTTGTTCGGCAAATCGGCCACGCTTCACGCAAAGGACGCGGAGCCTGAATCGATCGTCGATGACCGTCAATTCGCGGGCTATGCATTCGAAGCGGAGGAAGCGATGAACGCACTGCGCGAGGGCAGACTCGAAAGCTCTGTTATTCCATTGGATGAGACGCTGGCTATCATGAACACGTTAGATACGATCAGGAAGCAGTGGGGCTTACGCTATCCATCCGACGTTTAGAAGCCAAAAGGCAGGCGAGAAGAGGAGCAGGCTGCCTAAGCGTCCTGCTCCTCTTGTTGTGTATCATATTATTGTGCTTTAACGGCTTGCAGCCATGCGTTAGCGATGAGTGCGGCACCGGCAGGCGACGGGTGAACGCCATCGGGAGCCCAATATGCGGGACCCGTCTGGGCGGCAGCCTGAGCGAATAAGCCGTCGAGCGGTACGTACAAGGCTTTGAACTCTCCGGCGAGCTCGCGAACCGCTTGAATTTTCGGATCGAGATCCTCCCGCCATTGCTTCTGGCTCTCGTTAACAGGCAGCACGAAGGGCTCGACTAGAATGAGGTTTGCATTCAGCCGCTCCTTCGCCCGTTTAATCAGTCTTTGATATGTAGCGTAGTACTCGCCTGCACTCATCGGATTATTGTTGTCATAACGCCGCCAAGTGTCGTTAACGCCAACGTAGATAGACAGCCAAGTAGGCTTCAAAGCGAGACAGTCCTCTTCCCATCTCCGTTCCAGGTCGACGACGCGGTCGCCCGATATGCCTCTATTCAGGAAGGTGGCTTGCTTGCCTGGATATTTGCTCGTAAACAGAGATGTTACAAGGTTTGCATAGCCCGATCCGAGGTTTTCCCCGTCATTTCGGTTGCGGTTGGCATCGGTAATGCTGTCGCCTTGAAACAGAACAACTGCGTTTTGCTCGATTAATGTCATCCGTTAAACCTCCGATCATTTCTAATAATGGTCTTCATAAAATAAAGTATCATAAATAAGCTGTAGCGGTACAGCAGGAAAGCTGCCGAAGGGCTGACTAGGTGAGTAAAAAATAGGAAACATTAAATTTTGAAGTTTCTCTTTTAATTTGTTGCTTTTTGCTATTTAATAGAAGATAGAGGAATGTACGGAAGGAGAGGTGGAATGGGAGATAAACAATTCCAAGGCTGCCGTCTTCAGAAGCTGCTGCGTGTATGGTATGATTACCTGTAACAGCTGCCGCTCCTACGACTACGAGATGATTTGAATGCGCTTACGATCTACAGGATGGCGAATAGGATGAAAATGGCGATAAATTGCGTCGATTATTGAGGGAATATTCTAAAAACTTAGCAATATATTTAAACGATGAATCTGCTAGATAATATTCTTGCTCTATGATCGAACTAAGGGAGTGATGGGCATGACCTCTTCTTACTTCAATGAATGGCTGGATGAATATAATGATTACAGAAGATTGTATATGCTTTTTGGCGATGAGTACTATCTGGAGCAGGCTGAAGAAGCGTTAAATTCCTTAAAGGCTTTCGTATTGCGGGCAGAACGCTATAAAAGTATAGTTTGGAAAATCATGAGCGATTCGATTCATGCCTATTGAGAAGCGGCAGGCTGCGACAGGCAATTCTTGTAAAGGGCTCTAATCGGAATGAAAATATGATCATTTGAACGGAACCGAAATAGCTGGCGGCAGCAGCCCCGCGATCTCGGTTCTTTTGCTTGCAGACGTGTTGGATGCAGAAATAGTGGTATAATGACTAATAATGATAACGAGGAACAAGGATCTGTATAGATGCTGCTGCTGCATTTCATGTAAATGTGCAACAGGTAACTCGACATAGAAAGCATAATGGAGTGATGATATGAGTAGTGCTAAGGGTAAGGGCGGAACCGGAAGAGGAACGGACAAGAAGGGCTGGAACCGCTGGCAAGCAGGGGAAAAAAAGAAGTTAGCGAAAAAGGTGTTTGGCAAAAATAAAGGCGCTAAAGGAGCCGAAGGCGAAAAAGGCGAAACCGCTTCTAAAAGCACGGCCAACGCTAGAAGCGCAAACATGCCTAAGGGCAGCACCGCATTTAAAGGCGGCAGCGCGGCTAAAGGCAGAAATACGGTGAAATAGGCTGAAAGTCAAGGACCGCCGGAGAGAGTAAACAGGATCGGCCGCGACTTCACTGCAACGTGGGGCTAGCGGTTTTTTTTATTCTTGAAGATCCTCCATACGGACGGTCTATGCAGCGATTGAAATCATTCGTATAATCTGATGAGACAAAAGCTTAATGCAGAGGTGAGACAGGTGGAAGTAAAATTTTGTATGGCATGCGGTCATGAGCTGGAATCTCGCAGCGTTGACGGGACGATGAGAATGGCTTGTACGAGCTGCAGCTTTATTCATTGGGGCAGCTACAGTATTGGAGTCGGAGCGCTGGTCGTTAAAGAAGATAAAATTCTGCTCGTCCGCAGGGCACAGGAGCCTGGAAAAGGCAAATGGACCAATCCGGGCGGATACATTGAGCAGCTGGAAGCGATTCAAGACACCGTTCAAAGAGAAGTGATGGAGGAGTGCGGCGTACAAGCCATCGTCAAAAGCGTCGTCGCATTACGCGATCAGCCGAGGAGTATACATAATCTTTACGTCGCGTTTGAGATGGAATATGTAAGCGGCGAGCCAGCTCCGGATAATGTGGAGGTTGACGCTGCCGGCTTCTTTACGTTGCAGGAGCTGAAGTCGATGGACGTTGCCAGCTTTACGCAATGGCTTGTCGACGTTGCGTTCCATGGCCGCTCGCAGGGCCTCAGGGCGGATAGTGAGCCTGTCGTTCCGCTGAACGGCTACGGACTGTTCCGTACATAAAATAACATGCGGCCTTCCTTACGGAAGGTCTCTTTTATATTTTAAAAAAACCAGGAAACCCAAAAGGACAATAGAACGAGCGTGAAAATGACGGTAATCGGAATGACGATTGAGGTTACCTTCAAATATTGGCTCCAGCTGATACGGACTCCTGCCTTCTGCACGATATGCATCCACATGAGCGTAGCCAGCGTGCCGATCGGCAACAGGAGAGAGCCGATGTCGCTGCCTATGACACTAGCTAAATATGCAATTTTTAGCGTCATAGGGTCGAGACCCATGTTCGTTAAAGTGAGCGTGCCGACCATTAAAGCGGGATGATTATTAAATAAATTAGACAGCACGCTTAACAATACGCCCATTAGGACGCTTGCATGGAGCAGGCTTCCCGAGACGATAGGCTGCAGCAGCTGAATCAGCCATTCCGTTAGTCCGATATTGTTAAGGCCGTAGATGATAATATACATGCTGAAGGCGAAAATAAGAATATACCACGGCGTTTTTTTGAGCAGGTCGGCAGGCGGAATTTTTAAGTGGATCCATCGCCAGCCGAGAAGCAGAGCGGATCCGATGACAGCCGTAACGGCGACGGAAAACTGGATATACGATGCGGCAAACAAGCTCAAGCGGACGCAAAATATGAAAATAATAATATTGCGCATGAAGCGATTGCGGTTTTCTTGCGGTTCGTTTTGCTGGAGCGGATGACTTCCCGGCATGAGGCCCCATTTGGAAGCAGGCGGCAGTTCTTTCGGAAGCGTACGATAAAAGACAGCGAATAGAAGAAGAGTCAATAGAACAAGTCCAAGCGATGCGGGAACGAACATCATGGCGGTATACATATAGAGATTCATATGAACGATTTTTAAAGAGATTAAATTGACGATGTTGCTTACGCCGATCGGGGCGCTGGCTGCCGTTGCGATTAAGGCTCCGGACAGCAGATAAGGTATTTTCTGATGGTTTTTAAGACCCATATTTTGCATCAGCATCAGCAGTATAGGTGTAGTAATTAGGATGCTTCCATCATTATTTACGAACAGTGTCATGAGAAAACAAAACAAATTGGTTAGCCAAAAGAGGCGAATGCCGGAGCCGCGGGCTTTTTTGATGAGCAACTCGGCCGCCCAATAGAAGAATCCGAAGCTTTCTAATACAATGGCCATGACGATAGTGGCTATAATGGTAACCGCGGCTCCGCTTATCGTTGCGGTGATTTGACCGAGGTCGGTAAGCGAAACGCTCCCGCTGAGGAGAACGATCAAAGCGCCGATCGTTGCGGGTATTGCTTCATTGATATGCGGGCGCCAAAAGATGAAGCCGATCGTGAACAGGAACGCGGAAATTGTCATAATGATCATTAAATCATTCATGTATTAACCTCTTTTCAAGGATGCGGTTTCCTTCGTTGCAGGAAATAAGCTCCTCCTTTCTCTCAGATGTAACAGCAGCTTGTATTGTAAGTATACGTACGAGACAGATCGTTCGTACTGGTCAATATCCCTATCTCTAGTAAAATCTGCTAGTATCAATTGGTGATGAATGTCCCCTCATGATAGATATCAACAAGGGAATATCACCCATAGAAAAACCTCCGAACGTGATCCGTCAGGAGGTTTTTTACTCATTTTTTCGTATGCCCTTAAAATACTGCGTGGGGGAAAGGCCGACATATTTCTTGAATACTTTACTGAAGTGATACGGGTCGTTAAGGCCGATTAAATAGCCGATTTCGCCTATGCCGAGAGAAGTCGTCTCGATTAATTCCTTTGCTTGATTGATGCGGACCGTATTGATGTACCGGCTTATCGATTGGCCGGTTACGAGCTTGAAGGCGCGATTCATGTAATCGTAGTTGCTCTCGAATGCGAGCTCAATGTCGCTGCCGGATATTTTCTTTTGGTAGTTCTGATGAATGTAATCGAGCAGGGCATTAACCTTCACAAATGACTTGGAGGGAAAGCGGTCTTTGCGCCTCAGATCGTCCATAAAGTTTTCACGTGACAGCTCGATGAGCAGCTGCATAAATCTTAAAGCAGTTAGGCTTCGATTGTAATGCCTGCGCTTATAGAGCTGCAGCATTTCATTTAGGTCATGCAGCGCGAGGCTAAACCTTGTTTTATCAGAAATCGTATGGAATTTGGGAAAGCAGCAGATGTATGGATTTATACCGTTAATGGCAGGCTTATGCGGGATAAACGGAGATTGCTCATGCTCCACGATAAAATAGTTGGCAAGAGCAAGCATATCATCGACTTTGATCGATTTGATATCCGGGTGCTCGAAATGAATATAGTAGTAATCGCAAACATGCTTTTGCGTACCTTCATGGGTCAAATTAGGTTCAAGAATAAGCATGTCGCCCTTCCTCAGCACATAATGGTTGTCCGCCTCTTTGAGATGCAGCTCGCCGCTTCGGATAAAATAGAGCACATACTCGTTAATATTCCGCTTGAAATGAATCCATGGGCTCTTGTAGGCAACAAACCCCATAATTTTGATGCGGGGAACCAAATCCACGTTAATAGCCAGCAATCCAAATTCCCCCCTTAGCTATATAAAAGTCGCTTTTGTACAAACAGAGTCTCCATCTGACATTCCCGTTTATTTTAACACAAACTATACTGGGTTTGTAATTAAAGCGACTTTAAGGATGGGATGATGCATATGAAAAAGCTGAAAATCGGCGTTATCGGACTTGGCGGCATCGCGAACTTTCATATCGAAGGGATATTGGCAAGCGGCAGCGCAGAAGTATGGTCGATTTGCGACTGCAATGAAGAAGCGCTTTTGGCCAAAGGAGAGGAACTGAACGTTCCTCCGGAACGCAGGTACGTAAATCATTTGGACATGTTAAAGGATTCGGAGGTGGACGCCGTTACGATCGGCACGCCGAACATTAATCATTTTACAATCGCATATGACGCCATTAAGCATCGCAAGCCGTTTGCGCTGGAGAAGCCGATCGCGCTTGATGCAAAGGAAGCGGAAATTCTTCGGCTGGCATTAGGTTCAGATCCGCTTCCGCATATGGTTTGCTTCACCTATCGGTATAAGTCCGCGGTTCGTTATGCGAAGCATCTGCTTGAGCAGGGCGCACTCGGCAAAATCAATCACGTATACAGTCAATATTTGCAAAGCTGGAGTATCAACGAGGATATTCCGCTCGTGTGGCGATTCCGTAAGGAGCTGTCCGGCTCGGGTGCGCTCGGTGATCTGGGTTCTCATATTTTGGATCTTAAACGCTTTCTCGTCGGTGAAACGGTTCGGGTCATCGCGGATGCGGGTACGATCGTGAAGGAGCGCGGCCAGCTAAGCGGCGATGGCAAGGGCGAGGTTGATGTAGATGACTTCTGCCATGTGCTGGCCCGTTTTGCTGACGGAGCGTCCTCCTCGATGAGCATCTCCCGTTTCGCCTATGGACGCGGCAATTATCAGCAGATCGAGATTTACGGTACGCAAGGAGCGCTCGTCTACAACCTGGAGGAAGAGGATACCATTCATATCAAGCTTGGCGAGGAGCAGCAATTCCGTAAAATAGAAATTCCCGGCTCGTTCGCAGCGAATCAGATGCAGTCCTTTTTCGATTTGCTGAACGGCAAGGGAGACGGTCTCGATGCAACAATCGAGGATGGCTGCATCAATCAAGTAACGCTCGACGCCATCGTACAGTCCTTCACGGAAGAAAGATGGATTACAATCGGACAGGAGGTTCTCATTCATGGCTAACCTAAAGGTGACCGTATGGAACGAATATCGGCATGAGAAGCAGAATGAGCATGTTGCAAGCATCTATCCCGAAGGCATTCATAACGCGATTGGCAGCTATTTGAAAACAGTGGACGGCTTTGAAGTCAGGACGGCGGTCCTTGATGAACCCGAGCACGGCTTAAGCGACGAGGTGCTGCACAATACGGATGTGCTCATCTGGTGGGGACATCTCGCCCATGCGGAGGTGCGGGACGACATCGCCCTGAAGGTCCGCGCCCGCGTTATGGAAGGAATGGGACTAATCGTTCTGCATTCCGGACATGGCTCGAAAATATTTGAGCGCTTGCTTGGCACGAAAACCGGAGATCTCAAATGGCGCGACGATGGCGAGAAGGAGCGGATTTGGGTTATAGAGCACGGACATCCGATTGCGGACGGCCTAAATGATTATATTGAAATTCCGAAGGAAGAAATGTACGGCGAGCGCTTTGACATTCCGGCTCCCGATGAGCTGGTATTCATCTCGTGGTTCGAGGGCGGGGAAGTGTTCCGGAGCGGCTGCTGCTACCGGAGAGGGAAGGGGAAGCTGTTTTATTTCCGCCCCGGACATGAGACGTTCCCGATTTATCATCACCCCGATGTTTTGAGAGTGATTGCGAATGGCGTGCGATGGGCGGCTCCCGTCCAAGGCGCCAGTATATCGTTAGGCCGGGTTGCGCCTCTCGAGCCGATTGGATTGGAAAGTAACATATATACACAAAACGGATATGAACAGGATAGCTTAAAGCGCGTGAAGTAGGGATCTAATTACTGTTATTTAAGGTGCATTATTTTTCTGTTCAAGCAGAAAAATAATGCACCTTTTTTATTCCAGCCAAACATTTACATTTGGAATGGAGTAAAATGCGACACCTTTTTCGCAATGAAAACGGTTTCTTGAATGGTCCGTTCTTAGCATAATAAAGGAGCAGCACAAATAAAAGGAGGGTCAAAGCTATGAAATGGTATAAAACAATTTCTTATGGGGTTCTGGCGGCGGTAATGGCTTTCACGATTACGGCATGCTCAGGCGGCAATAACGCACCTGCAAATAACGGAGGCAGCGCTCCGGCAAATGAAAGCGGTAACGCTCCTGCTGCGGACGGTAAGAAGGTAACGATCGAGTACTGGCATACTTATAGCGATCAAGAAGAGAAGGTGCTTACGGATGAAATTAAGCCTCTCTTCGAGAAAGAGAATCCGGGCATCGAGCTCAAGCTGACAAGAATGCCGTACGAGGGCTTGAAAGAGCAGGTTATTGCCGGTGTAGCGGGCGATGCGGCACCTGATCTTATGCGGATGGACATTATCTGGGTTCCGGAGTTTGCAAAAATGGGAGCGCTTCAAGATGCCAGCAAAAACGATGGTTTCGATGAATTGAAAGCGAATTCCTTCGAAGCGCCGATGGAAACGAATGCCTATAACGGCGGCTACTACGGCGTGCCGGTTAATACGAATACAAAAATCGCGATTTACAACAAAGCGGTATTGGATGAAATCGGAGTAAATGCGGCGCCTGCGACAATGGATGAGTTTGTAGAAGCAGCGAAGCTTGCGGTCGCAAAAGGCAAGCCGGGCGGTATTGGCATCGGGGGAGCGAACGTATGGGCGGCATCCCCTTACTTCTGGAGCCTTGGCGGCTCGCTAACGAACGAGGACTATACGAAGGCAGACGGTTACTTGAACAGCCCGGAGAGCGTGAAAGCACTTGAAACGATCGTGCAATGGAACAAAGACGGCTTGGTAACGCCAACGATTCTTGGCGGAGAGCCGGGCGCTTGGGACGGCATGAAAAACAATGATTACATGATGATCGATGACGGCCCTTGGTTTTTCAGCATTCTCATGAACGAAGTGGAATCCGCGTTCAAACCGCTGGAGCAGACGGTTCGCGGCTTGATTCCTGCAGGCGCAGGCGGCAGCCGTTCCGTTGTAGGCGGCGAGGACCTCGTTATTTTTGCAAACTCGAAGCATCCGCAAGAAGCTTGGACATTCGCGAAATGGATGCTTGGCGATGAGCCGCAGAAGATCATGAGCAAGCTTGGCCTTATCCCTACGAACAAAACGGCAGCAAACGACCCGGCTTTCCTTGAGCAGCCGTTCGTTACCGAGTACGTGAAGCAGCTTGAAACCGCATTGCCGCGTACGCCGATTCCGCAGTACGGCGAGATGGAAGGCATTGTTAACCTTGCATTCGAGAAAGCGATTCGCGGAGAGCTTTCGCCGAAAGAAGCGCTCGATGAGGCAGCGAAAAATATCGAAGCCATCTTAACGAAGTAACGGCAAGGCCAGAGCCTTCGTCTATCGCATAGGGTAGACGAAGGCTCACTCTAGATGAAAGATAGGAAGGAGCATCACCATGTCTATACCAGTGGTAGGGCAGCCGAAACCCGTACAGCGAATTCCGGCAGGCGTAAAGTTGAAAAAGGGCTTGCAGCAGTGGATAAAGGTTTTGCCTTATATCTTTTTTGGTGTTTTGGGTACTGCCGTATTTGTCATCTACCCGATGATCAAAAATATTATTATAAGCTTTCAGGATTACAGTATTATGCCTAATGCAGAAAATCCTTTTATTGGCTTTGAAAACTACGTATCCGCCTTTACGGATCCGAATAATAAAGTGTTGATGGCAATCCGAAATACGTTTTTGAACGTCGCAGTAACGGTGCCGATCAACTGGTTTCTCGCTATCGTATTTGCAGTATTAATCAATATGCATTTTATCAAGCACAAAATCGTGTTCCGTACGGTATATTATTTGCCGATCATTACGTCATGGATCGTAGTCGCATTCCTGTTCCGCTTCTTGTTCGCGGGCGGTGAATACGGCTTGATCAACTTTATCTTTTATAAACAGCTTGGCCTTTTTGATGAACCGGTTAATTTTCTTTCAAACTATTGGTCGGCGATGATCGTCATTTGGCTGTTCCACATTTGGAAAACGGTTGGTTGGGGTGTCGTCATCTATTTGGCAGCCCTGCAGGGCATTTCGAAGGAGTATTATGAAGCGGCGCAGATCGACGGCGCTAACGGCACAAAGCAGTTTTGGAGCATTACGGTTCCGATGCTTGGCCCTGTTACCGCCTTCGTTATTATAAATCTGGTTAACGGCGCCTTTAACTTTTTCCCGCAGGTTTACTTTATTACACGGGGCGGCCCGATGGATCAGACCCAAACGCTTCCGAGCCTTATGTACTTGCAGGCATTTAAGAACTTTAACTTTGGTTATGCATCCGCGGTAGCCGTCATGATGGGGATCGCCGTGTTCTTGCTCACGTATTCCCAGATGAAAAAATTCGGTAACCAGCGGTTTTTGTAGGAGGGGGAAGCGATGAAAACGAAATGGCATATTCAGCTCCTGGTTTACGGCATTATTGTACTTGGGGCGCTGGCTTTTCTATTCCCCTTCGTCTATATGATTATGACCAGCTTCATTAAAGGGGCTTATTCGCTGCCAAGGCCTAAGGAAGTATTTTCGGTTATTCCGAATCTTTATAACTACCAGCTTGTATGGAGCAAAAATAATTTTGCGAGGTATTTCCTGAACAGCTCGCTCGTTACGATCGTGTCTATGACGGGAAGCCTGTTCCTCGGCTGTCTTACGGCATACGGATTCGCCAGATTTAACTTTCCGGGCAAAGAGCTGTTGTTCCGCGTGTTTCTTCTGACGATGATGATTCCCGGCGTTATTAACATTATCCCGCAGTTTCTTATAATCAAATCATTTGGTTTAGTTAATACGTACTGGGGTCTTTGGTTAATTTATATCGGCGGCGGCGTTGTCGGCAGTACGTTTTTCCTCCGCGGCTTCTTCCAAAGCATTCCAAAGGAGTATGAGGAGTCCGTGCTGATTGACGGAGGCGGCAGCTGGCGAATTTTCTGGAACATTTATTTGCCGCAATCGATGCCGGCGATCGCAACGCTCGCGGTGCTGTCCTTCCAAGGCACATGGGAGGAATATTTCACGGCGCTCGTCATCATCAAGGAAGAGGCGCTGCGGACGCTGCCGGTTGCGCTGCTTATGTTCAACGACAAGTACGCAACTAACTATTCATGGGTATTCGCTGCTTCTATTATAGCGCTCGTACCGACCGTACTGCTCTATATTATTTTCCAGAAGAGATTTGTGCAGGGCGGGTTTAATGAAGGCGGAGTGAAAGGATAACTAGATGAACAGGGAAGGACAGATGAATGTGATCCGCAAAAAAATGAAGTCGGCTGCCATCGCAGTGATGAGCTGTTTTGTCATTCTGGCAGCAGGCTGCAGCAAACAAACGGAGATCGCGGCGGAGACGGTGGTCAGCCAAGGAATGATAAGCGGATTGACCACAGACAAAGCCGCTTACCGTCCCGGCGAAAAGGTTAGCTTCAAGCTGGACTTGGGCAAAGCGGAGCCGAAAGCGAAGGTGATCGTTCAGTATCGTCATCTTGACGAGAAGATCGGCGAGCAGGAGGTAAAGGCGGAAGGCGGACAAATTACCTGGGATTGGACGCCGCCAAAGGAAGACGGCAAAGGCTACATGGCGGAGGTGTTCCTGTCGGCAAAGGGAGAGGTGATGGATCATCAGAACATCGCTGTCGACGTTTCCGCGAATTGGAGAAAATTTCCCCGCTACGGCTATTTGGCCGACTTCCACGGCATGAGCAAGGATGAATTGACGGCAGTCATTGAACGCTTGAACCGGTTCCATGTTAACGGTCTCCAATTTTATGACTGGCAGTACAAGCATCACGATCCTGTGAAGCTGGACGGCAATAAACCGGCAGCGGAATGGCCGGATATTGCGAACAGACCGGTCTCTTTGGACACGATCAAGGGCTATATTGACCTCGCGCACAGCAAAAATATGATGGCGATGAACTATAACCTGCTGTTCGGCGCGTACGAGGGCGCGGAAGCGGACGGCGTCAAGAAAGAGTGGGCTCTATACAAGGATCCGACTCAAACGAACCAGGATAAGCATCCCTTGCCGGATAGCTGGGCCAGCGACATTATGCTTTATGACCCAAGCAATACCGAGTGGCAGAACTATCTGATCGACAAGAAAACCGAAGTGTTTAAGCAGCTGCCGTTTGACGGCTGGCATGTCGACCAATTAGGCGACCGCGGAGCATTGTGGAATGCCAAGGGGGAAAGCGCGAAGCTGGCTGAGGGGTATGTGTCTTTCCTGAAAACAGCGAAGGAGAAGCTGGATGTCGACTATGTGATGAATGCGGTGGGACAGTACGGACAGGCCTTTATGGCTACTCAGGCGCCTCTCGAGTTCCTTTATACGGAAGTATGGGACGGGCATCCGAAGTACAGCAGCCTGAAGGACATTATCGACCAAAACAGCAAGTACAGCAAAAATAAGTTGAACACCGTGCTTGCAGCTTACATGAACTATGATTTGGCCGACTCAAGCGGGGAGTTCAACACGCCGGGAGTGCTGCTTACGGATGCGGTCATCTTCGCATCCGGCGGCTCCCATCTGGAGCTTGGGGAAAACATGCTTGCCAAAGAATATTTTCCAAATAAAAACCTGACGATTCCGGCTGAGCTGGAAGAGCATCTCATTCGCTATTACGACTTCCTTGTCGCTTATCAAAATATTTTGCGGGATGGACTGGAAGAGACGAAAGTGGCCGTTTCGGGCACGGGAGATGCAGCCATTACTTCAGCGCCTGAGCAAGGCAAGATTTGGTCCTTCGCGAAGCGGAAAAACGGCAGCGACATCGTTCATTTCATTAACTTCACAGATGCAACGACGATGGAATGGAAAGACAACAAAGGCGAGCAGGCGGCGCCTGTGGAGCGCAAAGATGTAGACATTACCATTCAGACAGAGCGGGAGGTAGCCAGCATCATGTTTGCCTCGCCGGACTATTATAACGGTTCGCCTGTTAAGCTGAGTTTCGAGCAGCAGGACGGCAATGTTAAGCTGAAGCTTCCAAGTTTGAAATACTGGGATCTGTTAACGATTCATTACAAGTAGAGCATCATGCGATAGGCAGACAGACCAAAGCGGTACGAATGAGAATTTTCGTCCGCCTTGGTTTTGATGTGGCTTGAAAGCGCTTGCTATAAACCAAATCAAAAGGAGATTGGCAATGTCAAAATCAAAGCGTTCGTTAAAGCGGAAGTTATTACTTATGTCGATGTCATTTGTTATGCTGCTCGGCCCCTCATTCACCGTTATAGGCCCGCCGCCTTCCGTTCATGCGGAGGAAGCAAGCCTGCGGTCGTCCATTCCAGCCGAGCCGATCAAGAAGCTGACAATCGGCAAAGCGAGATATGCGCCGGGAGAAACCGCGAAGTTTACGCTCTCCTTTAACGAGACTAAGGGTTTTAGCGGCAAGCTTATTTTGGAATTTTATCTCGTTAATAAGCTGGTAGGAACGGTTAGCCGCAAAATAACGGTGCTGCAGGGTACAAGCTCCGATCTAACCGTGTCGTGGCAGCCGCCGAAAACCGACTTCCGCGGATATATCGTGAAGGCTTATATGGAGGGCAGACCGGGTGATTTCAAGACGGCGGCTGTCGACGTATCCAGCGAGTGGACACATTTTCCGCGATACGGCTATACGTCGGACTTTCCGAGCGAAACTGCTAAAGAGAGCGAGGAGAAGATTAAGCAGCTGTCCCAAGAGTACTATTTGAACGGCTATCAGTTTTACGATTGGATGTGGCGGCATGATGTATCCGTATACTCTCAAACGGATGCGGACGGAAAACCGCTCAAGGATGCGAATGGAAATTTTATTTCAGCTCCTTATGATGGAAACACCTCTTATTCCGATCTGCTCGGCAGGCATTTGTATCCGATAGCGGTTAAGCAGCAGGTGGAAGCGGCTCAAAAATACGGCTCGGCCGCCATGGCTTATCAGATGAATTATGCGGCCCGGGAAAACTATGAGGATTTTGGCGTCAAGCGGGAATGGGGCCTCTACAACAAAAATGCCATATTCCCGAGTCCCGATCCGCTTAAGTATCAGAACGGCTTCTTCTTTGATTGGGTGCCTTCCGCCTTGTACCTCCAGGACCCGGGCAACCCGGAATGGCAGTCCTACATCACAAAACAATTTAACCGCTCCGTTAACGGCTTCGGATTCGACGGCATTCACCTTGACCAGTGGGGCGCGGCGGATAACGATTATTTGTACGATTATGAAGGCAACGAACGCTATTTCTCCAGAAGCTATGATGAGCTCATTAATGCCGTTAAGGATTCTTTAACGGAAAATAACGATTCAAAGAACGACGTTACATTCAACATGGTTGGCGGCAACGGGGGTTACTCAGAGGTTCCTGACCCGGTACGAAGACGGACTTCGATTACAGCGAGCTATGGACCGACAAGGACAATTACCGCGACATCAAGAAGGTTATCGAGGATACGAGGGCTGCTAATGGCGGCAAAGCGATGGTCATCGCAGGCTACATGAACTACAAGCAGGCGGTTGGCGATACGTTTCCGGCCTCCGATATCCCGAATGTAGCGAAAACGGTAGATTTTTTATCCCGCATTAATCAGGTGGCAGGCTGGGTAGGCGATTTTGGCAAAAAAGACGAGGATCAAATCATTTGGACCATTAACGCAGAAACGGCAGGGACCTATGACTTGACCTTGAAATACGGCCATGATAACGGCTCGGGAAGCCCGGTCGGCAGGCTGACCGTAAACGGTCAAACACTCGAAACGGAAGTGACGTTCGACGAGATGACCGGCTGGGGCAATCCTATTGCACAGAAGACGGTACAGGCTGATCTCCAAGCAGGCGAGAACAAAATCGTGCTCCAGTTGAATACGAATGACTTATGACTGAACGTAGACAGCCTTGTCGTAAGCGGACAAGGGATTGAGCGGGAATTTGAGGCGGAATACGCCGAGTTGATCAGCTGCAAGGTGGATAAGTACGGTCATGTCTATTTCTTCGAAACCGAAGGGGACTATGTGACGTTTCATGTTGACTCTGAAGAAAGCGGCACCTATCCGCTGCAGTTTGGATATAGCGCGGGAACGGCTGTCGTTACAAGGGACTTAATCGTTAACGGGGTGACAGTTTTGGAGAACGCCGCCTTTGCGAAGACGAGCAATTGGGATTCGTTCAAGAGCAGCTCAACCTTTAATGTGCCTCTGAATGCAGGCGATAATACTGTCACATTGAAGCTAAACGGCGTGTCGGATGCGGGCATGAAGCTGGACTATTTGCAGGCTGGCGGCAAGCGCTACGAAGCCGAGAAGGCGGCATTCGGCTGGAAGCCCGCCACATCGCCACAGATTGAAGTGCATGACGGAACGGCAGACGGCGCCGAGAAGATCAGCTACTTGGACGGCTTTAAGCAAAAAGGAGATTATGCGAAGCTGTCGCTGGGAGTGGTCGGAACGAGCGGGTCATATGATTTGAAGGTGTATTACCGCAATGCGGGCGAATTAGTAGTCCGAAGCATCTATGTAAACGGGAAAAAAGCAGGCGCCTTCACATTCCCGTCAACAGGCGGGGAATGGTCGTTTATTACAGTGCCGGTCTATTTGTTCAGCAATCAGACCGCAAATACGGTGCTCCTGAAGATGGAGCAGGATACAGAGCAAGAAGGCATCGCAATTGACCGCGTCGAGCTGGACGGCACCTTATATGAAGCGGAAGCGGCCGAGCTTGGGTGGGAGCCTGTCGTGGCGAAGACGGGCGGCGTAACCTATTCGCTCGGCAAAACCGACGATCATGGCAAAGCGGGGCAGACGGTTATTTTCAACGTTAATTTGGAGCAGGCGGCCGAGGAGCTGGTGTTTAAGTACAGATCGGGCAACAATCCGGCCTTCGATATCGTTGTCGACGGGCAATTGGCTGCCGATGACGTTGTATTCGGCGTAACGCCGGGAGGCTGGGACGGCGGCATGGCTGACAAGGTCATCAAGACGCAGCTTTCCGCGGGCGAGCATACGATTGAGCTTGTCATGGCCTCGGATGGCCAATATATCAATTTGGACAGCCTGGTTGCCGGAGGAGCGGAATACGAGGCGGAGGCGGCGTCCTTTGCTCCGGACGATCATGGCTTGAAGACGACGACCGGGACGGTTTCCGGCTTTGGGGATGAGAACGACTACCTGACGTTTGAGTTGAATCTGGCGGAAGCGAAAAATGGTGCGCTTGGAATAAGCTACAAGAATAAGGCGGCTTCCAGGCAGCCTGCAGTGCGGGCACTGTATATTAACGACGTGAAGCAAGCGGAGCTTAGCTTTGCTTATACCGGCGATACTTGGGCAATGCTTGATGTACCGGCAGCTGCGCTGGCGGCAGGGACGAACAAAATAAAGCTCGTTCTTGAAGGCAGAGACGACGAGGGCATTGAGCTGGATTACCTGCTGGCAGGCGGCAGAAGGCTCGATGCGGAGAAGGCCGATTCGACGCCTCCAATCGTTATTTATAAAGATCTGCTGCTTAATTTCGGCCATACGGGCGACGAAGCGGCTTTCGATATTAATGTGGAGCAAGCCGGAGAAACATCGCTGATCTTCACCTATTCCAATGAAGGCTCGGCTATGACCAAGACGCTCTATATTGATAATAAGCCCGTTCTGGATGAGAAGGGCAAGCCGGTTCAAATTTACTTCTCGCCGACGGCTAACCGCGATACGTTTAACGAGGATGTTTATTTTATCGTTCCTTACATGAGCGAAGGCAAGCACACCGTTACGCTTAAGCATGAAGCGGCGGATAAAGGCACGATCACGATGCGCAGCTTGACGCTCGGTTTCTTCAATGAGCCGTCCATCAGATTGATGGATGCGGCGCTCGCCGCGATGGGCGCAACCCACATCGAGCTCGGCACGGCGGAATCGTTTGGGGAAGGCCCGAATATGCTGGCGCATGAATATTACCCGAACCGCAGCAAGAAGATGAAGGCTTCGCTGAAAGAGTCGATGAAGGAATACTACAAGTTTTTTGCAGCCTATGAGAATCTACTGTTCGACAGCAAAGAGGATGCGGGCAAGGCGGTCGCGATTGCCGCAGCCGACGGCTCGGCAATCGCGACCAGCAGGGACGGAGCGGCCAATACGGTCATGACGATCACCCGCGATAACAGCAGCAACAAAGGCTTCGAGCAGTACGACAGCATTCAATTGGTCAACCTGCTTAATAATGATGAGAACTGGCGCAACGCGGCTGCGGAGCCGGAGCTGCAGACGAATATCAAGGTTACCTACGGACTCGGCTTGAAGCAAACGGATGTTCCGAATCTCAAGGTGTACACGGCTTCTCCTGACCGGGATGGCGGCATGTTCAAGAAATTGAGCTATACTTGGAGCGGAACGGATCTCATTATTTCTGTTCCATCCCTGGCTTACTGGGAGATGATCATTATTGACCAGGGGGAACGGCGCAAAGGCTAAAGCGCCTTCCTCCGGCAACGGCACGCTGCCAAGCAAGCCAAGGGAGGGCAGCGAAGGAAGCGGAGCTGCTGCTGTACCGGATTTTAAAAGTATAGTCGTTGTATAATAAGGGAGCAACGCAGCCGACTGAAGGCTGCGCTGCTCCCTTTAAATAACATTCTATGTAAATCGCAATGAATTAGGTAAACTATGAGTATCTTCTTTAGCAGGGTGGACAGCATATGGCGCGTTTCGAGAAAATATCCAACCGTTTTGCTTCGAAAATGATTTTGGCTTTCTTATTGATCATTCTGATTCCGACTACTTTATCGGGGTTCTCTTTCTATTTGGAATCTTCTGCGCTTGTGAAACGAAATGTCAGAGCATCTACCGTTCAGGTTACGAAACAAACCGCGGATGCGCTGTCTTCTATTTTCAACGCGGGAAGCGATACTTCCGATTTAATATACAGCGACTTGAAGGTCCAGAAAGCGGCGATGCAGTTCAGCGTAAGTCCGCTCAGCAAGCAGGCGGAGATGTCGCAATCATTAGAAACGCTGCTTAATAATGTCGTATATTCAAGCTCGTTCGTTAGAGTCGTTCATATTATTAAAGGAGGCGGGATCGGCTGGGGGAGCGGCACGTTCTCTATTGCTAAGCTGCGCAAAGTCGATCTGAATCAGCAAAAGTGGGTCGCGGAGGCCAAAAAGCAGGATGGGGGGCTGGTATGGCAGGCCTTGCGGAAGGATCCCTTCAGCGGTGCCGGGGAAAATACCGATCTTGTGCTGCCGATCAGCCGCACGCTCAAAGATTTTGAGTCGCTTCGGCAAATCGGATTTCTTGTCGTCAATTTGAACGGCAAGGCCATTATTAATACGATTAATCAGGTTAAGCTTGGACAAACCGGCCGTTATATGGTCGTAAACCCCGATGGGCAAATTATGATCGCTGCCGACCTCTCGCGAATCGGACAAACCGTCGTGGATTCTACCTTGCATGAGCTTATCGTGCACAATGACGAGGTTGAATTCGAATACTTCAATAACGGCGTTCATTACTATGGCGTAAAGCAAAGGCTGAGCAACGGCTGGCTGCTCGTCGGTACGGTGCCTACGGTTGAAATAACGGGCGCGCTGGACAAGCTGCATACCCGTATTTTACTGACCTCGGCCTGCTTTGCATTGCTCGCGGTGCTCATTGGCCTTCTGATCGCAAATCGGGTTACAAAACCGATCAAGCAATTGACGTTGGAGATGAAACGCGTGCAGCAGGGCGATTTATCCGTGCGGACGGCGCTAACCTCTACGGACGAAATTGGACTGATGAGCAAGCATTTCAACAAAATGCTGGATGAAATCGAGCAGCTCATGGTGCGGGTGGGGCAGGAGCAGAACGAGAAGCTGGAGGCGGAGGTGCGTGCGGTCACGTACCGAATTCATCCGCATTTTCTTTATAATACGCTTAGCACGCTAAGGTGGCTCGTTCGGGCGCGCGAGACGGAGCGTGCGGATCAGGGACTGGCGGCTCTGACCAGACTGCTTCAAGCGAACATGGGCAAGAACGGACAGATGGTCACGCTTGAGGAAGAGCTCGAAATCATTCAGAAATATATCGTGATACTGGAAATGCGGTACGAGCAGAAATATGCTTTGCTCATTGATGTGCAGCCCGGTACGGAGCAGGTGAATATACCAAGGATGCTGCTTCAGCCGCTGGTCGAGAATGCGGTGTTCCACGGCTTCGTTCCGCTTAACCGCGGAGGTGAAATTACGATTAAGGCTGCGAAGCGCCAGGACGAGCTGCACATTGAAATCAGCGATAACGGAGCGGGCATGGCACCCGAGAAGCTGCAGACGTTGAATGCCAAGGAAGGCAAGGCGAAGCGGGGAATCGGGCTGCAGCATGTCCACGATTCCTTGAGGCTTTATTTTGGACCGGGCTCGGGTATGACGGTTACAAGTGAACTGGGGCGCGGCACGCAAATAGATATCGTCATCCGCCTTCAAAGCTGATGCTTCCAAATTCAGACACGTCTTTCAACAACTTGGAGGAGGGAATAACGTGAACGATAACGTTCTGATCGTGGACGACGAGCCGATCATTCGAAACGGGCTTAAAAGCTTTATCGATTGGGAGGAGCACGGGCTTGCTTTAGTGGGGGATTGCGCGAATGGCCTCGAGGCATTGGAGCTGCTGCGCTCCCGTCCCGTTGATATTTTAATAACCGATATTAAGATGCCGGTCATGGACGGCCTGGAGCTGACGCGGAATGCGCTGGAGGTTAATCCGCAAATGAAGGTCGTTCTTATCAGCAGTTACGATGAGTTCGATTACGTTCGCGAGGGGATGAAGCAAGGGGCTGTCGATTACCTGCTCAAGCCGTCGCTGGAAGCGGAGGAGCTTATTGCTGTACTTGACCGCTGTAAGGATATGCTCCTGGAAAACCGCAGGCAGGCGATGCAGAAGAAGCAGCTCGACGAGCAATTGACGCTGCTGGAGAGAAGGCGATCCGAGCAGGAGATGAAGCGGCTGCTCGCGTCCGGGCGGTCGGATTTTCGGTTTAGTGATATTTTTGGCCACAAAAATTTATGCTACATTTGCGCTTTGGTCGTATCGGATGGACTAAATGAATGGCAGGAGCATTATGGGCATTTGCATATCAGCATTATGTATGAGGATATGCAGTCCATCTTTTACGAGCAATTTCAATCCGGCAGCGCGCACATTTTAACGGGAGAAGGCCTCTTCCTCATCTATCCCTATGAGCAGGATGCCGAAGGGAAGCTTGAGCGCTTCAAGGCGCAGGTAGCCGCTGAGTTATCCGTATCGGTTTCGATCGGCTACTGCATCGAGAAGGAAAGCGGGCTGGTGGAAGCGGGACTGCAAAGAAGCTGGACGGCGGGAGAACGGCGATTTTTTGAAGGGACGGGCCGGCTGTTTGCCTGGGAGCTGCCGCCGGATGAGCGCGAAGGTGGGCATGAATACGAGGAAATGAAGATGCACGCGATCGTCGAGCGGCTTCGTTCCGAGAACAACGCCAAAGCGGTAATCGACAGCTTCGTTTCGAGGTGGGTGAAGGACGGTCCGACGCCGGAGCTTGTGAAGAGAGAGGCTTATGAGCTGCTCTCCGCCTATGCTTACTTAAACGGGGATTCCAAAACGCTGTCGGATTTCCGGGATCATATTTCGCGCTGCGATACGGTTGTCCAGCTGGAGTCGGCCATCCGTCATTTGTTCGAGGAGATGGAGCATCCTAATCAGCTCCGCTTGAATGATAAAGGCCATAGCGGACAATTAATCACGAAAGCGATTGAATACATTAAACTTCATTACCGGGACGATTTAACGCTGCAGGAAGTAGCGGATACTATTCATGTCAGCAAAAGCTATTTCTCGAATTTGTTCAAAAAACAATCGGGCCAAAATTTTATCGATTATTTGATCGACTTGAGGCTGCATGAAGCAAAACGGATGCTCGTTCAAAATGAGTATAAGATTTATGAGGTAGCGGAAAAATCGGGCTTTAACGACGTAAAATATTTCAGCAAGCTGTTCAAAAAAATGACGCAGATGACTCCTGTCGAGTATCGGGAAAAGCATCAACAATAGTTGATAGAGGAGATAGACATGTTTGCCATAAGGCTGATTATGATCGTGTGCTTCCTTGTCGTTGCTGCAGGCTGCGGCCAGCAACCCATCATATCCAGGGAAAGCGAAGTTGAGAAGATCAACAATACGGAGGACCATGAGATTGAGTTCTGGCATACGTACAGTGACGAAGAGACGCGAATTTTGGAGGACGTGCTCATTCCTGCGTTTGAGGAGGCGTACCCGGCTATTCATGTCGTGCCTGTTCGTCAAAGCAATAATGCGGAGCTGAAAAATACGCTTATCTCCAAGGCATCTGCCAATAGAGCGCCAGATGTTGTCCGTATGGACATCGTATGGGTGCCGGAGTTTTCACAGAGCGGGCTCTTGCTCCCACTTAGCGAAAACGGTGATTTTGATGAAATCACCCAAACGCTGCAGAGCAATACAGGCTCGGCCGGCTATTATGAGGGCGCCTACTATTCGTTACCCGTGAATATGAATACGAAGGTTGCTATATTTAACCGCGCATTGCTGAAGCAAGCCGGCTTGTCAGAGCCGCCGGCCACTTTTCAGGAGGTCATTGCGCTCGCTAAGAAGGAACGCTACATGATCGGCATGAGCGGGCTGGTGCCATGGAGGAGCCTGCCTTATATTTATGCCCTTGGCGGGCGGATGACGGATGAATCGTATACGAGGGCATCCGGCTATCTGGACGGTGAAGCGACTGTAAAAGCGGTAGAACAGCTCTTATCGTTATATAAGGAGCAGCTGATTGACCGGACGGTCATTAACGGCGGCGGCGATAATTGGGAGGGCGTAAAATCCGGGAAGGTTTTGGTCACAGACGATGGGCCGTGGTTCTATAGCGTCTTCCAAGGCAATGAACTGAAGAGAGCGGTAAACGCGACGATAGCGGTTCCTTTTCCCCCTGTTTACGGTCCGGCTTCCATCTTGGGCGGAGAAGACCTCGTTATTATGAAGGGCTCCAAAAATCCAAAGCAGGCATGGCTGTTTATGAAGTGGATGGTTAATACACAGTCGCAAATCGCGATGTCGCAAACCGGCTTGATCCCGGCCAACCTGAAGGCCAAAGAAATAAAGGTACAGGGCGAGTCGTTTATTCATCCGTTTGCGGAAGCGCTCAACCATACGTTTTTACGGCCGCCAGTGAAAAACTACAGTCGAATTGACGGTATTTATACGGCGTATATGACCAAAATTTTTCAAGAGGAGCTTTCGGTTAAACAGGGCTTAACGGAAGCGGCAGCCGAGATTGACCGATTATTGAAGCCGTAGCCTTCAAAACAGGTGGGGAAAAATAGGCATTCTTAAAAGTTGATGACACAATAAAAAGCCTTGATCGACAGATTGTCCGTTGATCAAGGCTTCTTCTTATTCAATCATCAGAATCTCACGAATCTCCTGCTCCGATAGGGAGGACAACGCCTCTTGACCCGGCTGGATCACCTCGTCGATCAGGTTTTTCTTCTTCTGCTGAAGCTCGTACATTTTATCCTCCACCGTGCCCTGCGTGACGAGGCGGATGACCTGCACGACGTTTTTCTGTCCGATGCGGTGAGCGCGGTCGGCTGCTTGCTGCTCGACGGCCGGATTCCACCACAGGTCGTAGAGAATAACCGTGTCCGCTCCCGTCAGGTTCAGTCCGGTGCCGCCTGCTTTTAACGACAGGAGGAAGAGATCGCGCTCTCCGTTGTTGAATCGGCTGCAGAGGGCGACGCGCTCAGCGGCTGGTGTTTGTCCGTCCAAGTAGAAATAAGGCAAACCCCGGTAGCCAAGCTCGCGCCCGATCAGACCGAGCATTTCCGTAAATTGCGAGAAGATGAGAAGCCGCTTGCCCGCACTCTGGCATTCCCCGATTATTTCGAGGAGCTGCTCGAATTTGGCCGCGCTTCCCTCGTAGCCTTCGACGAACAGCGCAGGGTGGCAGCAGAGCTGGCGCAGCCTCGTTATGCCCGCCAAAATCCGAATCCGGTTTTTTTGGAAGCCCTCCTCGTTCAAATGCTTCACCGTGTCCTGCTGCAGCTTGGCCAGGAAGCCCACATACAGCTGCTTCTGCTCCGGCAGCAGCTCGGACGCCTGAATCGATTCGATCTTCTCCGGAAGCTCCTGTAGAACATCGCTCTTCAGTCTGCGCAGCAGAAACGGACGAACCCGCTTAGCGACGGCTTCTAGGGTGAGCTCGTTAAAGGCTTGCTTGCTCGGGAATAACTCAGGGAATACGGCGCCAAAAATCGACCAAAGCTCCTCCAGCCTGTTTTCCACTGGGGTTCCGGTCAAAGCGAAGCGATACCCGGCCTCGATAGCTTTGACCGCTTGCGCGGTCTGGGTCGTATGGTTTTTGAAATATTGCGCTTCGTCCATAATCAGCGTGTGAAAGCGCTGCTTCTTATACTGCGCGATATCTTTGCGCAGCAGGGGATAGGAGGTAATGATGACATCCGCCTCTAAATCGCCCTTCAGCACGCTGCTGCGTTCCGCTTTGCTTCCGTCTGCGATAACGGCGCGAATTTCGGGAGCGAATTTTTTGAGCTCATTCAGCCAGTTGTATACGAGTGAAGCCGGGGAGACGATTAAAGCAGGCTGCTCCCGCTTTCGGATTTCGGGCAGTACGGAGACGATAAATGCGATCCCCTGCACCGTTTTGCCAAGCCCCATATCATCCGCGAGAATACCGCCAAAACGGTAGTGTGCCAGCGTCTTCATCCATTGGTAGCCATACTTCTGATAATCCCGCAGCACGGGCGCGAGATGATCCGGTACAGGGAAATCCAGATTGTCCGGATTTCGCATATTTTCTAACAGCCGGCGGAACGATTTGCCGAGCTTTACGGCGCTGCCGCTCTCATGCGAGTCGATGAGATGCAGGCCGCGAACCGCGGGAATGCGGAATTCAGTCCCGTGGATATCCCCTTTGCGCAAGCCGACATCATTCAAGAAGCGAATGATCTCTTGAAACTCAGCACCTTCGAGCGGTAATAACGAGCCGTCCGGCAAACGGTGATATTTGCGCTTAACCTCAAGCGACTTCAGCAGGCTGCGAATTTCCGATTCCGGTATACCATCCATATTGAACTTGAATTCGAGCCAATCGGTGCGCTCATCCACATTAACCGTCACCTTTGGCGGCGCATGCTTGGTCACGATCCGCACCTTCACGGCGGAGGTGGCATATACGGCAAGCAGCTTCTCTAGCTGCGGGACGACGTTGTGCAGAAACTCGAATTCCGAGTCCTCATCCTCCATAAAATAGCCGCCTTCGGTTTTGGCGAAGGGGACCAGCTCCATCAGCTCCAATATGCGCCGCTCCTGCTCCCCGTCCCGCATCAGGATGCGGTCGGAGCCGCGGTTTTTGCCGCTGCCTTCTAACGGATTGATCATAATGTCGCCGTATTGGAACTCTAGTCCGGCGAGCAGCCTGTCTCTTACCCGATCGAGATAGAGCTTCGCTTTAAGCTGCGTATGCAGAATGCGGTCGGATATGGTTTCCGCGATGCCGACGCTGCCCAGCTTCATCAGGCCGGGAACGACTCTCTCCATGAAAGGCTCCATTTGCTCGGGGGCAATATGAATTTTCGGCTTGCGGGAGGTGTCGACCAGATGCTTCAGCTCCGCAAGACGTTTGCAGGAATCCGGCTGCAGCTTCAGCAGCTTGCCTTCCGTAATGACCAGCTCGTACTCCTCCATTACGGTCATTTGGCCGAGGCCCTGAATATCCAATTGATAGCCGTCGCCCGTCGCTTGATCGAAGGCAAAATGAAGCGGAATCGCTTCGTCGGTCAGCGTAATGCCGGCAAACGTCCGATTGCCGTACACAAGCTGAGCCGAGGGAGCCGCGATAAGCAGAGGGAGCAGCGCTCCCCAAGAGAAAGGGGGCACAAGCAGCATGCGGTCACCGCTCGCTGGAGCTTCTTTTAGAAATGACCGGACCGACGTTTCGCGGATGAGCGCCTCATTGCGATAGATTTGAATGAGCTGCCTGATCACCTCATCGTTGCCTTGCAGGAAGCTGTGAATAGCCGGATCATACGTAAAATGCTTCGAAAAAACGAATGCCTCCCGGCGGTCGACCTTCTCAAGAAATTCTCGTATTCGCTGTACGATATAGAGCCGCTTAGGCCCAACCTTCAGCTCGATGCCGAACATATGCTTCCGGTAGCCGTAGGGGTAGAGCTTGCATGTAATTTCTACATCGAGAGGAGTCCTCGCATCGAAGAGCGAGCGGCTCGCGCCGGTTCGAAGAGGCCGGCCGCTGAACAATTCCAGCAAGCCGTTAGCAAGCCGGGGATCTGCTGCTTCAAATCCTGCATGCCCGGCAAACCGGGGACGTATATGCGCTTCATCTCCCTCGTCATCAACATCCTCATCCCCGTAAGGTCTATCCTCCGGATGAAGGAGGGAGGGATAGACGCGGGCGGATCTGGCGCTTTCTTGCTGGTGATCAAGGATGTGCAGCAGAGCGGCTGCCACATGCTTGCAGTATTTGTCGTAGGTGCTGAATGCGAGACAGGTGCATGCCGCATCGACATCTCCATCAAGATCGATATCGATCGTAACCTCGTAGCGTCTTTTTCCCAGCACGGCCGCCTCATAGCTTGCCGCCTGCGGATTTGAGCTCGTAATCGTTACTTTTCCCTCTCTATAGTAAGCTTCTCCCCGTTCGTAGAAGGCATCGCCGCACAGTAATTTAATAACCCGCTGGGATAATTGATCGCTCATCGCCTGATTCCTTTCCGGAAACGGAAACGTTTGTTCCGATTTATCATTTAGCTCTTATCATATCAGAATTTATGAGCCAGGTCATAATCGAAAATACTGAAATCCCATACAATCAAGTCTATAATGGAGAAAATAGAAAGACTTATAATGGAAAAAAGGAGCTGAGCATGATGCAATTTCGCCGACTTGGCAATAGCGGACTTAAAGTATCTGTACTTGGACTCGGAACGAACTCATTCGGCAAGCGTGCCGATTATGAGACATCCAAACAAATCATTCATTATGCATTAGACAACGGAGTCAATTTTATGGATACCGCTAATATTTATGCGGGTACCGAATCGGAGAAAATCATCGGGCAAGTGCTGGAGGGGAACCGCCATAGCGTCCTGCTGGCGACCAAAGCGGGGTTAGTGAAAGGGGCAGGCGTAAATGAGCGGGGCTCGTCCCGCT
Source organism: Paenibacillus sp. Soil522 (assembly GCF_001428245.1). Lineage (GTDB taxonomy): Bacteria > Bacillota > Bacilli > Paenibacillales > Paenibacillaceae > Pristimantibacillus. Next base: position 74,143 of record NZ_LMRV01000027.1, read on the forward strand.
ATCATTTGCAGACGGAACTGGAAAATAGCCTGAAGCGTCTGAAAACCGACTATGTCGACCTGTATCAAATTCATACATTCGATCCGGAGACCCCTCTTGAAGAAACGCTGCGCGCGCTTGAAGATATGGTGCGCTCAGGCAAGGTGCGCTATATCGGCGCGTCCAATTACTTGGCGTGGGAGCTGATGAAAGCGATAGGCATCAGCGAAAGGCTGGGGCTGAACCGATTCGTTTCCACGCAGGTGAGCTACTCTCTCGCGGATCGTACGCCTGAGAAGGAGCTTGTCCCGATGTGTCTTGATCAAGGGGTCGGCATCATTCCTTATTTTCCGCTGGCGGGCGGTATTTTGTCCGGCAAGTACAGCTCCTCGGATAAGGCGCCGGAAGGCTCCCGGGCGCAAACCGATCCGAATTTCAGCAAATTTTTGGATGACAAAACGATTGCGCTCGGCGAACAGGCGGGAAAACTCAGCAAAGAGCTTGGGTGTACGCCAAGCGTCCTGTCGCTTGCATGGCTGATGAATAAGCCCGCCGTTTCGACGGTTATTGTAGGGGCTGCGCGAAGGGATCAGCTTGCGGAAAATATGAAGAGCGTTTCTCTTCAGCTGGATACAGAGGCCCAAAAAAAGCTGGATGCGATGAGCAGCCCGTTTCGTAACGGCGAGCCTTTCGCCTTTTACCGATTGCCGTAAGCATCAGTGGATCTCATCAATTGCGGGCGGCTCCCGCCTACGCCCGGCCAAGATGAGCGCCATCATGCATGGACGTTCATCTTGAATGGAGCTGCCGGGCTTCATGGCGGACAACTAGTCGCTAATATTTGCTGAATAATTAGCATACTGAACAAACTTCGTTACGGACGGCCGAATTTTGCCGGATGCGGACAGCGGGGCTTTATCGTTTTTCGACGGCTTGGAATTCACTTCGATCAGCCATACATGACCTTGCGTATCAATAGCCAAATCAATGCCAAGCTCGGCAAAATGCCCCGTCATTTGCGTCTCGATGCCTTTGGCTATTAGCAGCGCAGCCCGCCTCAGCTTCGCCAATCCGCCGGACGACGCGGCAGCGCCTGTTCGCGAGAGCGCAGCTTTGACGGTTGTTATCGTTCCGCCGCGGGCCTGATTGGAAACGAATTGCTGATTGCCGGCAATTCTAGCGACAATAGAGGTGATGCTCCACTGCCCGGTGTCATCGCGCTGTACCACCGCCCGGAAATCGACCGGCCTGCTGCCTACTGATAGGAGATTAAGACCCCGCTGAATTTGATAGCGGTTTTTTTTCATTTTGCTGGAGATAGCGTTAAACAATTTCTCTATGCTTGTGAATGATTGTTTGCGGACGCCGTTGAAACTGTTGAAATGACAAGTGTACGTTGTATCGGCATTCCGGTTAATGCGGATAATGCCTTTGCCCAGGCTCCCGCTGTTCGGTTTTAGAAACACGACGTTATGATTGCTGCACATCGTTTTCAACAGCGCAAAATGGCTGAGCAGATGGGATTCCGGAAGATACACATGCAGCTCGGGCTCTTGTTTAAGTGCCTGGAAAACTTCTGTTTTATTTAAATATTTCTCATTGAAAAATACGGTGTTATAACGGCTTTTGGCGTATATTATAAACTGCTGAACGCTCGCCAGTCTTTCCAGTTTACGGGAGGTTACGCGGTTATAGATCACATTGGGGATTGGAAAGCGATACCGCACCCATTTGTTCGTATATCTCCAGCCGTTAATCGTATCAGACTGCCTTTGTATATCCGCATGCGTGAAAAAAAAGATGATAGAGTAATCCAGCTTGCTTGCACGGATAAGCTCGCGGCAAAATGACGTATTGACGCCGAAGGGGTTACTAGGCATTTTCCTATTAATGTGACTGAGCATCACGCCGATAAGCGGGCCGATTTGAAGCGTTTTAGTGCTGGGTTGATATTGAACGGACAGCTCGTCACCATGAGCGAGCCCCCATTTAGAAGCGAGCGCAGCGCTGATGAGCAGAACATCTCTTTGTGGCGAAGGCTCGACCAGTACCTCCTGACTAGCTGATCCGAAGCATAGTTTCAAGGATTGCCCAATGGGGATCGTCCACATTTCGACAATCGATTCATTGAGCATGAGGACCGATCCGTCTGAAGAGGCGCTGCCATTTTGTATTTGAAGCTTAACCTTTGTACGGTTCATGCGAACTCCTTCCCAGCACCGACTTGTCATGAAGAAAGACTTCGAATGCTTGAAATCCTTATTTAATCAGCAGTATTTCTGAGCAAGCGGACAGAATAGGAGATTTGCGCAAACAGGCGCGGGTTCGAGTGATATTTGAATAATTGAAATTGAGGTTTGGTGTTTGCTTCCAACAGCCAAATTTTATGATTGGTATCGATGGCAATATCTAAGCCCAGCTCCGTTATTTTAGGAAAATGCAGCTTCATAGCGTCCGCGATCAGAATGGAAAATTCCTTGATACGCGTATCCCATTGCGCCCCGTTTTCTTTCGGAATTCTAAGCGCCTGATGCAGGCGAATCGGCCGTCCTCCGCTGCTGTGGTTCGTTATGAACTGGTTCTTCGCCGCCACCTTCCCCATAATTCCGAAAAACCGCCACAATCCGTTCGGTTTAAGATGCAATAGAGCGCGGAAATCGACCGGGCTTCCATTCACTCGAATCAGATCGATGCCCTGCTGCACGAGAAATTTCTCTGCACCGATCAGTTTTTTTAGTTTAAGAGCAGCTTTCTTCAGATCACGGTATATAAGTTTCTGTGAAGCCGTCTGGATGACATAAGTGTCGTCCTCATGCGTAACCTTCATAACGCCTTGTCCCTGCATTCCGATGTCCGGTTTGACAAAAAGGACAGGATATCGTTCGATCATTTGGATGAATGCTTGCGGAGAGAACAGCTCTGTTTCGGGCAAATATTCACGGAGTTCCGGTTCGCCCCAGAGTGACTCGTGCTTCAACCATTTCCTTCCGGGATATTTAATCAATCTAGCTTTCACTGTGGAATCTCCTCCGTTGATTAACAGCAGTTCACGTCATGAAATAGGCCTCGATCGACGTTATTCATGTTATTCCGGCATTTCACAAAGAGTACCTATCCGCAAGATTATTCATGATTTGGGCGAATATCTAAAGCGGGACAATAGCCTTTGAGCATAGGATATTATACGGTTCATGCATTGGAGAGCCTAGCAGACGATAAAGATCGGAGATCGAGTATGAATAATATTTTAGGCATCATGACACACCGTATCGCGCGCCCGGAAAGCTTTCGCCGTCATGCCCAATCTGCGCTGGCAGAAAAATTCGACGGCGTCGTTGTTTTTACGCCAAGGGATGTGGACTTGGAACAGCGGCAAATTCGCGGCTGTCTGTTTCAGGACGGCAGCTGGACCAGGAAAACCGTCCCTTACCCCAAGATTAATATGGATATCGGTTTCTACCCGCCAGCGTTAACTGCAAGGGCCAGCCTTGTGAAAAAGAGCAAGCAGCTGCGCTTTACCGGTTACGGCCTCGGCAATAAATGCAAAATTCAGAGCCATTTGCATGGTTCCTCGGTTCTTCAACCGCTCTTGCTGCCAACCGAACAAATAACGAATGCCCAGCAGTTCATCAAATTTTTGAAGAAGCATGGAAGTGTTATGCTGAAGCCGATCAATGGGTGGGGCGGAAGAGGAATTATAAGGGTATCGATTGAAAAAGAGCATTTCGTCATTCAAAGAGACGGGATGCGCAAGCAGATTTTGCCCAGCGCCCAGCTGGACTCCTATATTTGGAGTGTACTCAAGAAAGGCCGGCATTTGATGCAAAAATGGATAGACATCAGAAACAAAAATGGGAAAGTGTTCGACATTCGCGCACTTATGCAAAAGAAAGACGAAGGCAACTGGAAAATGACAGGAATGGCCGTCCGGGAAGGTATGAAGGACAAAATTACCTCGAATATTAAGAGCGGCGGCGACGCATATAAGGTGGCAGATTACCTGGAGAGAGAGTTTGGCAGCGAGAAAGGAGAAGCGCTCACAAAATCGATTGTCGAGGTGGCGGAATACATTCCGGAATTTGTGGAAAAATCATACAACTCCCGCTTGTCTGAACTCGGGATCGATCTCGCTGTTGATACTAGTGGACGGCTTTGGCTCATAGAGATCAATATTAAACCGGGGAAAATGATTATAAGACGACTGCACGGGAAAAAGGCGTGGGAACAATGTCTTCATATCCCTTATCAATATGCTCGAAATTTGTCGGTAAAAAAGTGAAAAACAACGGCCCTTCACCCGAACTCGCATGCGGTGAAGGGCCATTTATTTAAAATATAAGAAAGTATAAATTTGAACCTTATACGATGCTTATATTTCACCGCGAAACGAGCTTTTGCCGCAAAGACGGCGTCAGCCGTTTACACTTGTGGGGAAAGATGGAAGCAAAGAGGGTTTGGATATATGTACCAGCGAATTTTACTAGCAAAACTTGCTATCATAGGAATATATCTCATAAGGAGTTGGTAGATCTATGAAGAAAAAGATTATTGGCCTGACATTGGCTTTGTCATTAAGCACAACAGGAATAGCCTTCGCCGCAACAGATTATTCTAAGTCCGAAGCGGTGTCTAAGTATAACAAGTATATTGAAGCGGATAGCTATGTGAAAGACGAATTGTACAATGTGGCGGATTTCCGCAGTAAATATGCCTCTCTAAAAGGAACTTTGGCTTATCGGGTCATTGAGCGCGCTATATGGTATATGGAAAACGGTTACTTTATTTACGGTCATGGCTATAAAGCTTACGGCAAATATGGCTATGAGGATTGTTCCGGATTCACAAGCCTCGTTTTCGGCGACTTTGGCTACAGTATTACGGAATCCTCCGGCAGCTATGATTCCGTAGGAACGAAGGTTGCAGGTGTCGGCAAGAAAAAGGTAGACGGGAAATGGCAGCTGACAGGCACCCAAAACTTACGAATCGGCGACATTTTGACGTGGCAGCAAAGTGATCATATTTCCCACGTCGCCATTTATATGGGAACCAACCGAGCTGGACAACCCGTCGTTATCGGCACAAGAGGAGAAGGCAATCCTACGGCGCTAGGAACGGTAGACAGCTGGTCGTACTGGTGGGGAGAGAAGTTCCATTCCGCGAGACGCGTTTTGCCTAATGCTGCCCTGAGCGGAATGGCAGGAAAAACAGAAAAACCGCCTGTAATCCCGCAATCATACATCCTTCCGCCGCAGAAGACCGTACCTGCATGGACAAATGGAATTGCGCAACAACCGGCGCCGGCGCCGCAACCGCCTGAAACCATAAATCCGGATGAGCAGCAAGCGCAGAAACGATATGTTGTTACGAAGCAAGGCTGGGTATCCCTAAAAGCATCCGCCAGTCAAAGCTCAGATACCGTTGGAAGGCTGGAGCTGGGAGAGAAAGCTGAATTAATTAAGGAAGCTAACAGCTATTGGTACCAAGTAATAGTGGATGGTAAGACAGTATACATAACGACAAACAGCACGTATACCACAGTAATAACGGAATAACGGGATAGTAATCAAACGAAACGGGTATGACGCCAAGTAAATGGATGCGGCCGGGAATTTCTCGCCGTACGCATCATTACGGGCGCTCATGCCTTTTTTTTATTGCGGGATAGAATGCGGAATATGGGCGAATATCCAATGCCGGACTCGTGTCCTGATCATATGATAAGATGTGGCTCCGCGCTTTTCGAGAGTTCAAAAAAGATTTAGAGAACGGAGATGAATCATGAGTACGGATATTACGATCGCCGCGGTCGGAGACTTTTTGATAAAGACAAGGATTATTAACTCAGCCAGAGTTTCCGGTGAAAAAGGCTATTCTTTCGATAAAATATTTGAACCCGTTGCCTCTTATTTGCGTGACGCGGATTTTACGATTGGCAATCTGGAAACGAACTTTGGCGGAACCGGCTCTGAGGGCAAGCCAAGCGAGAAAACGATTGATGCCGTATACTCCGTAGTGAAAAGGCATCCTAAAACCGGATGGCCCATGTTTAATTGTCCGGATCAGTTCGCTGGCACACTCAAAAATCTCGGTTTTGACGTGCTAACCACAGCAAATAATCATTGTATGGATTGTGGAATTAACGGTCTCAAACGAACATTAAAGGTGCTTGATTCCCAGGGTCTTGCTCATACAGGAACGTTTCGATCACATAGCGAGTCGCAACAATATTTAATTAAGGAAGTCAAAGGAATAAAAATCGGTATTTTAGCCTATACGAAAACAACGAATAAAATTCCCGTGCCTTCCGAACAATCCTGGGCTGTCAATCTGATCCATGCAGGCAAAATCACTGCAGACATCAAGAAAATAAAAGCCCAAGGCGCCGAGCTCGTTATCGTATGTATGCACTTCGGAAGAGAATACGGTATGTTTCCGAATGTTCAGCAAAAGGAGTTTGTTCCGTTATTATTTAAAAACGGGGCGGATATTATTCTAGGCGCGCATTCGCATGTCATCCAGCCGGCTTTATTTTACAAGGTAAAGGACAATACGGGAGTGAGCAAACAAAGGTTTGCGATTTACTCCTTAGGCAATTTCATTTCTACCCGGCTTTATTGGAACGACCATACACTAACGGGGCTCATAACCAGGCTTAATATACGGAAAAATGATGACGGAACGATACAGATTATGCAAGCGGAATTTATTCCTACCTGGACCCGTATCACAAGATCTGGCGAAAGGAGCGTATTTCGGATACTGCCGTTGAAGGACGCGATTAAGAAACAAACGGACATAGGCGGCAAAGAATGGGATAGGATGAAGACGATGTATGAGCATGTCAAGCGGCATATTAAACGAAATACGGATGCTCCCGAATTAAAAGTGCTTTAACGGAAATCGTTAAAAATATAGACAAAGATCACCCTCATCCTGCCTTGCAGGATAGTAGGGTGATCTATTAACGGAAAATTCCTGACGAATAGGAATCGATATGACTGTGCTTCCTCACGAGGCTGCGTGATTACCTAATAACCCGTCTTGCTACGACAAATCTGTTTTTGTACCAGCTGTTTGTATAAATGTTTGAAATGATAACATCTCTACTGGAGCTAATGTTGTGAATCATTTTTCCATTGCCAATGTATATTCCAACATGACCGACATTACTCTTGTTGCTGCTGTTGAGCCAAAAGAAAACCAAGTCGCCTTTTCTAAAGTTGCCCCATGCGACTCTCGTACCTACTCTAGCTTGATCGTCGTCATCTTTGTTGACAAGCCTTACACCGACATTAGCAAGTCTGTACGCCAGGTATGTGAAACCGGAACAGTCTGTTCTATAGGGGGCATAACTTTCTTGTCTGTATCGCCAGTTTACATATTCGACCTTATTTGTAAGACTTATTGCAGTCCGGACAACCTTATCTCTTTTCTCTGCTACTGATAAGTAGGCTTCGGCTTTCTGTACTTGTAATAATGATGTTGCAGGCAAGCTGATGGCTAACATCAAGATTGCGATTTTTCTTTTAAATCCTTTATTCATGTGATGTTCTCTCCTCTGTGTTAGTCTCACATGTATTATAAGTTTACTTGATAGAGGGAATAAACCTGCAAAAATTGGTACGAAACTGTAAAAAGTACATAAAAAGGTTAAAAAAAACGAGTTGAATTGCGGTTTTTTATTCATTTTTAATGGCGTCAGCCGTGCCGAATGAATATTTTTTCACTTGTTGTATACTCTTCCGTATGTTAGAATGCCTGATTTTTTGTATACGCTCATAAGTTAGGGGAATAATGGTTAAAAATGAGTTGAGGCTATTGAAATCAGGTGATACCTACATGACGAACCCTCCGAAAACACCCATTTCCGAGCGGCTGACGGAAAATTTGCGGTACTTGGAAGCGATATTTTCGATAAGCACGGATATTATGTATAGGCATTGGAATTATGGACCTGAGCTGAAGTACACCGCTTGTTCCATTTATTACGGATCGCTTGTCCAAGAAGACACCGAAAATTATATGAAGATATCTCTTCAAGACCTCGTTACGCATGAGATTGGTCCCGGTATGGACCTTACGCCTTTGGATATCCGTACATTTTTCGAGCATGATGTCGTTTCGGGAAAAAAAGCTATCATCCTTAACGATTTGCATAACGTGGTGGAAGAAATATCGGAAGGCCGCCTCATCATTTTATTTGATCAATGGGATAAGGCATTAAGCTTTAAGTCACAGTCTGTTGAGAGCAGACAGGTGACTGATCCGGTTAACGAATCGGTTGTTCAGGGACCGCGGGAGAGCACGGTCGAGAATTTGCAGAAAAATATCGGCCTGCTTCGGCTGCGCCTAAAAACGCCTAAATTCAAAATAGAATCGATTACCGCGGGCGGAGATACAAAAACCACTGTCGCATACGGTTATATTGAAGATAAAGTTGATGGTGAATTGTTGGCCGAGTTTAAAAAAAGAATAGAGCAAATTAAAGATCTTGAGATTATGGAGACCTCGTATATCGAGCAGCTCATTGAGGACTCTACCTATTCTCCTTTTCCGCAGCATCGCTATACGGAAAGGACAGATATGGCGGTGGCTGCGATGATGGATGGAAAGATTGCGGTCATGGTACAAGGCACGGGCGGTATTTTATTATGTCCGGGTCTTTTTACAGAATTTTTTCAATCCAGCGAGGATTATTATCAACGCACGTTGCTTTCAAACTTGGTTCGTTGGCTTCGCATAGTTGCCTTTATCATCGCTCTGACCTTACCAAGCATCTACATTGCTCTCTCGACTTTCCATCCCGAGTTGATCCCTACCGTTTTGCTGCTTGCGGTTCTAAATGCGCGGGAAGGCATCCCTTTTCCAGCTTTTTTTGAAGCGCTGCTCATGGAATTTTTCTTTGAGCTGATGCGGGAGGCAGGGGTCCGATTACCAAGGCCGGTCGGTTCTGCCGTGAGCATTGTAGGGGCGTTAGTCATTGGAGATGCCGCCATAAGCGCGGGTATTGCTTCTCCGATTGTGGTCATCGTCGTCGCGCTGACGGGCATCGCCTCATTTTCCATTCCGCAATATAACATCGCCATCTCCTTGCGGATATTGCGATTTCCGCTAATGCTTAGTGCGGCCATGCTCGGGGGCTTCGGCATGATGATTTGTTTTTTATTTATTCTGCTTCATCTCTGTACGCTGCGCACGCTTGGACAACCTTATTTGTCACCGCTGGCACCGTTTAGACTGGCCGAGATGCGGGATGTCATCGTAAGAATTCCATTGAAAAAACTGCTTCGTACCCCCCGGAACCTGCATAAGCAAAAACCGGTCAAATAACTCTTACTTAAGCATCATGCGGAAAGAATGAGGGATGATGAAAAAATTGGCGATTGTACTCTTCCTGACGGCTATATTTATCATGCTGCCCGGCTGCTGGAGCAAAAAAGAGCTGACGGAATTAGGCTTTGTAATGGGTATCACGCTTGATCAAGGGAAAGACGGGAAAATCGACATGCTGACACAAGTATACCGTCCTACTTCCATACAGAGTACAGCGACTGCATTAACCAGAGTCTCCAGCATTAATGTTAAGACAAGCGATGATTCTGTCATGGAGGCGGTACGCGATATTCCCATACATTTGGGCAGAAAAGCGCAATTCAGCCATATGCGGATTATTGTTGTTGGAGAAAAGCTGGCCAGGTCGGGTAACATTGGCAAGCTCCTCGACCTTTTTTACAGGGATCATGAGCCTCGAAGCAGCGTTTCCCTCGTGATTGCTAAAGGCAAGGCGAGCAAGATGTTGGAAAAGAAGCCGTTAATTGAACAGACCACGGCACAGCAGCTATTGCGGGCGGAGGAAACGGCTTATAGAAGTTCGGCCAAAACGTTTGATACCTCACTGCTGTATTTGGTGATGCAGATGAAGAGCGCTCATCCGGATACGGTCGTGTCTTATGTGTATGAAGATAAATTATCAGATAAAATGTATAACTCAGCGGGCCTTGCGCTGCTTCAGAATGGAAAAATGAAAACTGTTTTACCATCCAATAAGGTGGAAGGACTGCTCATGCTGCGAAATGAGTATAAATCCGGCGTAATTGAAATTCCATGCGCGGCTAAGAAAAGAGAAGTGGAGAATACGGAGATTCTTACTATACATACGCGAACAAAGCCGGTTATCAAGGGGGATAAGGTATCTGTAAGCGTTAAGCTGCAAGGGGATGTATCGATTGGCGAATTGAAATGTTCGAAATTGGACACCGAGAAGGATGAGGCCGAATTCATTCACCGAATCGAAGAAAAAATGAAGGAGCAAATGAAAAGCACGATCCGTTTCCTGCAGGCGAATAAAATAGAGGTTATCGGAATCGGTAATGCTATCTACAAAGCGGATCCCAAGAAATGGGGGAAGATCAAGCAAACTTGGGATGCGCAATTTGCGGAAGTCCCCTTTGACATTAAGGTCAAATTGAGGCTCATCACAAACGGAACCATAACCGGCAAACCCGCAGTAGAAGCTAACTAGAGGGGGTTGAATATGGTCGAACGGGTATTTATCTTAGTGATTGCTTTCGGCAGCATGCTGCTCTATGACGGGTTTAAATTAAAAAATAAAATCAGCAAGAGAGAGAAAACCGTCTATGGTATCCTCCTGATCTTCTGCTTGTATGCAGCTCTCGATTATATAGTGAATAAAAATTGGCTTGATTATTATGATGTAATCAAGTCTATTCTCGGGGGCACAGCGAAAAAAATCGATGATTTTTTAAATGTAAACAAATAATCGTACCGAAAGGGCAAAGGAGGGGAGCAGCATCGACAAGCAAACCGTCAGCCATTTCCAAATGGGAGTGCTTTTTTTCGTGTTCATGACCGGTTCTTCGATCATCAATATTCCGGGTCCGCTCATCGGTAAAGCGAATAACGGGGCATGGCTTTCGCTTTTGTTGTCAGGCGGGTTCGGCTTTCTTCTATTAAGCTGCATGCTGTTCCTGTATCGCCGCTTTCCCGATATGACCTACGTGGAATACAGCCGCAAATTAATCGGAACGCCGCTTACCGTTATCTTTTCCGTCTGCACCATGTCTCTTTTCATCCAAATGCAGGCGGGTATCGTTATAGATGTGAGCTTGTTCATGGTGAGCTCCATGCTGAGGGAAACACCGATGTACGTATTTTCTTTTCTTGTCTACGCCATTTCAGCTGCAACCGCCCGTGCCGGACTTGAGGTTATGGCGAGGATGTTTACACTGATCCTGATCCTGATTACTTTTTTTATTATTGCTGTATTGCTGGTGGCGATTCCCGATTATGATCCGTCGAACCTACTTCCCGTTATGCCTAAAGGAATCAAACCGGTGCTTCATGGCGCTTATTTCTCTTTTGGATTTCCTTACGCCGAGGTTTTCCTCTTCTCGATGCTGTTTCCGTTTGTCAACAAAAGCTCTTCGCCTAAATTGTGTAAAATAATGCTAATTACGCTTGGGCTCAATCTTTTTATATTGTGTTTATCCACGGTGTGCGCCATTATGGTTTTTGGAGCTTATGCAGGGGAGCGGCCATACGTGCTGTTTTCTTTGGCGCGGATTATCGAGTTCCAGGAAATTATTCAAAGGATGGAATCCATTATAGGCATGTCGCTCATTTTGGGCTCTTATATGAAAACAACGATTACCTTGTATGTGTTTAGCTTATTTTTAAGTCAGCTATGCCGGTTTAAGGACAGTCGAATCTTAGTTATGCCGCTGGCATTATTAACCTTTCTTATCGGACTCGTTGCTTTTGACGGGGCTGCGGAGTGGGGGTTTATCGTGTCCGTCATACACCCGCTATGGACGTATGCCGCGTTTGTTGCTCCGCTGCTGCTGCTGACAGTGGTCGCATTGTTCAGAAAGCAAGAGCAGTCGAAGGAGGAAGGGATTTCATAATCCTGCTTCCCCTTATATGGAGCATATTGACTTCCGTTATTGCTCAGGATAAGGGAAACTCGCCGATAACCTCATACATCGGTGAAGCATTCATATGGGTACGCATGAGCACGAAGCGATCGGCCTCCCATTCGAATAAGGCGGGAGCGGAGACAGTCGCTTCAGGAGGCATTTCGCCGCTTCCGGCAAATCCTCTAGCTAGTGTGATATGCGGTGCATATGGGCGATCCTCCGGCTCGAATCCAATCGAACGTGTAGCTTTTATGACCTCCCGATGGAGAGAAGCTAACCGCTCAAGGTCTCCGTTAACGGCAGCCCAAAGGACGCGGGGTGCTTTCGGCGGGCCGAAGGTGCCTGCCCCGTTCAATGCCAGAGAAAGAGGCGCCGCTTTCGCTTCCCGCAGAACGGCCTGCAGCGCTTCTTGCTTTGCTGCCGGCGTTTCGCCCAGAAACTGCAGCGTAATATGGTAATCACGCGGATGGGACCATTTTCGAAAAGGAAGCTTTTCTTTATGGGCGCGCGTCCAGACTTCCAGCTTCCTCGAAATATGCTCCGGTACCGGAATGGCGACGAACAAGCGCTGTGTGTGCTCTTTCGAAATAGTTTGCTCCATTTTAGATAACCCCTTTCTTTATTGAAGAACCTAAAGCCCTCAATCACTTTCTCAGTATGTATCTATAGCAGCCTGAACATGCAATCCCCTTCTATGTAAACCAAATATCCCGAAAGCGGACCCAGCCCAGCGACTCGAGTGAAATGCCGCGAACGGAGTGGTGGAAAGCCGTCTTTAGATGCTTGCGGTAGAGGAACAGCAGGCTGTGCCGTTCTTTGAGCTCCGCTTCAATTTGCTTGAATATCGCTGCCCGGCGCTCCGTACCCGGCTCTGATAAAATAGCCCGAATGCTCTTCTCGAGTCTTTCATGCATTTCTGGCTGGGCATGCTGCTGCATGCTCTTGAACAGATCGATGAGACGAAGCTCGCGGTGCTCGTCCAGCATGACCGCAAATAGCAATAAGTCGGCTGACATGCGGGCCGTTCCTTTGAATTGCTCCGCATCGATGAGGCTGATCTCAAGCGGAACGCCCGACTTCGCGCATACCTGTTGAATGATCCGGGCATCAGCTGCGTATTGCGGAATCGTGGCAAGAACGAGTGATTCACCGTTGTAACCGGCGGCTAACAGCGCTTTTTTAATGGCATTAATTTCCCTCGAAGCCTCGGGTTGACCGCCATCAGAAGGTTCCGGCCAGAAGCTGTCCACGCCTTCAATAACATCCCCCGACAGCAGCTTCAGAAGCTCCGTCCGCTCGATGGCGTGGTCAATCGCCGCTCGTATGGCGGGGTTTGCCAGCAAACCTTCCTTCTGTTCATTTACCGTAATAAACTTGCAGGTCATGCCCGACTGCCGTACCTGCTGCCACCGTTCAGCTGCCGCATCCGACAATCTCGCGTTGTGCATGACCTGAAACGATTGCAGCTCAGCGCTATTCTCACGCGTTGCCTCCTCTGCAATGGTCCACACCTCTACCCGATCGAGAAAGGCCCTTCCTTGAAAATAAGCGGCAAAAGCCTCCAAAATCCAAACACCCTGCTCGTTTCCAGCAAATCGGAAGGGACCGGTGCCGATCGGCTTCCCGCCGAATTTCGCTCCTGCCGCTGTGCAAGCATCTTGGGGGACGACCGATGCGCGATTGGTCGACAAGAAGGCGAGAAATGCTTCATTGCGTTCGGCCAATTGAATGCGTATGGTCGTATCGTCCGGCGTGTCCATAGAGACGATACCGGAGTAGACCCAGCTGTAAAGCCCAAGCGGCGCCAAAAGCTTGAGCCGCTCAAGTGAATATTTGACGTCAGACGAATCAAGCTCGCGGCCATGATGGAACAGCACTCCTTTGCGCAAATAAAACGTCCATCGCGTCCGCGATTCATCGACCTCCCACGCATGCGCAAGCTGCGGCAAAATTTGCTCGCCCTTCGGATCGATGCGGACAAGCCCGTCGAACAGCTGGTTGACGAGATGGGACTCGCCCGTATAATGGATAGCTGCCGGATCTAGCGAATAGATCGTTTGCGAGAGGGGAAAGCGCAAAATATCGGTGCGCCGCTTGCCCTGCACCTCGGAATGAAAGCCGAATTGACCGGACAGCCAATCCTGAAACTGATCGCGCAGCTTGGGCGACTCCTCTACCTGCTGCAGAAGCTCGAGCGCCGCATGCAGATCCTGCTTTTGCATCATTTCCTGTGCTTCCTGCAGCGCGACCTGCTCCTTGCTTACGAGGAAGGAGAGCGACGAGCGGTTGCCCCGTCCCCTCTTAGGCTCCCAGGTCAGCCATTCCTCCTGCTGCATCCGCTTCAATAGAAGCACCATATTTCGATGTGTGCAATCGAGCAAATTTGCAAGCTCCTGCGTTGTTACTTCAAAGGAGACATTCTCTTGAATGCCCGGATAAGATCGTCTAAGCGCTAAGTAATGCCGACGTATTTTCATGCAAATTACTCCCGCCTTAAAATATGAAGTTTTCCAGTTATAACTTACACTTTTTGTTCTTGTTTTCTAGGTTACAATAAAAGGAGGAAATTAACAAATTGTATGCTGAGATGGGTGGAGTGAGCGACATGAGAGATCCGGCGCCATGGCAAAAAAGGTACGAAAGAATGCTTCTTCTTGCCCTTTTGTTCGGTCTAGTAAGTCAATATTTGTTTGTCGGAGCGCCGTCAGGCATTTCGGTTTTAGTGTTCATTGCTGCATTTTATGGCTTGTTCTTCTATTCCATTAAAGGGAGAATGGGCGGATTCGAGAAATGGCAGGGGCAGGCAAGCTCGGGCTGGCTGCTGTTCATTCCGATTTTTTTGCTGACCCTGACCTATGCTCTCTATGCGAACAGCTTGTTCCGGCAGCTGAATATGTTTGCATTATTCGCGCTAATCGTATCTCAGACGGCGCTTATGACCAGCAGCAGTACAAAACCGTGGTATCGGGGCATTTTTTATACAGAGCTTTTATTTCTGGCGCTAATAAAGCCTTTTGCGTTCATCGGCGTGCCATTCACCTTGTTTAACGACCGCTTAAAAGGGAAGGATAGTCCGAGTTCTGGGAGGAGCAAGCTTGCAAAAGTATTGCTGGGCTTGTTGCTCTCGGCGCCTATTCTGATCGTTGTGATCGCCTTGCTGGCGTCAGCTGATGAAATATTTCTGTCGTGGATGATTGAAATTCCAGACGCATTAGAACGTTTCTCCTTAGGAGACGGCATTTGGCGGTTAATTGTAGCGGCGTTTTTTGCCCTGTATGCCTTCTGCTACATATGGGGCCTGCTTTTCAGTAAATTAACGGATACGGTAAGCGGTCCGGCGGCCGATTCGCAGGAGGCCGTATTGAAGCAAAGCAGGCGGTTGGAAATCGATCCGATTACGGCAGGCACGCTGCTTATTAGCATCAATCTCGTTTACGTGCTGTTCGTCTTTATTCAGTTCTCGTATTTATTCGGAGCGGCAAACGGTCTGCTCCCTGAAGGAGCGGCTTATGCCGATTATGCGCGCAGAGGCTTCGCCGAATTGGTCTTGGTCGCGTTGATCAACGTCGGTCTGCTCATGTGCGGCTTGCATTTGATCCGGAGGACGGGCGCAGCGGCGGAGTGGGTCCGCAAGCTGTCGCTATCCGTACTCATTGGCTGTACCCTCGTGATGATGGTATCGGCGTTTAGCCGCCTGTCGCTGTACGAGGAGGCTTACGGCTTCTCGCAAACGAGATTATTGGTGCACGGGTTTATGCTGTACTTGGGCGTGCTGCTCGCGATTGCAATGCTTCGCATTTGGAGAGAGCATTTCTCAATGGGCAAAGCTTATATATGCGTGTCCATCATTGCCTTTGTCGCGATGAACTATGTTAATTTGGATGCGCGCATCGCTGCCAAAAACATCGACCGCTTCGAGCGGACCGGAATTATTGATATCGCCTATTTAGGGACGCTATCGACGGATGCTGCGCCAGAGCTGCTGAAACTGCAAGCGAAGCATCCTCATTTGGAAGGGATAAACGAGGTGATCGTCCATTTGCAGGAGCAGGCGCGCTCGCATAATAAGTGGCAATCGTGGAGCTTATCGAAGCAAAGGGCGAAGTGACAGGCATGAAGAGGGAGATCCGTTACGCCGAAAGTAGCCTATGAGAAGTAAGGAGTTTTGTTGTTATGCGTTTGACAAAAAAACGTTTGCTGGTTATGTTGCCTTTGATTATTTTAGCTGTGATCGCCTTCCTCTATTATGAGAACAACGCTATCGGCATCACGAAGTATAGGCTGAGCTCCGATAAGCTGCCGGAGGGGATTGAATCGTACCGCATCGTTCATCTAACGGATTTGCACAGCAAATCCTTTGGCAAGGAGCAGAGTACGATTACCCGCAAGGTGAAAAAGCTGAGCCCCGACCTTATCGTGATGACGGGCGATCTGGTTGACAGTAAAAGGTACAACGCGGAGATAAGCCTCACGCTGATGCGCAGGATGACTGAATTAGCGCCCGTTTATTATGTAACTGGAAATCATGAATGGGGATCGAGGTTTCCTTCGCTCGAGAAAGGGCTGAAGGAGCAAAATCGATTTGACCTTTTCCTGTCATGCGCATGGCGGACAGGTTCCTTTTGAATAATTAAGGTATTTTGATTAAAATGTTATCTATAAGCTTTCAATGAAAGGAGATATGAAATGAAGAAAAAAGTACCGGTCAAATTAGAGGATCTAATAAATGAGGTGGAAATTCAAATGGATGAGACCTTTACATTTATAAACACACAGTCAGGAGAAGTTATAACACTATCGAGGGAAGAGATGAGAGCGGCAGAAGATGAGGAGCCGCTTGAAAAATATCCGGATTGGCAAAGAGAGAACATCGAAAAAGCAGTAAAAATTATAGAGGATGAAAACGAGGAGTATCTCAATTTCACACTAAGAAACGAGTTCCATGAGTATGAAATTATAGAAGAATTTATCGGAACATTAAGCGAAGGAGAGGTTCAAGAAGAATTGTCCGAAGCTATTCAAGGAAGAGGGGCATTTAGAAGATTTAAAGATGGGATCAGAGAACATGACGTTGAAAAACAATGGTATGAATTCAAAGAAAAAAAGGTAAAGGAATTAGTTATTGAATGGTGTGAAGAGAAGGGGCTTGTAATAGAGGAATGAAGTAAGTAGTACTAAATATTAGAAGTGAATTGAGTGGAAAAACGGAAAGGAAGGAATATTTAATTACGCTTCATTCTAATTGGACATGCAAAACACAAAAAGAGACCCACAGCATTCGGTGCTGTGGGTCTTCAATATATATATTACAAAAGGGGGTTGTTTTTATTATAGGCTGCTTTCATTAAAACGAGATGAAAATTAGATTTCAAGATGATTACAAATGATGGGAAAAGCCGTTAGTATTCGCATTTGCGCTCCCAACCCTCGTCATATCGGGGAGAAGCGTTGAATAGACTTGTTAAAAGGTACTTGTCCAGAGAGGGTGGGAATTAACGATATGAGCCAAACACAACCGAGTGCTGCGGTATTGGGCATAGGCACAGCAGTGCCGCCATATTTGATAGATCAAGCCGATACGGCGCGAAGACTAGTTGATGCGTTAAGCGACAAGCCCGATTCCGCCCGCTGGGGGAGAAGGATCTTCAAGCAATGCGGTGTGGAAAGCCGTTATACATGTGAGCCGAATCTGCTTGCGGAAGCGGCGGAATGCCGCTACTTTTCGAGCGCCTCAGCCGAGGATGCGCCTTCGACGGCGGAGCGCATGGGTGTCTATAAGCGGGAATCGGTTCCGCTCGGACTGCGTGCGGCGAGACAAGCACTGGCGGACGGAGATGTCGAGCCTGCTGCGGTTACGCATCTCATAACGGTAAGCTGCACCGGACAGTTTCTGCCTGGAATGGATGCCGTTATTGTGCAGCAGTTAGGACTGGCATCTACCGTAACCCGCATTCCGCTTAATTTTCTAGGCTGCGCCGCGGGCCTTAAGGCGGTCGGTATATCGCGTCAAATCGTAGGGAATGATCATGCTGCCCATGTATTAATCGTGTGCGTGGAGCTGTGCACGCTGCATATTCAGCCTTCAGGCGACAGGGAATCGTTATTCGCCGCTTCGTTCTTCGGAGACGGGGCGTCTGCCTGCGTGATTGGCGCGGCAAAGCCTCATCACAAGCCTATTTTTCTGCTCGGACAGGAGCGCTCCGTCCTTCTGCCTGATTGTGCCGGGGAGATGGTGTGGGAGGTAGGCAATCATGGCTTCGACCTGTACCTTTCCCCGCAAATTCCAAAGCTGATCGGTGAATTCATTCCCGCAGAGGTGGAACGCTTGTGCGGTAAGGAAGAGCTCGAGCTATGGGCGATCCATCCGGGAGGCAAGGGCATCATCGATATTTTGCAAAATAAGTTTGAGCTTACCGATGAGCAAACGGCGCATAGCCTGGGGATTCTTCGCGATTATGGCAATGTATCCTCAGCTACGATCCTTTTTGTGCTGAGCGCGATGAGGAAGCATCTTCAGGAGACCGGCTCGGAACCGGTCAGCGGAATCGCGTTGGCATTCGGGCCCGGCCTTACGGCCGAGATGATCAAGATTGCTTATGTACCGGCAGCTATAACGCAGGAGCTGGAGCAGACGGTGGATGGGACCTATGTCTAAAAGCTTGCGCAATCGGGCTGTTGAGGCGGAATTAATGGATGATCTTTCAATTGGAGGGACTGAGCTTCGTGAAGCGCTGCGGCAGCTTCGCCTGCTAAACCGTATATTCGTTGCCGCAGCGCCGACGCTGCATGGGGTAAAGCGGCTTTGGGAGAATGCGGGGAAGCCGGGAAGCTTGTCCATTCTCGATATCGGAGCGGGCTCCGGCGATGTGAACGGTCAGCTGCTAAGGTGGGCGGACGAGCAGGGGATCGGGCTTGCCATTTGGCTGGTGGATGTTACTGAGGAAGCTTGCGAGGAAGCAAGGCTTATTTATCAAAATGAGCCAAGAGTACAGGTAAGGCGGGGCAATTTATTTGCCTTGCCTGAAGAATGCGCAGACATCGTGACGGGAACGCAGTTCGTACATCATTTTGCCGAGGAGGAGCTGCCGCATGCAGTCGTAAGCATGCTGAAAGCGGCAAGGCTTGGGGTTGTGATCAATGACATCCATCGTCACTGGCTCGCTTGGGCTGCGGTGTGGCTGACGACCCGGATCATCTCGTCCAACCGGTATATTTTGCATGACGGCCCACTGTCGGTGGCGAAAGGCTTTCGCGCGGACGATTGGAAGCGTCTCGGGCAAACGCTTGAACTCCCCGCAATGTATTGCAAATGGAGGCCATTGTTTCGGTACGCTGTCGTGATAAGCAAGGCGCAGCAAAGTCTAATCGGCGGAGTTGAATAGGATGACGCATATTTTCGACGCGGCTGTGCTCGGAGCAGGCCTTGCGGGCAGCAGCCTTGCCAAAGCGCTTGCGGATAAAGGCTGGGAAACGCTGCTGCTCGACCGTCAGACCTTCCCGCGTCATAAGGTGTGCGGGGAGTTTTTATCGCCTGAGTCGCAAAGCACGCTGCACTCGCTTGGCATAAGTGAATCCGTAGCGGGACTTAGGCCGAGCGGAATTGAGCGGATACGGTTGATTTTTGAAAATGGGGCCGAAATGGAGGTTCCGCTTCCCTGTAAAGCCTTAGGGCTTAGCCGTTATTCGCTCGATTCCGCTCTTCATCTGGCTGCGCAGCAAGCGGGCGCAAAGCTGCAAACGGGAACAACGGTGACAGCTGTTCACCCTACGGATCGTGGCTACAATATCGAGATGGTGCAAAATGGGGAAATGAGCTGCGTAGAGGCGCGAACCGTTATTGCGGCGTGGGGGGCGAGCAAGCGGCCGGGACTGCCGGGCTACCGCAAACCGGATTCCGGAAAGCGTTCTTACATCGGGGTGAAATCACATTTTCGCGGCATATTGCTGGAGAAGGTTATCGAGCTTTATTTTTTTCGGGGCGGCTATTTGGGGCTATGTCCGATTGAAGGCGGGCTGGTAAATGCGTCGGCGCTGCTGCAGCGGGACGCTTTGGCGAATGCGGGAAAAACGATTGTTGCGATTATGCACGCTGCAGCGGGGCGAAATCCGAGGCTTCGCGAGAAGCTGGCGCATGCCGAGCCTGTTTTGGGTACGCAGGCGGCTGTTGCGCCTGTATATTTAAACCGTAAACCGCTGGCATGGGAGCAGCTTCCGCTTCTCGGCGACGCGGCTGTGATGATTCCGCCGCTTTGCGGAGATGGCATGTCGATGGCGCTGCGGTCGGCCGCCTTATGCGCGCCGCTCGCAGACGGCTATTTGCGCGGGAACCTTTCTATAGCTGAATGGCAGCATATTTATACGGGGGCTATCAAGCGCGAGTTTAAAGGGCCGCTGCGATGGGGCAGCTTTCTGCAATGGCTATTCGGAGTGCCGACCGTGTCCGGCTGGCTGCCGTACGTAGCGCGAATGGCCCCGGGTTTAGCGGATGGGCTTGTACGGGCGACAAGATTAAAGCCGTTTGAATAGTCATGCATTCATTCGATAATGCCGGGAGGGGCAAGTTCATGGGTATGCACAGACTTGCGCTTTTTTCCTTCCGTTTTCCGAGATTCATGCTCTTCCTATGGGCGGTTGCGCTGCTCTTTATCGGCTCTTATGCATTTAAGCTGCATACCGTCCTTCAGGATCACGGCTTATATCCGCAGGATGGCCAATATGCGCAGGTGCAGAACATGCTTGCTTCCGACTTCGGTATACCGGATAAGCCGGTTATGCTGCTGTTCGAGAGAGAGGACGGCATACCGAATTCACGCTTTCAGCGGTTTATCGGGCAAACGCTGATTCAAGCGCGGGAGCTTGACGGTTTGAAGGGGCTTGTTTCTCCGCTTGAGCGGCAGGGGATGCTGAAGGGCAATTATGCCTATGCGCTCCTGTCATTCACTTATCCGCCTTATCGGATGAAGGAGGCGCTTGAGCAGCTGGAACGGCAATTGCCGGCCTATAACGGCATTTCGGTCAAGGTGACTGGCCAATCGGCCATACAAGCCGATGTAAATGAAGCGAGCCATCATGATTTGGCCAAAGCCGAGCTGATTGGAATACCGCTTGCGTTCCTGATTATTTGGTTTGCATTTCGCAAAATCGTGATCGCAATGCTGCCGATTGTTATAGGGGTTACGGGCGTGACGGTGACTATGGGAATGATGTACGGGATTGGCGCGAAGCTGGCTCTTTCGAATTTTGTCTTAAACGTTATCCCGATGGTAGGGCTCGCTCTAAGCATCGATTTTGCGCTTATGCTCGTCAGTCGGTTCCGTGAGGAACTCAGAAAAAACAAGCCGCCGGCCGAGTCGCTGGTCCAAACGATGAGAACAGCCGGACGGGCTGTCTTCTTTTCATCGGCCAGTGTTTTTATGGGCTTGCTAAGCTTCGTCTGGATACCGCTGCCGATGTTTTCGTCCATTGCGCTTGGGGCTATGACGGTGTTGGCCGTCTCGCTGCTGCTGGCGTTCACGCTGCTGCCTGCCCTCTTTGCGATCTGCTTGCCTGCGCTGCAAACGGCGGGAAAGCGCCCGGAAGCATCCGGCCAAGCGGAAATTTGGGTGGGGCTTGCCCGCTTTGTGATGAGGCGGCCGGCTGCGATGGGCTTGCTGGCTGGGGGGCTTTTAATCGTATGCATGCTGCCCGTGAGCCGTATGAAGGTTGCGGTCCCGGGTGAGACATCTCTGCCGCAAAGCTACGATTCCCGTTTGGCAGCTGCTGCTTATGACGCTAATTTTGAGCAGCCGGCCACGTCAAAGGTTTGGGTTATCGTGGAGGGCAACGCGCTGTTTCTGAAGATGGCGGATTGGACAGATGCCTATGCGCTTGCGGAACGCTTCAAGCGAGATCCAAGCGTGATACGGGTCGATTCGGTCTTCTCAAGCCTTGAGATGCCGCCCAAGCAATTGCTTGCAATCGCCTTGAAGCCGCTGCAAAAAAAGAAATACGAAGCGGCGCTTCAGCCTTACCTGCACCATAACCGGATGCTGCTGCAGGTGACGATATCGGGTGATCCCGCCTCGGGCGCAGCGATGAATTGGCTGAGGGAATGGGAGCAGAGAGGGAAGACGTCGCTGCTATCCTTCTCGCTAGGCGGAGAGGCAAAATATGAGCAGGAAGTGTTCGACCATGTTTTTGGCAGCTTGGGCCGTGTGCTTTTTTTTCTATTCTTCTCGAATTTTATCGTGCTGTTTGCCGCCTTCCGCTCCATTCTGCTTGCGCTAAAAACGATCCTGCTGAACCTTCTGAGCATAGGAACATCCTTCGGTATTTTAGCGTGGATATTCGCGGATGGCCGATTGGGGATCGAGCCGGGCAGCATCGCCATCATGATACCGGTATTTATTTTCGGCCTCGTGTTCGGAATTAGCATGGATTACGGCGTATTTCTCGTATCGCGCATGTATGAGGAATATGGCAGGACGCGCAGCAATGAGCTGGCTATTGTGAAAGGGCTGGCAGCTTCCGGGAAAATCATTACTTCGGCAGCCGCCATCATGATTGCGGTCACCGCTCCGTTCGCTTTCGGCGAGGTGGCCGGGGTGAGGCAGCTTGGAATTGGCATCGCGACTGCTATTTTCATTGATGCAACGATCGTCAGAATGGTGCTGGTGCCCTCCTTAATGAGCATGCTCGGAAAATGGAACTGGTGGGCGCCAAGCTGGTTGAAATAGCGGCAAAAAAGGCTGATCCCAAGCCGCATAACTTTGGGAACAGCCTTTTTGCCACATTATTCTGCTGCGGAAGCCGCTTGCCATTTCGCAGCCGCAAGCTCGCGAACCGCTTTCCATTCCGCCAAATGCTTCTCCAAGCGGTCGATCAACGAGTCAACGCCTTGGATGAAAGGGGCTTGCCCGCTCGCCTCGATCGCTTCTACGGATTGAAGCGTGTCTGCTGATAGGGAGCTGTGGGCCGTAAGAGCGGCGGCCAGCTGCTGAAGGATAAGCTCGATTGCAGCCGCAGCGGCCGCTGAGGCTGCAGGCGGGCTGATCTTCGGAGCGTCCTCAGTCTTTTGCTTAGCTTGCTTCTCGGATTTCGGTGCGGGCGCTTTCGGCTCGGCAGCCGGCTTAGCGCGCTCCGCTTTGTTCTGCTCATGGGTCGACCAGGTTTCGATGAGGCCGCTTCCTGTCTTGAAGAGAAGCTTGTCCTTGGTGCTGTCTGAGATGGATTTATCCTTAAACAGCTTGGCGATTTTTTTCACGTCGCTCACCGGCAGCTCATCCCTTGCCGCAATAAGCGCAAGCGGATCACGATGTTCGATAGGCAGGTCCTTTAGAGGGAGCAGCTGATCCTCCGTCAGCTTGTCCTTCTTAATCTCGGTGCCGCTTACGATCAGCTTCTTCACCGCATTGCCGAATTTCAGCAGCTCGCATTTGTTTTTGATGTAGGCTTCGGGCTTGCCCAGCTTGCCGGACAAAAATTTGGTCGAGCTTCTGAACTTTGGATCGTTCAGCAGCTTATTAAACGCCTCCGCCTCTTCAATCGGCGAGAAACCCTCGCGCGTCAAATTTTCTGCGATTTGCTCCAAATAAATTTCCATCTCATCCGTAACGGTCGAGACGATGCATGGAATCGTCGGCCGCCCGAGCATTTTGCTTGCCTTATAGCGGCGGTTTCCATAGATGATTTTATATCGTCCGTTGCTCGTTGATCTCACTTTAATCGGTGAGAGCAGGCCGATTTCTCCGATGCTTTTCATCAATTCCTGCAGCGCTTCCTCGTCGAACTGGTACCTGGGCTGATCGGTATCCTCGTCAATTAAATCGGTAACAATTTCAATAATATCCATAATGGTTCTCCTTAAAGTTTTGAGTATCCAAACATATTTCGTAAGCATGCGATTAGTTTTATGTAACAAAACTTGCTTCGTAAGCATGTACTATGTTTTCAACGTCCGATGGCGATCTTATTCTATTATATATCAAGGGCGGAAATGAGGGAACGATTGGCGGCGTTAAGCGCACCTAAAGGACTATATGAACTAGGCATAAAGTGTGGAATATATTTCCTTAATGTCGAAAAATGGTGGTATGATGAGGTGTATATTAAAAAAACATCGGCCTGATTTTTCTAGTAAAATAACTTGATCGGTAGGGCGCAAAGGGGAAGCCAGCGAATGGTCACGGTATTGAAGAAACCGCTGCTGTACAGTCGCTGGAAATCGCACAAGCGGGCGAATCCGCCATGAAGCAGCTAAATAACCAGATCAGAAGCATCTCAGAGTCTGCCGCTCAGACGCTCGATATGGCTAGGCAGCTGAAAGGCTACACGGGAGAGATCGGTCATGTAATCGGCTCGGTTCGCGAATTTGCGGATCAGACAAAGCTCCTTGCATTGAACGCATCCATTGAAGCGGCAAGGGCAGGGGAGCATGGCGCAGGCTTCATGGTTGTAGCTAAAGAGGTTCGCAAGCTGGCGGACGCTTCCGCATCCTCCGTACAGCAAATTTCATCGCTGCTTGGCAATATTGAATTGGAGTCAGGAAGAATTAGCGATGAAATGGAGAAGGCCTCGGGGGAAATTGGCGAAGGTGTCTCATTATCGGGCGAAGCGGCGGAATCGTTCCTGCATGCCGTCGAGTCGTTCCGTCTTGTAAGCGAGCAAATCATGGAGGTATCGGCAACGACGGAGCAATTAACCGCCGGCTCCGAAGAGGTCGCGGCTACGGTGAGCAGCATTGCTCATATAGAAAGCGGAGTATCTGAGATGACGGAGCAGATTCAAGCGTTGACCGCCCGGCAGCTGGATATGATCAAGTTCGCGATGCATTTGCCGTGTTGAGCGCCAATACGAAGGATATGAGGCAGGCTATATCACAGGTCAATGTTTAAAGCCTGCGATTATCATAGAGAATGCAGCGTAATATATGAGAAAAAGAGAACTTGAGGAGACTTTCGGAAAGTATTGGAATAAGACGCAAACAGGGAGATGCTTAGAGTTAGCCAACGCTAACCCTAAGCATCTCCCTGTTTGCTGAAGCTAGACATTAAACCGCAGCTTCTTGTCCAAATATTTCAATGCCTTCTCTGTGCATACTTCGCTCAGTTCCGCTTTGACGGCAGCTCTAATGTCAGGAAGATCAGTCGCCTCCGCAGCTTTTTTGCCAAGCGTTACTTGCAGCCAATGGTCTGATCTTTCAAAGCACATGCTGCTCCAGCCGCCGTCGAAATCGCTCTCTTGTGCACCGGTAATGACAATATCAGCAAAATTCTGAAGCTCAACCAGCGCACGTTCGTAATCCTTCTTTTGCTCCTTGGCCGTAAGCTTGCTTTCCTTCCGCAATTTGCGCGAATCGATATTTCCGGCTTCCTTGATTATGTGATAAATATTTCTTGCGTCCTGCGATAGGAAACCGCTGCCGTATCTTTCTTCAACGCTTTTCCCATACGAAAGCAGCGTTTGAATAAGAGGGAACAGATCAATATGTATGAAGGATGCTTTGGTGCCGAAAAACTTGCCGTAAGCCGCATGCTCATCCTTTACGATCTTGACGCGCCATAGCCATGGATCCAGCTCGGCCCCCGTATGCCAGCTGTCATTGGGAACGACGGAGGTAAGGGAAGGATGCTAGGGAATAAGATCGGAGAATGGGAGAATCTTGTACCAACAATGATCCTTTCCTTCAAGGTATAATTTTTGACTAGGGAAGTAACTTTTTTACAGTTAATAACGTCTTAAATCATTACAAAGGCACATGAAACAAAAAGGCACAAGAAATAAACATAACCATACATAGGAGGCAATTCTATTGAAAAAGTGGAAGAAAGCGGCGGCAGCCGCGTTAACAGCAGCTGGAGTATTGGCTGCGGGAGCGGGAGCTGTCGTTATGGCAGCGCCTGCGCAGCCCGTAAAAATATTCATTAACGGTTTGTATCAAGAGGATGTATTGACTGTGAACGGTAGAACGATGGTTCAGTTAAGAGCATTTAAAGACCCTAAATTATTCGTTTATTCCTACAATACGGCTACGAAGACGATTATCGCGAACAATCCGGTTCAGAAAATGACGGTGCATCTAAAGAATGGTTTAAAAACAGCTGAAGTGAACGGCAAGCAGGTGAAGCTGGATGCTCCGGTCACCGTGAAGAGAGGACGGACTTATGTTCCCGTTCGCTTTATAACCGAAACGCTCGGCGGTACGGTTGCTTATGACAACGTTGCGAAGCAAATCATCGTCCGGACCCCAACCGGCGAAGAGCAGTTTAAGACGTTAATAAACGGAGACCTGGCAAAAGCGCGTGCGCTTGCGATTAATATTCCCCGGTTAAACAATCATATTGAGATTGTGCCTTATGGTGAAGGCTTCACGACAATCTACACGTTTCCTAAGGGTGAAACGCTTCGTTATTTTGTAGAGTATAAAGGTTTAGTGACCTATGTAGAAATCGACGCTAGGGGGATAGCTGAGATTAAGTGGCAAAAGGATACCTTGGGCAAAAATGGCGAAGCAGGCATAGAGCCGAAGCCCTTTGGCGAATCCGTCTATTTCTTGGATAACTTTATGGGGGAGACGTTAGGTTATGGCATAGTGGACAGCGAGGGTAAATCTACTGAGCTTGGCTCCATTGAACGTTATAAGGATAAAGAGTTTGCGAATGTTATCATTGTGCCGATTGAAGGAGAAGAGCGGACAGATGCAAGAGTAGAATAAAGGGAAAATGGCGGGTCAGGAACGATTCCTGTACCGCCCTTTTTTTTGATCGCTAGTGTCTTCCTTGAGCTTGTTAAACAGACAGCATAAGTCAACACTAATGGAGCAATTGAGGAATTTAACTCCTCCCTATATTTGGAATGCAGTAAATTTTATGCTTGTTATAGGTATAATTCTCTCTATCGTTGGAATTGTATTGTTCGGGTTATATTTCTATTTTAAAAATAGAAAAGTTGTTATCAGGGGGGTACCACAAAAGTTCTAAAGATATTGTCGAAATAAGTATGTCGAAAATAGTAAAAATGATACTTGAAAATGACACGAAGCCGAGTTGTAAACTACAATGGAAATCGCGGATATGTCGTAATTCCGTAGCAAATGCTCCGAATAATGGAGTGCTAATGGAGGCTGTTTCCGATTTTTTTCTTCCTTTTATTTTGTCGATAAATATTTTTCAGTTACACCAGATTATGACAAGCTTCGTAACGATCATCTGGTACTATTTTTTGAGTTACTCTTTATGGCTTAGGAGCAAACTACACCAATAGAGGAGATGGTCCCTATAACACAGAAGAAATGTATTGCTATGATACTTGCAGGTGGGGAAGGAAAACGGCTTGCTCCGCTAACCCAGAAGCTCGCTAAGCCTGCGGTGCCATTCGGTGGTCAATATCGTATTATTGATTTTCCGCTCAGCAATTGTTTGAATTCAGGAATCGACACGATTGGGGTATTGACCCAGTACAAGGCAGAAACCTTACATATGCATATTAAAGACGATGGATTATGGTTAAATGACAAAGAAACCGAAATTACGCTTCTTGATGCCAGTCGTCAGGCTACTAATGGCCTCTATACGGGAACGGCTGATGCCATCTACAAAAATTTGGAGTACATACAGCGGCATAATCCGGAGCACGTGCTATTGCTCTCTGGGGATCATATTTATAAGATGGATTATAACGCTATGATTCAGTTCCATGAGGAAAGCGGAGCAGAAGCTACGATCTCGGTAAAGCAGGTTCCGTGGAAAGACGCACATCAATTCGGCATTATGAATGTAGACGATTCGTATAAAGTAACTAACTTTCTCGAAAAGCCATCCAAGCCTGAAAGTAATCTTGCTTCAATGGGCATTTACATATTCCGTTGGTCTTTCCTTAAGCGTTATTTGCTCCAGGATGCTGAGAATGAGCTTTCTTCTCATGACTTTGGAAAGGATCTCATCCCACAGATGCTGGCGGCCGGGTCGAATGTGTATGCTTATCCTTTCCAGGGATATTGGCGTGATGTGGGTACGGTGGAGAGCCTTTGGGAGGCACATATGGAGGTGCTCGGCGGTGAGATCGTTCTTGATGACGGACAATGGCCGATGTACACAAATAAGCGTCTTCAACCATCGACAATGAATCTCTACCCGACTGCTGAATCTCATAGGTCGATGATTCATCCCGATAGCATAATTGAAGGAGAGTTAGTACGATCCGTCGTATTTAGCGGCGTACATATCGGCCCAGGATGCGAAATCCGGGAAAGCATCATTATGCCGGGCGTCAAAATCGGAAGTAATGTCCAAATCTATAAAGCTATTCTTGGCGAGGGAAGTGTGATAGAAGACGGGGCGGTTATAGGGAAACCGAATGGAGAAATTACCGCGATCGGAAAGGACGAATTCATTTCAGCCGACTCTTCAGCTGTTCTTGACATCATTATTGCTTAAATGGGTTGGTGAAAAAAGCTTCCGCCTAAAAAAGCTGGAACATGAGAGAATCATGTTCCAACTCAGGCTGTCGAGAAACCTCGACAGCCATTTTTCCGTCCATTGTTACGCCCGGCAATGTTCATGATTCAATGCCTAATGTGGAACGACTTAATATTTTTACTTTTATCAGAAAAGTGTATGCGTAAAATAGCCCCCACTTTGTGAATGGATGAGGGCTATTTTACGCTTATGATTCACTCGAAAACGGAATCGAAAAGTATTGCCTTAGACTGGATGTGTTGAATACGCGCAGGTTTTGAATTACAAAGCCCTGCAGACTCCGTAAAATAAAGTATCAGACTGACCCGAAAAAAAGAAACAGCGGCAGCCATGGACGAAAAAATAAAGTCCTAGACTGTCGGTTGTTTTATTGAATTATTGGTCTCCGTTTGCAATAATTTAAGATTTTATTCAATAAAGCAAATGTAAATTTGATTAAAATCAAATTGTCCCTTGTATCCTTCATCTGTGGCAGATTATGCTTATAAGTAAGTGCTAAGCAAGGCAGAGCCACGGAACACGGCGTCGTTAAGGATTTTCGAGAAGCTAGGCTTTATGTTTGACCGCGTGCTAAAGGGGTTGGCAGAAGACTATTCGTCATTCCACGTTGGCGTAACAAGGGACTAAGTGAGTTTCTCGTCAATCAAGCTTTTGAATATCACCAAAGAAACGGTCGAACGAATGCTGAGACATTGGTAAATGGTCAAGATGAAGAAGGTAGGCTTATGTTGGAATCAATGGGTTATTGCTTTCCTGTAAAACTGGAGCTACTGGCATTGGACATTAAGTAGGACCTTTTAGAGAAATATAGGGGGATCGATCATTTGCATCAACTAGCCAAGGAGTTTAGTTTATCTCAAGAGATTACCGTTTATGATGCTAATCAATTATATGGAGAAATAGGGAAATACCGATTATTGCAGTTTTCAGATGATGCTGTGCAAGGCGCAATAGATTTGAAGAATCCGGAGCGAATTGTGCTCGAGTATCCGAGAGCTATGATCCATCTCATGGAGAATAACGATCCGTCGTTCAAAAAATTGTTTATTATAGGACACGGAATCGGGACCATCGCCAGTCATTATTCAGACAGGAAAGTTATGGTAGCGGAAATCGATGAGAAGGTAGTGGAATTAAGCAGAGAGTATTTTAATTATCGTAACGATAATGTTGTGATCGGAGATGGACGCCAAATTCTTAGCAAGGTAGAAGCGGCTAGTCTTGATTATATTATTGTAGATGCCTTTACCAAGGAGGGTACTCCGTATCATTTAACAACGATGGAGTTTTTCAAAATGGCCCGTGAAAAGCTCGATTCCAAGGGATCTGTCATCGTGAATCTTATGGGCAAAATCAAAAACGATAAATTCATCAATGCTATTTATACAACCCTTAATGAAGCGTATGCTTACTCAAAAGCTTTTTCGCTGCCAGGCAAGATTGTATCTGATATCCGAAATATCATTGTGATCGGCAGCAACAAAACGATTGATTTCCAACCAAGAGCTATCGCCGGTTTTGTTGAGATCGATTTAGAGCAAGGCCATATCATAAGGGATAGATAACCGGATTGTCATAGACATTTTCCGTGATCCCGATTATACTAAGCATGTCTTTGAACTACAATTGAAAACTTTTCAGGAAAAGGTGGAACGCTGAGGCGTTTCTTAAAAGGGAAGAACGGTGCAAGTCCGTCGCGGTCCCGCCACTGTAAATGGAGAGCATGCATAAGCCACTGTGAAAAGTGGGAAGGCTTATGCAGCTGAATCGATTCAACATTCAGTTTATTGCACTTGATCCATAAGCCAGGAGACCTGCCTTTTCTTTTGAACACTAAATAACCTACGAGGATAGGGAAGTGTATAGATCGCGCTATTTTTTGCGTTTCTGTAAACACTTCTATGCTTTTTTGGTAGAAGTGTTTTTTTGTATGTTTAAAAATCAGTAATAAAGGAGCGAAGAAGTGATGACAAAGTGGTTTAGCGTCGGGTTTGCAGCTTTTTTTATTTTTGGAGCGGTTTTACTGACTTCTGCTGCGGCGAAGGATGCGGCAGCTATTGAACTGAACGAAGAGGTGCTGGCTACCGTTCGCCCGGATTTGGATACGCCTACAGTGGAACTGAATTTCCAAGATGTTACTAACGGTTCGGCACATATTCAGCTAAGCAGTCCGGAGCCTAAATTTTTCTCGCCTACGGACTTTCCGTGGGTAGAGGGAACGCCATTGATAGATTCAACAGTATCGATTGAGAATGGAAAGGCGTCATTTGATTATATGTTTCCGATTCGCGGGGAATATGCGATGACGCTGGATTTAATGGATGATACCGGGAAAACAATTGGCACCCAAGAACTAAAGATCAACATTCATGAAAATCCAAAAGAGGTTCGGAACGGTATTATATTCATTGGATTGTTAGCGATATTTGGATTGTTGTGCGGATGGGTATTTTCGAAACGGAGGATGAAGCTCGATGCGGTTTAATAGAGTAGCAGGTTTAATTTTAATTCTAATGTTGACGATGCAAGCGTCCGTTTTTGCGCACGGTTCAGATGAATCGGAAGCCGATATTCATACCCGTGTAGGCGAGCTTGCTTATGTTGAAGGGAAATTTGATCAAATCGGGAGTAATCCGGTTGCAGTAAAGTTTAAAGCGGTAAGGCTTGAGGATGGGGCAGACATATTATCTATGGAAAGCTCCTCTGTTGACGGTACTTATAAGTTCGGTATGCAATTTTTTGATGGAGCGGAACATGAGGTGACGGTCAAGGCTGTAGATCCTGCTAACGGATCAGTCATAGCCGAGCAAAAATATATTGTAGGCGTACAGGCATTCAATCCGCCCGCTGGAGTGAAGTTCAAGACATTGGCCTTCCTGCTTGCAGTCATCGCAATTGGAATGATAGCAGGCGTTGGTATTAGTAAACTAGGCAAGAGCATACGATATGCAAAAGGAGGAAATTTTAATGCTAAATAAATATGAGCATCAGAAGAGTCATGGTTTTAAAAAAATGCTGCAATCCCTTACGTTCCAACTAACCGCTATCACTGCTCTTGCAGGCATTTTCATTTATACTGCCCTTTTTTCTACATACGCTCCGGTGCATGACACGCTTCACGAATTGCGACATGCTTTGATGTTTATTCCATGCCATTAAGGTGGTCGTTGCTTTGAACCGATTTGTCATTCGTTTATTTGCCTCAGCATTGGATCATTATGCCCGTAAAGGCAAGGTTGTTGCGATGGAACGGACGATCGCCTTGATCATCCGATATTTTGAGAAACAACCCGAGCAATGGATTGAAGCATTATACCTGTTTTCCAAGGATACGCGCTGGATTCTTCGTTACTTGGCAGGCCGGGAGATTGGGCGGTTGATCGTTTATGACCAAGTCGAGGCAGCGGGCATCGCGATGCGTCTTGCAGGCGATTCATCCCTTTATGTGCGTGAAGGTATAGCAAAAGGGATTGTGCAATCGGCTATAGCCGGCTTTGATCAAGTATGGCAGTTTTGGCAAAAAGCTTTTGACGATCATTCAGATGAAGTGCGGCAAACGGCTGCTATGACTCTAATCTCCCTGCTGAATATGCCGGAAATAAAGATGAAGCTGCTGCCTGAAGCGGAAAAAATTCGCCATGATGGCTCAGTAAAAGTGAAAGCCATCTTTGACAACTACGTCGCCCCGATTCTCGATGAACAAAGCTCAGCTGCTGAGCAAAGAAGCGATTATGCAACAACAGCCGAGGTACCCGTACCGAAAAGGATCATTGACCAGGTTGTGGGCCAGGATGAAGCTGTATTCATCATTCGCCTTGCCGCTTCCCAAAAAAGATCGGTGCTGCTCATAGGAGAACCGGGAACCGGGAAAAGCATGCTTGGGCGAGCAATGGCCGAATTGCTGCATGGAACTCATTTGACGGATGTTGTAGTTGAAGTTGGGGTAAAAGAACGCAGCATTCCATCAATCCGCTTAATGCCAGCCGGAGAAGGGGAACGATTCATAAAAGAGTACGAGCACTCGCATCGTACAAATGCTGCTTCGTTACGTTGGATATTGGGATTTGCAGCATTTGTCTGTTTGTTTGTAACGGTGTTCTACTCCTTTACCCGCGATAATCCGGTTTATATGATGAGCGGACTTTTAATCCTATTAATCATTTTTTGGTTTGGAAAAACACTGAAAATCACACCTAACAATAAAACGCCTAAATATCTGATTAATAATTCAGGCAAGGAAAATCCCCCTTTTATTGACGCAACCGGATTGCATGCAGGCGCTCTGCTTGGCGATGTAAGGCATGACCCTTATCAATCAGGAGGTATGGAGACGTCGCCTCATCATCTGGTTGAACCGGGGGCCATTCATTTAGCTCATCAAGGAGTACTCTATATCGATGAGGTTTCGACACTGTCCTTAGAATCCCAACAAGCTCTTCTAACTGCGTTTCAAGAAAAAAAGATGGCTATAACGGGTCGAACCCCCGGTTCAAGCGGAAGGATGATTCGCACCGAGCCTGTGCCAAGCGATTTTATTTTGGTGCTCGCCGGTAATATGCAGGATGTTGAGAAAATTCATCCCGCATTGCGTTCAAGGATACGCGGTTACGGGTACGAAGTATATTTGAATGACACGATGCCTGATACGGCGGAAAACCGTTTTAAACTGTTTCAATTTGTAGCTCAGGAAGTTCATAGAGACGGGAAAATTCCTCATTTTACTTCTGCAGCCGTTAATGAAGTGATCCATCAAGCAAGTCGAAAGGCCGACCGGGCTGGATATTTATCCTCCCGCTTTCGTGAGCTCGGAGGCTTGATCCGGGCAGCCGGCGATGCAGCAGTTCAATCCGGCTCGGCGCTTGTTTATAAGGATCATATTTTGAAGGCGCTAAATATTTCTATACCGCTGGAAGAACAAATAGCTTTAAGGGAATACGGGAGCTTGAAGCTCCTTCGAGTTGATTCATGCTGTGGGAGGGTAAAGGCGCTCGCAAGCAATCAAGACGCTTTCGGAACAATGGTGGTGCAATGTTGGACAGATTTCCAGCCTTCAAGGGCGGTTGAAATAAATACAGCAGCAGGTGATGGGCCTGGCAATCCGGATGTCTCACCGATTGAAGCAGCCTTAAACCGGTTTCGGCTTCCTGGAAAATACTTTATTGAAATCGAAGGGGCAGAATCGAACCACAGCTTTAAACATTTTTCTTTGGCAATCGCCCTTTCCGCTTTATCGGCAGCGCATGAGTCGATATTGCCTGAATATTTAGCGGTTTGCGGGAGTATAAACGTGCTTGGGCTGGTTAAGGAAAGCCGTTATTTTGATCGAACGATCGCAGCGGCACAGCATTCAGGAATACGAACGCTGATTGCGCCAATAGGCAATCGCAGAGCCGAACTTCCAGGTGAGATCCAATTTATATGGGTGCATTCCCTTGATGAGGCTTGGCACGCCGTTCAGTCACAAAGTGCAGCGCTGGCCTTGCCGATAAAAGAAGCTGCCGCACAACCAGTCCAACAATCTGTTTCAAGAGGCCATTCATTGACGGATATTCCCCGAACTGACTTTGCATTTACGGAACAGGACAAGGCGGCCGTGTATAGAGCGATTGAACAAAGAAGAGATATTCGAAGCTTTAAGCCCGATCCTGTCTCGGATGAACTGCTGAAGCGTCTGCTTACCGCAGCTCATCACGCTCCTTCTGTCGGTTATATGCAGCCGTGGAACTTTATTGTTATAAAGTCGGAGGTGACGAAACAAAAGCTGAAGGGTGTGGCGGATAAGGAAAGACGTGCGCTGATGGTTCATTATGAAGGGGAAAAAGCCAATAAGTTCTCAAAGTTGAAAATAGAGGGCCTCACTGAAGCGCCTATTACGTTATGCGTAACACTCGATCCAACTCGCGGCGGTCCCCATGTTTTTGGCCGGAATTCCATTCCCGAAACGGATCTGGCTTCCGTATCCTGTGCGATTCAAAATCTTTGGCTGGCTGCAAGAGCCGAAGGGCTGGCTGCAGGATGGGTCAGCTTCTATAAAAAGCAGGATGTAAGGGGGGTTCTTGATATTCCTCCGCATGTTGACCCGGTTGCTTTAATTTCCATCGGTTATACGGATGAGTTTCCCGATCAACCGATTTTACAAAAGGAAAATTGGCGCAAGCGCATCCCTCTTGA
Organism: Paenibacillus sp. Soil522; assembly: GCF_001428245.1. Classification (GTDB taxonomy): domain Bacteria; phylum Bacillota; class Bacilli; order Paenibacillales; family Paenibacillaceae; genus Pristimantibacillus. The sequence continues at coordinate 108,683 of NZ_LMRV01000027.1, forward strand.
AGAACTCATATACTCCGAGTTTTGGGGAAAAGAAGGTTAATAGGCTTACTATGAAATTGGAGGTGGCATGATGGGAGAGAAAAGAGGAAAGCTGCTTGTCATCGGATTTGGACCAGGTGCTTTTGAACATATAACGGAACGGGCCCGGAATGCCATACAGGAAAGCGAAGTGGTGATCGGATATAACACTTATGTGGATTTGATCCGGGATCTGTTGACCGGCCAGGAAATTGTGCGGACAGGGATGACGGAAGAAGTAAGCCGCGCCCAGGAAGCGGTCCGGCAAGCGGAAATGGGCAAAAAGGTTGCCGTCATTTCCAGCGGCGACGCAGGTGTTTATGGCATGGCAGGATTAGTTTACGAAGTATTGATTGGTAAGGGGTGGAAATCGGCCACAGGAGTCGAAATTGAAGTCATTCCCGGCATATCCGCTATCAACTCGTGCGCTTCATTGCTTGGAGCCCCGGTCATGCACGATGCGTGTACGATCAGCTTAAGTGATCATTTAACGCCTTGGACCATAATTGCTAAACGCGTCGAAGCGGCAGCTTCCGCGGATTTCGTTATTGCTTTGTACAATCCGAGAAGCGGCCGGCGTACCCGGCAAATCGTGGAAAGCCAGCGGATTTTATTGAAATATCGTTCTCCCGATACGCCTGTCGGGTTGGTCAAAAGTGCTTACCGGGATCGGCAGCAAGTAGAGATTACAACGCTGTCACGCATGCTGGATCACGATATTGGCATGCTGACTACGGTCATTATCGGCAATTCGACGACTTTCTTATATGACGGCCAAATGATCACTCCAAGAGGATATCAACGGAAATATACGCTTGATACTGCAGAACAAAGTCTAAGACCCCATCAGCGGCTGCAAACTGCGGCTGAGCCTTGGTCGCTAAATGCGATGGAAGACGACCTGGAAAGTGAAGAGGAAGAAACAACATACGAAGATGGATTAGACACGGATGCATCGGGAGACGGATCGGGCGCTTCACTATCAGATGATGCCGCATTGCCTATATCGCAAAGCGAAGACAGCAAGCCGGAGCATCCATCTGTTCTTGCATTAGAGGCACTGAAAATGCTTGAGGCTAAAGGAATCATTTCAGGAGGATATTTAGGATCTGCAGCCAATCCTGATACAGCTAGAAAAAAAGAGATTTTGATTTTTGAAGTTGGAGTAGCTCCAGGTATTGCAAACAAGAAGTATACGGCCCGGCAAATGACGCTGCTCGCGCAAATCGCCGGAGATGAAGGCGAGATGGAGTATACGCCGCACCATCAAATTATTTTACGTGTGCCCACGGATGCTCCTGAGGAAATAGTAGCCAAGCTAAAGGCAGAACAGCTGCTTGTTTCTCCGATCGGCGACGTTTCTCAAATTAAGGCTTGTGATTTTTGCAATTTGGAAAAAGACGAATCGATTCCTGTTGCAGAAGATATCCACCGGGCGATTGGCGGGCTCAGAACACCTAAAGAGATTAAGATCGGATTTAACGGCTGCGGCATGGCTTGCTATGGAGCTGCCCTAGAAGATATCGGCATCGTGTTCCGCAGAGGCGCATACGATTTGTTCCTTGGCGGAAAAACGATCGGACGTAATGCCCATCCGGCGCAATTGGTTGCTGAAGGTATACCGGGGGATCGGATTGTGGCTACGGTGGAGAGCATTTTTCAGCAATACGTTGAAAAGGCTCATCCCAATGAGCGATTCCATAAGTTTTTTAAGCGTAAAGGAGAAGTTCTTGGCTATAAATATCGTGAGCAAGCTCAGCCGGTTGAGGTTGATCCGTTATGCGGCGATTAATTAGGGACGTTTATAAAACGTAGGAGGTCAAAGAATGGAAGCTATTTTATTAGTCGGGCACGGCAGCCGTGATCCTGAAGGAAATGCGGAGCTGCTGCGTTTTGCGGATATGATGCGGCAAAAGGCTCCGCAATTCGTTATCGAAACTTGCTTTTTAGAATTCGAGGCACCCAATATTTCCAAAGGCATTGACCGCTGCGTGGAACTGGGAGCCCATCGTATCGTAGTGGTCCCGATTACTTTGTTTGCGGCAGGCCATGCGAAGATTCATATTCCAGTCGAAATCTGCAAGGGGAAAAAGCGGTATCCTCATATTGAATTTACATATGGCCGTCCGATCGGTATTCATCATAAGGTAATCGATATTTTGGAATCCCGCCTGAAAGAAGCCGGCTTTGCGGGTGAGATCGCATCCGCGCAAACTTCACTGCCTGAAGGCGGGGCGGGCAGCAAAGCAATAACCTTGCGTAATGAAGATACGGCTGTCCTTGTATTAGGAAGAGGAAGCAGCGATGCCGAAGCAAACGGCGATTTATTTAAAATGACCCGTCTGCTGTGGGAACAAGTTCCCGTGAAATGGGCGGAGAGCAGCTTCATCGGTGTTACCGAGCCTTCTTTCCCGGAGGGACTTACGCATTGTTTACGACTTGGAGCCAAGAAAATTTACGTCCTTCCTTATTTTCTGTTTACAGGTATTTTAATAAAACGAATAGAGCAAATGACGGCTGAATTTGCTGCAATACATAAAGATGTAGACATACAGCTGGCAGGATATTTCGGATTTCATCCGCAATTGGTAGAGACGCTGTTGGACCGGGTAACGGAGGCTATCGAGGGACAGCCGTTTATGAGCTGCGATATGTGCATGAACCGTATGGAAGCAGCGGACCATCATGATCACGACCATCATCACGATCACGATCATCATGACCACAGTCATGACCATCATCACGATCACGATCATCATGACCACAGTCATGACCATCATCACGATSACSATCATCACGATCACGATCATCATGACCACAGTCATGACCATCATCACAACCACGACCATCATCATCACAACCATGATCATGATCATACGAAGCCATCAGTAGTAAAAGGATAATCAGGGGGCAGCCAAATGATTTTTATGCTTTGCGGTACAAGTGATGCAAGGGAGCTTGCTGTAAGAATCAAGGATAGCGGTTATCCTGTCATGACTTCTGTCGTTACCGAGTCTGCGGCAAAAAGCTTGGAAGAAGCAGGACTGCCGGTCCGTATGGGGCGGCTTTCTGCGGATGAGATGACAAGCCTGATTGAACAAGAAGGTTTCGAGACCATTGTTGACGCGAGCCATCCTTTTGCGGAAGAGGCCCACAAAAACGCGATCGAAGCCGCTCAGAAGGCTAAGGTTCCATATATTCGTTTTGAGCGTGCATCACTCGTCTATGGCGACCATCCGAAGCTTACCGTAGTCTCATCCTATGAAGACGCAGCACTGGAAGTAAAGCGGCGCCAAGGATCTGCAATGCTGACAACAGGCAGCAAAACGCTGCATATTTTTGCGAAGCATTTGATAGGCATTCCGGAAATACGCCTTGTTGCCCGCATGCTGCCGCGGCGTGACAATATGGAAAAATGCGAAGAGCTTGGCGTAGAGCAAAAAAATATTATTGCGATGCAGGGCCCTTTTTCACGGGAAATGAATGAAGCTCTTTACCGCCAATACGGAACGACGGTTATGGTGACAAAGGAGAGCGGCAAGATCGGTTCTGTAGATGAAAAAGTAGAGACTGCTTTGCAAATGGGAATTGATGTTGTGTTAATCTCAAGGCCCGAGATTGAGTTTGGAACAGTGTTTACCGATTTTGATGGCGTGATTGGCCAGTTGAAAGAAGCTATTAAATAAAATATGTATCGTAAGGTGTTTGTTTTATATTGAGGGAGGGAATCGATATGGATATGGATTTTAAAACAGAATTTAAGCCATTGACTGTACAGCCCCAGGAAATTGAAGGAAAAAGCTTTGAGATGATTACGGAAGAATTAGGGGAGCATCCGTTTACAACTGACCAATATCCAGTCGTTCAGCGGGTTATTCATGCTTCGGCAGATTTCGAGCTTGGCCGCAGCCTTGTCTTCCATCCAAGAGCGATTGAGGCGGGTATCGAAGCCATTCGAAATGGTAAAAAATTAGTTGCCGACGTTCAGATGGTTCAAGTTGGCATAAGTAAAGACCGTATTCACAAGTTTGGCGGAGATGTGAGCGTATATATTTCAGATCCCGATGTTATAGAAGAAGCGAAAAGGCTGAATACAACCCGGGCGATCATTTCCATACGTAAAGCGATTAAAGAAGCTGAAGGAGGCATTTATGCCATTGGGAATGCCCCGACAGCTCTGCTTGAATTGATTCGTTTAATTAAGGAAGGCGAGACAAAGCCGGGCCTTATTATCGGTATGCCGGTTGGTTTTGTATCCGCTGCTGAATCCAAGGATGAGCTCCGCAAACTGGACATTCCATTCATTACAAATATCGGCCGCAAAGGCGGAAGCACGGTTGTCGTCGCAGCCGTAAATGCCTTATCTATTATGGCTCAAAACCAAAATTAATTTGAAGGTGATCGCATGAGTGATTTTAAAGATCCAGAGAAAGATCCCAAAGAGATGCGTCATGGATATACAACAGGCGCTTGCGCAGCTGCGGTGACCAAAGGCGCTGTAACCATGTTGATCACCGGACAATTCGTATATCAATCAGAGATTTGGCTTCCTGCGGGTTTTTTCCATCAATTCGACTTAATTGAGAGTGAATTTACTGCGGATATGGCGCAATGTGCAACGATAAAGGATGCAGGCGATGATCCGGATGCGACGCATAAGGCGAAAATCGTAGCGACCGTAACTTGGACGCAAGGCAGCGGCATCGAACTCGATGGAGGCATTGGTGTTGGGCGTGTAACGAAACCGGGGCTTCCGGTTCCTGTCGGTGAAGCGGCGATTAACCCGATTCCTCGGAAGATGATTCTCAAAGAGGTTGAACAGGTGCTAAGCGAGTACGGCGTTGACAAAGGTGTACGAGTCGTCATTGCTGTGCCGGATGGAGAGGAAATAGCGAAGAAGACGTTAAATGCAAGGCTTGGCATTATCGGAGGAATTTCGATTTTAGGCACACGAGGAATCGTGGTGCCTTTTTCCACATCTGCCTATAAAGCAAGTGTCGTACAAGCCATTCAGGTGGCCAAGGCAGCGGAATACAAACACGTCGTGCTCACTACCGGGGGCAGCAGTGAAAAATACGCAATGAAATTAAATCCTGAGCTGAAAGAGGAGTCCTTTATTCAAATGGGTGACTTTGTCGGCTTCTCTTTAAAGCATGCCAAGCGATTAGGAATGAACAAAATCAGTTTAGTCGGGATGATGGGCAAATTTTCAAAAGTCGCTCAAGGCGTGATGATGGTGCATTCCAAAAGTGCGGCTGTTGACTTCGGTTTCTTAGCAGGAGTGGCTAAAGAAGCAGGAGCATCGCATGAACTGCAGACTTCCATACTGGAAGCTAATACGGGATCGCATGTTTCAGATATTGTCATCGAAGCCGGAATACGCGAGTTTTTCGATAAGTTATGCGAATATGCTTGCCGGCATTCCTTGGAGCATATTGGTGGAGGATTGGCCATCGAGACCGTGTTGGTCACAATGAAAGGCGACGTTTTGGGGAGGGCGGAAATCAATGGATAATCGTATCAAAATAATTGGTATCGGTGACAATGGCACGTATGATTTGTCACCTGTTTGTCTGCAATGGGTTCATGAGTCGGACATTCTTGCAGGCGGTGAAAGACATCTTTCTTTTTTTTCAGAATATAGCGGACAACGTAAAGTGTTAAAAGGAGGTTTAGCCGCCGTAATCGAGCAATTGGCTGAGCTTCGTCATCATCAAAAAATAGTCGTATTGGCGTCAGGCGATCCATTATTTTATGGTATTGCTAGTTTCATAGCCAAAAAAATAGGTTCGCAGGCGGTAGAAATTCATCCGCATTTAAGCTCGATGCAGTTGGCTTTTGCGAGGATGGGTGACAGCTGGCAGGATGCGGCTTTTGAAAGTGTTCATGGCCGGCCGATGAAGGGTCTTGCGCAGAGAATGGACGGAAAAGCGAAGATTGCGATCTTAACGGATGAGGAGAACAACCCGTCGGCGATCGCCCGTTATTTAATAGAGTTCGAAATGAAAGAATATGACGTGTTTGTAGCGGAAAATCTCGGCGGCGAACATGAAAGGTATGGTTTTTGGACATTGGATGATATGCTTCATGCGGAATTTTCTCCTTTGAATGTCGTGATTCTGAGGCGAAAGCCGGACGCTCCTGAACCGATTAGGGGGTTTGGTATAGAAGATGAGCAATTCCATCAGCGAAAACCGGAAAAAGGCTTAATCACTAAAAAAGAAGTTCGAGTCCTCAGTTTGAGCGAGCTGAAATTGAAAAGTGATAGCGTGGTATGGGATATTGGCGCCGGATCAGGTTCAGTCGCTGTCGAGTGTGCGCGGCTCGCACCCTACGGCCAAGTGTTTGCCCTTGAAAAAAATGAGGGGGACATGATGAATATTGAAGCGAATCGAAAAAAGTTTCGCACCGATTTTACGGCGATCCATGCAAAGGCTCCTGATGAATTGGATAAGCTGCCTGATCCGGATGCCGTTTTTATCGGCGGCAGCGGGGGAGAATTGCGTGAGCTTATCCATATATGCTGTACCCGGCTGAAAGAAGGCGGCCGTATTGTGATCAATGCGGCGACAATCGAAACGTTGTCGGCGAGCCAGCAAGCGCTGGCCCAGGAAGGATTTACCGTGCGTATTTCACTGGTGCAGATCGCCAGAAGCAAGCCGATCCTCGATATGACCCGGTTCGAGGGACTTAATCCAATCTATGTTATCGTCGGTTTTCGCGGGTCCGATCACATTTCCGGAAAGGAGCAGGAATAATCATGGCAGCAACAGCGGTTAAATTTGGAACCTTATATGGTGTCGGTGTAGGTCCCGGAGATCCGGAACTGATTACCGTCAAGGCCTTTCGTTTGATGAAAGAATGTCCGGTAATTGCTTATCCGAAGAAGCGTATGGGAGGCAAATCGTACGCTTTGGAAATTGTCGAGCTTTATGTGAATACCAGTGAGAAAGTGATGCTAGGCCTTGTTTTTCCGATGACAAAAGATAAAGCGGCGCTGGACAGGGAATGGAGCAAGACCGTATCCCTTTGCTTTGAGCAATTGAAGGAAGGCCGTGATATCGTGTTTGTCACGGAAGGAGACCCGAACCTGTACAGTACCTTCATTCATATGGCACGTCTTATGCAGGAGCTGCACCCGGAGGTGCCGATTCGTTCTGTTCCGGGCATTTCTTCATTCCTGGGAGCAGCGGCGCGTCTTGGAATTCATTTGGCGGACGGAGATGAACAGGTTGCGATCATACCTGCAATAGAAGACCGTGAAGCGATGAAGAAAGCTATTGTAGAGCATGATACGGTAATTTTTATTAAGGTTGCTAAGGTTATGGACATGATGATCGATATATTAGAGGAACTGGATCTTACAGACCGGGCTTCCGTTGTTACCAAAGTGACCTCTCCTCATGAGCTGGTCTGGCGTAATGTTCGTGAGTTAAAGGGTCAGGATCTTGAATATTTAACACTGATGGCGGTGAGGAAATAATGGAAATGGAAGCGAAGGTTTATATTGTCGGTGCCGGTCCGGGAGATCCTGATCTCATTACGGTTAAAGGCTTGAAAATTATACAGCATGCAGATGTTGTCCTTTATACGGATTCGCTTGTGAATGAAGAACTTATTTCCCGTGCCGGCAAGCATGCACATGTGCTCCAAAGCTCCGGTATGGATTTGGAAGAAATGGTAGTCATTATGGAGAAAGCTGTAGCTGAAGGAAAAAGCGTTGCGCGGGTTCACACAGGCGATCCGTCCATGTACGGGGCTATTTTGGAGCAAATGGTTTTGCTTAAACAACGCGGCATCTCCTATGAGATTATTCCCGGAGTCAGTTCGGTATTTGCGTCGGCGGCAGCACTCGGTGCCGAATTAACGGTCCCCGATTTAACCCAGACAGTCATCTTAACCCGTGCGGAAGGGAGAACGCCGGTTCCTGAGAGGGAAAAGCTGCGCGATCTTGCTTCGCATCATTGTACCGTTGCTCTCTTCTTAAGCGCCACGCTTGCCAAGAAGGTCGTTAAAGAATTTCTTGCCGCCGGCTGGTCAGAGGACACTCCGGTAGCCGTCGTTCAAAGAGCAACATGGCCTGATCAGAAAATCGTACGTACGACGCTCAAAAACCTCGATCAGGATTTGCGTGAGGCAGGAATCCGTATGCACGCCATGATTTTGGCAGGATGGGCGCTTGACCCTTCATTGGTAGACCGTGATGAACATCGTTCCAAGCTGTATGATAAGTCGTTTACTCACGGTTATAGAAAAGGGGTTGTCACCAATGACTAAGCCGTTTGCCGCTGTGGCTATTACAAAGCATGGAGTTGAAATAGCCCGCAATCTGGCTGATCAGTTTCCGGGAACCGATCTCTACTATATGAGTAAATTTGCAAGAGGGGACGAGCAGGAAAAGGGATATCAAATGTTCGAGGGCTCTGTAAAGCTGATACTGCCGGATTTATTCAAAAGATACAGCGGATTAATTATCATTATTTCCCTTGGAGCCGTCGTTCGAATGATTGCGCCGATTTTGGAGGATAAGAAAAAAGACCCTGCTGTCGTCGTCATTGATGACCGCGGTGAGCATGTTATTAGTGTTCTATCAGGCCATCTTGGTGGAGCGAACGAGCTGACTCGTGAAGTGTCCAAGGTAATCGGGGCACGCCCCGTCATTACGACGGCTTCCGATGTGCAGCAGACGATACCGGTAGATTTGTTCGGCCGCGCTTTCGGCTGGGAGATTGAGAGTTTTGACAGAGCGACTCCCGTAAGTGCTTCCGTTGTTAACGAAGAACGGGTTGTTGTCGTACAAGAAGCAGGCGAGACGAATTGGTGGACTTATGACAGGCCTCTTCCATCGCATATTCGCACCTATACAAGCACCAGCGAAGCGATGCAAACGGACTTTGATGCGGCGTTAGTCGTAACGGATCGTTTATTAAATGCGCAGGAAGTCTCGGCACTTCTCCAAAATGGCGTTTTGTATCGTCCGAAAACGATTGTGCTCGGTATTGGCTGCAACCGGGGAACGCTGGCTGAGGAAATTGAGCAAACAATAGCGGATACGCTGAACGAGCTTCAATTATCGATCAAAAGCGTACGCAATGTTGCCACAATCGATCTTAAGAAAGATGAGCAAGGACTGCTTGAAGTTTGCGGGAAGTTTAAATGGAAGTTAGACACTTATACACCGGAAGAGTTAAATCAGGTGCAGATAAAAAATCCATCTGACACGGTGTATAAGTATACAGGCGCATATGGAGTGAGCGAGCCTGCCGCATTGCTTTCATCAGGGGCGCCAAATTGGCTGTTGGAAAAGCGTAAAAGCGGAAATGTAACGATCTCGGTTGCCCGCATTCCGAACAGCGCTATTGCTGAGGTAACGCCATGAATGCCGGAAGAAACAGGATTGTCATTGCAGGAACGGGCAGCGGTGTTGGTAAAACAACGATAACGATCGGTCTGATGGGGGCGTTGAAACGCCGTGGATTGACTGTGCAAGGATTTAAATGCGGACCGGATTACATCGATCCTACCTATCATACAGCCGTTACCGGCAGAACATCGCGGAATCTGGACACGTGGATGTTGTCTCATGATACGATGCAGGAAATTTTCCTCAGAGGCTCTGAGGGGGCAGATATTTCTGTAATCGAAGGGGTAATGGGTCTTTACGACGGCAAAAATCCTTTAACGAATACCGGCTCCACGGCGGAAATCGCTCAACTTCTTGATAGCCCGGTTATATTGATCGTTAATGCGCAAAGTATGGCACGAAGCGCAGCGGCTGTTGTACTCGGCTATCAAAAGCTGGACGAGCGGGTTCGCATTGCCGCGGTGATCGTCAACAAATGCGGCAGCCAAGGACACTTTATGATTGTCAAATCAGCCATTGAGCAGGAGTGCAAAATTCCCGTCATTGGTTGGCTTGGACGCGATGAGCAGTTAGAGATTCCTGAACGTCATCTCGGTTTGATTCCCGCGATCGAACGCGGTGAATTAACTCCATTTTTAGATCATGCTGCTGATTTGGTAGAGAAGGGAATAGATCTCGAAGCAATCGTTTCATTGGCGGAGGAAGTTTCTGAATTATGCTGGCCGGAGAAGCGGCTGTTTACCACAGGCGCATCCTATCCGAGCGACGGTCCGACAATTGCTATTGCGCGTGATGCTGCGTTCAATTTCTATTATCCCGAAAATCTAGAACTGTTGGAGCAAAAAGGCGCCAAACTCATCTGCTTTAGTCCATTGGCGGGTGAGCAGGTGCCTATTGCTGCGGATGGGCTTTATATCGGCGGCGGATTTCCGGAAGAATTCGCAGCGGATCTTGCTTCACATGTACATATCAAAGCAGATTTAAAAGCTCGTATAGGCGGGGGCCTTCCCGTTTTTGCAGAGTGTGGAGGTTATATGTATCTTACCCGTTCGATTACGGACCGTGCAGGATATAAGCATGAAATGGCGGGGGTGATCCCGGCGGATGTGAAAATGCAAAATAAGCTGGCCGCACTAGGCTATCGGGAAGCAAAGGCTTTAAGCGACTGTATTCTTATGGAACAAGAAGAGGTCATTCGCGGGCATGAATTTCATTATTCTACATTAACGACAGATCAGGAAAATTATCCGTATGTATATGAAACGAAAGGTCTGCGCGGCGCCGGGCAAGAGGGATATTATGCTAAAAATCTAATGGCCGGCTATACGCATGTTCATTTTGCTTCGAACCCGAAAGTAGTTGACCGTTTCATCTCACATTGCGGTGAATATCGCAGGAAAAGAGGCTTGGCTGATGGAACAGGCGGAGAGAAGAAAGAAACGTAAGGGATATACTCTTGTTTATACAGGCGACGGCAAAGGCAAAACAACCGCTTCTCTCGGGTTGGCTGTTCGTGCTGTAGGACGGGGCTTTAAAGTACTTATTTTGCAATTTATCAAATCGCCGCAGCGTACATACGGTGAGCAAATAGCGCTATCTAAATTAGGTGTAGATATACGGCAGCTCGGTGTGGGATTCACCTGGACAAAAACGCCGGAAGAACACCGGGCCGCCCTGCAAACAGCATGGACGACTGCGAAGCAAGAAGTAATGAACGGTGACTGGGATGTCGTGATTCTGGATGAGATTAATAATGCGCTCGCCATCGAAAAGTTCCCAATCGACGATGTTCTCCCTCTTAATGAAGTGTTAGAGCTGATAGAAAAACGGCCGGGCTGCTTGCACCTCGTCCTGACTGGCAGAAGCGCTAAAAAGGAGATTATCGAAAAAGCTGATTTGGTTTCAGAAGTACAGGTCGTAAAGCACTATTACAATGAAGGCGTCCCGGCAGTATTAGGCATTGAATATTAATAGATGCTAGATAATTATAGAAATTAAACCAAATGAAGGGGAGATGACGTGTGATGTCTATCATTGAAACATTGAAAAGCCGCAGGGCAGTACGCAATTATGAACCTCACGAAGTAGAAGAGGATAAAATTGCTATATTACTTGAAGCAGCAACCTGGGCACCTAATGACCGTTTGCGCGAACCATGGCATTACTATGTCATCCGTGGAGAGGCCAAGCAGCGATATCAGAATATGGCGCTGGAATATTTGGAGGAAAGGTTTCCTGCAAAACCGAATTTAGTTAAAGAGTCACTTACAGTCCTGCAAAATACACCGCTTATCATTGTGGTGACTTCTGATGTCATTCCCGGCGACGAAGCATCTTCTGAAGATAATGAGTATGCCGTTTGCTGTTCCATACATTCCATGTGGCTTGCGGCAAGAGAGCTAGGACTCGGTTTGGTATGGAGAACGAGAGGAATTGGGCTTGTACGCGATGAAAGGCTGAATCGTTTTATTGGAAGCCCGGAGAATAGAAAGGTAATTGGGACGATTTTTATCGGTTACTCCTCATCTGAAACACCAAATACGAAGCGCATGTCATTTACCGAAAAAACAACATGGTTATGAATATACTGCTCTTTTAGGAAGAGAGTTAATATAACGGATTAAAATCAAAATGCAACAATGCCGAAAGAAAGGGGGGCTGCGAAGATGTTAAGCCAAACCATTAATACAAAGCGTCAAGTTTTAGGCCAGGTTATCATTTGCTCGGGCTGCTGTTGCGGTCGGACGGATAAAGGGAAACCAGCCATTCCTGAAGAGTGGTTAAAGAACAACTGGAAACAGGCAGGGCTGCTGCGAACGATTCAACTGACGATTAGCGGTTGCTTGGGCCCGTGCGATTTAACAAATGTCATTTCTATTTTAACTCCACAGAAGCAAATATGGCTGGGCGGAATAACGGGCCAAAATCAATATGAAGCGCTGCTAGAGTGGGCGCAATCATCGTCAGATGCCGGCATTCTTATTGATTTACCTGAAATTTTACAAACTCAACAGTTTGAACGATATAAAACTTCATAATGACGTAAGAAGCTTGAAAGATGTGAAAACGACCTGAGGCCGCGGCCTTAGGTCATTTTCACATTCTATTCTATTTATAATTGCTATGGCAATGCACGTTCATGAGTGTGACTCTTCTAATAATAGTCTTGTAAAGAAGGGAGGTTAATTTTATGACGATAGGTTAGTGAAAGGAGGGTGTCCAAAATTATTTTCAAAAAACACTTGCAATAATGGGCGAGTACATGGTATATTCTTATTCCGGCCAAGAAATACACCGGAACGAAAGAAAAGAAGATTGCTCTTTGAAAACTGAACAACGAGTAATAACTGCCTCGCAAATCCTTCGGGATAAGCGAAAAAAGCGATAAAAAGTAATGAGCAAGTCAAACACCAATTTGGAGAGTTTGATCCTGGCTCAGGACGAACGCTGGCGGCGTGCCTAATACATGCAAGTCGAGCGGATCTT
>NZ_LMRV01000028.1 GCF_001428245.1 Paenibacillus sp. Soil522
AGGAATAATGGTAAGCGTCACTTCCCGAGTTTGTTGTCAGCTTTTCTYTACTTTGATGTAAGCTTTATGATTTGGGTATTTATTGGTGCTTTATCACTCTTCATTACCAAAGATTTCGGGTTGTCGGATACTCAGAAAGCTACCATGGTAGCCATTCCCATTTTGGGCGGATCCGTCTTCCGGATACCGATGGGAATATTGGCGGACCGTATAGGCAGTAAAAAAGCTGGACTTATCGGGATGACGCTTACCATTATTCCTCTTCTTTGGGGCTGGCTCGGCGGAACAAGCATTCTTGAAGTTAAATCGATCGGATTCTTRCTCGGTATCGCAGGCGCAAGCTTCGCTGTATCGCTTTCCTTGGCAAGCCGCTGGTACCCACCACAATATCAAGGTCTGGCGATGGGGATTGCCGGAGCAGGCAACAGCGGTACTGCGTTAGCTACATTTTTCGGACCTCAGCTTGCGCAAGCTTACGGTTGGCACAATGTTTTCGGTTTGGCGATAATACCTTTGATCCTTGTCATTGTTGTGTTTGCGATTTTAGCCAAGGATGCTCCGAATGCTCCTGCKCCTAAAACGTTGGCAGATTACCTCAGTGTATTTAAACATGCGGACACATGGTGGTTCTCCTTCTTCTATGCGATCACGTTTGGCGGCTTTGTCGGATTTGCCAGCTACTTCAGCATTTTCTTCTACGATGTGTATGGCGATGCTATCGTCCCGGGCGGCCTAACCAAAATACAAGTAGGTTACGTGGTTACTCTTACCGTTATAGCCGGCAGCTTCTTTAGACCTGTAGGCGGTTGGATTGCGGATAAGGTTGGCGGAATGCGGTTCTTGACCCTATTGTTTGGCGTCGTTGCAATAAGTGCGTTTKCGATTGCAACAATGCCAAGTTCATTCTTAGTTATGCTTCTTTATACAAGTATTATGATGGCTTGCCTCGGTATGGGGAACGGATCGGTGTTCCAAATTGTTCCTCAACGCTTCTCCAGGGAAATCGGTGTTGTTACTGGAATCGTCGGTGCAGCAGGCGGTTTAGGAGGGTTCCTACTGCCTAAATATATACTTGGTCCATTAAAACAATCGACAGGCACTCACGTTACCGGCTTCCTTATTGTTGGTTCTATCGTTTTAGTCTCGACACTTGTTTTCTACGCTGTAACTCGCTCTTGGAGAAAGTCTTGGGCTACAAAGGAATCCGGCGTTAATTTCTAAGCACGACAGCGCCGAGGTTCAGACGTTGATTCCGATAGCAGTCCATCCTCAACCGAGGGCGGGCTGCTTTTGCTCTTTTAGAAAGCGGCTGGCCGATTTGCAGNTTTAGTCTCGACACTTGTTTTCTACGCTGTAACTCGCTCTTGGAGAAAGTCTTGGGCTACAAAGGAATCCGGCGTTAATTTCTAAGCACGACAGCGCCAAGGTTCAGACGTTGATTCCGGTTAACGCCTTGGCAGGATGAGAAAGAGGCCGCTCGCTTGGTAGAAAGATCTACTAAGCGAGCGGCCTCTTCGTTATTTGCTATTTGAGAGCTGATTCGATTTAGAGCGCCGGAGGCGTGAATGAGCGCCCGGCAAACTCTGCATCAAGCATATAGAAAGCATTGCTGTCTTTGTCGATACGCTTCAGCTTATGGATGATGCTATCGAACAGCGCTTCTTCTTCAACCTGCTCGTCGATGAACCATTTCAGGAAGTTAATCGTCGCGTGCTCACGATCATTGATCGCAAGGTCCGACAAATTGTAGAAGCGTTTCGTATTTTGCTGCTCATGCCCATAGCCTTGCTCGAACGTATCAAGGATAGATGTGTAGTCGTTATTTGGCTCTCCTAGCGCGGAAAGCCTCGCACGACGGCCACGATCGTTCAAAAACTTGTATATTTTCATTGCATGAAACCGTTCTTCCTCTGCTTGTACAATAAAGAAGTTAGCGAAACCATCAAGACTTTCACCTGAACAATACGCAGCCATCGCAAGATACACATGCGCAGAATAAAATTCAAAATTCATCTGTTCATTCAACGCTTCTGCTAGTCCATCATTCATGCTCGTGCACCTCAGCTTTCCTAGATTGTATTTATTCTAACATAAAAATAAAGAACGGCAAATGCCGTTCTTGTAAATGTATCCATATTTACTCAGCCGATCATTTTCTTTAATCGCTTGTAGAGCTTCTCTGCGGACGGTGCGCTTACCGTCTTCGACTTAATGACGACGAAGCACTCTAGCTTGCAGGTTTTGCAATCGCCGAGACAATCGCTTTTCTTCTGCTTTATATCCGGATATCGATTTTTCATAGCCTTATAAACCGGCTCTAAACCATTCTTTAAATTCCTTTTGCAATACTTGATCTTCTTCATCCGACTCACCCCGCAGCGCAACGAAGTATTTGCTTCCTACTAAATGATAATGATAATCATCCCCGTTGTCAACTGCGAATTTTAAGAACTTCAATTCCTTTTTGCAGCTGGCTGTCCTCGCGTCCAAGCTTTTCACGAAGCCGCTCCAGCAGCTGGTAGCCGGTCTTATCATTAAAGCTGCCCGTAGCTTCCAGTTTCTCGGCAGTCTGGAATTTGCTTAATGCTTCGGCAGTCTGCTTGTCGAACAAGCCTTTCTGACCCGTACGCGTGTAGCCGAGCTCCTTCAGCATCAGCTGAAGCGTCTTTACATCCTCGCCGTAGCTTCCGACTTTCATTTCCGTTCCGATTGCAAGCGGCCTAAGCTGAGTATATGCAGGCAGAGCAACAACATAGTCCGGTGACACCCCTGTTTTGTTAATCCAAGTCCCGCCCGGCGTCTTCCACTGTGCTTCCGTTAGGCTTAAGACGGAACCGTCCTTAAATTGATTAAAGGCTTGAACGACACCCTTGCCATATGTCTTCTCTCCGATAACCGCAGCGCCTGCCGATTCTTTCAAGGCAGCTGTCAGCACCTCGCTCGCGCTGGCAGATTGTCCGTTTACGAGCACCGCAACCGGTACTGTCCATTCCTTCTCCTGCTTCGACTTGTAGGTTATCGTTTGACGCTCGTTTTTGTACACGACATTCAAAATAACTTTGTCCTTCGGAATGAGCGTGCTCGCAATCTTAATGGTCGGCTGAAGCAGGCCGCCAGGATTGGAGCGCATATCGAGCAGCAAGCCCTTAAGCGGCTTCTCCGTCTGAAGCTCGGTGAGCGCGGCAGCAAATTCGTCCGCTGTTTTCTCGGCAAAACGACTGATCGTTACATGACCGATTCCGCCTTCCAGCAGCTCTGACGTCACGGTATGGATCGGAATTGCTTCCCGCTTTAACGTTAGAGTGAACGGCCCGGTTTGATTCGGCCTCTGAATCTGCAGCGAGACGGATGTTCCTTCTTCGCCTCTAATGATGCCCAGCAGCTCTTCAAACGTTTTGCCGCTCAGCTTCTGATTATCTGCCGAGATGATCATATCGCCCGGCAGCAAGCCGCCACGTTCGGCAGGAGCGCCCTTCGTTAGCCCGCTGATCACGAACTGTCCTTCCTCCTCGCGAATTTCAGCGCCGATCCCGTAAATTTGACCTTCGTAGGACTCTGTATAAGCATTTCCCTTCTCCTCGGCCAAATAACGGGAATAAGGATCCTCAAGCGAGGCAACCATTCCTTCCGCCGCCCCGTTAATAAGCTTTTTCGGCTCAGCGCCGTTTAAATAATCATCGATAATTTTGTTGTAGGATACCGTAAATTGCTGGAAAGCCGGCTCCTTCAGCATGGGATACCGGTTACCCATCCATAGCAATCCCAATGCGAAGCCAACAACTGTAAACAATACAGCACCCAGCGCACAGAAGGTCAGAAATCGTTTTTTTGCCGCCGCTGATGTAAAATCGTTCATCTGTTCATCTCCTCAAAAGTTTAACGAAGTAAAACTTACTTCGAAAGCATAGACCCCGTTTTGTGTAATAAAACTTAACTTAAAAGCTGGCGTTTAGTCTTGTATGTATGGTTCATTTTAGCTACAATCAACCTAATCTTAACTTTAGAGAGCTGGAGAGGAGATTTACTGCTAGTATGTATAAACTTATCGCTATTGATGTTGACGACACCTTATTAACAGATGACCTAACCGTAACGGAAGGCACCAAGCGTGCGATGGAGGCTGCCATTGCGCAGGGGGTAACCGTAACGCTCGCAACCGGCCGCATGTTTGCTTCTGCCCAGAAGATCGCCAAACAAATTGAACTCAATGTTCCTATTATTACTTATCAAGGCGCCCTCGTCAAAACGCTGCTCGACGGACAAGTATTATATGAGAGAAACGTGCCTATCGATGCGGCTAAGGAACTTCACGCCTTCGCAGAAGCGAACGGTCTTCATCTGCAGCTTTACGTAGATGACGAGCTGTATAGCACAGAGGATAACGATAAAATAAAAGCCTATTCCAAGCTATCCAATATTCCGTACAAAATCGAGCCAGACTTCAACAAGCTGCTGGACTTTCCAATGAACAAAATGCTTATTATTGACGAGCCCGCTCGTCTCGACGAAATAGCCGAGCAGCTGGGGCCACTCATCGGCGATCGCGTGCATATTACGAAGTCGAAGGCGCATTACTTGGAGTTCATGCACAAAGAAGGCACCAAGGGACATGCCCTGCGGTTTATGGCTGAGCATCTCGGCTGTACGATGGATCAGACGATTGCGCTGGGCGATGCGTGGAACGATAATGAAATGATTCTCGCGGCTGGTCTTGGCGTAGCAATGGGCAATGCGATCCAATCGCTGAAGGACATCGCAGACTATGTCACGCTATCTAACAATGAGGAAGGCGTATGCCATGTTATCGAGAAATTTGTTCTGCATGCATCCGCAGAGTAGCCTCACTACACAATAGAACATGCGGAACAGCCCCTTCGTTTTCAGCGAAAGGGCTGTTTCTTTAGAAAAAGGAGCGTATTGACTATGAATTGTCCGATATGCAATCAACCGAATGAGTGCGGCATTCCAGCTGTTCAAGAGAATGGTGCGGATTGCTGGTGCTTTCATGAAAATTTTCCAAAGGAGCTTCTTCAACAGATTCCAACAAATAAACGCGGCAAAGCCTGTATTTGCAAGCGATGCTTGCTTGCAAATGAGGACTCGCTCAAGACCTAGATGGAAATTCACGCGTAAAAGCATTGTGCGGCGGGATGTCGCTAACCGTCTAGGTCACATTCGTGCTTCCGCCAGCTTAATTATTGTTATTTATTTATCTCTATTTATCCTTTAATAGCAGTCATCCATATGCGTTGAAATTGATGGGATGGATTAAGCCTTGTCCCTAAGGAAGATAATTGCTCAGGCTGGTGACTCGTTATGGGATGAAAGCCTGCATGCTCTAGCATCTCAATCAATCTGTTCTCTAGAACACCATTTATGGAATGGCCTACACTTTTCTTCTTCCATGCGATAGGCATATGACTTCTTGTACATCTTCCCATTTTTGACGAAGTCGTGCGGAAAAAGGGGTCTACGTTACGCGCCTTCCAATCGCCGTCCATGACGACTATTTTGCCGCCAGGCCTCAGCACTCTGCCCCATTCTGTCAATGCGCATGCTATGCAAGAAAGCCCCGATAGCACGTTTCGGCTAACGACGGCATCAAAGCTTCCGTCTGGAAAAGGCAGCAGCTGCGCATCTCCCTCAATAAATGTGCACGATAGCCCTATTGCTTCGGCCTTTGATCTCGCGATGCGAAGCATCTCGCTGGATAGATCGATACCCGTTACACGATGTCCCTGCTCTGCAAGCTGCAAAGCAAGCAGCCCCGGCCCTGTACCCACATCCAATACGTCTAGCTCCGATTTCCCTTCAAGCAGCTTACGCAGAAGGCCGTTCCATCGCTCCTTTTGCTGTGTCGTTTCCAGAAGGCGATCTGTTCCTTTTGCGTAAGCTTTCGCTTTATTATCCCAGACAGAAGCGATTGCCGTCATGACTGCATCTGTCATGATTTTGCGGTCAAAGCTTGCTCATATAATTCGGTACAGCGCTGCATCAGCAAGCAAAATGAACGGTTATGCCCAATAAAAAACGAAGAGAGGTCATATCGCTTACGTGCCGGCTCATAGGAAACAAGAAGGCGATGCTTCATGTATCCAGCTGCAAAACGTACGAATGCTTCCGTCTGCTCCGATGTATGTAGCGTAATATAGGCATATAGGGAATGATCCAGCGGATCGTCTTGCAGACTCACGCCTGCGCAAGAAAACTCGGTCGTCATTTGCATGCGTCTAAGCTGCGACAGCACAGGATAAAGCTCCGCATCAACCATAAACGATTCAAGCATTACGGTATGCTTATCTTTCTTTTTCCGTTTATCTCGTTTGGCCCAAGCATAAAGCTCCCGCTCCCTGCGCTCCCAAAGCGCCTTTGTTTGGCTGCTTAATACGAGTTCCTTACCATCGTTCACGGCGATGCTCCCCATCGTTTGCACTGAAACGGCCTAATCGTACGAAAACCCCGGGATCGGATCCTATTGTGTAGTATGCTGCTCTTTTTCGATAGCCAGAAACAGTCATGAAATAGCCTCCATATTCAAATGCGGTTTATATTCCTCAATAGAATAACGAATATGCTTAGATGTTAGCATAGAGCTTTCAATAATAGCTTTCCGCTTTGCTTTCAATATGATTTGCTCCATGTCGGCGAAGCTGCAGCCCTTTAACGACGAGCAAGCATGATTTAGAGTTTGCTGCTCACTCTCGAAATCGCCGATCAGCAGCCGGATATATTCACTTCTCGCAGCATCGTCCGGCATGCCGTACGTCATTTTCGTATCGAATCTGCGCCATACCGCATGATCGAGCTCCTCCTGCAAATTCGTCGCCGCCATAAATATACTGCCGCATTCGAATTCATCCAAGCATTGCAGCAGCGTATTCACGACACGGGCCATTTCCTTGACCTCATCATTATTCTCGCGCGTTCTGGCAATTGCATCAAATTCGTCGAGAAATAACACGCAAGGAGCAGCTTTCGCATATTCGAAAATTTTGCGGACATTGCTCGCCGTTTCACCAAGATGGCTATGAATAATCGTATCCAACCTTACGAGAACAAGCGGAATGTCAAGCTGCTGAGCCATATAGAAGGCAGTCAACGTTTTACCGGTTCCGGGAGGTCCAAACATGACGATTTTATTAGGAATCGGCACATCATGCAGAAAAAACTTTTCCTTCATCTTAAGAATAGTCAAAAATTCCTCTATAATTCTCCGATTTTCCGGCTGAAATACGATCCGCTTAACCTTGCGCGCACAATCTTTAGGGGTATAGAAGGTGGCCATTTCCGAGCCCTTTGCCCGCGGAAGACGGTTATTGTTGTTTTTGCTCATTGCTTTGCATGCTCCTTTGGCTATCGCTTTTAAAACGTAATAATTACGATTTAAGTATATCAGAAACATTTTGCTTTGCAAGCCACTCTTCTCAAAAAGACGCCTAAGCGTTTTCTCCTGCTTTGCCAGGCACCTTGCAATACGTTTCAGGTTCAATGCTATTATCCGCTATAGGGCTCCAGCCAATGATTAATTTCTGCAAGCGGCTCTGCACACAAGCTGATTCCGCATGCCAAAAAAAGGAGCCTCTCCGCTTCTGTGGAAAGGCTCCTGTTCTTTTTGCAGACAAACGATCTATCAAGATACGGCTTTACGCGACCGCTTGCATTCGCCCTTGCTGCATGACTGATAGGTCCCTGTAAAATCAAGCCGATGGTCCGTTACCTTAAAGCCAAATTCCCGTTCAATCCGCTGCTCGATCTCGAGCAGCCAATCCTCTTTTATTTCCGTGAGCGAGCCGCATTCATCGCAAATGAGATGATGATGCATATGCTCATGATCCTCGCCGCGAAGATCATAGCGTGCTACGCCATCTCCAAAATTCATTTTCTCTACGACATGAAGCTCAGCAAGCAGCTCGAGCGTCCGGTATACGGTAGCCAGACCGATCTCGGAATATTTTTGCTTTACGAGCATAAAGACACCTTCTGCGCTCAAGTGATCCAATTCGTTCTCGAGAAGCACTTGTAATATGATTTCACGTTGAGTCGTCAGTTTGTATCCGTTTGCCATCAATTGCCGATTTATTCGGTCCATTTCTGCCGCGATATTTAACACGCTCGGATACCTCCTCATATTGAAAAGCCAGTACATGAATACTATTCCATTTTTGTAAAGGCTTGCTTTTAGAATGATTACAATCTAATGGTAGTATACTTTTGCGAATTTAGCAAATGCCCTATAAAAGAAGGGAAGCTCCCGGCAAACATCCGTACGATACGGCCGCATGCAAGGAGCTTCTCTTGTTTTATTGCTGCGGTGACTTACAGCACCGCGGAAATTCCGCCGTCAATGTTAACGGAGGTCCCCGTCACGAACGATGCCGCCTCGGAAACGAGGAAGCCAATGACATTGGCCGCTTCCTGCGCATTGCCAATCCGTCCAAGCGGTATGCCATGACGCGCGTCGGCCGCGAATTCATCCCAACTTAGCTCGGGGGCTTTGGCTTGCCACATCCGCTCAATTTGTGCGCTGCGAATGAGCCCGATGCATACCGCGTTTACGCGTATGCGGTCAGCAGCCAGGTCCTTGCTCATCGCTTTGGTGAGCGCAAGCCCTGCCGCACGGCTAACGGAGGTTGGCAGCGAGGAAGCGCCGGGAGTTTTTCCGCCGACCGCGGTTACATTGACGATAGCTCCGCCGCCAGCTTGTCGCATATGAGGCAGCACCGCTCGCGAAAATTGAACGGCTCCGAAAAGCTTCAAATCAAGGTCCGCCGTCCAAGCATCCGTCTCGACCTGCTCGAAAGGACGAGCTGCAGACGTGCCCGCATTATTAACGAGAATGTTGACGCCTCCAAAGCGCGCCACTGTCTCCGCAACCGCCCGTGCGGCCTCCTCAGGCCTCGATACGTCAGCACTAATTGCTAAAGCGTCTTTACCTGTCTGCTCCTTGATTTGCTCCGCCGATCTGCGCAGCGACTCTGCCTCCCTGGCGACGATTGTTACCTCAGCGCCTTCGGCAGCCAGCAGCAATGCCGTTGCCAGTCCAATCCCCTTGCTTCCGCCCGTAATGATCGCTACCTTTCCTTTTAACCCAAGCTCCATCGTATGATTCGCCCCTCTTCTGCCCATTGCTATTTTTGAACCGTCTCTATCACCTTTTGCACTTCATTGTTAATATCGACCTCCGTATCGGCAGGTAAATTCACGATAAAGATACCTCCGAATACTTGCTGGGACTTGCCCTGCCAATTACGGATTTTATTTTTTAAAATTTTCAGCTCCACCGAATAAATGACTTCTTTGCTAAGCAGCCAGTTGTGTCTGGTATACCTTGATTTTTCAATTGTTTCTATGTATAAGGAAACATCGTTAGACGGTTTTACACGGATGACGTCGCCGAAAGCAACGTTTTCTGTAAAAACAGGATTTTCCTCGATTCTATAAATATCATCATCCAATTGAATGACATCTAATACTTCAACCTCTCGGCCAACACCATCGAAGCAGAGTTGCAGTTCTATAAAATCTTGAATGCTCTTCACCCTCTATGCCTATTATCAATTTCATTTCTGGAACCCGCTAGCTCAGATCCACACAGGTATAATGCTCCACGGTAGGAAATGGATCGTAGAAGTGATGAAGCAGGCTCTTCCATTCCAAATAGTCTGCCGATCCCCGAAAGCCCTTTGTATGATCCTCCAGCGTTTCCCATCTTACTAGCAATATGTATTTCCTGTCTTCTTCTATACATTTCTGAAGCTCGTGGCTAATATAGCCCTTCATCCTGGAAATGATTGCCGAGGCCTTCTTGAAATTACGCTCAAATTCATCTGACATTCCCGATTTAACCTGCAATACAGCAACTTCCAGAATCATATGATCAGTCCTTTCATACCAATCTAGCATATACGAATTGCCCAAAAAACACCATATGCGATCCTGTATTTCCATCGTATGACCGAATTTAATGCTTTCTTATCATACAACAAAAAAAAGCCCATTCGGGGGCTTACCTGGAAAGCCTCCATGTAAATTAGAGAAAGCATCGCAGCGCATTTTCCTGGATGCCATTATGGACAAATTCGAACTTCATTACGGTTGATCATATTATTTTCTAATAATAATTTTTCTTAATGGAAACATTATTTACTGGCTTATGGGGTTTATTTTTCTGAGGGAATCACCAACCTGGCGTACGTGGGCCGGTCTTGCGATCATTCTAGTAGGATTCGTTGTAGCCAAAGGTAAGTAACAAGAGAAGGTCTCAGGTGATGAGTATATTCTTGTTCCCTAAGGCTATATTGTAACATTGCAGGATAGAAGGCGGTTTCTCAGAGACGCAGCGGTCTATCTTGTATGTGCAGGATAGCTGACTTTAAAGCGCTGAATGTCCGCCAAATGAAAAGGCTATCCTGCAATAATGCAAAATAGCCAGAAATCCGAAACAAGAAACAGAAATATTGCTGCATTTATGCAACATACATAGCATCTTAAACGTAATTTAGTCCTTTAATCATCGTCATTGTCATCTTTGTCGCGGTGACGGCCTTTTCCTTTTTCTGTGTCGTCATCCTTCTTTCTATCTTTTTTCTCTTCTTTTTCTCTTTCTTTCCGCTCCTCTCTATCCTCCTTCTCTTTGTCTCGCTCACTCTCATTATTCGAATCATCGTTAGAGCTCCATTTATTCCCCTTATCCTTCTTATTTGGCAAAAGATTCGGAGCCTTTGGAAACGGCATCACCGGCTCATCCTTTAAAGCTTCTGCTAACAACGCATGGAATACGACAGCTGCGGCCTTAGAGCTCGTGGACAAATAGTGGCTGCTGTCGCTTTGGTCATAACCTAGCCATACCGTGCCTACAAGCTGAGGCGTATAGCCGACAAACCAGTTATCCTTTGCGCTGTAGCCTGACGTTCCCAGCATTTGCGTCGTGCCGGATTTCCCGGCAAGCGGGCGGTCCCCAAGCGCGGCAGCGATACCCGTTCCCTCCTTAATGACTCCCTCCAGCATGGCTGTCATCATTCGTGCAATGGCAGGCTCCGTTACCTTCTCGCTGCCCGCGCTCTTCTCGAATTCTGCCAGTACTGTACCATCAGCGGATTCAATGCGGGTAATGGCATGCGCATGCATACGTACGCCGTCATTGGCGAATACGCCGAAGGCTTCGGCCATATGAAGCGGCGATACGCCTTCATGCAGACCGCCAAGCGCAAGTCCCAGCGTGCGATCCTGCTCCGTCAACGGAATGCCGAAACGCGCTGCGGCATCGATCCCTTTATCGATCCCTATCTCGTTTAACAATTTCACAGCCGGAATATTGTAAGAGTTAATTAACGCATCATAAAGCGACACCTGTCCGTGAAATGAGCCGTCTGCGTTCTGAGGCTCATAGCCGTTAATACTGATCGGTTCATCAACCACCTCATCGCTTGGCTTATAACCAAGCTCCAATGCAGGTGTATAAACGGCGATCGGCTTGATCGTTGAGCCCGGCTGACGCTTTAGCTGTGTCGCTCGATTAAAGCCTCTGAACGGCTGCTCCCCTCTTCCTCCCACCAGCGCTCGAATTCCGCCATCGCGCGGATCGACCAGAACAGCACCGCTTTGGATGAGCTGATCTGCCGCGCTATCCGGAAACAGTTCCTCCTGGGCGTAAACCTTCTCCGCCGACTGCTGCATTTTCGTATCCAACTCCGTATAGATTCGCAGTCCGCCTTGCAGCACTTCATTTTCTGATAGTCCGTATTGCGACATAGCCTCTCGAATGATTTGATCCACATAATAAGGATAGTTGATGTCATCTACCCGGTTAGGCCTCGAGCTTAACAATTGAATGGGCTCACGGAGAGCCTTATTGTAAATATCCTCGCTAATCAACACTTGATCCTTCATTAGCTGAAGGACGACATCCCGTCGTTCACGTGCCTTATCCATGTGCTTATAAGGAGTAAGGGCGGATGGCGCTTTTATTAGACCGGCGAGCAGTGCCGCCTCCGCTACCGTAAGCTGCTTCGGCCGCTTGCCGAAATATGTATTCGCCGCCCTGTCAATTCCCCAGGCGCCTTCGCCGTAATAGATCTGATTAAGGTACATCCCCATAATTTCCCGCTTGCTGTAGTTTTCCTCAATCTTCTTAGCGAGGAGCACCTCGTTCCACTTCCTTGACCAGGTCCGCTCATGCGACAAAAAGACGTTTTTAGCCAGCTGCTGCGTAATCGTGCTGCCGCCCTGCACCGTACCGCCTGACACGATATTCTTTAAAAAAGCGCGTCCGATCGCCCGCATATCCATTCCATCATGCTCAAAATACCGCCTGTCTTCCACCGCTACAACGGCATCCACCATATGCTTCGGTATTTCCGCATATCCAATTTCTTCAATTTTATTGAATGAAATCCGCGTAGCTTCCGTTCCGTTCTTATCATACAAAATCGTCGCTGCCGGCAGCGGTACATCCAGTTGCCCGATATCCTGCGCGCCGACCAGTAAGCGAAAGGTGATCCATGCGCCCAGGAAAGCAACGATGAGCAAAGCTGCAGCCATGCGCAGTATGCTTTTTGCCTTTGACTTTTTCATTTTTAAAGCTTGATTGCTTCTCATCCGTTTTCCCCCATAATCGTGCTTCTCTATTTTCTACATTATTCGTGAAAGGATGTGATTTTTAGTACGTTCGACTCACTTGCCGCTTTTATGCATAAAAAAATGCCAGGGAGCAGTTGCCTGCTCCCCAGCATCTTTTAGACCTATTTGGTTAAGCCTGCATTTCGGGATGATAATGCCTGTCGTAAGCTTCCGGCATAGGAGGAATGAAAATCGCCCGCTTGTTCACAAATTGCTGATACTGAATTCGAGCTATTTCGTCATCCGGATTTTCTTCCAAATAAATTTCCAGCTCCACTATCGTTTGTTCAATCTCAAACAGAACGTCCCTCTTTCCGCCGCTTTTCTCCGGGTTCACCCGCAATTGCTCCCATGGTTTGTTCAAATTATCTGCCTCCTGCCGCCCTATTCTATTGTTTTGCAAAAATAATGATAGATCTGCAACAATAGGGCTTCATTATCTACTTTATTCAGGACAGCCAAAATTAGAACCGGCAATTCGAAAAAAAGCTTACGGAGCAGAGGTCCAGGAAATGATACGCGTGTAACTTTAACGCCAAAAAAGGCTGGAACATGAATGTTCCAGCCTTTCGTCTCAGAGAGAAGAAGTTACACGAATGTTACTTCGCATTACGCTCAGCATACAGTTTATTTGCTTCATCCGTATATGCCTGACCTCCGGTTTTCAACCATTGCTCAACGAAATCGTCAAACGATTTATCCGTATCCAATTCTCCTGAAATGGCTTTAACGAAATATTGATCCTGCAACGGCTTTACAACCGTATCATATTGCGTTTTGCTTTCCAGCACGGCAGGTCCAAGAGCGTCGGTCAACACCTTCACGCCGCTTGTGACTTTATCCCTAAAGGCAATCTTTTCCGTGGACAAGTGATGCTTCATCATAGAAGATACTTTTTGCACGAATGGATTATAGAACCCTCCAATCCCGAGCTCGGTGCGTTTATCACCGTCGCTATATGCCTCCGTCCATACGGCTACATCCCCATCCATTGTATAGGAAACGCCTTCCTCGCCGAATACGGTTGTCATATATCCTTCGGTATCGGTCGCCATAAACTCCAGCATTTGTAAAATTTTGATCCGTTTCTTTTCATTTTTCTCTACATCAATACCGAACATCAACGGTGCTTGGAGTGCGCCGTTTGCCACGACATACGAATCTCCATTCGGTCCGGTCAGCGCCGTTCCGACGACAAGCTTACGACCTTGGTCTATCGATATTTTACCGAAATATCCGTCTGCAAACAGATGATGCCACATGCCGGTGTCAACTATCCCGGTTTTGCCGCTGACGAATTTCTGCTGAATTTCGCCATTTGTATCCGTAATAAACTCCGGATCAATGATGCCCGCTTTGTACCATTTGTTCAATAGTTTCAATGTTTGTCTTGTTTCTTCCGTGATCGCCCCGTTTACAAGCTTGCCGTCAGCGCCAACCTTAAACTGATACGGAGCTACGCCAAACGCTCCGAATACCGGGCTGAACATCGAAGGCGTAAAATCCTTGCCTCTACCAGTCATGCCGTGGGTATCATCCTTACCGTTTTTATCAGGATCATCGAAGGTGAATTTGGTCAGCATATCCTCAAACTCAGTAAGGGTTTTCGGCGGTTCGGAGAAGCCAATGGCTTCGAGCCAGTCACCGTTGTAGGCTGGCGTAAATCCGGTCGCCCCCGCGTCCCAAACTCTCGGAACGCCCCAGTTCTTGCTTTGGTATGTTCCTACATCCCATGCGTTCGGAGCAACCGCTTCGAAATCCGCTACGTATTTCGGCATATATTGTCTGATATCTTCAACCGATATGCTGCCGATGATGCCTTGATTCGCCCATTGAACCATATCGCCTTCTCCCGATGGTGACGGGAAAATATCGGGTATTTCGTTGGAAGCGAGCATGACGTTAATTTGTTCCTTCCAGCTCGCGCTTTCGAATCTGACCGTTTTGATCTTGACGTTAAATTTCTCTTCCAAATATTTCACCGCGAAATTATCGTCTGTTTTTGGTATATCGGCGACATTAGCTATCGTAATTTCGATAGGCTCCTCCTTGTCCTGCGCCGGCGAAGTGACTTTCGGGGTGTTTCCCGTATTACCGTTGTTGCCGCTGCAGCCTGTTACAAGAAGAAACATCGACAATACGATGCATGCGATGGCTGACCAAATATTTTTTCTGTTTTTCAATTTTCTTCCTCCCTTTTTTTGTCCAACAGTTTATTTAAACAGAATGCCGCAAGTGCATTCCTTAAAAACCTTTATCCCTTAAGCGAGCCAACCATGATTCCGTTGTTGAAATGTTTCTGAACAAATGGAAACATCAACAGGAGCGGCAGCGCAGTAAGCATAATGACAGCGGCATTGATCGGATCGCCATACCCAATATCTGTTGTGCCTGAAGTAGCAATCAGTTGAATATCCTCGCCGGTGATGACGAGCCGGCGCAAATACGTTTGCAGCACCATCTTCGACTGATCCTGAATGTACAATACTGCATCGAACCATGCATTCCATTGCGCTACGACTCCCCACAGCGCAAGCGTCGCCAATACTGGTTTCGATAACGGAAGGACAATGCCGAACAAAATCCGCAGATCGTTAGCCCCGTCGATTTTGGCCGAATCCTCTATCTCTTCCGGTATACTCATGAAGAAATTACGGAGAATCAGCATCGAGAACGTGTTGATCAAACCCGGGATAATATAAACCCATCGCGAGTCCATCAATCCGAGCCACTTGATCAGGAGAAAGGTTGGAATAAGCCCACCGCTGAAAAACATCGTAACGACGATAAACATCGTATAGAAATTTCGATGAGGAAGATATTTCCGTGAAAGCGGATAAGCGCACATCGCCATGAAAATTAACGACAGCGCCGTCCCGATAACCGTCCGAAATACCGAATTGCCAAACCCGATCCATACCTGCGGTTTCGTCAATACTTTCTCCCATGCGTATAACGATACCTCAAGCGGATAGAGATGGATTCCGTACCTTTGCGATTCTACAGGGGTGCTAAAGGAAATCGATAACATGTGAATGAAAGGATAAATCATGGTAACGCATAAACCAATGATAAATATAATGAGGATGACCTGAAATATATTTTCTCCGAAACTTCGTTTCACTGCTCTTCACACCTTTCGGGTCTTTCGTTAAACAATGCCTTCCTGTCCCATTTTTTTCACAATATAATTGGTTATCATAACTAAAGCAAACCCGATCACATTTTTAAACAACCCGACGGCAGTCGTCATACTGAACTGAAAGTTTTGCAGACCAATACGGTAGACATAGGTATCCAAAATGTCACCAACCGCATATACATTGGCGTTATATAAATTCAGCACCTGGTCAAAGCCGGCATTCAGAACGCCCCCGATTCGCAATATAAACAAAATGGCGATGACAGGAAGAATGGATGGAATCGTAATATGCAGCGTTTGCTTCCAGCGATTCGCGCCGTCCATGACGGCAGCCTCATACAACTGCGGATCAATGCCTGCCAAAGCGGCCAAATATATGATCATTCCCCAACCGACATCCTTCCAGATTGCGGACATGATCAACGATAATTGGAAATAGGCTTCACTTCCCAGAAAATAGATCGGATCAAATCCGAACCACTCGATCACATAATTCACAACGCCAGTGTTCGGGGACAACAGCATAACCAATATACCCGAAAGCACAACCCATGAAAAAAAATAAGGCAAATACGTGAGCGTCTGCGTGAAATTCTTGAACCTCTTGAAACGGACTTCGTTAAATAACAGCGCCAATATGATAGGAGCGGGAAAACCAAAAATAATATGATATAAGCTGATCACAACGGTATTCCTCAATACCCTCAAAAAGTCCGGAGACTGAAAAAACAAATATTTAAAGTGCTTTAACCCGACCCAAGGGCTCCCCCATATTCCGTCCCGGATAAAAAAATCTTTAAAAGCCAATTGAATACCGTAAATGGGACCGTACTCAAAAACAACATACCAGATCAGCGCAGGAAATAGCAGCATGAACAAATAGCGGTTCCTCTTATACTGTTTCCAAGTATGCGCCAACTTCGACGTTCTATTGTTACTGATTCTTTTAATACCGCCAAGTTCAGGGGCGTTTGCCTGATTCATGTTTGTAAGCTCCTTTCAATTAAATGTGTTTAAGGCGTCGGTTCCTAAGCTCGCTTGACTCCTACTTTACTAAGATGAAAACGTTTTTTCTATTGTAAACTCATTTGATTGCTTATACATTCTTTCAAATAGGTTTATAATTTCTTTAATGAAAAAACAGCAACCCGTATTGGGCTGCCGTTTTATTGGGGGAAGCTGCGCTATTGTGCCATTGTAACCGCACTATTCGCATTGCGGTATTGAACCGGTGTGATGCCGTAACGGGCTTTAAATTTATTGTGAAAATATTGCGGATTTCGATAACCGACAAGGGATGCGATCTCGGCGACGGACATCCGCGACTCATCCTGAAGCAAACTCGCAGCTCTATCCAGCCGTGTCCGGGTGACATATTCGGTAAACGTTTCCCTCATGACTTCACCGAACAAGGTAGAAATGTATGCCGGTGCGAGCGAAGCCACTTCAGAGAGAATATTCAATGAAAGATCTTCATGCAAATGTTCATCGATGTAGTTTTTTAATTTTAAGATGACATCCGCATGCGCATGACTGCCCGATTCACGCACATGAAGCGCAATCCGTTCGGAAAGACTTCGTATCGAATCGATCGTCGCCGCGAGCGTATCCTTTTTTAGTTCATCGAACAAGTTAGAGGGTGGAACCAGCTTTTGCAGCTCCAATTCGATTACGACTTGATAAAGTGTGGAAACCAGTTGAAGCAGTGACAGCTCCACCGTCTCTAACTGAAGGCTCCGTTCCTCTAGAATGGCGGCAAATTCATCAATAAAACGATTCGCACCATTCACGTCCCCCGCCTTCAACGCATTTTTATAGAGATCGAATGCAAATTGATACGGGCTTGAATGGAATGTTGAAATTTTCGAATGCAGCACGATCGCTTCCGGTCCATACACAAATCGATAACGATAAGCTTGCTGCGCCAATTGATACGAAATCGGAATTTCTTCGGGCGAATGTACCAAGATGCCGATCGCAGCCCCGAAATGGATCTCCTCACGAATTTCCTCTTTGATCCGAAGCAAATGCGCAGCAATTGTCTCGTCTTCCATTGTGCTATTCGAATCTAAAAAGTAGATAATGGCGGCCTCCTGCGGATTTAAGCACACAAACTCGCGGTGAATAGTCTCATCTATAGCAGCAAAACGCTGTTTGAATTTGTCGCTATAGCCTTCAATAAGCCGAATATGCGCAACCATGTATCGGCAATCCTGCGGCAAGCCATCCATATGCTCCAGGTCGAGACTCGCGCCCAGTACAAGACTTTTCATCTCATTCGTTTTTGCCCGGGACTCAAGGGTTACTATTTTTTGGCCCAAAAAATTCAACGCGCTGCTGATAATTGCAAATTCATTCGCTTGTGTATTCACCGGATTAGGTTGATAAAGACTGCGAATATGCTGAACTAAACCCTTCATTGGGATATAAAATTGTTTCGAAAACATATAGGAAATGATTAATCCGAACAAAAGCACCAGACTGCAGCCCACGAATATACTCGATTTAAATTGCCCCGAAGACAAAACAAACGAATTAATCGGGCGAATGATTGCATAAGTCCAACCGTTTCCCGATTTCGATCCATCGAGATACGACAAAACGATTTTACCTTGCTTCTTATCGGTAATCTCTTTAACGGTATCACCGGAGCTGATTGCGTTCCGCAGAAGATCGATTTCCTCCGGATTCGATTCCGACGTACGAACAATTAATTGCCCATGCTCATCGAATATATACAGCTTCTCAAGCGGAGAACTCATGATGTTCGCTGCCGATCTTTTGACATGCTCCAGATCGATATCAACAAATAAGTACCCGTCAGGCAGGGCATTTGGCATCTCATAAGGAAGCTTAACGACATAGGTAATAGCCTGCTTCCCATCCGGAAGTTTACGGGCTAACCACCGGTTCGGAGCCTCTTGCCCCAGCCTCTTGATGAAAGCTGCATCCTTGGAATTGTCGGGCTGTGTATAAAAACGATTATTATCCACGACGTAATTTTCTTGGCGAAAATATACCGTCATATAGGAGGTACCCTCGTTCATCATTTTAAATAAGTCAAGATCCTGACGAAACGACACTATTCTGCTGGAATTTCCTTCCCATCGATTATCTAATAAATAATTCAAATTGGAATTGTTTTGTATAAAGATGCTGGATAAAACGGTGTTTTGGAGATTGTCTTCGTATTTTCTGAGAAGTGTTTGCTCGACATAATCCTTGGCGGTAACGAGTCGGATTTGACTGTCCCGTGCAATTTCGTCGACCATCAATCGATTGGCTTTGGAGTACAAGTAACCACCCGCAAGTCCTATTAGGACGACAGCAAATACCGTATAGGATAATATGAGACGGGTAAAAAAGGAATTTCTATATTTAGGCAGCGATTTCACTTTAATATCCCCTTTCAAGATGTAAATCAAAGCTATGAAATCTAACCTATTAACCTTGATCATTATTATAAAAGCTATCACCCTTCTATTGAAAACGCTTACATAAACATAAATGATATTAATCATATCACCTTCACCTTTCATTTCAAATGAAGTATTTTTAGTTTGAATAGCATTTTTTGTAGAAATTTGATCAGAAGATACGTATATCTTTCAGTCATAAACAAATAGCAGCCCTAATAAGGGCTGCTACAAGAGGATTCCAGCTATTCAATTCCTTATTCCATTCGGTTTAGATAAGCGATTGAGCCCACCGGATTAGGATGTCCGCTTGTTCTTTCGTTAACGTTTTTCCGGACTGATCCGTTACTTGACCTATATAAGAGGTCATCAAACTCTTCACCGAAGCTGTATCGCCTCGTCCAGCTGCAGCTTTCGCTTGATCCAGCTTCGATTTCAAAGCTGTTTTGACAGCGTCCGAACCTTGAGCACCTGTCGCCTGAAGGAATGCGGCCGTTACTGTCTTTAAGCTGTCAAACGTTGCCTTAACGGTAAACGTATGCGTAACCGTCGTTACATGACCTGCCATGTCCTCCGCTGTGACCGTTACCGTATTCTGTCCGGCCACTAGTGTATACGCTTTGACCTCCAGCAGCGGTTTAGCGCATGGTGTACCGTATATACTCGAAGTAACATCGGTCGCGGTGCACGTCATGGTAACCGTCTGGTCGATCGTGTATGAAACCGCGCCTGTTATTTTCGCCACAGGTGCCGTAAGGTCGATTTTGACCTCCAGCGATTTCTCCACTCCCGTTTTAACGGAACGATATAGAAGCTTGTGCGTTCCTTCTTCTTTCAGAGTAATTGGCGCTTTATAGGCAACCCAGCTGCTCCCGCCGTCCAGACTGTATTCCGCGATTGGCGCAGGAGACAAAGTCACAGTAACAGGTGATGTATACCAGCCGTTCTTGCCATTTGGAACCGCAGGATCCAAGGCTGTGGATACATCCTTCCACTGTAACCCTTCCAGTGCCGCAAGCAGGCTGGCATCCGCCGCATTAATCTCTGCCTGGGTTGCATCAGCATTTGCTGATACGAGCTCCGCATCTGATACAGCCTTCTGTAGGACCGCTACACTTTCCTCTGTATAATAGTCGGCGTTAATAGCTGAAGCTTCCTCCAGTAAGATCGTCAGCAAGCTGTTGTCGATCCACTTCGCCGTATTGTTCACTACGGCCTGAATCTCTTCTACCGTTAAAACGTGATTATAAATGCGGAATTCGTCGACCAAACCATTGTACAGCGGATCGGGCCACTGGCTCTTTCCGATGTAATTCTTACTCGGTTTGAAATCGCTTGGTTTGATTGTGAAGCCGTTAACAGAGGCCTTCTGCTCGCCGTTAACATACAATTGCGCCGTACCGTTTCCGAGCGTTACCGCCACATGAACCCATTGATTAGCGGCAAGCTGCGAGGTTTGCACGAATTGTTCGCCGCCGCCGTTCTTGATCGCGAAACGCAGCGTATTATTGCCTGAACTCGGCGTAAGGAACATATATTGATTGGTGTTGTTCCCGAAATCGAAAATCCGTTGCCAATTGCTTCCGCCTCTCCAGTACACCCAGGTTGCAAAGGAGATCTCATTGTAAGTGGACATAATATGCGAAGATGGCAGCGTGGCATAATCGTCACCACTCATATTGAAAGCTTGGCCGACTTTTCCTTCCGTGTAAACAGGCGTCCCGTCGACGGTTCCGTGAGACGTTCCTAAGGAATTGTCCGCATTTCCTTCAAACGCATAAAGCGACGGAACCGGAACAAGTAAGCCTTCCGCCTGGCCAAGCTCAGCTGCAAGCTGCACCTTATCGGCTTCCGGTTTTGCCATTTCCGCTTCGATCCGCTCTACTTCCTTCATGTAGAGGTAATAGCTGCCCTTTGTAATGTCTGTAGAAGAAAGAATATTAAGCATTACCTTAAAGTCCACGATTTGTGTAACTGAAAAATTACTGTTGCTGACCGTAAAGGTTACCGGATGACTGCCATAATCCGCTTGACCCGGTGTCCATATTAAGGTGCCGGTCGATGCGTTGAATACCGCGCCTGCAGGCAAATTGCCGGCGCTGTAAGACAAAGCCTCTCCTGATAGATCAGTTGCCGTTACATTATAGATGAGCTGTTGTTTCGCCGTCAGCTCCACAGTCGTATCAGAGGAGAAAATCGGTTGTCCTTTTACGGTAATTTTGATGGTTTGAGAAGATGACTTCTCACCAGATGTTGCGGTAAAGGTTACGGTATAAACGCCGCTCTGTTCTTTGGCCGGCGTCCATGCAAAGGTTTGGGTATCCGCGTTGAAGGTGGCTCCTTCAGGCAGACCGCTGACCCCGTATACAATGTCTTCATTGGTATTCGTCGCTTGTACGACAAATGACAGCTCTTTTTCCGCGGTGATGGTTTTGTTTCCAATGGAATCAAGCACCGGCATTCCCGGAATATACTGCAGTCCCTTTAGCGCCGGTACCAAGTCCTCTGCCGCCGCATCAATCTCTTCCTGTGTTGCACCCTCGTTGCCGGCAACCGGTGTTGCTGCGGTTACAGCCTGCTCGAGAGGCTGCAAGCTTTCAGCCGTATAAATCTCAGCAGCAACAGC
The DNA here is from genome assembly GCF_001428245.1 of Paenibacillus sp. Soil522. Lineage (GTDB taxonomy): Bacteria > Bacillota > Bacilli > Paenibacillales > Paenibacillaceae > Pristimantibacillus. The sequence continues at coordinate 21,803 of NZ_LMRV01000028.1, forward strand.
TGCAGCCGATTCATCCAGCAGCTGCGTGAGCAGCGTTTTGTCAATGCCTCTCTCCATGAACTCTACTTCCTGAAAGTTCACGAAACCGGAATGATTATCATAGATACGGATATACCGGTATGGTGTTGGATCCGGATTGATGGCCGAATACCATTTGAATCCATTTACGCCAGTAATCTTATGAAGGTCGACCCAGTTTACGCCATCGTTAGAGCCTTTAAAGACCGTATTGTTGGCACGGGTGAAATGACTCTCCCTTGGAAGATATTTGAATGTGTCAACTACTTTTTCATTGCCTGTGCCAAAGTCGATATCAACCCAGCTTACAGCCGACCTGGTGTGGGTAAGGTTAGTCAGTATGCCGTCGAATAAAAACCATCCGTTTTGCGCTTCAGAGATATTATCATTTCCCCAATATTTTTCGGATGCTCGAACCATAGAAGGCAACATCTGAACTTTCGTCAGCAGCGTTCTGAACGAAACAAGCACATTTTTAGCTGCATAGATATCGTTAATCAGCTGCTCCTCATCAAAGCCCGGTTTTGCCATTTCCGCTTTGATTCGGTCCAGCTCTTTTTGGTACAAGTAAAAGCTGGCTTTCGTATAATCTTTAGCCGGAAGGCTCTCGGCATCTTCCATGACGACTGCAATGGAATCCGCATAAGCAGAAACGGTTGCTGAGAACGGCTGCGGCGATCCATCACCATGGACGGCCATTACCTTGTAGTGCAAGCTGCCGTATTTCAGGATTGCTTCTTCGAAGGATGTTGCTCTTGTACCCGCGAGAACTTTCGTCCAAGGGGATCCGTCTACGAGTTCCGTCGTACCCGGTTTAAATACCGGATCAGTCAAGCCCGCCGCTTTATCATTGGTGCGGTACAGATGGAAGGAGGTAGCCTGCTTCGGTTTATTCCAGTTAACCGTAACTTTGTCCTTCACTTGTACGATATAAGGCTCTATGATATTGCGCGGCGTTTCCGTTACGGATACCCCGCTGAACTGCGCCCCAGCCGCTGCCACAACGCCTGCATGGTAGGCATATGGCAATAGGGTCATCATCTTCTTGACAAATTTCCATGTTACGCCATCCTTGGACACAAACGCATTCACATTTTGCGAATCATGTTCGCGTACCAATTTAATATACGGATAATCTGCTGCCTTGTATCCGGTAACCCCCGGGTTGTATGGACTCATGACCACACCGGACCATTGGATGCGGGAATCCCTTGTACGGCTTTGCAAGACGAGATTGCCGTCCTGATCTGCGCCGAAATACATGTAACGAGTATTGGAAGCAAGCTGGTCGCGCAGCATAATTCCGCTTGCTGCTCCGCTATGGCTGTCAATCTTCGCGCTAATCGTGCTGCTGCCGGCTACGACTTGGCTTACGAAATGCAAGGAGTCGTTAATGTTTCTCTTGTAAATATTGTAATCGTCGCCGGTTCCAAGACCCTTGCCATCGGCAGACTCGATCGCGATCGAATCGCCATTAACTGTTGCGCTGCCGGACGTTGTGCCGATCCGGTCGTCACGCCATCCGTCAGTCATGCCGGATATCGGCGCTGTCAAATCGACCTTCGCCCGCCATGAATCCCATCCGGCTCCGTTATCATTTACGGCAGCTACTTTGTAATAATAGACGTTGCCGTTCTGTACATCCGTATCTTTGTAATAATTGCCTGTTACTCCTGTTGCAACGGTCTCATACGTGCCGTTTTCCGTTGTCGAACGTTTAATCGTGTACGTTTTCCCGCCGGATGCCGTTCTCCACGAGATGCCGGCATAGCCGTTGCCTGCCAGCGCATTCACGAAATCAACGTGGTTCGGCTTCTGGGCCGCATCGAAATCGGAGGACAGCTTCAGCACCATCGCCGACTTGTGTGAAATCGTCACTTTCCCGTTCACAACAGGAATACTCGCTCCCGTCACCAGATCCAGCACCGTGCTTCCGTTGTAATCGGACGGCAGCTCAATCTCGAACGATTGTTCGTTTCCATATTCGCTCCGGGTTGTATTCATGGCCATAAAATATTTCCCGTATCTTGCGGTCATCAAATCCGGATAACCGGAATACGGATGGTCCACTTCAAAGTTATCGCGGTTGACTCTGCCGACGCCCGGCTGATAAGCGGAAGGATTCACTTCTCCAGCCAGCGCTTGCGGCAGTTTGCCTACATTGGCTGCTTGATCCGACATAAAATCAACGTCTACATTCTGAGTACGAATGTAGTAGTCCTCATACTGGAATTTCGAGTTGGTGGCGACTTGTACGACGCTTTCATAATTGTCTTTCATGACATGAAGACGTCCGTTGCCCGCCAGTCCGCGATTGCGGAGATATAACGAGCCGTTAAACGAAAGATCGCCGTCTCTTACCGACAAGATCATGTTGTCGATGTCTGCCCATGCAAACTGCTGATAATCAGCCGGATCAACGCCAAGTTCGGCTATTTCTTCCGGTGTATAATAATCAAAATCCGTGTGCGGCAAGATCACGCCGGCTTTTAATGTTCCTCCCAGCTTCGGGTAGGTGTTACGCTGACCAGTCAGGTAGCTGTATACTTCCGGCACCAGAAAATTCTCGGCGCTCATGGAACTATACTGGCCGAAACCGTAATTGAACAGTTGGTTATCCAGCATTTGCTGCTGCGTAATCCCGACTGCCTCTTTCGCATACTTCCAGTACGGATCCCATTCCGGACCGCTGTATCTTTGCTCGTTCTGAACCATCGCCATTTCCAAAGACGCGAACAGAAGGGCCGTTCCAGAACTTGCCCTTGGTCCATAGGCGTCAAATCCGATCGGGCCCTCGTTCCGTTCATCCAGCGTTTGATCTGCGGTCATGACCCGATTCTTGTCGCCATTGAGCATCGGAACGCGGAGATACTTGCGGGCATTAATCGTTTTTAACGCCAGTTTCAGGATCTCGTCGTTCAGCGCTTCATCACCTGCGTGATTTAATGTTTTATAGAAATATTCCGGAAGATAGTTGACGGCTTCGCCATAGTTGCCTACATACGTATTTTCTCTAGACAAACCTGCTTCGGTAATGCCTACGTAATGCTCCCCGTACGGCTTCCGTCTGACGACTTTTCCTTCCGCATCCAGCTTGCTTTTGGCAAGTCCTTTACCGACAATATGCACATAATCATTCGTGAATACCGCTGCTTGATCGTGATGGAAAAGGGAGTGGTACAGATCCAATTCCTCGCCATTCGGTCCAACCAGCACTTCTTCGCCCAGAAACGGTATGACGCCGAGCGCTTCAAGCAGAATGTCATGGCTGCGCTGCTTGCCTTCAAAGAAGCTCGACCCGATTATACCAAGTCCTTCGTGAGCTTCCCATGCGCCCTCGTATGTATAGAGCTGCTGGTTATAAATATAGGACAGCCTTGAGCGGGCAAAGTCGAAGCTCGCTTTCAGCGCCCGTTCCCATGCTTCGCGGCGCGTCAATTCGCCGCCGTTCCAGTCTACGCCTGCCAGCGAGAACTCGCCAGCGGCTGTTCCAGTGACGAACGTTTGGTTCAGGAAAGCGTCGAATGCCGCTTGTCCATATACCGCATCATCCTTGATGAGGTTTTCGACAATGTACAGCGCTTCACCCAAAGCGCTGTAATAACTGCCCCAGTCGCCTTGATGTCCGCCGCGAAGCACCCTTCTTGAATCGGCGTAATAATCTTTTACATGATTGTCAATCGATTTGAAAATACGCGCTAGCGCCGCTTTTTTTAGTTCCGGCGTATTAGCGGGAGACCAGGACTGATTCAATATCCTTGAATAATATCGCATATCGTCCTTGTACCGCTCGATCGAAAATTTAGCTCCTGCCGAACTATCGATCTGGCCTGACATGGTGTTAAACCGGTTGATTTGAGCCTGTCTGTGCGCATCTACTTTGGCTTGCTTCTCTGCATCCGTAATGTCTGCCTTCACAATGGAAGCCATGTCCGCCGGAAACAATTCCGCTCCTTGAGGTTCATCCTCCACATTCAGATAGGCTTGCGGATGCGTGTAGGCTGTATAATATTTCTTGGAAGTAGTATCCATATTGCCAAACACGTTCATCGTTTTGATGGTGATTTCAACGGTCTCCTTGCCTACCGTCGTTTCCAGCGGAAGCATGATCGTGTAGTACAGAAAGCGATTCGGGATTCCCCAGCTCCGATTAAACGTATAATCCCCGTTTCTGTAAAACCCTACTTGCTCGCCGTTAACGACCAGAACCGGTTGATGCCCCGCTTCATCCGAGAACTTCATCGTGAAATAGTTCTGGAGATAGGGATCGACCTTCATCGTAAACGTCAAATCTCCGCCCTGTCCCTCCAGCGGTGTACGCGGATTCGACACCCGGGCAGGCTCGCCTAAGAAACCGGTAATGGTGCTTGTGAAATCGCCTGTAAATTGGTGGGCGCTTTCAGAGGCGCTATCGCCGAATACAACCTTATCCAAATATCCGTTACTGCCGTTGATTGCTGCTGTTTCTGCATGCACGAGCGAAGGCTGCATCGGAATAAATAATTGTGAAATTAGCGCAACAATGAGGCTGACAGCCAGCACTCTCGCAACCTGGTTGGTCAAATACTTTTTTGAGTTAAAGACTTCGCTAGTAAAACTGCTCATTTTGTTCCTCCTCAAAATATACATCGTTTTTACCTCAACCCTTCTTCTTTCACCTCCAAAAAACTATCTCTTGCTATTGCGATATGTACGCCTGACCATGTTGATGTGAATTCAAAACAAACATTAACACAATGAAAGCGCTTTATCTATTGCAATATCATTCATTTTCATCATAATTCTTTTAATTTCATTTCATGTAGACATCATTTTTATAAAATGAACCTTTCTAATGAATTTATATAGCCTTTGTAAAGATTACGTTATTGCAACTACAAAAAGAGGATGTGAGCGGAACCGGAACCGCCAACGGGACGAACTTGCAAATTTGGGCATACACCGGTGGAGCGAACCAGAAGTGGAAGTTCTTAAACAACGGGGATGGGACGTATCAACTGTCCAATTCGAACAGCAATAAAGTGCTGGATGTTAATGGAAGCGGAACAACCAATGGCACGAACGTGCAAATCTGGACAAGTAACAGTAATCTTGGACAAAAGTGGAAGCTTGTCTGGAAGTAGCTTTTTCGGGCAGTCTGAATATTTTTCTGCGGATAATAGGCTGAAATGTCTTCTATCATATACGGATACCCATTGATTCTTTGTGTAATGTAAACTAAAAATACCCCGAATAATCAAATACATTTCGACAAAAAAATCGTTCTATACCCCATATTAATCGTGGGGTATAGAACGAAAATGAATGCGATTAACCTTGCTCAAGATGCTCTAAATATTCACACTAACAAAATTTTGTATCTTTCTATCGTTTTCGAATCGATCTTTAAATTGTCCTTGCGTGTATTCATCAATGGTCTTGTTCCAAAATAGCTGAGCAGGTTTATTGCTTTCTAATTGATAAACTTCCCATTGCCCCTTGTGCAAATTAAATATTTGTTTGGCTACTGCTTTACCAATTCCTTCTTTTCTAAATTTCTTCATTATAAAAAACTCTGCAATTGAAAAGTAATTCTGCTCTTCTGATTCAATAAACCGCACTAATACAAAACCCACATACTTTTCATCTTGTTTAATGACATATGGAAATCGATGATTCGTTTCTCCCCAATAGTCTTCTAAATATGGATATGCACCAAATAGACCATCTTCTTCAACATCACATTTTACAAATTCAGAAAAATCATAAATATAAAATTGCATTAAATTTTTTATGATATCTTGATATTCTTTAGGAGCTTGAATTAATTCATAATTCATTTTATATTCACGCCTTGTTTGTGAATTTTCGGTTATTTCGTCTTACGTTCTTGCATTCACGACATCCCCACCACCTTAAGCCCAGCGGGCCGCGATGCGGTTATATGGTGGGATGTATCATCTTCCAACTTTAACTTTAACACTATAAAAACACATAACCTTAACTATCCGCAACTGGTATTCCGAAGCCCGGAGTTCCATCCTCATTCCATTCTAATCTTTGTGCACGTGTATGACGATTGGGGTCGAATAGAGGATCACCAATAATTTCCTTGTAGTTACGGGAATGATAGACCATAATATCCTCCGAACCAACTTCTGATACCGTAAAGCAGTTGTGCCCAGGGCCATATTGACCGGTTTCCTCATTGGTTTTGAAAACGGGCTCCGGCGCTTTAGTCCATGAATTCGGGTCTAATAAATCACTTGTATCCCACGCTGTCAGCAGCCCCATACAATAATGATCATCCGTGGCGCTTGCCGAATAACTGATAAATATTCTCCCGTTCTTCTTTAGTACAGCAGGCCCTTCATTGACCCCAAAACCAATCGTTTCCCATTGATACTCCGGTTTCGAAAGCATGACCTGTTTTCCGCTGATGGTCCATGGATTGTTCATTTCAGCTATATAGATGTTCGAGTTCCCTTTGATTTGCGGGTCTTGTTGTGCCCAAACCAGATACCGTACACCTTGATGCTCGAAGGTCGTAGCATCCAGAGCTACAGATTCCCAATTCGTTTGAAGCTGTCCTTTTTCCACCCATGTTGGTTCCAACGGATTAGCAGCCTCATTCTCGAGAACGTACATACGGTGCTCCCACACTTCGTCCATGTTCTCATCCGATCCTCCGGCAGCAAAATGGATATACCATTTGTTATCTATAAAATGGATTTCAGGCGCCCAAATATGAGCGCTCATCTTGCCCGCAGCATGCTTTTTCCATATGACCGTAGGAACGGCTGCCCCCAGTTCCTGTATCGTTGCAGCCCTTCTGAGCTCGATACAATCGAACGCCGGAACAGAAGCAGTAAAGTAGTAGTAACCGTCTGTATGTTTATAAATCCAAGGGTCTGCACGTTGTAGAACGATTGGATTAATATAATCCTGCTTTATTCTTAATCTGCCGTTTTTCTCCGTGATAGGTAGAAAAACAGGCCTTTCATCCGGAGTATGGTTTGGCCGATGGATCGTCAGCATGAAATCTCCGTTAAACGTTGTAAAAAGCATGCCATGTCCGCCATCTTTTCCAAATAACGGCTCGCTTTCGTGCACCCATGGTCCTGTAATTTGTCCTGCTGCTGAACGCGCAATGCCAATTGCATATCCATCTGCGCCATGACTTGACCATAGCATCAATAGTTCTCCATTTTCCGCTCGATACAAGAAAGGACCGTCAGTTACATAATTATTTTTTTCGGTTGAATCAGTACTTCCTGCAAACGGACTTACCCATGGCGCATCAGAAGCATGAAATAATAGCTCAGGTTCTCCTATTGCTGATTTGAGGTTCTTCGTTAAACGAATAACGCACATTTCACCATCTTGAACCTGCAGCCATTCATGGCAAAATACCATCCATGGATTCCCTGAATCATCCACAAATAAGGTACCGTCCAGACACTCCCAGTCCGAAGGTGTAACAGGGCCATCCGAATGAGGATGAAATGGGCCGATTGGTTGATCAGAAACCAGTATTTGCGTTCCTCTGCGCTTGCTGTCTGCTTTAAAGCTGGCAAACATATAGTATTTACCTTGATAAAGGTAAACTTCAGGAGCCCAGTAATTCTGATCCGCCCAAAAGCCGGCTTCCGGCAGGAATGCGGGGAACGGTCCTTCCCAGCTATCAAGGTCTTCGCTCACATATACATCAAAGCCAGTCGCTTTTCCTTCCCATGCATTTTTATCTGTTGTTCCGTAAAGATAGTATTTTATTTCATTATTATCAGTCAGAATAAATGGATCTCGTATTTGAATTTCTTCTCTTTTTAGCATAAGCTGCTCCTTATCCTTTATAAGTGCCTAAAGAAGATGGCTGAGCCATCCTCTTCAGATCATTTGTTTTATTTGATAAACTAAAAAAAAAGATTTTTATGCTTACCTTTATTCATAAGTACCCTCATTTCGTATATACCGTTCCAACAACGCTGGTTCAGAGAATCCTTTAGCCTTCCGACACCCTCCCCAAAAGCAAGTGAGCCTTTGCCTTCTGATATTCAACAATATATATATCAAGTTTTTGACTTAAATTAACAATACTTTCATCCGAAAGACATCCTTCGATCATAGCCTTCTCAACCAAGAAAGAACGTAATTGCTCGATACGATTTTCCAATTTGTGCATAAGTTATCTCCCTATTCGGATTTCCCTCAATATGTGTCACAATGCGCCTTATCACTTCGAGTTGTTTCGAGAGGCTCGTTTGGCAAATACCGCCGAGCCTCTCGATATGACTTGATTTTAATGTTTAGCCTTTCACTCCAGTAAAAGCGACGCCCTTCTCAATGTATTTTTGACAGGTTAGAAATACGATCAGCAGCGGGATCATCGCGATAACTGAGCTCGCCATGATCGTGTTTTGATGAATGGATGACTGGCTCTGCAAATCATTTAATGCGACGGTGAACGTCCAATTCTCCGGAGATTTCGTAACGATGAGCGGCCACATGAATTCGTTCCACACCGGGATAAACGTCATAACGGCCACAACCGTGAATATCGGAATCGATAATGGCATAACAAGCTGCGTAAAGGTTCGAAACTCCGAAGCTCCGTCTACTCTGGCGGCCTGCATCAATTCATGCGGAAGCTGATCAAAGAAGCCCTTGAACAAGAAAATGACGATCCCCCAGGCGCTGTGGGGCAAAATAATAGCCAGCAGCGTGTTGACCAGCTGCAGTTTTTTCATCGTTAAGTAAAGCGGAAGCAGCAGAGAAATATCCGGAATCATGATCGTGGCCAAAAAGAACATCAGCAGTACGAATTTCAATTTTTTGCTTGCAATTAAATGCGAAAGTGCATAACCGGCCATACCGCCAAGTACAAGCTGAAGAACGACAGAGCTTAACGTTACGATCGTACTGTTCAAAAGGTACTGAAAGAATCCAAGGTTTCCTGCGGTTACCTGGGCAATTTTATTTAGCGAGAGATAGCTTTCCAGCATCCTAATCCATTTTGGCGCTTCTTGAATAGCTATGACTTTCCCGCTAACGAACGGGGTGGACGAATAAAAAGAAAGAAATTGATTCGATATCGTATCCTCAGAGGAAGAGGAGGCAGATCCCGCTTGCTTCCCTTGCTCCCCATACCACTCATATTTCGACAGCTTTTGTTCCTTGATAATCGGAAGCTTGAAATTGATCATCGCGTCATTGAACAGCGTTGAAGGAACCACTAACGGCTGCCCGGTATGAAACGAGGAGGAAGGTGTTTTTGCTTTATAGATTAATTGTCCGTCTCTGACGCCTCGAATCACGACTTCACCAATGTTTTCTTTTAGATTGACCATCCATGGGAACCATGTCGCTTTCATGGCTTCTTTCTCATAATACAACTCATCTTCTGCTTCCATCCCTGTATAATCGATGGTAACCGTGATCGCATGAGGCACGCTTGGCAGCCATTTAATCGGAACAGCATCTATCGATTGATTATCCTTGAGCGAGGAATTGATCATCCAAAGCAACGGTACAATCGCAGAGATAACGAAGAAAATCGTTACGGAATAAGCAACGAACTTCAGGGAACGCTCGCCTTTCTCAGCTATGCGGTTTCGTTTCATATTCCATCAATCCTTCTCTTTGGTCATTTTGTTTTGAATAATCGTAAGCAATGCAATCAAGACGAACATGAACAAGGACATCGCTCCTGAAATGCCAAAGCGGGATTGTTGGAACGCCGTATTGACCACCAGCATGGAAACGACGAGGGTGCTGTTCGCCGGTCCTCCTTGTGTCATAATGTAAATATTGTCGAACGCTAATAGGATTCCTGACATGAAGGCAACGAACTGGATGATGATAATAAATTTGATATTCGGCAAAAGCATGGTCCATATGCGTTTCCAGGGCCCTGCTCCGTCGATCTTGGCTGCCTCGAGAATTTCAGTCGGAACGGAACGTATCGCGGAAAAATATAGCAGCAAGGAAATGCCGGAGCCGGCAAACATGCTTGGCAATACGATCGCCAGCTTGGTAATGCGTAAATCATTAAGCCAACCGAACGGACCGAGACCAATTTGGGCAAGCAATTCATTCAATAAACCGTGATCAGGATTATACATCCATTTCCATACAAGTATGCCTGCGACTACTGGTATAATGGTCGGAATTTGATACATAAACCGATAAAATGCATTCCCGCGGCGAATTTCATTTAACAAAAGAGCTTGAACGATCGGAATCCAGAATGTGAGTACCAGGTACAGTGCAAAAAAAATAAATGTATTGCTCATGGCTTGCCAAAACGTAGCTGATGTTAAAAATTCCGTATAATTATCTAAACCCACAAATTTCCCAGGCGGATTGACAATGTTATAGTCAAAGAAACTGACATACGTCATATACAAAAGAGGATAGTATTTAAACAACAAATAACAAATAACAGAAGGAAGCAAAAAAATGATCGGCATTAAACGTACTTTAAACCGCCTTGGTTGCTGTATGGTCTGTTTACCCGGCTTCAGCATGATTTCCATCTCATTCACTCCTACGAATTAATTGTCGGGATTCCTGTCTTACAGGAATCCCGACAAACGCAACCACCTATTATTTCAATTCCGCATTGTATTTATCGGCAACTTCTTTTTGCGCCAGATCCTGCGCCTTTTGAAGCTCGGCTTTCGGATCTGCATTTTCGTTTAGAAGTACAGACTGAACCGCTTTAACGATGTAAGGGCTGAGCCGTTCTTTCAAGAAATATTCCAAATGAGTCACTTCAGCAGCTTTTTTAGCGCCTTCGGAAATATCCGCAGGGAAGTCGGCGATATAATTTCCGAGATCGATATCGTTCCTTACAGTAAGAAGATTCGGGAAAATCCCGTTATCTTTTTGATATTGCAAATCAGCTTCCATATATTCCTTGCTGCTGACGAAAGTAGCATAGGTCCATGCCGCGTCTTGCTTCTCCTGTGATGCTTTCGGATTCAAAATCCAATAGGCGCCGCCTACTTGACCCGGAGACTTACCGGATGGTCCTGCCGGCAGTGGAGCAAAGCCAAGATCATTGATATTCATTCCCTTCGAAATCATGTCCCCGAACCAATAGGATCCGGCAACCTGCATAGCCGTACGGCCTGTATAAAAATCTTTCTGGTTGTCATCAAGGCTTTGTACAACGTTCTTTTGCGTTACTTGATGTGTAAATTTCAAGTCCTTGTAGAACTGCAGCGCTGCTACAGCAGCATCGGAGGTGAAGGTTAGCTTCACGGATCCGTCCGCATTTTTCTCGGTGAGGTCTCCGCCTGCCTGCCATACGTAATATTCAAAAAACCAGTCTGCCCAATCCATGCCAAGAATGTCATATCCGTTCTTATTATTGCCCGGGTCCGTCAGCTTCTTCGCATAGTCGGTAAATTCATCCCAATTGGCTGGCGCTTTATTCGGATCAAGGCCTGCTTCTTGGAAAAGCTTCTTGTTGTACATGAGGCCCATGATATACATATCTCTCGGAACACCATATACTTTCCCGTCTTTCAATGCACCCTCCAGAGAAGAAGGAAGAAATTGGTCTTTATCGGCAAAGCTGTTCCAACGGTCAGTAAGATCAGCTGTAATTCCTTGCTGGATGTATAACTCCATCGTCGGGAATGGCGTCTGATAAAGATCCGGCTGCTCACCGCCTGCAACCGCAGTCATGAACTGCTCTCTCTCTTTGGTTTTTGTCTGTTCGACATGGTTCACCTTAATATTCGGGTATTTGTTGTCAAATTCTGCAAACTCCTGCTCATAAAAAGGCTTTTTTGGATCATCCGCATGCGGCTTGTCCCATACGGTAATCTCAACGACTTCGGCTGGTGCCGCAGTGCTGGCCCCGTTATTAGCCGATGGACTGGAATTGCCGCTTTCTGTTTTTTCTTGCGAGCTGCCGCACGCGGCAGACACCAGCAATAGTACGGTCGTCAGAACGACTGCTGCTGACTTTTTAAAAACCCCGCTTTTTCGATTCATGTTTGTTCCCCCTCGAATTATTGTTTCCGTTTACATTTTCATTATGATGTTTTTCCTGACTAGCTTGAATAGAATATCTAAACCCTCTTATATAAAAATCTTAACTATATCTTGCTGAAACTTAAAAAAAAGAAATCCCGAAGGATTCCTCACAACATGCCGTTATGAATTTGATTGAATCTGTTCCCGATGCTGCTTGGGAGTGACGCCATAATATTTTCTGAATACATTACTGAAATAGGATGCATCCTCAAAACCAACCCTATTCGCAATATCTTGTATTTTTATATCCGTCTCCCGCAGCCAATCCATAGCTTTCTTCATTCGGATACCCGTTAAATAGTCGACAAAGCTTTGAGCATACCTTTCCTTAAAACGACGGGAAAAATAATTGGGATGGATATAGAACCGCTCTGAAATCGACTGTAGAGTAATGGATTTGTCATAGTTCATTTCCATATAATATTTTACCTCTTCCATCAGGTCCTTATTCGAACTGGGGTTGTTTTGGGATAAATAACCGACGATGTTATCGGCAATGTTCTGCATTTGATTCACGGCATCTTGCCAGATTGATAAATTTTGCAACCAATACAGCAGATCGTCCATCTCACCGATTATCCACTCCGTGACGCCCGTATTCGCAAGAAGATACTTTCGAAAGAGTAAATATAGATCGACACATAACCATTCCAATTGCATATACGTTGCCGAGGGAGAGTGCGCCAAGGATCGAATGCGAAATTCAATCCAGTTTTGCAATGCGACAGCATTATATTCGCTTAACCAATAAAAGAGCTTGCTTTCGTCCTCGTCAGTAAGCAAAATACCGCGTTCCCCTGAACGTTTTTGAAGAGATTCGTAATCGTAGATTTGTCCGGTGCCATAAATCATTTTATTGCGGATAGCCTGCTTAGCCTGCTTGTATGATTGCTGGATTTGTCCGATATCATCCACAGTAGTCCCTATAGCGATTGTCACCTGTAGCTTTAGATAATTTTGCAGCCCGTCCAGTACTTCTTTAAGCCATGCTTGGATAACCAAGCCTTCACTAGAGCTTTCGATCCCGAGCAGGTAAACCATTTCGTGTTCGTGTAAAATATGCTGAAAAAGCACCCCGTCACGTCCGCTTGATTCCATTCGCTCCGACAAAACATTCTCAATGGCAAACCAAATGAGGCTCTCGTCACCTTGCCGGAATGAATAATGCGGCAGCTGAATGGGCTCGAGGACAAGAACAACCGCCAAATATTTCCGGTATTTGTTCTCAATACGAGAAAGCTGTTCATTACGAACTGCAGCGCTTAGGTCAGGATGGTCTGCTTGTTGGAGCATCTTCGTCATATATTGCTTGCGCAATGTTTCTCTACTTAAATCCGTTTCGTTACGCAAACGAATCATTTCATCGTTGCTCATTCGCCCCTTCTCGATCTTGTTAATGATCTTAGATAAACATTCCTTTAATTGATCATCATCAACCGGCTTTAGTAAATAATCGGATACCCCTAATCGTATAGCCCTCTTGGCATATTCGAAATCACTATAGCCGCTGACAACAATAAAGCCCAGTTGTTCGTTCATTCGCTGCGCTTGCTCAATAAATGCAATCCCATCCATGCCGGGCATTCGAATATCCGTGATGACAATATCAGGTGCTTCCCTCTGTACAAGCTCCAAGCCAGCCTTCCCATCGCCAGCTTCACCGACGATATCTATGGGTAGTCCGGACATTTTTAGTTTGTTTATAATTCCTTGACGTAAAATGGGTTCGTCATCCAATATAAGAAGCTTCATCCTGTCCCCCTCCCTCTTCTCCAAATTTATTTAACCGAAGTATAACTTCAGTTCCCTGCCCTGGGAGGCTATTGATGATTAGGCCATATGGATTGCCGTATATTAACTTCAACCGCGCCTGCACGTTCATTAAGCCTATAGAGGGTTGCTGCTCCGGATTGTGACCCGCTCTTGACCAATTCTCCAGCATCGCCATAATTTTTTGCAGCTTGGATTCTTGAATAGCTTCTCCATTATTCCAAACCCTAATCTCAACATCCCGTTCATCAATCGAAGCGACCTGTATACGGATACAGCCGCCGGAAGGCATATTTTCTATACCGTGAATAATACTGTTTTCTACTAGAGGCTGAAAAAGCAGCTTGGGCAGCCGCATTTGTTCTAAGCCGGGTTCGATATCTATGGAATAATCCAGCCGCGACTCATAGCGAATTTTTTGAATGGATAAGTACAGCTCAATCTGCTGGATTTCTGCCCATAACGTAGACATATTGCCTCCGCTGATGTTATAACGAAACATCTTAGCCAGCGAAAGGCTGATGATGCTGATTCGCCGATCTTCATGCAGAGATGCCAGACTGTCGATCGTCCCGAGCGTATTATACAGAAAATGCGGATTGATTTGCGACTGCAGCGCTTTAATTTCCGCATCCTTCTTGACCAGCTCAGTCTCATATACTTTGACAACCAAACGATTGATTTCATTTGCCATTTGATTAAAACCTATACAGAAATAGCCGATTTCATCTTTGGTGTCAACGGATACCGAAATGTTATAGTTGCCGGTTTCGATCTGCTTCATCCCTTTTCTCAAACTTTTGAGAGGCATGATCACCTTTGAGGAGAGAAATCCAGCAAGCAGCATAGAACCGAGAATGAAACCCAAACCGATAAGTATCGTTCTTTGAGCTACTTCATTCACTTGTTTTAGTAATTGATGTACAGGTATTTTCCCTATAATCATCCACTCGCTGTTGACTAACTTCTGATAAACGACAAGCGTTTGATCGCCTTGATCATTTAAAAATATATGCCTTTTTTTTCCATTCTCTCGCAACTTTCTTAATCCTGTCTCATTCAATACGGATGTTCCTATCATGTTTTCGTCTTGGGCAAGAAGAATCTTGCCATCCTGTTGATTGACCAAAAAGAAATTGCCTTGTTCACCCTTCTCGACATCGTGAAGCCAGTTTCGCAGTTCATCAAAGGACAGTTGAATGGCCAATGAGCCAATTAATTGCTGTGAAGTAACTTTTATTTCTTTCAAAGCTTGAACAAATACAAGTGTGTTTAAAATGCGGTCAGTTTTCGTATCATACATTTTTGAATTGACCCATATCCCTTTTCCATCGTTTTTCAAAGCAATGGCATGGAGGCGTTCTCTCTCTTTTTCAAACAGCTCCAATTGCTTCGAATTCCCATAATACGTATTCGTATTACTTCCAACGATAAGCGGCGACCCCTCTAATGGATTAACAATGATTACGCCGACAATCGGATTCTCTGAAGTAAGTTTTCTGAACTTGCTCAAAAAATAGCTGTATTTGTCTGGATCGGAATCCATATGTTGAACGAAGGCTTGGAATTCCTTATCTCCAAAATAATCCCACGCTTCACCCTTGATATAACTCATATAAGAGATTATCATTTTCTCTGACTGCTCGCTTATCTGTTCCATATTGGAAACAGCCCGTTGCTTTATATCGGCTGAAGTCCCCACATAGTAATACGTTTCTAAGCTGATAACGGTAAGCGTTACAATCGCCAAGAAAGAGAAAAGGATTTTCCGATATAACGAGCGCCTGACATAGTCATACGGGATAAGAATCCATTTAGCGACACGATTCATGCTGATTCGCCTCATTTGTCTAATAATATATCGCTATTCATTCCACGGCGTACGACAAGAATCCTCTATTTTCGACAACATGGAAAAAACAAACACAGCCCCTTCAGCTTATGATGGCTTGAAGAGGCTGTTTTATGTATGAATAATTGCCCGAAGGAGTTCGTAAAATCTTCTACTCAATAAAGACTTTTTACGACGTTCCAAGATTTAGATAGGCCCAATCTTAGCCAGTGCGAATGCGTCCTTCTACTTCCGAAAATTAACTTATATTTCCACGTCCATAAACGGCCCCATTACCGGACTTCTCCTTTTCTTTTTCGCTACCTGTTTGCGGGGGTTTCGGAATGCGACTGAGCAAGCGCTCATGACCGCAGCCGTTCAGAACATGAAAAAGATTCCCTTTCAACTAGAAAGGAGGGAAATCTAGGCGAAATCCCTTTAAGACCTCTTCAAACCGAGTCTCAGAACAAAAAGAGAAATCCATCGCTTCGGAAAAAGCGTAGGTTTCTCGACATTCTGAGCAGCCTTATTAAGGGCTGCAAAAAGAGGAGTCCATATATTTAGCTAACTGCTGATACCTTAAGGTCTGACAATCCATCGTCTTTCCTGCTGCTGTGAAAATGGTCGTCCAGTTCGTATTAACGTTGGAGCCTTGAACCACCGTACCGTTGATTCGGCGATTGATTTCTTGATTTGAGATCTTTACTAAGGTTTCAATTAAAAATTCATGTTCTTTTATTAATACTCTCTCACTCAAGCTTTCAACCGTATCATAAGCTACAACAGGTACTTTTCAATGATTAATAATTCGTCCTGTATCGTACTCCTCATCTACCAGGTACTAAGCCATTCCTTATTCATCCTTCACCGATTCCTCTTTACGTATGGCTGCATCTGTTTTATCTTTAATTGCTCTAATCGTATCATCTAACGAACGTTTACCCGTGAGGTACTGATCGCTTTCCGATAAAATAATATTGCTGTACATTGTTGCTGCAGGCCCTATGTTTTTTTCCTGAACATAACCTAAATTGTTATTAAAGAACGCCTTTGATAATTCGTCCACGTTAACGCTGTCTCCGGAAGCGTCTGAAATTTCTTTAAGCGACTGTTTTTGGGCAACCCGATCCGTTAAAGCGGGTATGACTCCACCCATAATAGCAGAGTTCTCCGCTTTGAATTTCACATATTCCAAAGCTTCCTTTGGATGAGCCGAATGCTTATTCACAGCGTATGTGTAAGTTACACCGAAATTGTTTATTCCCTTTCCATCCGTTGGAATTTGAGTTACGCCCCACTTCCAATCCTTCGGATAATCTTTCTCATTAGTTAGCAGGGCAGTATACCAGGTACCAATAAGATGCATCCCGTATTTTCCGGACATAAACCCGTCCCATGTCAATTTTTTCGTTTTGAATTCATACCAACTGGGTTGAATCTTATAGACATTCCCTAAATCACCGAAAAATTTCAAACTTTCCTTGAAAAGCGGATCGTCGTAATTCGATGTTCCATCTGCCTTGTAAGCAGAAACGTTATGTTGTTTTGCCAGCATAAACAAGTAAATATCGTAATCCAGCATATACGATCCATAGATTCCTTTTGCAGGATCGGTCAGTTTTTTTGCCGTGTCAATGTATTGCTCCCATGTCCATTCCGATGGCGGATAAGAAACTTTGGCGTCATCAAATATCTTTTTGTTATAAAATACGGCCCAAGTAGACACTTGTTCAGGCAAAGAATAAATAATTCCGTCATACTTTGTTAAATATTGGCCAAACTTTTTATCCGCGTCGTAATGTTCCGTTTTCATCAAATCGTTTAATGGCAGCAAATAATTTTTTTTGACATATTTATCAAGAATTAAAGGCTGAATCAAAGGAATGACATCGACTGTACCAGCGGACGCAAGATCCATATCTATTTTTTTGTACATATCATTACCAGCGCCGGGAACCATTTCCGATTCTACATTAATTCCAGTCTTGGCTGTAAACGCTTCATTTATTCTCTTGTAAAATTCTTTAGCTGAATAGTCCGTACCTAAATAAACTTTAATTGTGACTTGCGGCTTAGCAGCGCCAGATGATGCTTCTGGTTCGATTGATCCCAAAGATCCTTTCTTGTTCTCAGTTGAATTGCAGGCGGTTAGAATCAGCAACAGTACAATTACTGTAATTATTTTATAGTCGTATTTGATTCTGTTTCTCATCTCTAATCCTCCAATAGATTTGTTTATTTCAATAGTCGTATTATTTACATTGATGTTGAATGATGTAATACTTATGACATAACTTCCGCCTACAGTCACAAGGAGGGACCTACCATTATAATTAGGCTTGGCATACGAGAAAAATTATTTTTGATCTTTTCATTGTTAACATTGCTGCTTATCGTAATTTCATTTTCGTTTTTCTACTACTATATATCTAAAAATTGGGAGAAGCAAGCCATCGAAAACATGGAAGAATTAACACTAAAGATGTCAAAACAAGTCGACTTGATCTTTCGCGAGTTGAATCATACGTCATTTCAAATCATTACTACTTCCGATTTAAATGTTATTATGCAAAAAGCTGGCGAATCCGAGGAAAATGAGAACTACTTCGCACTCCATACTGATGCTGAACGAATGGTAATGAATTTCTTATCCATCTATAAAAGTCCAGGTCTTAATCTGTCGAGAATCAGTATCTATAATATTCGCGGCGATTATGTAAGTTTGGGAGAGATTAGAGAGGATACAGATTCTATTCGTTCCTACTTGCAAAGTAATTCATTCAAGGCATTATATAGACATTTTACTGAAAACGATAACATTAACTTTATCGCTCCCCATAACGATCCCTATTACACAGATGCAAATCAACGGATGGTCTCTTTTTATCGTGTATTTCGCAATGAGGTTGAAACGTTCGGCTTGATCGAATTCCAGCAGAGCGTTTCGAAATTTGAAGAGACATTAGGTGTGCCACATACCGCCGAAACGGAAGTTTACTTATTTGATAAGGACGGTAAGCCTGTATACGTGAGGCGAACACAATCAGATCCGACGAATCCAAATGTGACGTTAACGCAATTGCTTGGAAACGAAGTCTTAGACAAATCTACCGCTTCAAATCCCGAATATATGATCAAATCCGATCATATTTTGACCTATGTACGATCGCCTTCAAACCAATGGACTGTTGTCCTTGCAGAACCGAAGTCCGATTTACTTTCGTCCAATATATTAGTAGGCAGACTTATAGTCATCGTAAGCATATCTTTCATCGCTCTTAGTTTCGTCATGAATTATATGATAGCCAAACAATTTACTAAAAATATAAGCAGGACGGTCGACATGATTCGAGGGGTTCGATTGGATAAACTAACGATACCGCTGGATAATACCGATGATGAAATGGTTCAAATCCATAATGCCTTCAATAGTATATTCGAACGCCTTAAGATTTCGATGGAAATGGAAGTACACGCGCGTTCACGTGAAATTAAAGCGCGGCTAAACACTCTGGAATCGCATGTAAATCCGCATTTTCTGTATAATGTTCTAACGGTCATTGGATCAGTCGGGGAGCAAGCTGGTGTAGATAAGGTGACTGAATTATGCGAAAAACTAGGTTCGATGTTCAGATACACGTTACAAAATCCGGACAAAGAAGTTACGATTCGTGATGAAATTAAGTATGCGCAGCTCTATCTGGAACTTATGAAGGTCCGGTACGAGGAACACTTACAATATCGGATAGAGATAGATGAAGCCACACTTTTCTATAAGGTACCGCGCCTCATATTCCAGCCTCTTATCGAAAATTGTTTTCGTCATGCCTTTCAAACATGCAATCCGCCGTGGGAAATCCACGTATCCATTAAGCAAACTCTCGATCATTGTTGGGTGTTCGAAGTGAAGGATTGGGGGGATGGCTTCAATCCGGAGGTTATTGCAAAACTCCAACTATCAAACGATCCCTATGTTGATTCGGGCGGTGATAACCTAAGTAATAACGGAGAAACATCCTTAAATATTGGCGGGGTAGGTCTTTTCAATACTTTAATGCGAATGAAGCTGAATTATGACAGGATGGTTTTTTATGAGATTACACCCAACCATCCGAGTGGATCAATAGTTCGTATCGGATTGAAGAAGGACAATTAACCCTGAATTTCGATAGCTCATACTGGGAACAGTTTACGGCGTCCCACCGGCTTAAGGCCACGAAGTGGCTGGCTGCGCTTTCGCAGTTAGCCGGTGCGGATATGTCCATAGAATAGCTTCTATGAGATTCCTTATTTCATTGAGTTCTTTATATTGATTGTATCCATAAGTTAATGTTGTATGAAAATGGAATGTTTCACCGTCAAAACCACTCAGTGGTATTGAAAATAAATCCTTTAACTCACTATTTTAAGGTGCGATTAGATCGAAGACTTGCCAGTACGGATTGTTTCCTTGTGATTCCACTTTTCTGCTACTGAATTACTCTACTTTGAATCCTCTTCTTCTACTTCAGCCCGGACCAAGGAGCGCAGTATACTAGCCGTCGCAGTATTTGGGAATAAAATCCAATCATACCAACCGCCAAAAAAGAAAGGAGGAAGCCCGTCGTCTGCAACGAGACGCTGAGTTTCCTCCGATGCTTTCGAAATCTATGAAGCTGTTACCGAATATTTTGGTACAGCCTTGAGGATTTCTTCAACCTCAAGACAGGTAAAGGTCTGGAGCACGTTTTCCACCCCTGCCGCTTCGTCTGCATGAATCGTAATCGGCAAGCCACTTTCCAGCGCGGCTGCAAACAGAAGTTTAATTATTGCACGATAACGTTATTTACATATTTCCCTATTTGAATATTTCCCAATTGCGCATCTGTAACCTGTGAGCCGTTGATCCTGAAATTCTTAATCGTGATCCCGTCAACGATTCGCTCCTCATCAAAGCCCTCGATAACAGACGGATTGTCGCATATTCCGTTAAATTCGATATTTTCAAACCGGATATTTTCTACTCTGTTACCGGGACTCGGATTATATTTCGGGTTTTGAAATACGCGTATATCGATGAGCCGTCCCAGCTCAAATTGTTCAACCCGAATATTTCGGTATGTAACATTTTTAACGATATTCTTGTCGGCGGCATTAATGGTCATACAGCCCCAATAGCCGTCTTGTGGCTCATGATGCTCCAAAATATCAATGTTATCGAAGACGATGTTCTCAATAGTATCCCCTTCATGCTCGTGATCCCCATGGACGCCGATCATGATCGGATGCGCGACATCCGCCCATAACACGGAATTTGTAACGGAAATATTCGTACTATCCCCATAAAAAACCCCTCGGCTTCCATAGATCGCGATACAATCGTCGGATGTCCGTAGAAATACGTCGTCGATATGAACATAAGAGCAGGACATCATGTCAATCCCGTCAGACCACCCGCGTGTACTGAACGTCTTAAAGTTGCTAATGTGAATATGCTCCGACTTGCCAAGATGAATGCTGTAGTGAGGGGGATCTACTGAAATGATGCCCTCCACCGTAATGTTGCGCGAGAAATCGATTTGTACGGTGCGCAAATAGGTTGTCTTCTCGATATTTGTTAAATAAATGATACCGCGTCCCCTGATCGTAACGTCTTCTACATGATCGCAAATCATTGAACCCACTACCATAGCACCTCCGGCGAGATATACCGTCTTGCCCGAAGGGATTCGTAAGATCTTCTCCTCAATAAAATGCATGCCCGGTCCAAAATAGAGTATCTCCGGGAGCGCTCCCTCACCAACACTGTCATTTCCGGTAGAAGCTGTAAGCAGCGCAACAAGTTCTTCCATCCGGTGCCTGCCTGCTTCTACGTAGATTGTCCGGGAGTCTTCCACATCCGGCACGTTCGTCTCCAAAGCATTTGCAAATATATGAAGGTTATGAAATCTCTCGCCGTTCGCTTCGAATGACAGCTTTCTTGGCCGGTCAAGCTTGAAAGTTACGGTATTCCCGATTTGATTAAATGGGATTTCGAAGCTGTTTGGTCGAATATCAACGTTCTCGAGAATGCCGTTCCTCTTTGTCACTTCCACCTCAACGACGCCCTCGAAGTCAAAGGTAACCATGGAAGCCTCACGCACATTATGCATATCTACAGGGACCAGATAAGGGAACAGCTCCCGCCACTCTTCGTTTTCCACTCGTACACGAACGTAGAAATCATTATTAGCGACAGCCTCAGGGGGAGCTGTGAAAGTGATTAATTCAGCGCGTGTAATTTTCATCCGTATCAGCCTCTTTCTCTTATTATCGCCATACTTATAGCAAACATTAACAAATGGAAAGGTTGATAGCTATTGTATTATCATTCAATTTGATCATATTTCTTTCAAATTAGAGTGAGGATAGCTGAAGCTGGATGCTGTCGCCTGACTATAATCGTTTACGTCTTCTGAGCCGTTCCGTCCTGATCAACTATTTCCCGAGAAATGATAGAAGCTGTCGGGCTGTTTCATCAGACCTGGGAACGGCTCACAAAAAAGCCTCTGTTCCATGCGCCTCACTCAAATGTCGAGCCGCATGGAACTGAGGTTTTCAATTCGTTTCTTAAGCTTGTTCCGTTATTTTAAATATCAGCCAAAACCTGATACCAGACACCCTTCTTCGAATAAAGGTTTTTTCTGACCTCAGGCCAGCCGCCCAGATACGATATGTCGAACAGACCTTCCGGCACCTCATAGCGTTCCTTCGATTCTGCGGCAACCTTCTCGTCGACCGAGCGGAAGCCATGCTCTACGAACAAACGCTGCGCTTCATCGCTTTGCAAATAAGCGATAAAAGCTTCGGCAACTTTACGGGAGCCATGCTTATCTGCATTTTTATCGACTACAGCTGCCGGATTCTCGATCAGAATCGTGCTCTTCGGAACGACGATGTCGTAATCGACGCCCTTCTTCTTTCTGGCGAGCAGCTCATTCTCGTAAGTAACAATGACATCGCCTACACCGTACTCGAAAGCAGCCATTGATGCGCGTCCGCTCTTGTCGAGCGATTCCACGTTAGCGTGAACCGCTTTAAGGAAGCTTTTCGCATAGGCAGCATCCTTCGTACCGTTCTTCTCTTCGGATTGCTTCAGACCAGCCCCATAAATGGCGTTGATGTCCCACTGCGCGCCGCCGGAGGTCTTCGGATTCGGATAAAGCACCTTAACGCCGGCGCGCGTCAAATCATTCCAGTCCTTGATCCCGAGCGGATTGCCGGCACGGGTTCCTAAAACGACGATTGAGTTCGTAATCATCCCTTTATTACGCTGAGCCTTCCAATCATGCGTAATAAAACCGGCATCGGCTATTTTGTCCAAATCGCCTTCCATCGCAAGAATCGCGACATCCGCTTCGAACCCCCCGGCTATCGCACGCGCTTGCGTACCTGAAGCCTCATACGATTCCTGGAAGGTTACCTTTTGGCCCGTCTCTTGCAGCCAGTAGGCCCCAAATGCAGGCAGCAGATCCGCGAAAGCGTCCTTTACTACCGAATATGCACCGATTACAAGTGTTACATCGCCGTCTTGTATGGTAGACCCAGCCGCATTGTTATCCGGCTGCTCCTCTTTGCCGCAGCCCGCCGCAACAAGCAGCACAACTGCAGCAAGCAGCAGCACGAACATGCGCTGACTTGTTGCCCGATTGATTTTCATGTTTGCATACAACTCTTTCTACGTAGCTTATTGGTTAAATATGAATAGGCATAGGATCAACCTTCAATTTATTTTCCGCAATCCAGCTCTCGTTATCATTGAACAAATATGCACGGTGCACAAGCACGCTTACCTGATCGCCAGGATGCAGCACTTCCTTTTCAAGCGAACGGTACGTGATCAGCTTCGTATCCCCAACGAGCAGCTCGACCATCCACTCGCTGCCGCGGAAATGCAAATGCTTCACTTTCCCGGGGAGCGTAGCGGAAGCCAGCTTGATTTCACCCGGCTTGCCGATCTCAATATATTCAGGACGAATAAGTGCTTTGGTGCCGGGACGGCTTGCCGTATCCTCAAAGCCTTTGAGCTGCGCAATGTTGTCCACGATCGTGGATTCGCCAATGAAGCTCGCAACAAACGGCGTCTCCGGGCTTTTATAAATATCCCACGGGCTGCCCTTTTGCTCCAGCCTGCCCTTGCTTATAATCATAATTTCATCGGCTACTTCGATCGCTTCCTCCTGGTCATGCGTAACGAAAATCGAGGTGATTCCGACACGCTCGATCATGTCCTTCAGCCAAGTCCGAAGCTCCGTACGGATCTTGGCATCGATAGCAGCGAACGGCTCATCGAGCAAAAGCAGCTGCGGCTCTGGCGCAAGCGCTCTGGCGAAGGCAACGCGCTGGCGTTGTCCTCCGGAGAGCTGATGCGCATAGCGGTGCTCGAAGCCCTTTAGGCCTGTAAGCTCAACCAGGTACATAACGCGCTCGCGAATATGCTCCTTCGAATGCTTTTTCACCTTTAAGCCGAAAGCGATGTTATCATATACGGTCATATGCTTGAACAAAGCATAGTTTTGAAACACGAAGCCGATTCCCCGCTCCTGCGGCGGCAAATCATTAACCCGTTTGCCGTGAAAAAGAATATCGCCCGAGGAAGGAGACTCCAGTCCCGCCAGCATACGAAGTATGGACGTTTTACCGCCGCCGCTCGGGCCGAGCAAGCCGATCAGATGACCTTTTTCGATTTCAAAACTAACATCCCTCACCGCATGAAAATCGCCAAAGTTTTTGTTTAAGTTCCGTACTTCAATATGCATGGCTTAATGCACTTCCTTTCGTTTCTTCGCCCATTCCATCAGCAGCAGCAGCCCTACGGAAAATGCCGCCAGGACAAGAGCAACGCCGTTCGCGGCAACCACGTTAAAATTTTCGACATCCTGATAAACGAGCGTTGTAGCGGTTTGCGTTTTGTTCATAATATTGCCCGACACGACGAGCACGGCTCCGAATTCACCGAGCGACCGCGCTACGGTCAGTACAACGCCATAAATGACACCCCATCTTATAGATGGCCAAGTCACTTTCCAAAACGTATACCAGGAATAAGCGCCAAGCGTAGAAGCTGCTTCCTCCTGCTGCGCCCCGATCTCCTGAAGCACCGGCATAACCTCACGCACCATAAGCGGGAACGTCACGAACAAGGTCGCGAGAATCATTCCGGGCAGCGCATATACGATTTTGAACCCTGCATCCTCAAACAATGTGCCGATGATCGTATTCGGGCCCAAAATAAGAACGATCATCAGACCGCCTATAACCGGCGATACCGCAAACGGCAAATCAACTAAGCTATTGAGCAGACGCTTCATCCGCCGTCCGATCCATTCGGCTCGCACGAGATACATCGCAAGCATAATGCCAAACACCGTATTCAAGCCCGTAACGACAACAACGATAATTCCCGTCATCATTAGCGCATGCAGCGACTGGGGCCGTGTAATTCCTTCGATAAATCCGCTCCAGCCGTCCGCCCATGAACCGGTAAATATTTTGATAAGCGGCGCAATCAGCAGCAATGAAAATACAATATAAGTTAGCGTAATCCATATTCTTCTCATCATTGGTCGCTCCTCCTGCCTTGAATGAGGTTAACCGTCCATAGGATGAGGAAGGATAGCGTCAGCAGCAGCACCGATACAGCAGCCGCTCCCTGCGGATTGCTGCTTTCGATTTCTCCGAAAATGTAAACGGAAGCAATTAATGTTTTGCCCGGAATATTGCCGGCTACGAGCACGACTGCACCGAACTCCGCAAGAGCGCGGGAGAACGAAAGCATCGCTCCGCTCATAATTCCCGGCAGCATCGTAGGAAATATAACGCTGAAGAACGTCTTCGCGCGGGTAGCGCCCAGCGTATAAGCCGCTTCTTCCTCCGATTTGTCCATTTCCTCCAGCAGCGGCTGAATAGCCCGAATAACGAAAGGAAACGTAACGAACAACATCGCGACTATAATCGCCGGCTCATGGAACACGATCTCGATACCGAGCTTCTCTGCCAAGCCCCCTACTAGACTATTAGGTCCAAGCAGCAGCAATATCATTAGACCGCCAACTGCCGTAGGCAGTGCAAACGGCAAATCAACAAGGCTGTTGAGCAAGCGCCGTCCAGGGAACCGGTAACGAATAAGCACCCAGCCGATCATCGTGCCAAGGAACATGTTGAGAATCGTTGCGATAAGCGCCAATTTCACCGTAAGCAGCACAGCTTTCCAAGCTAATGGATCCGATACGCTTTCCCAGAAAGGGGTCCATCCAAGCGAGAATGATTGCGTATAAATGCCGATGATCGGTAGAACGATTAAGATGACAAAATAAAGCATGATGGCGCTTCGAAAACCGAAGCTCCACCCTTTTCCGCGAAACAAAGCATTCACTGTGACTTTACCTCCAGACCATCGGCTTGTGCCGTAGGTGTAACTAAGCTAAACAAATAAAAACATAATTCCTATTAAGTTACTCGGTATTAATAATGTAGCATCCGGACTGGGATCAAGTCAATGCTAAATTTAGAAAAGCTGATCGCTTTCATAGCTATTTCTTATGCCGAATCCTTTTATAGGCATATCCATGTACAAAAAAGAGAGGAGATCAGCTTAACGCCGATACTCCTCATCTTCTTATTCACCTTCGATATAGTAGACATTTTCGCCTTCAGTAATGATAGCTTGTCCTTGTGTCAGATCGGTTATCCACGTCATAAACGCATCTGCCTCAGGAGCCTCCGGCAGGCAGCGCACGGTGACGCGATCCGTAAAATCCGTTCCGCCCACGCGTGTGCCTTTGCCGTGCAGCACATTTTCCAGCTTGCCGTACCATGTATAGTCCACATCAACGAATACTTCGCGATGAAGGACGTTGACGATTTCATCGGCCGCCTCGATGCCGGCAACCGCGCCGTCGGTGTAAGCACGGACGAGTCCGCCGGCTCCAAGCATAATGCCGCCAAAATACCGCGTCACGACGACGGCGACATTTTTCAGCCCCTTATGCTTAATGACCTCGAGAATCGGCTTGCCCGCCGTACCGCTTGGCTCACCGTCATCGGACGCCTTCTGGAATTGATCGCGTTCGCCAACGATGTAGGCCGAGCAGTTATGCGTCGCCTGCTTATGCAGCTGCTTGATCTCATGAATGAAAAGAGCGGCTTCCTCTTCCGATTCCACAGGCTTCGCATATCCGATGAAACGGGACTTCTTGATCACGATCTCTGCGCTAGCCTGAAGCCTGACCGTTTTATACCTCTCAAGCATAAGCTATGACTCCCGTACACCGGTCAAGCCGGTTTATTACAGCCTTGCTTCCAGCTCGGCTTTTTCTTTCTCGAAGCCCGGCTTGCCGAGCAATGCGAACATGTTCTTTTTGTAAGCCTCAACGCCCGGTTGGTCGAATGGGTTAACGCCAAGCAGATAGCCGCTGATACCGCATGCTTTTTCGAAGAAATAAACAAGGTATCCGAATGTGTAAGGCGTCATGTCGGCAATGTTAACGATCAGGTTCGGAACTTGTCCGTCCGTATGGGCAAGAAGCGTTCCTTCGAATGCTTTCTTGTTCACAAAGTCCATTGTTTTGCCTGTCAGGAAGTTCAGACCGTCAAGATCCGCCTCGTCGTGCTCGATAGAGATATGCTCAGCCACTTCATTCACTTGAATGACCGTTTCAAAAATGTTCCGGTTACCCTCTTGGATAAACTGGCCCATCGAGTGCAAATCGGTCGAGAAATCTACTGCTGCCGGGAAAATGCCTTTAAAATCTTTGCCTTCGCTTTCGCCGAACAGCTGCTTCCACCACTCGGATACGAAATGCAGCGACGGCTCGTAGTTCACGAGAATTTCCGTTGCTTTGCCTTTGCGGTACAGCGCGTTGCGGGCCGCCGCGTATTGGTATGCTTCATTCTCGGCAAGGTTAGGGTTGCTGTATTCTTTGGACGCGTCTGCAGCGCCCTGCATGATCGATTCAATGTTGATTCCTGCAGCTGCGATTGGAAGCAAGCCTACCGCTGTAAGCACGGAATAGCGTCCGCCTACATCGTCAGGAATAATAAACGATTCATAGCCTTCCTCTGAAGAAAGCTTCTTCAGTGCGCCCTTCTCGCTGTCTGTTGTCGCGTAAATGCGTTTGCGGGCTTCTTCTTTGCCGTATTGCTTCTCAAGCGCTGCGCGGAACACGCGGAAGGCGATTGCAGGCTCAGTCGTTGTGCCTGATTTCGAGATTACGTTGATTGACCAGTCGCGGCCTTCAATCAATTGCAGAAGATGCGTCACATAAGTCGAGCTGATGTTGTTGCCTGCGAACAATACTTGCGGCGTTTTGCGCTGCTCTTTCGGCAAAATGTTATAGAACGAGTGCGACAGCATTTCGATTGCAGCGCGTGCGCCAAGATAGGAGCCGCCGATGCCGATCACGATCAGCACTTCGGAATCCGATTTGATCTTGTCGGCAGCCTTCTGAATGCGTGCGAATTCTTCTTTATCGTAATTAGTCGGAAGGTCGATCCAGCCAAGATAATCCGAGCCGACTCCCGTTCCGTTATGTAGTTGCTCATGCGCGAGGCGAACCGGTTCCGCCAAATAATCAATTTCATGCTTGCCGACGAAAGTCAGCGCTTTGGTATAATCAAACTTAACTGTTTTGCTCATGGAAACAAATACCCCCTAAAATTTTTGTGAAGCATGATTGCTTCGAAAGCTTACACTCTTGTTCGCATAAGCAGCTGCTGCGATAGCATGTACAACTATTATGATAACTATTTTCAACTTCGCCTATAGGATATCGGATTTAAACTACAAACACAAGCATATAAACGATGAAATATTAATGAAGAGCATGTATAATCGTGTAAAAAGCCTTACTGGAGCGGAGGAAATGGAAATGAAAAAGATCGGATTTATCGGATTGGGCGTTATGGGCTTAGGAATGGCAGCAAATTTGCTGAAGGGCGGCTATGAGGTAGCCGTCTATAACCGGACCCCGGGCAAAGCGGGCCCATTGCTGGCACTTGGCGCAACAGAGCTTGAATCGCCATCCGCAATCGCACAAACAGCCGATGTTGTCATTACGATGATCAGCAACGATAATGCCATACATGACGTTTATTGGGGCGACAACGGTATTTTTGCCGGAGCACGCAGCGGCGTCACGCTAATTGACTGCAGCACTATCTCTCCAACGCTAGCCAAGGAATTAGCAAATGCTGCTGCAAGCATCGGAGTATCGTTTCTTGATGCGCCGGTAACAGGCAGCAAGCCGGCTGCTGAGGGCGGCACGCTCGTATTTATGGTTGGCGGCCCTGCCAAGGTGCTGAAAGGCGTAGAGGACGTCCTGCTCGCTATGGGGCGCAAGGTAATCCCGATGGGGCCTAATGGCAGCGGCTCAATCGCAAAGCTAGCCCATAATACGATTGTTGGCATTAACGTTGTGGCGCTTGCCGAGGGCATGGCCATCGCAGCAAGCGGCGGCATTGACGGCAGCGCGTTCGTAGAGCTCGTTCAGTCCGGCGGCGCAGCAAGCAAAGCGGCCGAGATGAAGGGACCCAAGCTGCTTGAGGGCAACTTTGACGTTCAATTTTCGCTTGAGCTTATGCTAAAGGACCTGCGGCTATCCTCCGTTTTAGCGGATAGTCTGCATGTACCTACTCCGATGCTCGAAGCGACTAAGAGCCTATTCCAGATCGGTGAATCTTTGGGACTTAGCGATCTTGACATGTCCAGTGTAGGCCAAGCTTACGAGCAATGGATTGGCCGCAAGCTTAGCGGCCGCTCCGATAACTTACACTAACAGCTTATTTGACTAAAGGGGCAGTCCAACGTTTTTAACGATGGATTGCCCCTTTTCGGATACTAAAGATACGAAACCAGAATCAGTAGTACGGAGAAATCATCAGATAAACGACAACGCCCGTAAAGCTGACATAAAGCCAGATCGGCATCGTCCATCTGGCGATTTTACGATGCTTGTCCAGCTTCATTTGCAGGCCGCGGACGGCGGACAGCAAGGCAAGCGGCACTACAACGATCGCAAGCAGAATATGTGTGAGCAGAATGAAGAAATAGACAGAGCGCAGCGCGCCCTCTCCGCCGTATTTCGTTGATTCCGTCAAGTAATGATAGGTGACATAGGAAACAAGAAACAGCGTCGTCGATGTGAAAGCCGCCCCGATGAAAGCACGGTGCAGACGAACGTTCTTCTTCAAAATCGCGGCTAACGCAACAGCGAGCGAAATAAAGGTAAAGCAATTGAAAATCGCATTAAGCAGCGGCAATATCGTAACATCGAATCCAATCTCTCCATCATAAGCCGGCAGAAAGAACAGAACGGTAATGATCGCTACCAAGACCAAAGACAAAATCGCAATAAGGGGCCCAACGTTTTTTTCCTTCAACACATAACCTCCTAATAAGCGCCAAAATGTAGACCAAGGGCACTTTTTCTCTATTAACCTTATCCGATTTGCATAGTTCAAATCAATTTGATTTGAGGCGCATATGTCACGAAAAATCGAATTTTCCGCTTTAATGGACAGACAAAAAAAAGGCCTTCCCGCAGGCGAATGACCGCCGGTGCAGGAAAGCCTACTCTTAACTATGAAAGAAACGATTACTCGTAAATGTACGAGCAGCAGTAGTCCGTTACTTCAGCAACCTGAAGCTTGAACTTTGTGTTCGCAGGTACTTTGAATTCGCCTTCGCCTTGAATGTGCAGCCATTCCGTTTCGCCTGGGAGCAGCACTTTCAAATCACCAGCCAAAATCTCCATGATTTCGAGGCAGTCCGTTCCAAACTCATAGTCGCCCGGCAGCATGATGCCGAGTGTTTTTTTGGTGCCGTCCGCGAACAATACAGCGCGGCTCGTTACTTTACCGTCGAAGTAGACGTTAGCCTTCTTGACGATCGATACATTATCGAATTGAGACATAGTAACCGTAATCTCCCTTATTTATCGGATGCTAAGCTTAGATGTGTTATTACAGCAATGCTTTCACTTTGCTCACAACGTTCTCAACCGTGAAGCCATACTCTTTGATTACGCGATCGCCAGGTGCGGATGCGCCGAAACGGTCGATAGCAAGAATATCGCCTTGATCTCCTGTGTAACGCTCCCAGCCGAATGGATGAGCCATTTCGATTGCAAGGCGGGCTTTAACTTCAGGAAGAATAACGGAATTTTTGTATTCCTTCGATTGCTTCTCGAACAAATCCCAGCTCGGCATGCTTACGACACGTACTTGAATGCCCTCTTCTGCCAAAGCTCTTTGAGCAGCTACCGCCAGCTGAACTTCAGAGCCGGTTGCAAGAATTTGCGCTTGCGGCTTGCCGCCCGCTGCATCGGATACAACGTAAGCGCCGCGGCGCAGGTTTTCTTGAACACCGTTAACAGTGCCTTCAAGGATAGGCAGGTTTTGACGAGTCAAAACAAGAGCAACCGGGTTGCCTGTGTTTTCAACAGCATATGCCCATGCAGCGGAAGTCTCGTTACCGTCAGCCGGACGAATAACCGTCAGGTCAGGAATGATGCGGATCGAAGCCAGCTGTTCGATAGGCTCATGCGTAGGGCCGTCTTCGCCAACCGCGATACTGTCATGCGTCAATACATAAACGACAGGCAGCTTCATCAGAGCGGCAAGACGAACAGCAGGGCGCAAGTAATCCGTAAATACGAAGAACGTACCGCCGAATACCTTCAAACCGCTGTGAAGCGCAATGCCGTTCATTGCAGCAGCCATTCCGAATTCACGAACGCCGTAGTACAAGTTGCGCCCATCGTAGCTGCCTGGTTTGAATTGCGGCAAACCTTTCAGGTGAGTCATTGTCGAGCTTTCCAAGTCAGCGGATCCGCCGAAAATGGTTGGCACGTTTTTCGCAAGACCGTTAAGCGCGTTGCCTGAAGCTACGCGAGTCGATACTGCGTTGTCTGCAGTTGTATATGCAGGAAGGTCAGCATCCCAGCCCTCTGGCAATACGCCGGAGATTGCCAGCTCGAACTGAGCCGCAAGCTCAGGGAAAGCTTCTTTATATGCTGCGAAGCCCGCATTCCATTGTGCATTCGCTTGCTCGCCGCTGCTTTTCACTTCTGCGAAATGAGCGCGAACCTCGTCAGGTACGTGGAATTGGTGATCTTCCGACCAGCCGTAAGCTTGCTTCGTCAATTTTGTTTCTTCAACGCCAAGCGGTGATCCGTGAGGACCAGCATGTCCGCCTTTGCCGCCTTTGTTCGGGCTGCCGTAACCGATAACCGTTTTCACTTCAATCAACGTCGGTTTGGACAGATCCGCTTGCGCCTCAGCAACTGCTTTGGAAAGAGCATCGAGATCGTTGCCGTCCTCTACGCGGAGCACTTGCCAGCCGTAGCCTTCAAAACGTTTTTGAACGCTCTCGGAATACGAAAGGCTCAGCTCGCCATCAAGCGAGATATCGTTGGAATCATATAGGACAACCAATTTACCAAGCTGCAAATGACCTGCGAAGGAAGCAGCCTCGTGAGAGACGCCTTCCATCAAGTCGCCGTCGCCGCAAATGGAGTATGTGAAGTGATTGATAATTTCATGGCCTTCTTTATTGTAAGTCGCGCCAAGCTGCTCTTCAGCGATCGCCATACCGACAGCCATAGCAATACCTTGTCCAAGCGGACCAGTCGTTGCGTCAACGCCAGCCGTGTGGCCAAATTCAGGATGTCCCGGTGTCAGGGAGCCCCATTGACGGAAATTTTTCAGCTCTTCAAGAGGCAAGTCATAACCGGAAAGGTGAAGCAGGCTGTAAAGCAGCATCGAGCCGTGACCCGCAGACAAAACAAAGCGGTCGCGGTTAACCCAAGTCGGGTTCGACGGGTTGTGCTTCATGTTTTTCGCAAACAACTGATAACCCATTGGAGCAGCGCCCATTGGCATACCAGGGTGACCTGATTTCGCTTTCTCGATGGAATCGATCGCGAGTGTACGGATCGTATCGATAGAAAGCTGTTCAACCGATTTTTGTGTAACAGTCATTCCAATTTCCTCCTAAGTATCTAATCTAATCTAAGTTCGTATCGTTATAAGGTTTCTCAATTACGATACAGCGTCATACCAGTACGTAATAACTTTGAATATTGTAACACTCTGTATGCTTGTTTTCCATCATTAAAAATAGATTTTTCGCATAAAAATACATCTAGTTGAATACAACCGTCTTATTATGGTGCACGATTACGCGATCCTCAATATGCCATTTTACAGCACGGGCGAGTACAACGCGTTCAATTGTCCGTCCGATCCGCTTCAAATCATCTACATTGTTGCGGTGGCTGACGCGCTGAACGTCCTGCTCGATGATCGGACCCCCGTCTAATTCCTCGGTCACGTAATGCGCTGTTGCGCCGATAATTTTCACGCCGCGTGTATAAGCCTGTGCATAAGGCTTGCCGCCAACGAAAGCCGGAAGGAACGAGTGATGGATATTAATAATCCGATTCGGAAATTGCTCGATAAACTTTGGTGAAATGATCTGCATGTATCGCGCCAGTACGACGATATCCGCTTTATCCGCGACGACCTCCAGCTGCTTGCGCTCCGCTTCAGCCTTCGTGCCGGCTGTAACCGGAATGTAGTGATAAGCAATGCCGAAGGACTCCACGAGCTCCCGCATATCCTGATGATTGCTTATTACCATCGAGATATCGGCATCCAGATCTCCAGCCTTCCACTGCCATAACAGCTCAAGCAAGCAATGATCCTCTTTGGATACAAAGACAGCAAGACGCTTCTTGCGGCTGGCCCGGAATGTATGCCACTTCATATCGAACCGGTCAGCTACTCTGGCAAAATCCTCTACAAGCACCGGAAGCTCCTTATCCAGATCATTCAGATCGAACTCGAAGCGGATGAAAAACATGCCGCCTTCCGGATCCATCGTATATTGATCCGATTGCACGATATTCGCTCCGTGCTCATACAGGAAATGCGATACGGCCGCTACGATGCCCGGGCGATCCGGACAAGAAATAAGCATGCGGGCGCGGCCGCTTTTTCCGCCGATATCATTTGTTATTACGGGCGGGTTAGATTGAGATGACATGGACTTCAAACTTCCTTTCACAACGATATATATGAAATGGGCGAATTAGCCTATATTACACTCTCGCCAGCAGTTCTTTACCACCAAACCAAGCGGTAATACGCTGATTGATTTGTTCCTCCGTCAATTCGGAAGACAAGGGATTACCTGCGAGCACAAGGTCGTACAGACGCTCCATCGGCTCGCGCGGATCAGCTTTTTTCGCTTTCGCGTCATTTTTCAGCAGTTCCCATGTGGACAGCACAAACAATCTAGGATCGATTTCTTGTTTGCCGAAGAAATGATGAAGACGCTCCACGTCCTCGAAAAACGTTTCTCCTAAACGATTTCTCCCATTGCCGCTCAGCAAAGCGATTTCCGCTTCATACATCGGCCGCTCCGTCTTGTCTTCCTTGCCGATCCAAGGCGTCTCCAGAATGAATGGACGTCCTTGGAGGGCTTCATGACCGATGATCCGCTGGATCGCCTCATGTCCAAGCCAGCCTGCGCCGACCGGTGCATGCCTGTCCTTGCTTGCTCCGCGTGGGTTTTTGCTGTCATTCACGTGAACGACCGCTACGCGGTCCAGTCCAACCAAACGATCGAACTGTTCAAGCACGCCGTCCAGATCATTTATTAAGTCATAACCAGCATCATGCATATGGCAAGTATCCATACATACGGTAAGGCGATGATTATCCTGAACCTTATCCATAATGGCTGCAAGCTCTTCAAAACTGCGGCCGATTTCGGTACCTTTTCCCGCCATCGTCTCAAGCGCAATGTTAACATTCGTTTCTTTCGTCCCGGCGAGCACTTCATTTAAGCCCTCCGCTATACGCGCAATGCCATATTCTGCATCCTTATCCGTATAAGCGCCCGGATGAAGGACAATATTACGAACACCAATATAATCCGTCCGGCGGATTTCTTCCTGTAAAAAAGAAACCGCAAGCTCGTAAGTAGAATCCTTATATGAGCCTAAATTCACAATATAAGGAGCATGTACAACAATTTCGTTGATGCCCGATTGCTCCATAAGCGACTTGCCTTCTTCAATATATAACGAATCGATCGGCTTCCGTCTTGTATTCTGAGGTGCGCCGGTGTAGATCATAAATGTGCCTGAACCATAAGATACAGCTTCTTGTGCTGCCGTTAGCAGCCCCTTGTCCGAAAATGATACATGGGAACCTATTTTCAACATGAATATTACACCCCTTTCAGTTGATCAAACCTTATTTTACAAGGAATGTCGAAATAAATCTAGGAATACGGTATAATTCATTATTGAGGTGAAAAACACGTATGAAAGTTGCGCCAGATTGGTTTATGTATTTTATCGTTTTCTGGGCGATCGTCATGGTTGCGGCTATGTCGATTGGCGGATTTTTCATGTTTCGAAAATTTCTCAAGGTGCTTCCGATGCGAGACGGCAAGTCTAAGCTCGATTGGCAAAACTACTGGGTAGATCGCAGCCGCAGCATGTGGAGCGATGATTCCAAAGCGCTGCTCGATGAGCTTGTATCCCCGGTGCCGGGCGCTTTTCGCGATATAGCTAAACATTCCATCGCAGCTAAAATTGGCCAAGTGGCGATTGAACATGGCGCATCGTCAGTTACGCGCGAGCACTGTATCGAAGGCTACATACGAGCTACTCCAAAACGTGATTACCGCAGCCTGGTATCGTTCCTTGAACGTCAGGGAATCGACTATGGACCCTATAAGCATTTACTTAATAAATGAGTTTGAGCCGCCCTGTGCGGCTTGAGCTCATTTATACTTTCGGCAAGAGTTAACGGCCGTGGACCGTTTCTTGCTTTATATCGTTATTTTGCATTTATATAAAAATGTAACCTAATCTGAATTCAATTCGTTATAAAATGCAGGAGGCGGTTCTTATGATGAACTCATCGAAGCGAAGAAGAAGCAAAAAAGCAGCTACAGCAGGAGCAGTTCTTCTAGCTGTTATGCTCGCCGCATCAGCTTGCGGCGGCACGAACACGAACAATGCAAATATAGGGAACAAGCAGCAAGGAACAGTGAACGAAGGGCCGGTTATCAGTGAATTGCCTGAAGAAAGCGGTGTGCTTGAACCAGATGTATCGTCGCCTGAGCCGATTGCAGATGAAGCAGGCAACAGCGGCGCAATTGAGGAACCGGCACCGGCAGAGTCAGTCAAAGTCAGTGAGGGCACTTATAGCGGTCTAATCGACTCGCACTCTATAGAAATTGTAACAGCTTCAGGGGCAATTGCCCTGCAAGTAACCGAAAAGGATATGAGCGCGTTAGAAGCGCTGCCGGACGCTGCAAAAGTAAAATTCGAGTATATGGAAAAAGCAATCGAAGGCGAAGCGGACCTCAAACAAAATTGGCTCGTCAAAATCGAGGAAATCAAGTGATGAGGTAAAAGAAGGAGCGAACAGGGATGCGGGTTGCGATTGCCGGAGGAACAGGCTTTATCGGAAGTGCGCTGACGAAGGCCTTACTGGAGAGAAATGATGATGTATGGATTATTTCAAGGCAGAGTTCAAAGGAGCAGTCAAATCAGTCCGGCTTCACCCAAATAACATGGAGCGAGCTTGAAGCTGCTCCCTCTTTGCTTGAAGGCATTGATGCTATTGTCAATCTCACCGGTGAATCCATAAATCAGCGCTGGACGGCAGCAGCCAAGCAGCGCGTTATGGATTCTAGATTGACGGCAGCAGCCCGCATCTCTAAGCTCGTTAAATTGCTTAAGCACAAGCCGCCGCTTGTCGTTAACGCATCTGGCATTTCTGCTTACGGCATATCGGCAGACGGTATTTTCGATGAAACAAGCCCGACTAAGGTAACTGATTTTTTATCGGAAGTCGTTCAGAACTGGGAGCAGGCCGCAGACGGTATCCCGGCAGAGCGGCTGGTAAAGCTCCGAGTCGGCGTTGTATTGGACAAAAAGGATGGTGCTTTTCCTTTAATGGCCATGCCCTACCGCTTGTTCGGAGGCGGTAGAATCGGCAGCGGAAAGCAATGGCTTTCTTGGATTCATCTTGAGGATATGATCCGTCTTATTTTATATATTATGGACAACAAGCAAATAACCGGGCCTATCAACGGCTCCTCTCCCAATCCGGTAACGAATGATTTTTTTGGCCGCGCGATTGGCAAGGCTATGGGGAGACCGCATTGGTTTCCGGTTCCGGCCTTTCTGATGAGTGCCTTGTTCGGCGAGATGTCAACACTGCTCCTCGACGGACAGCGCGCGCTGCCCCGAAAAGCGCTTGAGCATGGCTTTAGCTTCCGGTATCCGACAGTGGAAAGCGCCATGAATGAACTGGTGGGCCGCGGCTAAACCTGCCTTATCATCCTGATTTCAGCTCATAGGAAGGGCCTTTTGTGCCTGCCAGATGGATAACGTCACCTATTGAAAGCTTATAGCTTTTGTAAGGAATCATCGTTTGTCCATTTAGCAGGCTTCCATTCCTGGAGCCAAGATCCTTCGCCCTATACTCCCCCTTCAAGCTCTCAATCTCCAAGTGAAGACGCGATATGCCGCTAGCAGCATCCGCATAGTTGATCTGCTCTCCCGTCCGGCCTATTTTAAAGCATCCCTCTATTAATTCCAGCTTGTCATGTTGTCCCTCCCAGCTTCTTTGCAGCCATATGGCAGGATTACCCGGATATTGCTCATGCTGATCACGTCCAAGCAGAACCGTCGGCTCGGAAACGGGCGACACGGAATTCGCGGCGGCTGCATGCAGCGCAGCTGCGGAATGAGCTGTGTTTGCCTCATAAAGATCATCCGACGATCGCATTGAAGCAGCCTCGTTTATCTTATGCTCTGCATATATGTTTGCGAGCCCCGGAAACATTCCGGAGTCCGGCTCATATGGCTCAACTGGCTCATATTGGCCTGACTCATATTGGTCTAACTCAGATTCTGCTTCTACCGGGGATGCGTGCGGATTCACTCTTTTCCTCCAAACAAACAATATAGCGACTAGAAGGAGTAAGGTTATCCCCAAGCTGATTAGCAGACTTTGTCTTGTCGCTGCCGCGAAATGGATAAAGCGCCATACGCACGCAATCGCAATGATAAGTCCAGCCGTTAGCATCCATTTTTTCTTTGTCTCCGGCTCTGCCTCCTCTAAAGAGAAAGTACGTGCAATATCAATTTCAGAAGACGTTGGATGACCATTAGTCTCACCCATCTTTTTCGAAAAAAGCTGATGATGAGGCCGCAGAATGGCTTGATCGCCTTGCTCTTCAGCTCGCTGCTGCTGTACGGGCCGAAAAGCTTGCTCTATCTGCAGTG
This sequence comes from Paenibacillus sp. Soil522, assembly GCF_001428245.1. Lineage (GTDB taxonomy): Bacteria > Bacillota > Bacilli > Paenibacillales > Paenibacillaceae > Pristimantibacillus. The sequence goes on from NZ_LMRV01000028.1 coordinate 59,786, forward strand.
ACGGTTGTACCCGATCATGCATCGTTTGTTCTATTCCATTTTGTGGCTTTGAAGATACTTCACCTATTAAATCTAAAAGCGTCGCCCTAAGCTCAACAAGCGGCCATCTCTTTCCGGTCAAATGATGCAGAACGCGCTTTAAACCCTCTCCGTCGATTTTATCGATATATGATGTGAATCGAACGATCAACGACAAAAGGTCGCCTGCTCCGATCATTTGTTCTTCGGCGCCTCCCTTCATTGGGACGTATGCTAGATGAATGTCATGCAGCCTTTCAGAGGTAAAAATAAACTGCTCGTTAAGCAGGCAGCCTTCCGGTCTTAGCATATAGTGCTTGCATTCAAAGAGCGCATCCGTAACGCCTAGTATAAGCGTATAGTATTGCTCCATCGTGAGCGGCTGCTGCTGCAGACGGTGAATGAGCATTTTCATACCTGACAGCTTGTATCGGAAGGTGACTTTGCCGTCCAGTTCGAACCAATCAACAGGCAGCAAATAAGGAATTTTCTCACTGTGAAGCATATGCAGCTCTATCTCGTCCAGCTCGCCTCTGCATATGCCGCTTTCTCTATCAATCGTCATCTCATGCCCCTGGTTCATTTCAAAATCAATTCGAAAGCTTTGCATCTCTCTTATCTCCCTTCAAGCAGCTGGCTTAACTGATCATCGACCATACCGTAACAGCTGCAGGCGCGACCGCCAGCATGAACGGAAATTTATTGCCTGACTCCGCCCATTGCAGCCACTGGCGTTTTCTCCATCCCGCCGCAGGAACGAGGAACGCTGTTACGCCTGCCGCAACCTTTTTCCCAAAAGCACGATTAACCATAATTAGACATCCCCCGATAACACCTGCATACAAAATGGCATACAGCATCATATCAAGAACGGTCCATACCCCGACCCAAGCGCCCAATGCTCCAAATAGCTTCACATCACCGGCACCTATCCCTCTCGCAAGGTGAAGCAGCAGCAAAGGAACAAAGCCTGCAGCAGCACCGGCCGCCGCCGATGCAACACCGTCCATTCCGCTCAGAGCGGTATGATAAATAAATGCAGCGGCAAAAAAGCTTGCCGTCAGGCGATTCGGAATGATTTGCAGCTTCAAATCCGTTATAAAAGCAATAATCAGAAGTACGGCTGCGGCAGCCGTCTGTATGAGGTCCATACTAATCTCCTTTCTGCTGCAGCTTAACAATCCGGTTAATTGCTGCCGCTGCTTTTCTCGACTAAAAAATGCATCGAAACTTGATTGTCCTGCTTGTTCACCTCAGAGGCAGTAAGCTCCCAAACACCTGGAGTCGTATTTCCGGATACATGCCATGTCCACTTTACGTAACCATTGGCATCCGCAGCAGCTTCTCCCAGATGCTTCGCTTTACTTGAGCCGCTTTTGTACATAACACCCAAGGATAAAGCTGCACCCGGTGCTGTTTTCACGGTAGCGGTTGCCTTCCGGCCCGGCCGGAGAGGCGTCGGCTCTATAGCCACGATTTGTATAGGGATGCTATCTTGATTTCCGCTTTCCGCCCCATATCTGGCAGGGGCTGCATCGCTTATCCAAACCCGCTCAGCGGCCTGCTCTTTCAGCACGATCGGCTTGCCGTAAAAGGGCAGCTTCAACGGGAAATCATAGGCCACCGCGATTGATAAATATGGCTCATTCGCCTTCTCCAAATCAGGCAGCGTTAACCATTCCAGCCTTAGCCTCGCCGGCTCAATAATCACTGCATCGGTGAATTCTTTTATTAACGGCTCAACGACAGAGCGTCCTATTTCCGTTGCGGCCATATTTTGAAGCGGCCCGAAATCGCCTCGAAGCGCAGACGACACTAATGCTCCTGCCGGCGACGGCAGCCATTCTGAAGCTTCAGCCGCAATCTCGCTCCAAGCTGGCAAAGGGATGAGCGCCTGCGCTGGCACTGGAATACTGGCTGCTGCCTGCTGCCATGCCAGTTCTACAGGATGAATGTTCGCTGCAATTTGCCTTACCGTTTGGGAGGCCGCCGAATGCAAAGCCATCTGAACAGCGCATAGACGAATTAGCATGACAAACAGCAGCAGCACAATAATAACCATTGGCATCACTAACGCAGCTTCTACGACTATCGAGCCTTGCTCGTCTCTAGTGCGCCTGCATTTAATAGGACCAGCCAATCGTTTGTTTCGTCTCATAACGGTTGCCGACAACCTTTCCATCCAAAAGTCCGAATCGGCCTAAGGTCCGCATTAAGCCGGGAATAAACCATAGCTCCACAGAGACGCTGGCCTCTCCCGTTACTCCGCTGGGAACGGCTGAAAGCATCGTTCCGCTGTTTTGCTCGATGACCGCAATCATACGGGCCAGTCTAGTCTCATGGCCCGCACCATGCATAAGTATAAAAAGCCGCAAATAGTCGGTGTACGAAAGCTCTGCCTTCACATATTTGGATAAGGGCGCTGATCCTCGCTCGGTGAAAGCAAGCATATCTTCAATCGTCTTCTCTAAGCCGTAAATCAGCGCCGCTGACAAAATAAGCAGCGGATGGCCAAGTGATTTGCTTGCAATTAACCCCTCCATCGTCCTCACCGCCAGGCGCGCCGCAAATAGCTCCCCGTATGCAGCTGCTATGTTTCCTACCGGATTGTGAAAGCCATAAATCACATATTCCGCTTCCTGATTATTAAAAGAGACGGCATGCGACAGCTCTGATACATTTCCTTCCGTCATCAAGGATCGCAGATGCTGAGGAGCAAAGGAGACATAGCGGTGAACCACATATTCGCCAAAATAAAGCGAATCTCTTGTTTGTTCCAGCATCCCTGCCATACCCTCAAATATATCTCCCATAGTTGCAATAGACTGCTCTGCTGCCTCATGCGCATCGCTTGCCTGCTCAAGCCCCGATGCAGCATCCGTTTCGCCTAACTGTTGGTTGAACAACAGATTATCGTTAAAACGCTTCTTGACCTGCTCGAAAACCTGCATATGCTCTTCCGTCTGCGGGACAGAAGTCAAGCTGTGAAGCAAGCCCCTCGCCTGCTTCCACAGCGCTCCGGCTTGCTTCTCCTGCCGCTCCAGCTGCGCCGTTACATTGCCTTGCTCTTGTGTCTGCTTTCGGCTGATCATAACGCTGGCAGGCCTAATGTATTTTTCTTCATAGCCCCCGTAGGCGAGCCGCAAGCTAGTAATGCCCTCAAGCCATGTTTCTGCGGCTATACTAGTGATTGGCTTCACCAATGAAGCCAGGCTATTGGTTTGGAAGCCTCCCGCTTCCATATCTATCGCTGCTGCTGCCCTACCTTGCGCCTCCAGCTCCTGCCTATACACACTAAACCAATCATCCGGTTTTACAAGCTCATCTGCCGATTTCTTCACCTGCTCAATATCGGAAGCAGCGCTGGAAGGCACCTGGTATTGCCCAGTTCCCGTTACGCTTCGTCTGGACACAGCATCATAAGCTGCTTGATCGGGCAGCTGGTTCGCTTGCTGAACAAGCCGCTGCATGTCCTCATTCAATAATCTTGCCTCTTCAAGCTCCGTAATGGCATCTGAATGCAGCTTCACATGCCGCTTCAGCATTTCGCCGCTTACCTTGCGCAGCTCTATCGCGAATGCTCTGACTTTTTCCTCGTATGCTTCAATCTCTTCTGCATATCCGGCTTGCAGTGATTGATCATGCATAACTTGCTCTGCATAGGCACCGTATTCCCCTACGATGGTAAGGGCGGAATCGCCAGCTATCGTTACCGCTTCCGGACGAACCGGAATCATCGCATGAATTCCGCTTCCGCTTACCGCCAAAGCTGCCTGCTCCTGCAGCTGAAGCACTCTATCCAGATGGCTTTCTCGTTTCTCGTATAGCTTCCTCATGCCCTCCAGCAGGCCTACCGTAACGGAAGCCTCCTTCATCGCCCCTGCCATCGGCGCAAACCTCGCAGCCAGCTCCAGCGTAAAATCAACAGGAGCTTTATACTTCATCTCCTCCAGCACCTGTCTCGCAAACACTTTATGATTGCCCAGAAACGAAGCTGCATGCAGCGCTGAAGTCTCCAGCTTGGAACGTACCAGCCTCAAACCTTGTTTATCCGATCCGGCAGCTCCTTCAGCATTAGCTGCCATCACTTCCGAGAAAAGCTTCTGCCCCTCAGTTCCGCCGCGGCCGAACAGCCCATATCTCTCATAAAGGGTAGAATCATAGGCAGAGAGCACGGATCGGACGCTGGAGCGGACAGCATCCTCAGTAAGCTTATGCACAGCCGCAATCCGGGCATAATCGATGAGCAAAGAGAAAAACAGCAGCAGCGATGATAATACGATAACCGAAAATACCGTAACTGCCCCATCCTCTCGAAACATCAACCTGCTGCGGAATTTATGTATAGCTCCCACGCCTTTCTTCCCAGTCACAGCTGCCATGCACCTCCATCTTGTCCAATCATTCTCGAAGGACCGATCCTTCATTAAGGCTGCTGCACTTCTGCTGCGCCTTTGTAAGGAGCAAGAGCCTGCCCTGCTTGAGACCTCGATTGCCTTGCCCCGCCTGTCCGATTGGCAAACTTCATTGCATAATACCGCACAAGATCTACGCTTCGTATAAACTCGACGGGATCCACAACAGCTGCAGCCGATACCGTCTTAGGTTCTCGCCGCAGCCAGCTGTTCAAAGCAGCCCGAACCGATAAAGGCGTCTTCAGCCTTACTTCGATCTCTCTTTTGAGGATACCGCCCGAATAGCTAATTTGACCTTTATATTTCAAGCCTGCTTGTCCAAGCCACAGTACCGATTGCTCCATTTTGCGCCCGGATAAATCGCCCTTGCCCGCTTCATCCTTACTTGGCCGAGGAAGCGCGACAGCAGCAGCTGCCTCCTCTCCTCCTGTTCCAAACAAGCTGCTGAGCAGCTTATCCTCGCCAATCCGCCAGTACAAACCGTCATACTCGGGCGAGATAAGCATGCCGTTCCGCGCTTCGCGAAAGCTATTATCCCAGCCGAATGCGGCACGTTCAGCGGTTGCCGATGCGGCATAGTACAGAACCACCTTTTGATACATGTACATGCCGAACAGAATGAATAGTAAAATTAGCCCCATCAGCATCGGAAATACGATCGTCGACTCTAGCGTAAAGCTGCCCTGCTCCTTCTTCAGCCATTGCAGCAGCCTCCCTTTCATCCTAAGCCTGCTCACAAGCTTCACCTACTAACTGAAAATTTTGTCCGCCTCGTCGTCCGCTTTGCCCATCAGCCGTTCAATCAGCTCAATAATCCAATCCTTAAACAGCAATGCTATAATAATGACAACCGCAATAATCAAAATAATTTCCAGTGTTCCCAAACCGTCTTCCTCTGCCCAAAATGACCGGATAGCTTGACCTAGCTTTTTCATCTTTCCATCTTCCTCTCTGTTTTTGGTTAAGACATGAGCAGAACTACCGGCGCAGCTACTAGAACCATAAGCACCAGCAAAATACCCACGAGGGGAAATACGAGCTTGGATGATGCTTCCTCTCCGCGCGATCTGGCGATTGCCTTGCGCTTCTCCCACAGAGAGTAGGAGAGCTCTCGCAGTGCTAGCACGAAATGCTCCCCGCCGCGGCTATAATTCAGCAGCAGCACAGTCGTAAAAACCGATACCTCCTGCACGGCGCACCGCCTATTAAACCTCTCCATCGCTGAGCTGAAGGATTGACCATTGCGAAGCGATGACACCGCATCGTTCAACTCCTTATAGAGCGGGTGCTGCAAAGGCTCCTTCCCTTCCAGACATCTCGCCAATGCTTTCTGTACCGTCTCCCCGGCGCCAACGAGCAGCATCAGCTTGCTCAGCATATCCGGAAGCCCTGTAATCATTTGCTGCTTGCGCTGCTCTACACGCCGTCCCGCTTCCGCGAATGGCCGTATCGTAAGCACGATGCCAAATACGGCACCCACCGCAAGCAAATTTGGCTCCTGCCCGAGCAGACTCAACCAGGCACAGCCCGTTAAGGCTGCATACCCGGTGCCGAAAGCGGCAGCCGCCTCTGCCTTCGTCCGCTCAATAGACCAGTCGCTGTCCATCAACAGGAGCAGCCTCATATGATAGCTGCTCATAGGCAGCTGAAGGGAATCGAACAGATGGAGCCGCTCAAGCAAACGCATAAACGGATTTATTAAGCAAAGCTGCTTAAGCTGCTGCCTTGCCTGATCACCGTGCCGTTTTCTGCCCGGCAGCCGAAGCCAAATCGAATGAAGCGCCCCGCCTCCAGCTGAATAAAGCCATATCACCGTTAGAGTAACAGCGGAAATCGCTGCAGCCATGATTTCCCCTCCCTTCTCCGTTACATCCGGATGCTCATCATTTTCGCCATCAACCAAAAGCAGAGGAGCAAAAAAAGAAGTGCAGCCGTCAACAATAAATAGCCGATCCCTCCATAGAGAGGAGCCATATAATCGGGGGCAGCCAAGCTTAGAAAAGCAAGAAAAACGAAAGGCACCGCCATCATAATCCGTCCCTCGAATCTTTTCTGAGCGATCATGACGGAAATTTCCTGCTCGATTTCCAGCTTTTCTCCAATAATGACCGAGGTTCGTTTCATGACCTCAAGCAGATCACCGCCCGAGCGCTTGCAGGCTGACAAAGCATCCACGAACTGAGTGATTTCATCGACATCCGCACGATCAGCGAAGTTGCGAAGGGCATACTCAAGCGGCTCGGCGTTATCCAACCGGAAGCGTACAATTTGGAATTCCAGCAAAAGCTCAGTTCGCGGATCCGGATAAAGCAGCCTCAAATCATCAAGCGTGGACAAAAATGCGTTTTCGAGAGAACGCCCGGCTGCAAGCGAGGATGTCAGCGAAAATAAAGCTTCCTTAAATTGCAGCTTCAAACGTTCCTTACGCTGCGCCAGCAGCGAATTCCGCCTATGCCTGGGCGCGATAATGCCAAGAGCCGCCGCCATGAATGAAAGGATAGCCGAATGATAAAATAGATAGACGGCTCCATAAATAAGCAAGGCTGCCGCTATTGCCGCGACGATAAACTGTTTTCGGCTTAGATGGTATTGCCCATAATTCGTTAAAAACCGGCCCGCTCGAATATTTGCCATCGCTGCTTCGCTTTCCCAGCCGCACCATTCAAGCGCTTTCTGCATTCTTCCGCCTTTCAAGCGATCAGGACGATTCCATTTACTAACTGCGCTAGTGCTGCTCATACCGCCATTCCTCCGTTTAAGGTATTCCCTGCCATCTTCAGCTTATCAATCTGAACAAGCGGATTCGCTGTTCGCTTAAGACCGCCGAGTATATGTCCGTTCCGCTCCCCCTCCTCCTCAAAGAGGAAAAGCGGATTAAGCTGCACTTCACCCGCTTCCATGCCTACGACCTCGCATATTTCCGTAACTTTACGCGACCGGTCCCGGAATCTAGACAAATGAATAACGATATCGATAGCAGACGCAATTTGCTGACGGATAACCTGCACGGGCAATTCAGCCGCGCTAAGCACCATAGTCTCAAGGCGGGCCAGCATATCCTTTGCCCCATTGCTGTGGCCGGTAGACATGCTTCCCTGATGGCCAGTATTGAGTGCCTGCAGCATATCTAATGCCTCCCCTCCGCGCACCTCGCCGACGATGATCCGATTAGGACGCATCCTCAGCGATGCCCGGATGAGATCACGGATCGTAATCTCTCCTTTCCCCTCCGTATTGGCATTTCGCGTCTCCATCGAAACTAGATTCGGAATCGTACGAATTTGCAGCTCCGCCGAGTCTTCAATCGTTACGATTCGCTCGTCCGCTCCGATAAATTGCGACAATGCATTTAGAAAGGTTGTTTTTCCCGTTCCCGTGCCGCCGCTTATGAAAATGTTATATTTCGCCCCGATCATCCCTTTCAGGAATGATGCGGCTTCTATAGAAAGCGAGCCGATTGACACAAGCTGCTCCATCGTCAGCGGCTGCTCGGGAAACTTTCGAATTGTCATGCAAGGTCCTTTCAGCGCTACCGGCGGCAGCACGACATGTACCCTGGAGCCATCCTTCAGACGAGCGTCGACAATTGGAGATGACTCATTAACGACGCGGTTCACGCTTGCTACGACCGTCTGAATTAAATCCTCCAAACGCTCTCTGCTTTCGAATGAAACCGGAAGCAGCGTCATTCGCCCCCTTCGTTCAACGAAAATTTCCGCATGATGGTTAATCATAATTTCACTGACGGAAGCATCCTCCATAAGCGGCTGCAAAATATCCAGCCCTCTAAACGAATGGAACAGCCTTCGTACGAGCTTCACCTTCTCGTTTGCCGTAAGGGGATGGCGCTCGCACCATTCGAATACGATCTCTTCTACGATTCTCATAAGGCTGTCATCTGACAGCGCGCCGCTAAAATCTATTTTTGCCCGCACTTTGTTGCGCAGCTCCAGCACCGTCTTATCGCTCAACAAACGAACTCCCTCCTTCAAGGCAAAGATGCTTGAACAGCTTATCTGCCGCCGCCCTGAATGAAGGCGATGACAGCAGCTTCGCTTGGCCAGCACCGCGCCATTCTGGTACCTCCGGCAGCTGGACCTGGGCATAGGCCAAACCGTTCATCTCGCTTAATGAGACGCGTTCGGCTTGTGCTGCACGATTGGTTACGAATACGAATTTAGGGGACAAACGTTTAAATCTCTCCCCCCACTTCTGCTCCCCATAGCGAAGAGCCATCCTTTGCTTGATACTCACTGAGACATCGCCGTTAAGCATCCATAGCACCTGATTCGACTGTTCGAAAATAGCGGTATGCAGCTCTTCCAGCCCACTATCCAAATCGATAACGATAAGGTCGTATTGCCCGCTCCGGGCAATGACGTCCACTAAGTCAGCCGCTTCTTCCCCGCTAAGCGTCATCCGGTCCTCCAAATTCGTGCAGGCGGCCAAATAATCGCTCTGAAGCAGCGCGTCCCGCTTTCGATGCTCCATCAGCCACGTCACCGATTGCTCCGGCTGTGCCTTAAGACCATACAGCAGCTCAGACAATCCTTCGCCTAGCGCTTCCCCGCCGCTGCTGCCATCGCCATAACGCTGCGGTTTAAGCCACATTTCCGACGTGTTCCACCGCTCAAGGTTCAAATAAAACGTCCGGTAACGATGCGTACTCGCGGCTTGCGCCAAATGCAGGGCCAAGGCGGTTTTTCCGGTTCCGCCCGATGCCGAGTAAACCGAAATAACCTTCACCCCGGGCATCTTCTCCGAGGCTTCAGCCGTTTGGACAGGATGGGCGGCGGCTCTGGCATGAATCTCCGTTAAACGCTGCAGCAGCAGCGGAAGCGGCTGATATTGATGCAGCTCATGCACCTCTTCGCTATCTCCCGGCTTCAATACAAGCGCAGCAGTAGGCATGCTCGGCAGCTCATCTTTCATCTCCTTAAGCAGCTCAGGTTGTGCGGCTAACAAGTCAATTTTGTAGCCCTGCTTCACATACCGCTTGCACGCATCCGCATGCGTGAAGGCAACCACCTGCCACTGCTCGCCAAACTTGCTGTCTCGAATATAATCGGCTAAGCGTTTCGAATATTCCTGCTCCTTTACCGCCACTGCAAGCTGATATTTGTTCAACTGAATTCCCCTCCTTTCAGCTAAGAAAACACAAAAAAAGCACCGTAGAAGGCGCAGATAGCTGCGTCCTTGTACGGTGCTTCCGTGTTCGAATCTTTAACTTTGTATAAAATTTACCATATTCTTATTCCATCCGTCAATATAGGAATTTACTTCTGTTTTCCCCAATCGCTTAAAAACTTCTCGATACCGATATCGGTAAGCGGGTGCTTCCAAAGCGACGGCAGCAGCGAGCCTGGAATTGTCGCGATATGCGCCCCGGCAATTGCCGCTTGCTCCAGATGGCCGATATGACGTATGCTGGCAACAATAATTTCAGTGGAATATCCATAGTTACGAATGATGGCATTCAGGTCTCGGACCAGCTTCAAGCCTTCTACGCCGATATCGTCCAGTCTTCCGACGAATGGACTAATAAAGGTTGCGCCTGCTTTCGCTGCCATCAGCCCTTGCGCTGCGGAGAACACGAGCGTCACATTCGTTTGAATGCCTTTCTCCGAAAGCGCATGCGTCGCGTACAGCCCGTCCTCCGTCAGCGGCAGCTTAATAACAACATTCGGAGCCCATTCTGCTATTTCAAAAGCTTCCTTCAGCATATCAGCGGCTTTCGTCCCGATAACCTCAGCGCTGACAGGACCGGTTACGATACTGCAAATTTCCTGAATAACTTCTTTAAAATCCCGTCCTTCTTTCGCAATGAGCGAAGGGTTAGTCGTAACCCCATCAACGAGTCCAAGCTTAGCAATCCGTTTAATTTCCTCTACGTTTGCTGTATCCAAGAAAAATTTCATATCCGGCCATCTCCCTTTTTGCTAATGGAAAAATAGTTTAATTTCCCGCTCCGCGCTTTCAATAGAGTCAGACCCATGGATGATATTGCTCGCAACGTCGATCGCAAAATCACCGCGGATCGTCCCTGCAAGCGCGTCAGACGGATTCGTCGCACCAATAAGCGCTCTCGCGTTTTTGATCGCGTCCTTGCCTTCCCATATCATGGCGAATATTGGTCCCGAAACAATAAAATCGACCAGCTCGTCAAAAAACACCTTTGAGCGCAAATGCTCATAATGGTGCTCAGCATGCTCTCTTGTTAATTGCATGACCTTCGCATCTACAAGCTTAAAGCCTTTCTCTTCAAAGCGACTGACAATGCGGCCTACCAAACTGCGTGCATACCCGTCCGGCTTAACCATAACAAATGTTCTATCCATTTAGAATCCCCCTTCTCTAACGGTATAGCCATTTATTTGTTAAGCCATTCAGTAATAATGCCGGCAGTCTCTTCAATTGCACGATTTGTGACATCAATAACAGGACAATTCAATGATTTCATAACGGATTCCGCATATTTAAGCTCTTCTTGAATCCGCTCAGTCGTCGCATATTGCGCTGAGGCAGGCAGCCCCAGCGTCTTCAGCCGTTCGGAGCGGATTTCAAGCAGATGCTCTGCTTGCATCGTTAAGCCGATGATCAGCCGTCCGGGCGCAGGCTTCAATTCCTCGGGCGGATTGACCTCGGGCATAAGCGGCAGGTTAGCCGTCTTGATTCCTTTATGGGACAAAAATATGCTAAGCGGCGTCTTCGACGTCCGCGATACCCCAATTAACACGACCTGCGCCTGCATGAATCCCCGCGCATCCTTGCCGTCATCATACCTCACCGCAAATTCAATCGCATCCATCCGACGATGGTACGCATCGTCAATAGAATGCAGCAGCCCCGGCTCCCGCTTCGGAAAGCTGCCGAACGTATCAACATAAGCCTGCATCATCGGTCCCATGACATCTACTGCCCGAACGCCGGCTCTAAGCGCCTCTTCCTTCATTAGCTCCCTAAGCTCCGGCTGAACAAGCGTGTAACTGATAAAGCCTCCTGTGCTGACGGCTTCGGCAATGATACGCAAAATCTCATCCTCGGACTTGATATGCCCGTAGCGCTTTATTTTCACATGTTCGGATGAAAATTGACGCAAAGTTGCCTTTGCCACCGCTTCCGCCGTTTCGCCGACAGCATCGGAGCATACATATATGATTTGCTCTGTCATAACTCTGGCTCCCCCAATTCCCCATCCATCGCGATGTCCGCCATCAGACGTATAATGTTCGACTTTGATACCCAGCCGGTTACTTCCGGATCAGCAGCCTGCTCCTCGCGGGGAACAATGACTGGCAGACAATCAATCTGATGGAGCGACATTTTACGAATCGCATCCATAACGGAATCATCGGGCATCAGCGTCACAATATTCGGATAACGGGTCATTACCATACTGACGGGAATAGATATTGCGCCAGCGTTGCCAAGTGTTATTTTGAGCAAATCCTTAGGAGTTACGATACCGACGAACCGCTTCTGCTCATTTACGACAAGAAGGGTGTCAGCATTCTCGGTAAACAATGTAATGACCGCATCATGCACGGACAAAGAATCCGGTACATTGACGGGAACCCCCTGTACCTCTCTCACCTTCATACTGTTGAATTGCTGCAAAGGCTCACTGCTCGTTCGATAGGTGTTGCCGAGAAAATAACCGACCTTTGGCTTCGCATCAAGCAAACCAAGCATAACGAGTAGTGATAAATCCGAGCGCAGCGTCGGCCTGCTGACACTAAGATTTTCTGCTAGCTGTTCACCGGTAATCGGCGCATGCCTCTTTACGAGATCAAGAAGCTCCAATTGCCGAGTGGATAACTGAATCGTACTCTCCTCCAATCTGTATATGAGTCATAATAAATGATATAATACCACTATTCGAAAAATAATATATCATACTCATGCTTTGTTCACAATAAATAGCAGTATTACTCTGTGAATATGACTTTATACAAGGCTTGAGTGCCGCTGTTTTCTTCACCGAGCGCAATAACCTGCTCGTACAAGGAGCGTGCCAGCAATAAGCCAGGCAATGGCAGTCCCATTTCATCGGCCGATTCAATCGCAATTTTAATATCCTTCATGAAATGCTTTACATAGAACCCTGGCGAAAAATCTCCGTTAATGATGCGTGGACCCAGATTCGACAGAGACCAGCTGCCTGCCGCGCCGGCTTCGATGCTCATCAGCACCTTGCCTGGTTCCAGACCCGCCCGCTTCGCATACGCGAGAGCTTCGCTCACGCCAATCATATTGGATGCAATCGCAATTTGATTGCACATTTTGGTGAATTGACCGGAGCCGGCAGCGCCTTGGTGTACGATGTTTTTACCTATCAAATTGAACAGCGGCAGAACCGCTTCAAAGGCTTCTACCGAGCCGCCGGCCATGATCGATAATCTAGCTTCCCTAGCGCCTATATCTCCTCCAGAGACGGGAGCATCAAGCGCCGCAAGCCCTCTGTTTCCAGCCTCCAGCCCAATACGCTTAGCAAGGGATGGACTGGACGTAGTCATATCAATCAGTACGCTATTAGAACGTGCATGCCGCAAAAGGCCTGAATCTCCGAAATACACCTCTTCCACATCAGCAGGATAACCGAGCATCGTAATGATAACATCAGAATACTCAGCTACCGACTTTGGCGACTCATGCCAGACGGCCCCTTTCAACACCAACGAATCCGTTCTCGACTTTGTTCGATTATAAACATTTACTTTATAGCCGCCGCTAAGCAAATGTCCCGCCATACTCGCACCCATGATGCCTGTCCCGATAAAACCGATCACGCTCTCTTGATTGATGGCCAGCTCTGTCAATTGCACTCCGCCTCTCAATAATAGGTCTAATATAATTTCAAAACAGGAAGATTCCATCCGAAAAACGGCAATCACCCTCAAAGCGGCCGTTTTTTCAGTCTCTTTGAGGGTCGTAGATTGTCAAACTATTTTAAAAAATATCAGTTTGTCATGTCGATAAACTGATCAACATCAACCGCAGTCAGAGCAACGGCGTCCTGCCAAAAATCTTTCTCCTCCACATTTACGCCGAGATGCGCCTTAGCAAGCTCCTCAACGCTCATTCGACCGGTATCGCGAAGCAAGGCGACATATTGGTTTTTGAAATCCGGCCCTTCCTTCAACGCTTTGGCATAAATTCCCGCACTGAACAAATAACCAAACGTATAAGGGAAGTTGTAGAAAGGCACGTCTGTTAAGTAGAAATGCAGCTTCGAAGCCCAGAAATGAGGGTGAACCTCGCCAAGCATATCGCAATATGCTTCCCGCTGCGCCTCCTCCATTAAAGCATTAAGCTCTTCGACTGACATCAGGCCTTCGCTGCGGCGCGCATAGAAGCGGGTTTCGAATAAAAACCGGGCATGAATATTCATAAAGAAGGCTACAGACCGCTGGATTTTGTCCTCAAGCAGTCCAAGCTTCTCCTCGGGATCCGCTGCAGCCTTCATAGCGCGGTCAGATACGATCAGCTCTGCAAACGTAGAAGCCGTCTCCGCCACATTCATCGCATACTCTTGCGATAAGGCAGGCAAATCATTCATGACATGTTGATGATACGCGTGACCAAGCTCATGGGCCAGCGTGGAGATGTTCGAGGCGGTACCCGAATAGGTCATGAAAATACGGGTTTGTCCGCTCTTCGGAAAAGCGGTACAGAAGCCGCCGGGGCGCTTGCCGGGACGATCCTCAGCCTCGATCCAGCCTTCACGGAAGGCCAGCTCTGCGAAGTCGGCCAGTTCAGGGCTGAACGTTCGGAACTGCTCTAAAATAAAAGCAGCCGCTTCATCATAAGGAATCGTTTTCGTCGCGGAGCCGACCGGCGCTTCGATATCATGCCAGTCAAGCTTGTCGACGCCCAGCAGCTTAGCTTTGCGCTCAAGATAACGGACAAGCACCTGCTTGCTTTCTTGTATGGCAGACCACATCGCATTTAGCGTCGCTTCGCTCATGCGGTTTATTTGCAGCGGCTCCTTAAGCACAGATAGCCATCCGCGCTTCTCGTAAAGCTTCAAACGGAATCCGGAAATCCGGTTTAGCGTCTCAGCGCATAAATCGGCTTGCGCCGACCACTCGCGCTCCCATTCTGCGAATGCTGCCTGGCGAATCCCGCGGTCCCCATCGGATAGCCGGTTATGCATTTGACCAGCGGATAAAATGTTCTTCTCGCCGTCCTTGCCGGTATCGGTAAATTTCGCTCTTGATACGATCACGTTATAATAATCGCCCCAGCCATGGTAACCGTCCACTGCCAAATCTCCTGCGAGCGCCTCCAGCTCCGGAGCCATCTTTTGCTTTGCGAGCTCCCGGCGTTCAGTCAAATTAAAAGCTACCTCGGCAAGCTTCTCATGCTCAAGCAGCTTGGGCCACTCGTTATCATCAAGTCCGCGCAGTCTGTTATCGAAGCGGGTAAGTACGCCAAGAAACTTTGCCGCTAACGTTTTCACGCGATCGCCACGCGCATTAGCTGTGGTGTCCTTTACGTTTTGAGCCAATAAACAGGAGACGAACGACTCCGATTGGCGCAGTCTAATTAAGACGCTTTGGAGCAGCTCCGTCATGGCCCCGATTTCTGAAGCGGTACTGCTTCCTTCCTCTGAAAGCACGGCATCCAGCTTCACAATATCCTCGTCAATCCCTTTCAGCTCTTGCAGGAAAGCAGCCGAATTTGAGCCTCCCTCATAAAAAACGTCTAAATCCCAGCTTTGCGGATATCCCTTATTCATCTGTTTCCATCCTCTCCTCCATAAAAAAAAGCCGGGAAGCGTCCGCGTTTTTATTTGCGCAAACCTTCCCGGCGGTGTATAACTTAATTATATCCAGATTGGAGGAACTTCACCATGTCTAAACCATTGCAAATTTCGGCCGATACGGCGGTTAAACTGTCCGAGCAGCTTGGCATACCGTTAGAGCACTTGATGCATATGCCTCGTCATATCCTGCTGCAGAAGCTGGCAGAACTTGCTAAGACCGATTCGCCAGCAGTACCCGAGAGCGAAGAAAAATCATGATTCCGTTCGAAAAAGCATGGCCTTATGACCTTATTATGGGTGATCTCTATGTATCAAGCTGTCCGTTTTGCCAAACAGACAATGTGCTGCTTCCCGTAAAGCCAGCAGAAATTCAGGACATTCAGCAAGGCATGAAACGATTGCTCGTCTTTCCGTGCTGCCGGAATAAAGTGACCATTGTTGACGCAGACCGGGATTACTTGCTGACCGACCGCGTTCTCAGGAAAAAAATCCACTAAGCGGAAGTAGAAATCGTTTGCTCAGACATGACCGGGCTGTCACCCTGAGATGTGTCGCCGGATGCGTTTACCGATCTGGCTTCCGTTTCCTCGCGGATAAGCTGCCATTGCTCGCGGCTGGCGCGAATTATCGCGGCATCAACGATTTTCTTGTCGTTTACGACGCGGGAGAACCACCGTACAGCATCGTTCCATTCACCGATTCGACGATTCAGCTCTCCGATCAGATACATCAGCTTTGCGTTGTTAAGCGCAACTCCCTCAACCTCGTAAACCCGTATGTATGCCTGCAGGGCAAACTGCAGAAACCGTTTTTCGTCATTGTGATTCTCTTCATAACGGAATAACCAAGCAATATGATGCAAAATCCCTGCAATCACGCGGTCTTTCTCGCCTATCGCCTGCGCGGAGAGAAGCGCTAGCTTGTAGCTGGCCATTGCTTGTTTCGCGCTTCGCACACCGCAATAATCCTGATTTTCCCAGTGGATTTTTCGTGGTACTGCTTTTTTTGTTGATCGTTCAACCGCTCCATACCATTCTCAGTCGAGGCAAAGCCGCAATTTGGACAAACCCGGACAACATAAAAGTCAGGGTTTACTTCCGGTTTATAGTAACCGCAAAAGTCAGTATCCGTTTTAACCGCTCTTTTGAAGCTAGGTCTAACTCGCGATGTCATAAACGTAAATTCACAGCAAATGCATTTGATTTTAGATTGGTAGAGTGGTTCCATTAGGATCACGTCTCCTCTTCAGATGTATTCACAAAGTGGTGTGCAGGTCCGGTTAGTCTGTCTATAACAATCTTTTGCAGCGTTTCATCTATTCCAACCTCTTGCAGTGCTCTGCGCATGCAGTCCAGCCACGCTCCCGCACGCTCAGGGGTAATTGCAAAGGGTAAATGCCTGGCCCGCATCATCGGATGCCCATACTTATCGGAGTATAGCGAGGGACCTCCGAAAAACTGGGTCAAAAATAAATATTGCTTCTCAATGACAGGATCAATGTCCGGCGGGAATAAGGGCCCGAGTAACGGATGAGCTTGTACCTTTGGATAGAAGGATTCAACAATTAGCCTTAAAGTCTCAGCTCCGCCTAACGCTTCATAAAGGCTTATATTCCTATTCATCGTCAAAATCATCTCCATATTGTAGGTATTTAGTATTATATCACAAATTTTTTTTTTGCAGGAAACAAAAAAAAGCCCGTAGCGTTCTCATACGGGCTTCATCATATAGTTCGTTTTACCCATCAACCCTCATAGTCCTCTTCCCCAGGCGCTGTAAGAGATTCTCGAATGACATAGACGAAAGCACATACCAAGATGCCAGCGATTATACTCATACTCATCACTCCAACCATTTCAAAGGTAAATCTATTGTACCATAAAAAATGCAGGAATCCAGCATTTTTGGAAGCGGTTTCTTTATCAAATAATAATTATTTTTAATCGGGGGCAAGTGATGGATGTTCCACTAACGTCATATACGTGTAGGAGGGGTTGTACCTGATCGTTTTTTTGCTCTTGCATATCCCATTTAAATAAATGAGGAGGCGGTCTTTATGCTGCGCGCTTTCGTTCATCCGTTATCCATAACCGCCCTTGGCGCACTAATAATTGTGCTGCTAATGACCGTTTTTCCGACCGAAACGCTGCACTCCTCGCTTCGCGGTCTCTCTATCTGGTGGCAGGTGCTTTTCCCGGCATTATTCCCTTTTTTCGTCATCTCGGAGATACTGCTCGGATTCGGTATCGTACATTTTTTCGGCAAGCTGCTGGATCCGTTTATGAGGCCTTTATTTCGGCTTCCCGGCATAGGCGGCTTTGTCGTTACAATGGGTTACATTTCCGGATATCCGGTAGGCGCGCGTCTAACGGCCCAGCTCTGGGAGCAGCGGCTCATCAATCGGACGGAGGGCGAGCGGTTAGTTGCTTTTACAACGACGTCTGATCCTATTTTCCTAATCGGGGCCGTTTCGGTCGGCTTCTTTCAAAACGCGGCGCTTGCGCCAGTGCTTGCTGCGGCTCACTATGGCGGCGGACTGATTATCGGCTTCCTCATGCGCTTCCACGATCGTCATGCGCCGCTGTCCGCTGTTAAAAAAAGCATCGATATCGCAGGCGGACTAAAAAAACGCCGTCCTTCGCGAATAGCCGAAGCGCTCAAGGCGATGCATGAGGCCCGCTTGCTTGATGGCCGAGGACTCGGAAGGCTGCTTCAGGATTCCGTCCAATCGGCGCTTCGGCTTATGATTGTCGTTGGCGGGTTAGTCGTTTTTTTCTCCGTCGTCATGGAGATGCTTACTCATGCCGGTATCGTTGAAGCACTGGCTGAAGCGCTCCGATATTGGTTCGGCTTAATCGGACTGCCAAAGCCGCTGGCGGATGCTGGCATATTCGGCTTGTTCGAGGTAACGCTTGGCGCCCGCGCAGCAGGCACAGCGGGCACGGGGCTCATGCATCAAGCCGCGCTTGCCGCCTGGGTGCTGTCATGGGGCGGCTTGTCGGTTCATGCACAAATCGCAAGCCTGCTCAGCAGAACCGATTTGCGTTATCGTCCCTTTTTTCTGGCCAGACTGCTGCACAGCTTTATTGCGATGGCGCTTGTTTACTTGCTTTGGGGCTGGCTGAGCCCCTAATTCCCTCCCAAGAGCGTGATGCTCATTGAATTTAATAGCAATTTCCTTTATCATCTTAAGTACTATGGAGATCGGAAGGAGATTTACCTTTGAAGTATGCGGTTATTGATCGAGGCGATTCTTTATCCAGAACGTTAGCAGAGAAATTTCATACATTAGCTGCAGAGCGCGGCTTCACAAGGAATGATGAAGCGCCGGAAATTGTCATTTCCATCGGGGGAGACGGAACGCTTCTGCTAGCCTTTCATAAGTACGTAGATCAAATTACGAATGTCGCATTTGTCGGCGTACATACAGGCCATCTCGGCTTCTATGCCGACTGGCAGGCAGACGAGCTTGAGGAGCTAGTATCGATGATGGCTCAAGAAACGCCAAGAATAGTCAGATACCCGCTTGCGGAGATTGAGCTTGAGACGCCGACAGAATCCCGCCATTACTTAGCCTTAAATGAATTTACGCTCAAGGGCGTAGATGGAACACTTGTCGCTCAAATTAACATTAATGATGAGATGTTCGAAATGTTCCGCGGCGACGGTATCGTGATCTCTACCCCTTCGGGGAGCACCGCGTATAACAAAAGTTTAGGCGGCGCCATCGTCCATCCGTCGATAGAATCGCTGCAAATCGCGGAAATCGCATCGATCAACAATCGCGTGTACCGTACACTCGGATCATCCGTGCTGCTGCCGCAGCATCATCATTGCGATATCCTTTCCAAAAAAGAGCAGCGGCTCCAGCTCACAATCGACCATCTCAGCATCACGCGAATCGACATTCGCTCCATACGCTGCAACGTATCCAGCCGCAAGGTCAGCTTTGCCCGCTATCGTCCGTTTCCTTTCTGGAACCGGGTACGGGAAGCATTCCTTGGCTACGACGTTCGATAAGAAATTTGCCCGTTAATGCCAAAAAGAAAGACACGGAAGCGCCAATTACAGGCGCCCCGTGTCTTTTTTGTTTGGTCGATTCGTTTCGGCAGAAGCGGCTGCGGTTTCACCGGCTGCAAGCCGAAACGGTTTTTTGCCGCGGTGATCGTTGCCCTTATAGCCGCCCTTGCGCTGCTGATGCTCACGCTTCCCGCTGCCCGGCTGTTCACCGCTGCTCCGGCCTTCTGAAGCAGCAGAGCTGTCGCTGCCGCCCTTATTTTCATGATTACTGCGATTAGCGCTTCTATGGCGATTTTCCCTAGTGTGATTGCGGTTATGCTTCTCATGCGGTGGCGAAGAAATACCATCCCTTGCACTCGCAACCTCATCATCCTCTGCATCCGCACCCTCGGAAACCTCCACTAAGCCGGCAGCTGCCGCAAGGAGATCAGCCGCTTCAATACGAGGGCGATGATCGTCCGCGTCCAAATCATAGTCGTCTGGCTCCCGCTTCGTGCTTTGCGTTTTTTCAAGAATGAAATAAGCACAGCCAAAATTGCAATATTCATTGATGTAATCCGGCATGCCTGATAAGTTGCTTTCCTTCGTTGCCTTCTGATGATTATCGCGGAAAAAACCTTTCAATCGAAGCTGACTATAGCCCCAATCGCCGACGATAAAATCATAACGCTCCAACACTTCGCTGTATCGGTCGCGAAACGCTTCAGGATTCCAGCCGTTTCTATTTTCTTGTACAATTTCGTATGATTTTCCGCCGATATGAATTAAAGCCATATTCTCCACCTCATCTTGAGCGTCAGTTACATGCTGCTTGAGCAAGCACCGGAGGAAGCCTCACGGTTAAATCCTGCCTCTTCGGTATCTGCAGCAATCGCTGCGTGTGCCGAATCGGTTTGCTCATGCGCATGATAAGAGCTGCGTACTAACGGTGCGGATTCTACATGTCTGAAACCGCGCTTCAGCCCTTCTTCTTTTAATTTTGCAAATTCATCCGGGTGGACATAACGTACGATCGGCAGATGGTTAGGCGACGGCTGCAAATATTGACCTAATGTCAAAATATTTACATCATTAGCCCGCAGATCATCCATCGTCTGTAAAATTTCATCCCATTCCTCGCCCACGCCTAGCATGATGCTTGATTTGGTAGGAATTTTCGGTTTCATTTCTTTGGCGCGTTTAAGAAGCTCCATGGTACGGCTGTATTTCGCTCTCGCGCGGACGCGATCCGAAAGCCGCTCTACTGTCTCTACATTATGATTCAATATGTCAGGGTTAGCATCCATTACGATCTGAAGCGCATCCTTATTGCCCAGGAAGTCAGGAATAAGCACCTCAACACGGCAAAACGGCATCCGTTTGCGAATTGCATGAACCGTAGCTGCAAAAATCGATGCTCCGCCATCTTTGAGATCGTCGCGCGCTACCGAAGTAACGACGCAGTGCTGCAAGCCCATTTGTTCAGCGGCTTCCGCTACCCGTTCCGGTTCATCCAAATCAAGCTCAGTCGGCATACCGGTCTTAACCGCGCAGAAACGGCAAGCGCGCGTGCAAATATCGCCCAAAATCATAAATGTAGCCGTGCGGTTCGCCCAGCATTCATATATGTTTGGGCAGCGAGCTTCCTCGCAAACCGTATGAAGCGTTTTTGATCGCATCATATTTTTAATTTCGGCAAAGTTACCGTCTGTCGCAAGCTTTATTCGAAGCCAATCAGGCTTTTTGAGTGTTTCCTGTTGTTTCATATAAGATAACCTGCCTTCAAGTTCATTTATAATTCCTAAACTCATGGGGTTATTATAACATGTTTCACAAAAAAATAGCACTTTCTCAGGTTTTCGTTTCCATTGTTGCAACCGACTTTCTCCGCCGCGCATAAAAACCGATGACTTGCAAAACATAACGTTATAACCGTCATGCTTTTGGAAGGGTGAGACGTTTGAAACTGACTATTTCTATTGTTGCAGCAATAACGGCAGCTTCCCTGCTTATTGTCTTCCCCGTCAGCCCGGCAATAGCGTATCCTGCTGTCAAAAGGCAGACCGAAGCGACAAAAGAGCAAGCGGCAGCGGCCGAGCCCGACCCTCTCCCGGCCAGGAGAGGCTTGTATGAGAAATTAAGCTTGTTTACCGAAATTCCATGGTACTGGATTGCGGCGGTCGATCAGTACGAGCGCTCGATGTCTAAGGTTAAACCGAAGACCCGCCCTATGCTTGGCAGCACGGTGGGCGTATTCATCGACCAAGAACGATGGGCAGGTCTGCTTAATCCCAATTTGGAGGACAGCTCGCCGCTCTCGATCCGCTTCTTTAACGGCATCGGGCGCGATGGAGACGGCAACGGGCATGCAGAGCGGACGAGTGACGTTGATCTGCTGTATTCGCTTGTAAGCCGCATTGCAGCATACGGATCAACGGACGATGATTTCGCAATTGGACTTTGGGAATATTACCAAAATAATCGCTCCGTTCAGCGCATTCAGCAATTTGCACGCATTTATGCTGCATTTGGCAAGCTCGACCTGTTTGAGCACGCTTTTCCCGTTCCGGTCGGTACTCACTATGCTTATAACAGCACCTGGGGAACCGGACGAAGCTGGGGCGGCAGGCGTACCCATGAGGGCACGGACATCTTTGCCAATCACGGTCTTCCTGTTCGAAGCACCTGCTACGGCATCGTCGAGGTGAAGGGATGGAATCCTTATGGCGGCTGGCGCATCGGCATACGCGATCTGAACAACTTTTACCACTATTACGCACATCTGTCCGGCTATGACAAATCGGTCAACATTGGCGATGTGGTAAAACCCGGTCAGGTCGTGGGATGGGTCGGCAGCTCAGGCTACGGCAAGCCGGGGACACAGGGCAAATTCCCTCCTCACCTGCATTACGGCGTGTATAGCGACCGCGGGTTAATCGAATGGTCATTTGATCCGTATCCGATGCTGCGCCGCTGGGAGCAGGCGGAGCGCAAACGGATCCGGTCCGGTAAATGAGGCAGCTGAAGCCGCGCACACGGAAAAGGACCATTTTACGGTGAAACATAGGCTTTATTTAAAAAAACGACTTTATCGTCTTCCTATCCAGAAGACAATAAAGTCGTTTTTATTGTAAGAACTACTCTGCAGGGGCAACTCCTTTATCGTTTGCAGAACTGTTATGAGCATTCGAATTACCTGAATCCTCGGGTAATGCTTCGCCGGAATTAGACGCTTCCCCATTGGAGGATTCGTCATTTCCGCTATTTTGAGGATTGGTCGTGACGCCGCCATCCGAACCTTGGCCGAGCGGCACAGAGATGTTCGGCGCTTCCGCGGCCGATTCGCCAACAGGCTTGCCGGTATTGTCATAATAGTACATAGGCACGTCGCCGACTACAAGAAGATACGAAATCGGGATATCGGTTTCCACAATCTCCGGCTCGGTATCAAATGGAATGATAATGGTCACCTCCGCAATAATGCGGATATAAACCTCCACCAAAATCATATTGATGCCAGCGTCCTTCTGGCGCGTGCTAAGATCAACCTTAACGGCGCCTACCGGCTCGAATTTAACCGGCACACTTGGTCCGTACGAGGAAATGATGGCGCTGTTCAGCGCATGCCCAATCGGAATATGCTCGGGTATGTCCTTCATTTCGTTTAGTGTCTTTTGAACTGTGTTGATCGTTTGCGAGGTGATGTTCATATGCTCAGCGTAATTAAGCATGAATCCCGATATTTTACCGTTGCTGTTCATTTTCCAGTCAATCAGCTTATCGGATTCCGAGCGGCTGGCGACCTGCTCCGTTATCGCTTTGTTGATCGCCTGCGTTGCGAGCTGCTTGACCCGCACTTTGGCTATTTTCATAAGCGGCGGACGCAAATTCTGTTCAATATATACGAAGGACTGTATTGAAAATACCATCATCACAATCAGAGTAATAAGGACGATCGTGCGCCGCCGTATCCGGGGCTTGCCAGGTTTGGCGCCCCAAGTGCCGCTTGAGCCGCCGCTATGGTTCCGGGCGCTGCCGCCTAACCTTAGCGCCGGACGCCGGAGCCCCCATTTTCCGCTGCTGGAGCTTGAACGGGTGCCCCATTTCTTAGGAGCTGAACGGGATGAAGCTGAGCTGCCGCGGCTGCCCCAGCTGACCGTTCTTACTTTAGAGAATGGACGGCCAGACCAAAGCTGCATCCGGCTCCCGCCAAACGGCCTGAACCGCCAGCCTCTCCTTCCCCATTTCGCCAATACGATCCCCTCCCGCATCATCCTGCCCGCTTCCATTACCCATACTTATGCAATACTCGGCCAAAAAAGAAGACGACCTGATCATGGTCTGCAGTAGAGCAGGCCATATCGCCCTCGCACAACTGGGCTTTGCAACGCTATAGGACATGCGATAAACTTAAGAAATAATTTTCCTGTTGAAGGAGCTTACATATGGCCATAAACCGACGTCTTCATACGGACTGTGATTTTGAGGAGGTTATAAGGCAGCAGCAGCGCATTCGCGTCTTTCAAGACAATCAGCTCATCGATTCAAGCTCGCTTGTCGTGCGCTTTGACGACAGCATCATCGTAACCCAATCGGGGATAAGCGATATTTCGTATCACAACCGGAAGGAATGCGAATTTTTTGTGCTTAGAAAGCGTTAAGCCCAAGCGTAAACGGCTGTCGCCGTCCTTTGGTGGCAAAAGCTCGTTTCGCGATGAAATATAAGCAGGTATAAGGGTGAAACTTATAAATTCTTATATTTGAAGCTAAAAACGGTGTCGCCATGACCGCCTTCGCGCGACTGGCTGACACCGTTTTTATTTTAAAGTTATTTTCGAGCTGGAATGCCGTTTTTTTTAACAAGGGGACGAACTGCAAACATAGATTGTGTGCGTTTGGCGAATAATTAAACAGATGCCAAAGGAAAGGAGCAACAATCATGAGCGATCAACACAAGCCAAACACGCAACATGTCGCGCCAAAATCGAGCGATCCGAGTAAGCAGGGAAGATCCGCAGCACAGAAAAAGTCGAAATAACCCTTAAATAACGAGAGACGAAATTGCAAAAAAAAGGTGCTGCTAATCATCGATGATGGTCAGCAGCACTTTTTTCGGTTTATTTTAAGCCATAAAAGCTGAAAGATGTTCATATTTAAAGCTGCATTAAGGCCGCATCATAAACTAATCCTGAAGCCCTCTGTATCTGGCCGTTCTTAATTCCTTTATATACGGTTCTAATAAAGGCATGCCTGATTGAGCGGCTTGCTTAATCGATAATTCAATATCATAGGGTACGCGCACAAACTGAATGTTTAGCGGTGCAGCGCTCTCGTCAGCTAATAAACCCTCTAAAATAACATAGGATGCCTGCGTAATGTCGAGCGGATTTCCTACACTGCCGGCATTAAAAAGTGGCTTGCCCGATATATGCTGAAGATAAGCATTATGAATATCTCCGTAGCCCACGACGTCTGCTCGTTTTTGCCGCTCGCAAAGCTCAGAATAATCAAATAGCGACAGTCGTTTGTCTAAAGCATCCCATGGCTGAATTCGTTCATACAAGCTGCGGGGGGAAGCATGAAATAATCTTATAAATTTTCCGCTCATAACAAACTCGATCGAAAATGGGAGCGCGCCCAAATAGCGCATACGCTGCTCGCCCAGAACGGCTTGATGCCATTGAATCGCTTCAATATCACTTTCCTTTGTCATAAAATCTTCCCAGTTTCCCATAATCACTTGCTCGCAATGTTTGTTTACCAGATCTACGCAAATATCCGAGCTTGGTCCTTTTCCGACAAGATCCCCAAGACAAAAGATTTTTGCGACCTCCCGTTGTTGGATGTCTTCCAGCACGGCTTCCAGAGCGGGCAAATTACCGTGTATATCAGAAAGAATAGCAATTTTCTGCATAAACCTACCTCCATAACACTTTTCGAAATTCGAATGCTATCTCCGTCATGCCGTTTGAATCGTTATAATATTCTACTGTAAGGTTTGGCAACTAACAAAACAAGGAAATATTTGGTGTCAAGATGGATTAAAGCCATCTCTGATTGACACAAGAACAAATGTTCGCATATAATGGACGTGAGGTGACTTGCGTATGGCTATGAAATTGTCGGAAATATACGATTTGACCGCTCGGCCATCACATGAAGAAATGCGGATGGTGTACGATTCCATTATTCTTCCCATCGTACTCGCAGTTGTTAAACATAATCAGCGTGAATTACATAAAAAAGCCCGGTCATTGCGCAGTCTTTTCGTCAGAACGGCAGACATTATTATCGCAAGGATTGAGGCAGACCTAGCGTTGTCCAGACGATTTATTCTTCGTCAAAACATCGTAATTAATGAAAAAAATAAAAGCTGCTCCACCGTTAATTATCTTGTTACTTATCGTAGTTATGAGGAGTCTCTTGCCTTCTCCCGCGATTACTTACTTCTTGAAATTAATGCGCGGATAGCTGCATATATGGCGGTAATTTTTAAAAATGATTGATTTCATCCCGTCTGTCGGAATGAATTGCCGCCAATAATCAATTGAATCCTGGCTTCCACGCAGGTATGCCCATCTTCCCGAGCAATTCCATCCACTCTGCCGGTCTCGTCCATCGCTTGGAGGTGAAACAGTTATCTACTGCTAAATAAATCTATGGGTCAGTCATCGGTTTAGCTCCCTAAAAATTAAACTGATCTGCATTTTTTGCCCTTGAAATATCGAGAGGCGCATGCATATGCATGCGCCTCTCACCGCTTCAGGACGTGCAGACCATCGCATTTGGCCCCTCTATATTAATCCCCGCTTCGAATGATCCTGCAAGATTACTTGATAATAAATGTCGGCACCTTAGCATGCTGCACGACATAATGGCTTACACTGCCTAGGAAAAACTCCTTAATTCCCCCTAGTCCTCTACTTCCCATAATAATCATGTCACAAGCATGATGCTCTGCATAATTCACAATTTTTTTCTCCGGATGTCCTTCGCTAATTTTAATCACGATGGGGTTCCCCATGCCGTCCAGCGATTCCTTTATTTCATTCATCATTAATTCCGCTCTTTCCCTGCGAAGCACTTTCACACTTTCCTCCCCAGCCTCCAAAAAATCGAGGAGAGGAAGCGGCTTTAATACATGCAGGATGTGAAGCTCTATTCTTTTATCAACGCCAGCTAGCTTCATTGCTGTTTTTAATGCCTTTTCAGCTAACTCAGAGCCGTCGTGCGCGACTAATATTTTGGAGTAAAAACTCATCATAGTGTTCACCTGCTTTCTACATATTATGAACCTATCGATATCATTTTTAGAACTGTGCGATGCTATATATAGTAAAGCAGCCCCAGTTTTTATACGTTATAAACAGAGACTGAGACTACCTAAGTAGCTTAATAATAATCTACCAACCCGAAAAACTAAACAACTAAATTCGATAAAATTTGACCAATTTAGGGTGAAACCTTTAGGTAATGATACGGTTATCGTTTCCTTTTGTACACCCCCTTCCAATCTGTCTACTTTTCCATGAAAACGCTTCCAATTAATATTACATAAATACAATAAAAGACAGAAAATCCTTATGCATCAAGGAGTATTCTGCCTTCTGGTTGTCTTGAACATCTCAATTACGTTATAGCTTATACTGCTATTACTTGTTCGAATAAGTCCGCTGACGCAAGCTCTCATAAAGTAAAACCGTTGCCGCCATCGCTACGTTAAGCGACTCGGCTTGCCCAACCATCGGAATAATGACGGATTCGTCGACGAGCTCTCGAACCGCAGGCGACAGCCCTTCCGATTCGCTGCCCATAAGCAGCCATGTCGGCTGTGTCCAATCGTAGCCATAGCAGGTATGCTCCGCTTGCAAGCTCGTTCCGATAAGCTTTACGCCTTTTGACCTCGCTTGCGGGAGAAGCTCCTTCAAATCTGCTTCAATAATAGGCAAATGAAACAAAGAGCCCATTGTCGACCTTACAGTCTTCGGATTGTAGAGATCAACGCAGCCATTGCCCAAAATGACGGCATCGGCTCCAACCGCATCGGCGCTGCGAATGATCGTGCCGGCATTACCCGGGTCGCGTACGCCGTCCAGTACGACAACAAGGCAGTTTTTACGGAATAAAGCGGCAGTATCTGACGATAGCTTAGACAAAATGGCAAATACGGGCGGAGGCGTATCCGTTCCCGTACATTTTGACATAACCGCCCGTGATACTTGTACCCATTCCAATCCTAGCGTTGCAGCCGAATCATTGGTTTCCCGCTCGAGCTTCAGCTCTGCAGGAATGCCGCGCTCCGTATCGTAAACAATCGTCGTCACGTCTGCATTGCCCTTCAGCGCTTCCAGTACGAGGTGAACGCCTTCGATCAGAAACTGCCCGCTTCGATCGCGGTATTTTTTGTCCAGCAGCGATGCCCACTGTTTAACCTTTTCATTTTGCAGGGAAGAAATCAATGGATCAAAATTTTCATTCATAATTAGGTTTAACCTTCCGAATATGCGATTTCTAAATTGGTCAGATCCGAGTTTTTGCCGACGATAACAAGGACATCATCGCTGCCGATTAAATCATCAGCATATGGGGCAATGTTCATCTCGGAGCCCGTTTTGATAGCCATAACATTGCATTTATGCTTCGCTCTAATATCGAGCTGCTTTAAACTTTGTCCGATCATCCGACCGGGAGCTTTAATCTCAATGATACTGTAGTCATCCGAAATCTCGATGTAATCGAGAATATTAGGTGAAACGAGATGATGCGCTACACGCAGACCCATATCCCGTTCAGGGAAAACAACCTTATCGGCTCCAATTTTGTTAACGACCTTGCCATGAAGTTCGCTTTGCGCTTTGACAATCAGCGTTTTCACGCCCAGGTCCTTTAAGATGAGCGTCGTCAAAATGCTCGACTGAATGTCTTGCCCGATCGCAACGACGACCACGTCAAAATTTCGTATACCAAGCGCACGAAGCGCTTCCTCATCCGTCGAATCCGCAGAAACTGCATGTGTTACCGTATTTGCGACTTCCTGAACGCGATGCTCGTTCGAGTCGATTGCCAGCACCTCGAAGCCCATCTCCGTCAAAGCTTTCGCAACGCTGGAGCCGAAACGACCCATTCCGATTACTGCGTACTGTTTTTTCGCCATCTTTACAAAATCCTCCTTACAGGATGATTGATGCGGGTGATCTCATCAGTATACCATAGCTTGCGCATTCGGATGAAAACGGCAAGCGTTGGACATAGTAAATAAGTAAATCCTAATGCGGTAGGAGGTTGTTTCATTTGAAAACTGTTGATTTGCGTCAAGCGATCGTAATGCGTGTGCAAGACAATTCAGCCGAGGAGCTTTCTGAAGTCATTGGAGATTCTGTTGGTGCAGACGAGAAAGCGTTGCCCGGGCTCGGCGTTCTGTTTGAAATGATCTGGCAGGAATCCTCGGAGTCAGAGCAAGGTAGAATGGTCGATTCCCTGTATAAGCATCTTCACGATTCCGAGTTCGCTAATCCCACTCCGTCTTAATAACGGACTGCCGCTCTATAAACGATCTGGCCTCCGACGATTGTATTCGTTACCCATGGCTGGCCGTCATAGCGATCCACGATGATTAGATCGGCTGCTTTGCCAAGCTCTATGGAACCAAGCTCGCTGCCTGTGCCTAATGCCTGAGCAGGATGCAGCGTTACCATCCGTACCGCAGACGGCAAAGCAGCAATCCCTTCATCGGCTAGCTTGAACACGGCTGCCAGCATGGAGGAAGGATGATAATCGGAGCATAAAATGTCGGCCGCATCCGCGGCAATGGCATCGACTGCCCTTAAGTTTTTATCATGCGATGCTCCTCTGACTACATTCGGCGCACCTACGCAAACCCTCATACCCCGCTCAGCAGCAAACTTAGCTGTTTCCAAATTAATCGGAAATTCGCAGACGGAAACGCCGTAGCCGGCAGACTCTTCTATTTTTTCAACCGAATCATCATCATGCGAGGCGATAGCAATCCCGCGCTTTGCAGCAAGCTTGCTCAATTTCAGCAAATGCTCGCCGTTTACAAGCTGTCTCCGCTGAAGTAACTCCTCGACAATAACGCGCACCTCATCAACGCTAACACCCTGGTTCTTCATAACGTAACGTTCAAACGAACCTGGCTCGCGATATTGCCCTTGACCCGGCGAGTGATCCATAAACGACAAGTAGTCGATTGCTTTCTCATCCAAGTACCGCTCGACGATGGGCATGCCAGCCAGATGAGATACTTCGAATCGCAAGTGGATCCGGTTGCGGATCATGGACCGTTTGGTGCGGTAGCTGTTAATATGCTCGACCATCCCGGTAAGCAAATGATCACCGCGCAAGCTTAGCCCTACTCCAAGCGATAACGAATGGTACATCGTTGTTATGCCATGCACCGGCAGCTTTCGTTCGAACTCCAACAAAGCCATATCGAGAGGAAACAACGTATTCGGCCGGGGCTGTACTTCCTTCTCAATCGCATCGCAGTGGATGTCGATAAGGCCCGGGAGCACATACTGCTTTGCCGCATCAACCGATGTAAAGCTGGAATGCAGCCGTCTCCAGTTCCGGATAGCCTCTTCGCTTTCAAGGATAGCGTCAATTCTTCCATCGACGATAGCTACGGCTGCCTCCACTATTTTATCTGGCAATATTACCTTACCATTCATAACGATCAATGGCTTCATGCTGGCACTCAAGCGGTCATTCATCGATTTGGTCGTCCCCTTATCCAATAGTTATGGATGTAAGCTTACCATATTCTGCACATCAAAATCATCCTGCCGCGCTTGCTCCGTATCCATTAATCCAGGGCAGCTGCTGCTTTGAAAAATAAATAAAATAAAGGTCTAAGCGTAAGTCGCTCAGACCTTTATTTTCTGCATAAGCTATATCCCGTGTCCTATTCCTTATTCCTCTAGCGGTATAAATTTATAAATGTCCCCGGTCTCAAACGAGTCGATTAAACGTTCCAGCCATCTGTAATACTTTAACGCCTCGTCAATCTTCTGCATGTCATTCTCGAGCACGTCAAGAAACGCCGGATCGCTCTCATATTGCTGCTTTAATGCATCGATTTCCTTCATTGAACGGTTTAAAGCGCTCATGTTCTGCTCGACTGCTTTTCTCCATTTAATCGAGAAGAAATCCGCGAAGTTCTGATGCCAATTCGGCTCGACCTCGTATAAATCTTTTCTGGAGCCCTTGCCCCATACCTTATTTATCATCTTCAGGTCATGCAGCGTCCGCATGCCTGTACTCATCGACGTCTTGCTCATCCCCATCGTCTGACTCATCTCATCAAGCGTAACCGGCTCACGATTAAAGTACATATTCCCGTAAAGATGACCAATAGATAATGTAATACCGTACAAGTCCATGTTTTTTCCGATCGATTCAATGACGCGGCGGCGCGTATTATGAAGCTTTGTGAGCTGTTCTTCTGTTAAATCTGCAAGTTCATTCATGTCGTTCCTCCTGAGGAGTGTCGTTCCCCCTATCATGCCTACATCAATTATTGTAATCAAAGAGCCGTATATATGTAAAGAAAGCCTTTGACATGAAAAAGGGAGTTATCAGGAGTATGCCGCATGTAAAGTACGTAAAGTTATAACTGTTCAAACTATACGATGGCTCACGCCTTTTGACCTTTACAAAGATAACCATCTACACTTATGGGAGTCGAAATATTCCACAAGGGGGCATAACATGGCGATTATAGAAGCCAAGAGGCTAACCAAAATTTTCGGAGCTGATCCGAAGAAGGTGATCCCGCTGCTGGATAAAGGATGGTCGAAAGAGAAAATTTTTGCAGAAACGAAGCACACGGTTGGAGTTAACCAAGCCAGCTTCTCCATTGAAGCAGGACAAATATTCGTCATTATGGGCTTATCCGGCAGCGGCAAGTCGACACTTGTTCGTCTGCTCAATCGCTTGATCGAGCCTACGCTAGGTCAAGTGCTGTTTAACGGGATAGACGTTCTCCGGATGTCTCCTGAGCAGCTTCGGCTGTTTAGAAGAAAAAATGTAGGTATGGTATTCCAGAAGTTCGCGCTCTTTCCGCATCGCACCGTTATTCAAAATATTGAATATGGGCTTGAGGTTCAGGGCATCGACAAAAAGAAGCGCAGAGCGATGGCGATGAATTCGCTGGAGCTTGTCGGGTTGAAGGGCTGGGAAAATAGCTATCCCGATCAATTAAGCGGCGGCATGCAGCAGCGCGTCGGACTCGCAAGAGGACTTGCTAATGATCCGGATGTTCTGCTGATGGACGAAGCTTTCAGCGCGCTTGATCCGCTTATTCGGAAGGATATGCAGGATGAGCTGCTTGAGCTCCAGTCCAAAATGAAAAAAACGATCATATTTATCACACATGACTTGAACGAGGCTCTTCGAATCGGTGATCAAATCGCTTTGATGAAAGACGGCAGCGTCGTCCAAATCGGTTCGCCCGAAGAAATATTGATGCAGCCTGCCAACAAATATGTAGAGCGCTTTGTCGAGGACGTCGATTTGTCTAAAGTATTTACAGCATCGCATGTCATGGTCAAGCCCGAGACCATTACGATCGAAAAGGGTCCCCGCGTAGCCTTGCAATTGATGCGGGACCGCGGAATATCGAGCCTGTATGTAGTCGACAAAGGGATGCAGCTGCTCGGTGTTATAACCGCAGAGGACGCGGCTAACGCGATAAAAAACGGCTTAAAGCTGGAAGAAGCGATGGAGCGCGAAGCGCCTTCCGCCCTGCCGGACACTCTGCTTAATGAATTGTTTGAATTAATGAGCAATTCGAAATTCCCCGTATCCATCATTGATGACAAAGGACGCCTGAAAGGCATCGTCATCAAAGGCGCGGTTCTGGCCGCATTAGCCGGAAATTCTGTAATAGAGGCAGGTGAACGTCATGAATCTGCCTAAAATCCCGTTAGCCGGCTGGATCGAATGGCTGGAGGCTTGGCTTGAAGCTCATTTGGACCCGTTCTTCCAATTGATTCGTACCGTTGTCGGCGAAACCGTAAACGGAATGGATACAGCGCTTAATTGGTTTCCGCCGCTGGTTCTTATCGTTATATTTACCCTTATAGCTTGGTATATCGGCAAGTGGAAAATGGCTTTATTTACGCTTATCGGACTGCTTATTATCGAAAATCTCGGCTTATGGAGCCAAACGATGCAGACACTAGCGCTCGTATTGACCGCGGCCTTCATATCGGTGCTGATCGGCGTCCCGGCAGGCATACTGTGCGCCCGTAATTCCAGCATCCAAAAAATCGTTACGCCGGTGCTCGACTTCATGCAGACGATGCCAGCGTTTGTTTACTTGCTGCCTGCCGTAACCTTCTTCTCTCTCGGCGTTGTTCCCGGCGTTATCTCATCGATCATTTTCGCGATACCGCCAACGATCCGGCTGACGAACCTCGGCATACGTCAGGTGCCGGCCGAGTTAGTTGAAGCAGCAGATGCCTTCGGCTCGACGCCTGCGCAGAAGCTGTTTAAGCTGCAGCTGCCGCTTGCGATGCCGACGATTATGGCCGGCATCAATCAGACGATTATGCTGTCGCTATCGATGGTCGTAATCTCCTCGATGATCGGCGCACAGGGCGTTGGCGCTTCTGTCTATCGCGCTGTTACGCAAGGCAATACCGGTATAGGCTTTGAAGCCGGTCTCGCCATCGTTATTTTAGCCATCGTTTTGGACCGGCTGACCCAACAGGTCATTCGCAAAACGAAAACATCCTAAACCAACAAGATAAAACGTATATTCACAAACTTTGAGGAGTGATTTTTTGAAATTCAATAAAATGAGTATAATCGCTGCAGCTGTTATTATGATCGCTCTAGTGGCCGGATGCTCCGCCTCCGGGGGGAGCAGCAGCAAAAAAGTAACGCTCGCCTATGTCGCTTGGGATTCCGAGATTGCAAGCACCTATGTTGTAAAAGAAGTGCTGGAGCAAAAGCTTAACTACGATGTTGAGCTGATGCAGGTAGATGCAGGTCCAATGTGGGCCGGTATTTCCGATGGCAGCGCGGATGCTATGGTAGCGGCATGGCTGCCAACGACGCATGCTTCATATGTAGAGAAATATAATGGCAAATACGAGGATCTTGGACCTAACCTGGAAGGCACCAAAATCGGTCTTGTCGTTCCACAGTATATGGATATTAACAGCATCGGGGAGCTAACCGAAAGCATTGGCGATACGGTGGACCATACGATTATCGGCATTGAGCCGGGCGCTGGCCTTATGATGTCAACAGAGAAAGTGTTAGACGAATATAAGCTGCGGGATAAATGGACGCTGCTCGAAAGCTCTTCTGCAGCGATGACGCAGCAGCTCGAGAAGGCTTATGCGAACAAGGAACCGATTGTTGTCACAGGCTGGACGCCGCATTGGATGTTCGCGAAGATGGATCTGAAATATTTAGAGGATCCTAAAAACGTATATGGCGGAGATGAGCAAATTCATACGATTGCGCGTAAAGGTCTGAAGGAGGATCAGCCTGAGGCGTTCGCCTTCCTCGACCGGTTCAATTGGACTTCTGAAGATATGGCAGCTGTCATGGTTCAAATTCAAGAAGGCCAAACACCTGAGGCAGCAGCCAAGGCATGGGTTGAGCAGAACGCAGATAAAGTTGAAGCGTGGATCAAATAAAAGCATAGAACAACATTAGAGTGCCTCGAAAGCCAAATGGCTGCAGGGGCACTCTTTTAAATCATTTTACTGTACAAATCCAAAAAAACAGAAAAATGGCTGTCTCAAAGGTCTTATCAGACCTTGAGACAGTCATTTTTCACATTTATTAATCTAAGCAGTAGGGCTGCAGACCGAGCGGCAGCGGCTGCGGACGCTCACAGCTGCTCTTCATCACATAATGCACGCCTTGCTCCGATGCGTCATGGAAGCCATGCATCGCTTCAAGCACATGATAAGCAAGCTCGCCATTCGCACGGTGCTTGCGGCCGGTTTGAATCGCTTTGGCCATATCGGCTGCGCCAACGCCCCGGGCATTTTCTGTAAAACCGTAAGCAAGAGGAATATCCGACCATTCCTTCGAGCCTGCGCGCCAAATTTTAACCTGACCGCCGAAGTTGTTCGGATCCGGAACGAGCAGCGTGCCTTCACTGCCGTATACCTCGATACGAGGTAGCGTCGAGCCGCCCTTCACGTCAAAGCTCGTCAGCAGCGTCCCGATCGGACCGGATGCAAAATCCATCACGCCCGCGATATGCGTCGGCACCTCGACCTTCACTTGCTGACCGTATTTAGGCTTGCTCGTAATCGTTCTCTCAGAATAAGAGATGCGCGCAGAGGCCGTTACCCGCGTAATAGGTCCAAGCAGCGCAACAAGCGCCGTTAAATAATACGGGCCCATGTCAAACATAGGGCCGCCGCCCGTCTGGTAATAAAACTCAGGAGCCGGATGCCAGGATTCGGGGCCGCCGCTTACCATGAACGCGGTCGCGCCAATCGGCGTACCGATCCAGCCATCCTCCAGCAGCTTAATGCTTGTCTGAATGCCCCCGCCGAGGAACGTATCCGGCGCGCTTCCGACGTAAAGCCCTTTTCTGGCAGCAAGCTCAAGTACCTGCTTAGCTTCCTCGCGGGTTACCGCAAAAGGCTTCTCTACGTAAACATGCTTGCCCGCCTCAAGAGCCTGCAGACAAACCTTGGCATGCGCCTGCGGAATAGTCAAATTGATAATCAATTGAATATCCGGATCAGCGAGCATTTCCTCCACCGAGCAGCCGCGAACGCCAAACTCATCGCCCTTAGCCCTAGCCCGCTCGACATCCAAATCCGCACAAGCCACAACCTGAAGCGCATCAAAGCGATTGCCGTTTTCAAAATAAATCCCGCTAATATTACCCGTTCCGATAATACCTGCTTTAATCTTGTCCATTTTAGTCCGTCCCTCGTCCCATGCTTATTATTTTATCATTTCGATTTACAGCTGATTATCCGCCATGCCGCTATAGGCCGCAGCGCTTGTGCCAGCCTCTAACGCTCTAGCCTTGCCATCCGCACACCATAGGAAGCCGCGTCTCATGAGCTCCTTAACGGTTGGAATGTCGATAATATTCGCTTGATGGCCAAGCGAGTTATAGTAAACTCGTCCTACGCCCCAGCGCTTCGTCCATACGACAGGCATATCGACTGCCTTATTAAGGGAGTGAGGTCCCGGCGTCAGCGGAAACCGCGTTGTTGCTAGCACTTCCACCGCAGGATCCACATGCAAATAATATTGCTCCGAACTTACGACGAAATCGTCAATGCCTTCCGTCAGCGGGCTAGTTGAATTAGAAATATTAACCGTATATTCAACGCCGTCATTGCCTGGATGCGCCACCCATTGGCCGCCGGTCATAAACTGCCAGTCTACGTTTTCACGGAATGCATCGCACATGCCGCCATGACAGCCAGCGAGTCCTACGCCGCTTTGGACAGCAGCAGAAACGTTATTAACGAGCTGCTGCTCAATGCGTGCCATCGTCCACACGGGCACGATGAGATCCAGCCCCAGCAGCTTCTCCGCATCCGCGAACGCTTCCAGCGTATCGGACACCTCCACCTCAAAGTCTTCAGAGGCAAGCACCTCGCGGAAAATCTCAGCTACCTCCTTCGGCTGATGACCATCCCAGCCGCCCCATACGATCAAAGCCTTTTTCATTAGCTCAACCTGCCTCTCCAATGCTCTGCTTTATGTCCTAGCTTTACTTACGATAATTCGCTAATGGCAACCCAGCGGCGCTCAGCAATCGAACGATCTACCGCCTCAAGCACCTCTTGGCATTTTACGCCGTCTACAAAGTTTGGAACCGGTTGGCGATCCTCAGCGAATGCTTGCATCAGCTCGTGCACCTCATGCGTGAACGTATGCTCATATCCAATCGTATGTCCCGCAGGCCACCAGGCATCCATGTAAGCATGCGCCGGGTCAGTAGCAAGCACGCGGCGGAAGCCCTGTACATCCTCAGCATCATCTGTAAAATAAACCTGCAGCTCATTCATCCGCTCAAAATCAAACTTGATGCTGCCTTTGCTTCCATTAATTTCAAATGCGTTCGTACAACGGTGGCCGGCTGCAAAGCGGGTTGCCTCGAAGCTGCCCAGCGCGCCGTTTGCAAAGCGTGTCATGAACAAGGTCGCATCGTCGACCGTAACCTCGCCGCGAGGTCCATCCTCGCTGCCCTTAGCGCTCAAACCCGTCATGGCGGAAGCGATCGGCCGCTCCTTAACGAACGTCTCGCTCATTCCGATAACCTCGTTGAATTCGCCGACCAGGAAGCGCGCCATATCGATCAGATGTGCCCCTAGATCGCCGTGAGAGCCGGAGCCGGCGATTTCCTTCTGAAGGCGCCATACGAGCGGGAAGTTCGGGTCAATGATCCAATCCTGCAAAAACACGGCGCGGAAATGGTGGATTTCACCGATACGGCCATCCGAAACCAGCTTCTTCGCCAGCTGAATCGCAGGCGCGAATCGGTAGTTAAAGCCAACCATATGCTTCACGCCGGCCTTCTCCGCCGCCTCAAGCATCTCGCGGGAATCCTCGAGCGTAAGCGCTAGCGGCTTCTCACAGAATAGATGCTTGCCTGCCGCTGCCGCTGCGAGCGCGATTGCCTTATGCGCGTCGCTTGGCGCATTAATATCGATCAAATCGATATCATCGCGTTTAACAAGCTCCTTCCAATCGGTTTCTGCACTTTCCCAGCCGAATTGTGCACGGGCTTGTTCCAGCCCTTCCGGATCGCGGCCGCAAATCGCCTTCATCTCCGGTTTAACCGAATCCGGAAAAAACATCGGAAGCGCACGGTAAGCGTTACTATGCGCTTTACCCATAAACTTATAGCCAACCATACCTACTCTTACTTTATTCATAAAAGCCCGCCTCTCTTTTATACTTTCTCATTTTTTATGCCGGACGTTTCTCTTTGAACCAAGATGACGGGCAGCAAATCCCGCTCCGGTTCCGTTAATTCATCATTTTGCTCCGTCTCTAGCAGTCTGGCAGCAGCGAGCTTACCCATCTCATAAAAGGGTACCGCAACGGTCGACAGCTGCGGGCTTATGATGCGCGAGCCGTCTGAATCGTCATACCCGACCAGCGCGTAATGCCGGCCTGCCTCGAGCGCCAGCTCGCGCAGCCCCTGCATCAGTCCGATCGCCATCCGGTCATTCGCTGCAAATACCGCGTCAATGCTGCCGGCTTGTATTTGCTTTGCCAACTGCCCTGCCAGCACATAGCCGCTCTTGCGGCTGTAATTGCCCGCGTAGACAAGCTTTGGCTCATACGCAATACCGGCTTCCTCCAGCGCTACCATGTACCCTTCCAGCCGGTCAGCACTGTTAGAATACTGCTGTGGGCCGTTTACGAAAGCGATGCTGCGGCTGCCCTGCTCAATCAAATGCCGAACGGCCGCCATGCTGCCGGCGACATGATCGGCATCGACAGTCCGGTAAGACTCCTCGTCATAGCGCTGGTTCATGAGACAGAAGGGAAAGCCTCCCGCCTTCAGCTCCGCCAGAGCAGCCCTCTCTTCCGGCACGTTTTCGGACCCAAGCACGATGCACGCATCAATCTTCTGCGTTCGAAAAAGCTTCGCGTAATCCCTCGCTCCGTCCGGCTCTCTGAAAATAAGCAGCAGATCATAGCCGCAGCGCTTCACCGTCTCGCCGATCCCGCTTAATATTTCCGAGAAATAGTAAGTGGAGAACAAATGAACCTTCGGCACGAACGGCAGGATGACGCCAATATTTCCGCTCTTCCTCCTGGCAAACTGCTGCGCTAGCGCATTCGGAACGTAACCGAGCTCGGCAGCTGCCTGCAATACGCGCTCGCGCGTATCCTCTTTCATTGGGCCAACGTTGTTCAATACTCTGGATACGGTCGCCTCTGATACCCCGGCCAGCTTTGCTACTTCTTTCCTGCTAATAGTTGAATGCCTCCTGAAAAGCTAATATGCGATGTCAATAAATCATTTAATGTACACGCGTACATTATGGCATGAAAACGGTTCACCGTCAACAAACGAATCGATGCAATTTTTCTGGAGTTATGATGGCAACAAAAAAACGATCCGGAACGTTATCGCCACGCTCCGGATCGCCTATATGACCTTGCTTTTATTCCGTTTAAGCTTTTAAGTTAAATTACCGCTTGGCAATTTCGTTAATCCAATCGAAAACGGCGGCCAACGCATTCGCTTCCTCGCTCCTGTTCATCCTGTCGATATACCCTTTGCGGTTTTCGTACAATCGTTCAACGCTCTCCGTCAACGTTCCCGCAGTCAGCTGCTCCTCGTACAGAACGTCGGCATAGCCTGATTTTTCAAAGGACTGCGCATTCAAAATTTGGTCGCCCCGGCTCTGCTCCTTTGTGAGCGGTATGAGCAGCATCGGCTTTTTCAAGGAAAGAAACTCAAAGATGGAATTCGAGCCTGCACGGGAAACAACGAGATCCGTCATCGCCAAAACATCAGGCAGCTGCTCATTCACATATTCAAATTGCTTGTAGCCAGGTACAACGATCGAAGGATCGACTTGGTTTTTACCGCATAAATGCACGATTTGAAATGGCTTCGCGAGGCTTAATATGGCTTGCCTTACGGTCTGATTGATTTTACGCGCGCCCAAGCTTCCACCCATAATCAGAATAACCGGTTTGCTCTTCGTAAACCCGCAAAAATCTCTGCCGCGGTCGGCGTTGCCCTGCTTTACTTCCTCGCGTATGACCGCCCCGACATGCCGGCTTTTATCTGCCTTCAGCATGCTTCCCGTTTCGGGAAAGGTCGTGCACACGCCGGAAGCGAACGGAATCGATATCCGGTTGGCCAGACCCGGCGTTAAATCCGATTCATGAATGAGCAGCGGCACTTTGTTTAACCATGCGCCAATGACGACCGGTACGGAAACGAAGCCGCCTTTGGAAAAAATAACATTAGGCTTATTCGTCTTAATGAGACGATATGCCTGATAAAGTCCTTTTACCACCTTGAACGGGTCCTTGAAGTTCTGAATGTCCATGTACCTTCTCAGCTTGCCCGTCGAGATCGGAAAATACTTGACCTGTGGAATCGTCGCGATAAGCTGCCTTTCAATACCGCTCTCCGACCCGATATATTGGACTGACCAGCCCTCTTCCAAAAATCGCGGGATCAAGGCCATGTTAACGGTAACGTGTCCGGCTGAGCCTCCCCCGGTGAACATGATTGTTTTCATGAATGACTAGCCACCTATCATTTTTTATCCATTTATTATACGGGTAAAGATTTGTTTTAGCACTGAAATTCATCCAGCCGGAAGCAAAAGCATCCCCAGCCGCATGCGCTGCTGCGCGATTGGCTGAGGATGCTTTCAGCTTGCCTATATCCCTACCCTTAAGGCGCGGTTTCCAGAAACTTAGACGTCGGATTTTTGTCTATTGCCGTACGCATCGCATATTCATTCTCGAACAAGACGACATAATTGCCCTTCTTATCCTTCACAAGCGTCGTATTAATACGGAATTTGCTAGGGTCGATATTATCGTCGACGATCCAGCGGGCGAACTGGAACTGCATCCGGTGCAGCTGGATTTCTACGCCGTATTCCGCTCTCATCCGATGCTCGAATACTTCAAATTGCAAATGGCCGACTACGCCGAGAATGGTTTCGTCGAAGTTGCCTGTAGAATGAAACACCTGAATGGTGCCCTCCTCCGTAAGCTGGTCGATGCCCTTCTGGTATTGCTTATGCTTCAGCGCGTTTTTAACCGTTACCTTAGAGAAAATTTCCGGTGAGAATGTCGGCAGCTCATCGAACACGACTTCGCCGCCTTGCGATAAGGAATCGCCGATTCGGAAAATACCCGGATCAAACAATCCGATTATATCTCCCGGATAAGCGGTATCTACAATATCGCGGTCCTGCGCTAGAAACTGCTGCGGCTGTGCCAGCTTGATGTCTTTGCCGTTACGCACATGACGGACACTCATGCCTCTTTCGAATTTACCGGAGCAAATTCGGAGGAACGCGATCCGGTCGCGATGCGCCG
This sequence comes from Paenibacillus sp. Soil522, assembly GCF_001428245.1. GTDB lineage: Bacteria > Bacillota > Bacilli > Paenibacillales > Paenibacillaceae > Pristimantibacillus. The sequence goes on from NZ_LMRV01000028.1 coordinate 100,040, forward strand.
GATTCATATTCGCTTGAATCTTGAACACATAACCCGTGAACTTCTCGTTCGTCGGCTCAACCTTACCTGTTGTGCTGTTGCGCGTAGTTGGCTTTGGCGCAAGCTGCAGGAAGTTTTCGAGAAACGTCTGCACGCCGAAGTTATTGACCGCGCTTCCGAAGAACAACGGCGTAAGCTCGCCGGCCTGCACCTTCTCGTAATCAAATGGATCGCCTGCAACATCAAGCAGCTCAAGATCTCCAATCAGCTGATCGGTCAAATAATCCCCCGCCATTTCACGGATTATCGGATCATTATAGTCGCTGACAGGACGAACCTCAATCGTGGAGTGGTCATTGCCTTGGAACAGCTCAACCTGCGTCTTCATGCGGTCATAAACGCCGCAAAGCTCGCGTCCCATGCCGATCGGCCAGTTCATTGGCACTGCGCGTATACCAAGTACCCGCTCCAGCTCCTCCATCAGTTCGAATGGACTTTGCCCTTCACGGTCCAGCTTATTGATAAATGTAAAGATTGGAATGCCGCGCTTGCGGCAAACCTGGAACAGCTTGATCGTCTGTGCCTCCACACCTTTGGCAACGTCAATAAGCATGACGGCGCTGTCTGCCGCGGTTAGCGTACGATAAGTGTCCTCGCTGAAATCCTGGTGACCGGGCGTATCGAGAATGTTGACGCGGTGTCCCAAATAATCGAACTGCATGACGCTGGACGTGACCGAGATCCCCCGCTGCTTCTCAATTTCCATCCAGTCGGATGTTGCGTGACGGCTCGCTTTGCGCGCCTTGACTGACCCTGCAAGCCGAATGGCTCCTCCGAATAGGAGGAGCTTCTCAGTTAGGGTTGTTTTCCCTGCATCAGGGTGAGATATGATCGCAAACGTACGGCGCTTATCTACTTCCTGTTTAATTTCTTCGTTTAACGATTGGCTCATGCTTGCCTTCCCTTCATTACGTAAGGTATTCGGCAGCGCTTATTTCCCGCTGTTCGACACCCAAATGACTTTATCTTCCTCTTGGCCGTTAACCGGCCACCAATGGAAGCCATCCTCTACCAACAGCTGATTCGCTGCATCCGGACCCCAAGATCCAGCCGGATATAGCTGCAAATCGCTTTTCTCTTCACGCCAAGCCTGTGCGATGCGGTCAACGAATGCCCATGCCTGGGAAACCTCGTCCCAACGCGTGAAGTACGTGGAATCGCCGCGTGCTGCATCATGAATGAGACGCTCGTAAGCTTCCGGCGTATTCAAGCCGATTTGGCAGCTTTGACAAAATTCCATCGCTACCGGCTGAACGGAATTGTTCTCGCCCGGCGTTTTTGCATTTACTTTAATATATATGCCCTCAAGCGGGTTTACGCGAATAACGAGCAGGTTTGGAGCCAAATCATGACGCTGCGCGAACAGAACATTTTGCGGCATCGATTTGAATTCAATGACGACTTCCGTCGTTTTTACAGGTAGACGTTTGCCCGTTCTAATATAGAAAGGAACGCCTGCCCAGCGGAAATTATCAACGAATACTTTTGCGGCAAAATAGGTTTCGGTCGTGGAATCCTCATTAACCGAATCCTCTTGGCGATAGCCGGTAAGCTCCTTGCCATGATGATTGCCTTCGCTGTATTGACCGCGGACAACGTTGGAGCGTACCTCATCGCTGGAAGTGTAGTTGCGCAGCGAACGAAGCACCTTAACCTTCTCGTCACGAATATCTTCGCCGTGCAAACGGCTAGGCGGCTCCATAGCGATCATTGTCAGCATTTGCAGCATATGGTTTTGGCCCATGTCGCGCAATGCGCCCGATTTGTCATAATAACCTCCGCGATCCTCTACGCCAACCGTTTCGGACAACGTGATTTGCACGTTCGCTATATGGTTATTATTCCACAGTGGCTCAAAAAAAGCATTAGCAAAACGAATCACTTGAATGTTTTGGACCATTTCTTTGCCGAGGTAATGGTCAATCCGGTAAATTTCTTCTTCCTTGAACACTTGGTTGATTTGCTCATTCAGCTTCTGAGCCGATGGCAGGTCGTAACCGAAAGGCTTCTCGATAACGACGCGGTGCCAACCGTTTGACTCCAGCAAGCCGCCGTCGCGCAGGTTGAACGATACCGGTCCGAATAGCGAAGGCGCTAGGGCCAGATAAAACAGGCGGTTGCCCGGGATATCAAACTTCGCATCCAATTGCGCCGACAATTTGCTAAGCTCGCGGAAGCCCTCGACATCGTTAATATCAAGCGACATATAAACGAAATGCTCCGCAAAACGATTCCAAAGTTCGGCATCATCCGCTTTGTAACGACAAAATTCTACAATGGATTCATACAGATCCGAACGGAACTGTTCATTTGACCGCGGACGTCTAGCTAGACCGACAACAGCAAAGTTTTCCGAGAGTTTGCCTTCTTTATATAAACTGAACAGGGCTGGAAATAGCTTACGCCGAGCCAAATCGCCCGTTGCTCCGAACAGGTAATAAACTGCTCCCTCTGCGGAGACGGAATCAAGATTATTTGTATAGGTCATTTGCCTCATTCTTTCCTTATGTATTTTATACAGCTTTACATGATATGTAGTTTAGCATATTCGTCTTTAATTCGCTATTCAACAGGCCATAAAAAATACTGATAAGATCCGTTACTTATTCTAATCAGGATATGCCATTTAAGGGTTTTCCGCCGTGAAAACGCTGTATTCTCCACTAATTACCGGTATTCCGATCGTCAATTCGGTATTATTGGAGTTTGTCTCTTTATGCAGCGCAATTTGAATATTCGCGGATTTCCCGTTTTCGACAATAATTGCAGAGCGCAGCATGCGCGTAAAAAACGTTTCGCTGATCGTTCCGCCGTCCTCATAACGATCAATCGATCCGGCATTTGTCAGCTTCACCATGCGATGGACCGTCTGATCATGTCCTGTATAGCCTTGAACTTTCAAACTGCTGGTAAACGCCGGGGAAATAAAAGCAATCTGCTCCGAGATGTCAGCAGTCGCTTTAAGCACCACGTTTTTGTTAAGCAGCTGCAAACCGCTTGCCTCAAGTAAAACCATTAGCTGCTCGCGCGGTCCATCCGATTGGACAAGGCTAACTGAAATACGGCCGCTGTAAGCTGGAACGGCTCCGCTGACCGTTTTCCCCTCATTTTGCTCAAGCTTATTGATCGCCTTCCCCTGCTCATCCGTAAAAAGCTTCTGTACAAGCTCCTTCATCGCTCCTTCCTTGCCTGTCACATTCCATCTGACCGTCCACGTCGCTCCCTTCGAGCCGCTTCTCATCAGATCATCGCTCCACAGCCACAGCGCCTGCAAATCGTGCTGAAGCAGCTGTTCTGCCGGCACAGTATCCCGCGGCGCCCTGTCCGCCTGCCACATCGCCCATGCTGCGCTTAGCAAAATAACGATCAGCGCAGCAATGACGCCGGCCTTCGTTTGCTTGGCACGCTGCCTCGCCGATAATCGATGGCTTACTGGCGGTGTCTTTTTCGGAATGTACATGATTTTTCACTCCTGTCCTCGCAGAATGGGTAAACATCCATACATGTTAGCCTGTAGGTGAATACACTGGTTGCAGGAAGATTAATATTTCAGGAGGTATCTTTAGCAAATGGAACCTATTTTTCCGTTAGATGAGGAAGTCGTTAACCGGTATTGCGGGTATCCGGTATGCGTGGTAATGAATGACGGCAGGCGGCATGTTGGCATACTTAGCTCCTGCGGAGGCGGTAAATTGCTGCTTAACTCAGAAGCAGGCAGCGTAGAGGCAAATGTGACACAGATACAGCCCAAGGTTTCAAAAAAGAAAAAGGGCGGTAAAGGTAAATCAGAGGGCGCTCATAAGTCAGGGCAGCCGAATGCGCAAACGCAATCCTACCCTTATGATCCCTACTACTATGGACCAGACCCTTATTATCCGTGGGGTGGAGCGCTGGCACTTGATTTTGCCCTCGTCGCCTTTCTGTTTCTCTTGCTGTAAAAGACAAAGCGGCGAATTTGGCGAAAAGTCGCCGCTTTCTCATTTTTATCAATGCAATGACAGGTTTCGCCAGCCTTTTTGAACCCGATATAGTATGCTTACGCTGCACTCATCCTTGCGTTCGGAGAGGAGTATCTTATGACCTCATACATAAGCTCCATACGGGGCATTGAACGAACAAGTTCTTACATGCCGGTACAAGCTGTAAGCCCGTACGCTTATTACCCTTATCGCGATGGCGAGCCTCAGCAGGCTCAAGGGAACGACAATGATTGGAACCGCATCTATGTGCAAGCCGCGAACAGCGCGGCAGCCTGGATACAGACTGCTAAGCGGGCTCAAGACGGCATCGACCAGCTAATCTGGAGACTCAGCGGCCAGTTGAATACCGGCAAGCCCGTAGCTGATAGCCTAAATGACCTTACTAATATGCTCAATCATTGGGAATCGCATTACAAGCAGCATGCCAGCGAATTAAAGCATGAGCTCTGGAGCAGCATCGAGCTCGCTCTGCTGCATCCAGCCGCTCAGGAGCTCAAGCTGCGCCGCAGTACGCAAAGCGGCAAATGGACGCAGAAGGGTGATAATGCTTTTTCAGCTTGGTCAATGCCCTTACTTGCAAATGAAACTCAGCGTTTGAAGCAGCTCATGCTGGGAGCAGATGGTTTGCTGAATAAGCTTAAACATGCCCTCAAGTACGCCGAGCAGCATAGGGCTGTTGATCTGCTCCAACCACAATTAGCGGCCACCCTGCCGTATGCTGCTTATTACAGCTCCACGCAATCCTATTGGCCGCTTCCCTATGTTGGATTGATACTAAATCGTTACTTGTAGTTCTTGCAGATTAAAATATGATGCGCAGCAGCAGTTGATTTTGGCTGTGCTCGAGCGTATGCTGCGTATGTTCTATATTCGGCTACCTTGCCGTTATTTCCTGCCATATAAAATCATTTTTTCCAATTCGGTGATATCCGAAGAGACTGTGCTATGGAATCAAGATGACCTCAATAATCTCTCCCGCTTCAGCTCCTTTTGACCCTGAAGGAATGACGGCTAGCCCTTCGGCATCTGCGATTGAAGCCATCATGCTTGATTTGGTGAAAGCAAGCGGATCGGCAAGCAGACATCCGTCCGACCGGCTGATCAGGCGTGTGCGTACAAAGCGGTCATGCGGGCTTGGCTTGTCCACCGCAGTATGCAGCTGCGCCCTTACCGTTCGCGGAAGTGCTTCCTTCACGCCTTGTATCCGCAGCAGCGCTGGCCGAACAAATAACTCAAACCCAACGAAGCAAGCTCCCGGATTCCCCGATAAAGCAAACAGCAGCTTTCCCCCTATGACAGCCGCCGACGTCGGACTGCCGGGTCTCATCGCTACCCGATCAAATAAGACGCGGCTTGCAGCTTCGTCGCTGGCTGTACGAGCCTCATTGCCTTCAGCTGAAGCTCGCGCCGTATTACTAATATGACCGTCTGGCGGGAAGCTGTTGTCACGGAATAGACGATTCTGTCGATTCGTCTCACTTCCGTTCTTTATCGAGCGGAAAATGTCTGACATCACATCGAAGTCTCCTACGGAGACACCGCCGGTCGTGACGATCAGATCGGCGTCTGCCCACGCGCTGGCGAGTGCAGCTGCCACCGCGGCAGGCTCGTCCGGCAGCGAGCCGCAGAGGACCGGCTCAGCGCCGCTTTGCTCTATCATGGCCGCGACCATACAGCTGTTGCTGTCGCGGATCTGGCCCGGCGCGAGCGGCGCCTCAACCGGCAGCAATTCGCTGCCGGTCGCGAATACCGCAACGCGAGGGCGCTTGTGCACCGCCACCTCGGCATAGCCGAAGGTGCCGAGCAGCGCAACATGGCCAGGCCGCACAAGCGTGCCAGGCACTGCCAAAGCGCTCCCGCGGCGAAACTCCTCGCCTCGGGGCGCAATGTTCTGGCTGGCCGTGCCGGCGCGCTTGATCAGCACCGCCGGCGAGCCATCAGCCAGCATGGCATCCGCGGTCTGCTCCAGCATCACGACCGCGTCAGCCCCTTCCGGCACAGCCGCGCCTGTCATTATGCGCACGGCAGTGCCCTTCTGCACGGCCGCAAGGGCGAGTCCGCCCGCCGCGACCGAGTCAATGACGCGCAGCTCCGCCGGCTGCTCCGGCGACGCTCCCGCTATATCCGCCGCGCGCACAGCATAGCCGTCGAGGCCCGAGCGCGCGAAAGGCGGCCAATCGCTTGACGCCTCTATCGTCTGCGCAAGCCTGCGGCCGCCGCTAGCCCGCAGCGGCACAAGCTCGCTGCCGAGTCGCAGCCCATCCGCGGCAGCAAGCACCCGCTGCTGCGCTTCTTCAACCTTCACCGCTTTCCGGTTAAACCGGCCAGCCTGCTCAAGGCCTAACGCTCCGCTGCCGGTATTCCATCCGTTCTCTACTGTCTTCTCCGTTCCGCCACCATTTGCCATCTCCATCATCATCCCCGCTCCTATAGCCGCCAGCTGATCTGATCCAGCAGCTTATTCAGCATCTATTTTACAATGTATGTTAAACTATTGGCAATTACGGTCATCTAAACGAAGAAGGAGAACCCTATGCAGCCACTAGCATCACACACACCGCTTATTGTCCAAATCGTCGGATACAAAAACACCGGCAAAACCACATTGGTTTGCCGGCTAACGGAGCGCTTTAAACAAGCGGGATATAAGGTTGGTACGATTAAGCGCGATGCGCATGATTTTCAGATCGATCATCCCGGCACCGATACGTGGAAGCATCAAGCCGCCGGAGCGGATATAACAGCTATTACATCCTCGAAGCGCACTGCGATCATGAAAGCAAACTTCGAATCACTCGAGCAGCTCATTGCGCAAATGTCCGAAGCGGATGTTATTCTGGTCGAAGGATTCAAGGATGCAGCTTATCCAAAAATAATTACGATTCGCTCCGCCTTAGACTGCGAGCTATTACAGCAGCTAAAAAATCCGCTCGCCGCCGCCGTTTGGACGGAAGCAGCCTCCGCAGCTGCAGCAAGCTCAGCTGTACCCGTATTCGATATTAATCAAATTGACCAGCTGTTCCAAACGGCATTATCACTAATTAATGTAAATCTATAAGTATATTTTCCTTTAATCCGCAATTCCTTGCTTATGAGCATAAATTGCCGCTTGTGTACGGTCATCAACTTCAAGCTTGTTAAAAATATTCGTAATATGGAATTTTACCGTTTTTACGCCTATAAACAGCTCGTCGGCGATTTCCTGATTGGACCGCCCCTGAGCTACCCGCTTAAGCACATCCATCTCGCGGTCCGTCAGCTCCTCATGCAGCGGAGCTTGCTCCTTCTGCTTCGGCTGGCGGAAGCGATTCATCATTTTCGCCGCGACCTGCGATTCCAGCACCGATTGTCCGCGCGCTGCGGCCCGAATCGCATCGGCGATTTCCGTAGCCCGCGACGTTTTCAGCAAATAGCTGAAAGCGCCCGCTTCAATGACCGGATAAAGCTTGTTGTCATCCAAATAGCTCGTCAATACGATGACCTTACATTCAGGGTAAAGCTCAAGCAGCTTAGCTGTCGTCTCGACGCCATCCATGCCGTCCATCACTAAATCCATTAGAACAACGTCTGGTCTGTATGCCTGTGCCAATCGAATGCCGTCCATGCCGTTGCTTGCTTCACCGACAACCTCGATACCATCCTCAGTGTCCAGCACCGCTGCAAGTCCGATTCGCACCATTTCATGGTCATCGACCAGCAGAACCTTTATCGGCTGACTCAATTGCTCGATTGCCTCCACACCTTACACCGCCCTTAGATAATCGTTAAATTTTTCAGTTTCATGGCTTATGCTTTCGCGTCCCGCAGTCCATCCGCAGGAACCCAAATATGAATAACCGTACCTTCACCTGGCTTCGAAATCATCTGCAACGATCCGCCCAGCTCGTTGATACGCTCTTCCATCGTAAGCAGCCCGTAGGACGTTTTCTTCTTAGCCTCAAGATCAAACCCAATGCCATTGTCCTGAACACTCATATGCACTTGGCTGCCCACGCGTATCAGCTTAATAACCATACTGTCTGCTTTGGAATGCCTAAGTGTATTCGATAATGCCTCCTGCGCTATCCGGAACAAATGATCCTCGGCATTCGGCGGAAGCACTATTGTGTCATCCACCTCGAGCGTGATCGTCATCGGCACCTTCTGCTTCAGCTCATCCACTAGAACAGTAAGCGCCTGCCCCAAATTTTTACCGTCCAAGTGAACGGGTCGTAGATGAAGCAGCAGAGCGCGCATTTCCGATTGCGCGACAGCAGCCATTTCTTCTATAAGCTGTACTTGATGCTTAGCCCGCTCCCAATCCCGCTCAATCGTCCTGCTAACGGCCGTCGCCGTCATCGAGATTGCGAATAGCTGTTGGCTTACCGCATCGTGCAGCTCGCGCGCAAGCCGCTGGCGCTCTTCGATCACAGCCGTAAATTTGACCTTCTCTGTCCAAATTGGATCGACCTGCTCCTGCTCTGATATTTCATTTTCCGTCGTCTCGCTATTGCTGAGCGTAACGGTAAAGCGGCTTTTTCTTTGCTGCTCGGTCAGCCGTTTAAGTGATTCCTTCAGCCTTGAGTTTTGCAAATAGCCGTTCAGCGCTGCAGCTGCAAGGCCCGCTCCAACGATGGTCAGCCCGATAACCGCCCATTTCCCCTGAAGCGTGAACAGTTCAACGTAACCGATCCCTTGCAGTACGATGACAACCAAGCTAATGATGATAAGCAGCCATAATACCGTTTCCGTCGCATTGCGCCTGCGGGCCGCATGATTCGGTTGGTTCCCCCTATAGCCCTGCTCCATACGGCTCACTTCCTTCTAAGTACTATATTAACCTTTATTTACATCATATGTAATTAGCAAAAATAAAAAACTGTCACCGTCCGTCGCGCCTCTACTTTCTTATCATTCTAACAAAACACATGAAAGAGCAGACCGTTATCCGGTCCGCTTCATCCATTGTCCTTATCCTATTCTTCAGTTGAAGACTTCGTTAATGATGTTGTCGGATTCAGCTTGTTCTTCAGCGCTTGCAGCTGCTCATCAATCTTAATTTGCTTCTCGGCATCGGCTGCATTAAAGCTGTTTGTCGCGCCGCTGTAAGAGTGAGGCGTGCGGAGAACATCTGCTTCTGCTTCCATTTGCATAATTTTCTCTTCCATACGGTAGAAGCCGCGTGATGCTGAGCCGCTGTCAATCGTGTGGTTCGCTGTCAATTGCGCCATTTGTTTTTGTGCTTTAGCTACTTGAGCACGGGAAGCCAGCTCATTTCGCTTGTTGCGCAGCTGGTAGAACTCTTCCTTCATTGTGTGCAGCTGCTGCATCAATTCCTCTGCTTGCGCCTTCGACTGTGCATGCAGGTCAACATATTCGGTTACCTTCTGGTCAAAATACAGCTTCTCTTCCAGCAGCTTGCGGGCCAGCTCTTCTTGACCGGCTCTTAGAGCCGCTTCTGCTTTGGATTCACGATCAGCCGCGCTGCGTATCGTTTCCTCAAGGCGCTGCTTCATGCGGCGCTCATTAGCCATTTGCTTAGCAACGGTAACCTCTGCTTGATGAATTTCGGACTCCATGTCCCGCAAATATTGATTCAACATAATGATCGGATCTTCAATTTTATCCAAAGCCTCATTTACCGATGCCTTCGTCATATCCTTCATGCGTTTGAAAATTCCCATATTAAAAATCTCCCTTCTCGTATTTAGCAATTTTGGCTTTCAATTCTTCAATTTCACGACGCAGTGCTTTCTTCTCCAAATCATCCATCATGCTATCGAATTGTGTTGACGTTGTAGGTTGTGCAGCCGGTCCCGGGGCGCTCCAAGAGCCTGGCGCTTGCGGCGTGTTTTTGTAGGGGCCGCCAAATTGTGAATGCGCTTGATGGCCAAATCCGGGATTATAGCCTCCGCCATAACCGTTACCGTAGCCGTTTGGGCCAAAGTTAGAGTAGAGCGGCGGTTCTTTGGGCACAACCAAGCCTGCAATAATATAAATCAGAATAACAGCACCGCTTGTAAAAATAGTTACAACAATAAGTAAAATCCGCAGCAGTGTCGCATCAACGTTCAACATTTCCGCTAATCCGCCGCAAAGACCGAATAGTTTTTTGTCACGTGAGGATCGATACAGTTTTTTCAAGACGACCATCCTTCTTTCTCAAGCTTTCGCTTCAACTGCTCAAGCTCCCGTTCTATAACGGATTGTACGGTATTACCTGCTTCCGTTACGAATTCTTGCCCCATTCTGCGAATGTCGCGCAAGCTCTTCGCTTCATGCTCCATGCCGCTAATACGATCCTCCAGCCTTCTGAATACGGAGCCCGACTGTATGCCTTGCTCACCGAACCCGCTGCTGTAGCGGCTGTTCATCCGCTGCTGAAGTCTTAGCGATTCCATGCGGGCCGCATAATATTCACGTTTGTCATATACGGATTGGTATTCGCTGCGCATCTCGCGCAGCTGCTCTTCAAGATCCAGCGTATTCTGCCTGCTTTGCTCGAACAGCTCACGATATTGGATCGAGCGTTCTTCACAGCTTGCCTTCTCATGCAAGGCGATTCTTGCCAGCTGCTCTTCGCCCGCTTTCAGTGCAGTCAGCGCTTGATTCTCGCGCCGTTCTTTCTGCTCCTCGGCGAGCAGCCATTGTGCCTTTAGGTGATTGCTGTGACCCGCGTACTGCTGATACAGCTTCTCGGCCTGTATAATATCTTCTCTTGTCGACCAGAGGAATTGATCGATCATCCGAACCGGATCCTCTGCCTTCTCGAGCCGTTCATTTAATGTGGCGACCGTAATGTCGCGCACTCGCTTCATAACACTCATTCCTTGTCCTCCTTAACGTTTTGTGATGCAAAACCGGCTTCTTAGACCCTTGCTATATATTCAATCGCAGCAATTAGTAAACTCTGCGTTTATCCTTCTTGAAGAGGCTCACTCCGGCTGCAATTAAGCCGATTGCCAGAAGCAGCAAGATAACGCCGCCGAGCTTGCTAAGAACCATCATCCCGCCGATTACGATAAGTATGCCGCCAATCCATCTCTTGCTGTTCATCCAACCGACAATACCTAGACCGATTAGTATGAACGGGAGCAAGAATCCGAATATAGCACCGAAATGGATACCGATAAAATTAAGTACCGCGATACCGCCAACAATTATGAGCAGTACGCCTAACGCGCTTTTTCCATTCATCTCTCATTTCAACTCCTTTCAGCATTTAATATATTTCATTTACGTTTATTGCCTAGCGTGTGTTGCTCTTGCTTATGTACTTAGTTTAGATCAATTTCCCCCTTTCTAAAACGGACCTTCGGCGGTTTCTGCACTGGACTTAGGTCGAGTCAGCAGCCCGCCTCCCGGGGGAAGAGCCAACTTCCCCACTTATTTTCTTCCTCATCCTATTGAGGCGATCCCGTGAGCCTTTTCAATTTGATTGCCGAGTTTCGTACTGTTTTCACTGCTTGTTAGCGGGCGTTTCGCGCCTGTCATGCAAGCAAGAAAAACCCGCGCCTTTTGCAAGACGCGGGCTTTCGTTATTTTCGGGATCATCCTTGATTACTTGCTTGCAAGAAATTCATCGAATTGCTTTTGCTTTTCAGCTACGACCTTGTCAACGCCTGCATCCTTCAGTTTCGCTTCGTACTCAGCAAGGATTTTGTCTACGTCCACCGAGCCCGTTTCAAGCGCTCTTTGGTATTGACGGATAACGTTCGCAAGGGCTCCAACCTCAGCTTTTACTGGCTCGCTGTCAAATACGAAGCCAAGACCAGGAGATACTTTTGCATTTTGGTTAAACTCTTTGAACTTCGCCCACTTGTCCGGGTCCTCAGTATCCCACACATAGTTCAGGAACTGATTGCCGAACATCCAAGATGCGCCCGGATTATAGTTAGGCGTATTAGCTGTAGCTGTTATAATTTCGCCGGCCCGGGTGTAGTGGTCGCCTTCGAGACCGAAGTTAAGAATATTGTTGATTTCTTTGTCTGTATGCAGCAGATTAATCAGCATCATTGCACGATCTGGATCTTTGGATGTCGAAGAAATACCAAGCATCGAGCCAGCTGTTTCAGAAGTTGCTACTGTTTTTTCTGTCATCATAATTTGAGCCAGCTTGCCGGTCAGGTTAGAAGCGCTTGCAATCTCAGCATCCTTGCCCGGTTTCATAGGCTCAATAGTCGAGAAGACATTGCCTGCCTTCCAAGCATCGCCTGAAGACACCTGCGTTGTAGCTGCATCAGCGTTGATATAGCCTTTCTTGAAATAATCGCGGGTAAGGTTCAAATATTGCTTGTAGCGTTCAATTTGCTCAATAGGCATTACCTTTACAGAGTTTTGATCGTCCTTCAGGATTGCGCCTGGAATCGTCGAATCACCAAGGAAGTCGTAGTTAGCGAAGAAGTGAGAATTAAATACTCCTGCTGTTGTGTATAACGGAATCATTTCAGGCTTTTTCGCCTTTACAACGGCATATACAGCATCCAAATCCTCTGGTGTTTTTACTGCGCTCATATCGATGCCAAGCTCATCGGCAATATCCTTGCGGTATACGATACCGCCTGCAGCTGCGAGCTCCTTATTCGTCGGAACGCCGTAGTTTTTACCGCTAATCTTTGCGCCTTCAAGGAATGCAGGGTCAAGGGATTCCTTAATTCCTTGGCCGTATTTGTCAATTAAGCCCCCAAGCTCAAGGAAAGCTCCTTTGGACACATATTTTGCGTGGCCATTCCATTGTGCTGTGAAAACAATGTCTACCTCTTCACGAGAAGCGACCATCAGGTTGATTTTGTCATCCCAAGCGCCCCAATCAATCGGCATAAGATCGATAGTTGCATTGATTTTTTCAGTAAGCAGCTTATTTAGCGCTTCCTCGATTTTCTTCTCATCGGTTTGAGGCGTACCAGGGAACACTAAAGTTATTTTATAAGGCTTTAAATCAGATTCAGCCGATGCTCCTTCTGTATCCGCTGGCTTGTTTGTTGCGGCGTTGTCTGTCGTAGACTCTACGTTGTTTTTACCGTTGTTTCCCGAGCATGCCGATACAATCAATACGATGGTCAACATCATCAGAAGAAGCATAGATGTCTTTTGTTTAACTTGCTTCATAGCGGGTGGACCTCCCTCAAGATTTAGGTTTATATGCTAAACCGGCATTGCCGGCTACAGCCGTAATATAGCTTCTATCGGCGAGATTAACCTTTAACTGCTCCGACAGTCAGCCCTTTCACAAAATACTTTTGAAAGAATGGATAAGCAAAGATAATTGGACCTATTCCTACAACAACCATCGCCATACGCACCGTCTCGCTCGGAAATTTGAACGTGCCGCCGGCTGCTGTAATGGCTGCCGCAGCGGTGCTGTTATTGGCTAAAAATTGAATATTAAGCATCGTCTTATACATCAGATATTGAACGGTGATGTTGGCATCCTTCGTAATAAACACCAGACTTAGGAACCAGTCATTCCAATAGGTAAGCGTCTGAAACAGCGCTACTGTCGCGAGTACCGGAAGCGATAGCGGCAATACGATTTTGAAAAATATAGTCAATTCTCCTGCGCCGTCGATTTTCGCCGACTCAAGCACTGCAGCAGGAATCGTTGTCTGGAAGAACGTACGGATAATGAGGACAAAAAATGCGGCTACAAGCAGCGGCATAATGAGTGCCATCATCGTATTTTTCAAATCGAGTACCTGAACGTAGACCAGATACCAGGGAACCAAGCCGCCCGAGAACAGCATCGTAAAAAATACGAAGAAAGTAAAAAACTTGGCATGAGGAAAATCAGATCTTGAGATAGGATACGCATACAACGCCATGATAATCAAGCTAAGCGTCGTTCCGACAATAGTAACTAATATTGAGATGCTGTAAGAGCGGAAAATTTGTGTTGCGTCCTTAAATAGGAACTGGTATGCTGCGAAATCAAACTTCGAAGGAATAAATTGATACCCGTCTCTAACGACAGCTCCTTCATCGGAAATCGAAACCATAATGATTAAGATCAGCGGTACGATGCAAAGCAATGAATACAAAATGAAAAATACATTGATGCCTAGAGAAGCCGGGAGTGACAATTGGTTTTTAGGATTGGACCCGGACGATATTTTCTCGACTGCTTCCATAGGATCACCTCCAAATTTTTTCGTAGAAATAGCCGCTATGCGATCATAAAACTAAAATAATGCGTTGTCTTTATTAATTCGGCGTACAACCCAGTTCGAAATAAATACTAATGCAAAGCCGATGACTGATTGAAGCAGCCCTGCTGCGGACGACAAGCCGATATCTCCGACTGTCAGGAAAGTGCGGTAAACGTAGGTATCAATTACGTTCGTCACCGGGAACAATACCCCTGATTCTCTCGGAACCTGGAAGAAGAGCCCAAAATCTGCATTAAATATTTTTCCGATTTGAAGCAAGGTCATAATCGTAATAATAGGCATAATAAGTGGAATCGTAATACCCGTCATTTGCTTCCATTTGCTCGCTCCGTCAATCGTAGCAGCCTCGTAATATTCATCATCGATACCAATAATAGCTGCCATGTAGATGACGGTAAAATAACCCATGCTTTTCCATGTGTTAACGATCGGCAAAATGTACGGCCACACCTCTTGTGTGAAATACCATTGCACCGGTTCAAGCCCAAATGCCGGCAGAAGTGATGTATTCAAATATCCGTGTTCATCGCTCAAGAAGCCAAAAACCAAATAACTAATGACGACCATCGACAAGAAATACGGAAGGAACATAATCGTTTGATGCAGCTTTGCCATAAATCTGCTTCTTATTTCATTGAGCATTATAGCAAATGCAAGCGGGAAAACTAAATTCAAAATAATAAATCCCGAGTTATATAGCAGCGTATTTCGTGTAATAATCCATGCATCCGATGTTTTAAACAAATACTCGAAGTTTTGAAGACCGCTCCATGCGCTTCCAAATATGCCGTCCGCATAATTAATGTTTTTGAAAGCGATAATGATCCCGAACATCGGGATGTAATTGTTTAATAACAGCAATGCGATGGCCGGCAGCATCATAATGTAGAACATCCAGTATTTACGAAAAATACGGATTTGAGAGATCTTTTTTACTGAGCTTTTTGGAATGTAGGCGGCTGTTACCGCTTCCGACGTATGTTTCGCCATCGCCTTCCCCCTCCTCTTTCTAAGATTCTGTTTATTTCCTCTTGTCTTAATTGTATAAAAAAAAGACGCCGACATCTGTCGGCGCCGTGACTATATTAACGGTGCTGTGACTTCTAACTCATACATCTTGATACTTTTTGCGATATTCCTGCGGCGTCAGACCGGTCATCTTCTTAAATAGCTTGGAGAAGTGCGAAAAGTTGGCATAGCCTACGTTAATCGCGACGTCGCTGACCCGGTTATTTGTTTTCTCCAGCATGATTCGTGCCTTCGCTATTCTTATTTTCACCAAGTAATCCGTTAATGAATAGCCGGTTTCCCTGCGGAACAGGCGCGATAGATAAGCCGGGTTCAAATACACCGATTCCGCAGCCTGCTCGCGGCTGAACTCTTCGTCAAGATGCTCCTCCATATAGCGCTGAACCTTATCCACGACCTGCGATACGTCTTTCCCGTTCTGATTGGCGTATTCCGTTGCCTGACTGCTTAGTTGCTGCGTCCAAGCTCGCATTCGGGCTAACGATTTTAGAACGTTCTCGCCGACCTCCCACTCTCTATTTATGAATACGTCGGTTATTTGCACCGATTTTTTATTTAGCCACTGGAACAGCATATTCATAAAACCATAATAAAACGAAGCCATGTACGTATAATCGACTTTTCTCTCCTGCATCTGGTCGAAGCATTCGTCAATCCGCAGCGATAACTCCGCCCTCTTGCCTGTCTCCAGCAATAGCGCCCAATCGGAAAAGGGAGCCTGCTGGAGAGCGCCCGGTTCTTGCTTCTGCTTATTGTCACGCTCTATAATAATCGCGCATGTATTGCTTACGTTGCTGCGCTCAAGCGATAGCAGCGCCTGTACGCCGGTGCGGAGCTGCTTAACCGGTACGGCCTCTCCGATATAACAGGAGAGATTACAATGCAGCATGCTTTTGCATTGATGAATAAAAGTTTTGCATCTCTCGGCAATATCGGCGATCGACTGCTCCTCACCCTCCGGCGAGCCGTAAAAAATCGCGTACAGAATACCGCTTCCATCCTGCACGATCTGACCCGGAGCACTCTGAAGCACAAGCTCCTCAGCTGCATTTTTAATGCCATACGTCATAATTTCCTCATCGCGGGCTGACCATTCTTCTCGCCAAAGCTCGATGCTAATGAGGACGACGCGAATCAGGCTGTCCGCTTGAAGCGGTAAAGCATAGGTTTGCATCGCGGATTCAAGCTGCTGCGGTGCCGCCGACAGCCGGTAGTTTATGACGTCCTGCCAGAAACGCTCGATTAGAATTGGACGCTGCTTGCTCCATTGCTCATAAAATAGGCTGTACGTCCCGCGAATTTTTGCAAGCTGCTCCAGATCGCGAACCTTGTCCAGCGCCTCATTCACACATGCTTTGAGCGCATTATGGTCAATAGGTTTAAGCAAATAATCGAAGCTGCCCAGCTGAACCGCCTGCTGCGCGTACTTAAAATCCGCATGCCCGGTTAGAAAGATTGTCACGCTTGAGGGAGAATGCTCATTAACCCACTCCAGCAAATCGATTCCGCTCTGATTCGGCATATCGATGTCCGACAGCATGACGTGTATCGTGTGCGCGATCAGCAAAGATTGCGCCTCTTCTGCATCAATCGCGGTATAGATGTTAGCAATCGGCAGCGTGGACCAATCTATTCCTTCCACAATGCCTCGAATCGCGATCTCTTCATCGTCTACAACCAATAAATTATACATCTGCCTTCACCCCTTCTATCCGTTTTGGAAAGACGATAATAACCATCGCCCCACTGCCCTCCGCTTGATTGCCGAATGTAATCGACATCCGCTCGCCATAAAGCAGCTGCAGCCTGTGCATGACGTTCATTATGCCTAGGCTGCTTGATTCCCCTTCCTGCAGCGGCTCCTTGTTCTGCAGCTTCTCCAGCACCTCTGGAGCGAAGCCGATTCCATTATCGCTGATGGTTAACGTAAATCCGTTATCCGATTCCATTTCCGCCGATATTTTAATTTGGAAGAGCTGCCGCCTGTTTTTGAATCCATGAATGATCGAATTTTCTACAAACGGCTGTAAGGTCAATGCAGCAATCGGGTAATCTAAGATGGCTTCCATTCCTTCAAATGTGCACTGCAGCTTATCAGGAAACCTGATTTTTTGAATCGTCATGTAGTTTTCGATGTGCATCAGCTCTTCCTTGAGCATGATCGTATCCCGATTGGCTTTCATGATGAATCGGAAATAATCCGCAAGGTGAAGCGACATCTTTTTAACCGATTCCGTATCGTTCAGCGCAGCAAGATTGTAAATGATATTCAAGCTGTTCATATAAAAATGGGGATTGATTTGCGCCTGAAGCTGCTTCAATTCTCCTTGCTTCACGCGAAGCTGTTCCTCATAGACATCGATTTTCAAGGTTTTAATTTGCTCAGCCATGACATTGAACGTATTTCCAAGAAACTCAAATTCAAGCGATTTGTTCTTCTTCAGCCTTACGTCCAGCATCCCTAGAGAAATTTTCTTCATCCCTAAAATCAGCTCATGCAATGGTTTAAACAGCATATTCCGCATAAAAACTAAGTAAATAAGCAAAATGGCTAAAAATCCAATCGGTGCGAATAAAGTCGCATTTCTGAAAAATAATAGGTTGCGAAGCAGCGTCTCCTCCGGTATAACGACCCGGTAAGCAATATTGACCATATTACTCATCCTGTTCATCACCAGATAGGTATCGCCTGTCTTCCGATCAGTCAATGATTCATAAGGCTCCTTCGATATTCTATAGCTCAATTCTAGCGGCGCAGGGTTTTCTGTTAACGGTTGCACCAACCTGTCCCCCTCAAACAGATAAATGCCATTATGACCGATATCCCCGTCGCTCCATTGGATAGAAAGCAACTTATTAATATCCTGTACTTTTATCATCGCCCCAACATACAGCCCTTCTGACACCTTAATGAAATTGATCAGAAAAAATCTGCCCGGCAGCCGCTCATCCGCTCTAACCTCCCAGGTGTGCTGATCATTCAGAAGCAGGTTTTCTTCCGTCGTCATTGTGTCCATGTGGGACTTGATTATATTTTTCGTATCATTATATACGCTGTCGGTGCCGAAAATAATATCGTTTTTGTGATACAAAAATATGGCATCGATAAGATTATAGACGCCAACATCGCGGTTCAGCTTGGCATCGATTCTTATTTTCGTTAACGTGTAGCCGTCACTGTCCATAGGAAAAGACATGAGCAGCCCGACATCGGAATCAAGCACTGACATTTTGTATAGATAATCATTAATTTGCGATAAATTGTGGTCCGTCTGACCGACATAAATATCGAGTGTATTTCGATATGTCTCGGATACCTTCTCTCGAACGATATCGCGCGCGTAGCTATTATTGATGAGCATATAAACGACAACCGGCAGCATAACTGCCATAAATCCGATAATAAGACGAGTTCTAATCGATTTACCGAATCTCATCCTCCGTTTTCCCCCTATCATTTAACGGACCATCTCTAACACTATCATTTAAAGCGCTTTCTTAAAATAATCTAAACTCAAAATTGTTCGGAATAAGTCATAACCCTCTTGTGCATCGTAGACAATAACACAAAAAAACTCTTAAGATCCTATTGGTCTCAAGAGTTTGTGTTTAAAAGTTTGGTGCCGATGAGAGGACTCGAACCTCCACGGTTTCCCTCACGATTTTGAGTCGCGCGCGTCTGCCATTCCGCCACATCGGCATTCAGAAGAAATATGGCGTGCCCTAAGAGATTCGAACTCCTGGCCTTTTGATTCGTAGTCAAACGCTCTATCCAGCTGAGCTAAGGGCACATATCTTATTTCAGTAAAAATTGTGGAGGCGCCACCCAGACTCGAACTGGGGGTAGAGCTTTTGCAGAGCTCTGCCTTACCACTTGGCTATGGCGCCAAATTAATGGAGCGGAAGACGGGAATCGAACCCGCGACCCTCGCCTTGGCAAGGCGATGCTCTACCGCTGAGCCACTTCCGCATATAAATGGCTGGGGATTCAGGGATCGAACCTGAGAATGACGGAGTCAAAGTCCGTTGCCTTACCGCTTGGCTAATCCCCAACANTAATGGAGCGGAAGACGGGAATCGAACCCGCGACCCTCGCCTTGGCAAGGCGATGCTCTACCGCTGAGCCACTTCCGCATATAAATGGCTGGGGATTCAGGGATCGAACCTGAGAATGACGGAGTCAAAGTCCGTTGCCTTACCGCTTGGCTAATCCCCAACATTTTTAAAAGCATTTTTTTTGAAAAATGGGGCGATCGAGGGGAATTGAACCCCCGAATGTCGGATCCACAAACCGATGCGTTAACCACTTCGCCACGACCGCCATCTTCAAATATTATATTGGCAGGGGCAGCAGGAATTGAACCCACACCAAAGGTTTTGGAGACCTTTGTTCTACCTTTAAACTATGCCCCTAAGGTAAACTGGTGGAGGATGCATCTTCAATATTTTATTGGCAGGGGCAGCAGGAATTGAACCCACACCAAAGGTTTTGGAGACCTTTGTTCTACCTTTAAACTATGCCCCTAAGGTAAACTGGTGGAGGATGATGGATTCGAACCACCGAACTCAGAGAGAGCAGATTTACAGTCTGCCGTGTTTAGCCACTTCACTAATCCTCCATGTGGTGCCGTCGAGAGGACTTGAACCCCCAACCTACTGATTACAAGTCAGTTGCTCTACCAGTTGAGCTACAACGGCNGCCACTTCACTAATCCTCCATGTGGTGCCGTCGAGAGGACTTGAACCCCCAACCTACTGATTACAAGTCAGTTGCTCTACCAGTTGAGCTACAACGGCTTATTTACTTTTCATTGCTTTTACATCATAAATGGTGGCTCGGGACGGAATCGAACCGCCGACACGAGGATTTTCAGTCCTCTGCTCTACCGACTGAGCTACCGAGCCTGATGTTGTTTRARTGGCGGAGCTGACGGGATTCGAACCCGCGGTCTCCTGCGTGACAGGCAGGCATGTTGGGCCACTACACCACAGCTCCACATCATAATCTCGGAAACTTCCGAAAGGTAAAGACTTTTTTGGTTGCGGGGGCAGGATTTGAACCTGCGGCCTTCGGGTTATGAGCCCGACGAGCTACCGGGCTGCTCCACCCCGCGTCGTTATTATTTAAATGGTGGAGGCTGACGGGATCGAACCGCCGACCCTCTGCTTGTAAGGCAGATGCTCTCCCAGCTGAGCTAAGCCTCCATATTGAGCGACCTTTATATCTTATCATAGGCCATTGTTCTGTGTCAAACGTTTTTTAAAAAGTTTTTGGTGACCCGTAGGGGACTCGAACCCCTGTTACCTCCGTGAAAGGGAGGTGTCTTAACCACTTGACCAACGGGCCTTACTGGCAGAGAGGAAGGGATTCGAACCCTCGAGACCCGGTTAGAGCCTACACGATTTCCAATCGTGCTCCTTCGACCACTCGGACACCTCTCTATAATGGCTCCCCGAACAGGACTCGAACCTGTGACAACTCGATTAACAGTCGAGTGCTCTACCAACTGAGCTATCAGGGAATATGAATCAGATCAAAGCAAATTGCGCCCTGAAAACTGGATACGAAAGATAGGTTTGCTGAACCTTTTTAGCTGCTGTCTGCCGGATGTATGGGTCCTGGCAAACGTTTTAGGATAAGCCCTCGACCGATTAGTATTCGTC